>CAXXLS010000009.1:0-406067 GCA_963677135.2 Geopsychrobacteraceae bacterium | reverse complement strand
GCCCCGCGCTCAATCTTCAGCGCTGCATAGTCCCGGGGGCAGCTCAGACTGCAGAACGACTGTTCGGCATCGGCGATTCCGGCATATTCGTTCCTCCCCACGTAACGACAATCAAGCTGGTCCAACAGTCCGGTGAGGGATTTCCCCTGCCCGGCCAGGTACTCATGGAGCACCGGCAGACAACTCCGGGAATAGACGGCATGCAGGGGTTTGCAGCCGCGGGTCGTGACCGGGACCACCGCCTGGTAAGCGCCCCTCAGCCGGCACAACAGGCTTAACAACTCCCGACTGAGAAACGGCGCGTCACAAGAGACGAGGCAGATACTCATGGTTTTACTGGCCAGCAATCCGGCATGCAGCCCGCCTATGGCACCGCAGCCGGGGAACAGATCCCTGACCTTGCGACAATCGAGACAGGGGTAGCTGCCCGGATCATTGCAGACCAGGATCACCTCTCTGAACAGGCCGGACATGACCCGATAGACCGCTTCGACAACCGTTTCACGGCCGAGGGTCAACAGCGCCTTGTTTCGCCCCATGCGCCGGGAATGCCCGCCGGCCAGGATAACGCCCGTAACATCGTGAAGCAGGTCCCGACCGGGCTCCTCCGCAGCCAGGCAGAGATTCCCTGAGACCAGGGCGCTCCCCTGGCTATCGCTCTGCTTCTTTCTGCTGGTCCGACAGCGCTTTTTTACATAACTGGAATAGGCTAGGGGAATGACCATCATCTTGTCTTCTGACCTTTATAGAGTTCTGACCTGCCTGCTGATGGAGATCTGAACTGGCAAGGATCATGCCACCCGGAACAAGCCTCTCCGCCAGGCTCAAAAAGCCCGCCTGTGCGGATTTCATTCTGTTTCCGTTCCCCGTCAACCCGGAATCCGGCCCAGGCAGTTGCGTTTTGCGACACAAAAACAAGGCTGTCTCATTTTGAGACAGCCTCTCTGGATCGCGGCTCGGCAACAACAGGCCGTCATCCGCGGCCCCGAGAAATCCTGCCATCCTGCTACCAGCTGAACTGACGGGAGCAATCCTCCTGGTCGCCGCACATTTTCGCGATCCCGTGGTCGATCACCGGCCAGACGGCGGCCAGATTCTCCAATGCCGCCTTGGGACTGCCCGGCAGATTGATGATCAGGGACTGTTTTCTGATGCCGGCAACGGCCCTGGACAGAGCCGCCGTCGGGGTCTTTTCAAGGCTGCTCAAACGCATCAGTTCACCGATCCCCGGAACCAGGCGATCGACCACCCCGGCCGTCGCTTCAGGAGTGACGTCCCGAGGAGAAACTCCGGTGCCGCCGGTCGTCAGGATCAGGTGGGCCAGCTCACGATCTGACCAATCCATCAACACCTCGGCAATCAGGTCATACTGGTCCGGCAGGATCAGGGTGCGCACGGTTTTGATTCCGTAACCAGCCAGCCAGGCCATCAGGGCGGGCCCGCTTTCGTCGATCCGCTCTCCCCGTGCCCCCTTGTCACTCAAGGTCAGCACTGCCGCTTTGAATCGTTTCATGAAACATCCTCCCGCCTGAAAACGCCGCTTTTCCCCCCTTCTTTATAAAGCAGACGGATGTCGCTGATGCGGATCGATTTATCGCTGCCCTTGCACATATCATAAATGGTGAGGGCCGCGACGCTGGCCCCGGTCATCGCCTCCATCTCCACCCCGGTCCGCTCAAGGGCCCGCACGGTGCACTTGACCAATACCTTCCGCTGAACAAAATCCTGTTCAAAATCGATACTGATGGCATGCAGTGACAGCGGATGAGACAGGGGAATCAAGTCAGGCGTTTTTTTCGCGCCCATTACCCCGGCCAGGCGTGCGGTGCCGAGAACGTCCCCTTTTGCGATACCGCCGTCCTGAATTGCGTCAAGGACGGCGGCCGACATAAAGACTGAAGCCTCGGCAATCGCCGTCCTCAGGGTCTTGTTTTTGGCACTGACATCGACCATGACAGCATTGCCACGATCATCGAAATGATTGAAATCCATAGTATCTCCTCCCCTTGGCTGACAGCAGGGCGTTTCCCGGTTGCTATTGGCATGGTTATGGCAATCGACTCTGCACATTCATATATCGTATGAGCTTTGTGCACACAAAGTGCCAATGGCAGGAATTCCGCCAAATATCCAGGAAAGACTACCGGCAGCAATTGCCGCTTTCTGCGCATCTTTCAAAAGGAGTCGCCTGTGAAAGAACAGATCAATGACATCATCGACCAGTTCCGGTCCGGCATTGAAGGGGATGGAGGTTCCATTGAATTACAGAAGATCAGCGACGATGGCGTTATCTACCTGCGCCAGCGGGAAGACCCGATGACCAACATCGGCGCGGTCTGGACTCATCGGATTCGGGTCGAACGGGCCATCAAGGCCAGATTTCCCGACGTGACCGTCGAGGTGGAGCTGCTCGAATAGCGGGCGCTGAAAACTAGGCGGTTTTGCGATCCAGACCCCGGTATTGGATCGCCTCACTCAAGTGGATGGTTGCGATCCCCTCCTCGCCTGCCAGATCGGCGATCGTCCGGGCCAACTTCAGAATCCGGGTGAAGCTGCGAGCCGACAGACCGAGTTTATCCGTCACCTGCTCCAGCAGGGCTTCCCCGGGGCCGTCGAGGGAACAAAATTTACGGATATGCCGTGCCTGCATCTGGCTGTTGGCATGCAGACCGTACGGGGACAACCGCTGGCGCTGCCATTGTCGGGCCCGGTTGACGCGCTCCCGGATGACGGCACTCGATTCGGCGGGGCGCAGGTCGGTCAGATCCTTATGGGGAACCCTGGGCACCTCGACATGAAGATCGATCCGATCGAGCAGCGGCCCGGAAAGGCGGCTTCGATAGCGCTGAATCATGGCCGGGGTGCAGGTACAGTCATGCTGACGATCCCCCATGAATCCGCACGGACACGGGTTCATGGCGGCCACCAGCATGAAATCAGCCGGGTAGGTCAGGCTCAGTGCCGCCCTGCTGATGGAAACCTGGCCATCCTCCAGGGGCTGCCGGAGCATCTCGAGAACGTTCTTTTTGAACTCGGGGAATTCATCGAGAAACAGAATCCCCCGGTGAGCCAGGGACACTTCCCCCGGACGCGGATAGCTGCCTCCGCCGATGAGTCCGGCATCAGAAATGGTATGATGAGGGGAACGGAAGGGCCGCTGGCGGAGCAGAGCATGGTTGTGGGCAAGCAGCCCCGCTACGGAATGAATCTTGGTCGTTTCCAGGGCTTCTTCAAAGGTAAAATCGGGAAGGATCGTCGGCAGTCGCCTGGCCAGCATGGTTTTGCCGCTGCCGGGAGGTCCGCTCATCAAGATGTTGTGGGCGCCGGCGGCAGCGACCTCCAGAGCGCGCTTGACATGTTCCTGGCCCCGGACCTCGCAAAAGTCCTCGCCGTCATGGCTGGCCGCGAACGAATCCTGTCCGCTGTCGACCTGGTATGGGGCAAGCTTCAATTCGCCATTGATCAGGGCAACGACCTCGGAGAGGTCCGTAACGGCATAGACGGAAGGGCCGGCCACAACCGCCCCCTCTTCGGCGTTTTCACGGGGCAGAATCAACGCTTCTGTCCCCCAGTCACGAGCGGCGACGGCGACCGGGAGCACACCCCGGACCGGCTTAATCCGCCCGTCCAGGGACAGTTCGCCGAGCAGGACATAGCTGGCGAGGTTCTCCCGATTGACGACCCCGGTGGCGCACAGCAGCCCGATGGCAATCGGCAGATCAAAAGCCGCTCCGTCCTTACGGATATCGGCCGGCGCCAGGTTGATGGTGATCCGTCGGGCCGGAAAATCGTATCCGCTGTTCTTGATGGCGGACTTGACGCGATCCTTGCTTTCCCTGACGGCTCCTTCCGGCAACCCGACCGTCGAGAACTGAGGCAACCCCTGGGCAATATCGACTTCGACCTCGACCGGGTAAGCATCAATACCGATCAGGGCCCCTGAACAAACTTTGGCAAGCATATCCCCCCCTGGACCTGCCGCCGTAACGACTGCGGCAGAGTACTTGCATTCAATATATGTTATCTGGCGGCGGTGAATCAGGACGCTGATTTCGCCAGATGCTCCATTTCATCAATGTATTTTTCAGCCATAATCGCGGCGACGGCGCCATCACCGACCGCCGTCGACACCTGCTTGAGGACCGTGGTCCGGCAATCGCCCGCAGCGAAAATCCCGGGCACGGAGGTCACGGTATCCTCACCGGCAACGATGTAGCCCTCCGGGGTCTTCTCGAGAAGATCGCCAACGAAACCGGTGGTCGGCGTCACGCCGACGGCCACGAACAGACCGTGGATATCGATGGCCCGAGAGTCTTCCGTCTTGACATTCTTCAGGATGGCCCCGGTCAGCCCGCTCTGATCGGCCTGCAGACGTTCGACCACGGAATCCCAGACGACCTCGATCTTGTCATTGGCCATGACCCGGTCCTGCAGGATCTTGGTGGCCCGCAGCTTGTCACGGCGATGCACCAGGTAAACCTTGCTGGCGAAACGGGTCAGATAGAGGGCCTCTTCGGCAGCCGTATCCCCGCCGCCGACCACGGCGATGGGCACGTTGCGAAAAAATGCGCCATCACAGGTCGCACAATAGGACACGCCACGGCCGACCAGCGCAGCCTCTTCCTCAAGGCCCAGCTTGCGCGGAACCACCCCGCTCGCGATGATCACCGCCTTGCAGGTCATCTCTTTACCATCGACAACCAGTGTCTTCCAATGACCATGATCGATAATTTTTTCGACCGCTCCATAACCGGTTTCCAGACCGAACTCGACACAGTGTTCCTGAAACCGCATCATCAGTTCGGGCCCCTCTATCCCACCGGGAAAACCTGGCCAGTTTTCAACCAGGGTGGTGGTCATCATCTGCCCGCCCATGATCATTTTCTCGAGCATCAGGGATCTCAGGCAGGCACGGGAAGCATAAAGCCCAGCGGTCATCCCGGCCGGGCCTCCTCCTATGATTATCACATCGTACTGTGTCTCACTCATTATACGGGCTCCTTGGCTTGAACAATTGACGAATGCGCATTCTTGCATATTTATAGGGAAAATGGAACCATCTGCCGCTTTTTGGATGACTTGAGTTTCCCTCGCGGCACAGGTAAGATGCCTGCGTTCCGAACGGAGCGCGCCAGCCTGTCACCAGCGCACGACCAGACATTGAAAACGTTCGTTGCTTTCGGGAAGATATCCCATGCGCCGACACCGGCGTTACATTCAGTGGAGATTCGCATGTTCAGAATGTTCAGATATTTTTTATGGGTCGTCGTGGTCCTTGCCATGATCCTCAGTTTCGACCAGCTGATGCTCAGCTGGCCCATGACCATAAGCGGGCTCAGAGAAACCCAGCAGTTCTACATCGATTTCCGCCAGCGGCTGGGCAACCTGGCTGAGGGAGGGGCTTCCAAGTCCCCGGGGAAACCGGCCGCCAGTCCCGCCAAACCCCGCACCGCCGGCGATTCCATTGCCAGCGTCATTACTCGGGAGGCCTCTCCGGAAAAGGTTGAAAAAAACAGTCGCTACCTTTATGTGGACCGCAACGGCACTTTGCAATTCGCCGACAGCCTCAAGCAGGTTCCGGCCCGTTACCGCGATTCGGCTCAGCGGCTTGCCGAATAAAAAGACAGACGCGATTTTCATCAGTGCGGCAGCCCAGGTGAGTAATTTTTTCCCACATCCCCGTATGCGGGAACCGTTTCCACAATCAGCCCAGACCTTTGCCATACCAATGAAAAGGCACCTAAGGACCTGATTTAGCTCCGGTTATCAATCGCGACGGCCAAGCCTGGCCGTTTTGCGGAAAAACTTTGGCACAAATACTGCTGTCATTTTTTTTGCCGGCTGACAGGGACACTGTCGAGAAAAGGGTTGTATCTGGCTCCATTTATCGGAATAATGCACCAAATATGGAGTCTTTGCTGGTCGAAAATTTCGCCACCTACGACAAATAGACAAAAAAATCCTACATATCAATATTGCAGTTCGTTATATGGGATTTTATTGACCGCAGTTTCAGGACCGTGTTAGACAGATTTTTCATGTAATGTTATGCCAACGAACAGTCTTTCAAAAACTGTTTTAAAAGACTCTACCCAGCTCACCTCATTGATTGATTTTATGTAACGGAGAGACGGAGCGTGCCCATGCCCGCATGGACAGGTTTCGAAAAAATGTTAGATAAAATATTCTGTTCAGCGTTTACGTTGCCTCCCGATGCCGACACGTCGGGGATTTAATAAATTGGCAGTTTTTAAGTTCGCTATCACCTGGAGATAAAACCATTAACCCCAGATCGACTGGTTGCAGCACTGGAGTTGTACCTTATGAAGGCCAAAATTGCCACCTTTGTCATTATGCTGATCTTCTGGATCATCATGTCTGGCATGTTTGATCCATTCCATTTCACCCTGGGCGTTCTGTGCTGCCTGATCGTTGCCTGCCTGAGCAGCAACCTGCTGTTCCCTGACGAAGGAAAATCCTGGCTGCGGGAACTGTTCGGTATGATCCGCTATCTCCCCTACCTGCTCTGGCAGATCATCATCGCCAACCTGGAAATTACCTATATCGTGCTGCATCCGCGCATGCTGGAAAAAATAGACCCCCACCTGTTCCGCTTTGAAACCATTCTTAAAAGACCGATCTCCAAAGTCGCCATGGCTCAATCCATCACTCTGACGCCGGGCACCATTACGGTCAATATTTTTGAAAATCAGATCGCCGTCTACGCACTGACCCAGAAAGCGGCAGCCGGGCTGCCGGGGGAAATGGAACAACGCGTCGCCAAAGCCCTGGAGATTGAATAGACATGCTTGAAAATATCATCCTTTTCGCCGGAATCTGGCTCATTTTTCTGATGCTGCTCAGCATGTATCGTCTGATCGTGGGACCAACCGTTCTCGACCGGATTCTGGGCGGTAACATCATCGGCACCAAAACGACCACCCTGCTGCTGCTCATCGGGATTCTGCTGCACGACCTGGAAATGTTCGTTGATATCGCCATTGCCTATGCCCTGCTCAATTTTATCGCGACCCTCGGGGCCACCAGGTACTTTCTGCGCAAGAAAAGATCCGACGAAGTGCTCAGCGACTTCCTTGACCGGGAAGCCCCGCTGCACGAAGAAACCGCTTCCAGTACCGGAGAGAACCAATGAGTATCGCCATCGCTTTTTTTCTGATTGCCGGGCTGTTCTTTTTCACCATCGGGGTCATCGGTGTACTGCGCTTTCCAGATTTCTACAGCCGCCTGCATGCCGCCGGAAAGTCCGACTCCCTGGCCGCAGTGCTTATCATCATCGCCGCGGCCCTGTACCAATTGCAGGACTTCAGCTTCGGCAGCATCCTGGTCGCCATTAAAATCATGCTGATTGCCGTCTTTATCTATGTTGCCAGTCCGACGGCAACCCACGCCATAACCAAAACGGCCCTGGTTATCGGCGTCGTACCCTGGGCCAAGAAGAAGAGATAATCATGATCTGGGCTCTTGACTTACTGATTCTGTTGCTTGTCGTCATTTGCGCTATTGCGGCCATAACGGTCAAGGATCTGCTCAGTGCCACCATCATCTTCGGCGTCTACAGTTTCTTCATGTGCCTGCTGTGGGCGGAAATGGGGGCCGTTGACGTAGCCTTCACCGAAGCGACCGTTGGTGCCGGCATCAGTACCGTGCTCTTTATCGCCGCGATTCTGAATACCACAAGGAGGAGTAAGGATTGAAAGCTCTAGCCCTGCTCGCGACATTCGTTACCGGTGCCGTACTCCTTTACGGGACCATGGATTTCCCCGCATTCGGAGATCCCGACTCTCCCGCGGCCCGGCACCTGTCCGCCTATTTTATTAGTGAAGCCGTTCCCGAAACGCATGTTCCCAATATCGTCACTGCCGTCCTTGGCGACTATCGGGGCTACGACACCATGTTCGAAACAGTGGTTATCTATTGTGCCGGCATGGCGGTTATGGGCGTTCTGCGCAGAAGAAAAAAACAGGACGACCAGGGTCGGAGCACACCATGAAATTACTACAGGAAAGAACCGCCAAACAGAAGCTTGGAGAAAGCCTGATTATCCAGACGGCCGTTCGCATGATGGTCCCCTTCATTCAGCTGTTCGGGCTTTACGTCATCGTTCATGGTCACTACAGCCCCGGCGGCGGGTTTCAGGGCGGGGTCATCCTCGGCGCCTCTTTCGTTGTTCTCGCCCTGGCGTTTGATCAGAAGTTCTCCATGCAGTACATGTCGGAAACCGTCAATGGCGTTTTCGCCAACCTGGGAGCCCTGATCTTCACCGGAACGGCTGCCCTGTGCGCCCTTTTCGGTGGTTTGTTCCTTGACTACAGCGCCCTTGACACTCTGCTTCCCATGGGCCCCATCGAATGGCGCTCCTTCGGCATTTTCATTGTCGAGGTCGGGGTCGGGCTGGCTGTCATGAGCATTATGGCCGGACTGTTCTGGGTTCTGGGTTCCAAGGGCGAGATGGAAGAAGGGCTTTAATCATGGAACAGTTTGCTGAACTTTTTGTTGCCAAATTCAACTACTGGATCTACGTCATCCTGATGATGATCGGGTTTTACGCCATGATCGGCAAAAAGAACCTGGTTAAAAAATTGATCGGCATGAATATCTTCCAGACCGCGATTATCCTGATGTTCGTGTCGGCCGGGGTCAAACAGGGCGCCAGAATCCCGATTCTGAACAAATATGAAGCGCTCGAGCATGGCGTCAATGTCACTTCGATCGTCAACCCTCTTCCCCACGTTCTCATGCTGACCGCCATCGTCGTTTCAGTCAGTGTGACCGGGGTCGCCCTGGCTATTCTGCAGCGCATTTATCGTGAATACGGAACCCTCGAAGAGGGCGAAATTCTGGAGAAGCTCGGAAAATGAGTGCATCAAATCTACCTCTCTTCGTCCTGGCAGCCCCGCTGCTGACAGCATTCTTTGTCAACCTCCTCGGCCGGCGGTCCAAAATCTGGATTGCCCCCCTCACCCTTGGCTGTCTGGCGCTGTCATCAGTCCTGTCCCTGGTTGTGCTGGGCGATGTCGTCAGCCACGGGGGCTACAGCTACACGGTCGGCAACTGGAAGCCACCCTATGGGATCGAGCTGGTGATTGACCATCTGTCGGCCCTGATGCTGGTCCTGGTCTCCGTCGCCGCACTGCTGGCGACCGGTTCGGCCCTGAAATCTGTATTCCAGGAGCTGCCGGACAAAGAGTACATGTTTTTTACGCTTTACCTGATCTTTATTACCGGGCTGTTCGGGCTGATTCTGACCGGTGACGCCTTCAACCTTTACGTGCTTCTTGAAATCACCTCCATCACCACCTACGGCCTGATCGCCATGGGAAGGGGAAGGGCCCCCCTGGCCAGTTTCAATTATATTATCATGGGCTCACTGGGAGCCTGTTTCTACCTGCTCGGCGTCGGCTACCTCTACATCATGACCGGCAGCCTCAATATGGCTGATATCGCCCGGATTCTCCAGACCACTCCCGGAGGGGCCGCCATCGCCACAGCACTGGCCTTCATCCTGGTCGGTCTGTGGGTCAAAATGGCGCTGTTCCCGCTCCATGGCTGGCTGCCGAACGCCTATTCCCTGGCACCCACCGGTACCGCCATGATCTCGGCCCCGCTGATGACCAAGGTGACCATCTACCTGATGATCAGGATCATGTTTTCGGTCTTTTCCGTCGATTACCTGTTCTTTCACAACCCGTATATCCAGAACGGTGTCGTCTGGCTGGCAACCATCGCCATCTTCTGCGGCTCGGGACTCGCCCTGGCTCAGCGCAACCTGAAAAGGATGCTGACCTATATCATTGTCGCGGAAGTCGGCTACATGGTCGGGGGCGTCTGGCTGGCCAACAACACGGGAATGACCGGCGCTGTGCTGCACATCGTCAATGACGCGCTGATGACCCTCTGCCTGTTCCTGGCGGCTGCCGCCCTTCTCTACAAGCTGGGGGATCTGGAGTTTGACAGCCTCAAGGGGGTCTACCGGAAAATGCCGATTACCATGGCGGCCTTCACCATCGGCGCCTTCTCCATGATCGGCGTTCCGCCGACCGCGGGTTTTTTCAGTAAATGGTACCTTCTGCTGGGCGGTATCGAGGCCGGTCAGTGGGGTTATGTCGTGGCCCTGCTTTTCAGCTCCCTGGTCAATGCCGTGCTCTTTTTCCGTATCATTGAGATCGGTTATTTTTTCAGACCGGGGCAGCACCACCCCGTTGAAACGTTCGATGAAGCTCCGGTCAGCATGCAGGTTCCTCTGTGGATCTCGGCGGTCATTCTCATTCTGATCGGCTTCTACTCCGGCCCACTGGTGGATACCGTCATCAAGCTGGCCTTACCCGTAACCTTTTAAACCTGTAACAGGCTTATCGATATCCGTTACATCATCTGCAGCAATGAGTTGAAGACAGGGCACCGTTTATTATGAGCTATCAAATTTCGATCTGGCCCCTCATGGCCATCCTAATCTCGCTGATCGGGTCGATCCCCATCATCTTGTCGAACCGCCGTCCGAACCTGCGGGAAAGCTGGACCCTGCTGATTGCCCTGGGCAAAGTGATCATCGTCGCCTCCCTGCTTCCCAAAGTTCTCGCCGGTGGCGGTTTCGAATGGACCATCGCCGAGGTGATCGAGGGCGTTCCCCTGGCTCTCAGGGTCGATGCCCTGGGCATGTTCTTCGCCCTGGTCGCGTCCATTCTCTGGTTCTTTACCTCACTCTACTCCATCGGCTACATGCGCAGTCTCAAGGAACACGCCCAGACGCGTTATTTCGCCTCCTTTGCCGTCGCTATTTCCGCCACCCTGGGGGTCGCGTTTTCGGCGAACCTGCTGACCATGTACCTGTTTTACGAAATGCTGTCGCTGTCGACCTATCCGCTGGTCACCCACGAACAGAACGACGAAGCCAAAAAATCCGGCCGCAAATACCTGACCTATATCCTCGGCACGTCCATCGGGCTGGCCCTGCCGGCCATGATCCTGGTCTACTCTCTGGCAGGCACCCTTGATTTCAAAATTGGCGGCATCATGGCGCACAGTGGCGCCAGTCCGCAACTGCTGGCCCTGATCCTGGTCATGTTTCTGTTCGGTTTTGCCAAGGCAGGCCTGATGCCGTTCCACGGCTGGCTGCCGGCCGCGATGGTCGCACCGACTCCGGTCAGCTCCTTCCTGCACGGTGTGGCTGTCGTCAAAGTCGGGGTTTTCTCCATCCTGCGCATCATCTTCCACATATTCGGACCGGAGCAGCTACTCAGCGCCGATCTTGGCTGGATTATCACGTCCCTGGCTTCTGTCACTCTCCTGACGGCCTCACTGGTGGCCCTGACCCAGGACAACCTGAAACGACGCCTGGCCTATTCGACCATCGGTCAGCTGTCCTATATGATTCTGGGCGCCGGCATGCTGACCGCCGCCGGGATGACCGGCGGAATCCTTCACATCGCCATGCATGCTTTCGGCAAGATCACCCTGTTTTTCTGTGCCGGCGCTATCTATGTCGCTGCCGGTAAAAAATATATCAGTCAACTCGACGGCCTGGGCCGCAAGATGCCGATCACGTTCTTTGCCTTTTTCCTTGGCTCCATGAGCATCATCGGCTTGCCCCCCCTGGGCGGATTCATCAGTAAATGGACGCTGCTGACCGGCGCAGCATCCGGACACCAGACGGTTTTACTGGTCGTCCTGCTGTTCAGCTCCCTGCTGAACGCAGCTTATTTTCTGCCGATCGTTTACCGCGCTTTTATAAATCCGCTGCCGGAGGATGCAGAAGCCGGAGTAACAGAAGCTCCGCTTTTCTGCCTCGTTCCGATCTGCTTCACAGCTTTAGCGTCGTTGTTGCTGTTCTTCTGTCACGGCACCTTTGTGACCCTGGCAAAACTCGCTATCGGAGGTTGATTCATGTCAGACACGATTAAGAAAAATGAACAAGGCGAAATCGTCGAACTTGGTCATGACCCGTGGCCAGGGTACCGTACCGCTTTCAACATCGTCTTTGCCTTGGGGATCTTCTATCTGATTCTCGCTTTCTGCGGCGTGCTTTCACATGGCGGAGGACACTGATGGATAAAAAAAGCGGATGGTTTGACAAGAAGAGCAACCTCATTCTGTTTTTACGAATTTTCTATGCCAGCCTGGTCGTTTTGCTGGTCATCGACCTGTTTATCGACAAGCACGTCGTGTTCGGACTTGATGGCGCACCGAGTTTTTCAGCCGCCTACGGCTTTATCTCCTGTGTTCTCCTGGTGCTCCTCGCCAAAGTTCTGCGCATTTTCATCATGAGAGACGAGGATTACTATGATAAGTAACCTGCCACCGGCTTTATTTTTTCTGGCGGCAGCCGCCATAGCCCCGTTCTTACCTAAAGGATTACGCAAGGCGGTTCTTCTGGCAGCGCCTCTGCTTGCCCTGGTGACCGTCTGGTTTCTGCCCGAGGGAACATCCTGGCACTATTCATTGTTCAATCAGGACCTGACGTTCCTCAAGGTCGACCGCCTGAACCGGGTGTTCGGACTGATCTTCTCCATTGTCAGCGTCCTCGCTGTCCTGTTCGCATTTCAGAATGACGACCGTCTGGAACAATCGTCGGCTCTGGTCTATGCCGGTAGCGCCCTCGGCGTCACCTTTGCCGGGGATTTCTTTACCCTGTACGTCTTCTGGGAACTGATGGCCATCGCCTCGACCTTCGTCATCCTCGCCGCCCGCGACAAAATCGCCCGCAATGCGGCGTTTCGGTATGTGCTGATCCACCTGACCGGAGGATTGTTCCTGCTCGCCGGAATCATTCTCAGGCTTCAGGAAACGGCCTCCCTGGATGTCGATTTCGTCGGCCTGAGCGGACTCTCATCCTGGCTGATCTTTATCGGTATCGCCGTCAATGCCGCTATTCCGCCGCTGCACTCCTGGCTGAAAGACGCTTACCCGGCCGCATCTTATTCCGGTGCCGTGTTTCTCAGCGCATTTACCACGAAAAGCGCTGTTTATGTCATGGCCCGGACCTTCCCGGGCACCGACGTCCTGATCATTCTCGGGGCCGTCATGACGTTCGTCCCGATCTTCTACGCCGTGCTCGAAAATGATATTCGCAGCGTCCTCTCCTACAGCCTGATCAACCAGGTCGGTTTCATGATGGTCGGTATCGGCATCGGCACCCCCCTGGCCATTAACGGTGCCGTCGCCCATGCCTTCGCCCATATCCTTTACAAAGGGCTGTTGTTCATGAGTGCCGGAGCGGTGCTGTATCGTACCGGAAAGATCAGATGTACCGATCTCGGCGGACTCTACAAATACATGCCGATAACCTGCATCTGCTGCATTGTCGGTGCGGCGTCGATCAGCGCCTTTCCACTCTTCTCGGGATTCGTCAGTAAATCGATGATTGTCAGCGCCGCAGGGCATGAGCATCTGACCATCGTCTGGCTGATTCTCATGTTTGCCTCGGCCGGTGTTTTTCATCACGCCGGCATCAAGGTTCCATTCTTTATCTTCTTCGGTCATGATTCCGGCCTGCGCCCCAAAGAAGCGCCCTGGAACATGACTCTCGCCATGGGGATCGCCTCGGCATTCTGTATTGGCGTCGGTATTTTCCCGAAACCGCTCTATAATCTGCTCCCCTATGCGGTCGATTATATCCCGTACACAGCCGACCATGTTGTCGGGCAGCTGCAATTACTCATGTTTGGAGCTCTTGCCTTTGCCCTGCTCATGCTGTCCGCCATCTACCCGGCCGAAATCCGTGCCATCAACCTGGACACGGATTGGGTTTACCGTAAAGGCGGACGCTTCTTCCTCTATGGCTGCGACAAAATCTTCAACGGGATCAACGCCTTCGGCGACCGGATTTTTATGCAGCGAATTCCCCAGATTCTCAGCCGGTTCTTTGAAGATCCCTCGCGCAATATTCAGCGGCATATTCTCCAGCTGACCGCCGAGGTCAGCGGAGATGACAGCACTCTCAAAAGGGACCAGGCCAGGATCGATGACCGCACCCGACTCAATGCCTACCCCCTGGGTGCCGGTGTCTTCCTTGCTGTCCTGTTTCTGGCCGCCATGTCGATACTCTACTTCAACTGACACCAACCAGCCCTTCCCGCCTGCACGGGAAGGGCTGGTTACCTCCTGGCGCCGATCTCTCCATGATCTTGTCCACTGCTGAACAGCACAAAAGAGCCCGGAGGGCATGAGAAACAGTCGGCCAGGGACCCGCCTCTGCCGCTATTTAGTTGCCATCCGGAAACTCCGGAGAGCAATGCGTCAGTTTTCAGATTGGAAACGAGCAATTTTTCGTTGTGGCAAGGACATCAAGGGCTTGCGCGGAGACGTCGTAATTTCATTGTCGCGGTTGAATATTAGACAAACAACTCGAACCGTGCCACTATGCCGTCATGAGTTCCATTTATCTGCATATCCCCTATTGTGCCCAGAAATGCCCTTACTGTGACTTTTATTCCCTGGCGGGATCACGCGACGAACTCGCCGACTATGTCCGTCTTCTGAAACAGAATATTTCCCTCTTAGGCCGGGAAGCTCATGGACAGGCCCCCCTGGCCACCATCTTTTTCGGTGGCGGCACTCCGTCTCTGCTTGATCCCGGCCAGCTCTCGGATCTGCTCGCTCACCTTGACGCCACCCTGGGAATGGCCGACCAGGCGGAAATCACTCTGGAAGCCAACCCGGGAACCGTGTCTTCAGAAAAACTCAGGGATTACCGCCAGGCCGGTCTGAACCGCCTGTCACTGGGCATCCAGTCCCTTGATGACCGCAACCTGAAACGCCTCGGCAGGATTCATAGTTCCAGGCAAGCGGTCGATGCCTTGCGAAACGCCCGCCAGGCCGGATTTGACAATATCAGCCTTGACCTGATGTTTGCCTTGCCGGGGCAAACGCTTGAACAATGCGCGGCCGAAGTCCAGGGACTCGTGGCCCTGGAGCCCGAGCACATTTCTCTGTACGGCCTGTCTATCGAACCGGATACCCCGTTCGCCGAGCAGCTTGCCAGGGGGGAACTCCGTCCCTGCGGGGACAACCTTTACACCGCACAGTACCGCCGGATAGACGCCCTGCTTGCGGACGCCGGCTACGAACATTATGAAATTTCAAACTTCGCCCGCCCCGGTCGCCGCTGCAGACACAACCAGGTTTACTGGCAGAGGCGCAGCTGTCTTGCCGTCGGCTGTGGCGCTCATGGCTACCTGGACAGGAACTGGGGGGAACGCTGGCACATCCCGGCCGATCTTAAGGCCTATCGGGACGCCATCCGACAGCGCAGGAACCCAGCTGTGCGGCTGGAAACCTTCACCTGCGAATCGGCCATGAGCGAATATTGCTACCTGGCGCTCAGAACGCGAGACGGCCTTGACCTCGAAACCTTCAGAAACCGCTTCCACCGGGACGCCGAGAGCTATTTCGCCGCTGCTCTTTCCCAGTGTCGCGGGTATCTTGAAAAAAAGGGGGCGAACCTGCATTTCAACCTGGATGGCTGGCTTATCTACGACACTCTGATCAGCCATTTTCTGTGAGCTGACAGCGCTCCGACCCGCTGATTTCCTCCGATGCCCTCCATAAGTTTCAGTCTCCATAAACCTTGACAAATATCACCTGCGTTGATAGGCTGCGATGTTAGCACTCAACACCGTTGAGTGCTAACACTAAACAACAAGGCATTGTGCCACGGTTCGAAAAGTGGAGATTATTATGGCTGAGGAGCTCAATGAACGCAGCCAGAACATCCTGGAAGCAATAGTTGAAGACTATATCAGTTCTGCGGAGCCGGTTGGCAGCCGGGCCATTACCCGCAGGCATGGTTTCAACCTGTCCCCGGCAACGGTTCGTAATGTCATGGCCGATCTTGAAGAGATGGGCTTTTTGTGTTCTCCCCACACCTCTGCCGGGAGAATACCGACCGCTCAGGGTTTCCAGTATTACATCGACACCTTGTTGCAGGTCCGGGACCTGACCCAGCAGGAAAAATCACGCCTGCGCAAAAATTACCATTTCCAGAACATGAAACTGGAAGATATCATGCAGGAAGTCGGCAGGGTGATGTCCGGCCTGTCCAAATATACGGGTCTGGTCATGGCCCCGAAATTTTCGACGACCGTTTTCCGGCAGATCGAGTTTGTCAAACTGTCCAAGGGCAGGCTGCTGGTCATCTACGTATCCGAATCCGGCCTTGTTCAGAATAAGGTCATCGAAGCCGATCCCGACCTCGATACGCGGCAACTGGAACAGATCAGCAATTTTTTAAACAAGGAACTGACCGGGCTGTCGATTCAGGAGGTCAGAAAAAAACTGAACGAGCAGCTGCGGGAGGAAAGGATCCTTTACGATCAGCTTCGGAAACAGGCCCTGAGCCTGTCATGTGCGGCCCTGCAGGAGGAAGTGGAAAACCAGATTTACGTTTCCGGGACGTCCCTGATGCTCGAACAACCCGAGTTCTCATCGCCTCAGCAGATGAAACGGTTGATTCAGACCCTGGAAAGCAAGAAGCTGCTGATCGAGTTGCTTGACCGCAGCCAGTCCGCCCAGGGGGTTCAGATTTTTATCGGCAGTGAAAGCAGCTGCGTCGATCTCGATGGCTGCAGCCTGATTACATCGAATTTTTCCAATCAGAAGGGTGCCATCGGGACCCTGGGTGTCATCGGTCCGGTCAGAATGGACTATTCCCAGGTTATTCCCATCGTCGATTTTACGGCGCAGCTGGTCAGTAGCTTTCTGGAACGGGAAATAGAATAAATCCAAAGCCAATAAAAGGAGTTATAAGGTGGGCAACAATACCGAACAGCAAGAGCCTGAGCTTGAGCAGAAAGCGGTTGAAGAGACTGGGCAAACAGAACAGGAACCGGCCATCGAACCGGAACTTGTCTCGGTTGAGGAACAGTTGAAAAGCGATCTCGCCAAGGCCCAGGAGGAAGCCAGGACACACAAGGAGCAATACCTGAGAACCCTGGCCGACATGGATAATCTGCGCAAGCGGACCCAAAGGGAAAAAGAAGATCTGGCAAAATTTGCCAACGAAAACATTCTGCGCGAAATTCTTCCTGTTATCGACAATCTCGAACGCGCTGTTGAGCATGCCGAGCAGGCAGATAATGGCTTGCTGGAAGGGGTCAAAATGACCCTCAACCAGTTCAGCCAGGTCCTCAGCCGGTTCGGCGTCACCCCCATCGAAGCCATGGGGCAGCCGTTTGATCCGGCCCTGCACCAGGCCATGGGGCAGCTTGAAACCGCTGACCAACCGGTCAACACCGTTGTGCAGCAGTTGCAAAAAGGCTATCAGCTCAACGAACGGCTGTTACGGCCGGCGTTTGTCATGGTCGCCAAAGCTCCCTCGGAGCCTGCGGCGGAAGCAAAAACGGAAGACGAACTGCCGGAGCAACCGGACAGTGAAGAATAAGCATCCTGAAAATACAAGAAATAAAGGGAGGATATAAATCATGGGTAAAGTTATTGGTATAGACTTGGGAACCACCAACTCCTGCGTCGCCGTCATGGAAGGTGGCGAGCCGGTTGTCATCGCCAACTCGGAAGGATCAAGAACAACGCCGTCGATGGTGGCGTTTACCGAAAGCGGTGAGCGTATCGTCGGCCAGCAGGCGAAACGCCAGGCCGTCACCAATCCGGAAAACACTCTTTTCGCGATCAAACGCCTGATCGGCCGGAAGTTCTCGTCGGAGGCCGTACAGAAGGACCGCCAGATCAGTCCTTTCAAAATCATCGAAGCCAACAACGGCGACGCCTGGGTTGAATGCCGCGACAAGCAATACAGCGCCCCGGAAATCTCCGCCATGGTCCTGCAGAAAATGAAACAGACTGCCGAAGACTACCTCGGCGAGAAAGTCACCGACGCGGTCATTACCGTTCCGGCCTACTTCAACGACTCCCAGCGCCAGGCCACCAAAGACGCCGGCAAGATCGCCGGTCTCAATGTCCTGCGCATCATCAACGAGCCGACCGCCGCATCTCTGGCTTACGGGCTCGACAAGAAGAACGAGATGACCATCGCCGTATTCGACCTGGGGGGCGGGACCTTCGATATCTCCATTCTTGATCTGGGCGACGGGGTTTTCGAGGTCAAGGCGACCAACGGGGATACCTTCCTCGGCGGTGAAGACTTCGACCTGCGCATCATCGATTATGTCGCCGACGAGTTCAAGAAAGAGCAGGGGATCGACCTGCGCAATGACAAGATGGCCCTGCAGCGTCTGAAGGAAGCCGCCGAAAAAGCCAAGTGCGAGCTGTCGTCCTCCATGGAAACCGACATCAACCTGCCCTTCATCACCGCCGACCAGTCGGGTCCGAAGCACCTCAACATGAAGTTGTCCCGCTCCAAGCTGGAAAGCATCTGCAGCGAGCTGCTGTCCAAGCTGGTTGCCCCCTGTCAGACCGCCCTGAAGGACGCCGGCCTGTCGGCCAGCGAAATCGACGAAGTCATCCTGGTCGGCGGCATGACCCGGATGCCCGCGGTTCAGGACAAGGTCAAGGAAATTTTCGGAAAAACCCCAAGCAAGGGGGTCAATCCCGACGAAGTCGTGGCCATCGGTGCGGCCATCCAGGGCGGGGTTCTGACCGGTGACGTCAAGGATGTCCTGCTTCTTGATGTCACTCCGCTGTCTCTTGGTATTGAAACCCTGGGCGGCGTCATGACCAAGCTGATCGAAAAGAACACCACCGTGCCCTGTAAAAAGAGTCAGGTCTTCTCGACGGCAGCCGACAATCAGCCGGCCGTCTCCGTCCATGTTCTCCAGGGCGAGCGGGAAATGGCGTCCGACAACAAGACCATCGGCAATTTCGAGCTGGTCGGCATTCCGCCGGCACCGCGTGGGGTCCCCCAGATCGAGGTCACTTTCGATATCGATGCCAACGGTATCCTTCACGTGTCGGCTAAAGATCTCGGTACCGGCAAAGAGCAGTCGATCCAGATCACCGCATCGAGCGGCCTGTCGGATGAAGAGATCGATCGCATGGTCAAGGATGCCGAAGCCCATGCCGGCGAGGACAAGAGAAAACGCGAACTGATCGAGGCCAAAAACCAGGCCGACGGTCTGGCCTACACCACCGAAAAATCCCTGAGCGAACATGGTGAAAAGCTTGACAGCGCCACCAAAGGCCAGATCCAGCAGGCCCTGGACGACCTCAAGAAAGCCATGGAAGGTGAGGACCCGGAAGAGATCAAGAAGAAGAGCGAAGCTCTCGCCCAGGCATCTCACAAGCTGGCTGAAATGATGTACGCCCAGGCCCAGAGCCCGGACGGGGCTGCCGATGCGGACAGCAATCCGGACGGGGCTGCCGCTGACGATGTCGTTGACGCTGAATTTGAAGACGTTGACGAAAAGAAGTAAATAACCACAGGCGCTGATCATTCCGATCAGCGCCTGTCCGTTGATCAAGCAGGATTGTTATTTTGGCTAAACGCGACTACTACGAAGTACTCGGTGTCAACCGCAATGCCAGTGAAACAGAGATAAAAAAGGCCTATCGGCGTCTGGCGATCCAGTACCATCCCGACAAAAACCCCGGGGACAAGGCAGCGGAAGAGAAATTCAAAGAGCTGACCGAAGCCTATTCGGTTCTCTCCGATTCTCAGAAGCGGGCCAACTATGACCAGTTCGGCCATGCCGGGGTCAGTGGCAACGGTGGCTTTTCGGGGGGTGGATTTGACTTTGGCGGAGCACCTTTCGAGGATATTTTCGGCGATATTTTCGGTGACCTGTTCGGTGGCGGCTCGCGCCGCGGCGGCCGTGGTCAGCGCGGTGACGATCTGCGCTACAACCTGACCATCAGTTTTGAAGAAGCCGCGTTCGGTACCGAAAAGAAACTGCAGCTGCCCCGCAGCCAGACCTGCGAGACCTGTCATGGTTCAGGGGCCCGCCCGGGAACCGAGGCGCAGACCTGCTCGACCTGCCGGGGGGCCGGCCAGGTTCGTTACCAGCAGGGGTTCTTTACCATGACCCGTCCCTGTCCCGACTGCCGGGGAGAAGGAAAGATCATCAAGGATCCGTGCCCCGACTGCCGGGGAACCGGGCAGGTCAAAAAGAAACGCTCCCTGTCCCTCAAAGTCCCTGCGGGGGTCGAAACCGGAACCCGGCTCAAGCTCAGCGGAGAAGGGGAATCAGGCCTGCATGGCGGCCCCCCGGGGGATCTCTATGTGGTGATCAGCGTTGAGAGCCATCCGATCTTCGAACGGGAAGGGCAGAACGTTATCTGCGAGATCCCCATCTCCTTTGTTCAGGCGGCCCTCGGCTGCGAACTGGAAGTCCCGACCCTGGAAGGCAAAGTCAACATGAAGGTCCCGGCCGGCACCCAGAGCGGCAAGATCCTCAAGCTGTCCGGAAAGGGCATCACGTCTCTGCAGGGGTACGGCCGGGGAGATCAGCTGGTGATCCTGAAAGTTGAAGTGCCGACCAAGCTCAACAACAGGCAGCGTGAGCTGCTCGAGGAGTTTGCCAAAGAAAGCGGTGAAGATATTCATCCCCAGGGGAAGAGTTTTTTTGATAAAGTCAAGGAACTGTTCGACTGACCACCATCGTTAAACGTCTCACCAATGGAGTTGGCATGAAGCGGCTTATTGTTCTGATTCTTTTCTGGACGCTCGCAGTCCCCCTGATGACGTCTGCAGCGGAGCCCTCATCCTCCAGGCAGCTGGAACTGGGCCGCCAACTCTACCAGAATGGCAAGGACAACCAGGCCCTCGCCGTCCTGCGTTCCTTTGTCCAACAGGAGACGGCAACCCCTGAGGCCGCACAGGGGTTTGCCCTTATCGCACGCATTTTCATGGCCCGCGGCAACTACCATGACGCCCTGCTTTATCTCAAACAGGTGCCCGAGGAGCTGCGCAGCCCGGAAGTCGACCTGCTGACCGGACAGAGTCAGATTTATACCGACCAGCTCAATGAAGGGATGGCCCTGCTCAAGCCCCTGCTTCATGAATCCTTTGCCTCAGGTGATCGCCTGGCTTTGCTCAAGGCGTTAACCACCGCTGCCGTCGCCCGTCAGGACTATCTGCAGGCCTTGTATTACCTGCAGCAGCAGCTCTCTCTGACCGATCGGCCGGCAACCGTGCTGGCCGAAGCTCACAACCTGCTGCAGAACCGTCTGAGCAACGCCCAGCTCGGCGAAGCCGCCTTCATGTGGGAGGGGACGGCCCTGGGACAGGATGCCCTGCTTCAGCAGGCGCGCCGGGCCCTGGTTCAACAGCAGCCGGACCGGGCCAACCGCTATCTCAACCGGATATTCTCTTCGTCCGTCACCTTCCCTTACTGGCAGGAGGCCAGGGCCCTGCAGGCCAGAACCGGTGAGGACAACTGGCTCAGCCGCGACAGTATCGGGGTCCTGCTGCCCTTGAGCGGACGCTATGAATCTTACGCCCAACTGGTGAAGAACGGGCTGGAACTGGCGCTTCAGGAACATAACAAAACCCGCCTGCCCATCCGCTTTATCTACCGCGATACGGCCACCGAAGGGGTCTCCGCCGCGCAATTGATCAGCACCCTCAGCGACGATGACAAGGTCATGGGGGTCATCGGGCCGCTGCTCAGTGCCAATGCCGATGAAGCGGCCCGCCGCGCTCAGCAGGAAATGGTGCCACTGCTGACCCTTGCCCAGGGGGATGCGCTTCCCGAACTCGGCAATTTTATTTTCCGCGACACGCTGACAGCCAACCAGCAGATCAAGGCCCTGGTCGGTTACGCCATGGCGGCCGGCCACCTCACCTTTTCGATACTCCATCCCCAGAATCGGCTGGGAGAACAGATGGCGGACCTGTTCCGCCGGGAAGTTCTGCGCGCCGGCGGGGAAATCGTCGATATCGTGAGTTACGCCGAAGACAGCACGGATTTCAAGAAACCCATCGAGCGGCTGCTCTGGCGTGACGGGGAGCGCCCGGTGCCGCTCCCCGAAGAGGGTGAAGACCAGCCCGAGCTGGAATATCCCCTGCCACCGTTCCACGCCCTGTTTATTCCCGAGTTTGCCGACCGCATGAGCCTGCTCGCACCGCAGTTGATGTTTTACGGTATCAAGGACACCACGCTGCTGGGAATCAACGGCTGGAACTCGCCGGAGCTGGCCGAGCGCGCCGGTCGCTTCCTGAAAGATGCCGTCTTTGTTGACGCCTACTACCCCGCCAGCAAAGCTCCGGAAGTGGCACGCTTTGTCGAACTCTACCGGCAGGCTTACGGTGATGATCCTTCGATTCTGGAGGCCCAGGCCTTTGAGGCCGCCACCATCATGCTGAAATGTGCCGACGACCCGGCCGTCACCAACCGGGACGACCTGCGTAGAAAGATTGCGGCTCTCGACAATTTCCTCGGCATTACCGGAACCATCGGGTTCGACCCCTTCGGCGAGGCGATAAAGCAGCTCTACCTGCTGCAGTTCAAGCGCGGCCGGATCGTTGAAGTGACCGAATAGACGCCCTTATCCCCTCCGGAAGCGAGCGGATCATTTTTCGGCGGCAGGGGGGGGCGTTTCACCGGTGGTCACGCTTCTGGCCGGCGAATAGCGATCGACCAGCACGTCAAAAGCCCCGGTCAGTTGGTTGTAGTACTGCAGACGGCCGTTGCGGATGTCATAATACCAGCCATGCAGGCTCAGGCGTCCCTGGGCTACCCGCTCCTTAACCCACGGAAATGTCATCAGGTTCTTCAGAGAAACCAGAATCGCCTCTTTTTCACAGGCACAGAGCTGCTTGTCCCGGGGCTGATCGGCCATTTCGGTCAGCACCTTGTCGCGTGCCGGAGCCGCGATATTCACCCAGGTTCCGATAAACTCACCGATTTTCTGCTCGTCGGCAGAGGCCATCAGGGCCTCGATACCGCCGCAACCGGAATGGCCGAGGACAATAATATCCGACACCTCCAGAAAGCAGACCGCGTATTCAATGGAGGAACTGACACCATGATAATCATCATTCTTCAGATAGGGAGGGACCAGGTTGGCAATATTGCGCAGAATAAACAGTTCCCCCGGAGAACAGTCGGTCATCAGGGCGGGATCGACCCGCGAATCACAACAGCCGATAAGCAGAGCCTGCGGTTTCTGACCAGCAACGAGGGAACTGGCAAGTTCCGCATTTTTCCCGAAATGCTCCTGCTGAAAATTGATAATGCCGTTGATAAACCGTGAAACATCAGCCATGACGAAGTCCTCCCGAAAATTTTCGAGTATTTTAGCATAGAGCCTTGAAAAAGCACTCATTGCGAAATCACTTTTTGAATTGACTTTTTTCTCAAAAAACGGCTAATGTCCATAATTGTCCAAATGGAGACAACAATGAACCTATCTGTCAAGGATGCCGCGGCATTGCTGCGGGTATCGGAAAAAAGTATTTACCGCTGGATCAAGGAAGAAACGATCCCGGCCTACCGTATCAAGGGGCAGCATCGCTTTAATCGCTCTGAACTGCTGGACTGGGCAACTGCGAGACGGATGAAACTCGCACCGGAAGCCTTCGAAGAACCGGCGGCAGCATCCCAGCCCCTGCCGACCCTGACGGAATCCCTGGAGACCGGCGGCATCATCTACCGGCTCGGCGGGGATGACAAGGAGGCGGTTTTGCGCAACCTGGTCAACCAGATGCGCCTGCCGGACGAAGTCGATCGCGCGTATCTTCACCAGGTTCTGCTCGCCCGCGAACGGCTGGCCTCGACCTCCGTCGGTGACGGAATCGCCATCCCCCACCCGCGCAACCCGGTCCTCCTGCACTCTTCGAAACCGGTGGTCACCCTGGCCTTCCTGGAGAATGAAATCGACTTCGCCGCCCTCGACGGCAAAGCGGTCAGAATCCTGATCTGCCTGATCGCCCCGACCCTGCGCGCCCACCTCCACCTGCTGTCAATGCTGGGCTTCGCCCTTCACGATACCGGCTTTCTGACCGCCCTGGTCAATGAGGCGAGCAGGGAGGATATTTTTGCCGCCCTGCTGAGAATCAAGCGTCAGATGGGACGGCCCGTGGTTTTCAATCATCCTGAACAGAGCTGATCGAGAATGGACATGGATCTCTTGCACTCCAAACCGGCATCCGTCAAAAAAACGGATTTCAGCGAAATTTTTCAGAACATCGTGACCGGCCTCACGGTCAGTTTCGTGGCCCTGAGCCTCGGAGCCGCCCTCGGCATTCTTTCCGGCAGGGGCGCATTTGCCGGAATGTTTTCAGCCGGGGTCATCGCCTTTGTGACCTCGGTCTTTGGCGGTACCAGGGTGCAGTGTTCCGGTCCGACCGCCCCGATGAGCGCGGTCAGCGCCGTCGTTGTCACCTATGCGGTTGAACAGGTGGGCCGCGGGGCCCTCGCCATTCCAGCTTCCCAATTTATCAACCTGGTCTTCCTGATGTGCGGTCTTCTGCTGGTGATCATGGGGATTCTGCGCCTGGGGCGCTTTATCAGCCTGGTTCCCAACGTGGTTGTCTCCGGCTTCATGAGTGGTATCGCGTTGCTGATCTGGATCGACCAGATAAACGTGCTGTTCGGCTGGGCCGGAAAGACCGCCCTGAAGGGGCCGCTTCTCCATAACATGGTGGTTGCGATCGGCACGCTGGTGCTGATTTTCTGGCTGGCCCCGATCATGCGCATGCTGGTCGGACCGATCGCCCGCTTTCTTCCGGCGACCCTGCTGGCCATCATCGGCATGACCGCAGCCACGGCAATCCTGCAGCTGCCCATCGAAAGAGTCCAGCTGTCCGGCGGCATCAACGGTCTGAGCGGCCTGTTCGATCTGGTCACCAGCCAGATCCCGGGCAGCGTCTCGCTCCCCATTCTGTCCTCCGCCTTGCCCTTTGCCATCCAGCTCGCCCTGCTGTGTTACCTTGATACCCTGCTGACCTCTCTGGTCGTCGACAAGATGAGCGGCGAACGAACCAGGCAGAACAAAGAACTGATGGCCCAGGGACTGGCCAACGGCGCCATCAGTTTCATCGGCGGGATTCCGGGAGCCCAGGCCACCATCCGCTCGGTTCTGATGATCAAGGAAAATTCCACGTTACGCCTCTCCGGAATCATGGTTGGAGTCTTTGTCCTGATTGAAATGGTTCTCTTCCAGGACCTGATCAACATGATCCCGAAAGCCGTTTTTGTCGGCGTCCTGATCAAAGTCGGCTATGATGTCTTTGACTTTATGCCCATAAGGCTGTATTGCAAAGAGGTCGCCAACCGGCGGGCAAAAATGTTCAAACCTTTCTTTTCACGCCATGATGATGAGGCAATCTTCGTCACCAACCGTGAACTGCTGATGATTCTCGGCTCGGCCCTGATGACCGTGATTTTTGATCTCAACACGGCGGTCGCTGGCTTTACGGTCCTGTTCTACCTTCACAATAAGGTCATTAACAAGAAAAATCCCATGCGTGATCTGATTCCGGAAGTCGAAACCGAGGCCTTCAGCAAACAGAATTAACGCGCGCCCCTCCTCTCCTACCGGGACACCGAGAAATCAGCGGTCACGGAGACGGCCAGCTTGTCACCCCGTTCACACCCGCGATCTGATTCCATAGCCACTGTGCCACTTTTCTGCTATGCTCTTGCGAGTGCGATACCGTCCCCATGAATGTTTAACGTTAGCCGCAGGTGACCTTAAGTCAAGCTCACCCGCTGATGAGCAGAGGAAACAATGTCGAGCAGTTTTGGTCGTTTTTTCAGAATAAGTACGTTTGGTGAATCTCACTGCGCCGGAGTCGGCGTTGTTGTCGACGGCGTCCCGCCGCGCATGTCCCTGAGCGAGGCAGATATCCAGGCCCAGCTTGACCGGCGCCGTCCGGGCGGCAACAAGCTGGGGACCGAACGCAACGAGGCGGACCAGGTTCAGATTCTGTCCGGCGTCGAAAACGGTCTGACTCTTGGAACGCCGATCGGCATGCTGGTCAGGAACAAGGATCAGCGTCCCGGCGATTACGGCTCCATGAGTGCCATTCCGCGCCCTTCGCATGCCGACTACACCTACCGCGCCAAGTACGGTATTCACGCTTCGAGCGGCGGGGGCCGTTCCAGTGCGCGGGAAACCATCGGCCGGGTCGCAGCTGGAGCGCTGGCCGAAATCTACCTGCTTGAGCAATTCGGTATCGAAATTGTCGCCTGGGTCAGCAGCGTCGGCCAGCATGACGCTGCCGATATCGATGTAAATACCATCACTCGCGCCCAGGTTGATGAAAATGACATCCGCTGCCCGGATACCGCGGCCGCAGCCAAAATGACCGAAGAAATTGTCGCCGCCCGCGAAGCGAAGGACTCGGTCGGCGGCGTCATTACCTGTGTCTGCCGCCACCTGCCCGCCGGCCTCGGAGAGCCGGTCTTTGACCGCCTGGAAGCCATGCTCGCCCATGCCATGCTGTCCCTGCCCGCAACCAAAGGGTTTGAAATCGGCTCCGGCTTTGAGGGTGCCCGCATGCGCGGTTCCGCGCACAACGACCCGTTCGTTCAGCGCAGCGGCCGACTCGGCACCCTGACCAACTACAGCGGCGGAGTCCAGGGGGGCATCTCCAACGGCGAACCTGTCTACTTCAGGGTTGCCTTCAAGCCGCCGGCAACCATCGGACAGGCTCAGGAAACCGTCACCTATGACGGTGAAGACGCGGTTTTGGAAGCCAAAGGGCGCCATGACCCATGCGTGGTCCCGCGGGCCGTTCCCATTGTCGAAACCATGACGGCTCTGGTCCTTGCCGACCTGGTGCTGATCCAGAAGCTGCGCAGCTAAAGAATAAATATTTGACGCAGAGTCGCGCTGAGATCTTATGAACCATAAAGGCATCTGCTCAGAAAATCCTCTTGTTTCAGGGCAGAATCTTTGTGTTGACTGGTTTTAAAACAAAAAGAGACTTTCTCAGCGCCCTCCGCACTTCTCCACCCCTGCGTTGAAAACGACCTCTTGGTGTCTTCGTGCCTTCGTGGCTGAACAGGAAAAAGAGACTCTCATGATTATCGAATGGTACCCGGGACACATGAAAAAAGCCCGGGCACAGATCGCCGAAATGATGCCCAAAATCGACCTGGTTCTTGAAGTGCTCGATGCCAGGTTGCCGGCCAGCAGCGCCAATCCGTTACTGGAAAGGCTGCGTAAAACCAAGCCTTGTCTGAAAGTTCTCAACAAGGCCGATCTTGCCGACCCGAATACAACCCGAAGCTGGATCAGGCATTTCGAACGCCAGCAGGAGGTCAAGGCCCTTTCTCTGGAAGCAAAAAACCGACGTGATGTCGGACTGATTCCCAAGCTGTGCCGCAAAATGCTCAGCCAGCGGGTCCAGTCCGGAAAACCGTTGCGGATCCTCATTGTCGGGATTCCCAATGTCGGCAAGTCGACCCTGATCAACACCCTCGCCGGCAAAAAGATCGCCCGGGTGGGCGACAAACCGGCGATTACCACCTGTCCCCAGCAGATAGATCTGCGCAACGGAATCCTGCTCGCCGACACCCCTGGAATCCTCTGGCCCATACTTGACAGTATGGCCGGCGCCTGCCGCCTGGCCGCCAGCGGTGCCATCGGTGATGATGCCTATGACTCGGTGGAAGTGGCCATGGTGACGGTTGATTACCTGGGGGCGAACTACCCGGACAAGCTCAAAGAACGCTACAAGCTTGACAGCCTCCCGGAAAAGCCCCTGGATCTCCTGGACGAGATCGGCCGCAAACGCGGCTGCCTGCTCAGTGGTGGTGAGGTCGACCGCTATCGGGCCGCCGAAGTGCTGCTGCGTGAACTACGGGGGGGCAAACTCGGAAAAATCAGTCTGGAAAAACCGAATGAGACGGATAGCGCTTTTGAAAGGGCCGGGAAAAACCAATGACAGCAAAAGACAAACTCAAGGAATTATTCGTTTCACAGCTCCCCTTTGAGATGACCGAAGAAGAACTCCGACAACTGTTCTCAACCTGCGGGACCGTCCGTTCCATCTTTATGCTCAACGATGCCCGTGGCCAGTTCAAAGGCATCGCCTTCATCAAGATGGCCACTGAAAAAGAGAACCGGGAAGCCCTCAACATACTGGACGGGACCCTGATCCAGGACCGCCAGATCAAGGTCGCTCCGACCAAACCGAAAACGCCGACCGGCGATCAGCCAGAGGCCCCTGCCCCCGAGCAACGCAGCCGCCGCCGGAGGGAGCCTAAAGGACGGAAAAGAAACCGCTAACCTCAATCGGCGGGGCCTCCAGGTGGAAATGCCCCGCCGATCTCATCTTCAGAAATTCACACTGAGAGCCGCTGCCACCCTGGCTTCCTGCGGCACATCGTCGCCGTCATATTCATAGGAATCAGAGGCGTAGGCGCCAGCGATATCCAGCCGGGCCAGCCACAGGTTGAGACCCAGACCGACCGTGTAAACCAGATCGACATCGCTGTTGGCCAGATTTTTATAGGCGCCCAGGCGCAGGGCGACGATATGGAAGGCATCCCACTCGAGGCCGAGAGACACATTCTGGGTATCATACCCCGGGAAGGTTGTCTCGCTTTTGAGAAGATCGACATTGGCCTCAAGGGTGACGGTGTCAAGGGGCATCCAGGCCACGCCGGCAGTCACCTGGGGATCAATCGTCACGTCATCCGTCTCGAGCAGGATCTGCTCACCATTCTCAAGGACGACAGACTTTTCAAAACCGTCGAACTTGGGAGAGTTCAGGTTGCGCCCGACCAGCCCCAGGGAGAAATCTCCGTAGCGGGCCATCACCCCCAGGTCAATGCCAAAGGTCATGCTTTCTTCGAAATGCTCGTCAGTTTCCGCCAGGGCATCACCGGTATCCTCATCAAAAATGGACACCTGGTTCTTGTAGACCCGCCCCCGCATCAGCTTGAAGTTCCCTCCGACAGCGATATGGGGCGTTATTTTATAACCGTAGCTGATCGGCACTTCGACAATGCCGATGCCATTCAGTTCGATGGTGGTGGTGTTGCCGGACAGTGAGGTCTCCGTTCCGCTTGTTTCGGCACTGGTTGTCGCCTCCGCCACATCGGTCAGAATCGCAACGGCTCCATCCAGATCGTTGCCGGAGAGCCCCTGATCAGCGGCGATATAATCTATCCGCCTGATCGCTTCATCGGAGAAACCGGCATCGCTCAGTGCGGTCACCTGATCATCCGTCAACAAAGCAATTTCATAGCCGCCCGAATCATAACCATCAATAGCAACCGTCTCGATATCGTTGTTCACTTCGGTCATATTGGTGGACAGCCCCAGGTTGGCCGTATCGACGTTGATAACCCGCCCGGATGCAGCACCATAGGAACGGACTCCGATAGCGAAGCGACCTGCCCTGATGCCGACACCGCCATCGCCGTCCGCGGTGACGCCGGTCTTATCCTCGTCAACAGCGTTGAGAGCCTCGGCAAGCTTGGTCAGATCCTGCAATTCCTGCTCATTATCAATGCCGTTTTCCAGTTCATCCAGGTCGATGTCATTCAGATCGTCAACATACTGGGCAAAATCGCTGTGCAGCCGATATCCGGCCGCGGCCTTGACGTCAACCCCGTATTTGTCCGTATCCGCTTCCGGGTCGCCCATAAAACCGAAGGCCGCCGGATTGTAATACTGGGCGCTGGTATCCCTGACCGACGCGACGTTGGCTCCGCCCATTCCCATGGCGCGCGGGGACGCGAAATAGGTGTCCAGGGCAAAGCCCAGACTGGGGAAAAAACCCAGCAGGACAAACAACAGGGCGATCATTCTCGATTGCATGTCACTCCTCCTCCTTAATGATCTCGGCAGCAGCAGGCTGCACATTCATTTGATACAGATAATAAGTTTATGCTAACTTCTGGTGGAAGTTCCAGCTTTTTAATATTTCTTTTCGACCCCTGTTTTACCTTGTATTACTGAAAGAACCTCACTGGCGAGAGCCGTCAACCTGCGCTATGGGTTCCGAAGCAACGGACAAATGACCGAACAAAAAAATCTGACCACCGGTGGCTGACAGCAAAATAGCCCTGTGCTAATCTCGTATGGACGGATCGTTCACTCTTTCTGAAGGAGAGCCAAATGTTTGGGAAATGGAAAGTTTTGGGGCTGATCGCGGGGTTTCTGCTGTGCGCCGGAAATCTTTACGCTGATGAATTCCTGTCGGTTAAAGCCGGCTACCAGCTGCTGACGCCGGAAGGATCGATTGCCGGAACCATCAATGATATCGGCCAAAAGGTCGACATTGACAAGGACCTCAATCTCGATGACAGTGAGGAATTTACCGGGGAGGTGGCCTTGTCCTGGGGCAATTCCCGGTTGTCCCTGAATTACGTCCCCATCGATTTTTCCGGAACCGGCACCCTGTCCGAATCGCTTGTCATCAACGGCCAGACATTTTCCGCCTCGACGGACGTTCGCAGCGATCTGACCATCGATCTTTACGACCTCGGCTATACCTATTACCTCCTCAACTTCGATGACCTTCCGGCCCGGGTCCAGCTGGGTCTCGAGGTGGCCGTCAAGGTGGCCGACGCTGACTTCACCATCAGGGAGGTCGGTTCGAACCTGTCCGAGTCGGAATCGGTAACCGCTCCGATACCGACCGTGGGCGCCAGGGCCCGGATCGCTCTGGCCGACTATCTGGGGATCAGCGGCCGGATCGGCTACATGGAGTTTGACGACAATCATTTCCTCGATGCCGAAGCCCAGATCGAGTTTTCCCCCGTCCCCATGGTTGGCATCTACGCGGGATACCGCTATTTCGACCTGAAAATCGACGAAGAGGACCTTTTTGTCGAAACCGAGATTTCCGGACCCTTCGGTGGAGTCATGGTCCGTTTCTGAGCGCCGTTTTCCGGCCAGTTAGCAATCCAGAACAGGCGACTGCCACTTTCGTTCACCAGAAAGTGGCAGTTTTTTTGTTCCGCCCCCTTCAATCCAGCCCCTCCTATCCGTTATCCTATAGTCAGTTGGATCCAGGAACCACCGGATGCCGGCTGAAGAATATTTATATGTGATCCTGTGATTTTTCAATGTGACTGGATAGGATATGTCAGCAAAAGTTATCCCTTTCGCCAAAGAGAAGAAGTCGATCAGAGACATTGTCAATGAAGCCGTTTCAGCCAATCTCTCCCACCTGGAGCCCCAGGTGCTCCATTGCCTCAAAGCTGAGGTTGAGAAGATGCTTGAAAAACATTTTACCGGCGAACCTCCGGAAATGACCATTCAGCTTCCATCGGATTTGAATGAGGAGCAGTTTCTGCAGATCAAGAATAATTTTGATAAAGTATTCCATGAGCACAATGAGCGCATGATCCAGAGGGCCAACGCCATTTTTCTCGACCTCTACCTGTCCCGCCTGGAATATTGCGAGCTGAAATACGGTCAGGACAAGCGTCCGCACAACTGACAGCAAGAGCAAAGTCACCGTCAGGCCGGCCGCCCCGTTCACCGCCTTCCGGCCAGAGGGCCCGCATGCGACGAGACTACGACATCATAATACTCGGTGCCGGTACGACAGCTTTCGCCGGCGCGCGCCTTGGCGCCGCCAGAGGCAGGCGGGTTTTGATGGTGGAACAGTCCCGGATCGGGGGGACCTGTATCAACTGGGGATGCATTCCCAGCAAGACCCTTATCCATAAAGCCCAGATGTATCACAGCGCCCGCAAAGGACGGCACTGGGGCCTGAACCTGGAAGCCGGCAGGCCCGAATGCGGCACCCTGATGCCCCTCAAAGATCGTGCCATCGAAACCGTCCGGCAGACCCATTACCAACGCGAAATCGACCGAACGCCCAATATAACCCTGCTGCAGGGTAGAGCCCGATTCATCTCCGACCGGGCTATCGAAGTGGAAGGGGAGATCTACACCGCCCCGAAATTTTTAATCGCCACGGGCGGCAGGCCACGCATTCCCCCCCTTCAGGGGCTCGATCAAGTCCCCTGCCTGACCAGTCACAACGCTTTGCTGCTTCCCTGCTTTCCGGAGTCGATGCTTATCCTCGGCGGTGGAGTGATCGCCCTGGAGATGGGGCAGATGCTGGCCCGCTTCGGAACCAGGGTGACCATCCTGGAAAAAGGCCCCCGCCTGCTGGCCGAATTCGACCTGCGGTTGACCGAACTGTTTCGCACCTTGCTGGAAACTGAAGGGGTCAAGGTTATTTCCAACGTGGAAGTATTAAGTGTCGCGAGGGTGCACGACTCAGTCTGCCTGTACGCGCTGATCAACGGCGCGGAGGTCGGTTTTCAGGCAGAACGCCTGATGCTGGCGATCGGGACCGAGCCTGCGACCCGGCATCTCGGCCTTGAAGACCTCGGTGTCACCGTTGACAACGCGGGTTTCATCAAGGTCGACCACCAGCTGCGGACCAGCGTTCCAGGGATCTGGGCTGCCGGGGATGTAACCGGTCCTCCCCTGATCGCCCCGGCCGGGGCCCGGGAAGCCCAGGTCGCCGTGCGCAACATGCTTGATCCTGCCGGTTCTGATGGCATTGATCACCGTTTTTCCCCCATGGCCGTCTTTGTCGATCCGGAATTCGCGACCGTCGGTCTGACCAAGTACCAGGCCCAGGCCAAAGGGTACCGGACCGTGACCACCTTCCTGGACCTTGAGCGGATCCCCAAAGCCCATGTCATGGGCGAAACCGAAGGAGGCATCATTCTTACCGCGGAACAGGCGTCCGGCAGAATTCTCGGTGTCCAGATGCTGTGTCCACGGGCCGCCGACATCATCCATGAGGCCACCATGGCGGTGCAATTCGGCATCACCGTCATTGACCTGGCGCAGATGGTTCACGTTTATCCCAGCATCAGCGATATTCTGCGCCAGGCGGCCCAGCGAAACGCCGAGGAGCAGAACCTCATTTAAACCGGATCGGATGGACGAAACGCTTTATTTTACTTACTGAAAACCCTCCCACCCTGCTGATGTTCACCGACCATAAAGTCATTCCTTTTATAAAAAATAAACCCGTGTTATAAAACAGAATAATTCAGACCATTGCACAGGAAACGCTATGAAGCCGGCAGTTCTGCAGAATCTGAAAATCCGTTCCAAAATGCTGGTGGTCATCCTGCCCCTGGTGATTATTCCCATTTTCCTGCTTGGCAGCCTGATCGGCTATATCGCCACCAGACAGGCCTACGAGGGGCTGACCACGGCCAGCAAGGCCGACCTCGATCACATGGCAAGCTTTACCCTGGATCTGCTTGACGGCCACCATCGGCAGTTCCAGGTCTACCGTGAAGACAAGAAGAAAATCGTCCAGCAGGAGATGAAATCCCTGGTCAATCTGGCCTATAACCTGATCAACCAGCAGCAGGACTACCAGGACTCCGGAACCATCAGCCTGGCGGCCGCCCAGCAGGCCGCACGCAACAGCTTCAAGGAAGTCAGCATCGGCAGCAGCGGCTATCTGTACGCGGTCACCAGCAGCGGCCGACTCGCCGTCCACCCCGCCCTCGAAGGGGAGAACATCAGCGAATACCAGGACGAGCAGGGGCGCTATTTCATTCAGGACATGATCAGCAGGGCCCTTGACGCCGATCCCGGCGAGGTTCTCTATACCATCTATCCGTGGCGCAACCCGCAGCTTGGCGACAAGCACTTCCGGAACAAAATCGTGGCCTTCCGTTACTGCCCCAAATGGGACTGGATCGTCGCTGCCGGGGGCTACCTGGATGAGACCTATGACGATCCTGTGTTCGAACAGCAGGCCCTGGCCACCCTCGCCCGTCAGATCAAAAACAAAAAAGTCGGCGAAACCGGGTACATCTATTGCCTGTCCGGCGACGGCACCCTGACCATTCATCCCGACTCGGAAGGGGAAAACCTGCTCGACCAGAAGGACAATGAAGGGCGGGCCTTCATTGCCGAGATGATCCGCAACAAAAACGGCTGGATCCGCTACCCCTGGCTCAACAAGGGAGAGACCAGGCCGCGGATGAAAATCGTCCGGTACCGCTATTTCGCCCCCTGGGACTGGATCGTCGCGGTCAGCAGCTACGAGGACGAATTCTACCAGGCCGCCAACACCCTGAAATGGCGGGTGGCCAGCTACGTCCTGCTGCTGGCGCTGGGGATTGGGCTGCTGACGGCAGGGCTGGTCTACCTGGCGGCGCGGATGCTCACCGAGCCCATTCACACCATGATCGATGTGATCCGCAAGGTCAAACAGGGCCGCCTTGACGAACAGATGCCCGTCGACAGCCGGGATGAACTCGGCGAACTGGCCATCGCCTTCAACCGCATGACCCGGATGCTGCGCAAAAACAAGGAGATGGAGGCAGCCCTGGCGCAACAGGGCAAAATGGCCTCCCTCGGCGTCCTCTCCTCCGGCGTCGCCCATGAAATCAACAACCCCCTGGGGGTCATCCTCGGCTATGCCGGCTACCTCGAAAAAAAGATTCCTGAAGATGACCCCAACTACAGCTTCATTCATGAAATCAAGCGGGAAAGCAAACGCTGCAAAAAGATTGTCCAGGATCTGCTCAGCTACGCCCGAACGCCGAAACCGGCCCTGGAAATGACCGACATCAACAAGCTGCTGCGCCAAATCATCGACTTTGCGAGCAACCATACCGACCTTTACCACGTCGCCATCATCCAGAATCTGGCCAGCGACCTGCCACAGATATCCGTCGACGGAGACCAGCTGCGCCAGGTCGCCATCAACCTGCTTCTCAATGCCGGATCCGCCACCCCTCCGGGCGGCGAAATCCGGGTCAGAACCAGATGCGAAGAGAACAGGTTTATCCGGATCGAATTCAGCGATTCCGGCTCAGGAATTGCCGAGGAGGATATGGAGAAAATCTTCGAGCCATTTTTTACCACCAAGGCCCGCGGAACCGGTCTCGGCCTGGCCATCACCAAGCAGATTATCGACATGCATCAGGGCGAGATCGCCATTGACTCAGCAGCGGGGAAGGGGACAACCGTCACCATCCGACTGCCGATTAAACGGGAAGAGTATTAGCCGGGGAAAGAATCAGCCATGTCCGCCAAAAAGATCATGATCATCGACAACGAAGAAGGGCTCTGCCGCATGATGTCGGCCGTGCTCATGGACGAAGGACACGCCGTAAGGGCCTTCACCGATCCCCTCGAAGCGGTCGGACTGTTTCGCCCCGGCACCTGGGACCTGGTTATCACCGACATCAAGATGCCGGGTATCGACGGTCTTGAAGTGCTCCAGAGAATCAAGGCCAGCGAACCGGCCATCCCGGTCATCATGATCACCGCCTTCGCCACGGTCGACATGTCGATCCAGGCCCTGCGCAAAGGGGCCTACGATATGCTGACCAAACCCTTTGAACCGGATGAACTGCTGTACCGGGTCAGGAACGCTCTCAATCATAACCAGCTTCTGGCGGAAAACCAGCAACTCAAGGAGAAGCTGGCAGGCAAGTTCAATTTCGACAACATCATCGGCGCCTCCAGCATCCTGCAACAGCTTCTCGACAAGGTGAAAAAGGTCGCGGTCCGTGACACCTCCGTACTGATCACCGGCGAGTCGGGAACCGGCAAGGAACTCATCGCCCAGGCGATTCACTACAACTCACCCCGCCGCGACAACCCCTTTATCGCCATCAACTGCGGCGCTATCCCCGATTCGGTTCTGGAGAGCGAACTGTTCGGCCACAAAAAAGGCGCCTTTACCGGAGCGGATGCCGACAAGGAGGGGTTGCTGAAGGCGGCCGACGGCGGCACCCTGTTTCTGGACGAAATCGGCAATCTGCCTCTCAGTGTCCAGAAAACCCTGCTGCGGTTTCTTCAAGAGCAGGAGTTTCGGCGGATCGGCGACACCATTCCGACCCGGGTCGATGTCCGGATGATCTCGGCGACCAATTCAGATCTCGAACGGGACGTTCAGAGCGGCTCCTTCCGCGAAGATTTCTTGTACCGACTCAATGTCATCAACCTGCACCTGCCCGCCCTGCGTCAGCGCAAAGCCGATATCCCTCTGCTCGCCGCCCACTTCATCACCCTGCAGAACAAAAAGTTCAAAACCAGTATCAAGGGTCTCTCGCCCGAAGCCCAGCTCGCGGCCAGCGAGTACTCGTGGCCGGGCAACATCCGTCAGCTTAAAAATGTCATCGAGGCCTGCATGACCATCGAAAGCGAATCGCATATCAGCCTTGAGACCCTGGCCCAGTTCATCGAGACGGAATTCACCGCCGATACCGGCGACGACTACAACCAGGCCCTGGCCCGCTTTGAAGTCGACTATCTGAAACAGCTATTAGGCTCCGTTTCCGGCAATGTCGAGGAGGCGGCAAAGCGAGCCAACATGAACATGGCGACGATCTACCGCAAAATGAAAAAGTATGGGCTGCGGAAAGAGGATCTCAGTCACTGACGGAGGCGGACAAGACAGGCGACCTGCTTGGCTGGCCGCATCAGGGCAGGAATTCGGAAAAGGGGACACCGACCGGCTTGAGAGCCCAGAGGCCTAGGACCGAGATGATCCCGAGGGCCATGACCCAGTTGAGAACTTGGGTCCACAGGGCCCAGTCAGGTTCCTTGCGCGGTTTCTGTCGCTCTTCCTTCTTTTTGACCCTGGCCAGAGAAGCCTTGCGCATCAGCCGTCCGGACGACAGAAAAATGATTGCCGAAACGGCAAACTGGGGCATAACGTCGATGGATACGGTTCCCGAGGCCAGCAACACGGCATAATAAGCCAGGGCTATCAGCCCGAGAAATGTCATTTGGCGACCAAGATCCATACCTTCCCCTGGATAGAATGGTGTTTCTTTTTACAGATTAATCGCTATTTTTGTATTTTTCAAGCGCGTTCCTCTTTCCAGTCATTTCTCGGCCTCCCCAAGGGGCAGAATATCCCGCCCCGCCAGGTGCTGAAGCACCTGGGCCAGGAACATGTAGACCGCGACAGCTGAAGCGATGCTGCCCGTCATACAACCGACGACGAGAAAAACCTGGTCGCCGCGCAGATGATCCATGGCCAGGGCCAGGAAAGAAAACATCATCGCGCCATAAAGAGCCTGGACGGCACAACTCTGGCGAAAACTTCCGAGAAAGAGCAGGGCCATGAAAAGCCCCCACAGGCTAAGAAAAGAGAACATTGTTATAGAGTTTGGATAATGCCCGATGCCAATTTGCGGAAAAACCTGGTAGCTGATCAGAGACAACCAGAAGATCCCCAGCGGAAGCAGGGTCACCGCCGAGCGGACCCGCCCCGCCAGCTGGCTGCGGATCCCCACCAGCAACTGAATTCCGCCTCCGGCGAGCAGCACGATCCCGGTTAAAGCGACCGGCGGCCGCCAGCCATCGAGCTGACTCAGCACGTAGATCCCCAGGGTTAAAGCCAGGGCCAGCAAGCCGATACCAGGAAACCTTTCCTGCCCATTCGATGTCATTGAAATCACCATAAGCAACCCCTTCGTCTCCGCCATTCCCGCAAACAGATCGCGCCCCCCTCAGACCGCTGAGGGGAGCGCGACGACACGACGCGATCAGTTCTTGACCTGCTCCAGCACCAGCTCTTCCTCATCCGCAAGCTCCGTAACCGGCTCGGTAACGGTTGCTGCAGCCTTCTGGGGCCGCAAGGACATGGCCATCATGGCGCCGACCAGCAGCAGCACACCAGCCACGATGAACGAAGAATCCATACTGCCGGTTTTCACTTTCAGCATTTCCGAAACCCTGACCAGAACGAAGGCCCCGACCCCCCAGGCCGAAAACAGGATACCGTAATTCATGCCGAAGTTTTTCATCCCCCAGCTGTCCTTGGCAAAGGACGGGAACAAGGACAGGTTGGTCCCGTAGTTGAAGACCATGGCAGTCACCAGCAACGCAACCAGGGCCGGATGACCGCCGGTGCCACCCAGGATCGGAATAGCGGCAAACATCAGCAGGGCCTGAAACACCAGGACCATACCCAGGGTGGTCGCCCGGCCGATCTTATCGGAAACGACGCCGGCCACCAGGCGGCCTGCGGCATTTCCGACCGACATGATGACCACCACCAGAAATGCCATCTCTCCCATGGACGCCTTGGCCAGCCCCTTGGCGCTGCCGATCACCATCAGGCCGGCCCCGGCACCGATAAAATAGCAGAGCCAGAGGGCATAGAAACGGCCGTTTTTAAACAGCTGAAGGGGAGTAAGATCAACCGCTGCAGCGACCTTCTTGGCACTGGCAGCCGCCTTCTTGCCCTCGGGGACGTAACCCCTGGGCGGATTGGAAATCAACAGGGCCAGGCTGCAGACGGCGATTGCAAATGCGATTCCGAAAAAGAGCATGGCCTGCTGGAGGCCGTATTCAGCCAGAAGGTATTTGGCCAGGGGCGCGATATAGACCGAAGCGAGGCCAAACCCAGACACCACGACACCTGCCACCAGCCCGGTCTTGGCCGGAGAGAACCACTTGAGGGCCGGCGGGGTGGCTGCCGAATAGCCGAATCCGATACCGCCTCCGGCCAGAACACCGAACCCGAGGACCCAGGCCCAGTAATCAGTGGTCTGAGAGATCCAGACAAACCCGGCGCCAACCAGCAGACCGCCGATAATACAGGTGACCTTGGGACCGAACTTGTCCTGACACTTCCCGGCCAGAATCATGGCCGCCGCAAAGGCCAGGCAGGCCACGGCGTAAGGATCATTGACGCTGGCGGCATCCCAGCTGAACCCGCCCGCTCCGCCGGCCGCTATGGAATCGACGATGGCCCCCTTAAAAATACTCCAGGTATAAAGAATTCCAAGCGCCAGGTTGATTCCCAAACCTGCAAGCAGGACCTGAAGCCCGCGATTTTTGATCTCAGGTGATTGCATAACAGAAGTCTCCTCTCTCCGGTAAGTAGTCAATGGACGATAAGCGGTGGCATATTTCAATCGATAGGCCAGAGGCCATTTACTGCTGAACTTGATGGGAACCGGCTTGCGCCGCACAACCCTGTTCGCCGCCGGCGCTGCCGTCCCGCCTCCGGGAACCGAGTCCACCACATCGGGATGCTTCTCCTTCAATTCATCGTAACGGTCGCACTCCTGATAGCGGCAGGAACAGTAATGGGACATGGCGACGACATCGTAGGGGGAGATATAATCTTCACCAACATCACAGTACGTTTTCTGATTATCGAAATAAGGACATATCGGCATGACGACCTCCCTATGGCAGTACGACTCCACCCGAATACACTGGCAAGGGGCGTACCAATCTCCAGAAAGAGGATTTTCCGCTATATATTCAAATGGTTAAAAAGGGAACGGGAAGGCGGATGAAAAGCTTTGAAAAGCGGTCGTTTTTTGCAGAAATGCAAAAAACAGGTCATTCAATTTTCCCTATGTTATTTTTTTATAAAAATGTTATTCCTGTAAGTATTCATATTCACATGGCATATTTAACAAAAAACACCACCTTGAACATTAAAAATAACGCTGTTTTGCATTTATGCCGTTACTGTCGCTGTTTTTCGCAGATTTGCAAATCACGCAGGGGGGCTGGTTAATTTCTTCCGGAATAAGCTAAACTTGTTGCCAGGCAATGACGCCAGGCAGAAGCCTCTGGCTGAGAACAACCCCGGCCTGAACCATTTCCGTACATCGGTTCAGGTCCTTTTGAGAGCGGAGACAGCAATGCCCAAACTGGACAAGATTATGACCCGCGGTGGCGACCGGGGGAGGACCAGCCTGGTTGATGGAGCACGGGTTTCAAAGGGCTCGCAAAGGGTAAGGACCTATGGCTCCATCGACGAACTCAATTCGGTTTTCGGCCTGGTTCGCTGCGAGGACCTGCCCGCCGACCTCAACTCCAGGCTCCTGGTCCTGCAAAACGAATTATTCAACCTGGGAAGCGAACTGGCCACTCCCGCCGACAGCCAATATTACGACCGCGTCCCCCATATCGAACAACGCCAGATCGACCGTCTCGAGGCCTGGCTGAAAGAGGCCAGAGCACAGTTGCCCCCGGCAGAAAATTTTGTTCTGCCCGGTGGCAGCCGCGCTGCAGCGACGCTCCACCTGGCCAGGACAGTGACCCGGCGCTGCGAACGGGAAATGGTGACCCTGGCCGACCTGGAACCCATCAATCCCCTCTGCCTGCGTTTTGTCAACCGCCTGTCCGACCTGTGCTTTGTCTGGGCCCGGCTCTGCAACGACTGCGGCCGTGCCGACATTCACTGGCGGCCCGGTTTTCAACCGGAGTGATCGGCGGCCATGCGGATTCCGGGCAGAAATTAGTTCAGAACCTCCGGCCGATAGCCCTCCTCCTCAAGCCGCAGCAGAATATCCTGGATGTGGGAAGCACCTCTGGTTTCCAGGTCCAGAATAACTTCGGCCTCACCCAGAGGAAGTGAGGACTTGTGCCGGTCATGGCTGACCTGAAAGATGTTTGCCTTCAGTTCGCTGACGATATGGGTCAGGGCCGCCAGGGCCCCCGGCATATCCATCATCTCAAGGCGCAGCTTGAGGTAACGCCCTTCGGCGAGCAGGCCCCGTTCGACCACCCTGGACATGGTCTGAACGTCGAGATTTCCCCCTGAAAGCAGACACAGGGTATGCCCTTTCTGCCTGGCTTTAAAGCCATAAAGCAGAGCCGCAAGCCCCACGGCGCCGGCCCCTTCGACAACCAGCTTGGCCTTTTCCATCAACCCGACGATCGCCATGGCGATCGCCTCCTCTTCGACGCTGATCAGTTCATCGACATACTTTTCCATTTCAGGGAAGGTTCGCTCGCCGATCTGCTTGACGGCAATCCCGTCGGCCAGGGTATGGCAGTAGTTGACCAGACAAACCGGCTTGCCGTTGCGTCTGGCCAAAGCGGCACTGGCGGCGCAGGCGGCCTCAACCCCGATGACCCGAACCCCCGGCCGAACGGTCTTGATGGCGGCGGCGACCCCGGAGATCAATCCCCCGCCGCCGACCGGCACCAGAAGGGTGTCCAGCTCCGGAAGCTGGTCGAGAATCTCCAGCCCGATAGTCCCCTGCCCGGCCATGATCAGTTCATCATCGAAGGCCGGTACATACAGCAGGTTCCGGTCTGCCGCAACCTGCCTGGCGTAGGCGGCGGCTTCGTCAAACCCGGCACCGTGGATATCGACCTGCGCGCCATAGTCCAGGGTGGCCAGCTCCTTGGCCAGAGGGGTTCCCTCCGGCATCACCACCCGGCACGGGCAACCCAGCATCGCCGCGGCACTCGCCAGCCCCTGGGCATGGTTTCCGGCCGATGCCGTAATCACTCCCGATGCAAGCTGGCCCGCCGGCTGGTGCGACAGAAAATTATAGGCTCCGCGAATCTTGAACGCCCCGGTGTGCTGCAGATTTTCACATTTGAAATAGACTGGCGTCCCCAGCACCCTGGAATAATAGTTGGAATGGATCACTTCCGTGTGCCGGACCACATGTTTGAGATTGGCGGCCGCATCCAGAATCTGATCTCTGCTCAGCATATCGGGCTCCTCCGTTCTAGAGTGACTCACTGAAACAGCCGAACTCCACAAGTTTAGCATCGATTCCGGCCTCCCGCAGATTTACATCGTCCCGAGGTAACGATATAATCAGGGCTTTTCAACCACAGGAGCGCAGTTTGGACTCGAAAACCACCGCAACGGACCCCCTGATTCCTCGCCTGCTCGCCACCAATGCCCTGCGTGCGAATCTCGGCAAACATATGGAACTGAACAAGCTGGCAGACGCCAAGGCTTCGATGATCATGACCGCATCCTCGCTGGTTATCACCATCAGCCTGACCCAATATGACAAGTTGGACATGACCGCCATTCTGCTGCTGGCGGGGTCCGGGTCTCTGGCGGTCATTTTTTCCATTTTGGCCATTATCCCCCCCCTGCATGTCAGCGATGCCACCAATCTTTTCTATTTTCGTTCTTTCAGCGAATTGAGCGAGGCAGATTTCAAGGAACAGTTCAAAGCCGCCATTATCGACCGCGACAAGCTTTACGATGCCTACCTCCATGAGATCTACTATCTGGGCCGGCATCGACTGACCCGCAAATACGCCCTGGTCCGCAACGGTCTGTGGACCCTGCTGGTCGGCCTCGTCGGCGCCAGCGGTTACGTCATTATCCTGCGCTTTCTGTCATGAACCTGATTCTCGTCTCCGACCAGGACTACATAGCCCAAGACCGCGTCTGCCTGACGGGCCGCAGGTTTGAACATATCCGCTCTGTCCACCGGGTTAAAACCGGCGATCGGCTGCGGATCGGCCACATTGACGCCGCCATGGGCTGCGGCCTGGTGTGTCACATCGACGACACCCGGGTCGAGCTGCAGCTGAACCTGGACCAGCCACCCCCCGCGGCTCTTCCGGTCACCCTGCTGCTGGCGCTGCCCCGCCCCAAAATGCTCAAACGGGTCCTGCAGGGAGTGACCTCCCTGGGTGTCAAGGAGATCTACCTGATCAACAGCTACCGGGTCGACAAAAGTTTCTGGAACAGTCCTCTGCTGGCCCCCGACAGGCTGCGCGAGCATTTGCTACTCGGGCTCGAACAGGCCCGCGACACGCTCATGCCCAGCGTTCACCTGCGGCCGCGCTTCAAGCCCTTTGTCGAAGACGAACTGCCCACACTCTGCCGGGACAAGACCTGCCTGGTCGCCCACCCCCTTGGCGCCGAACCCTGTCCCCACCGGATTGCCGATCCGACGGTTCTGGCCATTGGTCCGGAAGGCGGATTCATCGACTACGAAATTGCCAGATTGCAGGAGTGCCGATTCCGGCCAGTCTCGCTGGGGGCACGAATTTTACGGGTTGAAACCGCCGTGCCTGTGTTACTCTCACGTTTTTATTCGTCATGAGGACAAGCATGCGCCAACGGCAACCTGTCATGGTCTATTTTCTGCTGATTCTCCCGCCCCTGTTCTGGGCCGGGAATTCCGTCCTCGCCCGCGGTATCGCCGAGCTGATTCCACCCGTCGCCCTGTCATTCTGGCGCTGGCTGCTGGCCCTTGTCATCCTGCTCCCCTTTACCTGGCGGCATGTCAGGCGCGACCTGCCGATGATCAGAAAGAACTGGCCGACGATCGCGATTCTTGGCCTTTTGGGTATCGCCTCCTTCAACACCCTGCTCTACACCGCGGCCCACACCACCACCGTTATCAACATGACCCTGACCCAGGCCATCATGCCGGCAATCATTCTGATCATCAGTTTTTTCATGTTCGGAGAAAAAGTGACCCGACTGCAGGTCGCCGCAGTTGCCATGTGCGTTGGCGGCACCGGCTATGTCATCATCCAGGGCGATTTCGGCCGCCTGGTTCAGCTTGAGTTTGTCAGGGGAGATCTGCTGATGTTGCTGGCGGTGATCTTTTATGCTTTCTACTCGGTATTTCTGCGCAAAAGTCCGCCCATTCATCCGCTCAGTTTTCTGACCAGCACTTTTACTGTGGGGGTTGCGGTCCTGTTCCCTTTGCTGCTCTGGGAGCAGCAGGCCGGAGCGCCCTACCAGGTGACTCTCCCCATTCTGTCCAGCCTGATCTACCTGGCCACTTTTCCATCCATTCTCGCCTACCTGTATTGGAACCGCGGGGTCCGGGAGATCGGGGCCAACCGCGCAGGACTCTACATCAACCTGATCCCCCTGTTTGCCGCACTGCTGGCGATTCTCCTGCTCGGGGAACGCTTTCAGAGCTATCATCTGATCGGGACCGCCGCCATCTGCACGGGGCTGCTGCTGTTCAACCTGCCGACCCGGCGCACAAAGGATATGCCATGACACTGGAAGACTGGGGCTGGAACAAATTTTTCGCCAGGCAGTTCAAAGCCTGGGAACAGCGTCGCTTTATTCCGGGACGGATCATTCGGGGCGAGAAAAACTACTTCAGGGTCTGGTCCCAGGCCGGGGAACTGACCGTCCGCTTTGCCGGGAAGATGCGCCATAAGGCCAGCGGCCGTGCCGATCTTCCGGTGGTGGGGGACTGGGCCGTCATCGAACCCCAGCCCCAGGAACGCGGGCTGATCCACGCCCTGCTTGAGCGCCGCAATTCCTTTTCCCGGAATCTTCCCGGCCGGCGCAAAGGGAAAGGGCAGGAACGCATCGAGCAGCAGGTGATCGCCGCCAATATCGATCTGATTTTCATCGTCAGCGGCCTTGATCGGGACTTCAACCTGCGCCGCATCGAGCGTTATCTCACCCTGGTCAGCAGTGGCGGCAGCGACGCCGTTATTCTTCTCAACAAAACGGACCTGTGCGCCGATCCCGAAGCCTGCCGCGCCCAGGTCAGAACGATCGCCGGGGACACCCCCGTCCACCTGTGCATGGCCCGGGACAAAGATCAGCTGGCCATCTTAAAAAACTACCTGGCGCCCGGCAAAACCATTGCCCTTCTCGGTTCCTCCGGGGTCGGCAAATCGACCATTGTCAACGCCCTGCTCGGCGAGCAGATCCAGAAAACAGCCGAGGTCAGCACCGCCGACGGGAAAGGTCGACACACCACGACCCACCGGGAACTGTTCCTGCTCCAGGACGGTGGCATCCTGATGGACAACCCCGGTATGCGCGAACTCCATCTCTGGGGCGAAGAGCAGGATCTCATCGAATCCTTCAATGATATCGAAGAATTGGCCCTGCAATGCAAATTCAGCAACTGCGGCCACCTGAGCGAACCGGGCTGCGCAGTCAAGGCCGCCATCGACAGTGGCCAGCTCTCCTCGGAGCGCCTGGCCAGCTATCTGAAACTGAAAGAAGAACTCTCCGGCCTTAAAAAGTATTGATTTCCCAGTCTTTTAACTTGCCTTTTACGGCAATCCCTCCTAGCATTCAAGAAATTTAATCATCTTTGACAACACCCGAGAGGGATCTCGTGAACCGGCTGAGCCTCACCATCATCACCTGGCTTTTTCTGCTGGCCCCGGGCTGGGCAAGCGTTGAGGTGCGTATCGCCCTCGACCAGAGCCCCCCGACCTCCTTCCTGAACGACCAGGGGCAGGCCGACGGCTTTTTCCCCGACCTGTTCGACCGGGCCGCCGCCCGCCTCGACTGGTCGCTCACCTACGTCCCCTGCGGCTGGCAGCAGTGCCTGGACCTGCTGGACGCCGGAGACATCGACATTCTTCCCGGCATCGCCTACACCAGGGAGCGGGCCACCCGCTTCCGCTTCAGCGAAGAGACGGTGTTAGGCAGCTGGGGACAGATTTTCAGTCGGGCCGATCTCAACCTGTCTTCGATTCTTGATCTTGACGACCGGACGATCGCCGTCCTGAGAGGTGATGTCTACCTGCAGGGTGAACATGGCCTTGAAAATATCGCCAGGCAGTTCGACGTCGACATCAACCTGGCCCCGGTCGACAGTTACGAGGAGGCCTTCCTCAAGGTTGCCAGCCGGCAGGCCGACGCGGCCATGGCGGGACGGATTTTCGGGCTCAAAAATCGGCAGAAACACAACCTGGTTCCGATCCCGATTCTGCTCAACCCGATCCAGGCCCGACCGGCCTTTTCAAGGCACTCCTCCCCGGATATTGCCGGCGATTTCGAAGCTCTGCTTGGCCAATGGAAACAGGACCCCTCCTCTGACTACTACCGGCTTATGGACAAATGGCTCGGCGAAAAAATGCAGCCCCGCCCCCCGGCCTGGCTTCAGCCCCTGGTCTCCACTGTTGCCGCCATCACGGTCTTGCTGCTGATCACGACCCTGCTGACCCGCAAGCAGGTCCGCATCAAAACTCTGGAACTTGCCGAAAAGAATGGCGAACTGCAAAAACAGCTGGACGACCGCAAAGCCATCGAGTCCGAACTGTTTGAAAGGCAGCAGCAGTACAAGGTCTTCTTTGAAAACTCGAACTCCATTATTTTCTTCATTGATCCCGACTCCGGCAATATCGTCGATGCCAATGACGCGGCCAGCCGGTTCTACCAGTACACCAGGGCCCAGTTACGCTGCATGAAGATCAGCCAGCTCAACAATCTGTCTGCAACTGACCTGGAAAAGGCCCTGCGCAAAGCGCGCACCAGTGAACAGCGGCACTTCGAATTTATGCATCAGAAAGCGAACGGGGAGAAGTGCCCCGTCGAAGTCTATGCCACCCCGATCCAGTTCCAAGGCCGCACCCTGCTCTGTTCCATCGTTCACGATATCAGTCAGCGCAAACAGACCGAACAGGAGCTTGCCGACCGGACCAGTTTTTTACAGGCGGTCATCGACGGGGTATCCGATCCCTTGATGGTGATTGCCAGGGACCATCGTATCCTGCAGATGAACCACGCCGCCGCCGAACTTACTCAGGGGCATGCCAATCAGACGCTGTGCTGCCATAACCTCTCCCACGACTCGGACACACCCTGTTCGGGGGCCGATCATCCCTGCCCCCTGCAGGAGGTCCTGGCCAGCGGCGAAGCCGTGACCATGATCCACCGCCACCACACCCGCCAGGGGGATCGTATCTGCGAAGTGACGGCCTCTCCCCTGTTTGATGCCGAGGGGCAGGTCGAAGCGATTATCGAGGTGGTTCGCGACATCACGGAACGCATGCAGATCGAAGAACTTCTCAGCGAAAATGAGAAACGCCTGCTGCACCTGGCGCATCACGATTCCCTGACCGGACTGCCCAATCGGCTCCTGTTCGAAGACCGCCTCGGCCAGGCCCTCAGCAAGGCCCGCCGCCGCCGCCAGGTGGCCCTGTTCTTTCTCGATCTCGATAATTTCAAAGCCGTCAACGACAATCTCGGCCACGATTACGGCGACCGCCTCCTCATCGACGTCGGCAACCGGCTGCGTTCCTGTGTCAGGGAGAGCGATACCGTGGCCCGCATGGGGGGGGACGAATTCCTGATTCTGCTGGAAGAGGTGGATTCCATCGACATGATCGAGATGACGGCCCGCCGCATCGGCCGCGCCTTGCAGCACGACATCGTCGAAGGGGAGTTCCGTCAGTCCGTCAGCGGCAGCATCGGCATCGGCATCGCCATTTATCCCGAAGATGCGGCCAGCGGCCAGGACCTGCTCAAAAATGCCGACATCGCCATGTATAAAGCCAAGCGGGAGGGGCGCGCCAACTACCAGTTTTTCACCGCGCCCCAGGGTCGCTTTATCTTCGACTGAGCTGGAAAGACACGCACTTCATCACTTTTTTTCCGCCATTTTTTCGTTGACGCTGCGGAGCTTGTCGGCCATGGTCTGGTCACGGTCAACCCTGGTTCCCATTTTAATGGTCGTGGTGATGCGGGGCGCCCCGGCCTCATGAATGACCTCATGGCAGCGCCTGATCGCGGCGAAAACCTGGTCATAATCCCCCTCGATATTGGTTCCGTAGGCATGCAGAGCGGTCTTTAGCCCGGCGCTGTCCAGAACCTCCTGGCACATGGCCACATACCTTGAAACCGACACGCCAACCCCCATCGGGACCACGCACAAATCAACGATAACTTTCATAATTAGCAACTCCTTGCTTCGGTTCATCCCACATGCTGAAAACAATGCGGTTTATCTTGATGCCGACAGTATACTCCCGGCTGCTGAAATGCTCCAGTCCGGCGACTGCTCAGAAATCTCCGGAAAGGCTCCATAATCTTTATAAAATCTGTTATAAATAAACATTGTAAAATTATCTTTCAACCCGAACCAAAGGATCAAGGAGCGTTATGCAGGATTGGGGAAACGGCCCTTCCGGGGATGATCTGGAGAAAAAGGTGATCGACATCACCAACCAGATCAAGAATAAGTTCAACAAGCCGCAAAAAGCATTTTTACCTTTTCTGGCCATTATCGTTGTCGCGGCCGTACTCATCGGTATTTACAGCGGTATGTACAAGGTCGACACCGAGGAGACCGGCGTCGTTCTGCGCTTTGGCAAATTTTCCGGCTTTTCCGAACCGGGACTGCACATCAAGCTCCCCTTCGGCATCGACCAGGTCTACCTGGTTCCCACCGGCCGGGTTCTGAAGGAGGAATTCGGCTACCGGACAGTCAATCCCGGGGTCCGCTCCTCGTTCAGCAGTCGGGGGCTGGAGGAAGAATCCCTGACCCTGACCGGCGACCTCAACGTCAGCGACGTTGAATGGATTGTCCAGTTCCAGATTTCCGATCCGTTCAAATACGTCTTCAAAATCAAAGATCCCGTCGGTACCATTCGCGACATTTCCGAGGCCATGGTCCGTAAGATCATCGGCAACGCCAACGTCACCCAGGTCCTGACGACGGAACGAGCGGCGCTGGCCAGCACCATTCAGAACGACCTGCAGAAAACCCTCAACCTCTATGATATCGGGGTACGGATCGTCACCGTCAAGTTCCAGGACGTCAATCCGCCCGATCCGGTCAAAGATGCCTTCAACGAGGTCAACGAGGCCGAACAGCAGAAAGAGAGTCTGATTTTCCAGGCCCGCGAACAGTTTAACCGGGAAGTACCCAAGGCTCGCGGTCAGGCCAAGAGCACCCTGCAGGAAGCCGAAGGCTACGCTGTCGAACGGATCAACAAGGCACGTGGCGAAACCAATCGGTTTCTGGCCCTGCTGACCGAATACCAGAAAGCACCCGAAGTCACCAGGCGACGCATCTATATCGAAACCATGGAGCAGATCCTGCCCGGCCTTGACGAAACCTTTATCATGGATGATACCAACAGCGGGGTTCTGCCTCTGCTGCCGTTGCGCAAGACCCTGGAAGGAGCCGCGAAATGAAAAACGGAATTGTCGTTATTATCGTCGTTATCGTGCTGCTTCTCGCCCAGGGGGGGCTGTTTGTCGTCAATGAAGCGGAGCAGGCCATCGTCACCCAGTTCGGCAAGCCGGTCAGCGATATCATCCCCCCCGGCCTGCATTTCAAGATCCCCTTCATACAGGATGTCCGGCGTTTTGAAAGCCGCATCCTGAAATGGGACGGCGACCCCAACCAGATCCCGACCAAGGATAAGCGCTTTATCTGGGTCGATACCACGGCCCGCTGGCGGATTGTCGATCCCCTCCAGTTCCTCAAGACTGTGGCAACCGAACGGGGCGCCCAAAGCCGCCTTGACGACATTATCGATTCCGTCGTCAGGGATGCCGTCTCCGGTCACCTGCTGGTGGAACTGGTCCGCGGCAAAGATTATAAATCGACCGGCGAAGAGCGCTTCGAGATCGAAGGAGAGCAGATCAAACCGGAAGATATGCTCGGTCGCGAAGAGATTCTTCAGAATATTCTGGCCAAGGCCAGCGCCAGCACTCCCGAATACGGGATTGAACTGCTCGACGTCCAGATCAAGCGGATCAATTACGTCGAACAGGTCCGTACCCGGGTTTACGAGCGGATGATCAACGAACGGAAAAAAGTTGCCGCCCAGTATCGTTCGGAAGGGGAAGGTGAGAAAGCGGAAATTCTCGGCCAGATGGAGCGTGAGCTGAAAGAGATTCGCTCCGAAGCCTACCGTAAAGCCCTGGAGATTCGGGGGGCTGCCGATGCCGAAGCGGCGGCCATCTACGCTGCCGCCTACAACCGGGATAAAGAGTTCTACAACTTTCTGAGAACCCTGGAGTCCTACAAGAAAACCATCGGCAAAAACGGCAAGCTGGTCATCTCGACCGATTCGGACTACTACCGTTATTTGCAGGACATAAAATAATTTCCAGGCTGAAAATCACGATCCGGGCCTTTCTGTTACTGCAGAAAGGCCCGTTTTTTTTGCAGCCATAATCTGCCGATCAGCCCGGCAGCAGCACGGGGCTCCTTCTCCGGACATGACAGCAGCTGAATGCGGGCCTGATCCAGGGCCGTTATCAGCACCAGCCCCCGGCCGAAAACCCTGACCCGCCCACCCGGAAAGAGCAGACAGTCTCGGTCATCCCCGGCGACGGTGACCCAGCAGCGCCCCTCATGGCAGGCAATCTCAGTCCCCCTTTTTCCGCGACCGATTTCGATAATTTCATTCTGTTGCAGCAGCAGTTGCATGGCGTTTCCCTCCTGATAATGATTTTCCTGCCATTTCACCCTAATTTTTATCTTGCCGCCAGATACAGTCGGGAACTATTGTGCCCATTACAGATAGATATCCACAGAACTGTGCCCATCGAGGAAGACGCAAACTGTATCTGTATGGCAAGGAACATAACTGGTACAACAGGTACAGATATGCCACCAGCAGAAGGGGGGAAACGATGATAACGCCAGTCTCGCCGCAACAACCCGAGGCGCCGCTTTACGAGCAGGTTGCGAACCGGATCAGTTACCTGATCGAACAAGGCACCCTGCGGCCCGGGGACCGCGTCCCCTCCATCCGGAATCTGAGCAAACAGCTGCAGGTGAGTATCAACACGGTCAAAGAAGCCTACAGCCAGCTGGAAGACCGGAAACTGCTCGAAGCCCGTCCCCAGTCCGGCTATTATGTCAGGTCACGGCAACTCAAGCTGCCCAGCGAACCGATCCTGGACCGACCGTCTCTGAACCGGCCGGCTCGGGTCACCATCAACAATGTCTATGGACTGATGATGCGTGACCTCCTTGATCCGAACCTGCTGCAGCTGGGGATTGCGACCCCCAACTACGAGCTGCTGCCGACCACCAGGATCAACCGGATGTTGGCCCGTCAGGTCAGGCTTCAACCTCGCCAGGCGGTCTCCTATGAACTGCCCCCGGGCAATCTGCGCCTGCGCCAGCAGATCGCCCAACGCGTCCTGCACAGCGGTTGCGCCCTTTCGCCGGACCAGATCGTCATCACTTCGGGATGCGTCGAAGCGGTCAGCCTTGCCCTGCGCGCCCTGTGCAAACCCGGCGACACGGTGGCCATCGAGACCCCCTTTTACTTCAACTTCATCCAGCTGATCGCCGAATTCGGCCTGAACGCCTTGGAAATACCGGCATCGCCACGGGGCGGTATCAGCCTCGAAGCCCTCGACTACGCCCTGCAGAAAAACCAGGGGAAGGTCAAGGCCTGCCTGGTTATCGCCAACTTCAACAATCCCCTCGGCAGCCTGATGGCCGATGAAGACAAGCAAAAACTGGTGGCCCTGCTGGCCCGCCACGACGTCCCCCTTATCGAGGACGATATTTACGGGGATCTTCCCTTCAACGGGGCACGTCCGACGGTTGCCAAAGCTTTCGACAAAACCGGCAGCGTCCTGCTCTGTTCCTCCTTCAGCAAAACCCTGGCACCCGGCTACCGGGTCGGCTGGATCGCCGCCGGGCGTTTTCAGGAGCGCATCGAGCACGGCAAGATGATCTCCGGGGTCGCCACCGCCAGCCCGACCCAGCAGGCCATTGGTGAATTTCTGGCTACCGGCGGCTACGATCACCATCTGCGGACCCTGTGTCGCCATTATGCCCGCCTGGTACCGATGATGGCTGATGCCATCGGTCGTCACTTTCCCGATGGCACCCGGGTTTCCAGGCCCCAGGGAGGTTTTCTGCTGTGGGTTGAAATGCCGGAACCGGTCAATGCCCTGCGTCTGTACGAAGACGCCCGCGCCTGCGGAATCAGCATCGCTCCCGGCCCCCTCTTTTCCCTGGAAGGCAAGTTCGGCAACTGTATCCGCCTGAATGCCGCCTGCTGGGATTCCTGCATCGAGGCGGCTATCGCCACCCTGGGACGACTGGCTGGTGAACAACTGCGCAAAACCGGGCCGTCCAGGATTGGCGGGACCGCAAGCCGGGCCGGCAGAAAAAAGGATTAAAAATCTTGACTTTTCGATGAACTCACCAAAGAATAAAGGAAATTTAATTTTATCCGACAATAGCAAACCCGGAGCGATCCGGGGACGCAAAGCCACGGGTCCCACGCGGACAGCCGGGCTGCCGAAGATTCTTTCACCTCGCCTTTCTTCGGCCAGAAGAAAGGCTTTTTACTACCCTCATGCAGAATCTGCGGCTTTAACACCAAGCAAGAGAGAAGGAGTAGACGATGGCCGTAACGAATATGTGGGGAAGTATCGACGATTTCAAAAATATCCGGGCACCTCATGAGATCCTCGACGAGCAGGGCAAACTTCTTGCCGAGATGACCAAAGGACTGCTCGAAATGAAGATAGAGCGGCGTCAGAGCAATACCATTTTCAGCTACGATGTCTTTATCACCATGCCGGCCCTGCAATATCGCCAGCGCTTCCTGCGCTTGAACCACGATATCAAGCTCTATCCTGCAAACCTTTACGAAGAACAGGATACCAATGAATACAAGAGTGCCAACCAGGAAGAGTTTGAAGAAAACCTGAGTAAAATCCTTTCCTCAAATGCGACCAGAACCATCATCAGTGGCCTGATGGCTCAGGCCCGCCTGAATGGTACCGAGATAATGGTATAGATTCGTCCAAGACGGTGAACCGCCGCCAGCTACTCTTTGAAAGCAAAGAAGGCCACCTCCCGGTAACGAGCCCCGGCGGGGGTTAAGATACTCTCCATCAAACTGCAACCGGCAATCTGTATCCGACTCCGGAACGGAACGGGCGGCAGGGCGGAACAGCGCACCCTGCCGGCGGCAGTCTGCCTGAACCGGGCCAGGGTGATATGCGATTTGAAGCGCCCTTCTTTGCAAAAGCCGCAGGGGAGGAGCTGCTCTTCCAGGGTGTCGGCAAGAGCCTTGAGACGCTCCTGCTGGTCCGTCGCCACATACAAAATCCGGGACCTCCCGCGCGGGGGAAAGATTCCGAAACCGTCAAGTTGACAGGAAAATGGGGTCATGCGCCGGGCAGCCTCAGCGAGGATCCGGACCATGCCGGGAACCCGCGCTGAATCCACATCACCCAGGAATTTCAAGGTGATATGAAGATTATCCGGCCGGACCCACTTGGCCGCTATCCCTTCCTTCTGAAGCACGCCAATGGCTCCTTGCAACTCCCTGCGGACCGCATCTGGAAGATTTATGGCGATAAACAATCTCATCGGAATCTCCGCGGGCTAGGACAGGATCTCCTGCATTGCTCTGATCACGCGATCCAGCTGTTCCCGGTCGATCCAGTAATGAAGCACCGCCCTGAACTTACGATCAGCACCATGATAGGGGCGCATGAGAATATCATAGGCTCTCAGCCGCTCGGAAAATTCTTCCGGGGTCATGCCGGCGCTCTTCTCAAGAACGAAAAAAGTGAAATTGGTGTGTTGGCTGACCAGCCGCAGGTGTGGGACGTCGCCAAGGCGCTGCGCCAGATAGGCCGCGTGGTCATGGTCCTGCTGCAGACGCCCCGTCATACGGTCAAGAGCGACCAGCCCGGCGGCGGCGAGGATTCCGGACTGGCGCATTCCGCCCCCCAGAATCTTGCGGCAGCGGCGGGCCTCGTCGATAAATTCACGCGACCCGACCAGCACCGACCCCACCGGGGCGCACAACCCTTTGGACAGGCAGAAGGTCAGGCTGTCCGCACCGGCCATCATCTCGGCCGGAGTGGCGTTGAAACAGGTGGCGGCATTGAAAATTCTGGCTCCGTCAATATGCAGTTTCAAGCCATGCTCATGAGCCAGCTCGGCAACCTGACGAACATAACCGGGACTGAGAGGAACTCCTCCTACGGTCCCCTGGGTGTTCTCCAGGGCGATGGCCCGGGTTCTGGGAAAATGAATATTGTCGCCTCTGATTGCGCTCCGGATATCCTTCAGGCTCAGGGTTCCGTCGGCACGCACGGGAACGGTATGTGCAACGATCCCGCCCAGGGCGGACAGCCCCCCCTGCTCGTAGAGGAAGATATGGGCCTTGTCCCCGAGGATCACTTCTCCACCACGCGCAACATGGGTCAGCAGAGCGATCAGGTTCCCCTGGGTTCCGCTGCTTACAAACAACCCGGCTTCCTGGCCGAACAGAGCGGCCGCCTGCGATTCCAGCTGATTGACGGTCGGATCTTCCCCGTAAACATCATCTCCCACCGCGGCGCATGCCATGGCCTCCCGCATTTCCTGGGTCGGCTGGGAAACCGTATCGCTGCGCAGATCTATCAGGTCAGTCATGATCATTTCTGTTCCTTCGTTTCAGTACCACTGCCTGGGCAGGAGCGAAGATCGTCCGGTACGGGCAGGCCAAACAGCAGCAGAGCCTGGCGAATAGACACCGCGACCAGGCGATCGATATAGGCCTGATCGTAAGTCTCCTTCTCCATTTTGCGCAACAGCGCCCTGCGGTAATCGGCATGCAGCAGCAATGGAGCGATCAGTACATAGAGATGAATCAGTATCTCCTCATCGCCCAGACCGGGATCGATATGCCTGATGAGCCGTTCGATCCTCTGCAGTTCCGGCTCGGCCACGATGCCCCGAAAGGTTTCGTTCAGAGCGTCCGGCGACTGCATGAGCTGGTAGATGACCCGGCAGTGCCACTCCGGCGCCGAGGCGTCGAACAGCAGTCGGGCTTCCCTCCTGAGGACAATGGCGAGGGCCCGGGCCTGGTCTTCGCGCCGCGTCAGATCACACCCGGCAAGGGCGTCGTCAAGCCGGGCGTTGCTCCAGCGCTGCGCCACCTCGTTGACAACCGCCTCAAACAATTTCTGCTTACTGCCGAAATGATAGTGAATGCTGCCGATGTTCTGCCGTGCGCGCCGGGCGATGGCCCTGATGGAGACGGCATTGAAGCCCTGTTCGGCCGCAAGTTCGCCGGTCGCCCTGATCAAAGCCTGGCGTGTTTTTATGCTGGTGTGATATTGAGCCATTGCCTCCTCCGGATCCAGGATAACTAAAATTTAGTCGGCTGACCAGATTTAGTCAATTGACTCATTTTTAATGGCATGCAGACTGATGACTGGCCAGAAAAGAACAAGACACCATGCCCACAGGATTTGAACCGGGCAATCCGGGGATTGGGGCGTCAGGTTTTCGGAAAGGAAAAACGACAAAAGCCGCCGGGAGCCCCGGCGGCTTTTGAATTGTCAGTTGCTTGCGGATCCGCTTCAGGCTGTTGCGAAGCAGTAATCATCACTCTCAACCGTTTCGGTCATGGCGGCGAGGAATGATTCGGCCTGAGGATCATTAACCATTTCAAGAAGATCATGATTGACTGCCCAGACGGCTCCGCAGTGGTGGCATTCGAAAATGTCTTCTTTAAACTGATCTGACTGCAGATCCATTTCGTTCTGATCGAGACTGTGACATACTGGGCACTTCATAATTGATCTCCTTTGTCCTATATGAAGTTATTATTCACACTTGATGCTTACAGGAAGTATACAGCAATCCCTGGGGATTTCAAGCAAAAAAAACAAAAAAGTGTCGAAAAATCAGTAACTTATCCCGTTTTTTGTTTTGCTGTATAGACCGTTGGTTTAAAACTTCGCATCCAGACTCTTGGGATCCGGCCCGTCAGGGGCCTCATGAAGGAGAAGAAAAACATGCCGGAACTGACCGTTTCAGAATTTGCCCATGGTTCGACCATTGAAGACTTTCTGCAGAGTCGCCTGCCTGCCGCACCGTCCGGCTACCTGCGCCAACTGGTCAGGAAAGGGCGGATCAGAAACGGTGACCAGGTCCTCGAATCCGGCGCCACGGTGCACCGCGGCGATTGTATACGATTGCCTCAAAGTCAACGTATTCTTGAGTTGTTAGAAGCGTCCAACCAGAAGTCCCACCCCCTAGACATCCTCTTTGAGTCGCGTGAAATTCTGATTGTCAACAAGCCTTCGGGAGTGGCTGTCCATACCGGAAAAGGGCATGAGCAGAACAATCTGACGGATCAAATAGCGGACTATTTTTTATCCCGGAAAGAAAAATTTCAGGTCAGTCCCATCCAGCGGCTGGACCTGGAGACCTCCGGTCCGGTCCTCTTCGGCAAGGGAAAGAAAAGCTGTTCTGAATTGGGACAGGTTTTTATGAGCGGCGAGGTCAACAAAATCTATCTGGCCTTGGTAAAAGGAAAAACTGCCGCCCAGGGGACCCTGGTATCGGAGCTTCCGGCGAAGGGGAAGATCAAGTATGCCGCCAGCGGCTTTCGAACGATTTCGGCAAATAAAACCGCATCTTTGGTGGAAGTGCGCCTGGAAACCGGTCGCCAGCATCAGATTCGCCGCCAGTTCTCAGAAACGGGGCATCCCCTGTTCGGTGATCGTCGCTATCGCGGCCCCTGTCCGCCAGAACTCTCCCGACTGTTCCTGCACTGCAGCAGATTGTCCTTCACCGACCCTTTCCACGGACAGCAGATCGATATCAGCTGTCCCCTCCCGGACGAATTACTTGCCTTCCTGGAGAAGATAAACCTCGCTCCCGGCAGTCCTCGGCAGCCGACCACCGCGTTGTCGGGCGGCAGCTCCTGAAAAATCCGCCACGGCCCCCTCAAGCTGAGCCAGGATCTGCTCAACATAGGGCAGGATCCGCTCGACGATAACACGCACCCCAGCGGCATTGGGATGGATACCGTCCTCCTGGTTCAAGGCGGGATTCCCGGTGACCCCGTCCAGGAAAAAAGGATAGAGGGGGAGGTTGAACTCGGCAGCCAGTTCCGGATAGACGGCGTCAAAGCGCCGGACATAATCCTCCCCCAGGCTGCGGGGGGCCTTCATCCCGGCCAGCAGGACCCGGGCACCGGCCGCCCGACTTTGGGTGATGATGGTCGCGAGGTTCGTCCTCGTCTGTTCGGGGTCCAGCCCGCGCAGAGCATCATTGGCGCCGAGCTCCAGGATAACCAGGTCGGGCTGGTCGGCAAGGCTCCAGCCGATGCGGGCCGCGCCGCCGGCGCTGGTATCGCCGGAAACCCCGGCATTGACAACCCGGACCCGGTATCCCTTCTCGCTTAACGCTTTCTCCAGGCGCCCCGGGAATGCGTCCTCACCGGCCAGTCCGTATCCGGCCGTCAGGCTGTCGCCAAAGGCGAGAATGGTCATTTTTTCGGCCGCATATCCCATCTTGACTCCGAAAAGTATTATAATCACGGTTAGAAACCAGCAAACAGGAGCTTTCATGGATTCGTCCTTTATCGACATTCAGAACCTACACCTCAGTCTAGAGGGAGGGGCCGGCCGGGTCAACATCCTGCGCGGGATCGACCTGAAGATCCGGCAGGGAGAAACCCTGAGTATCGTCGGTCCCTCCGGGGCCGGCAAAACGACCCTGCTGATGGCGCTGGCGGGCCTGGAGCGGATCAGTTCCGGTGATATCGTCATTGCCGGAACCCGGCTCAAAGAATTGTCGGAAGACAGCCTGGCCCGCTTTCGTCGCCGGCAGATCGGCATCGTCTTTCAGTCCTTCCACCTGATTCCGACCATGACGGCCCTGGAGAATGTCGCCCTGCCCCTCGAATTTTCCCAGGCTGACAATATTCGGGAGCGTGCTCTGGACGCGCTCAAGGCCACCGGGCTGGAACCGAGGGCCGCCCATTACCCTGGACAGCTTTCGGGCGGCGAGCAGCAGCGGGTCGCCCTGGCCCGGGCCTTTGTCGCCAATCCGGCCCTGATCCTGGCCGATGAACCGACCGGCAATCTCGATCAGGAAACCGGCGAGATGGTCATGGAGCTGCTGTTCAGACTCCAGCGCGAACAGGGGACAACCCTGATGCTGATCACCCACGACAACACTCTGGCGAGCCGCTGCCAAAGAACCCTGCGCATGGCGGACGGCCGCCTGAAACAGATTGAGTAGAACCATGACCAGCTTCTCACTAATGCAGCAGTCGCTGCGCCTGATGCGGCGCGAATTACGGCAGGGCCTGCGGGGATTCGGCGTCTTTGTGACCTGCCTGTTCCTCGGCATTTTCGCCATCTCGGCCATCGGCCATTTCAGTGCCGCCGCCCGCCAGGGGCTCCTCCATGATGCCGGAGCCCTGCTCGGCGGAGACCTCGAAATTCGCCTCAACCACAGGCCTCTCGACCAGGAGCAGCTCAACTTTGCCCAAACCCTCGGCCGGCTGTCTCTGGTCCAGGACCTCCGCACCATGGCCAGAGCCGAACGGAATGCTGAACGCGGTCTCATCGAGCTGAAAGCCGTCGATGCCGGCTACCCCCTCTACGGTCGGATCAGGATCACGGGATCAGCGTCCCTCACCGAGGCCCTGGCCGGAGCCGGGGCGGTCGCCGAAAGCGCGTTTCTGAAGCGCTTTGACGTCAGGGTAGGGGATCACGTTCTGGTCGGGGATCAGGCGTTTGAGATCCGCGGCGTCATCGAAAACGAACCGGACCGCAGCATTCGCGCCTTCAACCTGGGACCGCGCCTGATGATTTCAGCCGCTCAGCTGGCCGCCACCGGACTGGTTCAACCGGGCAGTCTGGTCCGCTATTCCTATCGCATCAGGCTGCCTGACAGAGCCCAGGCAGAAGCTGTAAAAGCCCGGCTCGACCAACAGTTCCCCGATGCCGGCTGGCGGATTCGCACCTGGCGGGACGCCGCGCCGCGGGTGCGCAATTTTCTCGACCGCATGGAAACCAACCTGACGCTTCTCGGCCTCTGCTCACTGTTGGTCGGGGGACTGGGCGTGACTGGCGCGGTACGCGGCTACCTGGCCGGAAAGATCCAGAATATCGCCACCCTGAAATGCCTGGGCGCAACACGCGGCACCATCTTCACCACCTATCTTCTCCAGATCCTGCTGCTGGGAGGGATCGGCTCCGCAGCGGGAGTCGCCGCCGGCGCCATGGTTCCCTGGCTGGTCGTCCGCTTCTACGGAAGTGCCTTCCCCCTCCCCATGGAACCGGGAATCTACCCGCGGATCTGGCTGGTCGCCATGCTCTACGGTCTGCTCATCGCCGTTCTGTTCTCCCTCCAGGAACTCGGCAAGGCCTGTCGGGTGTCTCCGGCCTCCCTGTTCCGGGGCTACGGCGAACTGGACGAGGTCCGGACCGGGCCGGCGATGACGGCCGCAACCGGCCTGACGGCGTCCCTGCTGGTGATTCTGGCGATCCTGAGCAGCCCGGACCGCAGGCTGGCGATCTGGTTTCTGGTCGGCACCGCTTTGTGTTTCATGCTGTTCCGCCTGCTTGCCGGCCTGACCATCCGCATAACCGCCCGTCTGCCCGACAGCAGATATGCTCCTTTACGCCTGGCCCGGGCCAATATTGCGCGACCGGGGTCCCCGGCTGCCGGGATTCTGTTCTCCCTGGGGATCGGCCTCACGGTTCTGGTCATGATCGCCCAGGTTCAGACCAACCTCAATGACATGGTCAATGAAACCCTCCCCAAAGACGCCCCGGCTTATTTCTTCTTCGATATTCAACCCCATCAGCTGCCGGGGTTTAAGGATATTTTCAAGACCCTGCCGGAAGGCAATTCCCTCTCCGTATCACCGACCCTGCGCGGCCGGATCGTTGCCATTAACGGCGTGCCGGTGGATCAGGCGAGGATTGCACCTGATGTCAGCTGGGCGGTGCGCGGCGATCGTTACCTGAGCTACAGCGCCACGCTCCCGCCGGGAACCGTGCTGACCGAGGGACACTGGTGGCCCGAAGATTATCAGGGTCCGCCCCAATTGTCCCTCACCAGTGACCTCGCCGAAGGCTTCGGGATCGGCATCGGCGATACCCTCGAGGTCAACATCCTCGGCCGCACCCTGACCGCTGAAATCGCCAATCTCAGGGAGGTCGACTGGTCCAGCCTGGAACTGAATTTTGCCCTGCTGTTCGCTCCGGGGACCCTGGAAAGAGCACCTCAGACCTACATCGCAGCCGCCCAGCTTGCGCCGGATATCGAGGAAACGGTTTACCGCCAGGTCACGGATCGCTTTACCAACGTTTCGGCGCTTTCGGTCCGGGAAGTGCTGGCCAATGTCTCGACCACCCTGCGGCGGATCGCCTGGGTGTTCAAAGGGGTGGCCGCCATCGCCCTGATCAGTGGGCTGCTGGTCCTGACCGGGGCGGTTTCGGCCGACCAGCACCGCCGCATCCGCGATGCGGTCATCCTCAAAGTGTGTGGCGCGACCAGGAAAGATATTCTGGCCACATTCGCCGCCGAATTCATCGTGCTGGGACTCAGTGCCGGCCTGGTCAGCCTGGTCGCCGGCTCTCTGGCCGCCCTGGCCATCATCCGCGGACCTCTTGAAGCGACCTACCGGGTCGCACCGGGAGTCATTTTCGCCACCCTGGCAATCGGTGTCCTCCTGACCCTGGTTCTCGGCCTGGCCGGCACCTGGAAAGCCCTTGGCCAGAAACCGTCGAGCTATCTGCGCCAGGAATGACCGATGAAAGCAACCTACGCAAAAAGCCGTTGCGTCCTGAATTGTCCCGCTTTATGGTCAAGAGAGGGAATGCCGACCGGCATGAAACCTGACTGACACTTTTTTTTCAAGGACCTGGACGGATCCATGCTCAAAAAAATCATCACAACCTGTCTTATTCTGATCCTGATCGTCCTGTTTGCGGCGACCTATTTCCTTGGACAGCGGACCGAACGGACCTTTATCCGCCAGCTCACTGTTTTCAACCGGCAGCTCGGCACGCTTTCCAGAATCGAACTGCAGAACTATTCCAGGCAGTTTTTCAGCGCCCGGGCCCAAACTCTGGTCGTAACCAATGGGGACAGGCTCCTGACCATGAGCCATCAGATCAGGCATTTTCTCTGGGGTGTTCAGATCCGTACAACCATCGCCCCGGTCGAGGGGAAGTCTCTTCCTGCGACAGAACCGACCCTTGAGTCCCTGCCTCTGGTGACGGTTATCCATCCCGACGGGACCATCCGTTCGGAACTGGCCATTCCCACCCTTTATCACCAATCCGACAACGGTATCCTCAATCTTCATGAGTTGCGCCTGGTGGTGACCGGTCAGGCCGCTTCTTCTGAACTGGAAACCGACCTTTCTATTAAAGGCCTGACCCTTAAAAACAATAATAAAAATGGGATTATCCTCGAAAATATCCGCTCTGTCATCCGGCAGACACCCCCCTCGGGCCTCTTTTCTGAAATGACGGTTGCCAAGGCCCTGCTCGATCGTCCGGGGGGCGCTACGCCAGCGGCCCTCGAGGAGCTCAGCTACCGCGGCAGCTCGATGATTTCAGGAAGCCGTTTTTCCGCGGCCGCGGACCTGACCTTCAAGGGACTGCATCTGGAGAAGGAAGAGTTCGGGACCGGAGCTCTCTCCGTCACCCTGAACGGTATCGACAAGAACGTTGTTGAAACCTTTCGCCAGCTGCTCTCCCTGCGCACCGCCCGGGGAGAGATCAGTCAGGCGGACCTTGCCGACCTCTATTTTCAGCTGCTGCGCTCAGGCTTCAACCTGCAGCTCAAGACCCTGCAGCTCAGTCATGAGGATGGCAACCTGGCTGGCACCGGACACTGGACCCTGGCCGGCTCTGAGCTGGACATGTCCCCCTTCGCAGTGATCAACAACAGCGATCTGGCGCTGAAGCTCCAAATCGCCAAGAACCTGTTTGACAAGCTGGCAAATCAGACCACACCGGCGGCCGACCGTGGCGCAGACCCGGCCGCCAACCTCCTGGACAGGGGACTTCTAACCGAGGATGCCGGGATTTACCGATTTGACTTTCGCTTTGAGGAAGGACAGGCCTACGTGAACGGTCGGCCCTACGACCGGTTCTGAAGACGATGCGGGAGGGGGCAATGACGGATAACACTGCCGACAGTCGCAGGACGGAACCCGGCGGGCAACGGGCACTGGTCGTCGAAGGCGGGGCCATGCGCGGAATCTTCGCTGCCGGAGTGCTGGACGGTTTCCATGATCTCGGCTACCAGCCCTTCGATTTCTGCCTTGGAGTCTCCGTCGGCTCGACCAACCTGGCGGCCTGGCTGGCCGGGCAGCGGGGACGCAATCACAAGGTCATGACCGACTATTCCTGCCGCCCCCAGTTCATCTCGTTCCCACGCTTTCTGACGGGTGGACACTGGTTCGATCTTGACTGGCTCTGGGAGATCACCATCCGGGAAATCCGCCTGGATCTCCACCGCTTCGCCAGCCAACCTTTGCCTCTGTACGTGGTCGTCACCAGGGTTGTCGACGGAACCGCCGCGTATACCCTGGCCACCTCCGAAAACCTCGAGCAACTGCTCAAGGCATCCTGTTCCGTGCCGTTGATCTATCGCGCCTACCCGGTCGTAGCGGGTGAGCCGCTGACCGACGGTGGCGTCGCGGACGCGATCCCGGTGATCAGGGCCTACCAGATGGGCGCCAGGGATATCACGGTGATTCTGTCCCATCCTTGGGGATATCGGAAACCGCCTGCTCGTGCCGGCTGGCTGACCCGCCTGCTGTTGAAAAAGACCCCGGCGCTGGCCGAGGCAATTATCAATCGGGCAGAGCGCTACAACCGGTCCCTCGATTTCATCAGTCAGCCGCCGGAGGACTGCCGGATCCGGGTTGTCGCTCCCCCGCCGGACTTTGCCGTAACGCGCTTGACCACCGACCAGGCCAAACTGCAGGAAGGTTACCGTATGGGCCTGGCGGCAGCCGGTTCCATCCTCTGAACACGCCCGGCAGGACCGCTAAAAGCTAGGCGATGATAATGTCATCAAGGGCACGCTTGGGTACATAGTGGACCCCCGCGTCATCACGGAAGTAACGGATGCTGCCATCCGCGCCAACCGGGACGATTTTGACCTCTTCTTTCGGTTTCCCGAGGGCGATCACCTGAAGAATGTCAAAACGATCACCAAGCCCGAGAACAGCCTTTAACTGATCGCGCCTGATGTTGCCGAAAATACACCCGCCCAGGCCTTTTTCCACGGCTCCAAGAAGGATGGTCTGGGCAGCAATCCCCAGATCGCTGGCACAGGATTTACTGATCTCCCGATCAAGCAACTGGACGATATAAGCGCTCGGTTTTTCACCTTCATCCGGACCCGCCCAGTCCTTCAGGTAACCGGCCCAACTCAGGGTAGCAAAGATTTTTTCATTCCGTTCCGGCTCTGCTGACAGAGCATATTTCAATGGTTGCAGGTTGGCGGCGCTGGGGGTCAGCCTGGCCAGATCGACCAGCTCCCGCAGCGCGTTCTCTGTCACGGAATAGTCCTGGTAAAACCGCCGATAAGATCGGTTCCCGGCAACAACATCTTTCAATTGCATAACAATACTCCTTCAAAAATCGTCCGCAGCCTGCCAGTGACGCTGCAAATTGGTCAGAAAGGGCCCAACTTATGCCCAAACCGTCAATCATGCAAATGAAATTTATCTCTGGTTCAGAATCTAAGCGGCAGAATTCCCTGGGAAATGAGGCATTTCAAAAGGGGGCGCGACTTTGCCATGGTGATGGTTGTGCATGAGAGACCGTGCGAATTCCGGATCGGCAGTCAGATGGACAGATCAATATGCTTGTCGGCGTAAAGCCCATAACTACCGTCGGGACGCTGATAAAGCAACACCCGCCTGCCGGCATCATCGACTTCCCCGATAGCAACCAGCAGCCGGATATTCAGGGACAGCGCATCGGACCCTTCACTAGTTTTAATTATTTCAAGCCCGACCCTATGATCGATCGTGCTATAAAGACCTTCATCACCAAGAAATTGCGCTATCTGCGCATTGCCCACGGCTGGCGGCAACGTCAGTTGCTGGAAGCAGAGGAGCCCTTCAAGCAGCCCCGGGACGAAGACCGGTAAAAAATTGCGCTCCTCGGGCAGGGAGGCCCCGGTCCGCAGATCCGGCTGCGCAAGCTGCTGACGCATTGACAGGAACAGGGACTCCACCTCGGCGATGGTCATTTTATGGGCCAGTAGCAGGGGAACCAGTTCCTGTTCGGCGATGGTACTGCCGACCTCACGCAACTCGGCTTCAGCCGTCTGGTAGTCCACCCGGCTGATGGTGCTGGTTTTCTTGAGTTCATCGATCAGCCGCCGCATCGCTCGAAATCTGCGCCGGGGCTGATCATCTCTGCCCGCGCCATCGGGATAAGGGGAGACCGGATACCGTTCATGCGGTTGCTGTGGATTGATGTTGGGATAGGCAGGAACCGCTTCAACCTCACGATAGGGTTGATAGGCTCGGGGCCCGCCCACTTTCAGATCGGCCATCGTCGCAATCCTTCCCTGGATGATTCTGGTCACATAGGAGATCCGTTCCTGGGTTACTTATCGGCGCTCTCCTGATAATCTTTAGTCCGAAAATCAACGACTTAAGAGAAAGTTATTTGAAAGCGTCATGGTAGCAGGTATAGTAGCAGGAGCCAAGTCACCACCCAGGGACAATAGCCAGTATCCCGCATCCGTCCGGACCCAGCGAGGTATGCCCATGAAAGTCAGCAAGGTGCCGAACCAGACACTTCCCGACCGGGCCACGACCGCCAAGCTCTATGCCGACCTCAGACCCGCTTACGAAATTCTTATCAACGATCTCTATATCAGCCTCAGAGACATGCTGGAGACGGCCGGAATCGCCGTCACCATCAAGTCCCGGGTCAAGCGCTTTGAAAATTACTGGGAAAAACTGAACCGCCTGAGGAAAACATCAGCGCAGGTTGAAATTACCGACCTCCTCGGCATTCGCATCGTCTGCCCGTTTCTTGAAGACCTGGACACCGTGGAAGCCCTGATCAAGGAGCATTACAATATCCTCGAAATGGAGCATAAGGCGGAGCAGCACTCCTTTCGGGAGTTTGGCTATGACTCGGTCCATATCATGATCAGGACACCGCCGTTACCGGTCGCAAGCCGTCTGCCCTTTACTGCCGGTATCTGTGAAATCCAGCTACGCACCATTCTGCAGGAAGCCTGGGCCGAAGTTGAACATGAGCTGGTTTACAAATCCGATATCGATCTGCCCAACCATACCATCCGCCGCAAGCTGGCCTCCCTGAACGCTTCGCTGACTCTCTCGGATCTCATTTTCCAGGAAATCCGGGACCACCAGAAGGAGATTCGCCAACGCGGCCTGAAGCGCCGGCAAAGTGTTGAGAGCGGAGCCTGCGTCTGCAGTTCCATTGAAATTTCCCAGTTACCGGAAATGGGGCCGGCGGATGAGCCCATGGACGACGCAATGGCCGGCCCCATGTCGTCAAGAAAGCTCGAATCTCTGATGCTGGGCGCCCTGGAAGCCCACAGCAACAACCAGTTCCGGAAAGCCATCGGGATCTACAGCAGCCTGCTGCGCATGAAACTCGATCAGCAGATCCGGTCACTGGTCTACAACCACCGGGGAATGGCCCTGTTTGCCCTGGCCGAATACCAGAAAGGCCTCGACGACTTCTGCAAAGCGATAGAATTCAACGATGAGAACTTCAGGGCCTGGATCAACAGGGGGCTGGCCTACCGGGTGCTGGGCAAGTTCGAGCAGTCTCTGGAGGATTACGACCGGGCGATCGACATGGCGCCCCAGCGCTACGAAGGATATTGGGGGCGGGCCCAGACCTGCTACGAAATGCAGCTCTATACCCGGGCCCTCGACGACTGCCACCGGTGCCTCCAGCGCAAGGCCGATTTTGCTCCCGCCCAGGAGCTGGAGAGGGTTGTGCAGCGCAAGCTTTTCTAATGACAGAACTCAGAAGAGAACCATGACCGCCCTTTTCTGCTGCGGCAAAGCTTTCCGCAGCAGAAAAGGGGGAGGAGGACCGAGCTCAGCTGTCGTCCCGGTGAACGGCAAAGGGACTCCAGGCCTGGTCGATGCACATGACCTCCAGGGTGTTGATGTTGACATGAGCCGGGCGTTCCGTGGCCCAATAGACGGTCTCCGCGATATCTTTGGGGGTCAGAGCCCTGGTCCCGGCGTAAACCTTGGCGGCCTTCTCACTATCTCCTTTAAAACGGACATTGGAGAACTCACTTTCCGCAAAACCCGGCTCGATGACTGTCACCCGGACATCGTGACCGATCAGATCCGCGCGTAAATTACGACTGAACTGCTGCACGAAGGCCTTGGTCGCCCCGTACACGTTCCCACCGGGATAAGGCCAGGATGCGGCGACTGAACCGACATTGACGATGTGACCGCTGTTGCGTTTGACCATTTTTGGAAGCAGTGCACGGGTGCAGTTCATCAGCCCCTTGATATTGGTATCGACCATGGTATCCCAGTCATCGGGGTCAACATCCCAGGCCGGCTCGAGCCCCAGGGCCAGGCCGGCATTATTGAGCAGCACATCGACGTCGTCGCAGGCGCCCAGCTCTTTGAACACGGCGTCACGATCGCGCACATCGAGGGAGATGATCTTTTGCACTGCGGAGCCAAGCTGATTCTGCAGCTCCTGGAGACGCTCGGTCCGCCGCCCGGTCAGAATCAGCTGCCAGCCATTGGCAGCGAAATATTCCGCGCACGCTTTTCCGAAACCGGATGTCGCCCCGGTAATCAGTATCGTTTTTGCCATTTTTAAACCTCCTTGAATGAATCTGTTTGTCCTGAACAATCCTGATATCCTAACATATCTTTATCCTGTATTCTGCGCGGAGACATATCCTTTCCACGCGCAGATATGCTAAGGTCGGTCTGACCTGAACCGATGAAAAGAGTACCGGAGACAGGTGCCAGTCATCGCTTCAGGCTGGTTTGACCATATCTCTGTATTTGAACCGTCCGGGAGTTCGCTATGTCCACATCATTTCTGGCAATGCATCCGATCTGGCAAGCTTTTTTCGCGACCCTGTTCACCTGGGCCATGACCGCCCTCGGGGCTGCCGTCGTCTACCTGCAACAGACGCCCAGCCGCAAGATGCTCGATACCATGCTCGGTTTTGCGGCCGGCGTCATGATCGCCGCGAGCTTCTGGTCCCTCCTGGCCCCGGCCCTGAAGATGGCTGAGGGACAATGGCTGCCGGCCTGGCTGGTGGTTGCATTGGGCTTCATGTGCGGGGGCGGATTCCTGCGCCTGATCGACAAGTTTCTCCCCCACCTGCACCTGAATTTTCCGCGATCGGAGGCCGAAGGGATCGAAACCAGCTGGCGCCGCAGCACCTTGCTGGTGCTGGCCATCACCATGCATAACATTCCCGAGGGCCTCGCTGTCGGGGTGGCCTTCGGCGCTGCGGCGGCCGGGTTCCCGGAGGCCTCGCTGGCCGGAGCCGCCGCCCTGGCCATGGGTATCGGCCTGCAGAATTTTCCGGAAGGACTGGCGGTCTCTATCCCCTTGCGCCGAGAGGGGCTAACCCGCCACCGCAGCTTTTTTATCGGCCAGCTGTCCGGCATGGTGGAAATCCTGGCCGGAGTGGTCGGGGCCGCCATGGTCGCCTACGCCCGGCCGATTCTCCCCTTTGCCCTGGCCTTCGCCGCCGGAGCCATGATCTTCGTTGTTGTTGAAGAGGTTATCCCCGAATCCCAGCAGGGGGAATACACGGATCAGGCCACCTTCGGCGTCATGCTCGGCTTTACCATTATGATGATGCTTGATGTCGCTCTGGGGTAGGTCCGGGCGCTGTTCTTTTTAATCACCCAGCCCTGCTTTAAAACCTGTTCGGAGATATGAAAAGACGATACCGGAAACGGCCGGTATCGTCTTTTTTGGGATATGTGATCAGGCTAAATCTTATCTGAACCAACCGGCTCCGCCTGCTCAGGTACATCCTCCTGGACCGTTGCCGGTTCGGCAGAAGCCACCGACTCCGACGCGGCCTGCTGACGCCGCTTTTCATTTCTGTTCTTGCGCACGCGACCAACATAGCTGTACAGGATGCCCAGAATCATCCCGAGCGCCAGGCTCACATAGGCCAGCAGGGCGACGGGCACCTCGTATTCCCACTGGACGAAGCGAATCCCCACGGTATGACTGTTCTGAACAGCGAAAATCAGGACCGGGATAAGCAGAATCAGGCCGATTATAAATTTCCATTTCATAATATATTCCTGTAGATAGCGTTAATGGATCTCTAATAGTAGAGCATACTCCCGCTATGGAAAAAAGCAAAAAAAATGGGGAACCCTGCTGATTCCCCAAAAATGAACGTAGGAGGTAACGTTCAAATCTATGTAATGGGCCATGTGGCGCTGAGCAGTGCGCCACATGCCCTCTTGGTTGCTCAGTCATCCAGCTTGAGAGCCAGGTAACGGCTGGCCTCGCCCTGCCGGACCAGTAACAGGACAGTTTTCTTTTTACTTTCCGAAATCAGTTTCTTGACCTGGTCAGGATCGCCGACCTCGGTACGGTTGACCTCTTCAATCAGGTCGCCGCGCCGGATTCCTGCCCGGGCTGCCAGTGAACCCGACTCGACGGCGGTCACCACGACCCCCTTGGCGTTTTCATAGCCGAGCTGTTGCGCCAGCTCGGGAGTCAGCTTCTGCAGGGTCATTCCCAGTTTTGGCAACTGATCGGTGGCGGCGGGCTGGGATTCCTTGACGCCGTCCATTTCGCCGACCCTCGCGGTGAAGGTTTTCTTCTTACCGTCCCGCAGCACCAGCAGCTTGATCTTGGTTCCAGGTGCGGTCAGCGAAACCCGGTTGCGGAACGAAGCCACCTTGTCCACCTTGTCGCCATCAAGTTCCAGAATGATATCGCCCTGTTTGAGGCCGGCCTCTTCGGCCGGAGAATCGTCCATGACCTGGGCGACCAGGATACCTTCACGCTGATCGATACCGAAGGATTCCGCAAGCTCCTTGGTCAAATCCTGAATATAAACCCCGAGCCGGCCCCGCTTGACGGTCCCGTGCTCAACCAGTTGGGTACGGATGTTTTTGGCCATGTTGATCGGTATGGCAAAACCGATTCCCATGTAACCGCCGCTGCGGCTGAAGATCGCGGTATTCATCCCGACTACCTCGCCGTCAAGATTGACAAGCGGGCCACCGGAATTTCCCGGGTTGATGGCGGCATCGGTCTGAATAAAGTTTTCGTAGTCGGTCAGGCCGATACCACTGCGCCCCTTGGCGCTGACGATCCCGGCCGTCAGGGTGTGGGACAGGCCAAAGGGGTTGCCGAAGGCCAGCACCCAGTCACCGACTTCCAGCCGGTCGGAATCACCGAGGGGCAGATAAGGCAGCTTTTCGTCAGCCTCGATCTTGATCAGGGCAACATCGGTAGGGGGATCGGTCCCGATGATTTCGGCATCGAATTCACGCCCGTCCAGCAACTGAACCGTCACCTTGTCGGCACCGCCGACAACATGGTTGTTGGTCATGATGTAGCCATCTCCGGAGATCAGAAATCCGGATCCCTGGCCGGAAGCCCTCCGCTTGGGAGCATTCTGGGGAGCCTGCTGCTGCGGGGGCTGCCCGAAAAAGCGGCGGAAAAACTCATCCCCGAACGGAGTTCCCTCGAACGGATTTGAGGCCTGCTGTTCGACTTCCTTTTCAACCTGGATAAAAACCACGGCCGGGGACACCTGTTTGGCGACACTGCGGAATGCTTTCCCCGATTCCCTGAGACTTTCGATTCCCCCGTCCTTGGCGGCCGCCGGAAGGACAAAAGCACCCGCATTTAAAGCGACCGTCAGGAGGCTTGCGAAGAGGATCAGAAACAGACGCTTATTGATTTTCATAGTCAACTCCTTGAAGACAGATTGTTCTCGTCTTTATGGAGAGAAATGTCATGAACCAACTCGAGCATCCGATCCAGATCAAACGGCTTGTCAATCGTCGCGGCAGCACCAAGCTTGCGCGCTTCCTGATGAGTCTTATCATCACCGAACGCCGTCATGCAGATAAACGGCGGGCGGGTCGGGTTTCCGTTCTGACTTTCGAGGACTTCAAGCCCGGTCAGGGCCGGCATGCGCAGGTCGCTGATCACCAGGTCGATCTCTGTGGCGTCTTCCAGCATCTCAAGCAGCTGAAGCCCGTTTTCACAGACAGTCACCCGGTAACCGGCCCGGGTCAGCACAAACAGCAGCAGGTCGCGCAGTTCCCTGTCATCCTCTGCCAGAACAATGTGCGGATGGGTATCGAGTTTGAGTGCTTCCATCTGTTCTCTCCATAAAGAGCCATGTCACTTGCCTTTTAAGAGAGCAAAGCCTGTGCCAATTTTAAAGCGCGAAAAATCGGTCGTTATGCCGCCAACGGCCGGGGCAAAATGCCCCAATGTGGATTTTTGCCCCGCTACCCGCCCGCCATCGTCTGGCAAGGTACTCAAGATGTTACGGCCGGGGGACAGTGAGGTCATACATAAGGGGAAGAGGGGAACGGGGTAAAACCTTACGGCGGAGCAGTGATCATTCTTCTTTGAGCTTGCGGTACAGAGTCTTCCGGTCGACACCCAGGAGTTTTGCCGCCAGGGTGCGGTTGCCGTCAAGCTGCTCCAGGACTTGATGGATATAGCGTCGCTCCATCTCCTCCAGGGGCAGGATGCTGCCGGGATCGACCAGGCTGTTGGGCACCGTGGTGGTCCCCGCCGGATGGCGCAACTGCTCCGGCAGGTCTTCAACGGTGAGCTGATCGTGCAGAGTCAGAGCGATGGCCCGTTCTATGACATTCCGCAATTCGCGGATATTGCCGGGCCAATGATAGGCAAGCAGGCAGGCGGCGGCCGGCTGAGAGAGTCCGGTCACCGACTTGTTGAACCGCTGGCTGAGCTCAATGACGAATTTCTGGGCGAGCAGCAGGATATCGTTGCCGCGCTGCCGCAAGGGCGGCAGCTCGAGCTGAATCACGTTAAGGCGGTAAAAGAGATCGTTCCTGAAGCTTCCCTTGGCGACCGCTTCACTCAGATCACGATGGCTGGCGGCGATGACCCGGACATTGCAATCGATCTCCTGGCTTCCCCCCAGGGGACGAACCTTGTGATCCTCCAGGACCCGGAGCAGCTTGGGCTGAAGCGCCAGCGGCATTTCGCCGATTTCATCGAGCAGCAGGGTACCGCCGGAGGCTTCGACGAACAGACCTTTGCGGCTTTCCCGGGCATCGGTAAAGGCCCCGCGCACATGCCCGAACAGCTCACTTTCGAGAAGACTCTCGGGCAGAGCCGCGCAGTTGATGGCCACGAACGGACCCTCTTTACGCCGGCTCTGACGGTGCAGAGCCCGGGCGACCAGCTCCTTGCCGGTCCCGCTTTCGCCGCTGATAAGAACCGAGGTGTCAAGATCGGCAATCCGGACAATCTGCTCCTTGATGGTGAGTAGCGCCGGGCTTTCGCCCATCAGGTCATCATCCGGCTGCTGGCGCCGAACCTGTTCGTCAAGCAGTCGGACCCGTTCCTGAAGCAGCCGATGCTGCAGGGCCCGTTCCAGGGCAATGGACAGCAGGTCGAGGTCGACCGGTTTGGTGACGAAATCGTAGGCCCCGGCCCGCAGGGCGGAAATTGCCGTTTCCAGGCTGCCGAAAGCGGTCATGATCACAACCGGAAGATCCGGGCGGTTCTCATGGAGCTCGGCACAGAAATCGATACCGTTGACCCCGGGCATATTCAGATCGGTCAGCACGATATCAACGTCATGCTGACGGATCAGTTCCCGGGCGGCGCCGACGTTCAAGGCACTGTAGACCTGGTGACCGCGCCGGCCGAGATCCTCTTCGAGAAGATCGCACAAGGCCCGGTCATCGTCGATAACAAGAATATGTCCTGGCTGTTTATTCCTGGTCATGCGGTTTCCGCTGCTGCTGATGGTGGCAGATAGACAGAGAAGCAACTTCCTTCGCCCGTTTTGCTGTCAACGGCAATCCAGCCGCCGTGTTCTTCAACGATACCATAGGCGATGGACAACCCCAGGCCGGTCCCCTGTCCAATGTCCTTGGTGGTAAAAAACGGATCGAAAATATGGCGCAGGGTCTCCTCATCGATGCCGGTCCCCTGGTCCCTCACCTGCAGGCAGACCCAGTCCCGGTTTTTTCCTGCGACATTCTCCGGGGTTTCGACCTGATCGCACAGGGAGCAGGCCAGCACCAGCCGCCCCCCCTCTGGCATCGCCTGGATGCCGTTGAGCATCAGGTTCAGCAGCACCTGCTGGAGCTGACCGGGATCAGCCCGAACCGGGACCGGCTGCGGGGCCTCAACCAGTTCCAGCTCCACCTTGTTTTTATGCGCTATCGGCTCCAGTAGCGGCTCCACCATGCGCAGCAGGCTGTTGGCGTCAACATGCTGCTTGCGCGATTCTCCGCGCCGGGCAAAGCTGAGCAGCTGACGCATGATTTCGGTCATCCGCTCGGCCTGTTCGCCGATTATCCGCGCGGACCGGTCGATATCCTCAGGCTGCATCCCCTGGCTGCGAATCAGCTTGGCGCGCCCGGCAATGACATTGAGAGGCGTCCCGAGCTCATGGGCCATTCCCGCCGACAACTGCCCCAGGGTTGCCAGGCGTTCGGTATGCCGCAGTTTCTCCAGAGCCGCGATCTTTTCCTCGTTGGCTTTCTGTTCCGCTTCCCGGGCCCGGGCCAGCTGCCCCCGCATCCGTTCGATGGTGCTCGACAGTTCGGCGATCTCGCCCTTGCCGGCCAGGCCGATACTGGTGGAGAAATCCCCCGTCCCGATCCGCTCGGCCTGGGCCCTGATTTTCCGCATCGGGCGATCGATCCAGATACTCCCCAGCACACCCATGAACAGCAGCCCGGAAACGATTGAGGCCCCGATCACCAGGGCCGAGCGGCGCAGGCTTTCCTGCACGTAGTCATGCATTTCATCCATCGACTCGGACAGTTCGATGGCCCCGATGCGACCATCGCCGGTCAGCAGCGGCAGGTAGGTCAGCAGAAAATCGCGGCCGTCCTCGGAACCCGCCAGCAGCGCCACGGTCTCTTCATTACGCAAATCGTCAAGCTGATCGAGAGGCACCCGGGGACGGTATTTGGGGGCCGCCCCCTCATAGATCCAGACCCAGCGCACCAGGGTATGCGTGTAACCGAGATTGGCGCGCTCCAGGAACTCCAGGGCTGCGCCCTCGCCGCGCTGCTGCCACAGTTCGGTCACGATAACCCGCAGACTCTCGCCGATATGCCGGGCTTCGCGGCTCAGATTCTTCTTCAGCTGTTCCCGCTCACGCTGAATCGACAGGTAGCTGTATGCCGAAAAAATCAGCGCGACCCCGAGCAGCACCGCGAAGGTAATTTTTATGGTCAGGCGCATGAAATCATCCGCGAATGAGGTTCGTCTTCATCTTGCGATTCGTTGGCCGCCTTGTCAAGCGGGAGCCGCAGTCTCTTCGGGACCGGGCCCGCCTGCGGTCGCGGGACTGATCAAACAGAAAAGCCCGGCGTCGGTCACCGGGCTTCTGTCTAAAACGGGAGCGAGCCGGCCTGGGCGCCGGTTCAGGCCGCCTCCTCCTCACTGGCGTCAGCCTGAGGGTCGGCGACCTTCTTCTTGCCGAACAGCCGGGCGACAATGATGCCGACCTCGTAGAGAATGATGAAAGGCAGCGCGATGGACGCCTGAGAGAAAACGTCCGGAGGCGTCAGCACGGCGCCGATGACGAAAGCCAGCAACAGGGCGAACTTGCGATTGCGGGCCAGCCACCGGTGATCAACGATGCCCATCCGGGCCAGGAAGAAGATGACGATAGGCAGCTCGAAGACCAGGCCGAAGGCAATCAGCAGGCGGGTCGCCAGGGTCAGGTAGGCCCCCATGGACAGCATCGCCTGAACCCCGCCGACACTGGTTCCGTAGGTGACCAGAAAAGTGAATATCGTGGGAAACACGAGGGTGAAGCCAAAATAGGTGCCGGTCCCGAAACAGAGGGAGCTGAACAGCACGAAAGGGATTACCATCCGTTTTTCATGGGCGTAGAGCCCCGGAGCCACAAAGTTCCAGGTCTGCCAGATGATGATCGGGAAGGCGATCACCACTCCCGCCAGGGCAGACACCTTGAGGATGGTGAAGAAGGGTTCCGTCGCGTTGATAAAGACCAGGGAACTCCCTTCGGGCAAGGCCTGGCGAACCGGATCGGCGACCAGCTCGAAGATTTTTTCACCGTATCCGTAACAACCGATAAATGCCACCAGCCAGGCAACGGCGGCGATGATCAGCCGTTTCCGCAGTTCCGCCAGATGTTCGGTCAGGGCCATTCCGTCAGACATGCTCTTTACGCTCCTCAGGGTCCGCTTCTGCAACCGGCTCGCCAACCTCCGGCTCGGTCGGGGCGTCAGGCAGGTCTTCGAAGCGGTCGTCCGCCCCCTGTCCGGTCGTTGACTTCTCGGCCGTCTTGGCGCTTTCCTCCGCCTTCATCTCCATTTCAAACGTGCTTTTCAACTCGTTGGTCGCGCGCTTGAACTCAGCGAATCCCCGCCCTAAAGAACGGGCCAGCCCGGGAAGCTTTTTGGGTCCTATCACGATCAATGCCAGGGCGGCAATAAGGATCACCTCGGACATTCCAATTCCAAACATCTTGACACCTGCCTTCCTCTCGGGAGGAATACCTGCTTTTTCACCTGCATAGCGGCCGAATCCGGTCGCCGAAGGCGGTCCGGTCCAGCATCAATCCGGCGAGAATAGCCCCTTAGGGCACCCCTGTCAAGCGCCCTGAAGAAGGGCAAAAGATTGACATATCAGGGGGTTTGGTCTACCATCCGGGCTCATTTTATTTTTACTGGTGCGGCCTCGCCCGTTTGCCGGAGTTTTCCTCGCAAAGAGACCTGTTTTCTCTGGGGAAAGCCCGTTTTTTTAAAAAGAGTGAGAACGAGTCATGACTCAAGAAGAAATCAAGCAGCAGATCAAGCAACTGGCAGCCGAACGTGATGCCCTGCTGATTGCCCATAATTATCAGCGTGATGAAATTCAGGAAATCGCCGATATCACCGGCGACTCCCTGGCCCTGTCCATGGAGGCGGCAAAAACGGACAAATCCGTCATCGTGTTCTGCGGCGTCCACTTCATGGCGGAAAGCGCCGCGATCCTCGCCCCGGAAAAAACGATCCTGCTGCCCCGGAGTGATGCCGGCTGTCCCATGGCCGACATGGTCACGGCCGACGCCCTGCGCGAGCTGAAACAGCAGCACCCCGACGCAAAAGTGGTCACCTATGTCAATTCGTCCGCGGCGGTCAAGGCGGAAAGCGATATCTGCTGCACCAGTTCCAATGCCATCAGTGTCGTCCGCTCCCTGGAGGCCCAAAAACTCCTCCTCGTCCCCGACCGCAATCTCGGCGCCTACATGGCCAAATATGTTCCGGAGAAGGAATGCATCCTCTGGGACGGCTACTGCCCGACCCATGATCGCCTGAAAACCGAGGAAATCGTCAACATCAAGACCCAGCATCCCGACGCCCTGTTCATGGCGCACCCCGAATGCCGTCCCGACATTCTCGAGCTGGCCGACCATATCTGTTCCACCAGCGGCATGTACGAGTTCGCCCGGAAGAGTCCGGCCAAAAAGTTTATCGTCGGCACCGAAAACGGCATCCTCTGGCGGCTCAGGAAAGAAAATCCGGACAAGGAATTTATCCTTCCCAGCCGGGGCCTGGTCTGCCCCAACATGAAACTGACCTCCCTGGAGGACGTCCTTGAGTGCCTGCAGAACATGGCTCCCCAGATCACCGTCCCGGAGGACATCCGGCGCCGGGCCAAGGGCAGCCTTGATCGTATGCTGGCGGCACCGCGGGACTGAGGTCCCCGATTTTCAGGAGACAATTATTCTGGATTCAGATGTCAAGGGCGTGCCACGGGTACGCCCTTTCGCTTTTTGAACATGGATCAAAGTTATGGAAAGTGAACACCTTCAGGATGTCCGTCACGCCACCATCGCCAGCCTCATTGACGGTCTCCGCCAACGCCCTCAGGCGCTGGAGATTCTCGGCCTCCAGGGCGCCGCATCCGCCTATCTTCTGGCCCGGATTCTGCCGACCTGCGCTCACCCCCTGGTCATTCTCTGCAGCGACCAGGAACAGGCCCGCAGCCTGGTCGACGAACTGAAATTCTTCCACCAGCGCCCTGCCGAAATCGCCCTGCTGCCCCATTGGGAACTGAATCCCTACGATCCCCTGTCCCCCCACCCGGAACTTGAGGCAAACCGCATGGCAGCGCTCTCGGCACTGGCCAGAAACGAGCTGCAGGCGGTCGTCCTGCCGGTCCGCTCGGTGATGCAGAAGACCATGCCCCGCCAGGTGCTGGAAGCCGTTTCGATCCAGCTCATCCTGGAGGAAGAATATCCGCGTGAACAGTTGCTGGAGAATTTCATGCAACTCGGCTACCAGCCCGTCCCTCTGGTAGAGGAGCGGGGCAATTTCGCCGTCCGCGGAGATATCATCGACATCTTCCCTCCGGCCGCCGAAAAGCCCGTCCGCATCGACTTCTACGGCGACTTTATCGAACGGATGCGACCCTTCAATCCGGAAAACCAGCGCAGTGCGGAAGGGTCCCTCAACCGGCTTGAACTGATCCCCGCCCGGGAAATGATTCTCCACGGACCGTTTCTCGAGACCTTCTCGGAGAAGCTCAAGCTCCGCTGCGATGAACTGTCCATCACCCGCAGCGATCGTGACGCCATCATGACCGAGATTCGGGAAGGGATCCTGGCCCCGGGCCGCAGCTTCCTCCTTCCGTTGAATTATCCGTCCCTCGACCCGGTGGCCGAATATCTGGGCCAGGGCCAGCTTGTCATTGTCGACCCGCCCGCCGTCGAACAGGAGATCGATCGTTTTCATCGCGATATCCGCGATGGCGAGACGCGCATGCGGAACAGTGGCAGCGTCCATGTCCGCCGCCAGGATCTTTATCTTGAGCCGGCGGAACTGGCAACCTTCATCCAGGGCCCCGGCCGCATCGAGCTCTCCCGGCTCCAGGTTCTGCAACTTGATGACAGCAGGCAGCGTTACCGCTTCAACTGCCACGGCAACGGGGCCCTGAAAACCAGGCCACAGGAGGACCGGGACGGCCTGGAACCCCTGCTCGAACAGCTTCAGAAAAACCGCGGCGGCGGCGTCAAAACCCTGCTGGTCTGTTACCAGAGAAGTCAGGCGGAACGTCTTCAGCAACTGCTCGCGGCCCGCGACATTCACCTGGACACTGAAGCCCGGGTCAACCCGGCCGCGCTGGAACCGGGAACGGTCAGACTAACGGTCGGCCCCTTGAGCAGCGGTTTCTTGCTCACCAATGAAAAGCTCAACATCATCTGCGACGAGGATATTTTCGGTCGCCGCAGCCATCGCCGCAAAAAGACCGGCCAGCAGCGCGCCCGCCAGCTCATGGCCAGTCTTGCCGAATTGCGGGAGGGTGACTTCATTGTTCACACCGACCACGGAATCGGGCGTTACCTGGGCCTGATTCACCTGGTGACCGGAGCTCTGGAAGGCGACTTTCTGCATCTCGAATATGCCGGCAATGACAAGCTCTACCTGCCCATCGACCGGATCGAGAAAATCCAGAAGTATGTCGGCGGCGAAGGCTATACCCCGAAACTCGACAAAATGGGCGGGCAGGGCTGGGAAAAAGCCCGGCTCAAAGCCCGTGCCGCCGTCGAAGAACTGGCTCGCCAGCTGCTGGAGCTGTATGCCAAGCGGGAGCTGCGCCAGGGTTTTGCCTTCTCCCCTCCCGACCAGCTTTTCCAGGAATTCGAGGCCACCTTCCCCCACGAGGAGACGGCTGACCAGCTCCAGGCCATCCAGGACACCCTGGCCGACATGCAGTCAGAAAAACCCATGGATCGCCTGATCTGCGGTGATGTCGGTTATGGTAAAACCGAGGTCGCACTGCGGGCCGCCGTCAAGGCGGTGCTCGACAACAAGCAGGTTGCGGTCCTGGTGCCGACCACGGTTCTTGCCCGCCAGCACTGGGAAGGCTTCCGGCAGCGCCTGGCCGATTTTCCGATCCGGGTGGAGATGGTGTCGCGCTTCCGTTCGGCGGCCGAGAACCGGGCCACTCTCGAAGCCGCGGCCGCGGGCAAGGTCGACATCCTGATCGGCACCCATCGCCTGCTGCAGCGGGACGTCCGCTTCAAGGATCTTGGCCTGCTCGTTGTCGACGAGGAGCAGCGCTTCGGAGTCAGCCACAAGGAGAAGCTCAAGCAGCTCAGGGCCGAGGTTGACATCCTGACCCTCACGGCAACACCGATCCCGCGCACCCTGCACATGAGCCTGGCCGGTCTGCGCGACCTGTCCGTCATCGAAACAGCGCCGGTCGACCGCCTCGCTATCAGAACCTACGTCACCCGTTTCGATGACGAATTGATCCGCCAGGCGATCCTGCGCGAACTGCGCCGGGGAGGACAGGTCTATTTCGTCCACAACCGGGTTCAGACCATCGATGCCATGGCAGACCAGCTGCGCCAGCTGGTTCCGGAAGCCAAGATCTCCGTCGGTCACGGCCAGATGAGTGAAAAAGAGCTGGAGCAGGTGATGCTCGACTTCATTGAAGGGCGCAGCAACCTGCTGGTGGCCTCGACCATTATTGAAAACGGCCTGGATATCCCCAGCGCCAACACCATCATCGTCAACCGGGCCGACTGTTTCGGCCTGTCCCAGCTCTACCAGCTTCGCGGCCGGGTCGGCCGAAGCGACCGGCGCGCCTATGCCTACCTGTTGATCCCCGGGGAGGCCGCCCTCACCAGGGAGGCGCGGGAGCGCCTGAAAATTCTCCAGGAACTGACCGAACTCGGGGCCGGCTTCCGCATTGCCAGCCACGACCTGGAACTGCGCGGGGCGGGGGATCTGCTCGGCGGAAAACAGTCGGGTCCCATTGCCGCAATCGGTTTCGAGCTGTACACCGAACTGCTGGAAGAAACCATCTGCCGCCTGCGAGGCCAGGAGCATGTCGATCGGATCGATCCCGAAATCAGGCTCGGCCTGTCGGCGTTCCTGCCGGAGAGATATGTGCCCGATCCCAACCAGCGACTGCAGTTTTACCAGCGCATGGCCGCCGCCGAGGACGATCAGGTTCTTTTCGATCTGGTCGAGGAGTTGCGCGATCGCTACGGCGAACTGCCCGAAGCCGGACAGATCCTGGTCGGGGTCATGCGTCTGCGAATCATCCTCAAGCGGCTCTTCATCGAGCTGCTCGAATATGACGGGCAGCGGCTCAACCTGCTTTTCCACGCCGCGACGACCGTCTCTCCCGATCTGATCAGACAGCTGATCACGGACCAGCCGGAGAAATACCGCCTGGGGGCCGATTTCCGGCTGAGCATCCAGCTCGGCCGGAAAAAGAATGCCGAGCTCCTGACCCTGGTCAGAAAAGAATTGCAAGCCTTTTTCTGACTGTGCTAGCCTGATTTTCTGTTTTTTTCTGGATGGTTAACACTGTGCTGATACGAATTTTCCTGGTTCTTGGAAAACTTTTGCTGCTGGTTGCTCTGTTCGGATGCCAGGAACCGGAGGCGCCGCTGCCGCCACTGATCGAAATCGGCCAGCGCCAGGTCACCCTGGAGCAGTTTGAACGGAGCGTGGTTCAGGCCTATCCCGATCTGGCAACCCTGCCGCATGAGGAACAGCTGCAGATCAAGCGCAGGATGGTTCAGGAAGTCATCGACCGCGAGCTGATTGCCAGCGAAGCGGCCAGGCTCGCTATCGAGATATCCCCGGATGAACTCGACACCGCCATGGCCGAGGTTCGGGGCACCTATACCAGTGAAGAGTTCGCCCAGTTTCTGAAAAAGGAAGGGCAGTCCCGCGAAGGGCTGATCTCCTCCCTGCGACTGCGCCTTCAGACCGCCAAGGTTACCGCGGCCATTCTCAAGGATTATCCGGAAATCAGTGACCGGGACCTTGAGGACTACTACCGTGAACACAAGGCGGACTATCGGCGCCCGGTCGAAGTCAGGGCCCGGCAGATGCTGTTCAGAACCCGCGAAGAGGCCCTCAAGGTGCGCAAACTGCTTAAGGAGGGGGGCGATTTCGCCACTCTGGCGCACCAGTACTCCCTGTCACCAGACCGGGAGAACGGCGGCAATCTCGGCTACTTCGCCAAGGGCATGCTGCCCAGGGAATTCGACAATGCCATTTTCCGTCTGCCGGTCGGCCAGATCAGCGATCCGGTCCAGAGTCCCTACGGATTCCACCTGTTTCTGGTCGAGCGTCGTCGTAAAGCCGGACTGCGCCCCTACGCCGCCGTCAAGGCAGAAATTCTCGACCTGCTCAAGCAGCAGCAGGAAGAACAGGTTTTCCATGAATGGCTGGAAAACCTGAAAAACTCGCTCCGGGTCAATGTCAACTGGCAGCTCCTTGAGCGGGACAGCTCCAATGACCGATAACCATGCAGAAGGATCACTAAAAAAATGCGCTATCTCATTCTAACCCTGGTCGCTGTCAGCCTGTGGATCTCCCCGGCCACCGCAAAAACCCTCAGTCGCATCGTCGCTGTGGTGAATAACGATATCATCACCAGTTATCAGCTCGATCAGGCCGTCCAGGAAAACCTGCGGCTGCTGACCAACCAGAACCAGCTGACGGCCTCCCAGTTCGACCAGCTGAGAAAACAGACCCTGGACAAGTTAATTGCCGACATCCTGATGGACCAGAAGATCAAGGAACTCGGCCTGGAGGTGTCGGAAGCCGAACTCAGCGCCGCCATTGGCGATGTCCAGCGCAAAAACAACCTGTCCACGGAAGCCCTGGAAGAAGCCCTGGCCGCCCAGGGGATGACCATGGCGGGTTACCGCGCCAAGATCAGCAAGGAGATCCTGCAGTACAAACTGATGGGCCGCGAGATCAACCGCAAGGTCATGGTGACCAGCGGCGAAATCCGTGATTATTTCCGGGAACATATCGATGAGTACCGGGTACCTCCCAAGATCCACGTCCGCCACATCGCCTACACCGTTCCGGAGAAGGCTACGGACGAGGAACTGGCCGAACTGAACCGGCAGATTGAAATCACGCGGCAGATGCTGCTGGCCGGAGATGACTTTCAGACGGTCGTGGCCGGCCAGCCGGAGATCGCGGACGGTGCCGACATGGGAGAAATGAACGAAACCGACCTGGCTCCGCAGCTGCGCGACCTGCTCGTCGGTCTCGACAAAGGGGATGTCTCGGAGCCGGTCATGCTGAACGGCTCCCTGCACCTGTTCCAGATCGCCGACCGCAACCCCGGCGATATCCACCTGTTCGACCGGGTCAAGCCGGAGATCGAACAGCTTCTGCGGGAGCGGAAAACCGAGGCTCGCTACCAGGAATGGGAGAGCGAAATTCGCGATTCCGCCCACATCGACATCAGGATCTAGCAACCGGGACCAAGGGGGAGCGCGCATGGAGTGGTCAGCCGCCATCATCGCAGAACAGCAGACAGCCTATGACAAGATAGCCGCCAGGCTGGAGCAGGCGGGGATGACCCGTGACCACTACCACTGCCCGGATATTCGGACCCTGGACGAACTTCTGCAGCAGTCCCGTATCGACATCATCTTCCGTGACCTGACCTCTGCGACCGGGCTGCCCAGGCAGGGGATCGCCGAGCTCCTGAGCCTGGCCGGCAGGCGCACCTGCCCGGTCTGTTTTGTCAGTGACTCCGGCGGTCAGGAACTTGTCACAGGCGGACTGATCCCTGCCAACAGCGCCGTGATCGACCCTGCCGCGGATGATGACCTGCTCTGCGCCAGGCTGTCAGACCTCATGGCGGGCCACAGAACCGCTGCCGGTGAGCCGCAAGCCCCCGGAGGATTCCCGTCTGAGCAGAGTCCCGTGGTTTGCGACCGCTTTACCTTCGGCAAGCTACTAAGCCAGGAATCGGCGCGGTCCCGGCTCACCGGCCGTCCCTTCGCCATGCTTCTGATCAAGCCGTCGGGATCCGACCGCGACGTCGTCCCCGGATCCCACGAGCCGTTCTGGCAGGAGGTCGCCCGCAGCATCCATCTCGAGATCAGAGGCTCCGACCTGATGTGCCACCTGCGCGGCATCGGATTCGTCCTGCTGCTGCCTGAAACCTCAGCCGATATGACCGAAGGCCTCGCCGAACGCATCAGGTCGCGGGTCACCAGCCTGCCCGGCTATCCAGGGATCAGGTTCGAGATCAGCCCGGTGACGGAGACGCTGACGAGGCAGCTTCTGGAACCCGGTTCCTGCCCTTCGCCGGCACCAGCGATCAGCTGACTGGCAGAAAAACCTGCCTTGCCAAAATTTCTTTTCACCAGCGAATCTTGTTTCAGACCAACCGGTTCCGCTATAGTGGTCTATTGATTTTTTTCCAGGCCCGGACCAGATTCCGGGCGGACAACCAGGATGACCATGCAACCTTTGTTACTGACCATGGGCGATCCCAGCGGAATCGGCCCTGAACTCCTTGTTAAAACCCTGCTTGAAGGACATTTTTCAACCCTGCGTCATGAGCTGCAGATTGCCGGTGACATCGCGGTCCTGCAACGGGCGGCCGCCATTTTCAAGGTCACGGCCAGAACCGAGCAGCTGGACGACCGGCGAAGCCTCTTCCAGTGCGGGGGCCGGCAGGTGACCGTTCACCGCCTCTCCCGTCTCGATCCCGACCAGGTCCATTATGGCGTCCCGGATCGCGCTTGCGGCCGGGCGATGGTCGACTATATTGAATTTGCCGTCGCAGAATGCCTCGCCGGCCGGGCGGCGGGGATGATCACCGCCCCCATCAACAAGGCCGCGATCAACGCCGCCGGGTGCCATTTCCCCGGGCATACGGAACTGCTGGCGCAACGTTGCGGAACGCCGAAAGTCGTCATGATGCTGGCCGGCGCCCGGCTCAGGGTCTGCCTGGTGACAACCCACCTCGCCTATGCCGATGTCCCGGCGGCCCTGACCGAGCAGGAGATCCTTGCGACCATCCGGATCACCGCTGCCAGCCTGATCCGGCAATTCGGCATTCCCGAACCCCGTCTGGCGGTCCTGGCCCTGAACCCCCACGCCGGAGAAAATGGTCTGTTCGGTGACGAGGAGACACGCCTGATCGAACCGGCTATTGCCGCGGCCCGGACGGCGGGAATCGCGGCCGACGGTCCCCACAGCGCCGACACCCTTTTCTATTTCGCCGCCCGGGGAGACTATGACGCGGTGATCTGCATGTATCACGACCAGGGGCTGATCCCCCTCAAGCTGCTGCATTTTGAAGATGCGGTGAACGTCACCCTGGGCCTGCCGATCGTCAGGACCAGCGTCGACCACGGAACCGCCTACAATCTGGCAGGGACCGGTACCGCCAGCACCGCCAGCCTGATCGCCGCCCTGCAGATGGCCGACCGAATGGCGGCCAATACGACCGTGCCCCAGGCTTGACCCCAGTTACGGAATAAGAGTGAGTCATGATTGACAAAATTAAAATTCGAGGTGCCCGCGAGCACAATCTTAAGAATATCGATATCGACATCCCCCGCGACCAGCTGGTGATCATCACCGGCGTCTCCGGTTCCGGAAAAAGCACTCTGGCCTTCGACACCATCTACGCCGAAGGCCAGCGCCGCTACGTCGAAAGCCTGTCGGCCTATGCCCGGCAGTTTCTCGAGCAGATGGAAAAACCGGACGTCGACCAGATTGACGGGCTCTCGCCGGCCATCTCCATCGAACAGAAAACAACCTCCAAAAATCCGCGCTCGACGGTCGGCACGGTTACCGAGATCTATGATTACCTGCGGCTGCTTTACGCCCGGGTCGGTGAAATTCTCTGTCACCGTTGCGGCCAGAAAATCAGTTCCCAAACCGTTGAACAGATGGTCGACCAGGTGATGCAACTGCCGGAACGAACCCGCCTCATGGTGATGGCCCCCACCGTCCGGGAACGCAAAGGGGAATACCGCAAAGAGATGGCCCAGCTGCAGGCCGACGGCTTCGTCCGGATCCGCATCGACGGCACCATGCGGGAGCTTGGAGAAAAAATCGAACTGGACAAGCAGAAGAAACACACCCTTGAGGTGGTCGTCGATCGCCTGGTCATCAAGCCTGACATCACCTCGCGTCTGGCCGATTCCATCGAAACCGCCCTGCGCCTGGCCGACGGACTGGTGCGGATCGAGGTTCCAGATGGCGAGAGCCGGCTGTTCTCTGCCAAACATGCCTGTATCGACTGCGGGCTCTCCTACCCTGAAGTCACCCCGCGGATGTTCTCTTTCAACAATCCCCACGGTGCCTGCCCCGACTGCAGCGGGCTCGGGACCCGCATGTTCTTCGACCGGGAACAGGTGGTCCCCAACCCGGAACTGTCCCTGCGGGAAGGGGCCATCGTCCCCTGGGATACCCGGACCGGCTATTACTACCAGGCCCTCCTCGAAGCCATCGCCATGCATTACCAGTTCGACATTCGCACCCCCTTCAACAAGATCCCGGAAAAGGTCCAGAACATCATTCTCTACGGGTCGGGGGATGAGGAGATCCGCTTCTTCTACGACCAGGGGGACCGCCGCCATTTTTACGAGAAGCCCTTCGAAGGGGTCATTCCCAACCTCGAACGCCGCTACCATGAGACCGATTCCGACAGTGTCCGGGAGAATCTCGAGCGCTTCATGAGTGTTATCCCCTGCCAGACCTGCGGCGGCGCCCGGCTGCGCCCCGAGGCCCTGCATGTCACCGTGGGGGATAAAAACATTCAACAGGCGACCGCCATGTCCATCGCCGAGGCCGAAGCATTTTTCGCCGGCCTGCAGCTTCCCCCCAAGGAGATGGAGATCGCCCGCCGCATTCTCAAGGAAATCCGGGAGCGGCTGTCGTTCCTGTCCCATGTCGGGCTCGACTACCTGACCCTCGACCGCAGTGCCGGCACCCTGAGCGGGGGAGAAGGGCAGCGGATCCGCCTGGCCACCCAGATCGGCTCGTCCCTGACCGGCGTTCTCTATATTCTCGACGAACCGTCCATCGGTCTTCACCAGCGCGACAACCAGCGCCTGCTGACCACCCTCAAGCGCCTGCGGGATCTCGGCAATACCGTCCTGGTCGTCGAGCATGACGAGGAAACCATCGCCGCCGCCGATCATGTCATCGATATGGGCCCGGCCGCCGGAGTCCACGGTGGCGAGGTGGTCGCCCAGGGAACCCCCGCGGACGTGATGGCGGTTCCCGGCTCGCTGACCGGTGAATATCTGTCCGGAAAGCGCCGCATCGAAGTTCCTTCAGAACGCCGGACCTCCGACCGCTGGCTCGAAATCCAGGGAGCCAGGGCCAACAACCTGCGCGATGTCGATGTGAAAATCCCCCTCGGAGTCCTGACCTGCTTTACCGGAGTCTCCGGTTCCGGCAAATCGTCGCTGGTCATTGAAACCCTTTACAAGGCCTTGGCCCAGCGACTCCATCGGGCCCGCGAGAAGGCCGGTCCGGTCAGTAAGATTCTCGGCCTCGAACAGCTCGACAAGGTCATCGATATCGATCAGTCCCCCATCGGTCGGACGCCGCGCTCCAACCCGGCAACCTATACCGGGGTATTCACCGATATCCGGGAACTGTTCGCCCAGCTCCCGGAAGCGAAAATCCGCGGCTACAAAGCGGGAAGGTTTTCCTTCAATGTCAAGGGAGGGCGCTGCGAAGCCTGCAGTGGCGACGGAATCATCAAGATCGAGATGCACTTCCTTCCCGATGTCTATGTCCAGTGCGAGGTCTGCAAAGGGGCCCGTTACAATCGTGAAACCCTGGAGGTCAAATACAAGGGGAAAAGCATTGCCGATGTCCTCAACATGACCGTCAACCAGGCCAGCAAGTTTCTGGAAAACATTCCGAAAATCAGCAGTAAACTGCAGACCATCCGCGATGTCGGGCTGGGCTACATCAAGCTGGGCCAGAGTGCGACGACCCTTTCAGGTGGAGAAGCCCAGCGGGTAAAACTGGCTCGAGAGCTGGGCAAGAGGGCGACCGGAAAGACCATCTATATCCTCGACGAACCAACCACCGGGCTCCATTTCGCCGATATCCACAAACTGCTTGAAGTTCTCAATCGCCTGGTCGAGACCGGCAATACCGTGGTGGTCATCGAGCACAATCTCGATGTCATCAAAACCGCGGATCACATCATCGATCTCGGCCCGGAAGGGGGCCGGAACGGCGGGCTGATCGTGGTGTCGGGCACGCCCGAAGACGTTGCAGCCTGCGACGCATCACACACCGGCCGGTTTCTGCGCCAGTACCTCACACCCAGCGACTGAGTGGCTGTGCAACATCTGCACAAACTGACAAATTATGGCGCTAAATTAAGCAATTACTCTTTCAGGAGGGGGATCGTCAACCCATAACGACGACTCATGAAGACCTGCCAACCAGTCTTTATCAGGCAGGTTTTCATGGCCAGCGTCACTCACCTCCCCCCTTTTCCGAATCATTTCAAGACAGGCATAGGGTTTGCAAAAACTCCCGGTGAACCATTGCTTCACGGAGTCCCTAAATGAAAAGTCAAATGAAAAGAAAATATCTCGTTCTGTTGGTTATGCTGGCCTTTCTCAGTGCCTGTACCTCACAGCAGGCCCTGATCCACTCCGAACCGCCCGGTGCCCTGGTCATGATCGACGGCAAGGAAGTCGGCCAGACCCCGGTTCGCTACGATTATCGTCTCAGCTCCGGAAAAAAGCACCAGGTCCAGCTTACCAGGCAGGGTTACGAAGAGATCGACCTGACCATCAAAGCGGATAAAACTCATGCCGGCGCCCTGAAAAGCTGGCTTATGGCCGGCCTGGTCTGGAGCCCCCTGTGGCTCGGCACCCTGTTCACCAAAAAACTCAAAGAAAGTTACCTGTTTGTCATGAAGCGCTCGGCCCCGACCATGACGGCAAAAGCGTCGCAATGACTGCCCCTGCCAGGAGATGGGACCGTTTTTGAAAAGCTGTCTTTTCTCTGAATGGGGTACAGTGAGTTCCGATCGCGGCGGATCGATCATCACCGGCGAAGTCTTCACCAGGCGATTTTTCGTTCCAGTTCCCCGAGCAGAGATTCAAGGTAATCTCCACTGCCATCCTTTTGAACACGCATCCATGCTCTCCTGACGACATAGTCAAGACCAGCCAAATATTTATTTCAGGTCGCCCGGCCTCCCCTGCTTATGTCGCTGACAGACGGTCTGCCCGCAGGAGAACATACAGGATCTGCTTCTGTTTGCTTGACAAGCTGCGATAGCTGGGTAAGAACTGGCTCCGAAGACAACCTCGCTTGGCGCAGCAGATGTCTTGTCTCTTGGCAATCCGCATTTTGTCGACTATGATAGAGGCTCAAATCGAAACGTCATAAGCCAGAATCGATTCATGGAGCAGTAAAATGGCAACAAAAAAATGTCCGAAATGCGGTGAACCTCTCAAGGGGGACTATTGGTGCAGCAAGTGCAAAACCGTCCTGAAATGTCCGCTGCCCGGCTGCGAGGCGCAGGTCAAGCCCGGCGCGACGGAATGTCCGCGCTGCGGGCTCTTTTTCGAAGATTACCTCACCAGCCGAAAAATGTACCGGCGTTGTCCCAAGTGCAAGAAAAAGCAGGGACTTTCCGAACAGCAATGCCGCTACTGCCGGCACTGGTTCAACTGTCCCACCTGTGGCGAAAAAGTCGCCACCAACACGGTCCTCACCTGCCCTCGGTGTGGCACCTCTTTACGTTAATGACCTTCTGGCTGCGCCCGGCGCGCAGCCAGTCCTCATACCCGGCAACAGCGTTCTTCTTCTCCCGGCACAACTCGCCAGAATCATTGAGCCCATCCGCTCCCGGACCAGCCACCGGCAGATGGACAGATCGACCCAAACCTGCTACTCTTCTCTTATCCTTTTAGTCATCTTTAATGAGCGGAGATGCCATGCTTCCTGTCCTGTTGGCCTGCCTGTGGATCTTTTCCCTGCTTTCGGCCGGCCACGCCCTGCTGACCAAGCGGGATCCACGCGCGTCCCTGGGCTGGATTATCACGATTCTGGCCCTGCCCGGCATCGGCGCTCTGCTCTACTGGCTGTTGGGCGTCAATCGCATCCGCACCCGGGCCCGGGAACTCCAGAAGCAGGGGCAGGGGATGCACTGGCTGCATGTCAATCAGCCGCCGCGCCCTGTCGACCTGGACAATTTTCCGACCAGCAGTACTGCCAGAGCGCTCATCAATCTTTCCGACTCCGTCACCCGGCGGCCGTTGCAGTTCGGCAACCGGGTCACGGTTCTTCATAATGGTGAGCAGGCGTTTCCGGCCATGCTCGAAGCCATTGCCAGGGCCGAGGACAGCGTCTTTCTGTCCAGCTATATTTTCAAACCGGACAAAGTCGGGCGACAGTTTGCCGAAGCTCTCATCTCCGCGGCCAAGCGGGGGGTCGATGTCAGGGTTCTCATCGATGCCTACGGCGAACTGTATTCTTTCCGCAAAATCCGCAGCCAGTTTCGCGGGACCCCGGTCCAGTCTGCAGTCTTTCTGCCTTTGACCCTGCTGCACAGTTTCTACTTCAACCTGCGTAATCATCGCAAGCTGCTGGTCGTTGACAGCAGTTGCTGCTTTACCGGGGGCATGAATATCCGCAAAAAACACCTGGCTGCAGGCCAGGAACCAAACCGGGTCATTGATATTCATTTCAAGCTCGAGGGACCAATTATCGGACAGTTGCGCGACGCGTTCATGGAAGACTGGCACTTTGCCACCGATGAAAAGCGGAAACCCAAAGACTGGCCCCTTGCACCCGTTGTTGGAAAAGCGTGTTGCCGGGGGATAAGCGCAGGACCCAACGAACAGCATGAAAAACTGAACTGGATCGTCATCGGGGCCCTTTCATGCGCCCGCAAGCACATCCGCATCATGACCCCTTATTTTATCCCCAACCGGGCCCAGCTGGCAGCCATCAATGCCGCCTCCCTGCGGGGCGTCAAGGTGGAAATCCTGCTGCCGGAAAAGAACAACCTGCCCTACGTCGCCTGGGCCTCCAATGCTTACCTGTTCGAGCTTCTTGAGCTGAAAACCCACATTTACTATCAGCCGCCGCCGTTCGTGCACAGCAAACTTTTGCTTATCGACGACGAATACGCCCTGGTCGGCTCGGCCAATCTGGACCCGCGCAGCCTGCGTCTTAATTTTGAGTTCAATGTCGAAATCTTCGACAGCGCGACCGTCGCCGAGCTGATTGCGCATTTTGACACCTGTCGGGCGGCCTCCCGGGAAGTCTCCCTGGAAGAGGTGGACCGGCGCTCACTGCCGCTGCGTCTGCGCGATTCCTTCTGTAAACTGTTTTCCCCCTATCTTTAAATCACTTTTTCACAAGGAGTTCACATGCCTGTCATTACCATGGAAGGTCCCCAAATTACCGATCAGGACAAAAAGCGTCAGCTCGTTGCAACCATCTCCGAGGCTGCCGCTGAGGCGTACGGTCTGCCCATAGAGAAGATTGTGATTCTGCTCAAGGAGAACGATCCGGGCAATGTCGCCGTCGGTGGCAACCTGATCGCCGACCGTCGCTGACTCCGGCAGCGACGCATTCCGAACCGATCGAGCGGTCAAACAAAACCCCCCGCGGGCATTGCCCGCGGGGGGTTTTGTTGTGCTACTTGTTCCCGTCCACTTTCTCCGTCTTCTGATCCGTTTTTTTCTTTCCGCCACGCGGAAGTTCACAGGCATCGGACATTCAGGTCTGCACCCCCATCCGCGGCAGAATCCAACGGTTCAAAACGTACCAGAAAACAACCAATCCAATCAGATAAAGCATTTCCATATCGTTGACTCCATCTCTCTCAAAAATCACCCTAACGCATATTTATATTTTAATCAATATATATATTTACTCTCCTAAAGGCAGCAATATCTCGATTCTCAGCCCGCCTCCGCACCGGTTCTCCGCCCTGATCGAACCACCGTGCAGGCGGATGGCCCGGTCAGCGATGGCCAGGCCGATTCCCGATCCGCCACTCTTGCGATCCCGGTCGTCCTCGACCCGGTAAAACGGGGTAAACAGTTTACCCAGGGCCTCCTCGGGAACCCCCGGTCCGTCGTCTAGAACCTCGATCCTGACCAGTTCCCCCTGCTGATGAAGTGACACCTGGACGCTGCTGTCCTCAGCGGTATGCCTGACCGCATTCCTGATGACATTTTCAAACGCCCTGCCCAACAGCTCCTGGTTGCCGGTCCAGCACAACTCGTCGGGACCGTCGTAACGGACCCGGCTGTTTTTTGCGGCCGCTTCGAAATCCGCGTCAAGAACCAGCCCCTCCAAGAGTGCGGCCAGGTTCATTGACGCCATGGGGATGGAACGGGTGTCATTTTCCAACCGGGTCAGGCTGAGGAGCTGGCCGATCATCTCGTTCATCCGCTGCGCTTCCAGTTCGATGCGATTCAAGGCGCCCTGTTTCCCCTCGGACTGCTGCTGGCGGGCCAGTTCCAGGGCGATTCCCAGGCGCGCCAGGGGAGACCGGAGTTCGTGACTGATGTCTCTGAGCAGGCGTTGCTGCGATGCCACCAGATCTTCGATCTTGGCCGCCATATCATCGAAATCCCGGGCCAGGCCCGCCAGTTCATGCCCTCCTTTGACCTGTTCCCCGATCCGGGTCGACAGGTCGCCGTCGGCAAACCTGCAGGTCGCTTCGCGCAGACGCTTTATCGGCGAGGTGAGGGAGCGGGCCAGCAGGTAGCAGACCACCGCGGTGACCGCCAGCAGGACCAGCAGCTGCCAGCCCAGAAAGCCATGGGTCATCCCCTGGACCAGATCGCGGGGCCTGGGCCTGTCGGGCAGGGAAACGGCGACGATGTAACGACGCCCCTCAGGACCTCTGACCATCCCCGCCACGGCATTGCGATTCCCCATCATCGGCCTGACCACCTCGCCGCTGCGCAGGGCCCTCCCCACCATATGCATCATCCGCCGAGGCACCAGATTGTTCGACAGGGGTCGTCCCTGCTGGTCAAACAGCGTCAGTTCGATCCCCGAATCCCGGCGGAGCCGGTCGCTGTAACTGTCCACTCCGGAGATGCCGTCTCTGGCATAGGCGGAAATGGCATCGCGGCCGTATTCGGCAATCGCCCGCCGTGCGAACCCCTGATGGGCCAGGGGCGGAAATTCCTGATCCCGCAACAGGGTCAGGGCCACGCCTGCCGAAGCGATCAAAACAATGATCAGCAGGAAATAAAGAAAAATTTTCCAGAACAGGCTGCGCATCAGGAGCTGGCCTCCGGTAAACAGTACAGGTAGCCGATCCCGCGAACGGTCCGGATGCGTTCGAGATGTCCCTCGTAATGGCCCAGCTTTTTGCGCAGAGCGCTGACATGCACATCGATACTGCGATCATAAGCGGACAACTGGCGACCCAGAACCTCCTGAACCAGGTCCTCCCTGCTGATGACCTCCCCGGCATGATTGAGCAGATTTTCCAGCAGGCTGAATTCGACGGAGGTCAGTTCAATCAGCTGACCGGCCCGCTTCACCGTGCGGTTACTGGTGCACAGGCTGACATCGCCCACGGTGATTTCCGCCCCTCTCTTGTCGGTGACGGCCTGACTGACAGCCGCTTCGAGACGCCTCTGAATCGCCCTGATTCTGGCAACCAGCTCGCGCGGATTGAACGGCTTGGGAAGATAATCATCGGCACCCAGTTCCAGCCCGACGATCCGGTCGATATCATCGCCGCGGGCCGTCAGCATAATCACCGGAATGCTGCTCTGTTCACGGACCTTGCGCAGGACATCGAAACCGTTCATCCCCGGCAGCATGACATCGAGAACCACCAGATCATGCTTTTCGAGAACCGCGACCTCTGCCCCTTGGGCACCATTGTGAACGGTACTGATAACGAAGCCTTCGCCCTGAAGATAATCCTTCAGCAAGTCACACAGTTCGGTATCGTCATCTATGATCAGAATATGTTCCATCTTTTCGCCCCCAAAAATCGGCACCGGCATACCGGACGAGATCAACCCTGCCGGTCTGGTCATGGTCCTTCCTATCATAACCAAATACCGAAGTCTTGGCTGTAAAGAAATGTTAAGCATTTCTGGCTCCTTAGCAGCTTTACATAACTTTACACCTCTTAACCCACACTTCAGATTCTTTTCGCTACAGTGACACCATCAAAAACGCACCACCACACCAAAACAATAAACTCAAAAGGAGCCTGACCATGAAAAAAAGAATTCTGATTCCAACCGTACTGATCGCCCTGCTGGTCACCAGTTCTAGCGTGTTCGCCTGGGGCGGCGGCCATCATCGCGGGGGTGACTGCCAGGGCCAGGGAAAAGGACGCAACCAGGCGGCTGTCACCCTGGAACAGCACCAGTCCATGTCTCAGCAGCGTATCGAACGGATGACCTACATGCTGAACCTGACGGCCGACCAGCAGAAGCAGCTTGCCGACCTGTTCGATCAGCAATGGCAGGAGCGCCAGGCCCTGCGGACCAAAATACAGGCCAGCCGCGACATGCTGAGAGCCATGCAGGCCGCACCGGAATTCAATGAACAGGAATTCCGCGCCGAAGCACAGAAGCAGGCGGAGATGAAAACCGAGATGATGGTCCAGAGAGCCGCCATGCAGAAGAAAATCAACGCCCTGCTGACCCCCGAGCAACAGGAAAAAGCCAAAACCCTGCTCCCCGCTCAGGGACAACGCTCCGCTGGGCGGCAATTCGCCGCCTGTGACGGCAGCGGTCCTCACGGAGGCAAGAAGGGGCAACGCGGCCAGGGCTGTTGGTAAGATCCCGGCATCATCACGTTGTACGCACAGAGCGGTGTCCCGAAAGGGCCCGCTCTTGCTGTTTACCCTCCAAGAAGCCGCGGCAAGTCCGGCCCGTAGAAACACAGTTCTGATTTCTGGAAAAATTTGCGATCACTGCATTTCCAGTGACTTACCCTCCTCCATCGGCGCGCTTCGGAGCTCTGCTCCCGCGGCCAGCGACGACATCATATCGCATCATTCGGTCGATAATGTTCGAGTCTGAAAAAAATTTCTGCTCGATCATCAAGCCCCGAAAAGCCCTGCTCTCCCTCGGACAAAAGCCTCACCAATCCCCCTATATACCTCGGTTAAATGTATCTTTCTGCGAACGGAACAACGTCCCCTGAGGACCTTTTGAGGGACTGATTTCCGAAGATATAAATTTTCGTTTTTTATTTGTTCTTTTCGCTTGCAAACATTTTAATTCTTTTTTATGATCGTTTTCGAACATTAAAACGGTATTTATTCATTCCTGAGCAGATTTACTTTTGACGGATGGGATATTCATCATGAATCGAGAAGAAATCCTTCAATCTCTGAAAGCTGGCGAAACCTTCGACCTGGTCATTATTGGCGGCGGGGCGACCGGTTGCGGTATTGCCGTGGACGCCGCCAGCCGCGGGCTGAAAGTCGCCCTGCTGGAAAAAAACGATATCGCCGAAGGGACCAGCTCCCGAAGCACCAAGCTGGTTCACGGTGGCGTCCGCTACCTGGAAAAAGCGGTCAAGCGCCTCGACAAGGCCCAGTACGACCTGGTTAAAGAAGGTCTGCATGAGCGCGGCGTCCTGCTCAAGAATGCGCCCCATCTCTCCCACCCCATCGCTTTCGTCACCCCCCTCTATCGCTGGATCGACGTCCCCCAGGTGTTCGCCGGACTCAAGCTTTACGATCTGCTGGCGGGCAAGATGGGGATCGGCCACAGTCGCTTTCTGAGCCGCCGGGAAATCCTCAAGCGCTTTCCAGCGGTCAAGGCGAAAGGCCTCAAAGCCGGCGTGCTCTACTATGACGGCCAGTTCAATGACGCCAGGATGGCAGTCGCTCTGGCCATGACGGCCCGGGATCACGGCGCCGTTGTCGCCAACCACCTGGAGGTGATCCAGCTCAATAAAGAGCAGAACAAAATCAGCAGCGTGACCGTCAAGGACCAGCTATCAGGCGAGACGTGGGACATCAGGACCAGGGGGACCATCAATGCCACCGGCCCCTTTGGCGACCGGATCAGAAAAATGGACGACCCCGATGTCGACCAGATCATCTCCGCCAGCTCCGGCATTCATCTGGTCCTCGATAAACGTTTTGCGCCACCGGCCAACGGCCTGATGATCCCGAAGACCGAAGACGGCCGGGTCCTGTTCGTTCTCCCCTGGCAGGGGCATGCTCTGATCGGCACCACGGACGACCCCGCCCGGATTACCGAACACCCGAAAACGACCCAAGAGGAAATCGACTACCTGCTGCGCCATGTCAGTAAGTACTTCGCCATCAAAATCACGCGTAACGACATCAAGTCGTACTGGTCCGGTCTGCGCCCCCTGGTGGCGGACCCGAAAGCAGCCGACACGTCCAACCTGGTTCGCGACCATGTCATCTCCTTGAGTCCCGGAGGGCTGCTGACCATCGTCGGCGGCAAGTGGACCAGTTATCGGCGCATGGCCGAAGATACTGTCAACCAGGCGGTCAAGGCATTCCAGCTGGCCCCGACCCGACCCTGCCAGACCACCCACATGCCGGTCGTCGGCGGCGACAATTTCGATCCCGATGGCGATAAAACCATCACGGCAAAATACGGTTTCGCGAGTGATATTGCCAGCAACCTGAATCAGGCCTACGGAAGCCGGGCGCTTGCGGTCGCCGAGCTGTCCAGGGAAGGCCTTGCCGCGCGACTGCACCAGGACCACCCCTTCATTGAAGCCGAGGTGATCTACGCCGTCGCCCATGAATTCGCCGTGCATGCCATCGATGTTCTGACCAGACGCCTGCCCCTGTCACTGATCGACAAGGCTGCCGCTGCCGCCGCGGCCCCTCGGACCATTGAACTGATGGCCGGAAAACTGGGGTGGGACAGGGACCGCTGCCAGGCCGAACGACAGCTTGTCGACGAACGCCTTTCTGTGGCCCTGTAAAGCGATTCCGACTTGAGAAGAAAGAAAGATTCCGTGATGTTTAGACGCACCAAGATTGTCGCTACCGTAGGACCGGCCAGTTCCTCCAGGAAAACCCTGCAAGACCTGATGACAAACGGAGTCAACGTGTTTCGTCTGAATTTTTCCCACGGAGATCACGATGACAAGCGCGCCATCATCAGGCGCATTCGCGACATCTCGGCCCGGAAGGCGCTCCCCATCGCGATACTCGGCGATCTCCAGGGACCCAAGATCCGGGTCGGCCAGTTCAGGGAGGACGCCATCCCCCTCGAGCCAGGCCAGCAGGTCACCATCACCACCCGTCAGATCAGAGGTGAGGGCTCCCTGATTCCGACCGGCTATCCGCAACTGCCGCAATGCGTCGTCCCCGGCGAAAGGATTCTCCTCGATGACGGCATGATGGAACTGACGGTTCTCGAAACCGGCGAGGATGAGGTCCGCTGCGAGGTCAGATACGGCGGTCTCCTCAAGAACCGCAAAGGGATCAACCTGCCGGGAGCCGCGGTAGCCGCCCCCTGCCTCACGGAGAAAGACCGCAGTGATCTGCAATTCTGCATCGCTGAAGAGATCGATTACATTGCTCTTTCTTTTGTCCGCCGGGCCAGCGATGTCCAGGAACTGAAGGACCTGATCAAACAGGCCGGATCCGACATCCCGGTGATTTCCAAAATCGAAAAACCCCAGGCCGTCGACAATTTCGATGCCATTCTCCAGGTAACTGACGGAATCATGGTGGCCCGGGGAGACCTGGGGGTGGAAATGAACGCTGAACAGGTCCCCCTGATCCAGAAGCAGATCATCCGCAAATGCAACCGCTCCGGCAAACCGGTGATTACCGCAACCCAGATGCTGGAAAGTATGATCGACAACCCGCGTCCGACTCGCGCCGAGGTCTCCGATGTCGCCAATGCTATTCTCGACGGCACCGATGCCGTCATGCTCTCCGCTGAGACCGCCGCAGGAAAGTACCCCGCCCAGGCAGTGGCCCTGATGGACCGGGTCGCCCGGGATGTGGAAGGAGAGCCCCAGCTGCGGACAAGCGTCCCGGCTAACCTGACCTCCGCGGAAGGGGAGAACCTCCTCTGCGAGGGCATCGGCCAGGCCGCCTGCCGGCTGGCGGAAAACATTCAGGCCAGGGCGATCCTGGCGTTCACCCAGTCGGGCAGTACCGCGGCCCTGGTCGCGAAATTTCGGCCAGCCCTGCCGATCTACGCCATCACCCCATCGGTGAAGGTCCAGCGGCGACTGGCCCTGTATTCGACCGTGCATTCCCTGCTGGTCAACCATGAGGGGAGTACCGAAGCCCAGATCAATGCGGTCAGTGCCGTGGCGGTCCGGGCCGGGGTCCTCAGTCCGGGAGACATCGCCGTCATCACCATGGGGAGCCCCTCTGCTCAGTCCTGCCCGACCAACCTGATGAAAGCTCATCGTCTTGAAGCCGCGGTCTGAACTCCTGAGCTGCCCCGATGACTCGCCATTTTTTACTAACAGAAGGTAACCAGTTTAGACTTTTCAAGGAGATCCCGTCATGCCCCAGAAGATTGCAATCAATGGTTTTGGCCGTATCGGCCGTATGGTGTTCCGCGCTGCGGCAGCTCGTGAAGACCTCGAGGTCGTCGGCATCAATGACCTGCTCGACGTCGATTACCTCGCCTACATGCTCAAGTTTGACTCCGTACACGGCCGCTTCGGCGGGACCGTCGAGGTCAGGGACGGCGCCCTCGTCGTCAACGGTAAAACGATTCGAGTTACCGCCGAGCGCGATCCGGCCAACCTGAAATGGGACGCCATCGGCGCCGAGGTGGTGGTGGAGTCCACCGGCTTCTTCCTGACCGACGAAACCGCCCGCAAACACATTACCGCCGGAGCCAAAAAAGTGGTGCTGTCCGCGCCGTCCAAGGACGACACGCCGATGTTCGTCTGCGGGGTCAACACCGACAGCTATGCCGGTCAGGACATCGTCTCCAACGCCTCCTGCACCACCAACTGCCTGGCCCCCATCGCCAAAGTGCTCAACGACACGTTCGGCATCGAAAAGGGACTGATGACCACCGTGCACGCCGCCACCGCGACCCAGAAGACCGTCGACGGCCCGTCCATGAAAGACTGGCGCGGCGGGCGCGGCATCCTCGAGAACATCATTCCGTCCTCCACCGGGGCCGCCAAGGCGGTTGGCAAAGTCATTCCGGAGCTGAACGGCAAGCTGACCGGGATGGCGTTCCGCGTGCCGACCTCCGACGTCTCGGTGGTCGACCTGACCGTCAATCTGAAACAAGAGACCAGCTACGAAGAGATCTGTGCCGCCATGAAGAACGCGTCCGAAGGGGAGCTCAAGGGGATCCTCGGGTACACCGAAGAAGCGGTTGTCTCCACCGATTTCCGGGGCGAAGCCTGCACCTCGGTGTTCGATGCCAAAGCCGGTATCCAGCTCGACGGGACCTTTGTGAAAGTGGTCTCCTGGTACGACAACGAGTGGGGCTACTCCAACAAGGTTCTCGACCTGGTCAAGGTCATTGCCTGATCGGCTGGATGGTTTCAACGCAGAGGCGTTAAGACAGAGAGACCGCAGGGGAGCTTTTTTGCGGCCACACAGGCACAAAATTCTAAACCCCGATTTTTGGGTTTACCCCCGGTTAAAAGATTCTCTCAGCGAACTCCACCACTCAGCGCCTCTGCGTTGACAATGTAATCTATAAAAGCTTTTAATCAGAGCGCCCAACAGGAGGAGACGTTATGCGTAAACCGATGATCGTCGGCAACTGGAAAATGAATAAGACCCGGGCCGACGCCCTGGCCCTGGCGACCGGCCTGAAACACCGCCTTGCCGATCTTACCGGTATCGACCTGGTCGTGGCACCGGCGTTGACCGCCCTGACCAGTGTCGCGGAGGTCCTGGCAGACAGCACCATCTCCCTGGCCGCTCAAAATTGCTATCCGGCGGACAGCGGTGCCTATACCGGCGAGATATCCCCCCTGCAGCTGAAGGATGTCGGCTGTCGTTACTGCCTGGTCGGTCATTCGGAAAGACGCCGGCTGTTTGCCGAAACCGATGCTTTCATCAATGCCAAAATGAAAACCCTGCTCGCAGCGGGGATGCTGCCGATTCTGTGTATCGGCGAAACCCTGGAGGAACGGGAAAGCGGGCGGATGTTCGCTATCCTGAAACGGCAGACCATTGATGCTCTTGAGAATATCGACCCGCAGCATGGCCTTGACATCGTCATCGCCTATGAGCCGGTCTGGGCGATCGGCACCGGGAAAACCGCCACCAGCGCCCAGGCCGAAGAGGTTCACCAGTTTATCCGCGACATCCTCTGCACCCTTTACGGTCGGACCGTATCGCAACAGATCCGCATCCTCTACGGCGGCAGCGTCAAACCGGACAATATCGATGAATTGATGGCCCAGCCCAATGTCGACGGCGCCCTGGTCGGTGGCGCCAGTCTGAAGGTTGAGGATTTCAGCAGAATTGCTCTTTTTAAGTGATCTCAACATCGTCAAGGCCGCCTTCTACAACCTGCACTAACAGTCCGGAACAACAGCGAAGGGGGGGATTGGCACCACCTTTCCTTCCCTGTTAACATGAAGTCAGGGCTTGGTCAGGACGGAAGAACAACCTGCCACGCTGATAATTTTCGGCTGTTTCTCAATGGCTTAACTGCCTGACATGGAAGAAATCCGGCGATCTTGACAGGTCTGAAATAAAAGACCTGCGGGGCGCCGGAAAAAACTTAAAGAAAAAAATTGGTTTTACCAATTTCTGATATTGCAGTTTTCAGACAAACCTGTTAGCATTCTTTTACATCGTTCTTTCACAACGTTGTTTTTTTATTTTTATGTAATTTACCGGTCGCCGACGTCCCGTCGCCGGCCATATTGAATGTCACTGTGTAAAAATTGACATCTACTCATAGTTCTCAATGCAATTGCTCTTTCTAAGAGCGGAGAGTCTGCTTATTTTTCCGGGCGGGAATCGAAAGACGGGAAAACATCCGCACCACGATTTTTCCTGATGTCTGCCAGCCAAACCTGAGAGAGGTCCTGGTTCCAGGCAAAACCTGATTGGATGGTCAACAGCGGCACTGTCACCGGTATTTTCCGATTGCGATCCCTTCATCGGACACCAAAACCCACGACAGACTGCCTGACCTGAAGGTTATCGATTTTTATTAGCCACGTCATGGGGCGGCGCAATCAGTGCATCGTCATCATGCTCAGGCCAATTTAACCGCGCTAACAAAGGAGTCAAGATGGGCAGGACAGAAGATGCCATCGCGTTGCTGAAGGAAAAACAGGCCAAAATTCTTCAGATGGGTGGCGAAGCCGCAGTTGCAAAGCACAAAGCCAAAGGAAAACTCACCGCACGCGAACGCCTTGATCTGTTGTTCGACGAGGGCACCTTCCGCGAGCTCGACATGTTTGTCGAACATCGCTGCACCAATTTCGGCATGGAGAAGGTCGACATCCCGGCCGACGGCGTCGTAACCGGCCACGGCTACGTCAATGGACGCCCGGTGTTCGCCTTCGCGCAGGATTTTACCGCTCGGGCCGGCAGCCTCGGCGAAATGCACGCCGCCAAAATCTGCAAGGTCATGGATCTCGCGGAAAAAGCGGGCTGTCCCATCATCGGCCTGAACGATTCCGGCGGCGCCCGCATTCAGGAAGGGGTCGACTCCCTTTCCGGCTACGGCCAGGTCTTCCGTCGCAACGCCCTGTGCTCCGGGGTTATCCCCCAGATTTCAGCCATCATGGGCTCAGCCGCCGGCGGCGCCGTCTACTCCCCGGCCATGACCGATTTCATCTTCATGGTCAAAAAAACCAGCCACATGTTCATCACCGGGCCTGCGGTCATCAAGGCGGTTCTCGGCGAGGACGTCACCATGGAAGAACTGGGCGGCGCCATGACGCACAATACCAAGAGCGGGGTCGCCCACTTCGCCTGCGAAGATGACGCCGACTGCATCGAGCAGATCAAGGTGCTGCTCTCTTACCTGCCGTCCAACAACATGGAAGAAGCGCCGATCTACCCCACCAGTGATGATCCGGCCCGCATCATTCCCGAGCTCAACAGCATCATTCCGGACAGCCCGAGTGCCGCCTACGACATGAAGGAACTGATCGGCCATATCGTGGATGACGGGGAATTCTTCGAACCCCATGAGCATTATGCTCCCAACATCATCGTTGCCCTGGCCCGTCTCAACGGCCGCAGCGTCGGCATCATTGCCAATCAGCCGATGGTCATGGCCGGTTGCCTCGATATTAATGCCTCTAACAAAGCCAGCCGTTTCATTCGCATGTGCGATGCCTTTAATATCCCTTTGTTGACCATCGCTGATGTCCCCGGCTATCTCCCGGGCACCAACCAGGAGTGGTCGGGGATCATCAACCACGGCTCCAAGCTGCTGTGGAGCTATTCGGAAGCCACGGTTCCCAAGCTGCTGCTTTCGGTCCGCAAGGACTACGGCGGATCCTACCTGGCCATGAACGCCAAGGATCTGGGCAACGACATGGCTTTTGCCTGGCCGACCGCGGAGATCGCCGTCATGGGTGCCGACGGCGCGGCCAATATCATCTACAAAAAACGCATCGAGGCCGCCGAGGATCCGGCAGCAGAAAAGCTGAAGTGCAAGGCTGAATACGAAGAACAGTTCGCCAATCCCTACTGCTCTGCAGCCCGCGGTCATGTTGACGCCGTTATCGAACCGGCGGAAACCCGGGCCCGGCTCATCGATGCGCTGGAAATTCTGTGCAACAAACGGGAACAGCGTCCGGCCAAGAAACACGGCAACATCCCGCTGTAAACGGTTGTTGGGTACCACAATCCATGGAGATTTAATTGCAACAATGAAAAGAGAGAGTGTTAAGCGTGATCGGGTCTCCGAACCCGGGGCTGAAACGACTGCGGGCGGCAGTCAAGGCAGCCCAGACATTGACCGAAAGATCATCACATAAACATGACAACACTCACGAAAAGGACGACAACCATGGACAGAAACAAAAAACTCGCAGCAGCAATGGCCGCCGTATCCGCATACCTTGATGCCGAGCAACAGCAGCAGGAACCCATGCGCACCCAGGCCTGGAACCGGGCCGGACGACTCAGCCAGATCCAGCAGCGCAAGATGGTCCTGCAGCGCAGCGTCATGAAGTTTGCAGCCTACCGGTAACCAGTATCAGGACATAACGAGAAGGATTCTTAGACAATGAACGAACACTGTCAGTTACATATAACCGAGATGAATTACGGCAAAGACCGTCCTGCCGCTGCCAATCCGATCAAAATCATGGACGTGACCCTGCGGGACGGGCACCAGTCGCTGTTCGCCACCCGCGGCCGCACCGAGGACATGATCCCGGTTGCCGAAATGCTCGACGACATCGGCTTCTGGGCCATCGAGACCTGGGGGGGAGCGACCTTCGACACCATGCACCGCTTTTTGGGCGAAGATCCCTGGGAGCGCCTGCGCACCCTGAAAAAGTATATCAAGAAGACACCCTTCTCCATGCTTCTGCGCGGCCAGAACCTGGTCGGCTACCGGAACTATGCCGATGACGTCGCCAAGGCGTTTGTCGAGCGGGCCGCCGAAAACGGCATGGATATTTTCCGGACTTTCGACGCCCTGAACGACTACCGCAACTTCGGAACCGTGGTTCCGGCAATCAAGGCCGCCGGAAAGCACTTCCAGGGCTGTATCTGCTACACCATGACCCAGCCGCGCATGGGCGGGGACGTTTACACCCTCGATTATTTCATCAAAAAAGCCAAAGCCCTAGAAGAGCTGGGCGCCGATTCCATCTGCATCAAGGATATGGCCGGGCTGATCGCTCCCTATGACGCCTTCCAGCTGGTGCGCGCCATCAAGGAAGCGGTCCCCGACGTGCCCCTGCACCTGCACAGCCACTGCACCTCAGGCATGGCCGCCATGACCCAGATGAAGGCCATCGAGGCCGGGGTCGATATCCTCGATACCTGCATGTCGCCATTCGCCAACCGCACCTCCCATCCCCCTATCGAGCCGCTGGTCATGGCTCTGCTGGGAACCGATCGGGACACCGGTTTCGACATCAACGCCCTGGCCGCCATCAATGTCGTCCTGGAGCGCGACATCGTGCCCAAATACCGGCACCTCCTCGACGACTCCAAGCTGTCGACCATCGATATCAACGTTCTTCTGCACCAGACTCCGGGCGGCATGCTCTCCAACCTGGTCAACCAGTTGCGCGAGATGGACGCCCTCGACAAGCTGCCCCAGGTATTTGAGGAACTGCCCCGGGTCCGCAAGGAACTCGGCCAGATTCCCCTGGTGACACCGACCAGCCAGATCGTCGGCATCCAGACCGTCAACAATGTGCTGTTCGATACGCCCGAAGAGCGCTACAAAATGATCACCGCCCAGGTCAAGGACCTCTGCTACGGGCTCTACGGCAAGACCGCGGTCCCCATCGATCCGGAAGTCCAGCAGAAAGCCCTGGTCGACTACCCGCGCGGCAGTGAACCGATCAGCTGCCGCCCGGCCGAGATTCTCGAGCCGGAACTGGAGGCCGCCAAGAATGAAATCGGCGATCTCGCCAAGGATATGGATGACCTCCTGCTGTATGCCCTCTATCCGGTGACCGGCAAGAAATTCCTCAAGTACAAGTACGGTGTTGAGCCGCTGCCGGAGGAACTGAAAGGGCGCACCCTCGAAGAGGGCAAGAAGGTCATGAGCGACATCGAAAAAGCCAAGGCCGGCAAACTCATTGAAAAGCCCGATGCTCCGGAAAAAAGTGAAAACCTTCGCACTTTCAATGTCTTTGTCGATAATGAATACTTCCAGATCGAAGTCGACGAGGCCGGCCCGTCACCGGTCATTCGGCCCGTCGGTCAATTCGGCAACCGGGGCGGCAGTTCGGCCCGCAGAGCGCCGGTCGCCAGGAAACAAAGTCAGCAGGCTGCCGAAGTTGCTGACGGTGCCGGCATTGCCGCGCCGATGCCGGGACTGATCCTGCGCTTCGAAAAAACCGTCGGTGACGACATCTCCGCCGGCGAGACGGTCGTGGTTCTGGAGGCGATGAAGATGGAAAATGCCCTCAAAGCCCCGACCGGCGGCAAAATCAAGGAAATCAAGTGCGATATCGGCGATAACGTGAAAAAGGGAGAACTCCTGGTCGTTATCGAATAGCCCAGTCGTTTGACGTCCTGAGAACATGCATCACGACGAAGCCCTCGGAATCATTTCCGGGGGCTTTTGTGTCCTCCTGCTGCCGCCCCAGGATAAGTAAGCAGTGGCTTCAACGCAGAGAAGAAGCGGGCTCTGAGAGGTCTTTTGCCAGACGCTATCCCATCACCACAATCGCTTTCGGTCCGAAGCTATGCTGGTTGCCCCGATGCCTTTCCGGCTGGGAATAATTCCCAAAAACAATTCAACTCAGAAAAATCAGGGTAAAAAAAGGCCCTGTCCCGGGGAGAGTCAAGGGACAGGGCAATAACAAGAGTGAGGATCGAGACCGGAATGGCTCGATGGCTGTCCTCCTCCCGCCTGACTTAGGGGAGGAGGACAGAGTTGCGAAAGATCTGCTTCAGTCGACCCAGTCAAAGGTGCGGGTGACGGCTTTTTTCCACTTGTTGTAATTTCTGACCCGGGCGGTGTCGTCCTCGGACGGCGTCCAGGTTTTATCGACCCCCCAGTTCTTTTTCATTTCCTCGGTATTTTTCCAGAACCCGACGGCCAGGCCTGCGGCATAGGCGGCGCCAAGAGCGGTACTTTCGGCCACCATCGGCCTGGTCACCGGTACGTTGAGAACGTCGGCCTGGTACTGCATCAGCAGTTCATTGGCGACCATCCCGCCATCAACCTTGAGCGCCTGCAGCTTGACCCCGGAATCCGCTTCCATGGCGTCGAGGACCTCCCGGGTCTGATAGGCAACGGCCTCCAGGGCGGCCCGGGCAAAATGGCCACGAGTAAGATAACGGGTCATCCCGACGATGGCCCCGCGGGCATCGCTCTTCCAGTAAGGAGCGAAGAGACCCGAGAAGGCCGGGACAAAATACATGTCCCCGTTGTCCTCGACCATGCGGGCCAGGTTTTCGACATCGGCGGCCGTATTGATAAGCCGCATCTGGTCACGCAGCCACTGGACGACGGCACCGGCTATCGCGATGGAGCCTTCAAGGGCGTAAACGGTCGGTTCGCTTCCGAATTTGTAGCAGGGGGTGGTCAGCAGACCGTTCCGGGAGTGAACGATTTCGGTCCCGGTGTTGAGCAGCATAAAACAACCGGTACCGTAGGTATTTTTGGCTTCCCCGACTTCGAAGCAGGTCTGTCCGACCGTGGCGGCCTGCTGATCGCCAAGGATACCGCAGACCGGAATTTCCCCGGCAAAGGGCCCTGTCCTGGTGGTATAGCCATACACTTCGGGATCGCTTGATGGACGGATTTCGGGAAGCATCTGGGCCGGAATATCCATCTGCCGAAGGATGTCCGCATCCCATTTGGTGCCATCCAGGTCCATCAGCATGGTCCGTGACGCATTGGTGACGTCGGTGACATGGGCCCCGCCATGAACGCCGCCGGTCAGTTTCCAGGTAATCCAGGTGTCCATGTTGCCGAACAGGGCATCGCCCCTCTCAGCGGCAGCGCGCAACCCCTGGACATTATCGAGGAGCCATTTGATCTTCGGGCCGGAGAAATAGGTGGCGAGGGGCAAACCGGTCTTCGCCCGGAAACGGTCCTGCCCCTCTTCACCGGCCAGTTCGTTGCAGATGGTATCGGTACGGGTGTCCTGCCAGACAATGGCATTATAGTAAGGCTGGCCTGTCTTTTTGTCCCAGACGACCGTCGTTTCACGCTGATTGGTAATGCCGACGGCAGCGATATCGGACGCCACCAGGCCTGCTTTTTCCATGGCATCATGGATCACTTCCTTGGTCCGGGACCAGATCTCGATAGCATCGTGCTCTACCCAGCCGGGCTTGGGATAAATCTGCTCATGCTCAAGCTGGGAAGATGAAACAGGCTCGCCGGCATGATTGAAAATCATGCAACGTGAACTGGTGGTACCCTGATCGATTGCAGCAACATACTTTGGCATGGCTATTCTCCTTGAATTAAATATAAGGCATATTCTATTCAGCCGGTGATCAAACGACGGGATCGGCTTATCGCCGGACCGGACGCGCCCTGAGCACATCACCCGACCGGATTCGACCACCACTGTCATCTATGAAACCGGCAGGCCTACAGGAAGCTCACCACTCCCCGATACAGCAGAGCACCGACCGCACCGCCGATGACCGGTCCGACGACCGGAATCCAGGCGTAGGACCAGTCTGAGTCGCGCTTTCCCGGAATCGGCAGAAGCGCATGAGCGATACGCGGCGCCAGGTCGCGTGCAGGATTGATGGCGTAACCCGTGGGGCCACCAAGCGAAAGGCCGAGACTGAACACCAGGATACCGACGGCGTAGGGACCGAAACCGCTGCCGATACCGTTGTTCTGATTGAAAATACCGAGCACTCCGACCATCAGCATGGCAGTGCCGATTATTTCACACAACAGATTCGCGACGGTACTGCGAATGGCAGGCCCGGTACTGAACACGGCAAGCTTGAGATCAGGACTGTCGGTCTGCTTCCAGTGAGGAAGATAAGCCAGCCAGACCAGGACGGCTCCGCAAAACGCGCCGGCGAACTCGCCTGCAAAATACTGCATCGCCTCGGCCAACGAGATATTTCCGAGCACCAGGAAGCCGATGGTGACGGCTGGATTCAGGTGCGCACCGCTGATCCAGCCGGCGACATAGACCGCTATGGCAACAGCAAATCCCCAGCCGGCCGTAATAACGATCCAGCCGGAATTCTGACCTTTTGAATTTTCCAGCAGAACATTTGCGACGACCCCCCCGCCCAGCAGAATCAGAATGGCTGTTCCGACCAATTCACCGATAAAGATACTCATCTTTCGCTCCTTGAAAATTGCAAAATTTATAACCTCTCTACAACAACCCTAAACCCTTTCCAGCAGTCGTGATGTTCAGCGTCCGGCACCTCCTTCAGGCAAAATGGAATCTGTGACAGTAAACGGCCAGGAACCGTATCCGGGACGGACAATAAAACCGCGTCAGAGTTAACCGTCCCGTACGCCAACCTGGCCGGAAGTTCTATTTATGCGAAATTTCGTTCCTTTCAAGGTCTCCGCAAGAAAGAGCAGACAGAGCGCCCTTGAGCAACATGAACTTTCAGTTTCAATCAAAACGCTATTCTAAAGCGAAAGCTAGCATGAAAAAGCGCTCCCTTGCAACTACTTTATTTTCTTTTTCGAAAATTATTTTCCCAAAAAGGTTCGTTTCCGAATTATTCCGTGGCATATTCCGGACCGCCGCCCCCTGCCGGCCAGAGACTCCCCGTTCCAGCCGATCTGCCCTTGGCCGCCAGATCGCCAGGCAGTCTCCCGGAAAGGGGAGGAGACCCGCCGCCGGGCTGGCTTTTCACAAGCCAACACCGGCAACAATCATATGTTCAGAAACAGCTGAATGTGTTACATATTTTGATATACCTGCGATTGCTCGTGTGCGATTTGCAACATGATGACAATGTGATGAGGAGGAAAGATGGCATCTACCAAATCGGAGCTCAGCCTCAACCAGCGCCAGAAACAGATTGTCGATCTGGTTCAGCAGCAAGGTTTTGCGGCTGTCGAGGAAATGGCCCAGCACTTTTCGGTGACCCCCCAGACCATCAGGCGAGACATCAATGAACTCTGCAAGCATGGAGTGGTCAGACGCTTTCACGGAGGCGTCGGGATAAATTCCAGCGTTGAGAATGTCGCGTACGAAACCAGAAAAGTCCTGCTGCTCGAAGAAAAACAGCGCATCGCCCGCGAGGTTGCTGCCCAGATCCCCAATCGGGCGTCGGTCTTTATCGATATCGGAACCACCACCGAAGAGGTCGCCCGCGCCCTGCGCAGCCATGAAGGGCTCCGGGTCATCACCAATGACCTGAATGTCGCAACCATTCTCAGTGGCAACCCCACCTGCGAAGTGATCATCGCCGGGGGCGTGGTTCGCAGCCGGGACCGGGGCATTACCGGGGAGGCCACCATCGACTTCATCCGCCAGTTCAAGGTGGACTACGGCATCATCGGGGTCTCAGCCATCGAGACGGACGGCACCCTGCTCGATTTTGACTACCATGAAGTTCGCGTCGCCCAGGCCATTATCGAGAACTCCCGCAAAGTCTTTCTGGCCGCCGACCATTCGAAATTCGGTCGCAATGCCGTGGTGCGCCTTGGCCACCTGTCCCAGATCACCGCCCTTTTCTGTGACAAGCAGCCTCCCAAGGAAGTGCTGACATGTCTGGAGGAGCACAACGTCGCCCTTCATGTCGCCAAACCTGCGAACGGCTGACCCGGCAGGGAGGGCACCAACCCGTGATTCAGCAAAGGAGACCGGCATGAAAATCCGCAAAAAGTTTTTCGATTTTGAATACTCCGAGGTCCTTGACCTGAAAACCCGCGAGCTGATCAGGGTCGCCTGTGCCGTTGCCGTTCACTGCCCGGACTGACTGAAAAAACACTTCGCGGTCGCGAAGCAGAGCGGTGCCACGCACGAGGAGCTCATGGAAGCCATGGCTTACGGGATGATGGCCCCGGGGGGACGCGCCAAGAACTTCGCCAAGGCCATGCTGGAAGACATTGAAGAGAGGGAAGACAAATAAAAAAGGCTCCATTGGCCTGGAGGGGGGGGAGGCCAACGGAGCCATGTCTTTAAAAAAGACATGGCGAAAATATAATATTTGGAATCATAATTGTCAACATATAATTTTTATATATCAATAGATCTACGGTTGTTTATCGGATTATCCGATAATTCGATCTTGCCTGCCGCCGGGTGCGGCCTGCCCCAGAACCAGGGTCCCGCAGCCACCTTCAAGCTGTTGCCGCCAACGATTGGCCCGTCGCACATGAAGACCGCTCTGACATAAAAAGCGATATACCCGGTCCCCTTCGCTGCGCTCGGGACTGCGGTACGCAGAACCGGCGACGGGATTGCAGAACAGCAGATGAAGGGTCATTTCGGGAAAGGGGCGCAACCAGGCGACCAGTGCCGACAGTTCCTCGTAATGATCGTTGACACCTTCCAGCAACAGGTAGTTCGCTCCCAGCCGCCGGCGCTGCCGCCGACTCAATTCCGGCCAGACCTCCTCAAGCTGTCTGTGCAGCAGGGCAAGCCCCGGTCCGGAAGGAACCAGCCGTCTGTAGACCCGATCTGTTCCGGCATGAAGGGACAGCATCAGGCCGTTGTGAGGCAGCTTCAGCAGGTCCTTCAAAGACGCCAGAGGAGCCCCCGTCGTGGTCACGGAGACCGGCAGCTTCCGCCGCCGGCAATCCGCGACGAAGGAACTGACCGCGGCCAGGTTCTGTAACGGCTCACCGATCCCGGAGAGGGTCAGCCGGCGGGGCTCAACCCCCGCCTGGCGGCAGCGGTCAAGCTGAAGATGCAACTCCTCCAGGCGCAGATTACGCTGCAACCCGTTTCGCCCTGAAGCGCAGAAGGGGCACCCCATGCCGCAGCCGGCCTGGCTTGACAGGCAGAGAGTTCCACTGCCGTACCAGACCGCCTCAACCTGCAACCCGTCATCCAGGGTCACGAGAAATTTGCGGTTTTCAGTCATAGCTTCCCTGCTCAAACGGCTCCCGGCCGGCCGGTTTCTGTGCCTGCAGACCATAACCATGCCCGGCAGCGGATCTGACAAGAGGCCCGCCGGTCGCCCGGCAGCCGTTAACGTTTTACACTACTGATTTGCAAATGGCCGATAACATGCTAGCTTACAAAGGTTGACCGGGGAGGGGCTGATTGATGACACGGATCCAGCGGACAGTCCCGGCAACGTGCACCTGTCACCTGTGGCACCTTAGCACAATGTTCAAGTAATGCCCTCAGTTCCGATCACAAGGGTGGACCGACTCCATGACCAGCGTTTTTGTGAAAATTGCCCCGGTCCTGCTGACCTTCGCCCTGGGGGTCCTGCTCCGCAGGGTCGGGGTCTTCACCAAGGCCAACGCTGATCAGTTTCTCAGGCTGTTTTTTTACGTCGCCGCCCCCGCGCTGTTCCTGCGCTCCGTCCCTCACCTTGACCTGTCCATCGACCTGGTCGCCATCCCCCTGTCGGCGGCGGTGATCGATTTCGGTATCTATGGGCTGGCCTGGCTGGTGGGCAGACGCTTCAACCTGGAGCGCCGGACCCTGGGAGTTTTTATCATTGGCTCAGTGATCATGAACACCGGGTTCCTATACCCTTTTGCCCTGTCGGTTTACGGCCCGGAAGGGATGGCCATTGCCTCGCTGTTCGATTTCGGCCACGCGTCCGTTGTGTTCTCTTTCGTCTATATCAACGCCTGTCGCTATGGTCGCGGCAACAATCAGAGTTTTGGCGCCCTGTTTAAAAAATTCATCTCTTCCCCACCGCTGGTGGCCCTGATCTTCGCACTGATGCTGAACCTTGCCGATTGGGACCTGCCGCCGATCGCTGCGGAATTCGTCCGCATTCTCGGCGGCCTGGTCACCCCCCTGATGATGATCCCTCTGGGTATTTACTTTGAAACCCGCATCTACCGTCCCGGCCAGCTGGTCACCGCGATCGTGCTGCGGATGCTTGGCGGGATGACCCTGGGCATGGCCTGCATCCTCATCTTCGACCTGGAGGGGCTGATGCGGGTCATGGTGCTGTTGCTGTCATCGGCTCCGTCCGGAATCCTGACCCTGACCTATGCCTCCATGGAAGAACTGGACGGGGATCTGGCCGCGGGAATTGTCTCTTATTCGACCATGATCGGCCTGATCCTGATCCCACTGCTGATCATGCTGCTGCCCGTTTCCTGAAGAGGGCGATCCCCAAGCCCCTGGCGGCTGGCCGCATCAGCCCCTACTGAACACTGTAACCCCGGGCTTCGAGACAAGCCTTCATGGCCCGATTGTATTCGGCCCGTTTCGGCACCGTCATTTCTGCCGCAACGCCTCCTGCCGGAGCGGTTGGATCGAACCCGGTCTGGCTCTTCGCCCAGCTGTGGCATTCATACCGATCGGTCGCCTGCTGCTGTTCGCTCTGCCCCTGAGCGGGATAGATAAACAGGCGTTCCGGCAGGCTGGACTCCTCGACAACCTCGGTTTCGGGGGGCGCATCAATCACCCGGTAGGCCTGCTGGCCGGGGACCCAGACATAATAAACGCCTCCGGCATAATAATACGGGACACTGCCGACCCAGACGGTGGTGTAAAAGGACGGCAGAAATGGAACCAGCAGACCGACGGGGGGCCTCGTCGCCACAAATCCGCCGCGTCCCGATATGTACCAGCTGCCACTGGTGAAGTAATAGCGCGTCCCATGCCAGGGCACCGTACGGTAGCCACGGGGCAGAGCCTTGATACCGGTTCCGGGACGTGGATAATAGCGATCATGATGGTGGCGATTGTCCAGGACGTAACCCGGCCTTTTCTGGGGCTGGGGATGCTGGCGCCAACCGCCTCCCGACGCGGCACAAACCTCCAGGCCGAAGAACATGAAAACCAATAAAAAACCGAAAGTGATAGCTCGTCCGTTGCGCATCTCTGATCTCCTCTGGCCAATCGCCTAGCGTACCCTGTAGCCACGTCCGGTCAGGCAGGCCTTCAGGGCCCGCCGATAGTCCGCGGCCCTGCGCTCCAGTGCGGCGTTATACTGCCTGACCTGCTCATCCTGCCGGTCCTGAAGCGCGGCAGCCTGCTCCTGGCGGGCACCGTCAGAAACGGCCCCAAGGAGGGCGCCGGCCACCGCCCCCACGATGAACCCCTCTCCGGAATGCCGCGGCCCGCTGACCACGGCACCAAGCACCCCTCCGGTAACGGCTCCTACTGCGGTGTCACGTCCGGGCGCCGGTTCCATTGCGACCGTGACCCGCTGATGAGGGGCCAGGACGGGGGAGCTCGGGTCAAAACCGCTCTGATCTGCAGCCCACAGGTAACATTCGTAATAGTCCCGATCCTGCTGGGTCGCCGACTGCCCCTGCTGGGGATAGGCGTAAATACGGCTTTGGATGTCAGGTACGGCCAAGTCCTCCCGGGGCAGGGCCGTTGTCCGGCCCGGGCCCGCACAGCCGGCCATGAAAATTCCCGCAATGAGCCAGAGCAGTTTTCCGGCGAGACCCCAGTCGCGCCATTGTCCTTTCATATCGTGCCTCCTCCCTGGTCGCAAGCCCGCCTTATTTTAAACGCAGATCCGATCCCGAGGTTGACACTGAAAGTGTAACAATTTTTTTAATAAAATCCTGAATCAGGGCATGGCTAGATCGCGCGACACGACGACCTCTTTTTCTCCGGACAAACAGCGCAAAATTTTCAACCCAGGCATTGAAAACCGGAAAGAGCCCGTTATCATCAATAGTAGGCTGCGATGGAAAGCGAGGGCAACAGGATTGATTACATATATATATTCATATATAATGTCGATAAAAACAAGGAGAAGGTCATGACCGTTAATCGTTACCTGCGCATGATAGCCGGTTTTTTCATTGTTCTGAGCGTTGTCCTTTCCCAGTATCATTCCGTCAACTGGCTCTATTTTACCGCCTTTGTCGGTCTCAATCTGTTTCAGAGCGCCTTCACCGACTGGTGCCCGATGATCACCATCCTGCGCAAGCTGGGGGTCAGGGACAGTTGAGGCATTCACTGTTTTCCTGAGACTGAAGACATTCATTTGCTACGGCTTTCACGATCGGGGGTTTTCGCCCGGCAGGGACTGGTGTATGCTCTGCTCAAACAGAAATCTACACCAGGAGTCATCCCATGTTTATTTGCCGTCGTCTATTGTTTCAGTTTGCGTTACTGATCCTTGCCCCCCTCTCCGTATCTGCGTCCGCAGCGGTGCAGCAGACCACCGAGAAGGTCGGCGAGATTCTGAAAAGCTATTATCCGAGGATCGAATATCAGCAGATCAACACTACCCCGATTGCGGGTATCTACGAAATCATCGCCGAAAACAACGAAGTCGTCTATTTCGCACCGGCCTCGGGCCATATGTTTTTTGGGGAAATCTGGTCGCCGGACAGAAAAAATCTGACCCGGGAAACCAAGAGCCGGCTGATGGCCGAAAAGATCAGCCTGTTCCCCCTGGACAAGGCGATCAAGATCGGCAATGGACCCCACCAGGTTATCGAGGTCACCGATCCCGACTGCCCGTTCTGCCGGCAGGGTTCGGCCTACTTCGCCGGCCGTGACGATATCACCCGCTACGTCTTTCTGTTCCCCCTCGATCGACTGCACCCCAAGGCGGAAGCCAAGGCACGCTACATCCTCTCCTCCCCGGATCCGGAAGAAGCCTATGAAGCGGTCTTTGCCGGAGATTTTGACGAACAGCCGCTCCCCGAGTTCAAGGATAACGGGATCCTCGACCTGCACCGTAACATCGCCAAGAAAGTCGGGGTGACGGGAACTCCCCAGTATTGGATCGACGGCCAGCATATCAACGGCTTCAATCCCCAAATGGTTGAGCAGATTCTCGGTAAACAGTGACCATCCGGAAAACCCGGTAAAGCACCGTCCTGTTTTCCGCCTGGCAACGCGTTCCTTCCCGCCGGTCAAGGACCGCGGACCGGTGAGCGAACCAGGAATTCAGACCACCCGGAGCACTGCGCAGCTTGACGCAGGGGGTGAAAAGAGCCGTTTCCCGATGACAAGAAAAGAGGAATCATACTTTTGAACAGAACCATCTCCAAACCCGAGCTGCTGGCTCCCGCCGGCAGCCTGGAAGCCTTTTTCGCAGCCCTTGAGGCCGGTGCCGATGCCGTCTATATCGGCATGAAGGAATTCTCCGCCCGGGCCAAGGCCAAAAATTTCTCCCTGGCCGATATTGAAAAAATGACCTGGCTGCTGCAGGGGCAGGGCAAGCAGCTTTACGTGACCCTGAATACCCTGATCAAGGAAAACGAACTGCCACGCCTGATTGAGACCCTGGCGGCACTTGAAGCCATCGGCGTCAATGCGGTGATTCTGCAGGACCTGGCCGTCTGGAAAATCGCCAGGGAACAGTTTCCCGGACTGGAACTGCACGCCTCCACCCAGATGACCGTTCACAACACGGCCGGCGTCAGGATGCTGGAACGCATGGGCTTTTCCCGGGCCGTTCTGGCCAGGGAACTCACCCTCAACGAAATTCAGGAGATCAGCGCCCAGACAAATCTTGAACTTGAACATTTCATTCACGGCGCCCTGTGCTTTTCGTTCAGCGGGCAGTGTTATTTCTCCTCCTTCCTGAGCGGCAAAAGCGGCAACCGGGGACGGTGTGCCCAACCCTGTCGTCGCAACCACCGCTATCGCAACAACGAAGGTTACTACTTTTCTCCCAATGACCTTTCCGCCATCGAGATGCTTCCGGAGCTTGAAAAAGCGGGAATCTGCAGCCTGAAAATCGAAGGGCGGATGAAAAGTGCCGAATACGTGCACAAGGTTGTCAGCGCCTATCGGCAGGTTCTGGATGCCGACGAGAACCGGCGCCCGGAGGTTCTCAAGCAGGCCAAGCTGCTGCTGAAGGAAAGTTTCGGGCGCCAACCGACCAAAGGGTTTCTGGCAGGTGAGCAGCCCGCCGACATGGCGATTTCATCGCGAAAAGGTGCAACGGGACGGTTTCTGGGTGAAATCAGCAAAGTCCGCGGAGGCGAAATCAGCTTCAAAACCCGGGCTCCCCTTCATATCGGGGACCGTCTGCGCATTCAGCCCGCTACCGACAAGAGCGGCACCGCCTTTACCATCCGTCAGCTGCTGCTCGGAAAACGCAGCGTCACCAAAGTTGCCGCCAACACCTTTATTTCGGTACCGTCGACCTTCACCAACCAGTTCAAGGCCGGGGACAGTGTCTACCTGGTCTCGGCCAGTGGCTCCTTCGCCATGAGCGAGAATGCCTGCCGCCGCCAGCTGGCCGCGGTAGCACCGCCGCCGGAAAAGGTCGATCTGGAGATTGCCGTGCAGCCGCCGGAACTCTTGATCACCGCCACAGCCATGGGGCAGACCCTGACCCGGACATTTGTCATCGACAGCTTCCCGGCCGAGAAGAACCCTCTCAGTGCCGAAATCCTGGAGCGCAACTTCGCCGTTACGGCGGCGGAACCGTTCCGTCTCGGCAGGCTCTCCTGCGGCCCCTTGCCGGAAATTGTCATTCCGCCCAAACAGCTCAAGCAGGTCCGTCGCGATCTTTATGCCGCCCTGCGCGAGGAACTCAAACCCCGCCAGCGCGGCAATGGACAGGACAACATTGAACGCGCCCTGGGCAGCCTGCTGCCGGCCCGGGGCTCCTCCGGCGAGACGCGAACCCTCTGCCTGCAGATTGCCGACAGCCGGGATCAGCATATCCTTTCGGATCAGCAGGCCGACGCCATTCTGCTCCCCCTGACCGGAAGAAACCTGCAAGGCGCAGTCAAACTCGCCAGGAAAAGCGCTCAGGTGACCTGGGACATTCCCTTCGTCCTGTTCGATCAGGATTGGCGCGACACCCAGGGGGCGATCCGCCAGCTGGTTCAAAACGGCTTCCGCCACTTCCGCCTGAACAACATCGGCCATTTTCCGCTCTTTGACAAACTGGACGGGCTTCATCTTTCCAGCAGCTTCCGTCTGTTTTCCCTCAACAGCCAGGCGATATCGGCCCTCGCCGACCTGGGCATCGCCCAGGCCGAACTCTACATCGAAGATGACCGTCCCAACCTGGCGGCGATTCTCAGTCGTGAGCTGCCGATACCGACCGCCCTGACCGTCTATGCCAGTGTCCCTCTGCTCACCTCGCGCATCAGGATCAGAAATATCCGGTCCGACCACCCGGTCATCTCAGACCGCGGCGATACCTTTGCCGTTCACAGCCGCCAGGGGCTGACCTGGCTGCAGAGCGGTACCGATTTCTCCTTTATCGCCGACCTGCCCGAGCTCGAACAGTTCGGCTGCCACCGGTTCATCATCGATCTGTCCCACGTCGGGCCTTTCAGCCCGCGCGGCAAACAGGTTCTGGACGCCCTGCGCAGGGGGTTTGACCCGCCGGACACCAGCAAGTTCAATTATGACAAGGAACTGGAATAGCCGGAAACCACGACGTCCCATCCCCGGGCTCGCATAAGAAGCAGGTTGCCCTGCGATTTTTTATAACCGGCAAAGACCATCCCGGTCTTGGCCGGTCCCGTTCCGCAAAAGCGTGGTTTTGCTCCACTTCAAAAACAAGGACAAACCCCTTGTTTTTGACTCGCCCATCCCTGGGCTCGCATAAGAAGCAGGTTGCCCTGCGATTTTTATAACCGGCAAAGACCATCCCGGTCTTGGCCGGTCCCGTTCCGCAAAAGCGTGGTTTTGCTCCACTTCAAAAACAAGGACAAACCCCTTGTTTTTGACTCGCCCATCCCTGGGCTCGCATAAGAAGCAGGTTGCCCTGCTTCTTATTCCCGACTATATTGTCGGTATCGGGTGGGGCAGGGGATACTTGCAAAGGAGAGCTTACGTGTTGGCTAGAAAGTACCGCATCCATATCTTCCTGGCGTTACTGGCACTGGTCATCATTTTCTATCCCAGCTATATCCGCAAGCCCGATCAGCAGCGACTCGAGGCTTCAGGCGAAGCGGCCTCCCGGTTCCTGACCCTGGTCGACCAGGGCAAATACCGGGAGAGCTGGGACGGCTGTGCCGAATATCTGAAGGACACCGTACCCCTTGCCCAGTGGCAGGAACAGCTCGCCGCGGTCAGATCGACGGCGGGGCCCCTCAAGGACCGAAAACAGACCAATTACGTGTACACCAAGGAAGCCAAAAAGGGTGTTCCGGAAGGGGAATATATGGTTTATACCTACAGTTCTTCTTTTGCCAATAAAGCCGACGTCGGTGAGACCGTGACCCTGTTGCTTGCCCCGGATGGCATCTGGCGGGTCGCCGGTTATTTTATCGAGTAAAACGCCCCCTGACGATCGTAACTCCCATGACCCCTGCTGACCAGAAACCCTCCCGTCAATCCGGCACCGCTCATTGCCCGGCCGGTATTGTCGATTGTCCGGTTGCCGCCGAAGTCAACAAGCTGCAAGAGGAAGTCAGCCGCCTGTCCGAGCTGATCAGTACCGACACCCTGACCGGGCTGGCCAACTATCGATATTTTCTGCAAGCCCTCGATCAGGAAATGGAAAGGACCATGCGCAGCGGGCAGCCGACATCCCTGATCATGCTCGATATCGATCATTTCAAAAAAGTCAATGACAGCTGGGGGCATGAAACGGGCAACCAGGCCCTCAAACACGTCGCCGGGATGATTGCCCGGACGGTTCGACGCCTTGATATTGCCTGCCGCTACGGCGGCGAGGAATTTGCCGTTATTCTCCCGGATACGGATCTGGGGGCCGCGGCCCAGGTGGCGGAACGCATTCGGCAGGCCATTGCCGAGTCCCCCCTGGAGCTCGGCTCGAACACCCTTGAGCTCACTGCCAGCCTCGGAATTGCCACCTATCGACTCGATCGTAAAAGTGTTCCCGACGATCTGGTCGCCCGGGCCGACCACTTTCTCTACCAGGCCAAACAGGAAGGGCGTAACCGGGTCTGCCATCCGCCGCTCGAGCCGCCCACCCTGGTCAGCTCCGAAGAAAGACAGGAACTGTCCGCTCTGTTTGGCCGCCAAGCCAGAAAAAAGGACTCTTCATGAAAATTGTTGTTCTCGACGGTTATCCCCTCAACCCGGGCGATCTTGACTGGTCTCCCCTGAAAATGCTGGGGCAATGCGCCATTTATCCCAGAACCCCCCCCGAGCAGATTGTGGAACGCGCCCAAAATGCCGACATCATTCTGACCAACAAGGCCCCTCTCTCGGCGGAAACCATCAGCCAGTTACCGCAACTGAAATATATCGGGCTGCTGGCGACCGGCTACAACATTGTCGATATCGAGGCGGCCAGCAAGGCCGGAATCGTGGTCGCCAACGCTCCCGGCTACGGCACCGCATCGGTTGCCCAAATGGTCTTTGCCCTGCTGCTTGAGATGACCCAGCAGGTCGGCTACCATGCTGAAAAAGTCCGTCAGGGGGCCTGGGCCGAGTGTCCCGACTTCACCTTTCATGATCGCCCCCTCTACGAGCTGGCCGGAAAAACCATGGGGATCGTCGGCTTCGGCCAGATCGGCCGCCAGGTCAAAAACATCGCTGCGGCCTTCGGCATGCAGGTTCTCGCCAGCACCGAACATCCTGAAAAATATCTCGAGGAAAGCAACGTCGAGTTTGTCGATATCGACGAACTGTTTTCCCGCTGTCATGTGATCAGCCTGCACTGCCCGCTGACGGACCAGACCAGGCACCTCGTCAACACCGCGCGCCTGGCGCGGATCAAACACGGTGCCGTTCTGGTCAACACCGGTCGCGGTCAGTTGATCGACGAGGAAGCCGTGATCGAAGCTCTCGAGGAAGGCTATCTCGGCGGCTATGCCGCCGACGTTCTCGAACTGGAACCGCCGCACCCGGAGCACCCCCTGCTGACCGCCCCCAACACCTTTATTACGCCCCACATGGCCTGGGCGACCAAGGAGGCCCGCAAGCGCCTGCTCGATATCGCGGTCGAAAGTGTCGCGGCCTTCATGAACGGGCAACCGATCAACCGGGTGAACTGATGAGCTCAGGGTTTCTTTCAAACCAGCTGACCAACCGGCAACAGCAACTGGATCTGCAGATCAGGCGCCTGAAACTGCCGGAGAAACAGCGTATCTATTGCCTGAAAGGGTGTGCCAACTGCTGCGCCCTGGTTGTGAACTGCAGCTTTCCCGAAGCGGCTGCCGTGGCGCAAACCCTGAGCACAGAGCAGTGCATGCAGGTGACGGACAGAGCTTTTGAGATACGGCGCCTCGCCACCCGATGCGACAGTTTGCTTGAATTTCTGCGCAATTACCGGGCGACCATCGGCAGCTGCCCTCTTCTCGATGCGACGGAACGCAGCTGCTCCGTCTACCCCGCCCGGCCACTGACCTGCAGGGCCCTGCTGTCGACCCGTCCGAGCGCCTGGTGCGGAATCGACCTGGCGACCTTGCACCCCCTGGAAAAGGACGCTTTTTTAAGCAGTCTCGATCCCGAGCTGGTCAGCTTTCCGACCCATTACCTGGCCGCTCCCCAGGAGCTGGCCTCAACCTGCGAAAGCGCCCTGGTTGCACTGATGCAGGAACAGCAGGGCTGGGGCCTCAGTGGCAATTTCATCTACCAGGTCTGGCTTGAGCTGGAGCATCAAATCAGTGCAAAACTGGCAACCTCAGGGTTTGACCTGATCGCCTATCTTGAGACGCAGCAGCTGCTTGTGCCTTTCCTGCTGCAGGTCCGGACAGGCCGGTAACCGGCATCATTCCCCGCGCAACTGGCGGGAGACATACTCGTACATGACAATGGATGAGGCGATACTGACGTTCAGGCTCTGGACACTGCCGAACTGGGGAATCGAGATACTGCGAATCCGGGGGTAATCAGCGCTGTCGAAACTGTGACCGAACTCTTCGTGACCGAGAATAAACGCGCTTTTCCGGGGCAGCGGGATCAAGCACAGGCTCTCGCCAGAGGCCGGGTCCAGTCTGAAAAAGCTATACTGCTGCTCACTGAGCAGGTCATAACAGGCGCCAAATGACTCATGGAAACAGGCGGGCACCTTCCTGAAAGAACCTTTTGCCGGAGCCGGGTCAAACGGCCCGATATTCACCAGGTGCACGGCAGCGGCGCCAAACGCTTCAGCGCTTCGAAATATTTTCGGAACGTTAAAGCCCGGCTTGAGCTGATCCAGGATCAGAACGAACTGATGGACTCCCGGTTCGGCCAGAATATTTTTTCGGCGCTCTTTTTCGTAGCGTAACAGGTCATTACGGGTCTTACGTTTCATTATGCTGTGACTCCATAGATAGACAGAACGAAAGGGCAGGGCTCCGACCATATCGGATCTTTTGACCGTGGGCAAGTCAAGGGCTGTATTCATGATCAAAATCGGCTTCATTTATCTGATCGTCATTCTCACCTGCTACCAGGTGCTGTGGTTCAGAAACCGGCTGAAAACCAGGCAGTCCCTGGAGGTCGTCCGAAAATCGCTGGCCAGAATGATCCCTTTTCTGATGGCCATTTTCGGGCTGATCGGACTGTTCCAGGAATTTGTACCGCCGGCCGTCATTTCTGAATTTTTCAGCAGCACTGGTGGCCTGGCAGCTCTGTCACTGAGCACCTTGATCGGCGCCGTTTCCATCGGCCCGCCGATTGCGGCCTATCCCCTGGCCCAGACGCTTCTGGAATCCGGCGCCTGGCCCCCCGCAGTCGCCGCTTTTATCTTCAGCTGGATCTCCATCGGCATAGTCACCCTGCCTTTTGAAGCCTCGATTTTCAGTGCTCGTTTCGCCCTGCTCAGAAACGGCATCAGTTTTATCGCCGCCATGGTGGCCGGTCTGCTGCTGGGGTTGCTGCTGTGATGCCGCGGATCCTGCGCAACCAATGGCTGCTGGTCGTGACCCTGGCACTTTACCTGGCGGCGTTCATCATGCGCCCGGAACGGGCCCTCTCAGCCCTGCAGACCACCCTGAACACCTTTTCGTCGGTCCTGCTGCTCATTCTCGCCGTATTCGGACTGATCGGCCTGCTTCAGGTCTGGATCAGCCGGGACCTGATCGTGCGCCTGCTGGGCCGTGACAGCGGCATGAAGAGCCTACTGCTGGCAACGTTTTGCGGGACCTTTCTAATCGGACCTGCCTACCTGGTGTTCCCCCTGCTGCTTGAAATTCGAAGACGCGGCGCACGCTGGGCGGTGATCGTGATCGTTTTGACCAGTTATGCCGTCAAGCTCCAGATGCTACCCGTTGAAAGCGGCTTTCTCGGCTGGCCGTTCACCCTGGGCAGGGCGCTCGTCACCCTGGCTCTCGCCATCCCCACCGGGCTGATCATTGAAGCGGTCATGGATCGCCATCCACCAGTGTAAGCGGCTCACCGGACCGGGTGATTATAAAAATTATATTTCCATCATTTTCGGATAAATCTTTCATACATTTAAAATTTTAATTTGTTTTCAGTATGTTATATGTCTCACCCTCATCTTCAGCCCGGCGTGTCGCGTTCCGGCTGTATAAACCGTCTATACAACCGATTTTTCCTCACCCTCCCCTCTTTGACTTGTTTTTTTAATATTATCGGTGGTTTACCTTTTTTTAACAAAGTTGGCACAAAGCCTGCTCTATAAAAAGGCATAGACAAAAACAAACAACATTCACAGCACACTACAGCTGGGAAGAGGAGGACACCATGAAACGCATTTTCCGTAACACCTTGATCGCATTGACCATTTTCTCGACCTCCGCATATGCCGCTAGTTCGGGCGGAGCCGGGGAAGGCAGCCTGCTGTTATCCCTCTTTATCGGATTCTTTACCCTGATTATCGTCTTCCAGCTGGTCCCGGCAACCCTGATGCTGATCGGCATGTTACGTGGCGTACTCGGCCGTGATAACAAAGAAGTCATTCATCACTGAACTTTATCGCATCGTTGAACTGCTCAATCAATAAGGAGAATAGAATGAAAAAACTGTTTATTGCTCTGATGGTGCTGATCATGGCCAACCCGGCGTTTGCCGTCGACACCACCAAAACCTATACCAGCGGTCTCCTGGTTCTGCTCTTTGTCGGCTTCTGCGCTCTGATTATCGTCGCCCAACTGGTTCCGGCCCTGCTCGCCCTGTTCGGAATGACCAAAGCTCTGACCCAGCATAGATCAGCCAGGCCGGTCGCCATCCGCAAATAAGACCGAAAGCGATATCAGAAACAACCTGCCACCATACCGGCCGGAGCAGGACCTCCTACTCCGGCCAGGCGGTTCCAGGCAGACCGGAAGCCTGCAACATTTTTCACATCGGCAACTGTGCTTGATCCTCGATTTGTTATTTTATTCCAGTGAGTTTCTTCCTGCCGATCAGATTCCTCTCAACCTCCGTTGTTATCTTCTTTTTTCCTGTCTTTCACAAAGTCAGCTAACCTGTTGATTTCATTTCGAATAGTTTTTTCTTCCGCTTGGCATTAATTCTGCTTATTAAAGTGGCGCTTGCTTTATCTTTTAATTTTTTTTAATCTTTAAAGCAACACCCCCGGCCACCGGCCCTGTTGAGGGCTCGATTTGTTCTATTTTGCCGGTTCCGGCCATCGCACGAGGCATCGGGATACGCCCTTCGGAAGGTCTTCCTCATCCCGGGTACCGCAGGCCGACGCGACCGGCACGCCGACTTGATTTCTTGCTGATTTTAAAGGTGTCTATGGCTGAGCCGTTTGATCCAAATACATCCGATTCCCAGGCCTTTTTCGATAACAAACTGGTCGGCATGGTCCAGCGCGACAGCAACAGCAATTATGTCAGGTTCAACCGCCGCTGGATCGAGATGACGGGGTACCGCCCTGAGGAACTCATATCCCTGAAACCGGAACAGATCATTCACCCGGACGATCTTCCCGAACGCCGACAATGGACAGAACAGCTCCAGACCGGATCCTGTAAGAGTTTCCGGACCACGCGGCGCTATATTCGCAAGGATGGCGAGATCTTCTGGGGAGATGTGTCCTCCACCGGGCTTTATGATCATCTCGGACACTATCTGGGAACCATCAGTCTGATTGTCGATGTCACCGATCAGAAACGCGCCATGGTTCACCTTGAGGAGAGCGAACGCAGATATAAGGCCCTGCTCAACAACCAGAACGACGTCATCCTGCTGCACCGGGCCCTGACCGACGACTATGCCCCCTTTACCGAGGTCAACGATGCTGCCATCCGCCGCTACGGCTATTCGCGGGAAGAACTGCTCACCATGAGCATCCGCGATCTGGCGGATCCGGAAATCACTCACCAGCACCGCCAGTCAGCGTTTCTCACAACAATCGTGGAGAAGGGCCTTGAGGTTTTTGAATCGGTCCATATCGCCAAGGATGGAACCCGGATTCCGGTCGAGGTCAGCGCGACCCTTGTTGATATCAACGGCGCAACCTATTTCCTGTCTACCGCCCGGGATATCAGGGAGCGCAAAGCCGCCGAACTGAAACAGCGCCAGCTCGAGCAGCAGTTGCATCAGAAATACAAAATGGAGGCGGTGGGCCTGCTGGCCGGCGGGATCGCCCACAATTTCAACAACAGCCTGGGAATTGTCCTGGGCAATATTGAACTGGCCCTCAACAAACTCGACCGGCCCGCGGAAACCGAAAGCTATCTCAAGAGAGCCAAGGAGGCCATCCTCCATTCCCGCAACCTGGTGCGCCAGATTCTCTCTTACAGCCGCCAGGAATCCCACAGCCAGGTTCCGGGCCAGCTGACCACCATTATCGAGCAGGCCATGCAGATGATCAGGCCGACCATCCCGTCTTCGGTCGATCTGGTCTGCCGGGGCTGCGGGCAGCATGCGACGATCCTTGCCGACGCCTCGCGCATTCAGGAAGCGCTGATCAATCTGTGCAACAATGCGGTCCAGGCCATGAACGAAAAGGGCAGGCTCACCATCGCCCTCGACGTGGTCGCTGTCTCCCCCAGCGACATTCCCCGGCAGGCGGAATGCTCCCCCGGGCAATACGCGCGCCTCAGCGTCAGTGACACCGGGTGCGGAATGGCCCCGGAGACCCTGGAAAAAATTTTCGATCCCTTTTTCACCACCAAACCGGTACATGAGGGCACCGGCATAGGGCTGACCACCGTTCAGGGAATCGTCAGCCAGCACGGCGGGTTTATCAGGGTGGCGAGCCGGCCTTTTGTCGAAACTACTTTTGAACTCTACTTCCCCCTGGTGGCAGATGCCCCTGAGGAGACGGGTGTCGTCGCTGATTTGGAGTGCCTGTCCGGGTCGGAAAGAATCTTGATCGTTGATGATGACGAAACCCTGGCCAGCCTCAGCGAGAGCATGCTCGAAGATGCCGGCTATCAGGTGACCGTGGAAACGGACAGTGCCAGGGCCCTTGAGCTGCTTACGTCTCACAGTGCCGACTTCGACCTGCTCATCACTGATCAGACCATGCCCAAGTTGACCGGCTACGACCTGATTCGCGAGGTCCGCAAAATTAAACCGCAGCTGCCGACCATCCTGTGCACCGGCTACAGCAGCCAGATTTCCGAACCGGAGGCGCGGGCCCTTGGCGTCAATGCCTACTGTTTGAAACCCATTGAAATGTCGGAATTTCTGAAAACCATTCGCACCGTGCTGACAGAATCGGAAACTGTTTAGTTGAGAGGTCAAATTCAAGGTTGTATTCAGGACGCCATCATGAGCAAACAGACAAGTCTGACCCGCAGCTTTTATATCCGCCTGCTACTGGGCATCATCGTTTCCATTCTCCTGACCGGAGGAATCTGGCTGGCCAGTGGCTACCATCAGCTCAGGACTGAAACCGAATTTCTTCTTGGCCAGGCCCGCCAGCACCAGCGGGAGTCCCAGAAGGAATACGTCCAGATGGTTCTCGACCTCATCGAGCATGAACGCCAGTTCGCCCAGGCCGAGACCAGGGAGACCGTTCGCCAGCGGACCCTGGAAGCCCACAACATGATGACACAGCTGGTCCTGCAGAACCAGGACCACTACCCCCCCGAAAAGCTGCAGGAGATTATCAAATCCTCTCTGCGCAGCATCCGTTACAATCATGGTCGGGGGTATTTCTTTGCCATCAATATGGATGGTACGGAAGAGCTCTATCCCCCTGAGCCGCAGCTGGAAGGCACCCGCTTTCTCGGCTCTCGAAATGAACGCGAGCAAACCGTCATCAAAGACATGATCAGGATCGCCCGCGACCAGGGGGAGGGGTATTATGACTATTCGTGGCCGAAACCCGATCCCGCGGGGTCCCCTGAACCGGCAGCCAAGACGGCCTATATCAAGTACTTCGAACCCTTCAACTGGATCATCGGCACCGGCGAATATCACGCGGACGTGATCGCGGACCTGCAGAGCAACCTGGTTGACCGCATCGAAAAGATTCGCTTCGATGGCAACAACTACATCTTTGGTGCGACCTATGAAGGGATCGGCCTGACCTATCCCGCCAAAGGTCGCAACATGTACGACGTCACCGACAGCAACGGCCTGAAAATCGTCCAGGAACTGATCCGCCTGGCCAAAAGCGGGGGCGGCTACCTGAATTATGTCATGCCCCCTTTGAAAGGGGAGCGGCCGGAACCCAAAATCAGCTATGTCGCCGCGGTCCCGGACTGGCAATGGTACATCGGCACCGGCGATTTCGTGGCCGATCTCGACCAGGAAATCTCTGCCATGCTGGCCACCCAGAGAGCGGCCATGCGCTACAAGATTGCCGCGCTGGCCGGGATCCTCTGCGTCTTTGTTTTCGTCGGCTGGCGCGTGTCTAAAAAGCAGGAAGCGACCATCGCCTCCAGCTTCAGAACCTTTCAGGAATTTTTCGACCGCTCCGCCCGGACCAACCAACCCCTCGTCCCCGGGGAGCAAACCTACCAGGAATTCGGCCAGCTGGCCGAATCGGCCAACCTGATGCTGGAGAAACGGCAGCATTTCGAGGAGGAAGCCCGCAGGTACCGGGACCAGTTGCTCAATATCATCGATGCCATGCCTTCGATCCTGGCGGCGGTCGATCATACCGGCAGAGTCATCCACTGGAACAAATACGCCAGCGAACATAGTGGCATAGCGCAGCAACAGGCCATCGGCCAGAATATCGCCGCCCTGCTCCCTTACCTGAGGGACCTGCTCCCCGATATTCTACACAGCTGTGGGGACCAGCAGACCTTTCAGCATAACCTGCTGATCCGGGACAATGGCTCAAACTGCAATGTCAACGTCTCTGCCTATCCCCTGAGCAGTACCCAGCCCCTTCAGCTGGTGGTCCGCATCGACGACGTCACGGCCCAGGCAAGAATCGAGGAGATGATGGTCCAGACCGAAAAAATGCTGTCCATCGGGGGGCTGGCCGCCGGACTGGCCCATGAAATCAACAATCCCCTGAGCATTATCAGCCAGGCGGCCCAGAACGCCACCAGGCGCCTGTCGCCGTCGCTGCCGGCCAACCAGGCAGCCGCTGCCGAACTCGGGATCGACCTCGAAAAACTCGGCCGCTATCTCGACCGCCGGGGGATCACGTCGTTCCTGACCAACATCGGGCACGCCGTAGAGCGCAGTGCCCAAATCATCCAGAACATGTTGAACTTCACCGCGACATCGGCCTCGGAAAGGGAACCCTGCTCCGTTGACACATTGATCAGCAATGCACTTGAAATGGCATGGAACGATTACGATCTGAAGAAAAAATACAATTTCAGACAGGTCGCCATTGACCGGCATATTCCTGACAACCTGCCCGGTATCACAGTAAACCGTATCGAGCTGGAACAGGTCTTTTTCAACCTCCTCAAAAATGCCGGGCAGGCCATGGCCGAGGTCGAGACTCGCGATTTTCAGCCGCGCATCAGGGTCTCTGCTGAATCAGATTCTGAAAATGTTATAATAAAAATTGATGACAATGGACCGGGCATGCCCGACACCGTCAAAACGCGGATTTTTGAACCTTTCTTCACCACCAAGGAGATCGGTGTCGGCACCGGGCTCGGCCTGTCCGTTGCCTATTTTATCGTGGTCAAGCGTCATAAAGGACAATTCCTGGTCGACTCGGCTCTTGGCCAGGGAACAACTTTCAGCATTGTGCTGCCGCGGAGCAAGTCCTCTTGAATAACGCGAGCTGGAACCAGGACTACAAAATTTCCAAAATTCTGCTGGTCGATGACGAGGAGGCTATCTGCAATAACCTGGGAGCCTTCTTCGACGACTTCGGCTACCAGACGGCCATAGCCCACAATGGCCGAGACGGCCTCGAACTGTTCCATCACTTTCAGCCCGATCTGGTCATTCTTGACCTGCATATGCCGATCATGTCGGGACATGACCTGCTCACCGCCCTGTCGGCAAGCCACCCCGAAATCCCAAAGCTGATCATTTCCGGGGTGGGCCTGATCAGTGAAGCCATGCAGACGGTCGCTGAAGGGGGGTGGGATTTCATCTCCAAGCCGGTCAACGACCTGAACCTGCTGTTGCACAAGGTCAACCTGCTGGAGGAGAAGGCCGCCCTCAAACGCCAGAACCGCCTCTATCGCGAACATCTTGAACAGCTTGTCGAGCAGAAAACCCAGGCCATCAAATTATTAAATCAGCAACTCATCGAAACCCAGAAAGAACTGGTGGTGCGGCTCGGCGACGTGATCGAGACCCGCTCCAAGGAAACCGGCAATCATGTCCGCCGGGTCGCCTATATCTCCCGCCTCCTGGCCCTGTCCTACGGGCTGGATATGGCCGCCGCGGAAAAACTCCGCATGGCGTCCCCTCTCCACGATGTCGGCAAAATCGGTATTCCGGACGCCGTCCTCAACAAGGCCGGCCGCCTCAGCCCAGAAGAGTTCGAACTGATCAAGACCCATACCTCCATCGGTCACGATATGCTCAAGAATTCCGATCAGCCGATCATCCAGGCCGGCGCCATTATTGCCGAACAGCATCATGAACGCTGGGACGGCCAGGGCTATCCCCAGGGCCTCACGGGTGAGAATATCCATATTTTCGGGCGCATCACCTGCATTGCCGATATCTACGACGCGCTGCGGCAGAAGCGTCATTACAAGGATGCCTGGAGTGAACAGGCCACCCTTGAGTATATCCGGGAAAATTCGGGAACCATCTTCGATCCCCAGCTGGTCGACATCCTGCTCAGCCTGCGCGAGGACATCAATCAGATCCTCAGCATCTACCAGCAACCGGAAACCGTGGTCTGATCAGATCGCCCGGAAAAGGAAAACCGTCCGGCCCCCTTTAATCAAACCGATAAATGCTCTGACCGTTGCGGAAGAAATCGACGGGCCCGTCTTCGGACACCTTGATGACATGACCGAAATGAGATGCCGCAGATGCGGCCGTGGTGCGGCCACCCCCGGTAATCAGGTCACTGACCTTGGAGGTGTCGATGATGACCCCGGTGTCCACCAGTTCACCATGACGATTAATGACGGTCAGGCCGTCTGAGGAGAGGATGCGACTGAGCTCGCCGGAGCGTTTGAGAGACCCGAGCTTGCGCCCGCGGACATGGCGGATCAGGGCCCTGGTCAGGGGGTCACGCCCCCCCACTGATCCCTTGCGCAGGGCATCGAGATCGGTATCGTCGTTGGCAATCAGGATCACCGTGCCGTGCCGGGCCTTGGAGAGGGCGTAGACCGCCCAGACCAGGTGTTCGATGGAGCGTTTCTCCAGTTTCCCCCTGAAGAACGCCCGGACGATATCGGGATCGTAGATCCCCCACACTCCTTTGCGCCAGAGCAGCAGTTTGTCGCTGTCGAGAATCACCTCGACCTCCGAACCCTTGTTGACGTAGATGGCAAAAGCGCCGTCGCCGGCCTTGGGAAGCAGGGAGACGATTTCCCGGTTGGCAAGCTGTTCGATATTGTCGCTGAAACCCGGGGCGCTGGTCCGCATGGTTCCCTTGACGTTCATCTGGATATCGCTGACATACAGCCCCTGGTAGCCGTCGACAAAGCGGTAGGAGAGGGGGTTCCGAAAAAAATCGGGGGTAATCCGGCGGCGGTCCTCACCGAGATCAATCCAGTTGTAACGGGTCTTTTTGAGAACCGCGAGAAAATCGTCAAGGTGGGTCCGGTAAATCAGGAATCCCGCGGTTGCGGGGGCGCCCTCATAGCGCTGATAGGACAGGTTTTTGAACAGCTGAATCAGGCTCTGGGTGGGCCAGAACACCTCTTTGCGGTCACCCCGAATGAGTCGGGCCACGGCGATATCCGTCAGGGAGGTCATCAGCGCGGTTCGAAAATGCGCGGCATAGCCTTTTGCGGAAAAGCCGGCGAACAGGCCTTCGAAGGCGGTCAACAGCTCGCCGACGAAGTTCCTCTCGGTTTCGGTGAAACCCAGTTCATTGCGTTTCGCCTGAAACAGGTAATCAGCGCCATCAAACTGCAACGGGACGTTGATCTCCCCCTGATCCTCGTCGGGACCGGAGGCATCGGTCTTTTCCAGCTCGGTGAGGGAAACCTTGGCCCCGCCCAGAAAAGCGGAAAGATTATGTTCGATGGCACTGAAGGCTAATTTCGGCATGTCCTATAGCTTGCCTTACAAAGCTCTAAGGTTCAAGCATAAATAACCAGAATCTCAAAGAAAAATATTTCCTCAGCATCTCCCGACGCCGCCCGTCTGGATCTCCACAACCTCGCCGTCGTTCAGATAGTCGATGGCGAGGACCTTTAGCCGCTCCAGGACCGGGGCTCCCATATGGGTTATCACCAGCCTGCGGGTATCGATGGCGGCACGCTTGTTGAGCAGAGTGGCATAATTGATGTGCCCGGGAAGGGGTTCAGCAAACCCGCAGCATTCGACGATGAACAGATCGCTTCCCCGGGCCAGGTCGATCAGTTCGTCCGTCCATTCGGTATCACCACTGTAGGCTATCACCTGTCCGGCGATGGTCAGCCGGACACCGTAAACGTCAGCGCTGCTGCCGTGCCGGACCCGGCAACTTGCGACCGAAAAGAACTCCTGATCCAGAACCTGTGACGGATCAAATTCCAGGTAGGCAACGGGAAAACCGCACCCTTCCGCAAAAGTTCCGGGATAGAGGATATCCGCCAGTGCCTCGACGGCCTGCCGCAATCCCGGCGGGCCGATCAGGGTCAGCGGCTTGTCCCTTGGGGCAGCATATTTGCCATCCAGCAGCAGATAGGGAATCCCGCCAAAATGGTCCCCATGAAGATGGCTGATCACCACGGCGTCGATATCCGCAGCGGACAGACCGCTGCGTTTCAAGCCGCTGAGGACTGAACACCCGCAGTCAAGCAGCAGGTTTCGGCCATCGGCGGTGACATGGTAGCAGCTCTGCAGTCTGCCGCCACTGGCAAAGGCATCGCCTGTCCCCAGACAGGTCAGGGTCACCCGATTCTGAGATGAAAGCATATTATCCTCCTGTTTCAGCATCTGGTCCCGGCAAGGACTTCGATATTATTAGATTTGTACTCCTCAAACCTGATAAGATTGAATCTTCCAATGCGCTGCGGTCTGAGTCAAGCCGGGACCGGTCCCTACGGAGACAACCTCATGCCATCTGAAACCATGCAGATTTTCACCGCTGTTTCGGTCATCCTGATCAGCGCCCTGGTTGGCGGTCGGGTTGCCACCTGGTTCCGGATCCCCCGGGTCACCGGCTACCTGCTTGCGGGCCTGCTCAGCGGGCCCTCCTGCGCCGAAATTTTTCACCTTCCGGCGTTGATCACCCATTATGCCCTGGAAGAGCTGAAACTGGTCTCGGATGTGGCCCTGGCCCTTATTCTGATGAATATCGGCAGCCAGTTGCGCACGGAAAACCTGCGTCGCTGGAAACAGCGGATCGTTATTTTTTCCCTCACCGAGGCCCTCGGCACCGGCATCCTGGTGGGCCTGTGCGTTTTCAGCGTCAATGAATGGATCGTCCAGCATGCCATTGGCGACCTTGACCTGTTTTATTCCTCCCTGTTTTTCGGCATCTTTACCGGCACCATCAGTATTGCCACGGCACCCGCCGCCACCCTGATGGTGGTTCGCGAATACGAAGCCGAGGGACCCGTCACCAGCGCCGTATTGACCCTGGTCGGTCTCAACAACCTGATCTCGGTGTTTGTCTTTTCCATCGCCGTCCAGCTGCTGGTGGTCCCTGACGGCGGACTGACCACCATTTCCTACCAGCTGGCGGCCCCGATTATTCTCGGCTCGGTCGCCGGTCTGATCGTCTCCTTCTTCGCCCACCGAATGGAACTGCCGAGCGAACACAAAATCCTGCTCCTGGGAGCGGTCACCAGTGTCGCCGTTATCAGTCGCAAGCTCGGCCTTGAACCTCTGCTGTCCTGCCTGGCCCTGGGCATGATCCTGGCCGACAGTTCACCGCGCTGGCACCGCCTCGTCAAATCCCTCAGTGAAGTCGACTATCCCCTCTATGTCGTTTTTTTCGTTCTAGCCGGGGCCAACCTGCATATTGAAACCCTCACCCATATCGGTCTGCTCGGAGTGACTTACGTCATCGCCCGGACCGTCGGCAAACTGGCCGGGGCCGCCCTGGGAGCCCGCCTGGGCCACTTTGGAGATCGCGAGCAGCGCTGGGGTGGCATGACCCTGCTGGCCCAGGCCGGCATGGCTATCGGTCTGGCGGCAACCCTGGCCAAAATCTGGCCGGCCGGCGGCAAGCTGGTGGAAACCATCATCCTGGGCTCGGTTGTCATTTTTGAACTGATCGGGCCCCTGGCCGTCCGTCACGGCCTGGTCAAGGCCGGGGAAGTGCCCCTTCTGGCTCTGTTGCGCAAGCGGGCTCCGCAAAGCGGCGTGGAAGGCCTCCACGATATCGCCAACCATTTCCGTACCAACCTGGGCCTCCCGGCCGGGCGCAAGCTACATGATCCGGGAGACATCCTGGTCAAGCACATCATGCGCCACAATGTCGAAACCATCCACCATGGCACCCCGTTCAACGAACTGCTGCGGATTATCGCCCACAGCCGTTACGACCGCTTTCCGGTTGTCGATGACAATAACAATTTCGTCGGCATTATCAATTACACGGAAATCCGCAACCTGCTTTTCGACCAGTCCCTGACCGGACTGCTGGTCGCCCGCGACCTGGTTTCCCCGCAGGCCAACGCCATCGCCCCGGACACCCCGTTACGGGATGCCCTCAAGACCCTGCAGAAAAAACGCAATATCAGCTATTTTCCGGTTATCGATCCGGAACAGCCCGAAAAGCTCCTGGGCATTCTCAATCAGAATGATGTCCTTGCGGCGTTCCGGCGTCTTGATCTTGGGGACTGAACTGGCCAAACCTGCCGTGGCAACTGCCGCTGGCGCGGTTCAAAGTTCCCCCGCGGCCTCCCCTGAGGGGGCGAGACACCGCCAATGAAAAAGGCAGTATCTCTGAAGATACTGCCTTTTTCATGAAGTGCCTGTTTGTAAATCTGAACAGCCGAAAGTTACGCTAAAGCTTTTCGAGATATCTTTTGGCTGATTCGGCCTGGGGAGTATCGGGATATTCGTCGAGCAATTTCTGCATGGTCGTTCTGGCGTTCCCGGCATCCCCCAGGGCATTGAAGGCGAGAGCCTGCTTGAGCATGGCTGCCGGCGCCTTGGGATGTTGTCCGTACTTGCTGATGACATCCTGGAACTGCAGAATGGCCATTTCGTATTCCTTGTCGCCGTAGTAGGATTCCCCGATCCAGTACAGGGCATTCACATAAAGCTCATGCTGGGGATACTTGCTGACGAATTCTTCGAGCAGGGTCCGTCCATCCTTGAAACGATTATCATTGCGGATAAAGGCCAGGGCCTGCTCGTAAAGCTGCTCGGGGGTCGTTTCGGCGACGGTCGGCGGCTGCTGGGGCTGGGTCACCTTATCAGTCCCCGGAACCGGGGCGGTCATCGGTACCCCGGCCAACTGTTTTTCGAGCTCGCTGACCCGATTCTCCAGGGACGTCATCTGCAGTCCCAGATCCTCCTTGATCAGCTGCAGCTCATCACGAACCGATCTGTTGTCCTGGGCCAGGTCGTCCATGCGCCCGTAGACCGACTGGAATTCAACCCTGACGTTATCCAATCCGGCATTGACCTCGGCCACCTGGCGCTGCAGGGTATCCCCTCCCGCCGCTTCCGACTGGGCCACCTCAACGCTCTTTACTTCCAGCTGCGCCAGTCGCCGTTTCATCTCGGCCAGATCCATCTCCATGCGCAGCTGCTGCTGACTGGGGGGAAGACAGCCCGCCAACAGCAAAACACTTGCAATGATCAGTAAAACACGCATCGCTAGCCTCCTAAACAAAAAGGGCCGCGCATTTCTTCAATGAGCGGCCCCGGTTGATCAACGGTAAAGCTTAACGTTTGATTTTGAACTCGGCCCGACGATTCTGAGCCCAGGCTTCCTTGGTGCCGGAGGGATCGAGAGGCAACTCCTCACCGTAGGAGATGACACTCATCCGGGAATCGGCAATCCCCAGGGAGACCAGGTAGTTTTTGGTGGCCAGGGCCCGCTTTTCACCAAGCGCCAGGTTGTACTCATCAGAACCGCGCTCATCGCAGTGCCCTTCGATCTGGATCTTGACCCCCGGGGCGGCGGACAGCAGACCGGCGTTGCTGACCAGGATCGCCTTGGCCTCGTCGGTCAGGACATACTGGTCAAAATCAAAATGGATACGCTGCAGACCGCTCTGGGCGGCACGCTCGGCGGCCATGGCAGCTTCGGCCGTCGCGCGATCGGCGGCAGCTGCGGCATCAACGGCACTTTCGGAGACATTCTGCTCAACAATACCGACCGGCTGCTGCTGGTCCATCTGAACGGCGGAACCTTGCTGAGTCATGGTTTCATCGGCAACAGGCTTCTTGGCGCAGCCCGCAGCCAGAAAGGTCAAGGCGAAGAGCATCACCACCAGACGGGTAATGGTCATTTTTTTCATGGTTTTCCACTCCTTTCGCATGAGCGATCTAATTTTATATGCTATTCACTTTACAATTCAGGCTATTATACAGAAGCCCGTTACAAAAACAACACTGCAGTCTACCCACAACAGGGTTTTTTGCAATCCTTTTCTTTAACCTTAAGCTCAATTAATGAGACTATAAATATATAAACATATCGGCCAGTTACATTTCTCAACATTAAACCGATCAAATCTCTTTTGAGCCGGAGAGCTACCAGCGGCCAGACCAGGCCGGATGGGTGTCATTGCCCCCCGGTGGGGATATTTTTCTGGCCCCGGTGCCATCCGCCCGCATGATCCAAATGGCCTTGGTATTGCCGTTATCGAGGGAATAGACGATAAAGCGCCCGTCCGGACTCCAGCGGGGATGCTCCTTGTTTCCTTCACCGAAGGTGAGCTGGCGCTCATCCGTTCCGTCATCCCGGATGGTGAAAATATTGAAATGACCGTTCTCCATCCGGGCAAAGGCAATCCGGTCCCCCTTGGGGCTCCAGGCCGGCGTTGCGTTGTACTTTCCCTCGAAGGTCAGCCGCGTGACGTCAAGGCTAAAGACATTGACAATAAAAATATTGGGATTGCCCCGCCGGTCTGAAACGAAGGCGATCCGGTCCCCCTTGGGGCTCCAGGACGGATCCACATCGATACCGTAGTGGTTGGTGAGTCGCCGGTGAATGGTGCCGTCGGTTCCGATCAGGTACAGTTCCGAGTTCTTGTCCTTGGACAGGGTCAGGGCAATTTCCCGGCCGTCAGGACTGAAACGGCCGCCGATGTTGAGCCCCTGCTGCAGGGACAGGCGCGATTCGCGGCCGGTATAGATTTCCTTGCGGTAGAGGTCCGGGTTGCCGTTCCGGTAGGAGGTAAAGATCAGCTCTTTGCGGGTTGGCGAAAAATCGGGATTCAGCACGATGGAGCGGTGATCGGTCAGACGGATCGGCCCGTGGCCGTCAACATCCATCAGGTACATTTCCTTGCGCCCGGTCCGGGTGGAAATATAGGCGATCTTGGTCGCAAAAGGACCGCTTTCACCGGTCAGGCTCAGCAGCACCTGGTCGGCAAACGTATGGGCGATCTTGCGAACGTCGTTGAGCTGGCCGATATAGCGGCGGCCACTCAACAGCCGCTGGGTCACAACGTCGTAAAGACGCAGTTCAATGGTGACCTTGCCGGCACTGACGCTGTAACCGCCCTTGATCAGGGCCTCGGTGCCGAGCATCCGCCACTGACTGAAGTCGATATCGGTTCGCCGCAGCCCCAGCCGGGTGGCGTCGCTTAAAAACGCCGCCGGGGACACCGGATCGAAGAGACCGGACAGATCGAGGTCGTTCTGGAGGACCTTATCGAATTCTTCGGCGATCCCGGGATGCACTCCAGCCATGGGGACCAGCCGGGTCAGGGCCAGGGCGATGGTCTGCTCGCCGGGCGCGCTGATTTCGATGCGCGCCGCAAAAGCGGTGGAGCCCAGGGTAACGAACAGGATCAGGATAATCAGGCTAGCCTTGAAATACTTCATGGTCTGTCCAACATCTCCTTGAGGTTAAAAACAATTTCGAAGGTCATGGCGTGGGGCAACGGCTGGGGCAACTGGCGCGATTTGGCAATGGCCCTGATCAGCGATTCATCAAAGTTGCCGTCACCGGACTTGGTGACAAAATCGTAGGTACGCAAGGTGCCATTCTTATCGTAGGACACCTTCACTTCGGCCTCGGGGTTCCCGGTTGCCATATACTTGGGATAACTCCAGTTCTGCTGGATATATTCCTGAACAAAGGCGACGGCACTGACTCCGGCCTCATCCCCCTTGCCGTCAACCATGCCGACCGGCGCGTTGGTGACCGGCGACTCGACCCTGGCGCTTTCCGCCTTGGCCGCAGCCCTGAGCCGGTCGAGAGTCGCCTGGCGGGCGGCTTCCGCTTCTCTCTGTTTCTGGGCAGCCCGCAACTGTTCCAGGGTTTGCTGCAGGGCATCTTCCTGGGCTTTCGAAACCGCCGGTTTCGGTTCCGGCTTAGGCTCGGGTTTCGGTTCCGGCTTGGGCTCGGGTTTCGGTTCCGGCTTGGGCTCGGGTTTCGGTTCCGGCTTGGGCTCGGGTTTCGGTTCCGGCTTGGGCTCGGGTTTCGGTTCCGGCTTGGGCTCGGGTTTCGGTTCCGGCTTAGGCTCGGGTTTCGGTTCCGGCTTGGGCTCGGGCTTCGGTTCCGGCTTGGGTGGAATCGGTTTGGCCGCCGGTTTGGGTTTCGGAGTGGCCGGTTTCGGGGCCGGTTTGGCCGGCGTCTTGACCGCTTCCGGTCTGCCCGCCTGGGGATTCAGCACCGGCTTGTTGACCAGATTGACCTTGTAGACCGGTGGCTTCTCAGGCGCCTTTTTGGGAAACAGGGGCGTGTAATAAAGAACCGGGACCAGCAGGTGCAATAAAAACGACACCAGCAGCATCTGCTTGAACCCTGGTTCAAAGACCGCCTGCAGTTGCTGCCAGCGCTGTTTGCGGGATGTTTCCATGGGCCTGTCGTTATTCCTCCGGCAACCGGGTGACCATGCCGAGGGATTCGACGCCGGCTTTTTTTACCGCGGCCATGACCTGCACCACGCGTCCGTACGGAACCTTCTGATCAGCCTCGAGAAAAACTTCGCGATCCGGCTTCCCTTTCAGGGCCTGGTCGATGACCGGCCCCAGTTTGGCCAGATCGTCGACGGTGGCCTTGCCGATCATCACCTTGCCGCTGCGATCGAGGGTAATGATCAGCGGCTCCTGCTGCTGAGGCAATCCGGGCGCTTCCGCAACCTCGGGAAGATCGACCTCGACCCCCTGGTCGAGCATGGGAGCGGTGACCATGAAGATAATCAGCAGCACCAGCATGACATCGACGAAAGGGGTCACGTTGATCTGAGACAGGCTGCTGCGCCGGCCGGTGGCAGGGCGTCCGACTTCCATCTATTTCACCCGCTCCATCCGCTCAACGATGTTGAGGAATTCCTGGCTGAAATTATCCATCTCTCCGATCAGGACGTTGACCTTGTTAAGGAAATGGTTATAACCCATAACCGCCGGAATCGCTGCGGCGAGGCCGATTGCCGTGGCGATCAGGGCCTCGGAAATCCCCGGGGCAACAACCGCGAGGGAAGCACTGCCGGTCTGCCCGATACCGTGAAAGGCGTCCATGATCCCCCAGACCGTTCCAAACAGCCCGATGAAGGGCGCGGTCGATCCGGTGGTGGCCAGAAAGGTCAGGTACTTCTCCAGGCGATGGGTCTCCTGGGTGGTCGCTCGGCGCAGGGCCCGGCCCACCATTTCGGTGACATCCATCCGCGCCGAAAAGTCCCCCTGCAGACCACCGCTTTCGCCGGTCTTCTTCTTCATCTGCAGCATCTCATGATACCCCTCGCGAAACAGGTTGGCGATGGGGGAGGCACTGAATTCCTTGATCCCCTGTCCGACCAGATCGAAGCGTTTCTTGGTCCAGAAAAAGTCGAGAAACCGATCTGAATCCTTGATGGCGCGCTGAATGATCGTCGCCTTGTAGAAAATGATGGCCCAGGAGACGAGGGAAAAGTAAACCAGAATGAACAGAACCAGTTTAACGACCGGTCCGGCGTTGAAGACGAGTTCCAACAACTGCTTGCTCCTTTGATCAGGGCTTTGACTGGCAGCCCGCTGAATAGGAATTGAATCCGGGCAAGCGCACGGCTTCCCGACGAATTCATCTTTTTAATGAATGAAAAGATCCGTGGATTATCCTGAACCCGGGGGATGCTGTCAAGTTCGTCAGCCTGGTGGCGATTATACAATACCTTGCCCAGTCATCAAAAGGGTTGATCGGAGAGCTGAAAATGATGATGAAGCTGACGGCGCAGAAACTCAGCCGTACTGCTGTGCGGGTTCCTTTTTAGAAAGTTTTGCAGGGCGGCGACATCGTCCAGGTCCTCGTAAACGGGCAGGCGGGCGGTAAACAGGCCGACGGTCGCCGCCTTCTTGAGACTCTCCTCGAGAACCACGCCGGTGCTCCACGGAATATCCCGAAACAGGTCGGGACAATGGGTCGACTCGCCGACCAGGTAGTAGCCGCCGTCCCGGGCCGGTCCGTACACCACGTCGACCTCGTCCAGAAGTTCAAAAGCCAGACGGACCTCTTTCAGCGGCAGATCGGGGAGATCGCTGCCGATCAGCACCGCTCGCTGGTATCCCGCAGCAAACAGGTCCCTCAGCGCGGTTTCCATGCGGACTCCCAGATCGCCCCCGCGCTGCTGCAGAAGTGCCGTACCCGGAAAATTCTCGGCGAACCAGCGCCGCTCGCCGGCATAGCAGATCAGCAGGTCGCATTCGCTCAGAGTCTTGGCCCGGGAGATCACCTCCCGGAGGGAGTGCTCGTAAAACTGTGCGGCTTCGACGTGATTCAGGGGCGGACAGAGCCTGGTTTTGACCTTCCCCGGTACCGGCTGTTTGGCAAAAACGGTCAACACCGCCGACCGCCGCCGCTGGTATCCGAGGTTATCCACATTGTCAACAGGGTTATCCACAGGGTCAGCCGTTATGCCGTTCAATCATCGCGTAGGCAGAATGGTTGTGAATCGACTCGAAGTTTTCGCACTGGATACTGAACCAGCGTATCCTTCTGACTTTACTTAATTTTTCAGTCACTGCGCGAACCATGTCCCTCAACAAACATGGGATTGTCATAGGCCCGTTCGGTCACCGCCTTTTCATCCTCCCGTTTCAGCAGGGCATAAACCTGGCAGCTGGCGCACTCTTCGACCCAGGCAATCAGGTCTTCCAGCCAGACATGCTCGTCATAGCGAATCTGGACCGTCACGATACTGCGCTGGTTATGAGCTCCCCGTTCGCTGATCTCTTTGGAGCAGGGGCACAGCGAGGTCACCGGGATACTCGCTTCGAGGATGAAATCATAATCATCCCCGAGGGTTCCCACCATCCGACACTGGTATTCCAGGAGGCTGCGGGCCTGAGAAACCGGGGCCGTTTCTCGATGAAATAGGGGAAACTCAGCTCCAGGTGGGCTCTGCTGGCTCCCAGCCGCTGCTTCATTTCGGCCAGCACCGTCTCCAGGTTCTCGATACTGAATTTCACCATGGTAAAGGTTCAGCACTTCGATGAAGCGGCTCATGTGCGTCCCCTTGAACTGTTCCGGCAGGTCAACATACATATTGACGCGGGCGACGGTATGCTGCCGTTCACGGCTCTTGTCCTGAACCACGATGGGATACCCGATATCCTTGACCCCGACCTTGTCGATGGCGATATTCCGGGTGTCCCGACTCTGCTGCATGTCCGGCATCGTGGCCATGTTCACCTCCCGGTCAACGCTCGACATAGGCCACCGGGTCGGTCTTGCCCAGCTCGGCGAAACCCTTCAACCGCAGCCGGCAGGAATCGCACAGACCGCAGCACAAACCTTCCGGAGTCGGATCGTAGCAGGAGTGGGTGAGGCTGTAATCAACCCCCAGTTCGAGACCCCGGGCAATGGTCTGGGCCTTGGTCAGATCGATAAGGGGAGTATGAATCCGATAGGGATGTCCTTCGACGCCGGCCTTGGTGGCAGATTCGCCATGGTCTGGAAGGCGGCGATAAATTCGGGCCGGCAATCGGGATAGCCCGAATAATCGAGGGCGTTTACCCCGATATAGATATCGGAAGCCTCGAGGACTTCAGCCCACCCCAGGGCAAACGAGAGAAAGATCGTGTTGCGGGCCGGCACATAGGTCACCGGTATCTCATTTTCGACCACGCCCCCCTTGGGCACCTCGATATCGGCCGTCAGGGCGCTGCCCCCCATTTTACGCAGGTCGATATCGACGACCAGATGCTCCCTGGCTCCGATCAGGGGCGCATATTCCCGGGCCTTTTCCAACTCGACGGTATGCCGCTGACCATAGGCAAAACTCAGGGCGTAGGGTTCAAACCCGTCTGCTTTGGCAATCGCCATGCAGGTTGTGGAATCGAGTCCACCACTGTAAAGCACCACGGCTTTCTTCATAATCAACAACCTTCTTTCTGATGAATAACTGAAAATCCGGAGCATAGGCTGAACTGTATCGGGGGTCAAGCCCGTCCGCCCTGCCACAGCTGCCAGTTTGATCTGAACAATATCAATCTGCCCGTATCATACTACATTCCGGTGATTTCTGAGCACAATTAACGACAAGCTGTTGCCCGCCAATCTGCGGCATGTTATAAATTTTCGGTTGTTATATAAAGACTTAGTCGGTTGCCGATCAGAACCCTCACGAAGAACCCTCCGCCAGTGTCCGGAGCGGCCGGGTGCCGACCATATTTAAATGAGAAGCCATCAAGCATTTGCAGGTTATTATCCACATGAAGCGATTCCTGAAATATTTTCTGTTCGCCTTTTTCTGCACCCCTCTTCTGGCCGCGGCCTTCCTGATCGGAGCCTATTTCTACGTCTCGTCCACCCTGCCCGACGTGAAAACCCTCTCCGATTACAAGCCGCCCCTGATCACCAGGATCTATGCCGACGACGGTACCGTGATCGCCGAGTATTCCCGCGAGCGGCGCATCCTGGTGCCGTTTGAAAAAATCCCCAAAACCCTGGTCCAGGCGTTTGTCGCCGCCGAGGATGCCAGTTTTTTCAAACACCAGGGGATCGATTTCGTCTCCATCGGCCGGGCCGCCCTGAAAAATCTCAAGGCCGGTGGAATCGCCCAGGGGGGGAGCACCATTACCCAGCAGGTCGCCAAGAAACTGCTGCTGACCTCGGAACGCACCTTTACCCGAAAATTCAAGGAGGCGATCCTGGCCTGGCGCATGGAACAGGCTCTGACCAAGCAGGAGATCCTTTATCTCTATCTCAACCAGATCTATCTGGGACATCGCGCCTACGGGGTTGAGGCCGCGGCCGAAAACTACTTCGACAAAAACGTCGACGAGCTGACTCTGGCGGAAAGCGCCATCCTGGCCGGTCTGCCCCAGGCCCCCAGCCGTTACTCCCCCTACCGGCACTATGCGAGGGCCATGGAACGCCAGAAATACGTTCTCGGCCGCATGGTTGAAGAAGGCTTTATCACTCCCGAAGAGCGCGACCAGGCCGCCGCCGAAAAAGTGGTCATCAAGCCGCGCCTGAATCATCTTCTCGATGTCACCGCCTACTTCAATGAACAGGTGCGCCGCTATCTGGAGGAGCGCTTCGGCGAAGACATGCTCTATACCGGTGGCCTGCAGGTCGAAACCAGCATCAACCTGGAGATGCAGGACGTCGCCCGGCAGGCCGTCAAAAACAACCTGCGTGCCCACGACAAGCGCCAGGGGTACCGCGGGGTAACTGCGGTTCTGAGCGAGACCGAACAGCAGGAATTTCTGGCCGGTCAGGCCGAGCAGTTCAGCGAGGAGCCGCTGGTCGAAGGGGCGTTCTCCCAGGCCCTGGTCACCGGCATCGCCGACGATCATCTGACCTGCCGGATCGGCGACAAGACCGGGCTCATCTCCATCAAGGACAGCAAATGGGCCGCTCCCATCGAGGTCACCAGCGAACCGGTCGAAGAACCCACCGGCAATGCCGAAAAGGGGAAGAAGACCATCATGCCGGTCGGCTCGGTCATTGAAGTGAAAGTCCTCGACGCTTCGGTTGAGCCGCTCCTGTTGGCGCTGGAGCAGGAACCCGAAGCCCAGGCGGCCCTGGTGGCTATCGATCCGTTCACCGGCGAGATCAAAGCCATGGTCGGTGGTTACGATTTCAGCAAAAGCCAGTTCAACCGGGCAATCCAGGCCCAGCGCCTGCCGGGCTCGGCCATCAAACCGCTGATCTACGCCGCCGCCCTCGATCGCGGCTACACCCCGGCCAGTATCATTCTCGATACCCCCCTGATCTATGAGAACAAGAAGGTTCAGACCGGGGAGATCGAAGAGTGGAAACCAAAGAACTACGAAGAAAAGTTTTACGGCCCGACCACCTTCCGGCAGGCCCTTGCCCATTCCCGTAATGTCGTCACCATCAAGATCCTGGAAGACATCGGCATCAACTACGCGGCCAACTACATCGAAAAACTGGGCATTGAAACCCCGCTGCAGCGCGATCTGTCCATGGCCCTGGGCTCGACTGCTGTCACCCCGCTGGAAATGCTGACCGCCTACACCGTGTTCGCCAATGGCGGGGTCCTGATTCCGCCCACCTACATCACCCGGATCAAGGACCGCAACGGCCGCATTCTCGAATCCATCGACCCGGCCGACTTCGCCACCGGGATGGCCGCCGACCAGCGCCTGATCCGCAAACCGCCGCGGAGGGTGATCTCTCCCGAGACGGCCTACCTGATTACCAATATCATGGAAAGCGTTGTTCAGGAAGGAACCGGCTGGCGCGCCAAGGCCATCGGTCGGCCATCGGCCGGCAAGACCGGGACCACCAACGACCTGAAGGACGCCTGGTATATTGGCTTTATACCCCAGCTGGCCTGCGTATCCTGGGTCGGCTACGACCAGGAACGTCCCCTGGGTAAAAGCGAAACCGGATCACGTGCGGCGGCACCGGCCTGGGTCGCGTTCATGAAAGAAGCGGCCAAGCAGTATCCGGTAGAACAGTTCCGGGTGCCCGACACCATCGAGTTCCGTCCCATCGACACCAAAACCGGGCTGCTTCTCGCCGAGGACAACGGCGAAGCCTATTATGAAGCCTTTGCCCCGGGAACCGCCCCGACCACGATGAGCGAAGAGAAAAAGCTTAAGGCGCGCGACTTTTTCCGAATGGAGATGTAATCTCTGCCGCTCTCGACCGCGGATTGCGACAACTGTTTTGAACCGGACATCGTCGCGGCGTTTTGAACCTGTCCGCACAAGTTACCGCGATCGGCAGTATTTATTCCTGACCGATAGAACACACTTCAGTTCCATACAGGCAGTCAGCAACCGGGGCAGCCCGGGCCGATGGTCCGGACTTTCCCGGCTGCTCCAGATATTTTGCGGCACGCTGTTTTTTTGTGTATCACTATGATCAAGAATGACAGGACTTGACGAGAGGGTTAGCAAAAGCTCACCGAAAAGACTGGCAGCGAAAGACGCCTCGACGTATCCACAGCGAGGCGTCTTTCGCGTTGTTTTTTGAGGGCGGCGATGTCGCCTGCAGGTTTAGATCTGCATCCCCCCGTGGCGAATGATTTCGCCTTCGATCTGGTAAACGACATCTTCGGCGATATTGGTCGCCAGATCCCCCATCCGTTCCAGGTAGCGCGAGATGGACAGGTACAGGACCAGTTCATCCAGGCGTTCGGGTTCGGCGCGGATGACGGCCTTGACCTTTTCATAGTTTTCACTGTGGGAGCGGTCGACATCGTCGTCCATCCTGATGGTGGAACGGGCCAGATCGGCATCCTGATGGACCAGTGAATCGAGGGCCGAACGGAGCATCACCTTGACCCGGTCTCCCATCTTTTTAACATCGTAGGGACAATCGTGGGCGATCGCCTTGTCGAGATCGATGGCCCGTTCCGCCAGGTTGACGGCAAAATCGGCGACCCGCTCCAGGTCGTTGTTGATTTTCAGCACCGAAATGATGTAGCGCAGATCATTGGCCACGGGCTGATGCAGAGCCAGAACTTTCAGGCACTCCTCCTCAAGTTCGATTTCGAGATTATCGATGCGGTCATCCCCCCCCTTGACCTTTTCGGCCAGGTCACGGTCGCCGTTGAGCAGAGCGATGACGGCCTGCTGCACCCGCTCCTCTACCTCGGTGCTGAGAATCAGCAGACGTCTTTTCAGATTTTCCAGGTCGGACTGGATCAAAACAGCCATGGTCTTCTATCCTTTCCTAACGTCCGTTTAACCGAAACGGCCGGTAATGTAGTCTTCGGTCTGTTTGTTGCGCGGCTTGACGAACAGCCTCTCGGTCAGACCGTATTCAATCAGGTTCCCCTCGAACAGGAAGGCGGTATAGTCAGAGACCCGGGCGGCCTGCTGCATGTTGTGGGTGACGATGATGATGGTGAAGTTCTCGCGCAACTCGCCAATCAGTTCTTCGACCCGCGCCGTGGACTTGGGGTCCAGGGCGCTGCAGGGCTCGTCCATCAAAATCACCCGCGGGTTGACGGCAATCGCCCGGGCAATGCACAGGCGCTGCATCTGCCCGCCGGACAACCCCAGGGCGCTTTCGTGAAGCCGGTCCTTGACCTCGTCCCACAGAGCGGCCCCTTTGAGACTGCTTTCGACCCGCTCGTCGAGGAGCTGCTTATTGTTCTCCCCGGCGATCCGCAGACCGTAAATGACATTTTCGTAAATCGACTTGGGAAAGGGGTTCGATTTCTGGAACACCATTCCGACCCTGCGCCGCAGTTCGATAATATCCGTGTTCCGAGCATAGATATTCTCCCCGTCGAGAAGAATCTCACCCTCGACCCGACTACCGTCGATCAGGTCGTTCATCCGGTTGAAGCAGCGCAGCAGGGTACTCTTGCCGCATCCTGACGGTCCGATCAGGGCGGTCACCTGCTTTTCGGCGAAACCGATATCGATACCGTGCAGGGCTCGCGCATTCCCGGGGTAGAAAAACCTCAGATTGTTCACCTGAACGATGGGCTTTTCGATGATTACATCACTCATTTTTCAAGATTCTCCTAAAAAGTACCGAAGGTATAGCGTTTTTTCATCTTGTTGCGCAGCCGGATAGCGATACTGCTCATGATCAGAACAATCAGCACCAGCAGCAGGGTGGTGACAAAGACCATCGGCTTGGCCGCTTCGACATTGGGGGACTGAAAACCGATGTCGTAGATATGAAAGCCAAGGTGCATGAATTTGCGATCCAGGTGCAGATAGGGAAAGTTGCCGTCGATGGGCAGGGCCGGGGCCAGCTTGACCACCCCGGTAATCATCAGGGGCGCAACCTCGCCGGCCGCACGGGCCATGGCCAGGATCAGCCCGGTGAGGATCCCGGGCGATGCCATCGGCAGCAGAATCCGGACCAGGGTCTGAAACTTGGTTGCCCCCAGAGCATAGGATCCGGCCCGCATTTCCGCCGGGATCGCTCCCAGGGCTTCCTCGGTGGAAACGATCACCACCGGCACCGTCAGCAGCGCGAGGGTCAGGCTCGCCCACAGCAGACCCCCGGTCCCGAAAGTCGGAGTCGGCAACCGCTCCGGAAAGAACAGGGTATCGATACTGTGGCCGATCCCGTAGATAAAGAACCCCAGCCCGAAGATACCATAAACGATGGACGGGATACCGGCCAGGTTGTTGACGGCGATCCTCACAATTCTGACCAACAGCCCTTCCTTGGCATATTCCCGCAGGTAAATGGCGGCGATGACCCCCATGGGGAAACTGAACAAGCTCATGATGAAAATCAGCATAACGGTACCGAAAATGGCCGGAAACAGTCCTCCCTCGGTATTCGATTCGCGGGGTTCGTCGACGAACAGCTCGATGACCTTGTGGGCATAAAACCCCGCCTTGGCAACGCGCGACATCTGGTTAGGGGCGTATACCTGAACCACGTCAGCCAGAACGATCTCCTTCTCCTGTCCCTTGGCATCGCTGAAAATGGCCCTGACCTGACGGATTTTTTCATTCCGGCTGGTCTGAACCGCGATCAGATCGGAGAACTCCTTTTCAAGATCGGCCTTTTCACTAAGCAGTTGCTGATACCTCGGATCCGAATGGGGGACCTTGTTGTAATCAAGTTTCAGCAGTTCGAGCCGGATCTGCTCCGTCCGATAGCTGGCCGCCTTGAGACGATCATCCAATTCCGACAGGTGATCAAGCTCGGCATGCACCTCGTCAAGAAGCTTCTCCAGGCCGGTCAGGGTGGCTGGTGCCGATTGCGTCGACCCGGTTTTCAGCGTTTTAAGATAACCGTAAAAATCACCGTGCTCCAGGCGTTCCAGGACCAGCAGATCCTGCGGATAGTCTTCGGCCACGATCTGGGCCTCATCGATCCAGCGGAAATCGAGCCCGTAAAGATCCCGGTTGGCGATCTTGTACTGGCGCCGCAGGCCGGTCTCATCGGCGGTGGGCTTGGTCTGCAGCCACTGGCCGGCCAGAGAGGTGCCGTCCTTGAGCTTGATCTGCTGAAGGTCGGACGGCCAGAACACTCCGAGACCGTTGACCATGATCACAATCAGCAGGACAATGGCGCTGAGCAGCGTGATGGACAGAGCGGCGCCCGACAGCCACACCATCGGCTCGCCGACCCGCCAGTATTTGTTCATACTTTTCGTTTTTTTCATAACCTACCCTAGAATCGGCCGTACTTGGCCCGCAGGCGCTGACGGACGACTTCGGCAATGGTATTTACAACAAAGGTCATCAGAAACAGAATGACCGCTGACAGAAACAGAATCCGGTACAGGGACCCGTCCACCGGAGCCTCGGGAATCTCCACCGCGATGTTGGCGGACAGGGGGCGCATACCGTTGAAGATGCTCAGGTCCATGATGGCGGTATTGCCGGTCGCCATCAGGACGATCATGGTTTCACCAACCGCGCGGCCGAAACCGATCATGGTCCCGGCAAAGATCCCCGGGCTGGCCGACGGCAGAATCACCCGCCAGACGGTCTGCCAGCGGCTGGCTCCCAGGGCCAGGGAGGCGGCCTTGAGACTCGGCGGCACGTTGGAGAGGGAGTCTTCGGCAATGGTGAAGATAATCGGAATGACGGCAAAGCCCATGGCGAAGGCAATGATAAGGCAGTTTCGCGGATCGTAGCGGACCCCCATCTCGCTGAACAGCCACTGTTTCATGTCCCCGGCGAACAGCCAGTGCTCCAGCCAGGGACCGAGCACAACCGCGATAGCCACGGCCATGATGACCACCGGCGCGACAGCCAGGAACTCGTAGCCGCGCTCCACCCGCTTGAGGGTTTCGAGTTTCCGCATCCCCTGCCACAGGCCGATGCTGATCATCAGGGCCGCGGGAATCATGACCAGGCTCAGGAACAGGGATCCCAGGGACCTTTCAATCAGGGGGGCCAGCCACAGGGCCGCCAGAAAACCGATGATAACCGTGGGAACCGCGGCCATGATTTCGACCGCCGGCTTGATAATTCCCTTGAATCTGGGACGGGCAAACTGGCTGGTATATATCGCGCCAAAAATGGCCAGAGGAAGGGCGAACAGCATGGCGTAGAAGGTCCCCTTCAGGGTTCCGAAGATCAACGGCGTCAGGCTGAACTTGGGTTCGTAATCGTCGGACCCTGCGGATGACTGCCAGACATATTCCGGCTGCGGATACCCTTCGTACCAGACCTTGCCGAACAGGGTCTTGAAACTGACCTCGGGATGGGGGATATCCAGTTTCCAGGTATACACCTGGCCGCCGGCCGTTATGCCGATCAGGCCGTTGCCGCGGGTTGACATGGCAAAATGGGTCAGGGCCTGCTCTTCATTGAGCCGCACCAGGAGCCGTTCGCTGGTCATGTGGCTGATCTGAAGCTGACCGGACGCGATGCTGATAACCGACTTGTCGTGCAGGGTCGGGACGACCTTATCCACCGCCCTGTCATGCCCCTTGAGATCGTGGATGCGGGTCAATTTCCAGCCGCCATTGTCGATATCACGCACATTGAACCAGGTGGTCACCCCCCCGGCACTGTCCCCGACGGCCAGTGACACATCACCGTACACCATGTTCAAGGAGGTCACTTTTCGGTTATCGGCAAAGGCCTGGACCGTTTCCTCCAGCACCGGTTCTTCGATATCCTCGAGGTTCCAACGCAGAATCTCCCCCTGATCGGTTCCGGCAAACAGCCTGGTCCCGGCATTGTTCATGGTCAGGGTGGTAACGTTCCCCTTCGCTTCCATATCGAGCCGGTAGGTCTCCGTCACCTCTTCGGCATCCCCAAGCAGGGATTCCTCCTGCTGGGTGATCAGCAGGTCAATGGCACCATCAACCTGCAAGGTCACGAGCACCTTGCGCTCTTCCTCGTTCGCCCGGGCCTGGACAATCTTCGGCAAATCGCCCCCATCAGACGAAAATTGGGCCAGGTGGTCAATATTGTGACGAATACTGCGCTGATTGTCGTTGTGCTCATCAAAGAAAGGGTAAAACTTGACCTGCTCGATGGTCACGCTGCCGTCATCCCACAGCAGCACATGGTTAAGGCGGCCATAGCGATCGACGGCGACAATCCTGCTCCCCTGGCCACTGCTGGTCAACTGGATGCTGTCCAGGGCTGATCCGTCATGAACGTTAAAAAAATGAACCAGCCCCTTGTCATCAATCACATAGCCGGTTTCCCGGTATTCGTCCATACCGACAGCCATCACCTGGTCAGCCGACAGGCCGTCGGCCAGGGTGAAACGGTTCTGCAGCTCTGCATCAGGCGACCAGAACAGAGGTAAAGAGACCTTGGCGATCAGAATCAGGATCAGAATGACGCAGAAGATAATGGCCATCCCGCCGATAGTGATTAACCATTTTGCCAGGCTGTCCTGACGCTTGACCCGTTTTAGAAAAGCAGGATTCATAGATCTTTCTCACATCCTTGGAAGACGACAATAAGCCCTGCCCATTGAAAAGGGCAAGGCTTACTGATTCAACATCCAACCGGACCGCTACAGTGACGCTTTAGTCAAGCAGGGCAAGTTGCTTCTTGGCTGCGTCTGCAGGCAGCGGCAGAAAACCATCCTTGACCACGACTTCCTGACCTTCTTTCGACAAGACGTACTTGAGGAATTCCTTGACCAGGGTCGGCAGCGGCTTGTTGGGCTCTTTGACGACGTTGATGTAAAGCATCCGACCGAGGGGATACTTGCCGCTCAGCACGTTTTCGTAGTTGGGGGCATAGGCTGTCGCACCATCCTTGACGGACAGGGGCAGGGCGTGAACACCGGAGGTAACGTAACCCATGCCGGAGTAGCCGATACCGGCCTTGTCTTCGGTAACACCGAGAACGACGGAAGCATTGCCCGGCTGCTCTTTGACGGTGTCTTTGAAGTCACCTTTCTTCAGGCTGGTACTTTTAAAGAAGCCGTAGGTCCCGGACGCGGAGTTACGACCGTAGAGGCTGATCGGCTTGTTGCTCCACTCGCCGCCAAGACCGAGCTGGCCCCACACGGTGACATTTTCGCCCCCGCGCTTCTGGGTTTTGGAAAAAACCGAATCGACCTGGGTCATGGAGAGCTCTTTGAGCGGGTTGTCCTTGTTGACAAACACTGCCAGGGCGTCAAGGGCAACCCCGATGGTCGTCGGCTTGAAGCCGTACTTGGCTTCAAACGCCTGAATTTCCTTGCTCTTCATCTTACGGGACATGGGACCAAGCTGGCTGGTTCCCTCGATCAGGGCCGGCGGAGCGGTACTGGACCCCTTGCCTTCGATCTGGATGTTGACGTTGGGATATTTCTTGCGGAACCCCTCCGCCCAGAAGGTCATCATATTGTTAAGGGTATCGGAACCGACGCTGCTGAGATTGCCGGCAACGCCCTGGACCTTGACGTAATCGGCCAGGTTGACATCAACCTGGATCGGGGCAGCAAATATGGATCCCGCCGACACGGTCAGCAGAACCAGGGCCAGGGACATCCCTTTGGCAATAGATTGCAGTTTCATGGTGAATTTCTCCTTTGGTGGCTTCGTTTTGGGCTCTTGTCTCACGAGCGCTAACAATCTGAACGGCAATTGTTAGGATTGTGTTAGCGGTTCGTGAGAACTCCACTAATTCAGTCGGTTTATGACTGGGCTTCAATAAAATTCGCGATTGATCGGGTACGACAGGCGCCGACTTTGCTCTGAGAATGTTAGAAATCTATGAGGATCAGGTCAGGTTTTCATTTTCAAAGAGGTTTTTCCGCAGGATCGTTTCTGGTCCGGCTATGGTCGCCAAACTCACAAATGTCTAACCGTTTCCTCATCCGGAGCGAACCGGCAAAGCAGAGGGTTCCAGGAATAAATCGAAGATTGTTTTTATCGACAAACGTTTCAGGAAATGAAAGGGCTTGAAGGAATGAAAGAAAGGGACCATCTGGAGACGGCCGTCATCGCGGAAATGCCCAGGGAAGCCGTGCGGGAACTGCTGGAGCTGCTGGAGACCGCTCCCATCGAAATTCTCAGCACCGACAGGGACCGGATCACCCTGCCCCAGGTCGTCGATGCTTTTGACAATGAATTTCTGCTCGGCGAGCTCATCTACCCCCATGCCGAAGTGGTATGGAATGGCAAGAGAGCTTTCGGCCCGGAGACCGGCGACGAGCCGGAACGCTCCCTGGCCTGGGCCTGCACCAAGCTCGCCCTGCAGGATGCCGACAACATTCTCAAACTCAGAATCATGACCCTGCTGGCCCGCGAACAGCAACATCAGGCATGCTTCAGTGCCAGCCATTCACCGACCCGCCAGGTGGCCTGACAGGGGGGTCTCCGTTTTTTTGTTTCACGCCAGGGCAAGAGCCAGGTCAGCCTGCAAATCCGCCACGTTTTCGATCCCCACCGACAACCGCAGCAGACAATCGTCAATCCCCAGCCGCAGGCGCTCCGCTTCAGGGATATCTCCATGGGTCTGGACCGCCGGCAAAGTGAGCAATGACTCCACCCCACCCAGGCTCTCGGCAAATGAGATCAGCCTGATGCGTTCCAGGGCCGTGCGCGCCCGATCCGGGGAGTCCACCCTGAAACTGAGCATGGCACCGAACCCCGTCGCCTGCCGCCCCATCAGCTCATGTCCGGGATGCTTTTCCAGACCGGGAAAATAGACCTGGACCACGGCGGAGTGCCCTGCCAGCCAGCCGGCCAGCTGAGCCGCCGTCTGGCATTGGCGTTCGAGGCGCAGGGGCAGAGTTTTCAGGCTGCGGATAAGCAGCCAGCTGTCCTGCGGCGATAAGACGGCCCCGGTGCTGTTCTGGAGAAAATAGAGTTCCTCACCCAGCTGCGGTTCCCTGGCTACCAGCACCCCGGCACACAGATCGTTGTGCCCCGCCATGAACTTGGTTGCCGAATGGATGACCACATCGGCGCCGAGATCCAGCGGGCGCTGCAGCAGCGGGGTCAGAAAGGTGTTGTCGACCATGAACCGCAGGCCATGCTCACGGCAGACCGCAGCCAGGGCGGTCAGATCCGCGATTCCAAGCAAAGGATTCCCCGGGGATTCCACCAGCAGCCCTCGGGTCTCCGGGCGGATTGCCGCAGCCACGGCTTCGGTTTCGGTCGTATCCACATAACTGGCGGTCAACCCGTAACGGGCGAAAATGCCGCTCAGGACCCGGTAGGTTCCACCGTAAAGATCCTGGGAGACAACCAGGTGATCACCGCTTTTAAAAGAGAGAAACAGGGTCGTCAGGGCCGCCATACCAGACGAGAAAGCCAGGCCCCTGCTGCCGTTTTCCAACGCGGCGAGCCCTTCCTCGAGAATCTGGCGGGTCGGGTTGCCGCTGCGGCTGTAATCAAACCCCGTCGACTGCCCCACCCCGGGATGTCGATAGGTCGCACTGGGCGTAATGGCGCAGCTGATCGCCCCGGTTTTGGGGTCGCTGTGATTGCCCAGCTGAGCCAGTTGGGTGTCCAGATGATAGGTCACGCGTCTCTCCATTGAGTTGACGATAGGTCTTAAACTTTTAATCCGTTGAGTCCGCCACGAAGTCAGGTAGGCACAAAGTCCCCCCCCCTGAGTCGCCAAGGGGCAGAAATCACAGCGACGCTGACCAACCTGATCCCCTTGCCTATCTCCCGGCGGTTCTGCGTTACGTCTTGTATCTATCAGGCTTCAATATCCGCGAACAAGGGGGAAGACAGATAACGTTCCCCTGAATCAGGCAGAATCACCACGATGGTTTTCCCCTTGAGGTCGTCCCTGGAGGCAAGCCGTACCGCCGCAGCGGCAGCCGCACCGCAACTGATTCCCGCCAGGATTCCTTCTTCCAGCGCCAGCCGACGCGCCATGGCGATCGCCTCTTCGCTGGAGACCTGCTCCACCTGGTCGACGATACTCACGTCAAGGGTCGCCGGAATGAAGCCGGCCCCGATCCCCTGAATCTTGTGCGGCCCGGGAGTAAGGGATTCCCCTTTCAGATGCTGGGTTATGACCGGACTTTCGGCGGGCTCTACCGCAACCGAATGGAGTTGCTGACCGCGGTCCTGTTCGAAATAGCGGGAGATCCCGGTAATCGTCCCCCCGGTACCGACTCCGGCCACCAGTAGATCAACCTTCCCCCCGGTTGCCTCCCAGATTTCCGGGCCGGTGGTCTTCTGATGAATCTCCGGGTTGGCCGGGTTATTGAACTGATGGAGCAGCACATAACGATCCGGATCCGACTTGGCGATCTCTTCGGCACGGGCGATAGCCCCCCCCATCCCCTTGTTGCCGGGGGTCAATTCGAGCTTGGCGCCGAACACCTTGAGAACCTTGCGCCGCTCATGACTCATGGTTTCCGGCATGGTCAGGGTGATGGGAATTCCCCGGGCCGCCGCAGCAAAAGCCAGGGCGATGCCGGTATTGCCGCTGGTCGGCTCGATGAGCTCCTTGCCGGGCCCGAGCAGGCCTTTTTTTTCGGCATCCCAGATCATGTTGGCGCCGATGCGGCACTTGACACTGTAAGCCGGGTTGCGCCCTTCAACCTTGGCGAGCACCGTGGCGCCCCCCTCGGGAACGATACGGTTCAGACGCACCAGCGGGGTTTGACCGATGGACAGCGAATTATCCTGAAAAATCTGGCTCATAATATCTCCTGACATGTTCTTGGTGTGTCCTGAATTAACCAACGTGAATTATGATTGTTTTTGTCGTATTTCAAAAAATACTTTTTCTTATTGTTTTAGTCAAGAATAATTTTAAAAACTACACTTCTTTTGTGATATTTTCTTGCATGACGCACATGTCAGGGAGATCATTTGACGATGGGCAGGATTGTTGGGGTGCTGTGTGATGGTTAAAGGCACAGTGAAAACCGGCAGTTCCCAGCTTGGAGTATGCCATTTGTTATCGGTCAAAATGCCAACGGCATTTTTGCGGTTCTGCCCTTTAGCTGAGCCTGCTCAGCGTGGGCCGGGTCGTTGCCAGCCTGAATGTCTCCTACTGGGAATTGCTGATCGTCATCCGGACATGTAAAAAGGGCGCTTTGTGCTGACTATTTGTCGCCCGCCTGGGACAAACAGTAAGACGCCGGGCGGGGGCGGGACCTCGCGGTCTAGCCTTTGATTGTATCTGTTTAAACCTTAAAGCAAGATCAAGGTCGCCGGGTCCCGGCCCGGCAGCCGGGTTCATTTTTCCCAACGATGGAAAAACGAACCAAAAAGATCTTATCAAGGTCAAACACACTGACGACAACTGAGTCCGTCTGCGATTTATTGCTGTCGCCAGCACATGACAACCCGCCCGGATGCTGACGCATCAACGGGCAGAACCGCAAAGCCGCTTTGCGGCTTGAAGATCACAGATCATTTATCAAAATGCCAACGGCATTTTTGCGTTTCTGGCCTTTAGCTGAGCCTGCTCAGCGTGGGCCGGGTCGTTGTTGGCTTGAATGTCTCCAACAGGGAATTGCTGATCGTCATCCGGACATGTAAAAAGGGCGCTTTGTGCTTACTATTTGTCGCCCGCCTGGGACAAATAGTAAGGCGCCGGGCGGGGGCGCGACCCCGCGGTCTAGCCTTTGATTGTATCTGTTTAAACCTTAAAGCAAGATCAAAACCGCCGGTCCCGGCCCGGCAGCCGGGTTCATTTTTCCCAACGATGGAAAAACGAACCAAAAAGATCTTATCAAGGTCAAACACACTGACGACAACTGAGTCCGTCTGCGATTTATTGCTGTCGCCAGCACATGACAACCCGCCCGGATGCTGACGCATAAACGGGCAGAACCGCAAAGCCGCTTTGCGGCTTGGAGGTGAGGGTCTTTTCAACTGTCAAAACACCTTTGGTATTTTTGCGGTTCTGGCCATGAGCTGAGCCTGCTCAGCGTGGGCCGGGTCGTTGCCAGCCTGAATGCTCCCTACTGGGAATTGCTGATCGTCATCCGGACATGTAAAAAGGGCGCTTTGTGCTGACTATTTGTCGCCCGCCTGGGACAAATAGTAAGACGCCGGGCGGGGGCGGGACCTCGCGGTCTAGCCTTTGATTGTATCTGTTTAAACCTTAAAGCAAGATCAAGGTCGCCGGGTCCCGGCCCGGCAGCCGGGTTCATTTTTCCCAACGATGGAAAAACGAACCAAAAAGATCTTATCAAGGTCAAACACACTGACGACAACTGAGTCCGTCTGCGATTTATTGCTGTCGCCAGCACATGACAACCCGCCCGGATGCTGACGCATCAACGGGCAGAACCGTAAAGCCGCTTTGCGGCTTGGAGGTGAGGGTCTTTTCAACTGTCAAAACACCTTTGGTATTTTTGCGGTTCTGGCCATGAGCTGAGCCTGCTCAGCGTGGGCCGGGTCGTTGCCAGCCTGAATGCTCCCTACTGGGAATTGCTGATCGTCATCCGGACATGTAAAAAGGGCGCTTTGTGCTGACTATTTGTCGCCCGCCTGGGACAAACAGTAAGACGCCGGGCGGGGGCGCGACCCCGCGGTCCTGCTTTTGATTGTCTCAATTCAAACCTTAAAGCAACATCAAGGTCGGCGGGTCTCGGCCCGCCAGCCGACTCCCTTTTCTTTGGTCGCAAAGAAAAGGGAGGAAAAGAAACTCTTTAAGGTCAAACACACTGACGATGGATGGTTCCGCTGTTTCCCACCGGCTGCCTTCAACCGGTGACAACCCGCCCGGATGCTGGCGCATAAACGGGCAGAACCGCAAAGCCACTGCGCGGCTTGGAGGCGGGAAATTTCACGGTTCCTGTCGCTGCGAAAAGTAGCCTCCACTTATTACACATCATTTCCTCACACCCACCTCATCCCCCCCTAATCTTCCCGTCAACAATGGACAAAAACGAAAAAGACGGAGAAAGAGACATGGCATACGCCGATCTGCACGTACATTCCAAGTATTCCAATCATCCTTCCGAATGGTTTCTGCAGCGCCTCGGAGCGTCTGAATCCTATACCGATCCCGACGCCATTTACAAAATGGCCCGAAAGCGCGGTATGGACTTTGTTACGGTCACCGACCACAATCGGATCAAGGCCTCTGTCGAACTGGTCAAGAAACATCCCAAGCGCTGTTTCACGGGGGTCGAGTCGACGGCCTACTTTCCTGAGGACAACTGCAAGGTCCATATCCTCATCTACGGTCTCGACCGCGAGCAGTTCGCCAAGATCCAGAAAAAGCGGTTGAATATCTACAAGCTGCGCGATTACCTGATGAAGGAGGACCTGGCCTGTGTCGTCGCCCATGCCACCTATTCCGTCAACGGCAAGCTGACCCTCGACCACCTGGAGAAGCTGATCCTGCTGTTCAACAACTTCGAAGGGCGCAACGGCAGCCGCAGCGTCCTCAACAACGATATCCTGAGCCGGGTCCTGCTCGAGCTGACGCCATCGGACCTGGAACGGCTGCAGCAGAAACACGGGATCGAACCCTGGGGACCTGAACCCTGGCGCAAAGGGCTGACCGGCGGTTCCGATGATCACGCCGGTTTCTTTATCGCCAAAACCTACACCCGGACCGAGGCAGAAACACCGGAACAGTTCCTTGAGCAGCTCAAACAGAACCGGATGGAACCCCAGGGGCGCCAGAACGATTTCCAGGGCCTGACCTTCGCCATCTACAAGATCGCCTTCGATTTCTCCCAGCACAAGAGTACCGCCTTTTCCCACTCGACCTTGAGCGACATGACCCGCTACCTGTTCAGCGACCAGCGGCTGAGCATCAAGGACAGACTCCGCCTGAGTCGGATGAAATCGAATAAAAACAACGTCATCTACCAGAATATCGTGCAGCTGATTGAAACCAGCCGGGCTCTTGATCATGATGATATCGATACCCGCCTGAACCTGCTCTACGGATGCATCTCGAATATCTCCGATCAGTACTTCCGCTCGCTCCTCGAGTCCCTCAATACCAATATTGACGAGATGGATATCATCAGCATTATTCACGGCCTGTCTTCGAGTATTCCCGGGGTGTTCCTCTCGGTACCGTTCTTTTCCGCGTTCCGGCACATGTTCGGCGACCGCGACCTCATCAACCAGCTGGAAGACACCCTCGGCAAGCAGAGCACCGAGCGCAGCAAGCGGATTCTCTGGCTGACTGATACCCTGACCGACCTCAACGGGGTGTCCATGACCCTGCAGACTATCGGCACCCTGGCCGAGGAAAAGGGCTATGACATCCGCATCATGTCGAGTCTCAGTCCCAGTCAAAGCGGAGCCCGCCTGCCGCTGACCACCCTGGCGATTCCGCCGCTGTACAGTTTTCAACTTCCCCACTACGAGGAACTGACCATCAATGTGCCGTCGGTTCTGCGCATGCTGAAGCTGGTGTACGACTACAATCCTGACGAAATCTATATCTCCACCCCCGGCCCGGTCGGACTGCTCGGCATGCTCATGGGACGCATGCTCGGCACGACCATCAAGGGGATCTACCATACCGACTTTACGGAAGAATCGGCTGCCATCGTCGCCGAGCCGGCGATCAGCAGCATGATCGAATCCTACAGCAAGTGGTTCTTCAATCAGTTCGACACCCTGCTGGTCCCCACCGAGGAATACATTCAGCTGCTCAAAAAACGCGGCTACCGTTATCGGCACATGGAACTGTTCAGACGCGGTCTGCGCAGTGAGCATTTCCGACCTCTCCCCAGGCCCGACAAATCTAAGACCTGGCGGTCACGGCTGCTGTATGTCGGGCGGATCTCCCGGGACAAGAACCTCGACTTCCTGATGACCGTCTACCGCCAGGTGAGAATCCTGCATCCCGACGTCAGCCTGACCCTGGCTGGCACCGGTCCCTACCTGGATGAACTTCGGGAGAACTGCAGCGATATGCCGGAAGTCACATTCCTCGGCCGGGTCGATTACTGCGACCTTCCGGAACTGTACAACCAGTATGACCTGTTCGTCTTTCCGAGCACCACCGAAACCTTCGGCATGGTCGTCCTCGAAGCCCAGGCCTGCGGGATTCCGGCCCTGGTGTCCGACATCGGCGGGCCAAAGGAAATTATCGTCGACGGTGAAACCGGCTTTGCCATCCCGGTCGACCAGACCGAACCCTGGGTCACCAGGATCAGCGACCTGCTCACCGACCTGGCCTGCAGCGGCGGACGCTGTCACGCCTTCGGACTCGCCGCACGCCAGCGGGTTGAAGAGCGCTTCAGCTGGGACAGCATCCTGCACGATATGGTGGCAACGGACACCCCGCGCCAGCAGCGCCATCAGCACGGCTCCCTCAAACGGATCCTCAAGCTGGCGGCCAATATGATGGTGCACTGAATGGGACTGACAGACAACCTGGAAGCAGTCCTGATGAGCGGCAAACGGCTGCTGGTCGACCGACGCCTGCCCGGCCAGCTCGTCATTCAGTATACCGACGCCTGCAACGCCAGCTGCCCGCAATGCGGAATGCGGGTCACCAGTGACTTCAAGCGTTCGACCCTCGACAAAGCGCGGGTGAAAAGAATGATCCGGGCCGCCTCCGTCAAGGGGGTTTCCGCTCTATCCTTCACCGGCGGGGAGCCGTTTCTCTACCTGGACCAGATCTGCCAGCTGGCCATCTATGCCCGGCAGCAAGGGATCCGCTACATCCGTACCGGCACCAACGGCTTCCTGTTCCGTCACTCCGAAGAGGCGAGTTTCAGAGACCGGATCAAACGGATGGCCGACCAGCTGGCGGCGACCCCGATCCGTAATATCTGGGTCAGTCTCGATTCCGCGGATATCGCAACCCATGAGCAGATGCGCGGGTTGCCCGGAGTCGTTCGGGGCATCGAAAAAGCCCTGCCGATTTTCGCCGACCGGGGTCTTTACCTGTCGGCCAACCTCGGCATCAACCGCAGCTTTGCCGGGGCTTCCAGGGATAAGGACACCCTGCGCTACGCCGACTTCCATAAAGGCTTCGAGCGTTTCTACCGCTTCGTTCACGAACTCGGCTTCACCATTGCCAACGTCTGCTACCCGATGCACACGGACGCCAACCAGGCCGACCGGGAGGTTGTCTACGGGGCCACGGCCAGCGACCGGGTGGTTTATTTTTCCGTGACCGAAAAGCTTGACCTGTTCCAGGCTCTGTCCGACGTGATTCCCGACCACCGCGACAAGTTGCGGATATTTACCCCGCGTTGCAGCATCCATGCCCTGCTACGGCAATATCGCGGGCAGGCGGAACGGGCCAGCCCGTGCCGCGGCGGCATCGATTTCTTTTTTATCGACAGCCGGCATGGCCATACCTATCCCTGCGGTTATCGGGGCGAGGAAAATTTCGGAGATTTCGGGCGTCTCGACCTGAACGGCTGTGAGGCCGACCGGCAGTGCCGGCAATGTGACTGGGAATGCTTCCGTGATCCTTCCGAGCTGTTTTCACCAGTGCTGGATCTGCGCCAGTCGCCCGTGCTGCTGTTCAAGAGGCTGCGCAAGGACCCGACCTTTTTCAAACTGTGGCTCGAAGACCTCCTCTACTACCGGGCCTGCCATTATTTCAACGGCCGTATCGCTCCCAATTCCCAGCGCCTGGAAAACTGGCATCAACTGGTCCCGGCTTCTCCTGCTGCGCATTTCTGACGGTTTGCCGAAAACCAGGACCCACACCGCCTGCCAGGCGCTCCTGGCTGACTTAGCCGGCACCTGCTCGCCAGCTGCCCCTTCACTGGCAGGACGGTGCTCTGTCCATTGAAGGTCTTCAGGGAACGTATATTTCGAGGCCGGGGGTCTTCAGCAGGCGAAAAATAAACCCCCGCGGAGCGTCCATGGTCATCAGGTGCAGGTAGGATTTGACGCCAAATTTATGCGGCGCAAACGCCATGTAATAGGCGCTGATGACGTTACCCGACAGCCATGGTTCAAGGTCCAAGGTGGTGACCAGCGCGCGCCTGCGTTTTTCCGGCAACACCGCCACCTGGGCTGCATAGGCCAGGTACTCCTGGGCCACCACATAGTCGTGGGCCAGGGCAGAGGGTTCGATCTGCAGGTGATGCTGGACTACGGCATGGGTCAGTTCATGGGCGATCAGGCCGGCATAGTCGGCCTGATCGAAGCTTTCGGAAAAAACCGTGTAAACCTGGGGCTGCCGGCTGATGGCGGCATAATGCATCAGCAGGACGGTATCCTGGTAGGGATCATAGCTTCCGTAAACCGAACCGCCGGAACCTGGCACCAGCTGGTCCACCATCATAACGGTTATCGGACGTTTCGCATCGAGCTTGAAACGTTTCAGGAACCGGAAGGTTTTTTCCGCGGTGTCACAGATCAGCTCGATTTCGGCAGCGACCTCGGTAACGACAAGAATGTCTGACGATGCCTGGCAGCGTTGCGGGCCTGCCGCGACGGTAGTCGGCCAGACCCACACGAGGAAGAGAAAAAGCCGTGCCATAAAATAAGGCATAGAGCAGCTCCGGGAAGAACGATGTCCCTTACAGTGTAGCAATAAAGACGGTGGTCGGCAGAGAAATCATCATCGCCGGGAGCCGAACACATTCACCCGATTTTCTACCCTTTTATTGCCACCATCACTCCCGATTCCGTCGGACCCCGGTACTCGGTTCTCCTGATTTCGGACAAGCCTGCGGAGCGCATGAAATCGGCGATCTCGGCTTCCGAATAGGCCTGCCCCTCAGCCGTTCCCAGCAGCATGTTCAGAGAAAACAGGGCCGGGAACAGAGGTGAGGTGCGCAGGTTGTCGAGAATGAATTCATGGACGATCAGCAGGCCACCCGGGGTCAGAGCTTCAACCGCTTTTCCGATCAGCTGCCGACAGGCGTCGGGGCCCTCGCCGTGCAGGACGTGGGACAGCCAGGCCACATCATAATTGTGACTGACCGGCGCGCTGTTGAAATCACCGGCTTCAAAACGGATGCGATCTCTCAGGCCGAACCGGGCGATGGTCCGTTCGGCAAAGGGGCGGGTGGAGGGAAGATCGAAAACCGTCGCGGTCAATTGAGGGTTGTGCCTGCAGAAGTGGATGGCCCAGGTTCCAGGACCTCCCCCGAGATCGAGAAGTCGCTTTCGGCCCTCCAGATTGATGGTCGGTACCAGGCCGGGTGCGGCCGCCGTGGCCAGGTTGTACATCCCCATCAGGAAACTCTCGCGACGTGTGTCTTCGTCGGCGTAAGAACTGCGGGACCGTACCGGTTTTCCCGACACAACCGCCCGATCAAGCCGGGACCAGGATTCCACCAGGTGATGGTGATGCATGATAATGTAACCGATATAATCTGGAGAATCCCGGCAGAGATACTCTCTGGCCAGGAGACTGTTCCGATAGGAAAGGGCGTTCTTTTCAAGCAAGGCCATCGCGCACAGGCCGTCGAGGAGCATGGCCGTCGCCCGCGGCACCGCACCGATCTGTTCGGCAACCTGTTCCGCCGTCAGGGACTGCTCTGCCAAAACGGAAAAGACATCCAGTTTCACTCCGGCGTGAAGGGTGCAGGTCTGCCAGTAGATACCGGACAATTTAAGCAGTTCACCAGGGCCTTGTCTGTCCTCATTCATGCGGCCTCCTCAAATGCGGTCAGAGCGGTTATTTTTTAGCCTTTTTGCTCTTTTTCTTCCGTTTTTTATCTTCACCCATCACAGGGACTCCCGTCGGCAAACCGTCCAGCGCCAGGGCCGCATTTTTGTAAGCCTTGTCCTCGGTCACTTCGCGCTGCGCGAAGGCGGGGACGCTGAATTCCCGGCTTGCTTCACGACTGGAAAATTCGATCTCCAGAACCATCAGCGGAGCGTGAGGGCCTTCGAAAATATCGATCTCATAGTACAGGCCGTCCCGGGAAACGACATAACGGACCTTCTCGATGCGCCGTCCTTCGGTCAGCGGCCAGAGCATGGCGAACTGTTCCGGTGGAATGGGGCACTCCTGTTCAAAGCGCTCCAGTCCGCTGCCCCGTTTGACCGTCATGGTGCAGATTCCCGCCCGTTCCCGGATCCGCAGTTCCGCTTCGCCACTGAGCAGATAGCCCTGACGAATGGCCTCTCCGCGGACCCCGACGAGCAGCTCGTCAGGCCTGACTTTAAGAAGAAACTTACGCTCTATTTCCTGCTGATTCACAATCATTCTTCCCTGAGCAGGGTGGCGACTTCATGCCACAATGCCTGGTAGGCGCAGTTGGCCCTCCGGGTTGGGGCATAAAGATCGATGGGGGTGCGATAAACCCCCATTTTTTCGACATCGGTGGAAAAAGGGATGGCGTTGCGCAAAAAGCGCTTGTACTCCTTGCGCATGGTCCGGGCGATCTCCTTGTGCAGTTGCTTGCGCCCGTCGACCATGGTGAAGAACGGGATCAGCTTTTTTCGGCTGTAATCCTCGTCCTTGAAAAATTCGCGCAGCTGACTGAAGGTGCGTTCGGAAAGGGGGGTCGGGATAACCGGAACCATGACCAGGTCGGCAGCCTTAAAGATATTTTCGGCAAGCTGACTGATAGTCGGCGGACAGTCGAGAATCACCAGGTCATACTCCTTCTTCAACCCTTTCAGCATCCGGCCCAGCAGATTTTTCCGGGCGCCGAGTTCCTGCAGGAGAACATCGAAATTCCGAAAGCTCAGATGGGCGGGCATCACGTCCAGATGTTCGAAATCACTCGCCTTGATCTGTTTGAAAAGCTGCTCGTAGGTCTTGAAGAACCGTTTCCCCCAATTCTTGCTGGCGACCGACTGCACCCGGAAGTAAAAGGAGGAGGCGCCCTGCGAATCAAGATCGAGCAGCAGGGTCCGATACCCTGACTTGGCCGCCCAGTAAGCGATATTGACAGCGGAAGCGGTCTTGCCGACGCCCCCCTTGATGGAATAAAAGGCCAGGATTTTCATTCTGTTCCCGTCCCCTGCACTGCCCCCTTGAAGGTCTCGCGAAACACGGTCTGAATGTCGGCTGCGCTGAACCTGCCGATATTGTCAACCACCAGACCCCGCTCCTGCCGCTGGCGGTCATAAAGAACTGCCTGAAGACCGTGAATGGTTGCCAGCTGCCCGCTGCTGATGGGGCGATGAGCCGCCAGGCTCCCGAGAAAATCGCTTTGCACCGCGTAATCGTTGAAGCGGCCCAGGTTGTCCTGCAGCAGTTTCAACGGCGTGATCAGTTGCTTCATATTCGCCGGGCTGAACAGTTCCATGAACAGTTCGAGCAGGTAACGCAGCTTCTTGCACTCTATGCGCAGTTCGTGCACGGCGTCGTCAGGAGTCCGATCGTCGATCCGAGCGCCATCCCTGACGATGGCAGCGTATTGGGAGCGAACTTTTTTCGCCACCAGGTTCCTGATGGGCTGCCGGGAGCGGTCCGTGGCAAAATCGGGTCCCTGGCTGAGGTCGTCCCGCAGCGCCTCGACATCCCTGCCATAGGTTTCATCCTGCAGTTCCTGGCAGACTCTTCGCAAAGCGGTCCGCCTTCTTCTGCGCAACCGCGCCATCATCTGCTTGAGACCGGGATGCAGATGGTCGGGAAGCATGTCCCGATAGCCGCTGTAAGCGAGCAGGAAGACATCGAGGTCCCGCAGAGTATTGGTTCGTTTGCCCAGGGCTTTCAGTTCCCTGTTCAGATAACCATAGCGTTCAGGCGTGAAGACTTTTTTAAAGAGGCTGACCAGGGAACGCGCCTTGCGGATATTGACCCGGTACTGATGGACAAATTCGCTGTCGACATCCCCAAGGATCCCCTCTTCCTGGCTTCTGGCGCCATCAAGCAGGGCGAGAACCATGGCCGCGACCGCCGTCTCGGCGGGCTCGTCAGCGGCGAGGCCGAAAACCGGCTTGGTCGCCGGCTTGGTAACCTCGAGACCGGCCTGAAGCAGCTGTTCGCGCAGGGTCAGCGGCGGCGTGTCGGTCCGGGTAACGGGTTGAAAAGCGGCGCGAATCAGCTTCGCGTCCTGCTCGTAACCCCGCAGGGCGAACAGGGTGAGCAGAACAACATCCTCGCCACCGGGTTGACCGAGCGTGACCAGCTGAAGGCGGGTCACGGTTTTGCCGTCTTCGTTGAGAACGGCAAACCGCCGGGTGTCCCGGTGGCAACTGAAGCGGGAGACAAAGGCCCGCAGGGGCACGATTTTCTTCAATTGTCCCGCCAGATCTCCGGCCGGAAGATCCCACCAGAAACGCGCCTTCTTACTGACCCGTTGTTTTGCCAGAAGCTGGTCTTCCGCTCCCGACAGGGTCCATTCCCCGTCGCTGCCACGGTACAGCAGCAGCCCCGCATGCCAGACGCTCCAGTCATAGTCGTCAAGAAGGGTGAGGGGGTGTTGCTCCCGGCTCTGCTGTTCAAGTGTAAACTCGGCGGGTAGCAGCCTGGTCAGGTCGGCGCAACCAATCTTTTCTTTCAGTTGCCAGTCACAGCGCATCGTCGTCACTTTGGTCAGCAGGAATTATTCGCGTAAAAACGTATATACATTGTATATCTTTTTTTCTGGTGCATCCAACCAGGTGCTCACATTCGACGGCAATCCTCATCTTTTCCTGACATGATATCCCCACACTGGCAAATTAATTTACCGGAGAGGAGTTATTTCATGTCGTTGTGGAACAACAGCTGTACCTTTTTTCTCTGTGGGCTGTTCATGCTGCCGGGGACGGTCGGCGGCACCATGTCGGAGCAGCATCTCTATCGCAAAACCACCGGTTCCGAAGCTTGCTTCTTCAACTGGAGACTGGAACGGGGGGGATGGCATCCGGCTGATTACCGACCTGCGGCAGGAACGTGACGTCACCCGCCTGAATCAGGATCTGACCACCCGTTCCTGGAGTGTCAAGGATCCGAGTCAGAACACCGATCTGCTGGTCTCGCGCCGGGACAACCGCCTGGTCATGCGCGGGATCTTCAAAGGCAAGACCCTCGCCAAGACGGTCGCCATCAGCGCTTCCCCCTGGTACCAGGCGCTGTCCATCTCGCTGCGCCCGTTTACCAATCCCAACAACACCGGCCTGGCCTTCTGGAGTATCCGACCGGACACCCTGGACGTTTACAAGCTGGAGGTCATCCCCTTGGGCGAGGAGCAGATCACCATCGCCGGCCAGCGCACCGATGCGATCAAACTGAAGATTCAACTGCCCGGCTTCAAGGCCATGTTCTGGAGCTGCCATTACTGGCTGCGCCAGGCAGATGGGGTGTTTATCCGCTATGAAGGGCCAAGCGGCCCGCCAGGATGGCCCGCTACCATGGTGGAACTGATCGATGACCAGGGCCGGGTCAATGGGACGGAAAGCGCGAATTCGGCGGCATCAGGAGGTTATCTGTCAGGCAGGCTCAGCCAGGAAGCAGCCAGCAGCGGGGAGGGCAATAGCGTTATGCCCCCTGTAAAAAGCTCCAGGATCTGGCAGGACTGTCAGGTTTTTTTCTTGGGATAATCGTAGTCGAGGAGGATCGCGCAATGGCGCGTCACCGCCGTCCAGCTGTCCGCTTTCAGCTCAAGGGTCAGGACCGCACAGGTTTTGAGCCAGGACGGGGCGTCCTGACAAAGCCAGCAGCCAAGATCGCTCAACCCGGGATTATGCCCGATGAGAGCCGGGTGACAATCATCCGGCAGGGACTTCAGAACCTCCAGCAGGTCATCCACGCGGGCGTCGTAAAGACTCTCATCCAGCAGGATGTCAGACTTGGCGATGCCCAGTTCCCGGGCTATGAGCTGGGCGGTCTTGCGGGCCCTCCGGGCCGGGCTGCTGACCAGCAGATCGGGGGCGCTGCTGCGGGCCGCCAGACGCTTTCCCATCAGCGGTGCCGCCTTTTTCCCACGGCCGTTGAGGGGGCGGTCGAAATCACTGAGAGCGGGGTCACTCCAGTCTGACTTGGCATGCCGGATCAGGGTTAAGCGTCGCATGGCAACCCCTCAACGCTGACGTCCAGGCGACAACTGAACGCCGATTCAAACAGATGACCTTTACTTTCGGCACCATACACTTCCACAGAGAGATCATCAGGTCCCTGCAGGCGCAGGTGCAGCACATCATTCTCCAGGCGGCAATCGATATCTTCAACCTGCCCGTTGCGCCGCCGGTCCAGCCCGTCCGCCAGCTTGAGGATCCCCCCCAGGCGCCGGACCAGCAGCTGATCCGCCGGGCTCAAGGGGAGAAAGTTGTCATGGTGCTTTTTGGGTTTGGCCTTGCGGTGGTAACGGGCCAGGTTGGCAATGATCTCACGTTCCCGCGGGGTGAAGCCGAACAGGTTGGCATGCCGGATCAGGTGGTAGGAATGCTTGTGATGGCTGTCGTAACTGATGAAATAGCCGATATCATGAAGCAGGGCAGCCGCTTCGAGAAGCTGCCCGTGGCGGGGCTTCAGGCCGTAGGGCTCGGCTACCGCGGCAAAGATTTTTCCGGCCAGGCGACTGACCTGGGCGGAATGCTGCTCATCGAAGCGGCAGGAGCGGGCAAACTCGACAACCGAATCCCGCCAGTCCCTCCCGCTCTCCCCGGGATCGGGGATCAGATTCCGTTCCTGCAAACTGCGCAGAATCAATCCCTCGCGGATCCCCTGGGCATTGATACGCAGCTGGTTGGTGCGCATCCGCCGCATCATCTCGTCGGTGAGGGTCATCCCGGCCAGGATGATGTCGGCCCGTTCCGGGTTGAGCCCCGGAATCGCCTGGCGTTCCTTCTGGCTTTTGCGGGACAGCATGGCCAGCAGGTGGATCACCTCGGAGTGAATGACCTCGTAACGATGGACCGTACCGTACTGCTCGCCACGCATGGCCATGACCATGCTGCCGATATTGGTCATGGTCCCGCCCGACCCGATCAGGCAGGAAACCGGCAGACCTTCACCGATCCCCTGCTGCTTGAGGGCCTTGCGAACATGCTTGCGCAGCTTCTTCAGTTCCTCCTGGGAGGGGGGGTCGCTGTGGATGAATTTCTCGGTCAGAAAAACCGCGCCCAGCTCAAGGGAGCAGACCGCCTCGACGTGGCGGCCGCTGGCGGTGACGATTTCGACACTGCCGCCACCGATATCCGCCATACCGAAGCGCTGCTGATCCATGTCAAAATTATGCTGGACGCTCAGAATAGCCAGATCGGCCTCCTGCTCGCCGGAAATAACATCAATATCAAGGCCGGTGGTCCGTTTCACCTCGGCGACAAAATCTCTGCCGTTCAAGGCCTTGCGAACCGCACTGGTGGCAACCACGGCTGCCACTTCGGCATTGAGACCGGCACTGATCTTTGCCATGCGCTGCAAGGCCTCAAGAGCCCGGCGCCGGGCCGCATCGGAAATAAACCCGGTCTCGTTGAGCCCTTCACCCAGGCGAACGGTTGCTTTCTCATCATCCAGCACTCGGAACCCGCCCTGATCATCCGTTTCCACCACAATGCAACGGATTGAATTGGTGCCGATATCGATTGCGGCGAGGCGCCTGTATCTTGTTTCCTGCATCACCTTATCCGTTTTTCTGTCTAAAACCGCCCACCACCTTGATAAATAAAACAAAAGTGGTTATCTTTTCTCCTTAGCCCCACTTTAACATATTACCGCCTGATGAATATTAAGCGAGGACAAAAATGTCGTGCCTTAAAGGAAAGTCCGTGGTCAAAAAAAAAGACGCCAAGGTTGTCTGTGAAAAATGCGGTGCCCTGGCCAAAAAAAAAGATCAGGTCTGTAAGCCGTCTAAAATTAAAGAAAAAAAGGGGAAAGACAAGTAACGTCCCGCCGTCCTGTCAGACAGCTCCTGACGGCGGTCGGATCCCCTCCCCAGAAAAATCTGTTAAAATATCAGAATAATTCAAGATTATATCTTCTGAAGCAGGGTCACCACAGCTTCAGTTCAAAACGTTTCAAGAGACTAACGAAATTCTTACAAATCCCCGGTAAAGTTCGGTGTTATCCACAATCGAACGACCACCCTGCGGGAGAATGCCTGATATATGGAAATTGCCAAGCCACAACCTTGTATAGACAGTGACTCTGAACTGAATGAGAAAGAATTATCGATGTCCGCCTCGACCTGTCTCGACCTTGATGATCCGACCCTGTACTTCAACCGGGAGCTAAGCTGGCTGAAATTCAATGCCCGGGTCCTGCATCAGGCTTCCAACCCGAAACTACCGTTGCTTGAACGGGTCAAGTTCCTCGCCATTTATGGTTCCAACATGGACGAATTCATCATGAAACGGATCGGCGGCATCAAGCAGCAGATAGCAACTGGGGTACGCGATGCCACGGTCGACGGGAGGACTCCGCGCCAGCAACTGGAGGAAAGCTTTACCGTCATCAACAACATTCAACCCCGCCGCGAACAGGTGACCCATGAACTGTTCACAGCCCTGAAAAAAAAGAAAATAGAGTTTCTCAGCTATACGGCTCTGACCCGGGACGAGCAGGAGACCATTCGTGATCAGTTCTATGACAATATTTTCCCGCTGGTGACCCCGCAATCTGTCGATCCGGCCCATCCGTTTCCATTTATATCCAACCTGTCCCTCAACCTCTTTGTTGCTTTGCGTTATCCCGGAGATACCGATACGGCCCTGGCCCGGGTCAAGGTCCCGGTGGGAGCCGGAGCGACCAGATTTCAGAGGGTTCCGGGAATGGGGTACCGATTTGTCCGCCTTGAAGAGATTATGGAACACAACCTCGATCTGCTGTTTCCGGGCATGGAAATCCTCGGCTGCGAACTGTTCCGGGTCACCCGCAACGCCAATACCAGCAAGGATGAAGAACATGCCGATGATCTCCTCGAACTGATCGAGACGACGCTTCACTATCGCCGCGTTGCCCCGATTGTGCGCCTTCAGGTCATGCCGGATATCAATCCCTTATACCGGGGCCGCCTGGCCTCGGAACTTGGGCTGGACGAGGACACTGATGTCTTTGTCTCCTCGGACCTGCTGGGCCTTCGCGATCTCTGGGAAATTTATCGCCTGGACCTTCCTGAGCTTAAGGACAAGCCGCATCATCCCATCGACCACCCCCTGTTACCGGTGGACCGAAGTATTTTCCATACCATCCGGGAGCAGAAGGAAATCCTGCTGCAGCACCCCTACGAATCCTTTTCTTCCTCGGTTGAACGTTTCCTGCACGAAGCGGCCACCGATCCGAAGGTACGGGGCATCAAGATGACTCTCTACCGGACCGATCCGGACAGTGAAATCATCAATTACCTGATCCGGGCAGCCCGCAACGGCAAGCAGGTCGCTGTCGTCGTGGAACTCAAAGCCAGCTTTGATGAGCAGGCCAACATCAAGCTGGCAACCCGCATGGAGGAAGCGGGTGTTCATGTCACCTACGGGGTGGTCGGACTCAAGACCCATGCCAAGGTCATCCTGGTTATTCGTCAGGACTATAAGGGGTTGCGCCGTTATGTTCATATCGGCACCGGAAACTATCACCCGGTGACCGCCCGGCTTTACAGTGATCTGGGGCTGCTGATCTATGATAAGGACGTCGGCCGTGACGCTACCGAACTGTTTAATTACCTGACCACCGGCTTTACCCCCAAGCGCAATTACAGCAAACTGATCCCGGCCCCGAAACTCATGAAAAAGGCGTTACTGGAGAAAATTGACCGCGAGATTGCGATTCATGCCGCCAGGAACCCAGGGCTGATCCGTTTCAAGATGAACGCTCTGGAAGATCCCGATATTGTCAAGGCTCTCTACCGGGCATCGCAGGCCGGTGTCAGGGTCGAATTGCTGATCCGGGACAGCTGCCGGATTCGTCCCGGTATCCCCGGACTCTCTGAAAATATCCGGGTCGTTTCCATTCTCGGCCGCTTTCTTGAACACGCCCGTATCTATTACTTTAAAAACGGCGGCAAGGAAAATGAAGAATACCTGCTTGGCTCGGCCGATGCCATGAGACGGAACCTGGAATACCGGGTTGAGACCCTGGCGCCGGTGGCCAGCGCCAGTCTGCGCGACCAGCTTGAAGAAATCTTCGCGCTGCAGCTGGGGGACCGGGTCAATGCCTGGGAACTGCAACCCGATGGGGATTATGTACTGGTCAACCCGAACGCCCGCAAAGGGAGCGAAGGCTGCCAGGAAAAGCAGATCAAACTGGCGGAAAAGCGGTTGCACCAGGCGCAGCGCCTGCGCAAGCGCAAATCGAAGCAGGCCGGAGAGCAACGCAATAAAGACCGTTAATCCCTAATCGAAATGGTCACGCTCGGCCCCTGCGCCAACGCTGATATTTTTCAATCCAGCCCAGCAACCGCTCAGGGGCATGGGCTTTCTTCCAGACTCCGGCGGCCATTTTGTTCATTTCCGCAAAGGTCGGGTAACTATGGATGGTGCCGAGAATCTTGTTCAGCCCGAGACCGTGCTTCATAGCCAGCACATACTCCGCCAGAACTTCGCCGGCATGAGTCCCGACGATAGTGACCCCGAGGATCCGGTCCCGGCCGGGACTGGTCAGGATCTTGATCCAGCCCCGATCTTCGCTTTCGGCGATGGCCCGGTCAAGGTCACTCACATCATAACGGGTGACCTCGTAGGAGAGGCCCCGATCCCGGGCTTCCTTTTCGTTGACACCAACCCTGGCAATTTCCGGGTCGCAGAAGGTGCACCAGGGGATGACCCGGTCATCTTCCTTGAATTTACGAAATTGGCCGAACAGGGCGTTGACGGCCGCATACCAGGCCTGGTGGGATGCGGTATGGGTGAACTGGTAGGGACCGGCCACGTCGCCGGCACAGAATATATTCGGGTAGCGGGTCCGTAAGAACGGGTCGCGAGTCAATGTTCCCTGCGTCTCCACCTCGATCCCCAGCTCTTCGAGGCCAAAGCCTTCGACATTTGCTTTGCGGCCGACCGCGACCAGCAGCTGATCAAAGTCAATCGCGACCGTCCCAGCTTGGTTCCGGCAGAGTAATTGCCGTTTTCCGGCATCATTTTTCACCTCGATGGCCTGATGACCGGTGAGCACCGAAATCCCCTCGTCAGCTAGCGTCCGTGCCAGGAAATCACTGACCTCCGGATCTTCCCTGAGCAACAGCCGTGGTGCCATTTCCACCAGGGTGACCCGGCTGCCGAGCCTGGCGAAGGCCTGGCTCAGTTCACAGCCGATGGGACCGCCACCCAGCACCACCAGGCGTTCCGGCAATTCATCAAGGTTCCAGAGATTTTCCGAAGTCAGGCAGGAATCCTCCGCCAGCCCCTTGATCGGCGGGATCAGGGGCCGGGCCCCGCTGGCGATAATGATACTGCGGGTCGTCAGAGTCCTGCCCGCAACCGTAACCGCCCAGGGCGAGGTAATCCTGGCCTCCCCCCGAACCACCTCGACCCCGAGCCCGCGGTAGCGCTCCACCGAGTCATGTGGGGCGACCAGGCCGATTTTTTCCCGCACCCGCTGCATGACCTTTTGGAAATCGACCTCCAGGCTCTCAATCCGGGCTCCGAAATCCGCGGCACGCCGAGCCTGGGCAACCAGCCTGGCGCTGCTGAGCAGGGCTTTACTTGGCACGCAGCCGGTGTTCAGGCAGTCGCCTCCCATGGTGTCCTTTTCGACCAGAGCAACTTTGGCCTTGACGGCAGCCCCGATATAGGCACTGACCAGCCCCGCGCTGCCGGCACCGATCACCACCAGATTGTAATCGAACCGAGCAGGCCGCCGGTGTCCGGCATACACCTTGCGCGCCTGCAGCAATCCCAGGACGCGCTTCGCGACCAGAGGAAAAATACCGAGCAGGGCAAAGGACAGCAGCAGTGGCGGGGAGAGAATGCCGGCCGCCGTGTCAAGCTGCCCGAGCTGGGTCCCGGCATTGACGTAAACCATGGTTCCCGGCAGCATTCCGACCTGGCTGACCAGGTAGTAGACGCCGGTTTTCAGCGGGGTCAGACCCATCACCAAGTTGATGACGAAAAAGGGAAAAATCGGCACCAGGCGCAGGGAAAACAGGTAAAAGGCACCATCTTTTTCAATTCCGTGATTGATGGCCTTCAGTTTGCCGCCGAAGCGTGCCTGGACCCAGTCACGCAGCAGGAAGCGGGAGACCAGAAAAGCGCAGGTCGCACCGATGCTGCTGGCGAAACTGACCACCAGCAAGGACATCCAGAACCCGAACAGGGCGCCACCGGCCAGGGTCATAACCGTCGCGCCGGGCAGGGACAGCGCCGTGATCAGGATATAGCCACAAAAATAGATCAGCAGGGAGCCAAAGCGGTGCTGCTGGTAATAGTCGTTGAAAGCCTGCTGCTGGCTCTTCAGGTAACCAAGGGTCAGATACTGACCGAGATCAAACAGAAAAAAGACCCCGATCAAGAGGCCGACAACACCCAGGACAACCATCTTAGCGGTACGCGTTTTCATGGGAACCACCATTCTTCGGTAAAAAGGTTTTATTAAAACAAGAAAAACATAACCTATTCCCTACCTTTTTACTAGTAATCATTGCGACTTGAAATTCATTTTATTATACCCTGAATAAGCGACCTGATGTCGGCATGAAAAAAGGGCTGCGCTGCGCAGCCCTTTTTTCATGCCTCTACTTATCAGTCAGGTTCAGGCCGCAACACCCACAGCGGCCGAAACACGGAAGGGGGCCTGATGATGCGTCAGGTAGAACCCGTAGCCGCTGCGCCCCATGTAACGCTGAAGCTGCTTGGCATCGGCCCGGGGCAGATCCACCAGCAGCAGGCCGTCGATGACGTCGCTGAACTCGGGGTCGAGGTTAAAGGCCAGCAGCTTTCCTCCCAGCCCCAGGTAATGTCTCAACAGGACCGGAATCCCCTTGCCATCTCCTTCGAGATCGGCGACCAGGGCCGAAATATCATCGACATCCCGCAGCAGGCTGTCGGACAGGCGGCGCCTGAAACCCGGAACCGTGACCGGTTTCAGCGGAACCGGCAGCCTCGGCCGGACCAGCCGGGCCAGCTCTTTGATCTGGTAGTTGCTTATCAGGGTGGCGGTCATCAACTCCCGAGACGGTTCGCTGTAATCGCGCGAGATACTGACCGGACCGAACAGGTAGCGATAGTGGGGGAACTCCAGCAGGTAGTGGCCGATCCCTTTCCAGAGCAACAGTAACGGAGCGTAGGAACGCTGGTATTCCGGTCGGACAAAGGACCGTCCCAGCTCGAGCCCCCGTTTCAGGACATCGTGCAGGGCGGGCTTGAATTCGAACAGGGTGGCACTGTAGAGCCCGGCGACCCCCTGGCCCTCCATCAGCCTGTCGACCTGGCCGATGCGGTAGGCCCCGACCAGTTCTCTCTTTTCACGGTTCCAGACAAACAGGTGATGATACTGTTGATCATACCTGTCCAGGTCCAGGGCCTGTCCGGTCCCTTCCCCGGCCTGGCGGAAGGTCGTTTCGCGCAGCCGGGCAATTTCCACCAGAAGATGGGGAATCTGCGGAGCCGCCGCATAATATACCGAAAACCCGCCGCTATCCACCAGGCGCTGCGATTCGGGCAGGGCCGCCAGATCGGCGAGCATAAGATCAACGGCAACGGGCGCCGCGACTGCGACCTCACTGCCCCCCGGATGGTCCCGATCTGCCGCAGCGCAGCGATGTTGTTTCTCCATGGTGAGGGAGTAGGTGCGCAGGCGCAGGTAGGACATCAGCTGCTCCGGGTCGGCCGCCGCAGCGCAGCGTTTCGCCGGAATCGGATAGCCGATGACGGGCCGCAGGACCTGCGGTCGGCGGTGCAGCAGCATGCGCGGCAGCAGCAGGGTCCGCAGGCGCGGATGCAGGAGTCCGGCGCACTGAAACAGGGGGCCGTTGTGCCCCGGGAAATACACCGGGACCACGGGCGCCCTGCTGTTACGGATCAGCCGCGCGATGTTGACGTTCCAGGGAGGATCGACAACCCCGTCCCGGAAGGATTGCCACGATGACACCTCGCCGGCCGGAAAGACCACCAGAAGACCGCCATCGCGCAGGTGTTGCCTGGCCTGGCGCAGGGGAGCCAGATTGTAGCGGGCCGCACTCACCCCGCCGAACGGATCGACTTCGACGAGATGATCTTTCAGCTGGGGGATGCGCCCCAGCAGGTAGTTCCCCATGACCTTGAAATCGGTCCGCAGACGACTGAGCAGCTGCATCAGCACCACCCCTTCGCTCCCCCCGTAGGGATGGTTGGCGATCAGGATACAGGCTCCGGTCTTGGGAATGCGCTCGACCAGGGACTCGGAAACCTGATATTCGACCCCCATCTTGGCGAGGGCCTGTCGGGTGAAATCGCCAAGGGTTCCGTCATGACCGATTTCTTCATAAAGCTGCTGACAGCGTTTCAGACCCGTGATCATTTCCGCCGCGCCGTAAACGGCTTTGCGCAACATCGGTCCCAGCCCGCCAGTCGGTTTGCTCAACAGAAACGGCGTGATCTGCTTGATATCCTCTGCCATAAAAACTGTTCTCCTATTGATAATTTTCGACGATATCAACAGACAACTGTTCATGGCGGATTGCCGTACCGTTAGATTCTTATTGATTTCCCGCCAGCCATGGAAAGTCCGGTTTCTAACCAAATGACAATATTTTGCTCATGCTTTCATAACCATTCATCCATAGATTACGATGTCCTTATATACACAAACCGACCAAAGGGGGAGCTATGACCCTGGCAAACGTCATATCCGAAACCGCAGAGCCACCATCCATCCCGGCGGACCAATCCTTGGTCCCGGCTGTCACCGGCCAGGCGCCGGAAAAGGTCCTGATCGTTGAGGACGAGGATGCCCTTGCTGAAATCCTGGAATTCAATCTGCAGCGCCAGGGCTTTTCGGTCTTGAAGGCCGGCGACGGGCTGGAGGCGTGCCGGATCATCGGCCGGGAGCAGCCCGACCTGATCCTCCTCGATATCATGCTGCCCCTGCTGAACGGCTGGGAAATTTGCCGCATGATCCGCTCTCATCATGATCGCCGGATCCGCGCAACACCGGTTATCATGCTCAGCGCCCTGAGCTCGGAACACGACAAGTTGAAAGGATACGATCTGGGTGCCGACCTGTACCTGCCGAAGCCCTACCTGGTCAAAGAGGTGATCCTGCAGACCCGCAACCTCATCAACCGGCGCCGGGAACAGCGGCAGCTGACCCGGCGCCTGGAAACCATCCAGAAATGGCAGGAACTACAGGACAACTGGCAGCATGCCCTGTTTCACGAACTGCGCAACCAGCTGACCGTTATTTCGGGCATGGCCGACCATCTCAACGAGCAGCATTCCCTGGTTTTTGAAGAGAGCGGTCAGTTCATCGAACAGATCTCAAACAGCTCTCACTACCTGGGCAGCCTGGCTGAGCACTACCTGCTCATCCGCCAGGTTGAGGATGGTCAGGGTCAACTTGAACCGGAAAATTTTCAGCTGCGGGAATTGCTGGACGAACTTTACGGACTCTTCACCCCCCTGGCGGAACAGAAATCCTGTCAGCTGATCATGGAATGCCCCGCCGAGGCCGAAGTCCTGCTGCACCCCATCGGTCTCAAAATCATTCTCGCCAGCCTGATTGAAAACGCGCTGAAATACTCGCTGCTGGATGGTGTGGTCCAATTATCCGTTGAACAGACAGGGGAGCTCTTGCTGTTCAGAATCAGGGATGACGGGCCCGGGGTGCCTGACGAGGATGGTGACAAGATTTTCGAGAAGTTCTATCGCGGCAGGCGGCAGCGGGACAAGACCGGGGGATCCGGCCTGGGCCTCTATATGGCCAGGACCCTGGCCCAATCCATGGGAGGCTCCCTGAACCTGGAACCGGACCTTTCCGAAGGCTGCTGCTTCCACCTTTCTTTTCCACGTTAAACGCGGCGCAGGCGAGTTTTCCACGACTTTATCCACAGCATTTTTTGCTGGTAACAACCGTCAAACAGGCTTATCTTTATCCGTCTGCCGATGAGGCGGATCCGGTTGCTGAGCCTGATGCGGAGGTTAAAGGTGACGGAAAAAACCCGACTTGTGCTGCCGACTCTGAGCCTGATTCTGGCGTCCATATTGTGGGCCAGTTCGTTTGTCGCCCTTAAGATCGCCTTTCGCGGTTATCACCCGATGCAGGTGATTTTTGGCCGTATGTTTATCGCCAGCCTGTGCCTGCTGATGTTCTACCCGTCGTTCCGCAAACTCAACTGGCGGCGGCGGGATATCAAGTATATGCTGCTGATGGCGATCTGCGAACCCTGCCTCTATTTTCTGTTCGAGGCAAAAGCTATGGAATTGACCAGTGCCTCGCAGGCCGGCATGATCACCGCCATGTTTCCCCTGCTGGTCGCCATCCTCGCCTGGCTCTGGCTCAGGGAAAACATCAGCAGGCAGACCCTGTTCGGATTCTGCCTGGCGATTGCCGGCGCCGGCTGGCTCAGCCTGGCCGGTTCGGAGGACGGCAACGCCCCGTACCCCCTGCTGGGCAATTTCTGTGAATTCCTGGCCATGGTCTGCGCAGCCGGCTATACGATTGCCCTGAAACACCTGACCAGCAATTATCCGCCCCTGTTCCTGACCGCCTTTCAGGCGTTTATCGGCAGCCTGTTTTTTTTCCCGTTCCTGTTGCTGCCGGGGGTCGGCTTCCCGCACACCTGGGACACCGTGCCGGCGCTGGCGATCATCTATCTGGGGACGTTCGTTACGCTGGGCGGGTACGGTTGCTTCAACTTCGGAGTCAGCCGGGTTCCGGCCAGCCATGCCGCCGGCTATGTCAACCTGATCCCGGTTTTCGGGGTCATACTCGGGATGGTAATTCTGGGTGACCGTCTTAACCTGTCCCAGGGGCTCGCCTGCATTCTGGTCTTTGCCGGTGTCTGGCTGAGCAGCCGCAAACCGAAAACTATTGAAACCAGGGCTTCGCTGATATCATCATGAATTATCCACAGACCCCGATCGCGGTCATAGCCAGCCCCTACCGGGAAAAGTTCGGAACCCCGAGACAGCCCGGCCTGACCCCTTCAGTCCAGGCCAGGATCGTTTTTCTTCCGGAATTTGCGACCCCCGAGGCGGTGCGGGGACTGAGCGAGTTCAGCCATATATGGCTGCTCTTCATTTTTCACCAGAACTGGCGGCAGGGCTGGCAGCCAACGGTCCGGCCTCCGCGACTTGGCGGCAACAAGCGGGTCGGCGTTTATGCGTCCCGCTCTCCCTTCCGTCCCAACCCCATCGGCCTTTCCGCGGTCAAACTGCTGGCCGTGACCTGCCGCGACGGCGAGGTGGCGCTGGAGGTCGAAGGAGCAGATCTGATCGACGGTACCCCGATTATCGATATCAAGCCCTACATCAGTTATTCCGACAGCATCCCCGGCGCGGTCAGCGGTTTTGCCGGCGAGGCGCCCGGCCAGCAGCTCGTCGTCACCTTCAGTGAGCAGGCGGCGGCTCAGCTTGAGGCGCTGCGCAAAAACAAACCTCGCCTGGAAGCCATGATCCGGGAAACCATCGGTCTTGATCCGCGGCCGGCCTACCGTCGCCAGGAAAGCGACAACCGGGAATATGGTATGGAACTCGACGGGTGCAATGTCCGCTGGCGGGTCACCGACCATCAGGCCGAAATCCGCTCTGTTGAAGCCGACCTCAACCGTTGATCAATCGCAATCGGCGCGCCACAGGCAGTCAGTCTGGCCGCACTGATCGGAAAACGCCGTACAGAAACAGGTCGGGTTGCCTTCAGCTTGCTGAATGGCTCTGACCAGGTCGGTTTTTTTCAGCCTGGAGGTTTTGATTCCATGCTGCCTGGCAATCTCTTTTATGGCCGTCATATTCATGGCACGTCTCCACCTTTGTCTGTGGTTATCATGAAACAGGTACAACTATGGAGTATAGCTCTCGGCAGCCATTTCTCAACGGCGGGGGAGGGGAATTAACAGAAAACAAACAGATGACCACAGACTGGTTGAAGCAGGCGAGGGGGAATCGGACTCCTCGCCTGCTTCAGGTGATCTTTCAACTACTTCATCAAAGACAGAAGCACATAATTGAGGATGCCTCCGCTGCGGAAGTAAGTGACTTCCTGGTCGGTGTCGAGGCGGCAAAGAACCTCAATCGTCAGCTGCTCGCCACTGGCCCTGGTCAGGGTCAGCGGTACGACCTGCTTGGCTTTCAGATCGGGAATCGCGGCCAGGCTCAGGGTCTCACTGCCGTCAAGGCCGAGACTTTCCGCCGACATCCCGGCCTGAAACTGCAGGGGCAGGATTCCCATACCAACCAGGTTGGAACGGTGAATCCGTTCATAGCTTTCGGTAAGAACCGCCTTGACCCCCAGCAGCAGGGTCCCTTTGGCGGCCCAGTCCCGGCTTGAACCGGTGCCGTATTCCTTACCGGCGACGATGACCAGCGGGACACCCTCCTGCTGATAGCGGCTCGAGGCGTCGTAAATACTCATCTCTTCGCCGGTGGTAAGATATCTGGTTACGCCGCCCTCGGTTCCCGGCAGCATTCTGTTCCGCAGGCGGATATTGGCAAAAGTCCCTCGCATCATGACTTCATGGTTACCGCGACGCGACCCGTAGGAATTGAAGTCTTGCTCTTCGACACCGTGCTCGCGCAGATACTCGCCTGCCGGGCTGCTCGGTTTTATGGACCCGGCCGGGGAAATATGATCGGTGGTGATGGAGTCACCCAGCAGCGCGAGAATTCTGGCCTGCTCAAATCCCGGATAGACCTCGGTGACCTTCAGGTCATCGAAGAAGGAGGGGAGGCGAATATAGGTTGAATTCTCTTCCCACGCATAGGTCAGGCCATCGGGAACCGGCAGGTTCCGCCAGGTGTCATCCCCGCTGAACACCTCGGCATATTCCTTCTGGAACATCTGGGCATTGACCAGGGCGACCATTTCCGCCACTTCGGCATTGGTCGGCCAGATATCCTTGAGATAAACCGGCTGTCCGGCCTGATCATGGCCGATGGGCTCACTGGTCAGGTCGATCCGCGTGGTACCGGCCAGGGCGAACGCCACCACCAGGGGCGGCGAGGCCAACCAGTTGGCCTTGGTCTGGGCGTGAATCCGCCCTTCGAAGTTGCGGTTGCCGGACAGAACGGAACAGACGGTCAGGTCGCCGGCATCAATGGCGTCGGCAATCGCCCCGGTGAGGGGGCCGGAATTCCCGATGCAGGTGGTACAGCCGTAACCGACGATGTTGAACCCCAGGCTGTCCAGATAGCTCTGCAAACCGGCCTTGGCCAGGTAATCGGTCACCACCTTGGACCCCGGAGCCAGTGACGTCTTGACCCAGGACTTCTGCTTCAGCCCTTTTTCCACCGCCTTTTTGGCAACCAGCCCGGCGGCCATCATCACCGCGGGGTTGGAGGTATTGGTACAGGAGGTGATGGCGGCAATCACCACGTCGCCATGATTGAGTTCATCACTGCTGCCGGCGATAGGGACGCCTTTCTCGCGATCCTGTTCAGGGAGGACCTCTTCGGTCGACTTGCGCATATTTTCGAGCAGAACCCGGTCCTGGGGACGCTTGGGTCCGGCCAGGCTGGGCTTGACGCTCGCGAGATCGAGCTCCAGCAGAGCGCTGTAGGCCGGATCGGTCAGATCATCGGTCCGCCACAACCCCTGCTCCTTGCAGTAGGCCTCGACCAGGTCGATGGTCTCCTGGCTGCGCCCCGAAAGGGCAAGGTAATCGAGGGTGATCTGATCGATGGGGAAGAAACCACAGGTGGCACCGTATTCGGGGGCCATATTGGCAATGGTGGCCCGGTCGGCGAGGGGCAGCTGCGACAGACCGGCCCCGAAGAACTCAACGAACTTGCCGACCACGCCATGCTGACGCAGCATCTGGGTTACGGTCAGAACCAGGTCGGTGGCAGTGACCCCCTCACCGAGGGCGCCGGTCAGACGAAAGCCGACCACCTCGGGGACCAGCATGGAGATCGGCTGGCCAAGCATGGCGGCTTCCGCCTCGATGCCGCCGACCCCCCAGCCAAGGACACCAAGCCCGTTGATCATGGTGGTGTGACTGTCGGTACCAACCAGGGTGTCCGGGTAGGCCCAGACGTGGCCGTTTGCCTCTTCACTCCAGACCGCCTTGGCCAGGTATTCCAGGTTGACCTGATGGCAGATCCCGGTGCCGGGGGGCACCACCCGGAAGTTGTCAAACGCTTTCTGCCCCCAGCGTAAAAACGCATAGCGCTCGCGGTTGCGCTCCATCTCTTTATCAACGTTGGCCGCAAAGGCTCCGGGATTGCCATACTGATCGACCATGACCGAGTGATCGATAACCAGATCCACCGGAATCTGCGGATTGATTTTGGCCGGATCACCGCCGTTGCGGGCCACGGCATCGCGCATTGCGGCGAGGTCGACAATGGCCGGAACTCCGGTGAAGTCCTGCATCAGAACCCGGGCCGGACTGAAGGAAATCTCCGTATCCTGAGCCTGTTGTGGCTGCCAGCCGGCAACCGCCTTGATGTCCTGTGCCGTCACCGTCACCCCGTTTTCCTTGCGGAGCAGGTTTTCCAGCAGGACCTTGATGGTGAATGGAAGTTTTTCCAGTCCGGCAAGTCCGGCACCAGCGGCCGCCTGAAGACTGTGGTAATGATATTCCCGCCCGGAGACCTTGAGGGTTCTGTGGGTGTCAAATGAATTTCCCGCCATTCGCTTCTCTCCTCTATAGAAATATTGTTATACCCGGAATCGACAGGATTCGGCAAACGATGGCCCTCCGCCCGATCATCCAGCGACCCAGGTTGATCTACAACGCAATAAGAATTTTAACCAGTTTTGTCGGAAAACGATAGTTCACCACCAATTTTTGTTGAAAGTTTTGTACAAAAAACCCTCCAACCCGAGGGGATGGAGGGTAAATAACCGGTCAACTTGCATTTTTCAGCTAGGATTTCGGCAGGGTAATCGTAAAGGTACTGCCCTGTCCCGGGACACTGTCGACAAAGACATTCCCCTGGTGGGCAAGGGCGATGTGCTTGACAATCGCCAGACCCAGCCCGGTCCCGCCGAGAGCCCGGCTGCGGGCCAGATCGATCCGGTAAAAACGCTCAAACAGCCGGGGAAGATGCTCCTCGGCAATGCCACAGCCGGAATCCTTTACCTGGATGAGAACCTGATGCTCATCCTCGCTGGCCGCCATGCTGATCCGGCTGCCGACCGGACTGTATTTGACCGCGTTGCTCAACAGGTTGATCACGGCCTGTTCCAGAAGGCCGCCGTTGATCCGTGCCCTGATCCCTTCGGGGCAATTGATCTCCAGATCGATATTCTGCTGGAAAATCATCGATTCACAGGCATTCCTGGCATTTTCCAGGATCGGCCTGATAGGGCCGCTTTTCAGCTCCCAGCCACCTTCCGTAACTCCCTGCTCAATCCGTGACAGATCGAGGAGATCTTCAACCAGGGCATTGAGGCGTTCACTCTGCTTGAAAATAATCTCCAGAAAACGCTGACTGGCGTCATTCATCCCCTCCTCGTCGAGAAGGGTTTCCACCGCTCCGCGGATGGCTGTAATCGGTGTTTTCAGTTCATGGGAGACGTTGGCGACAAAATCCCGCCGTACCGACTCCAGCTGGCGCAGCCGAGTCAGATCGTGGAGGACAATAAGCACGCCGATCCGTTCATCCAGCTTGCCGGTCAGAGGGGCCGCCTGGACATGCAGATATCGCTTTTCCGTATCGAGGAGGGTCAACTCATCTTCCAGAGGCTCCTGAAGGTTGAGGCCCTTTCTGATAAACCGCTGCAGCTCCGAATTGCGAATCAGTTCGTGAATGGGGCGCCCCGGCTCGAAGTGGGAACTGATGCCGAACAGCCGCGCCGTGGCCGAGTTCATACGGATCACCCGCTGTTCGTTATCAATGGCGATGATCCCCTCAACCATACAGCCCAGGATCGCCTCCATTTCGCCACGCTGTTCAACCTCGCGGTGAATCCTTTCCGACAGGTCAGAAGCCATGTGATTCAGGGCCTTGGCCAACCTCTGGGTCTCAATGGAGCCGGTTTCGGCAAGGGGAGTTTCCAGTTCGCCCTGGGAAAAACGCTGAGCCGCTCCGGTCATCAGCTCAAGAGGACGACTGATACGACGGGACAGCCACCAGGAGATGGGGACGGCCAGCAGCACGATGACGAAACCGGCCAGAAACAGGCGTTGACGGATATTCCCCAGGGTATCATCGACATCGGAGATGGAGATCGCCGTGCGCACGGTCCCCAGAACCTCGCCGTTTTGTTCAAAGGGAACGGCCACGTACATCAGCGTCTGTCCCAGGGTCCGGCTGAACCGGATCGATTTGCCGAAGTCACCGCTGACTGCCGTCTTGATTTCGGGACGCTGACTGTGATTCTCCATCTTCCGGATATCTTCTTCGGAATCGGCCAGGACCACGCCGTCTTTGAGGATGATCGTTATCCTGGTTCCCGAACTCTCCCCAAGCCTTCTGACCAACTGGCCCAGCCAGACCTTGTGCGTGGCGTCAAATTGCCCCTGCAGCTGCTCCTTGACCAGTTGGGCACGAGCCTTGAGATCGCCGGCGGTCTGTTCGTAATGAAAATCACGCAACGCCGTCGATATGTACCAGCCCAGTCCGAACAGGACCAGAAGGCTCAGCAGGATGTAGGTCGGATAAAGCTGCCAAACAAGCCGTTTCGCCTTCATGCCGCCTCCCGAAACCGGTAACCGACGCCGCGCACGGTCTCGATATACTGTCCGTAAGATCCGAGTTTTTTGCGTAAGCCGGCGATCTGGACATCGACCGCCCGGTCGGTAACGGCGTAATCTTCGCCGCGCACCGCGTTAACGATCTGATAGCGTGTAAAGACCCATCCGGGACGGCTGGCCAGGGCCGCCAGAACCCGAAATTCGGTATAGGTCAGGTCGATGTTCTGACCGGCGATCTGAACCAGGTTGCGACCGGGGTGAATCAGGAGCTGATCGAAGACGATTTCATCCTCCTCGGACCGTTCCGCAACGTCCTTGCGTCTCCGCATGACGGTTTTCACCCTCGCCAGCAGCACCTTGATACTGAAAGGTTTGGTGACGTAATCATCGGCGCCCAGCTCCAGCCCTTTGACGACGTCGCTCTCTTCCCCCTTGGCGGTCAGCATGATAATGGGCGTTTCCTTGGTGCCCTCTTGTTTGCGCAAGCGCCGGCAGATTTCCAGCCCGTCGATGCCGGGGAGCATCAGGTCGAGCAGAACCAGGTCGGGCTGATGCTCTGAAACGCAATTCAGCCCTTCCTCTCCGCAGGCGGCGCAAATGACATTGTAACCAGCCTTGATCAGGTTGAAATGAAGAAGGGCCAGGATGTCTTCTTCGTCCTCCACGACCAAAACGGTTTTCTTTGTTTCACTCATATTTTCCTCACCTTGTCTAATAATACCGAGATTAAGGAAGATGGGGTTTTATTGTTAGTTTTTTGTGAGAATTATAGAGAATCTTTGAAAAAAATCTAAAAAACTACGGTTTTTTACCCTAAATTAACTATTTATCAAAAAATAACATTGTTTTTAAATTGTTGTTGTGCTAGAAGCGCATTTATCGTGTCTCGGTTGCCCTCGTAAAAGCATAAGGAGTAAAAGCATGGCAGAAGGTACAGTTAAGTGGTTTAATGACTCTAAAGGTTTCGGTTTTATTGAGCAAGACAACGGTCCAGACGTCTTTGTTCATTTCTCAGCTATCCAGGCAGAAGGCTTCAAATCTCTGGCCGAAGGCGACCGTGTAACATTTGATGTTATCCAGGGCGAAAAAGGGCCACAATCCGCAAACGTCACCAAAGTCTGATTTCTTTGATTTATCAAAGCCGACGACCCCGTCGGTAACGAGATATAAGTTTTTGAGGGTAAACCAAAAAAGCTCCGTGACTATCACGGAGCTTTTTCATTTGTCAAAAACATGGCATCCTCAGATTTGCCTGTAGGCTTTTTCAGCTGAGCTCAATCGACATCTATTCCTGTACCACTGAATCAGCCACACGTCCCGGCTGCCCCCCCTCCCGTTCTGTTTTGAGCAGCTTATCCCGGGCCAGAACCACGGAAATCTCCCGGCTGAGTCTCGCTTCTGTTTCAACAGGGTCCCAACTGTCAGAAGAAACAGCCTCAAATCCTGATTCTTCAGTCAAAGCGCTTTTGTTTTGAGAAAATTTATTGGCTATATTTCTATTTTTATATAGAGAATAAGTATATGTTCCAGAAATTGTCACCCCTAATATAAAACTAAGAATGACAGATAATATGATATTTCTAATATAAAAACTTTTTTGTTTTTCAATATAACTGTTTTTTTCGAACAAAATTTTTTCTAGCTCATTATTTATTTCTTCTATTTTCTCTGATAAATATAAATTAAGTTCCTTTTCTTCTAATAATTTTATCCTTAGTTCATCTTTTTCTTCTATTTTATCTTTATAATAATTTTCAATCTTCAACAGTTCCATATCCGAATTTCACCAAAAATTGTATAAATAAATTTTTGGAGCCCCCTTCTTCTGAATAACTGAAAATTTGTAAATAATATATCTAATATCGTCCTTTTCTCTGTTTTCCTATACGGTGTTTTTTCGAATGACATTCACCTGCGAAAAAAATTTACTTGAGTAGGTGCCGCAGGGAGTATTTTTCATCCCAGCCATTGGTACGAAGATTTAATTCCGACTTAAATAAGAAAACAAGGACGGGGATATGACCGGGCGTTCCTGGTCGACAGACGTCTGCAAGCGGCAGAGATGTTTTCAGTTCCTGAAAACATCTCTGCCGTCAAGATTGTAGAGCATGACCGGACTTGTAAAAAAGGGGTTCGAGTAGATCTCGGTCACGCCCCCCGTCAGCAACCCAGAACCTGTTGATGGTACGATTGCCGCCCTTTGATTTTAGGTCTCCCCCCTCGAACCTCAATAGAACGACTGACATATCAACACACAAACATAATAAACATTGGTTGACAAAAAACAACCTTTATTTATCCTTTTACGTCAGCGCGCCTTATCCACTCCTTTGCGCAGGCAGAGATCGCTGACCGGACACTGACTGCACACCGGTGTCGGTGCCTTGCAGCAGGCGCGGCCATGAGCTATGAGAGTGTGACTGCATTGAGTCCATTCTTTTTTGGGCAGCAAACGGCACAGGTCCTGCTCTATCTTCACCGGATCATCGGCCTTGGTCCAACCGAACCGGCGTGAAAGGCGTTTGACATGGGTGTCGACAACCATTCCCGGAATGCCATAGGCGTTCCCCAGGACAACATTGGCTGTTTTGCGGCCCACTCCGGCCAGAGCGACCAGGGCGTCTATTTTTTCGGGAACCTTCCCCTGATGCTTTTCAAGTATCTGCCGGGCGCAAAGAATGAGATTTTTCGCCTTGTTTCGGAAAAACCCGGTGGTCCGGATCAATTTTTCCACCCTTTCCTGCCCGGCAGCGGCCATATCCTCAGGCCCGGGAAGTTCCTCAAACAACTTTTCCGTCACCATGTTGACTCTGACATCGGTACATTGAGCAGACAGGATGGTGGCAACCAGTAATTGCCAGGGGTTTTCGTAATGAAGGGCACATTCGGCGTTGGGATAGATGTTTTCAAGGGCACGCAGCATCTGCAATGCTTTTTCCGTTTTTTTGGTCATGCTTATTTTCCAGCTTATCCACAAGTCAACAGATTTATCCACAGATGGGATCAGGCTGTTTGGCCGGTAAAGGGGATTTGCTTTTGAGTTTAAGATAAGTCCGCGCTTCCTGAGTTTTCACCTCGACAACAACGGGCAGATGAGGGGAGACCTGTTTGCTTTCGGAATTTTTAACGACTCGTGATTTGAGCAGTTTGACTGGCCCGCGGAGGTAGATCCGTCCACGTCCCCAAAGTGGAAACCGGGCCGGATAATTCGCCATCAGGAGCGGGTGCCCGGCGCGCTTTAGCTGGCGTGCTTCGCTTAACTGGCCCCCGTCCCAGAAGGGCAGTCCGAAATCGCCGCCGAGAACCAGAGCACAGGGCAATGAGGGGTTATTAAGAACCTGCTCACTCAGCAAAACCTTAACCTGCTCATAGCGCTGCCAGATATCCCAGCCGAGACAGACATTGAACAGATGGATACGACCATCATCGTGGTCGAGATCCGCTCTTAAACAGCGGGCGCCGTAACCAAGAGGGGCTCCCTGGATATTGTGCAGAGGAAAGCGGGAAAGAAAACAACAGGCCCCTTCGTGATCGGGACCGAAAACGTCCATGCCAACCAGGCTGGCCAGATGTCTGACCGAGCTCACACCGACGGGAGGACCGAGCCCCTGCAACAGAACCACGTCGGCATGCAGAGAATTTATGACCTGCGCGCACAACTCAGGCATAAAATGACCGGAGGTGTTCTGCAGGCCGTTGATATGATAACTCATGATCCGAAACGTCGTCATCCTGCTCCCTTTTTGGATAACAACCTGGTAGAAGTAGGCGGATTATGACCCGGTCATAACCGTAAGTCCTTCAGTCTATCAATTTGACGGATTCAATGACAATAGGTGTCTGCGGATAATCCCTGAACAGGTTATTTTTAGCATAGGTTTGCGTCCGACCAATCTTTTCAACGACATCCATGCCTTTGATGACCCGTCCGAAGACAGCATATCCATATCCTCTGGCGGAGGTATCCCGATGATTCAGAAAGTCATTATCGACGAGGTTGATAAAAAACTGACTGGTGGCGCTGTTGATGACATTGGTCCTGGCCATGGCAATGGTTCCCTTGGCGTTTTTCAATCCGTTGGTCGCCTCGTTTTCGATCGGTGCCTCCGTCGACTTTCTTTTTTCCGCCGCGTCGAAACCGCCACCCTGAATCATGAATCCTTTGATAACCCGATGAAAAATGGTGCCATCGTAAAATCCGCGATCAACGTATTGCAAAAAATTTTCAACGGTCACGGGGGCCTTTTCCCGGTCGAGTTCAAGGGTGATGGTCCCGAGATTTGTCCTCATTTCGACGACGGGTCCGGCAACTGCGCTGGAAACGGCGACTACCACGAAAACGATAGCGAGAAGGAATTTTTTCATTACAGACTCTCTCTTCCGGTAACAGGATTGACAGTTATTCTGCCTTGAGATCCCTCATCATCAGATCGCTGACTGCCTGGCGCGGATCCTTGTCCTGATAGAGGATTGCGTACATCTGCTCAATGATAGGGACTTCGACATCGTTTTTACCGGCCAGCTCATAGGCCGACAGGGTGGTCTTTACCCCTTCGGCAATCATCGTCATACCGGCAAGGATATCTTCAAGTTTGCGCCCTTTGCCGAGTTCAATTCCAACGGTCCGGTTACGCGAAAGATCACCTGTGCAGGTCAGAACCAGATCTCCCATGCCAGCCAGTCCGGCGAAGGTCTCGGCTTTACCGCCCAGCTTTACGCCGAGTCTGGTCATTTCGGCCAGACCCCGGGTAATCAGGGCGGCTCGACTGTTATGACCGAAGCCGAGTCCATCGGCAACCCCGGCAGCCAGGGCAATGACGTTTTTCATAGCCCCGCCCAGTTCAACGCCGATAATATCGGTATGGGTATAAACCCTGAATTTTTCCGTACTGAAGGCGTCCTGGACCTGTTTGGCAACGGTATGCCGGCGGGCAGCGGCAACGACGGCTGTCGGCATGTCACGACTGACTTCTTTGGCAAATGACGGACCGGATAAAAAGGCCAGATTCTCCGCCAGGGAGGGGGGGAGAATTTCCTCGAAAACCTGGGATAACAGCATCAGGGTATTGTTTTCAATTCCCTTCGATGCCGACACGATGATCGAATTCCTGGACAAGAAGGGGAGGGCCTGTTCGAGAATAGTTCTGGTGACTTGCGATGGCGTGACAAAGACAATAAAATTTTTTCCCGCCAAAGCTTCCTCCAGAGAATCGGTGAAAATCAGATTGTCAGACAGTGAGATATCCGGAAGATAAACATCATTGACCCTGGCGACCTGCATTCTTTTTGCGAGATCTTGCTCATAACACCAGAGTGTTACGGAAAGTCCTTTTTTTGCCAAAAGATTCGCCAGAGTAGTCCCCCAGCTCCCGGCCCCGATAACCGCGTATTCTCTTTTCATTCGAGCACCTTGTTCTTTTCTGAAATTCTTTGTTTTAAAGACGTTATCTTGCTTTCCAGTAAAGATCTCCGCTTGAAATCCGTCAGCCCGCTGTAAGCGTCCAGAGCCTTTTCCAACTGGTCAACTTCCTCGTAACTCCTGGCCAGACTGAATTCCGCTTCTGCCCGGTACGGACTGTCAGGATAATCGGCGATCAGCTTCCGCCAGGTCTCGCGGGCCTTTTCCGGATCGTTTTCGATTAAATACAGGCCGCCGATCCGATACAGTGCGACAGGAGTCAACGGGCTCTGCGGATAAACCAGGAGCAGGTTCTCGAGTTCGATCCTGGCCTGAGTATAGTTTTCGAGGCGGAAATAACAATCAGCAATTTCATAAAGGAACCGGTATCCCCCCTGGTCGGTCATATGATAGAGGCGCTGATAGTAGCCGACCGCCTGCGTATAGTCGTGTAATGCATATTTGACAATCCAGGCCGCCTCTTTTCGCGCCGGGAAAAGAAAATGACTGTCAGGATAATCGCGCTCCAGCTGAAGGTACAGCAGGAGAGCCTTTCTCATATCCTTGAGATCAGTTTGCCAGAGAAGGGCCGAATTATACAGGGCGATCTCAGCTTCATGCGTCTCCGGGTACGTATGAATGATGTTTTCGTACGTACCCAGAGCCTTGTCAAATTGCTGATAACTTTCCTGTTTTATAGCATTATCAAGGAGCTGCCCAGGCCGGTTCATTAAATAAAAATGAACAGTCTGGTAGACCAGCAAACCGGTGATCAGGGCCATCACGAACAGGGATAATCTTTTTTTTTTTAAGGAATTATTCTTCCTCTTCTCCTGCTTGATCAGGTCCTGCTTCAATTTCTTCTTCAATTGGTGCAGATTCATCCGCTGTTTCCTTTTCGGCCAGACGTGCCACTGAGACGATAAATTCATCCTCTTCCAGGACCATCATTCGGACACCCTGGGTGTTTCTGCCGATTGAACGGATATTGTTCACCTTGGTTCGCAGCAGTTTGCCGCGATTGGTAATAAACATCAGGTCCGAATCATCATTGACCATCTTGATATCAACGACCTTGCCGTTTCGTTCGCTGGTCTTGATGGTGATGATTCCTTTACCGCCGCGGCTCTGAACGCGATACTCTCCGATATCGGTCCGTTTTCCATAGCCGTTTTCTGTAACCGTAACCAGCGCCAGTGCGGTGTTGTCCGAAATGGTCTGCAGGCCGATGACTTCATCGTCCCCTTCCAGGGTCATACCGCGAACACCGCGGGCCGGACGTCCCATGGGACGAACATCGGTTTCGGGGAATCTGATCGACTTGCCGTTGCGGGTCGCCAGTAACAGATCCTGCTCACCATCGGTCAGACGAGCCTCGATCAGGCTGTCACCCTCATCGATTGTCAGCGCGATTATCCCTCCGGAGCGGGGATTCGAATAAGCCATGAGATCGGTCTTTTTGATGATCCCTCTTTCTGTCGCGGTAACGATATATTTGCCCTGCTCAAATTGCTTGACCGGCAATATCGTCGTGACCTTTTCTTCCGGGGCGAGTTTAAGCAGGTTGACAATGGCTTTGCCGCGGGAAGCTCGGCCACCCTGGGGAATTTCATGCACCTTCAACCAGTACACCTTGCCCAGGTTGGTAAAGATCAGGACGTAGGAATGGGTCGATGCGATAAACAGGCTTTCGACAAAATCCTCATCTTTGGGACGGATCCCCGTCTTTCCCTTGCCACCCCGGCGCTGAGCCCGATAGAGGGACACCGCATTGCGTTTGATATAGCCACTGTGGGTGACGGTCACCACCATATCTTCTTCGACGATCATGTCTTCAAGAGTCAGATCAACCGACTTGTCGATGATTTCGGTTCTTCGGGAATTGGCGTATTTCTCCTTGACCTCGATCAGTTCGGTCTTGATGATTTTGAGAATTTCAACCTCGCTGGCAAGAATCTCCTTGAGACGGGCTATCTGAGCCAGGATCTGTTCAAGTTCTTCAAGAATTTTGCTTTGCTCAAGACCGGTGAGGCGGTGGAGACGCATATCCAGAATGGCCTGGGCCTGAATCTCACTGAAGGAGAACCGACTGATGAGGTTCTGCTTGGCTTCTGCCGGCGTGGCGCTGCTTTTGATGATCTGGATCACCTCGTCGAGATTTTCGAGGGCCAGTTTAAGTCCGTGCAGAATATGGGCCCTGGCTTCGGCCTTTTTGAGTTCGTAGACACAACGTCTGGTGACGATTTCACGACGGTGGTCAATAAAACTGTCCAGAACCTCGCGCAGGGTCAGGATCTTCGGCTGACCGCCGACAATAGCCAGCATGATAATACCGAAAGACGCCTGCATGGCCGTCATCTTGTAAAGTTGGTTCAGAATGACCCCGGGAACCATATCTTTTTTCAGCTCAATAACGATCCGCATGCCGTCCCGGTCGGACTCGTCCCTGAGATCGGAAATCCCTTCGATTTTCTTGTTTTTAACCAGCTCGGCAATTTTTTCGATCAGTCTTGCCTTGTTGACCTGAAAAGGTATTTCAGTAACGACGATGGACTCCCTGCCACTGCGGCGGTCTACTTCCACCAGGGCGCGCGCCCGCATCTGAACTATTCCTCTGCCGGTATTATAGGCCTCGCGAATACCTTCACGGCCATTGATGAAGCCGCCCGTCGGAAAATCGGGACCGGGTACCTTCTCCATCAACTCTTCAGTACTCAGGTGAGGATCATCAATGATGGCAACCAGCCCGTCGATAACCTCACCGAGGTTATGCGGGGGGATTTTGGTTGCCATGCCAACCGCAATCCCCTCAGAACCATTCACCAGGAGGTTGGGAAACTTACAGGGAAGAACCAGAGGTTCTTCCAGGGATTCATCGTAGTTGGGGCCGAAATCAACCGTTTCCTTGTCAATATCAGCCAGCAGTTCGTGGGCCAGGCGGTCCATACGAATTTCGGTATAACGCATGGCAGCAGCAGAGTCACCGTCGATGGATCCGAAGTTCCCCTGTCCGTCAACCAGCGGATGCCTCATGGAAAAGTCCTGAGCCATTCTGACGATGGTATCGTAAACCGCACTGTCGCCGTGGGGATGATATTTACCGATAACGTCGCCGACAACCCGCGCGGATTTTTTGTAAGGCTTGTTGAAATCATTGTTCAGGTCGTGCATGGCATACAAAATACGCCTGTGAACCGGTTTAAGACCATCCCTGACATCGGGCAGGGCGCGACCGACAATGACACTCATGGCGTAATCCATATAGGATTTACGCATTTCATCTTCTATGTTGACTGTGACCTTGTTCTCTTCAGACAGCATGTATACCTCCAACTTCCCTGGCGGAAGTTCTTTCGAACCGGTTAAACATCCAGATTGACGACATTCAAAGCATTGAGTTCGATAAATTCGCGTCGCGGTTCAACCTGGTCTCCCATCAGCACAGTGAATATTTCATCGGCCCGGACTGCGTCCTCGATGGTGACCTGCAGCAGTATTCTTTTATCAGGATCCATGGTGGTTTCCCAGAGCTGCTCGGGATTCATCTCACCTAGACCTTTATAGCGTTGAATGTACTGACCTTTTTTAGCTCTGGTAAGAATCGTATCGAGCAATTCCTGACGATCGGTAATTTCCGTATCCTCACCGTTTTCCGTCGACATGACGACGGCACCATTCTGGCAAATGTCTTCAACCTGTCGATAGGCCTGGAGCAACAACTTATACTCGTGAGAGGACAATATTTCAACTGTCTGACGATCGATGCGGGCATGAACGTTACCGAAGCTGACAAGAATTCGGTCCGGATCCTCCAAGACCTGGTATTTGGCATTTGGCTCGGTATCCTTAAGCTGCGCAGCCAGAGGCTCAAGATTTTCTTTGTCCGCATACCCGTTTTTAATTTTACCTTTGACGAAAATCTTCAGAATTTCTGCCGGAACCCCCTTGTTGACGATCTTGTCGAAATGCCGGTTATAGCCGATGATATTCTTCAGGGTTGGAATGATCTGCTTACCGCGTAAAATTTTCTGGCCCCGGTCCATCTCCAGAGACAACCCTTCGGTGCCATTATCGAGAAGATATTCAAGCAGAGCGTCATCGTCCTTGAGGTAAATCTCCCGTTTCCCTTTTTTAACCTTGTAGAGGGGTGGTTGGGCGATATAAAGATGACCACGCTCGACGATTTCAGGCATTTGTCTGAAAAAGAAGGTTAACAGGAGTGTTCTGATGTGAGAGCCATCGACGTCGGCATCAGTCATGATAATAATGCGATGATAACGCAACTTGGTCACATCAAAGTCATCCTTGCCAATGCCTGTCCCCATCGCTGTGATAAGGGTCCGGATCTCATTTGAAGTCAGCAGCTTGTCGAAACGCGCTTTTTCAACGTTGAGAATTTTTCCTTTCAATGGAAGGATGGCCTGAAATTTCCGATCGCGACCCTGTTTGGCACTCCCCCCTGCGGAATCACCCTCGACCAGATATATTTCACACAGACCAGGATCCTTTTCCTGACAGTCAGCCAGTTTACCGGGCAAGGAGAGTCCTTCCAGGGCTCCTTTTCTCCGGGTCAGATCCCGCGCTTTGCGGGCGGCTTCCCGGGCCCGGGCAGCCTCAATTCCTTTTTCCAAAATTCTTTTGGCAACCTGAGGATTCTCTTCAAGAAAAGTCGCCAGTTTTTCATTCATCAAAGATTCAACGAACCCTTTGATCTCCGAATTACCAAGCTTGGTTTTGGTCTGTCCTTCAAACTGAGGATCTGGCAGTTTAACGGAAATGACAGCGGCAATACCCTCGCGAAGGTCATCACCACTGATAGAGACCTTCACATTCTTCAATAGATTGTTATTGGCGGCATAAGCGTTCATGGTACGGGTCAACGCCGCCCGAAATCCGCTCAGGTGAGTACCTCCCTCGTGGGTATTGATATTGTTGGCAAAAGTGAAAATTTTCTCATCGTAACCATCGTTATACTGAATAGCGATCTCCACATCGACGCCATCCTTGTTTCCATTGAAATAGATAGGTGGGATGTGCAGTGAATTTTTCGCGCGATTCAGGTACTCGACGAAGGATTTGATCCCCCCCTCATAAATAAATTCATTACTCTTTTCGGTGCGATCATCGGTAATCGTTATCTTGACACCGGCATTGAGAAAAGCCAGCTCCCGAAGCCGTGTCGACAGGGTCTCAAACGAAAATTCAAGGGTCTCAAATATATCGGGATCAGGCCAGAAAGTGATCTTGGTTCCTCTTTTTATCGTTTCGCCATCAACGTTGAGAGGACCGGTCGGCACGCCCCTGAGATAGCTTTGCTTATGAACTTTTCCATCCCGGCGAATTTCAAGATCCAGTTTGCTGGAAAGAGCATTAACAACGGACACTCCAACGCCATGCAGGCCACCGGAAACCTTGTAGGCTCCTTCTCCTTTATCATCGAACTTACCACCGGCATGAAGCACGGTCATGACAACTTCAGCAGCGGACTTTTTCTGTTTTTCATGATATTCAACCGGAATACCGCGGCCATTATCAACAACCGTCACGGAATTGTCGGCATGGATCGTTATTTTAACTTCATCACAGTACCCAGCCAGGGCCTCATCTATTGAGTTGTCGACAACTTCGTAAACAAGATGATGGAGACCTTGCACGGAAGTAGACCCAATATACATGGCAGGACGTTTTCTAACCGCTTCGAGACCTTCGAGAACCTGAATACTCTCAGCTCCGTACTTTTTTTCTTCTGACATAGTACCTCTTATTCAATAGATGATTTGACCATTGACCACTTTAAAAACGTTATTTTTATCGGAATTTATATTTTTACTATCCGTAGTCGTTACAAAAACCTGACCAGTATTGGACAAAATATCATATAGATACTTATTTTTTCTTTTACTATCAAGTTCATTAGAAATATCATCAAGTATAAGAACAGGATAAAAATTATAAATATTTTTATAATCAAATATTTGTGATTTTTTATATTTTAATATGAAGGATTTTTTTTGTCCTTCTGAAGAAAATTTTCTTATATCATTATTATTAATTTCGAATATAAAATCATCACAATGTGGGCCAACTGTTGTATATCCTAATTTTAAATCTTTTTCCTTTGACTTTAAAATTTTACTTAAAATATTTTTTTCAATATTTTCCAAATCATATTTTGTATATTTGATCGAATATATTTCATTGTTAAAATTGTCTTCCTTCAATGACAAATTTATTCTTTTAATATATTCATTTCTTTTAATTACTATAATAGAAGCTAACTTTGATAATTCTTCACACCAAGCTAAGTCTAGATCTTCATTATAATTTTTACTTTTTAATATACAATTTCTATTTTTCAATATTTTTTTATATTTTCCATATATATTAAGAAAATCAAAATCTGTTAAAAAAATACTTCTATCAATAAAATTTCTTCTATATTGAGGATATATACAAAGAAAATTTATTTCATCCGGATAATAAATAATAGAATTTATATTTTTAAAAAAAATATTATTTTCTGGTATTTTATCGTTAACCTTTATACTTTTTGTTCTCTTTTTATCATATCCAATACTGATTTTATTTTTTACTGTCTCTCCCTTTACTGTTAATTCGATAAAGAAAAAATCACTATCTTTGTTTATAAGGTTTAATAAATTATTAGTCCTATAGCTTTTAAAAAAAGAACAGAAATATATTGATTCAATAAAATTTGTTTTTCCCTGGGCATTTTGGCCGACAATATAATTTATATGTTCACAGGGTTCGAAAATTAGATTTTTAAAATTTCTAAAGTTTTTTAATATTATTTTTTCAATAACCATTCATTTACAATCTCATAGGCATAATCACAGAAAGATGATCTTCATCTTTTTCTGGGCTTATTCTTCCAGGAGAAATATTATCCTTTAAATAAAAAACAATGTTTTCAGATTTTATTACTTGAAGAATATCTATTATATATTTAGCATTAAATCCTATTGAAATTTCCTGGCCATTATATACTGTATCAATTTCCTCTTTAGCATCACCTAATTCTGGATTTGATGAACTTAATATTAGCAAGTCATTTTTAAAATTAATTTTAATCCCTTTAGATTTTTCACTTGATAAAATTGAAATTCTCTTTAAAGCGTGTAGAAAATCATCTTTATTTATTAAAGCGTAATTTTCCGTTTTTTGAGGAATGACCCTTGTATAATCGGGAAATTCTCCATCGACAAGACGCATTACAAGAACAGTATCCATATATCTGACAATAAAATTATTGTCACTAATACCAATTCCAATATTTTCATCCGTATTTTCAATCAGTTTTCTTATCTCAAAAATTCCCTTTTTAGGGAGTATGAATCCTTTAGCAAAATTATCATCCAATTCCGTTTTCATATTTTTGGTAATCATAGATAGTCTATGACCATCAGTAGAAACGAAAGTCAGCTTATTTTCGGTATCTTGGACCTCATATTTAATATATATACCGGTCAGATTAAATTTTGTTTCGTCATTGGAGACCGAAAAAATTGTTTTATCTATCATCTCGATAAATAAAGCGCTTTCCAGATCTGTAACATTCTCGGTAATTTCAGGAAATCTCGGAAAATCTTCTGGTGACAGGCCAACCAGGTTGAACAGGGATTTTTCGCATTTTATCTCGACCCAGAAATTATTCTTGGAACTGAATTGTACGGTTGAATTCGGTAATTCCTTTATGATTTCAAATAATTTTTTAGCCGAAACAGTGACTTTTCCCTCCTCTTCGACACGACAGGGAAATTTGGTCTTGAGACCTACCTCAAGATCGGTTGCGGTGATCAATAATTCATTGTTCCTCGTCTCGAGCAGAACATTGGCAAGAATCGGTATGGTGTGGCGCTTTTCGATAATTCCCTGGACTTTGGTTAGGGCTTTCAGGAAGTCGTCTTTAGTGATTTCAAAGTTCATATATCCTCCGTCAACAGGTAACTATATATTATCTATATTATCTTTATTAACTTAGTAGTAATAGTAGGTTCTGTTTATATGTTTAAAAAACCTTAACTATTTGGAATAACGAAAAAAATTTTAATTTTCTGAGTGTGGATAATTTCCTCTTCTGTCCACGTTTTCATCACTTTGGAGCGGGCAGGACGACTTGTCCCCAGATTCTTCCCAGATATCCACCGTTATGACCCCATCTTTTCCATCAGCTTTTCTATCATCATTCTCGTATGCATATCATCATCGATTTTCTTCTCTATTTTTTTTATGGCATGGATTATCGTCGAATGGTCCTTACCACCAAACTTCGAACCTATTTCAGGGTAAGAGAGATCCGTCATTTTCCGACAGATATACATGGCGACCTGTCTCGGAAAAACAAGGTTTTTCAATCTTTTCGATGATTTGAGTTCGATGGTTTTAATCTGAAAATGCTCCGCCACGGTTTTCTGGATTTTTTCGATAGTTATTTCCCTGCTGTTTTCAATGATGATGTCCTTAAGAATATTTTTAGCCATTTCAAGATTGATGGGGGTCGAAGTCAGACTAGCGTATGCCCCGACTCGTATCAGGTATCCTTCCAATTCTCTGACGTTACTGGTAATTGAGTTGGCCAGGAAATATGCGACATCTTCGGGCAGATCAATTTTATTCTGATCTGCTTTCATCTTTAAAATGGCCTGTTTGGTCTCCGTGTCCGGAGACTGTATATCTGCTATGAGTCCCCATTCGAAACGAGATCTCAAGCGTTCCTCAAGGTCAGGGATTTCTTTTGGAAATTTATCTGATGTTACAACAATCTGTTTGTGTGATTCATATAAGGCGTTAAAAGTATGAAAAAATTCTTCCTGAGTACTTTTTTTTCCAGCTATAAATTGTATATCGTCTATTAGAAGAATATCTATTGATCTGAACTTATCTCTAAATTCATCCATTTTTGCATGTCTTAAAGAATTGATAAGTTCATTTGTGAATTTTTCTGATGAATAGTAACAAACCTTTACACTATTATTCTTTTTTAATATCTCATTACCTATAGCATGAATTATATGAGTTTTACCTAAACCAACACCTCCATAAATAAAAAGCGGATTATAGGTCGTAGCAGGATTATTTGAAACAGCTAGTGCAGCCGCGTGAGCAAATTGATTTGAAGGTCCTGATACGAAACTCTCGAATGTATAATTAGGATTTAAGTTTGACAGCTCTATCTCGTCATTTTTTATCTCTTTAATTTTAGGTTCCTGTTTCTTGGTTTTTTCTGATTCTTCAGTTTTTTCTGATATATTTTTAATATTTTTATTTATTGCTATATCTATTTTTAGATTCTTATCAGTTATTTCAAATATTGATTCTTTAATAGTTTGAAGGTAATTCTCTTTAATCCAGTCTTTTATAAATTTATTTGGAACCTCTAATTTCAATGAGGTGTCATTGACAGAAACCGGCCTGATCGGCGCTATCCAGGTAGTGATATTCTGGTCGCTTATTTTTTCCTGTAATTTTTTTAAAGTTTTTTCCCAAAGGTTTTTCATTGTTATTCCACAAGTTTTTAACAGCTGTGAATATTGAATAAATATTTGAAAATATTAAATAAATATCCTTATAAACGAGAATTCCCCAAAATTCCAATTGATAAATATAAAGGTTATTCGGAATATGTTCCAGATATTTTTTAAATGCAAAAAGTGTTGACTTGTCAGCGTTTTTGTGATCTAAAGTAGCACTTTGTCAGCATTCAAAGTATAGGAGTTTAGATATGTCCAAGAGAACTTATCAGCCGAGCCGGATCAAGAGAAAGCGGACTCACGGTTTCAGAAAGAGGATGCAGACTAAGAACGGTCGCCAGGTCCTCAATCGCCGTCGTGCACGTGGTCGGAAATCGCTGGTTGTGACAATTCCGCAAAAATAAAATAATAATGAAATATGCTTTTCCAGGTCATCTGCGTTTAAAAAAGTCCTGGGAATTCAAGAAAATCAGAAGAATGGGGTGTAAGACGGCTACACCCCATTTTATTCTTTTAAAATGCAATTCTTCGCAAACTGATTCCAGGCTCGGCATAACAGCGAGTAAAAAAACTGGGAATGCTGTCTGCCGGAATCGTAGCAAACGCCTTATTAGACAATTTTTCAGGACTCATAGATTCACGTTTCATGTTTATGATTATTCAATAATTGTCAAAAAAAATATTTCTCATTTAGATAGTAAGGCGATTTTTGAAGAACTCGATATTCTTTTCTCAAAGAATTAAAGATGTTTAAATCTTTACTCATTCATATCATCGATTTTTATCGATATTTTATTTCACCAATTTTTCCTCCTGCTTGCCGTTTTTATCCTACCTGTTCACAGTATGCTAAAGATTCAATTTTAGAATTTGGTGTTCTAAAAGGAATGTTTTTTACATTGAAACGTTTGAGCAAGTGTCATCCCTACCATAAAGGTGGGTATGACCCTGTTCCTCATAATAAGACGCGGGATCTTTGTAATGGAAAATAATAGAACTATTCTGGCTATTGCCCTTATCGTGCTGCTTTGGTCTGGCTACAGCATGTTTTTTGCCCCTAAACCTCCACAAGAAGCACCTTCCTCTCAAATTCAGGAGAATGCTGCTGTTGAGGATGGTGGTCAAATATCCAGTACCTCTGACAATGCGGCAGCGGTTGCTGAAAATCGGATGGTTTCTGTCGCTAATGAGTCAGAACCGGTCGAAATTACGGTTACCAATAAAGTTTTTAAGGTTATCCTGAGTAGTATGGGGGGAGTTGTTAAGGATATCTCTCTTAATCAGTATAGGGAATCTAATGAGAAGGACAGTAAGAATTATGAACTCTTTGAAGCAAATAATTTTGAAAATTTCAGCTTAAAAACATTTTCCAGTAACGGCATCAATATTCCTGTCAATTTAAATTATACCTCTAACGTATCAGGTGATATCACCATAGATTCAGAACAAAAAGTTGTATTTACAGCTGAATATGATGGATTTATTATTCAGAAAATTTTTGTTTTTCATGCTGAAAGCTATGATTTCGATCTCATTGTCAATATAACGAACAATAAAGAAAATACAGTCAGTGGGGCAATCAGTCTATCTATGGTCACTCCCTTTGATGAAGATAAGGGAAGTGAAATGTATTCTTTCGAGGGGCCTGTATCCTATGATGGCAATGAACTTTTAGAGGACGATATCAAAGATCTTAACGATACTAGTAAAGTGTATAAAAATAGTATTGTCTGGTCGGGTTTTACCAGTAAATACTTTTTGTTCGCTATTCATCCTGATGAAAATAATGGGAAAATAGTTGTTTCCAAAGATGGAAATAATATTTTTAATAATTTCTCATCACAAACATTTTCGCTGAATCCCGACCAGGATTACAGTATTAGTTATACAATATATGCCGGACCTAAAAAAGTAGAAGATCTTGCGAAGAGTGGTAAGCAGTTTGAAGAAATCATTCATTACGGGTTTTTTCATCCGTTAGCTAAGCCTCTGATGGTTGTGCTTAAATTTTTCTACGGTTTTCTCGGAAATTATGGTCTGGCTATTATTCTATTGACCGTCTGCATTAAAATTATTTTTTGGCCCCTGACCCAGAAAAGTTACAAATCCATGAAGGGGATGCAAAAGCTTCAGCCTGAAATGAAAAAGCTCCGGGAAAAATTTGGCTCGGACAAGCAACGCCTCAACCAGGAAATGATGAAATTTTATAAGGAAAATAAAGTCAATCCTATGGGTGGCTGTTTGCCAATGCTTATTCAGATACCGGTATTTTTCGCTCTTTATCGGGTTTTGCTCGGTTCTATCGAATTAAGGCACGCGCCATTCATGCTTTGGATAACTGACTTGTCCGCTAAGGACCCTTATTATGTTACGCCGCTCATTATGGGTGTGACGATGTTTCTACAGCAAAAAATGACGCCGACTAATATGGATCCGACTCAAGAGAAAATCATGCTCATCATGCCGGTTGTTTTTACCTTCATGTTCCTGAATTTCCCATCAGGTCTTGTCATCTACTGGCTCGTTAATAACGTTCTAACTATTCTGCAGCAATATCTTATTCGCAGACAGGCTGACTGATCTCTTATGAATAGGCAGGATACGATTATTGCCCCCGCCACCCCCCCGGGTGAAGGGGGCATTTCCATTATCCGGTTGTCTGGAACCCAATCTCTTTTTTTATTATCAAAATTTTTTAAGGCCACTGGTGGGTCCGACAGGTTTTTCTCTCATCATCTTTATCATGGCCATATTTATGATTCCCTCAATAATAAAATTGATGAGGTGATGGCTGTTTTTATGGCGTCGCCTCACTCCTACACCTCCGAAGATGTAGTAGAAATACACTGTCATGGGAGCCGCCACATCGTCCGACGTATTCTTCAGCTCTTTCAAAATGAAGGTGTCAGACTTGCGGAACCTGGCGAATTTACCTATCGGGCTTTTATGAACGGTCGGTTGGACCTTTCTCAGGCTGAAGCTGTTGCGCGGCTTATCCATTCATCGAATGAATCCTCACGCAAAATAGCCCTTTCTCAGGTTGAAGGAGCGCTCAGTAAGAAACTTTATGAATTCAACAAACTCGTCAAAAAATCACTGGTTTTGATAGAGGCCTGGATCGATTTTCCTGAAGAGGACCTTCCTGAAGAGGACCTTGTTCATATTAAGCAGAACCTTCTTCAGGTCAGAGATGAGATTTCCCTTCTTGTCAACAGCTATCAGATTGGACGCGTACTTAATGAAGGGGTCAATCTGGTTTTGGTCGGTAAGCCAAATGTTGGAAAAAGTTCCCTTATGAATGCTCTTCTCGGGGAAGATCGTGCTATTGTTACTGATATTCCGGGTACTACGAGGGATATTCTTGAAGACGGACTGATGATCGACGATATCCCTGTCCGTATATTCGATACAGCTGGATTGCGGCAATCTGATGACCCGGTTGAACGTGAAGGAATCCGTCGAGCAGAAGAAAAAATCACCAGAGCCGATCTTGTTCTCATTCTTATCGATTCATCCCGCCCCCTTGATTCTGAGGATCACTATATTTTGAATAAGTGTTGTGGTTTTCCCAGTATCGTGGTTTATACCAAGTGCGATCTTACGAATAATCGTCCGTTGCTGCCTGTCGAATATTCCTGTTCTGTCGAAATCTCCGTAAAGACGTCCGATGGTCTTGACAGGTTGAAGACTGCTCTGCATGACTTTTTTATTCCGCTTCAGCAACTCGATACAGATTCCATTCTTTTGTCCGAAAGAAGACATTATGATAGTCTTATTGGTGCATCAGAATATTTAGATAATGCGATCAATCTTCTTGGTGAAAATTCTTCCCTAGAATTTTTAGCTTTTGAATTGAGACAGGTTCTGGATTGTTTCGGTCTCATTACCGGCACGACGACCACCGAGGATATCCTTGATGATATCTTCTCTGGTTTTTGCATAGGTAAATAAGTGTTTCACGTGGAACATTGGAAATTATGAGTGGTTACGGAAAAAATTACGATGTTATTGTTATCGGAGCGGGGCATGCCGGGTGTGAGGCAGCGTTAGCCTCCGCACGCATGGGATGTCAAACTTTACTGTTGACGATAGGTCTGGATACTGTCGCTCAAATGTCGTGTAATCCATCTATCGGGGGGTTGGCGAAAGGACATCTGGTACATGAAATTGATGCCCTTGGTGGAGAGATGGGTTTGAATATTGACGAGACTGGCATTCAGTTCCGCAGATTGAATACCAGGAAGGGCCCCGCTGTTCGGGCTTCGCGCGCCCAGGCTGATCGTATGGCGTATAGTGCGAGGATGAAATGGGTTATAGAGACTCAAGTAAACCTCGATTTGAAGCAAGGTCTGGTGACGGACATCTATACGCAGGGGAACAGAGTCACGGGTGTTATGACGAGAGAGGGTTTAGAATATTTTTCTAAAACGGTCGTCGTAACGACGGGTACCTTTATGCGTGGTCTGATTCATGTGGGGTTGAATCATTACTCTGGGGGGAGGGCTGGGGAGCCATCTTCTGAGACCCTTTCCGTTTCCCTTGGAGCAATGGGTTTTAAGATAGGTCGTCTGAAAACAGGAACGCCAGCCCGTCTGGCGTCCCGCTCAATCGATTACAGTAAGCTCCAGGTTCAGAAGGGAGATGAGGTTATAAAACCCTTTTCTTTTTTGAATAGGGTAATACAGAGGGATCAGGTTGATTGTTATATCGCGGAAACGAATGAAAAAACCCACGATATTATCAGAAATAATCTGGATAAGTCTCCGCTGTATGCTGGGATTATCGAAGGGGTAGGGCCACGCTACTGTCCATCTATAGAAGACAAGGTCGTCAGGTTTCCGGAGAAAATCAGCCATCAGTCTTTTTTGGAACCGGAAGGTCGGCGCAGTTGTGAGATGTACCCAAGTGGTCTTTCAACCTCACTGCCCGCCGATGTGCAACTGAAATATTTCAGATCGATGGTCGGATTTGAACAGGTAGAAATAATGCGACCAGGTTATGCCATCGAATATGACTTCGTAGAGCCTCTGCAGTTGAAAAAAAGTCTGGAAACAAAATATGTCGAAGGACTATTTCATGCAGGTCAGATCAACGGGACTTCAGGGTATGAAGAGGCTGCGGCACAGGGGTTGGTGGCAGGTATAAATGCTGCGCTGCTTTGTAAGGAACAAGACCCGTTGGTGCTGGGCAGAGATCAGGCATATATCGGAGTTATGATCGATGATCTTGTTACCCAGCCGACCAGCGATCCTTACCGTATGTTTACCTCGCGATCTGAATACCGTCTGTTGTTAAGGGAAGATAACGCTGACCAAAGATTGACGCCAATCGGCAGGCAACTTGGGCTGGTCGATGATAAAAGGTGGCGGATTTTCTCTGAAAAGCAGGAGTCGGTAGGTAAAATTACCGAAATTCTAGAAAATAATCGCGTAACGAGTTCAAATCAGGATGCACTAAATGCGTTGGATTTGGAAAAAATGAAGTCAGGTATAACCCTCAGTACCCTTTTGAAAAGACCAGATATGACCATAGATAAGTTGGCCATGGTATTTCAAGAGTTTAAGGCTTTTGAACCGCAGGCTCTGGAGCAGGCGGAAATTGCCATAAAGTATGAAGGTTATATCGCCAGACAGTTGGAACAGGTGAAAAAATTCAAAGAACAGGAAGATATTGAATTGTCTCCGGATTTGAATTACACCGAGATACCAAGTCTGTCTAGCGAAGTGGTAGAAAAGTTGAATGCAATAAAACCAACATCCTTGGGGCAGGCAAGTCGAATCCAAGGGGTGACGCCTGCGGCCCTTGCGGTCATTACTATTTATCTTCGCAAAAATAAACATGTTAAATGACCTGATCAAATATCTGGAAGAAAAAGGCGTGAGGTTGACACAGGGTCAGCTTGCAGACCAGTTGAAATTTTTTGATGAACTTTTAAAGTGGAATAAGAAAGTTAACCTCACGGCGATAACCGACCGGCACGACGTTATCGAAAAGCATTTGTACGATTGCCTGATTGTTAATCGCTATTTGGGCAATATAGGGTCACTGGCAGATATCGGATCCGGGGGAGGGTTGCCGGCAATTCCTCTGGCGATTCTCAGGCCCGAGGTGGATGTGACTTCAGTAGAGAGTATCGGAAAAAAAGTAAACTTCCAAAAACACATCAAGCGAACCCTTCATCTTGAAAATCTTACCATATACGGGGACAGAGCTGAGGGCCTGGTAGAAAAAGGCGTGAAGTTCGATGTCGTCATCTCAAGAGCTTTTTCTTCCCTGAAAAAGTTTATTGATATTGGCTTTCCATTGCTTTCAGAGGGAGGAACGCTTCTGGCAATGAAGGGACCGGAAGGACGACAAGAGCTGAATGATTTTTTAACAGACGATACCGACAAGTTGTTGTTCGAGGTAGAAATTATTGAATATGTTCTACCATTTTCTCAATCGTCTCGAAATCTTATCAGAATTAACAAATGTCAAAGTCATTTAAACGATAGAGGCTGAATTTCCTTTTTATCTATGCTATGTTTTCCACGAAATTGACCTAAACGAGTTCGATAAGGAGTTGTAAATGGCGAATATCATAGCCATTGCCAACCAGAAGGGTGGGGTCGGCAAAACCACAACAGCGGTAAATCTGGCCGCATCCCTGGCCGCAGCCGAGAAGAAAACTCTGCTGATCGATATGGATCCCCAGGCGAACGCTTGCAGCGGGCTGGGAATTGATAAAACAGAAATTATTTCAACCATTTATGACGTTTTGCTGGGAGAAATAGGTTTGCCCGAGGTGATGCGGCCGACCGATTTGACCTGCTTGACAGTCGTTCCTTCCAATACCAATCTAATCGGCGCGGAAATCGAACTGATAGATAATCCGAAGCGCGAGAGCCAGTTGAAGTTTGCCATAGAATCTATCATTGGCGATTTCGAATATATCATTATCGATTGTCCACCCTCTCTAAGCTTGCTTACCGTAAATGCCCTGACCGCGGCCCACAAGGTTCTGGTTCCCCTCCAATGTGAATTTTACGCCATGGAGGGACTCGGACAGCTGATGCAGACCATCAGGATTGTCCAGCAGGAACTGAATCCAGAGCTTAAAATCGGCGGAATCCTGTTAACCATGTTCGACGGCAGAAATAATCTCTGCCACCAGGTGAGTGATGAAATCCGAAGTCATTTTGGCAACAAGGTTTTTGACGTTGTGGTTCCCAGGAATGTCAGGTTGTCCGAGGCTCCGAGTTACGGCCAGCCCGCCCTGATGTATGATATCGCTTCTAAAGGTGCACAGGCCTATATGGACCTTGCCAGAGAAATAATTGCAGGAGTCTGAAGATGACAAAACCTAAAAGACCCGCCCTCGGCAAAGGTATAGGTGCGCTGCTGAGTTCTGCGGCACAAGAGGGAGGGAAAAAATACTTCCTCTGCCCCATCGAGGAACTCAAGCCACACTCACAGCAGCCACGCAAGACCTTTGACGATAAAAAAATGGCGGAGTTGGTTTCGTCGGTTAAGGAGAAGGGCATCATCCAGCCCCTGGTTGTCCGTCAACATGGGGACCATTACCAGATTATCGCCGGAGAAAGACGCTGGCGGGCGGCCCAGAAGGCCGGGCTGGACCGTGTCCCTGTCGTCATCCAGGATGTTACAGAGGATTGGGCCCTGGAGATGGCCTTGATAGAAAATATCCAGCGTGAAGATCTCAATCCGCTGGAAGAGGCAAGCGCCTACCGCTACCTGATGGACAATTTCGACCTGGTTCAGGAAGAAGTTGCAAAGCGGGTTGGCAAAGAACGCTCGACGGTAGCAAATTCCTTGAGGCTGTTGCGCCTTCCTGATCAGATTAAGGACTGTCTGAGTACCGGCAAGATAAGTATGGGACATGCCAGGGCCCTGCTGTCGCTTGATAGCGAAGAAGATATCCTTGAAGCCGCCGAACAGGTAATCCAGAAAAAGCTTTCGGTCCGAGAAACGGAAAAGCTGATCAAAAAAATTAAAAGTTTTTCAGAAAATCAGGTCCACAAACGGGAGCCCAGACAAATCGAACCAGACCCGAATATTCTGGCCCTCGAAAATAATCTGCGACAGTATTTTTCCACCCAGGTCAGGTTGGCCAAAAAAGGGAAGGGGGGGAAAATAGAAATCAATTTCTATGATGACAGCGAATTGGAACGCATTCTGGATATGCTGGGAATCAGTTTTTAAGGCGGTGGATGTAACCCATGTTCAAAGCGAAGAAACAGGAGCAACCGGTGAAAAAACCTATTTCCATAGACAAGGCGGACATCAAGGCGTTTCTTGGTGCTGGAAGCCATTTTGAAGGGAAACTCAATTTTAATGAAATGGTCAGGCTGGATGGAAATTTCAAAGGCCAGATATCATCAACGGACACCCTGATCGTCGGGGAGACCGCGGAAATAGAGGGTGAAATATCCGTCGGCATCGTTATTTTAAGTGGTAAATTTTCGGGTGAGATAAAGGCAACGACCTTGGTAGAACTGCGTAATCCTGCGGTGGTCAATGGAACCATTGAAACGCGCTCTCTTAAGATAGAAGACCAGGTCGTCTTTAACGGAGAGGTCAAAATGCCTGAGAAATCGAAGCCTGAAACCAACCAGGGTTCGACGGAAAAGAAAAAATAACTGTAAAACGTCTTTTTGAACGGAGAGTAGGGGTTGACAAAAAAATAAAAAAAGTGTTAGGTAAGCCGTTCCTAGTGATTGACCCCGTTTTTTTTGATTTTTAATGTATACAGTATACAAAAACTGTCTTCCATGAAAAGAGGTGAACTAGGTGATCAGCGTAGACTGGACCCTCGGGTTGCAAATGATAAATTTCCTCGTTTTATTATTTGTCCTGAACCACATTCTCTATAAACCCCTCAAAAAAATCCTCAAAGACAGATCCGACACGATCACTTCGGCAAAGCATAAAGCCCAGAATCTGCAGGCCGAAATTGATATCAAGATGCAGACCTATCAAAATCAGCTTCAAACAGCAAAAAACGAGGCTGCGGAAGAAAGAAACAAACTCAAAAAGCTGGCTGCTCAGCAAGAAGCTGAGATCCTTTCTGATGCCCGGGAAAAAGCCGGAGAACGGCTGAAAATAATCAAGGAGAAGGTTGGCAAAGAAGCCGCAGATGCAAGTATAACCCTGAAGGCCAGCGCCGAAAGTATGGCCGGTGAGATTGCAACGAAAATTCTGGGGCGAGAATTAGCTTAACCAAAGAGGACGTTTCCCATGATGTTTAACGGTAGAACCAGAACGACTCTGATAACACTATTATTGATTTTGGCATCTTGTGGACTGGCAGCAGCGGCCGAAGGCGGGGGGCACCATGCTGACGGCGGGGTGCTGTTAAAAGATTTTCTCTACCGGGTTCTGAACTTTTCCGTGGTGGTGGCAATTCTGTGGTATTTCCTGTCAAAACCATTGAAAAACGGCCTTTCAGGTCGATCCAGGGATATAGAAAAAGCCCTGGCCGATGCCAAGAAAGCACAGGATGAGGCGGAAGCCAAGTTTGCCGAGTATGACCGCAAGCTCACTCAAGCCACTGAGGAGATCGCGGAAATCAGTGATGCTATCCGTCGCGAAGGAGAGTTGGAAAAACAGAAAATTCTCGAAAACGCCAGAGTCATGGCGGAGCAAATAGAAAAGGATGCTGAAGCGGCTGCTGAGCTGGAAGTTGCCAAAGCCAAGGAACAGTTGCAGAAAGAAGCTGTCCAACTTGCGGTCAATCTGGCCGAAGAACTGCTTAAAAAGAATTTCACCAAAGAAGATGATGCTCGCCTGATCGACGAATACATGAAAAAAGTGGGAGAGTTACATTGAGTCACAGTGCCGTTGCCATAAGATACGCTAAGGCGCTGATCAATATTGCCGCCCAAGAGCAGCAGATTGACCAGTACACCGAAGAGCTGACCGGTATCGCGGACATCATGCAACAGAACGATCTTCTGCGCCTGTTGCTGGACAGTCCGACCTTTGCCGTCGACAAGAAGTTGGCGATAGTCAACGACCTCTGTGAACATCTGAAGTTCAGCCCGGGGATGAGAAATTTTCTGGATCTCCTGGTTGAAAAGGGACGCATCATCTATCTGCCCGACATTGCGACAAATTACCGTCGTTTTGCCGATGATCGCTCGGGAATTGTCCGGGCGCGCATCAAAGCCGCCCGTGATCTTCCGGTTGAGAAGTCAGAGGAGATCAAGGCTGGCCTCGAGGAAAAGACCGGGAAAAAAATTGTGTTGAACATCGAAAAAGATGAAAGCCTGATCGGAGGCCTGCAGGCTGAGATGGGCGGCAAGTTATTTGATGGCAGTGTGAAGACCCAGCTGAAACGGATTGCAGATACCTTAGCGAAGGGGTGATTGAATATTATGGAAATCAGAGCGGAAGAAATCAGTGCGATTATCAAAAAGCAGATAGAAGACTTCGGTCGCGAAGTCGAGGTCAGTGAAACGGGAACCATCATTTCGGTAGGTGATGGTATCGCCCGTATCCACGGACTCGACAAGGCGATGTCGGGGGAGCTTCTCGAGTTTCCGGGCGGCATTATGGGGATGGTTCTCAACCTCGAGGAAGATAATGTCGGCGCTGCTATCCTGGGTGATGCTGAGCACATCAAAGAAGGCGACCTGGTCAAAAGAACCGAGCAGATCGTTCAGGTGCCGGTCGGGGAAGCCTTGGTAGGACGGGTCGTCAACGGAATCGGGGTTCCTATTGACGGCAAAGGGGAAATCAAGACAGATACCTACAGTCAGGTTGAAATCAAGGCACCGGGCATCGTGGCACGAAAGTCGGTCCATGAGCCGATGCAGACCGGCCTCAAAGCTATCGACTCCATGGTTCCCATCGGTCGCGGCCAGCGGGAGCTGATTATCGGAGACCGCCAGACGGGTAAAACTGCCGTTGCGGTCGATACCATCATCAACCAGAAAGGGAACGGGGTCATCTGTATCTACGTTGCCATCGGCCAGAAGCGTTCCACGGTCGCCCAGGTGGTGGATAAACTTCGTCAGCATGGCGCCATGGATTATACAATTGTTGTCTCGGCAACAGCATCCGATCCGGCTCCCCTGCAGTTTATCTCCCCTTATACCGGGGTGACCATGGGAGAATTTTTCCGGGATTCCGGGCGTCATGCGCTGATCATTTACGATGATCTTTCCAAGCAGGCCGTGGCCTACCGGCAGCTGTCCCTGCTGCTGCGTCGTCCGCCGGGGCGGGAGGCCTTCCCAGGTGATGTTTTCTATCTGCACAGCCGGCTGCTTGAACGGGCCGCAAAGCTCAGCGATGAACTGGGTGCCGGATCTTTGACCGCACTGCCGATTATCGAAACTCAGGCCGGTGACGTTTCCGCCTATATCCCGACCAACGTCATATCAATTACCGACGGCCAGATTTTCCTTGAAACGGACCTGTTCTACTCAGGGGTGCGGCCTGCTATCAATGTTGGTCTGTCGGTTTCCCGGGTCGGTGGGTCGGCCCAGGTCAAGGCAATGAAACAGGTGGCCGGAACCCTGCGCCTGGCATTGGCCCAGTACCGCGAGATGGCCGCCTTCGCCCAGTTCGGGTCGGACCTCGATGCGGCGACGCAGGCCCAGTTGAATCGGGGAGCGCGGCTGGTCGAAATTCTGAAGCAGGGGCAGTATCAGCCGATGCCGGTCGCAACGCAGGTTCTTTCAATTTTTGCCGCAACCAATGGTTATGTTGACGGTTATCCGACCACGGCGGTTCAGAAATATGAGAAAGAGATGCTGGCGTTTATGGAAAGCCAGCATGCCGATGTCATTAAGGAGCTGGCTGAGAAAAACGCCATCGACAAGGACTTGGAAGGCCGGATCAAGGCAGCCCTGGATGAATTTAAAGCGCAATTCGTAGCCTGACAACTAAAAGGTTGAGCAGATGCCAAGTCTGAAAGACATAAAAAAACGGATCAGCTCGGTAAAAAATACTCAGCAGATCACCAAGGCGATGAAAATGGTCGCGGCCGCCAAACTGCGCAGGGCGCAGGATGCTGCCATAGCCGCACGGCCCTATGCCGAAAAGTTGCATAACGTGTTAAGCCATCTGGCAGCGCGGGAAGAGGCTGATGCCCATCCCCTGTTGAGCCAGCGCGGCAAAGGGCGCGCCCTGGTGGTACTGATGACCGCCGATCGCGGCTTGTGCGGCGGCTTCAATGCCAACGTCTCCAAGGAGGCGGAGCGGTTCATTCGGCATAACGAACATGGCTATGAGGATATTGATCTGCTGATCATCGGCCGTAAAGGACGTGATTTTCTGAAAAGCCGCATGGGCGACAAAATCGTCAAAGTCTATGAAAATATCACGGCAGACGCCACCTACAAAACCGCGCAACTGATCGCTGAAGAAATTATCGAGCAATACTCGGATGAAACTTACGACGCCGTGTACCTTCTCTATAACGCATTCCAAAGCGCGATTGTGCAGAATGTCACCCTGGAGCAGATTCTACCGATTCAGCCTCTGGAGGGTGAAAAAGGGGAAGAGGGCGTCGATTACATCTATGAGCCGAACCGCGCTGAAGTCCTGGCCCAGATCCTGCCCAAGATGGTTGAAGTTCAACTGTTCAGAGGGTTGCTGGAATCGAATGCTTCGGAACAGGGCGCCAGAATGTCGGCCATGGACAGTGCCAGCCGCAATGCTTCAGAGATGATCGGCAAATTGACGCTTCAGTACAACAGGGCGCGCCAGGCTGCCATCACCACAGAGCTTATGGAGATTATCTCCGGCGCCGAATCGATCAAATAATAGCGAGATAAAACGTATCGTCAGAATAGTCTTATTCCGTGGGGATAAGGAGGAAAGGTTTCGTTATGAATAAAGGGAAGATCACACAGGTCATTGGTCCTGTTGTTGACGTCGAGTTCGAGCCCGGCAAACTGCCGGAGGTCTATTACGCGGTTAAAATAACCAATCCGGCTCTGGGGGATGGCGAATGGAATTTGGTCTGCGAGGTCGCCCAGCATCTTGGCGAAAATACCGTCCGAACCATTGCCATGGACTCCACTGACGGTCTGGTCCGCGGACAGGACGTTCTCGATACCGGCGATCAGATCCTCATGCCGGTCGGTCATAAGACCCTGGGGCGAATTCTCAACGTGGTCGGGGAACCGGTGGACGAGGGCGGCCCCGTAGATGCGGACAAGGCCTGGGGAATTCACCGCCCCGCTCCGGAGTTTGTCAACCAGTCGACCAAAGTAGAATCCTTTGAAACGGGTATCAAGGTTGTCGATCTGCTGGCCCCTTATTCGCGAGGCGGTAAAATCGGACTGTTCGGGGGTGCCGGGGTTGGTAAAACCGTCCTGATCATGGAGTTGATCAACAACGTTGCCCAGCAGCACGGCGGGTTTTCCGTGTTTGCCGGGGTTGGCGAGAGGACCCGTGAAGGAAACGATCTGTGGGAAGAAATGAAGGAGTCCGGCGTTCTGGACAAGGCGGCCCTGATCTACGGTCAGATGAACGAGCCCCCGGGGGCTCGTGCCCGGGTCGCCCTTTCGGCCCTGACTGTTGCGGAATATTTCCGTGACGAGGAAGGTCAGGACGTCCTGCTGTTTGTCGACAACATCTTCCGTTTCACCCAGGCGGGATCTGAGGTGTCAGCCCTGCTCGGGCGGATCCCCTCAGCCGTTGGCTACCAGCCGACCCTGTCTACCGAGATGGGCGAGCTGCAGGAACGGATCACCACCACCGACAAGGGGTCGATTACGTCCGTTCAGGCCATCTACGTCCCTGCCGACGACCTGACCGATCCGGCTCCGGCGACGGCCTTTGCTCACCTTGATGCCACGACTGTTCTGTCGCGTCAGATTGCCGAGCTTGGTATCTATCCGGCGGTGGACCCTCTCGACTCCACCAGCCGGATTCTCGATCCCCAGGTCATCGGCGAGGAGCATTACAAGGTGGCCCGGGATGTTCAGTATATCCTTCAGCGTTACAAGGATCTGCAGGATATCATCGCTATTCTCGGCATGGACGAGCTTTCCGAAGAGGATAAGCTGGTCGTCGCCCGGGCGCGTAAAATCCAGCGCTTTTTGTCCCAGCCATTCCACGTCGCCGAAGTTTTCACCGGATCCCCGGGTAAATACGTGGAACTGAAGGATACCATTAAGGGATTCCGCGAGATTGTCGAAGGGAAGCACGACAACCTTCCGGAACAGGCCTTCTACATGGTTGGTACGATCGAAGAGGCGATTGAAAAAGCCAAGAACATGTAAGCAGACGTTACATGTATAAACACGAATAAAGGACAGTGTCCCGATGGCTGATAAGTTAAAACTTGAAATGGTGACGCCATACCGGAAGGTGCTCTCGGAAGAGGTTGAGGAATTGACCGCTCCCGGGTTCATCGGTGAGCTGGGGATATTACCAGGACATACCCCGCTGCTGACAACCCTGAAAGTTGGTGAGCTGACCTACAAAAAAGGGAATGAACTGTTTCACGTGGCAGTGAACTGGGGCTACCTGGAAGTCGAGGAAGACACCGTCACCGTTCTGGTTGATACCGCGGAAAAGGCCGACGAAATCGATCTCGATCGCGCCAGGGCGGCTCTGGGCAGGGCGGAAAGCGCTTTGAAGAGCATGGCTGCGGACGACAAGCAGCATGCGATTATGGAAGCCGCTCTCCAAAGGGCCCTGATCCGTATTCAGGTAGCCAGTCGCAACAAGTAACCAGGAACTCTTCATTCAGCGAAACAGCAGGCGCCCCGACCGGGCGCCTGTTTTGCAGCTGGCGTGGGAAAAGCCAAGACGCAGGAGGTTGACTTTTCAGAAATACACTTTTTACTTGTAGATAGCCCTCTCATATTATGTCATTTTCAATGATGGTATAGCCAATGGCCTACAAATTCAAAACCACCCGCTTTCCCTGTCTGATCGTTGCTTTGGTCTATTTTGTTGCGAGCAGCATCTGGACCCTCTATTCCCATCAGATTTTTGCCTATCTTTTACGAAAACCGGAATTGGCTGACTGCCAGGCCGGGCCGGCCCACTGGTTTTTTATCGCCCTGACCACCGGCCTGCTGTACTGGCTTCTGCGTTACTGGGACGTTATTATCAGTGAATCAGAAGAGTCGCTGCGCAAGGTGAACCGGGCTCTGAAAAGCTTCAGCGAATGTACCAAGGCGCTGACCAGGACTGATGATGAGCAGCAGCTGATGTCGGGCATCTGTCGCATCTGCGTGGAAGTGGGGGGGCATAAAATGGCCTGGGTTGCGCTGCGTAAGAATGACCCTGAAAAAAGCCTGGTCCCGGGGGCACACTGGGGGGAGTGTGGACATTTCTTTACCGACCTCAAGGTGAGCTGGGGGCACGGGGTACTGGGGAAAGGGCCGTCCGGAACCTGCGTCAGAACCAAAAAAATCACCATATTCCAGAACCTGGCCGGGGAGTTGCCCTATGAACCCTGGAAGAATGCCGTTGCACAGGCCGGTTTTTCTTCCTGCATCGCCCTGCCGCTGATAGACGGGAATGAAGCGTTCGGAGCGTTGGTGATTTTCGATGAAAAGAAAAATGCCTTTGATTCCGAGGAGACGGAGCTGCTCGCCGAGCTGGCAGGTGATCTGGCTTATGGATTGACGGCTTTAAGAACCAAGCTCGCCCGACAACGGGAAATGGCGGAGCGTCTTATGCTGGCGACGGTGATGGATCAGGCATCGGACGGCATTATCACCTTTAACGAAAGCGGCGTCATTCAATACGTCAACCCGCGATTTGTCGAACTGTGCGGAATTCCCGCCGATGAAGGGATCGGGGTCAGTATCCACGAATTTGAATGTTCCGAGCGCAATCCCGAGTTTTACCAGACCGTCCTCAGGGTCTTCGCCGAAAATAAGGCCCGGTCGGGACATTTCGTCAACAAGAAACGGGATGGGACCTTTTACGATATCGATGCCCGGATTGCCCCGGTCTTTGATGAAAATGGGAAAGCTATCCGCTATGTCGCCATGGTGCGTGATGTGACCCATGAAATCGACCTTGAAAGACAGCTGCGGCAGGCCCAGAAAATGGAAGCTCTGGCCACCCTGTCGGGGGGGATTGCCCATGACTTCAACAACATCCTGGCGATCATTCTGACCAATATCGAAATGTGCCTCGAAGACATCCAGCCTGATGACCCGACCAGGCGGTCGCTGGAACTGGTCCACAAGGCCGGTTTACGAGGCAAGCACCTGGTCAAGCAGTTCCTCACCTTCAGCAGGAAGAACGAACAGCCCAAGAAGCCGGTGAAGATGGCCGAGCTGGTCCGGGAATGCATCAGCATGCTCAGGCCGATGCTGCCGGCGACTGTTGAGATCAGGCAGAGCATCGATGTCGACAGTGGTTGGATAAATGCAGATCCAACCCAGATCCACCAGGTGATTATGAATCTGTGCACCAATGCCGATGACGCCATGCGGAAGCGGGGAGGGGTTCTTGATATCAGCCTGACGACAACCTCCATTACGGTTCCAGACCAGGCCAGGTTTCCCGGGCTGCCCGTCGGTGTTTATCTGAAACTGACGGTGTCCGATACCGGCCATGGTATGTCGCGGGACATTCTGGACCGCATTTTCGATCCGTTTTTTTCAACCAAAAGCCAGGGCAAGGGGACGGGGCTTGGCTTATCCATCGCTCACGGCATCATCAAAAATCACGGCGGACATATCAGTGTCAACAGTATCATTGATGTCGGGACCACCTTTGTGGTCTATCTGCCCCTGATTGCCAGTCCCCATGCGGACCCGGTAACGGAGGAAAAGGACCGGACCGGGACCTGGACCGGAAGAATTCTGTTCGTCGACGATGAAGTCGACTATTGCTCCGGTATGAAGATGATGCTGGAAAGGGCGGGACATGAGGTGACGGTAGTCCACGATCCCAAAACGACCATGAACCTGGTTAACCAGGATCCCCAGGCATTTGATTTGTTGATCACTGACCAGACCATGCCTCAGATGACGGGGGTTGCCATGGCCCAGGAACTTCTCGAGATCCGACCGGACCTGCCGATCATCCTGTGTACCGGGGCCTCGGCGGAGGTGGATCCGGCGATCAACACAGAGAAGGCGAAGGCGGTTGGCATCCGCAAGGTTCTGATTAAACCGGTGGAAAGACAGGAGCTCAAAGAGGCCATTCAGGAGGTCATGGACTGTGGCTCCCAAGAGTCGTAACGGGGCGGTGATGACGAACATACTGATAGTCGATGACGATGACATGATGTGTTCGACCCTCTCCGCACTGGTCGAGCGAAAAGGCTACCAGGCGGAATCGGCAATGACTCTTGAAGACGCTCTTGCCATTGCCCGCAGGGGCAGCATTGATGTGGTCTTTCTCGATGTCAAAATGCCGGACGGCAACGGTATCGACCGGATGCCTGACTTTGAAAGCTGCCCGTCGCAGCCGGAAGTCATCATCATGACCGGCTACGGTGACCCCAACGGTGCCGAACTGGCCATCAAAAGCGGAGCCTGGGATTACATCGAGAAGGGATTTTCCATCAAGGAAATCACCTTGTCCCTGGAAAGGGCCCTGCAGTATCGCCGGGAGAAGCAGGAGGTCGCCCGAAGCAGGAAATCGGTTCCCCTGAAAAGAGCGGGGATCATCGGCAGCAGTCCGCTGTTGAGCAAGTGCCTGGAGCTGGTCGCCCAGTCCGCGGCAAGCGACGCCAACGTTTTTATCTGCGGGGAGACCGGTACCGGCAAGGAGTTGTTCGCCCGCGCCGTCCATGACAACAGTGCCCGCTGTAGCGAGCCCTTCGTGGTGGTTGACTGTACCTCCCTGCCGGAAACCCTGGTTGAAAGCCTGTTGTTTGGCCATGAAAAAGGTGCCTTTACCGGCGCAGATCAGGCCAAAGCCGGACTGGTTCAGCAAGCTCACAAAGGCACCCTGTTTCTCGACGAAGTCGGCGAGCTGCCCATGTCACTGCAGAAAGCCTTTCTGCGAGTTCTCCAGGAGCATCGCTTTCGTCCCTTGGGCAGTAACCGGGAATGCACCAGCGATTTTCGTCTTATTGCGGCAACCAATCGGAATCTTGACGCCATGGTCGAAGAGGGACGGTTTCGGAGCGATCTGCTCTATCGTCTGAAATCCTTCATTATCGAACTCCCCCCCCTGCGGGAACGCAAAGAAGATATCAGGGATCTAACCAGGCACTATATCGATCGGTTCTGCGATCGCTACCATCTGTCGTCAAAAGGGATCTCCCCTGATTTCCTCGACACCCTGACCCGCTATCCCTGGCCCGGTAACGTCAGGGAACTTGTCAATACCCTGGACAGGACCCTGGCCCTGGCTCGTCTGGACCAGACCCTTTATCCCAAACATCTGCCCAGCCATATTCGGGCCCAGGTCCGTCGTGCTCAATTGGAACAGCAGGATCGCGATCCCCTGGAGCTTTCGCTCAAACAGGGACCTGACCTGCCGAAACTCCAGGATTACCGGGACGTCGCCATTGCCCAGGCAGAGCAGCAGTATCTGCAGGAACTGATCAATACCACTGCCGGGGACATCGGGGAGGCGTGCCGCATTTCGGGACTTTCCCAGTCACGCCTTTATGCACTTTTGAAAAAATATCAGATCAGTCGTAAGGATCACTGACCTTTCATCGCGTCAGAATAAATTCCTGTCTGACAGGAATATTCTGACGCCCGCCCCTCATCCGTTCGCGCTTAAGACATTTAAGCTACCGAGATTAAACAGGTAAATTTATTTCTTTCAATTGGCATGCCTGGTGCTAACAAGGAAAGTAACAAATCTGCAGGGGGTATTATGGAAAAATTATCGATCAACGGACTTGAAACGGTTCTTGAAGATCTGACATCGCAGCAGCAGGCACTGAGCAGGATGGTGGACTGGATAAAAGGACTTCAGGTGGTTGTCGAGATTCCGGGCATGACGGCTGAGGACATCGAGCTGAGCCTTGAAGGGAACCGGTTAAACCTGGCCCTGACCGGCAAAAGATCCAAAATCGCCCAGGAGACCGACATCGTGGTGATCGGCAACAGCCCGCAGATCAGGACAGTAGCAGGAGTGGCGGAGCAGATGGCCAACCGTAATGAGCATGTGGTCCTGCAGGGAGAAACCGGAACCGGGAAAGAGCATTTTGCGCGTTATATTCATTTTTCCGGAAAACGCGGAAAAAATCCCTTTGTCCGGATGGCGGCATCTTCCCTGTCGGACTCTGGTCAGCTCGGGGCGGCCCTCGACGAGGTGGGGGAGGGAACCCTCTACCTGACGGATATTGACGAACTTGATGCTGCCGCCCAAAAGGACCTGATCGGGTGTCTGGCCGGAGACAATCGGGTCCTGGCCTGCCGGATTATGGCGGCAACGCGGAAGGATCTTAATCAGCTGGTCGCAGCTGGACAGTTTTCGGCGGCGCTCAAGGAGTGGCTGGGTCAATGCTATATCCCTCTGCCCTCTCTGCGAGACCGCAGGGAGGATATCATCCCCCTCGCCAGGTACTATTTCCCCATTCTCAGTCGGAAAATTTCCCACACGTCCAAGGTTATGACTCCGGAATACCTGCATGTCCTGGAGCTGTACGACTGGCCGGGCAATGTCAGGGAGTTGATCAATACGCTGGAACAGTCCCTCTATTCCGCAGGGGATAAATCGACCTTGTTCAATAAAGACCTGCCGACCTATATCAGAATCGAAACGGTGAAAAAAGTGGCACAGCAGAAACAGGGAATCTGAGGTTGGAGGTTTCCTGTGGCGCTGGAAAATTCCTGCCGAACAGGAATTTTTCGAGAAACAAACCCCGGTCTTATTTTACCCCCCTGAGCAAGAGGAAAAGAAAACCACATTAAAAACAGTAGTTTTGGGTTGTCGTCAGAGATCCCGTCAAATTGGTATGTCGGTTGCTATGGAAATTGACAGGACCAATTGACGAGGAGGAAAGAGACATGAAGAAAAAGATTCTTTACACCCTGATCGGCTTGGCGGCCATGGGTGCATTCGTAGCCGTCCTGTTTTGTGACATGGGTTTCGGCATGGGCCCGCTGGGACGGTTTTTCATCCTGTTTTTCGGTCTGATCATCGGTTTTCAGTGCGTTCCGGCTGTGCTGATGTTCAGCGGCTTGATCAGGGGGATCATGATACCGGATACCGGAAAAAGCCTAGATAACAGAGGACATTGACAGGGGGAGCAGATGAAGGCACGGAAGATTCTGATCGCGGATCGTGATGTGAAAGCCCGTCAAGCCCTTGCCGAGCTTTTCAAGAATTCCCACTTCGATGTCGACGTCACGGGGTCGGCCGCCTATGCGATTGCCAAAATCGTGCAGAAGCAGGAGCCGATCGTGATATTGGGGGACGCCTTCGAAGAAAAAATATCGTCGGTGGATGTCATCGCCCTGATGCGGAAGTGCAACAAGAATCTCAAGATCATCCTGATCTCGGATGACAGCTCCCTGGAAACCCTGCGGCGGATTCGCGAGGACGGAATATTCTACCACGCCCTGAAACCGCATAACCAGGAGGACAATGAAGAGCTGCGCTCGGTTGTTGAGTGCGCGGTAGACGGATTTCAGCCGGTTTGAGGCCGGCATCAAGACAGTCAAAGAGAGGATAGGGGTATGAAACGATTGGTACAGTTGGGAATCTCGTCGGCGCTGCTGCTGCCGGTGACAGGAATGGCCGCTGAAGCGGCGGAACGCGAAGATGGCAGTATGGTACTGGTCTACCTGTTTCTGGCCACCTGCGGCCTGATTGTCCTGCTGCAACTGCTGCCGGTTCTGGCCATGGTGTTCGGCATCGTCAGAGGACTGTTCAGCAAGCGGCGGGTCCCCAAACCGGTGCCGGTAAAACATCGTCAGCGCTGAGCCGCAACGCAGACCGGAAAAGCCACCGTTCAAGACCTCCTGCGCTCCTTCTTGATCATGGCGGTATTGCAAACCTGAGAGGTTGTTATGAGGAAACGTACGGTTTTCAATTTTTGGAAGATTATTGTCTGCCTGCTGGTTCTTACCGGTCCGCAGACGGTCAGGGCCATGGAGTCGGAAGACTGCCTGATGTGCCACGAGGACGGCGACAGTGTCGCGGAGGATCTTATTATTGACGCCGACCGGTACGCCCTGACTTCCCACGCCGAGCTGGGCTGCCTCACCTGTCATGATACCGTGACCGATGAGCATCCTGATGAGGCGGTTGCGGATTCCGGTGTGACGTGCCTAGACTGTCATGAAGAATTCGGTCAGCAATACCTGGCCAGTGTCCATGCCGAAAACGCGGCCTGCAGCGATTGCCACAATCCCCATGAGGTTGCCGGATTGGCCGGGGTCTCGGCCGGCGCGATGAACCGCCAGTGCCTAATCTGTCACGAGACCACAGATATTCTTCCCGATCATGACCAATGGCTGCCCCAGGCCAACCTGCATTTTGAAGCGCTCCCCTGTATCACCTGTCATACCTCGTCCCCCGGCTACAAAATCGTTCTGACCATCGAAAAAAAGCAGGAGCAGGGCGTGTTCAGGGGGTACGAGCCGGTCAGCTATGACGATCTTGCCGCATTGAGCGAATCGGGAGGCGGGACCATCATCGATATCAACGATAACCAGTATGTCTCCCTGGCCGAATTGCGCGGCTTCATCCGTAATCAGCGCCATGCCGGTCTGCGGATGAATGCCACCCTGGTGCCGGCCGAACTGTCCCACCAGCTCACCACCCTGGACAGTCGCTACGATTGCACCTTCTGCCATGCCTCGGGACCGAAAACCATGCAGATAAGTATCCTCTCCCTGCCGGCTGCTGACGGCGGCACTCACGAGCTGGAGGTGGAACCGGGAGCAATCCTTGAAGCCCTCTACGGAACCCCTGATTTCTACATGACCGGAATTACCAGAAGTGCGTCCCTCGATATCATCGGCCTGATCATCATCTGCAGCGGCTTCATTATGCCGGTCGGACACGGGACCCTGCGGTTTCTGACCCGTAACAACAGAAAGCATGAAAAGGATGAGTTATGAGCGAGAAAAAACGCATTTATCTGCAACCGACTCCGGTGCGCATCTGGCACTGGCTGAACGCCCTGGGGATCATCACCCTGATGATTTCGGGAGCCCAAATCCGCTATCCCGAATATATCGGCTGGCTCGGCAGTTACAAGGCGGCGGTGTACCTGCACAACACCGCAGGTTATGTTGTGGCCCTCTCCTTCACCCTGTGGTTCTTCTACTACCTGTTTATCGCAAGGACCATGGCCGATGTTTATGTGCCGCGCCTTGACGATCTCAAGACCGGGATTCTGAGGCAGGCCAAGTTCTATTTTCTGACCTATTTCCTGGGCTGGGAGAATCCCCACCACCCGACCCCGGAGAACAAGTTCAACCCGCTGCAGAAATCGGCCTATCTGGCCATCATGTTCGTCCTGGTGCCCCTGGTCAGCCTGACGGGGATCCTGTTGACCAATGTCGAACCCCTGCGCGGCATTATCGTGATGATCGGAGGCCTCAGGTTCCTGGCCGGGCTGCATTTTCTTCTCGCCTGCTGCCTGGTGGCCTTTCTTCCGACCCATATCTACCTGGCGACCCTCGGACATACCCCCATGGAGCATATCAAGGCCATGTGGACCGGCTGGGAGGAAGAGCCTGCGGTAGAACCGGCAGCAACCGGAGGCAAGGACGGTTTGAGACAGCCTTTGAAAGAGCATTACTCGAGATAGCCAGCCAGCTCCTGGTGGCGAATGGAGATCATGATGAACAGCGCGGCGCGGAGTAAAATTCACGATCAGTCAATGCGCAACCTTGCCGACCTGTGGAACGGTAAGCTGGTTGAGCTGACGGTTTTTATCCTGATCAGCATCGGGGCCTATTCCTTGCGCAACTGGAACCTTTTTACCGCCGCTCCGGAACAGTGGCGCAGCGTACTCGGTGCTCCTCCCGAGGGGATTTACGTCACCGCCATCCTGATGATCTACGGTTTTTCCGTCTTTGTCCTGGAAGGCGCTGCTCTGGTGATGGGCAAACGGCCGGAAATGACCTGGAAACACCTCGGCTATCGCAGCGCCTTTTACATGTTTTATGCCTTTTCGGGGAGTATCGCGGGCCATTTCCCCATCCTCCTGACGGTTGCCCTGGCCTTGTATGTCATGGAACTCAGCCACATCTGGCTGTGCAGTGAGCAGCAGAAACAAGGCCCGACTCCGGGTCTGTCGGGTCGGGTCTGAGCCAGTCAGCGGCTGCCGGGTCCTGGGGGCGTCCAGAGATCCGGCAGTTCCTTCCTGAGTTGTTCCAACGATTGCAGAGATTCGTGAAAGTGTCGGTTTTCCAGGGTCAGGGTCGGCCTGAAGCCGGTCGTTCTGAGCCATTGGTAGAGCACGCTAAGGGGAGCGTCCCCAAGACCGATGACCTGGTGATCATCGGTGCTGCCGCAATTATCGTGCAGATGCAGGTGCCTGATGTAGGGGACCGGTCCGCTCCAGCCAGGCGGTCAGTGGGGTTTCCGCAAAAATATTCCAGTGTCCGATATCAAAAACATGGCCAAAAGCGGGAGAATCCAGTTCCTGAAGCAGCTTCAACAGGCAGTCCGGATGCTGCTCCCAGATGTTTTCGATGCAGATCACCGTGCCCTGTTCCCGGGCCTGGGGCAGGTACCGTGACCAGAAGGGGATGGAGTTGTCGAGCCACTGCTGCTGGTTTTTGGGACTGCTGTCAAACGCCAGACCAGGATGAAAGACGATGCGGCACGATGACATCCTGGCCGCCAGGGCCAGAGACTGTTCCACGATCCGATGGGAATGGTCGCTCAAGCGTCTTCTGCCGCTGCCCGAAGTGAACCCGGAAAAGGGGGCGTGCAGGGTCGTGACCAGGCCATGCTGGCGGAGTTCGGCGGCGGCATTCTGCAACTGGCAGACATCGAGTTGATCGAGGGCGATTTCGTGACAGGCGATTTCCGGTTGCAGCTTCTTCTCGACCAGGGTCGGCAGTCTGCGGGACAGCTGCTGAATGGGAATATGAACAAACAGTGTTGATCTCATAGGGTTTTCTGGGCGGCAATCATTTCCAGTTTTTTGATATCCCGGTATTCACCGAGGGCGATCAGCAGCTGACCGGCAGCGATAGTGGTATCAGCGGCGGGATTGAAGATCATGCGGTTGTCTTGCTTGATACCAACGATAATCAGACCGAGCTCGCTGCGGATCCCGGTGTCGATCAGTTTTTTGCCGATCAGTGAAGAGGTCTCGGCCACGGGAATTTCCTCGATCTGCAATTCGATGTTCTCGTGTCCGGTGGCGATATCGATAAAATCAACAACCGAAGGACGCAGGACCGCCTGGGCCATGCGGGTCGCACCGATGGAATAGGGGGAGACCACCTTGTTGGCACCGGCGCGCAGCAGTTTGACTTCGGCATTATCTTCGCTGGCCCTGGCCAGAATGTAAAGGCCGGGGTTCATCCCCCGGGCCGTCAGGACAATAAATACATTTTCCGAATCGGAGGTGACTGCGGTGATCAATCCCCTGGCACGCTTGATTCCGGCCTGCTCCAGAACCTGATCCTGGGTCGCGTCCCCCTCAATATACAGGTAGCCTTTCTCCGCCAGTTGCTGACAGCGATCAGCCTGATTTTCAACCACGATAAAGGGCACGGGCCTGGCGGCGAACTGCTGGCAGATCAGGCGCCCGATCCGTCCATAGCCGCAGATAATGTAATGTCTGTCGAGTCGGCTGATTTCTTTTTCCACCTTTTTCCTCCCCAGCATCTGCTGCAGCTGTCCCTCGACCATGAACTGAATCATTGAACCGAGGGTGTAGGCAATGGTTCCGACCCCGAAGATGATCAGGACAATGGTAAAGGTCTTGCCGGGAAGGCTCAGGGTGTGGACTTCGCTGTAACCGACCGTTGCCAGGGTAATGGTGGTCATGTACAGCGCTTCAAAAGGGTTCCAGCCCTCGATCAGCACATAACCAAGAGTTCCGCCGCCCATGAGAACAACCAGGGTCAACAGGGAAAAGCGGATTTTTTTTGAGTGGATCCATAAGTCGTCTCCGGCAAGCCTGTTGATGATAGCCAGCCAGCGAAAAAAAAACAATAAATTGCACGCGATGGATTGTTTCCGGGGAAAAAAAACAATTGACATCATATGTATACTGTATACAATTCACTAAATTGTCTATGGGAGATAACTTTTGAAGACGAAACAGATAGAACGTCATCAGACGTTACGGGAAAAAATTCTCGAAACGATTCGGGAGGCCATTCTCAAAGGGAATCTCAAACCTGGCGAGAAGGTCGCTGAGCCGGAGCTGGCGGAACGCTTCGGGATCAGCCGCACGCCGATTCGCGAAGCCTTCCGGCAATTGGAATCGGAGGGGTATCTGACAGTCATTCCGCGCAAAGGGGCCGTTGTCGCCGCCTTGTCTGAGCGGGACGTGCAGGAATTTTACGCTATCAAGAGTATCCTCGAGGGGTATGCTGCCGAACTGGCAAGCAACAAGCTGACGGACAAAGAGCTTGATAAACTGGAAGCCATCAATGACAAACTCAGGCAGCTTGCGGCCGACGGCGATGTCAAAAACTTTTTCCGGGTCCACAATGAATTTCACGAGACCTTCATCAAGGCGGCCGATAACAGCAAGCTGTTCGAGCTGATCCAGCAGCTGGGCATGAAATTCAACCGTCTGCGGATGGCATCCCTGTCGGTTTCCGGTCGAATGGATTTCTCCGTCGAAGAACATGACAAGCTGCTGGAAGCCTTCCGGCGCCGTGACGGCAAAGCGGCCGAAGACCTGGTCAAGAAAACGGCGGCCATCGGCGGCCGGGTTCTCCTTGAAAGCCTTACCCCGCCCGGGGGCGCCGACAGTAAAGGCTCCCGCAGTGGAGAGAATATCGATCTTTATTGAATGACATGACGACCATGCCATCACAAATGACCTTCAGCCGTAGCCGCCGAAGGTTTTTTTTATCTGAGGTATGCCCCGATTGAATCGGCCAGGGGCGTGAGTTTCAGGCCGAAGTCTGCCGGCCATTCGTCACTGTCGCAGGTATTTCCTTCCACCAGCATCTGCAACTGGTCGCGGGTGATGGGAAATACGGACAGGGAGTCAAAAGCGGAAATGACCGGCTTCATCAGCCAGAGAGGCTGATGAAGCTTGCAGACCCCCGACTTCCTGCCGAGGGCGGCGGCGATGGCATCGAGCAGCTCATCGTAGCTGTAGATGTCCGGCCCGCAGCAGTGATAGGTTTTCCCGATACTGTCCACTTTTGTCAACGCGGCCACAAAGCTGGCGGCGACATCCTGCACATGGACAGGCTGCAGGCGGTAACGGCCATCGCCAAAAACCGGCACGACCGGAAGCAGCCTGATCATCCTGGCGAGCATGCGAATGAACTCGTCATGCGGACCAAAAATCAGGGACGGTCTGAAAATGGTCCAGTCCAGTCCGGAGTTTCTGACCTCTTCTTCTGCCAGCCACTTGGTTTTGTGATATTTCGTGGTAGCCTTAATACGAGTACCGTTCGCGCTCATCTGCAGGTACCGTTTGACGCCCTGTTCCTGCGCCGCCGCGACAACGTGGCCGGTCGACAGGGTGTGAAGTTTGTCAAAAGTAACCCCTTTTGACGGTATCTCGCGGATAATTCCAACCAGATGAATCACAGCATCACAATCGGCAAGCTGATCTTTGAGAGTGTCCGGACGGGTCGTGTCTCCGACGATTTTGTCCACCTGGTGAAAATCTTTCAGGCGATCCGCATGTCTTACTAATGCTCTTACATGATGCCCGGCAGCCAGAAGTTGTCTGATGACTTCCCGGCCAACGAAACCGCTGCCTCCGGTGATAAAAACATTCATAAGCTCGACCTTTGCATGGGGTTTAGGGTTGTTACTGTAAAGATAACACGATCTGAAGGGGAGGGTAATAGACGAGTCATCATATTTATTTGCCGACCTGTAGAACAAATTATCTCGTAATAACAGATATTTAGCTGTTGTTTCAAGTGTGGGATTGGGCTATAAGTCTCCATTTACGGAGAAAATCCGTTGCTCACAACGGGATAAAAAGCAAGGTGCAACGGGAATTGCAATATCGCTTTAAAGCCACTAACGGGGAGAAAGAAATGAGTGATTTGAGCGCAGAGACGCTGGGGTTGAAAGCCGTCGGTCAGGTATATCACAATCTGAGCTATCAGGAACTTTTCGAGCACGAAACCAGGAACAAGGAAGGGGCCTTGTCCTACAGCGGTACCATGATCGTTGACACGGGCAAGTTTACCGGAAGGTCTCCCAAAGACAAATATTTTGTCAAGCAGCCTCCCTCTGCCGATCAACTTGCCTGGGGAAAGATCAATCAGCCGGTGTCGGCGGAGATTTTCGATGAACTGTATGCTGAAGTCATTGAGTATCTGTCCGGCAAGGACATCTATGTGACGGACGGCTTCTGTGGCGCCAACCCGCAGACCCGCAAGGACGTCCGCTTCATTACCGAAATCGCCTGGCAGTCGCATTTCGTCAAAAACATGTTTATCCGGCCCGAAGAGGAGGACCTGGCCGCCTTCTCGCCCGATTTCACGATCTACAACGCCGCCGGGCTGACCAACCCGAAATGGCAGGAGATGGGTCTGAACTCGGAGATCTTCGTCATTTTCAACATTGAGCGCAATGTGGCCATCATCGGAGGGACCTGGTACGGCGGTGAAATGAAGAAGGGCATCTTCACCATGATGAACTACTGGCTGCCTCTCGACAACATCCTGTCCATGCACTGCAGTGCCAATGTCGGCCAGGAGGGGGATGTCTGTCTGTTCTTCGGGCTGTCGGGTACCGGTAAAACAACCCTGTCCACGGATGCCGCGCGCAAATTGATCGGTGATGACGAACATGGCTGGGATGAGGACGGCATCTTCAATTTCGAAGGTGGCTGCTATGCCAAGTGCATCGATCTGTCGGCAGAGAGCGAACCGGAGATTTTCAACGCCATCCGGCGGGACGCCCTGCTTGAGAATGTGGTTTACAATGAGGACGGCATCATCGATTTCAGCGACAGCACCAAGACGGAAAATACCCGGGTCTCCTACCCGATTCACCACATCGCCAACCATGAGCCGTCATTGAAAGGGGGGCATCCCCGCAATATCATTTTTCTGACCTGTGACGCGTTCGGTGTGTTGCCGCCGGTCTCAAAACTGACCAAAGAACAGGCCATGTATTATTTCCTGTCCGGTTATACCGCCAAAGTCGCCGGGACCGAGCGGGGAGTTACCGAACCCCAGGCGACCTTCTCGGCCTGTTTCGGGGAGGCTTTTCTGCCTCTTCACCCGACCGTGTATGCCAAGCTCCTCGGGGACAAGATGGAGCGACACAAGGTCAACGCCTACCTGGTCAACACCGGCTGGGCCGGAGGCGGCTACGGAGTTGGCAAGCGGATGAGCATCAAGGCCACCCGGGCCTGTATCAACGCGATCCTCGACGGCAGTATCAACCAGGTCGACTTCGAGGAAACCCGCTTCTTCGGGCTGAGCATTCCCCAAGCTCTGCCGGGTGTCGAGCCCCAGCTGCTCAACCCGCGGCATGCCTGGGCCGACAAGGACGCATTCGATGCCACGGCCCGCAAACTGGCCGGCATGTTCATCGACAACTTTAAAAAGTATGTTGTCGACAGTGATGATTTCGATTTTACCGCGGCGGGGCCGAAAATGTCCTGACCAGGTCTTTCTCTTTCGAAAGCTTGGGGGCGGTCATCACAGGGACGGCCGGGCAGAACTGCCCGGCCGTTTTTTTTGTCGCGGCACGAGGGGTTTTCTTGACAAAAAGTAAAAGAAAAATAATAATTAAATATTAAAAATTAATTTTGGATAAATATCAATGGCTGAGTTCAACAACAAAAAGCTGGGTGAGTTTGCTCTGATTCACTGGATCGACGAGCAGGCTGAAAAAGGGGCGCATCTGACGCTGGGCATCGGTGACGACTGTGCCGTGCAGCCCCAGGTCGGCGGACAGGAACTGCTCACCAGTACCGATCTGCTTATTGAAGGGGTCCATTTCAAGCGGGAATGGACCACCCTCTACGACCTGGGACGCAAGTCGGCCGCCGTCAATATCAGCGATATCGCGGCCATGGGGGGCAGGCCCCAGTCCCTGTTCCTGGGAATCGGACGGCCCGCGGATATCGATGACGGCGGCATCAAGGACCTTATTGCCGGATTCGTGGCCGAGGCCCGATTGCATGGTGCGGTTCTGGCCGGAGGAGACAGTTGCGGTTCGCCAGGACCGCTGATGATATCGGTGACCGTGCAGGGGACCATCGCCCAGGGGGATGCCGTCTACCGGCGCGGGGCCAGTTATGGCGATGCCATCTATGTCTCCGGAACCCTCGGCGACAGCGCCCTGGCCCTGCAGAGACTGTTGAGCGGGCAGCAGCCCGCCGCTTTCCTGGCCCATCGTTTCCATACCCCGGAGCCCCGCGTCAAGCTGGCGGAACAACTGAGCCGGGGGGGCTGGGCAACGGCGATGCTCGACGTTTCCGACGGGCTCCTGGCTGACCTGGGGCATATTCTCGAGGCCTCGGGGGTGGGCGCCGAGATCGAGCTTGAAAGCGTGCCCCTGTCGGAGGCCTTCCGGGCCGAGCTGGCCGGGGATCCCGGGCTGATCGACCTCGCCCTGGCCGGTGGGGAGGACTACGAGCTGGTGTTCACCTCACCGCTGAAGGACCTCGATAAGCATCCCGATTTTGAACCCGGCGTGACCCGGATCGGGGCGATCAGCCCGGCACCGGGGCTCCGGGTGCGCGGAGCTGACGGAGGAAATTATCAGTGCCGACGCACGGGATTTGACCATTTTGGCTGAGCACCGGGAGCTCGCATCTCGTCAACAGCCTCCACACGCTGAGGGGAAGGCTGGTCCGCCGGGCCGCGAACTGCTGACCGGAGAGGCCGTCGATGACGCAGTTTACCGGCAGATCGCGAGGATTCTCAGCCGCCACCAGAATTTTCACCTGGATGGCTACAAGGCCCATACCATCAAAAGACGAATGGCCTCGCGCATGCGCGCGACCGGGTTCAGGGATCCGGAAACCTACCTCGCGATTCTGGAAGAGGATGCCGCCGAGCGCCAGCAGCTGATGATGGCGCTGAGCATCCATGTGTCGTCTTTTTTCCGCAATCCGAGTGCCTTTCGGGCGCTGGCCAGAGAGGTCATCCCGCGGCTGCGGGACACCGCCCGGGAGAACGGCGCGAAACTGCGCTTCTGGAGCGTTGGTTGCGCCCATGGCGAGGAACCCTATTCTCTGGCGCTGTTGTACCGGAGGCAGCTGGGGCAAACCGGCGACGTTGCCATTATCGGGACCGATATCAGCACCGTGGCCCTGAAAAAAGCCCGGCGCGGCAGCTACCCGCTGAACCGCCTGGCCGATGTCAGCCCGGATTTGTTCGCCAAGTTCTTCGGCCCCTGCGGCGAGGAATACCGGCTGGCCGAGGAAATTCGGCGGGCGGTGCAATTTTTCCGGCACGATATCACTGCGGATGCGCCCTTTTACCGGGCGGACCTGATCCTGTGCCGCAACCTGCTGATCTATTTTTCCAGGGCGCAGCAGCAGAAGATTGTCGAAACCCTGGCCGGCGCCCTGTTGCCGGGCGGGTTTCTGATGCTCGGCCGGGCGGAAACTCTCGCACCGGCCTGCCGGAGTCTGTTCCACTGCGTCAATCCGGCCGAACGGATCTATCGCCGGGTAGACAGTTGAACACCCGTCCGCAGGCGCCTGCGGACAGTTCACCTTTGTCGGCATATTTCAAGGGGGTGGCGGGCGTTGTGTCTGCCATTGCAAGGAGAAATGAAAATGCGTGTTGAAATCAGCTACAAGTTCGTCATCGGGTTTATTTTCGTCGTCGCTTCGGTGGTTCTGCTCAATCTGCTGGTCCCGAAGATGGACCTGCCGGAGTGGACCCATCAGTGGATCACCATTTTCGGTGCACTGCTGGTCGGACTGATTTTCGGCTGGCTGTTCTCCAAAGCCTTCACCGCCAAAATCAGAATTCTGACCGATGGGGCCGAGCGGCTCAGCGACGGCGACCTCAGTCGCAAGGTGCGTCTTCATAACGGCCTGTTTTCCGATGAGACGGAGGATCTGGCCAATTCCCTGAACCTGGTGGTCAACAGTCTGCGCAACCTGGTAGGGCAGATCCGATCCAGTTCGGTCAACGTCAATGAAGCGTCCCTGGCCCTGGCGACCACCACCGAGGAGATGACCGCGACTGCCCATGAAGTCGCCGGATCGATTGAGCAGATCAGCCAGGGAGCGGAGACCCAGGCGGAAATGGTGGAGCGTGCCTCCCGGGTTATTCGTGAAATGGCCGAGCAGATCGACCTGGTCGCCGGGTCCGCCGGGAGTCTGCTGACTTCGGCCGAAGAGACGACCGTTTCGGCCCGCCAGGGGGAGGACATGACGGTCACGGCCCTGGCGAACCTCAAGCAGGTTCTCGGCCAGATCGAGGAAAACGCCGCCCTGATCATGTCGTTCAACGAGCAGGTCCAGAAAATCGGCACGATTATCGATGTCATCACCAGTATTGCCCAGAAGACCAACCTGTTGGCCCTGAACGCCACCATCGAGGCGGCCCGGGCCGGAGAATACGGGCATGGCTTTGCCGTCGTGGCCGAAGAGGTCAGCAAGCTGGCGGACAGTACCAGCATGTCGGCCGGCGAGATCACGCGGCTGATCGAGGGCACCCGGGAGCAGAGTCTCAAGGTGCAGCAGTCGATGGCGGAAAGCGTCAGGGCCATCGATGCCGGCCGCGAGGCGGTGGACATTACCGGGAATGCCTTCAAGACAATTATCGACAAAGCCGAAGCGGCCCAGGTCAAGGCGGTCTCCATTCGGGACCTGACGGAAAAACAACGGGGCGGCGCCCAGGCCATCGTGGCGGCTATCGAAGAGATTGCCCGGGTGGCTGAGGACAATGCCGCCTCGACCGAGGAGGTTTCGGCCGCAACGGAGGAACAGACAGCGTCCATGGAGGAAATGACTTTCGCGTCGCAACGCCTGTCCAAGCTCGCCGATGAACTGCTGACCTCGGTCAGCCGCTTCAATCTGGGAGTCAGCCACGACCAGGACGGGGTATGACCCAGCTGCTGCCTTTCAGAATCGGGATCGAAAGCTACGCCCTGGAGTTGCCGGTCATTCAGGAGGTGGTTGAAAACCGAATGGTTTATCCCTTTCCTGCCGTTCCCGATGACATCAGCGGGGCGATAGGTTTTCATGGCCGGATCGTCCCGGTCATCAATCTGCCGCGCCTTATGGGGCAGCCGGATCTGAATATTTGCAACCGGCTGATCGTTCTGGTGAACGACTATGGCCCGGTGGCCCTCGCCGTGGACCAGGTCAGGGCGATTCTCAATCTTGAAATCAGCCATGCCAATCGCCTGGGACACGAGGATGGCGGACATTACATCAAAGAGGTGATCAGCTGGCAGGGACAGATGATCAACCTTTTTGATCTGGACAAACTGCAGAGCCGTATCGCAGAGCTCTGCACCTGGCAGGGAGGTCACGGTGGCTAAGCGGGTTCTGGTGGTTGATGACGCACTGTTCATGCGCGATCTGCTTCAGGATATTTTCGAGACGGCGGGCTGGCAGGTGGTCGGAACCGCGGAAAGCGGGGAGCAGGCGGTCAAGGAATACAAGGGTCTCAGGCCGGACCTGGTGACCATGGATATCGTCATGCCGGGCAGCGGCGGCATCGAGGCGTTGAAAAATATCATGCATTTCGACGAAGAGGCCCGGGTTGTGGTGTGCAGCGCCCTGGGGCAGAAACATCTGATCCTGGAAGCGATTACCGCCGGGGCCAGGGATTTTATCGTCAAACCCTTTAAAAGTGACCAGGTGGTGGAAATCGCCGAACGGGTTATCGCCGAGTAAAGCGTCCCGTCTGCAGATGATGTGACCATGGATATAGCGAAATTCCGAGACATGTTTCTGGTTGAGGCTGCCGATCATCTGCAGCAGATGACCACAGTGCTGATGGAGCTCGAAGCCGATCCGGACAACCGGTCCGCCGTCGATGCTCTGTTCCGCAATGCCCATTCCATCAAGGGGATGGCCGGAACCATGAATTTTTCCCAGACCGCCAGCCTGGCGCATTGCCTGGAGGATATTCTGGATGAAAGCCGCCAGACCGGCCGGATGCCCCGATCCGCCATCGACCGGGTGCTGAAGGGGGTCGACCTGCTCGAAGACCTGCTGGACGATATTCAAAACGGCCGGGACGAGCGCCCGGTCGCCGATTTCGTGAACCAGGAGACCCTCGTGGAGGAAGACCCTCCGGCCAGAGAGGAACCGCAGGTCCGGATCGATCTGGGCGATTCCGAACGGCTGGTGAAGATGGTTTTGGGGGATTCGGTCGCAGCTCCCGGACCGCGTATGCTGGTCCTGTTGAAAAAACTGGCGCAGCTGGGCAGTATCGTCGAAGCGATCCCGGCCGAGGAACATCTTCTGGCCGGAGGGGATGTGGCCAGGGAACTGCTGGTGCGGATGCGCACCGAACTGACCCCCGACGAGATTAATGATCAGCTGCAAAAATACAGTGAAATCAAGGAAATCAGCTTCCCGGACAAAGGTCCCGAGCCCCCCGGAGAACAACCGAAAAAGCCGGGCAAGGGGCCGACCGTTCGCGTCAGCACGGACCTCCTCGACAGCTTTATCAATCTGACCGGGGAACTGATTACGACCCGCTATCATCTTCAGAATGCCGTCAAGCAACGCCATTGGGAAGAGGTCGACGAGGGGGTCGGACAACTGACCCGGCTGGTCAAAAATCTCCAGCACCAGGTTCTGCAGGTGCGGATGCTGTCTCTTGACAATCTTTTCATCCGCCTGGCCAGGACGGTTCGTGATCTGGCGCGCACCAGCGCCAAAGAGGTCAAACTCCACCTTGAGGGGGCGGATATCGAACTTGACCGGGCCATCGTCGAAGAATTGTCCGACCCGCTGATCCATATGGTGCGCAATGCCATCGATCACGGCATCAGTCAGCAGGGCCAGGTTTCGGTCAGGGCCTGGCGGGAACGCGATCAGGTCATGATCGAAGTGGCCGACGACGGCAGAGGCGTGGATCCCGAGGCGGTCAGGAAACGGGCTCTGGAGCAGGGCTTGATCAGCGAGCTGCAGGCGCAGTCTTTCAGTGACTATGACCTTCTGCAGCTGATCTGCCTGCCGGGATTTTCCACTGCCAGGACCATTACCGCCACTTCGGGGCGCGGCGTCGGGATGGATGTGGTCAAGACCGCGGTCGAAAAGATCGGCGGTCTGCTGGAGATTCATTCACAGCCTGGGCAGGGAACCCGGTTTGTTATGAAACTCCCTCTGTCCCTGGCAATCATCCGGGTGCTGCTTGTCAAGGCCGCGGAAGTGACCCTGGCGCTGCCCATCAGCCGGATCGTGCAGACCATTGAGATCGCCCGGGAGCAGATTCAGAGCAGCGGGCGGCAGCGGGTCATCGCTTTCCAGGGGAAACTGCTGCCCCTGCTGTCCCTGAGAAAAATTCTCAACTACCCCCGCGGCAAGCTGAGCGATCCCCTGACCGTGGTGGCGACGGAAGTGCTCGGCCGGCGGGTCGGACTGGTGGTGGACGGGCTGGTCGGTCAGCGGGAGGTCTTTGTCCAGCGGCTGCCGGCTCCCTTTGACGAGCTTAAAGGCTGCAGTGGCGCGACTATGCTGGGCGATGGCCAGATCGTCTTCGTACTTGATCTGCAATCGTTACTCGAAAAGCTCAGGGGGTGATGGTGATATCCGGATCTGACATGACTGCGAACCACCAGGAGGTGTTTCTTCTCCAGGTCCTGAAACCGGCGGCTGAAGCCATCTCTCAGCTGCTGGGAATCCCTCTGCGGGCAGAAGCGGGGGACGGGGCGGGAGCATGCTCCGCCCCGGACAGGGCAGAGGACATACTGACCAGCCTCATGGTCAGCGGAGATTTTTCCGGTGAACTGGTGATGCGTCTGTCCTCGCATACCGGACTTCACCTGGCCGCGCGGCTGCTCGGTTCGGCACAGAACCTGCCGCTGAATCAGCGGGCCTCGTCAGCCCTTCTCGAATTGGGGAACATCCTGGCTTCCGTGTTTGTGACCGAACTCGAAAATCAGTTCGCCCTGTCCAGCCGGCTACATCCTCCCCGGCTGATAACCGATCTGCCCCAGGGGGGATCGCCTCCGCTGCATTGTCAGCTGCGAGGGGCCGATGGTGATGCCGATATCCGGGTCGAGATCTGCCTGATCGCGAACGATCTCAAGGTCTCGGACCTGAACAGCTGATCCCGCCGGCTTCTCGCAACGGGGACGGCGGTCGGAATCGGGCAGCAATTGCCATCGCCTATATCCCCGTCCACCCAAATCTGATAGAATCCGTCTCTTTCACATGGACTGTTGACCATCACCATGCCGGGGTGACGGGTTGTCGTGACCCCAACCCCTGGCGGTTGCAAGCGGGGGAATATCGCTGATGAAAAAATACCTGATTCTGATGCTGCTCATCGTGTTGCTGCCGACCGTCGGAGCCCTGGCGGCCGAGCCGGCCACCGAAGATATCGTTAAGGCCCTGGAGTCGCCTTTTTCCGTCACGACCGAAGCGGCGCAGCGGATTCATGACTTCCAGGCCAATTTTTCGCAACGGTCGCACATCGCCTCCATCAACCGGGAACAGCGTGGCCGCGGCGAGGTCAGTTTCAAATTCAGGGATGGAAGCGCCGATGGGGGAGGGATGGTACTGTTCCGCTGGAGCTACTCCGAACCGGAAATCCAGGAGATCATCTCCAACGGCCGCATGATGTGGGTCTACCTGCCGGAAAATCGCCAGGTCATCGAAAGCGATCTCAGCCAGGTTGAGGATCAGGGACCGAACCCGGTGACCTTTTTGAGCAATCTGGGCAACCTGGCCCGGGACTTTTCGATCACCAGAGCCACTCCGGGGACCGACGCCGAGGGGAACTTTCGCCTGCGGCTGGTTCCCCACCAGGCGTCCGCCCAGTTTACCAGCATGGACGTGGTGGTCAGCCAGGACGCGGTCTTAAGCGCGCGGCAGGGGTCTGGGACGCTGGTTTTTCCGTTGCTGAAGACGGTTGTCACCGACAGCCAGGGGAACAGCACGGCGATTGAATTCGACGCGGTCAAGATCAATCCGGGCCTGCCGTATCAGCAGTTTACCTTTGACAGGCCTGCCGACGTCGAGGTCGTTCGTGCGGGAGAGCAGTTGAATTTTCAGTGACGCCGGCAGTTTTCCCGGGGCGTCCTCGATCCGGGATTTGCTCATTTGGTGATTTGTGGTATAAACCTTCGATTCTTTCGATAGTTAATTTTCATCCGGAGACCGGCCATGGGTCGTAATCCTGGCGGTACCTCCCGCGCGTGCCGATATGGCGCACAGGATGATGTCTCGTCCTGATCGCCTCGCTATCCAGCCGCAAAATGCCGGGCTCCGAATCAGAAACCTGATGGCAACCGGGGGATCTCTTGGTTGCCCATATTTTCGTTTCTGTCCGCGAGTCTGAAGCGATGGTCACGGCTCCCTTTCCGTGTCTGTCGCCAGGTCGGACAGAAAGTGGTTCAAGGAGAAAAAACGTTATGCCGAGTTTTGACATTGTTTCCAAAGTCGATCTGCAGGAAGTCGACAACGCCGTGAATCAGGCCGTCAAGGAAATTTCCCAGCGTTACGATTTCAAGGGGACCACCAACGAAGTGGAGCTGGACAAGGACAGCATTCGGATTCTGGCCGCCGACGACTACAAGCTTGAGGCGATCAAGGATATTCTGATCGGCAAGCTGGTCCGGCGGAATGTCTCCCCGAAATGTCTCGATTACGGCAAGGAAGAGCCGGCTTCCGGGGGCATGGTCCGGGTTCGTGCCGCCATTGTCCAGGGGATCAGCAAGGAAAAAGGGAAGGAAATCGTCAAGCTGATCAAGGAGACCAAGCTCAAGGTTCAGGCCCAGATCATGGAGGACCAGGTGCGGGTGTCCGGCAAAAAAATCGATGATCTGCAGGAGGTCATCCACGTCCTCAAGGGGAAGGACCTGGGGGTCGAGCTGCAGTTCGAAAATATGCGGTCTTGACCGACTTCCGTCCGGAGCGCCCGGATGAATTCTTATGACATTACAGCAGGACAAATACGTGGAAAAATTGAAAATCAGCCTGGTCAGTCTCGGCTGTCCCAAAAACCTGGTCGATGCCGAAGTGATGCTGGGGCATCTGCCTCCTGAACGCTTTGAGATTATCGTCGACGAAAGTCAGGCCGATATCATTGTGGTCAATACCTGTTCCTTTATCAATGACGCCAAGGAGGAGTCCGTCGACACCATCCTCGAGGTGGCGGATTACAAGGAACAGGGCCGCTGCCGCATGCTGATCGTTTCCGGATGCCTGCCGCAGCGCTACAAGGAGCAGCTGCAGGACCAGCTGCCCGAGGTCGATCTGTTTGTGGGCGTGTCCGAAGGGGCGCGCATCGTCGAACTGATCGACCGTCATTTCGGGAGCGACCTTCCGGCCCTGGAAATCGGCGAGCCCGATTATCTCTACGACCATACGACGCCGCGGGTCAACTCCTCTCCGCTTTACACCAGTTACGTCAAGATTGCCGAAGGCTGTTCCAACCGCTGCTCCTACTGCATCATCCCGTTTTTGCGCGGCGACCTGCGCTCCCGCAGTATCGCTTCGGTGGTCGAGGAGGTGCGCGGCCTGGCTGACCAGGGGGTGACGGAGATCAACCTGATTGCCCAGGATATAACCGCCTATGGCCGCGATCGCCACGACGGGGCGACCCTCGAGGCCCTGCTGCGCGAACTGGTGAAGGTGGAAGGGATCGTCTGGATCCGCCTGCTCTATGCCTACCCCGAAGGGGTCAGCGACGAACTGATCGAGCTGATGGCAAACGAAGAGAAAATCTGCAAGTATCTCGATCTGCCCCTCCAGCATATTGATGATGATCTGCTCAGGCAGATGAACCGCCGCCTCGGTGAAGCGGATACCCGGGCTCTGCTCAAGCGGATGCGCGAGCGGATTCCGGATCTGACCCTGCGGACCTCTTTTATCGTCGGTTTCCCCGGCGAAACCCGCGAGCAGTTTGACAAACTTCTGAAATTCGTTGAAGAGGGGCACTTTGAGCGGGTCGGAGTGTTCCGCTATTCCCGGGAGGAAGGAACGCCGGCGGCCAAATTCCCCAACCAGGTGCCGGCCCAGACCAAAAAGAGTCGGCTCAACCGCCTGATGAAGGCCCAGGCCCGGGTCTCCTTCGCCAAGAACCGTCAGCTGGTCGGCAAGGTGGAGCGGGTCGTGATCGAAGGCTACAGCGATGAAACCGACCTGCTCCTCAAGGGGCGCAGTGCCCGCCAGGCCCCGGATATCGACGGTCATTACCTGATCACCTCCGGTTTTGCCAATGTCGGCGATTATGTGCAGCTCAAGATAACCGATTCCTCTGAATACGATCTGATCGGTGAAATGCTGGAGGACTGATCGACATGTTCAGAAAACCAGCGTTCATGCTGCTGCTGGTGGTCGCCCTGGCGGTTTTTTCGTGGTATCGCTTCCCGGGGGGGACCGAACCGGTTGACCGGACCGCTCTGATCATGGGCACCCTGGTCGAAATCAAGATCTATGATACCGAGCATGACAAGGCCGAACAGGCCGCCAGCGCGGCTTTTCGGGAGATGAACCGGATCGAACAGCTGCTCTCCAGGCATGTTGACGGGAGTGAAGTCAGTCGTCTGTCCCGGGCTGCCGAATCACTCGAAGTCAGCCGGGAGACGGCCGACCTGATCAGGTCTGGTCAGCGGATCGCCCGGATCAGTCACGGGGCTTTTGACCTGACGCTGGGGCGCCTCAAGGAACTCTGGGCCATCGACGGCGATCAACCGCGGGTTCCCGCGGCCGCAGAGCTCCAGGACGCCCTGAGGGGGGTCGGTCCCGCAGCCCTGACCGTTGAGGGGCGGCGGGTCAGCAAGACGGATCCGGGGTTGCACATCGACCTGGGAGGGATCGCCAAGGGGTATGCCGTCGATCGGGCCGTCGCGCTGCTGCGCCAGGCCGGGATAACCTCGGCGGCCGTCAACGCCGGTGGCGATATCAGCCTGATCGGCGATCATCGCGGGGAGCCCTGGCGAATCGGTATCCAGCATCCCCGCAAACCTCAGGATATCCTGGTCACCCTGCCCCTGACCGACTCCGCCGTCGTAACGTCCGGCGATTACGAGCGCTATTTCGAACGGGATGGCATCCGCTATCACCATATTTTCGACCCGACCACCGGCCAGCCCGCCCGCCTCTGTCAGAGTGTGACGGTGGTTGCCGGCGATGCGGCCAGTGCCGATGCTCTGGCGACCGCGGCCTTTGTGCTGGGCCCGGAAAAGGGGCTGCAGCTGCTGGAGAAAGAACCGGGCGTCGAAGGGCTGATCGTATCGATCACGGGTCGGATTGTCAAAACCAGCGGGTTGCCGTGATGGCCGGGCGGTTTGGCTGGTTGCGTTACCTGACCCTGGCTGACCGGGCCATCGTCCTGGCGGTGGCCGGACTGGTGGTGGTTGCCCTGGTGCTCCCCCTGCGCCAGCCCGCCGGGGCCAGGGTGGTGGTTTCCCGTGGCGACCAGGTGATTTATGTCGCCCGGCTTGATGAGGATCGCCGCATCGAACTGCCAGGGGCAATCGGTATCACCGTGCTGGAGATCAAGGACCACAAGGCCCACGTTCTCTCCTCCCCCTGTCCCAATAAAATCTGCATCCGCATGGGTGACATTCACCAGGATGGCGATGTCCTGGCCTGCGTCCCCAACGAACTGGTGATCCAGATTGAGGATGACCACCCGGAAAAGGAGCGGGAGCATGACTTCATCAGCCGCTGACTGCCGGGACCTCGCCGTGGTCCGGCGCCGGGTGTTCCTGGCCCTGTTCGTCGCTTTGGCGGTCGGCCTCAATACCCTCGAATTTCTGCTCCCCAACCCGGTTCCCTGGTTTCGCCTGGGACTGGCCAACATCCTCGGTCTGACCGCTCTTTACTGTTACGGCATGCGCGAGCTCTGGCTGCTTACCATCAGCCGGATTCTGTTCGGCAGCCTGCTGCTGGGGCGCCTGTTCAGTCCCGGTTTTTTACTGTCGCTTGGCGGAGGCATGCTCGCTTGTGCTATGATGAGTCTCGGCTTCGGCCTGGGGCGCTACCGGATCGGTCCGGTGGGGGCTTCGGTGCTCGGGGCTCTGGGGCATGTGGTGGGCCAGATGCTGATTGCCTGGCTGATCGTCATTCGGCATCCGGGAATCTGGATGCTGCTCCCCTTTTTTCTGCTGTTTGCCCTGATCAGCGGGGTCTTGAACGGGCTGGCGACCTGTTTTCTGCTCAACGCCCTGGCCAAGCACGCCACATTTGCCGGATTGCAAGACAAACTCAAATACATTAAAGGTTTCTCAACTATTTCAACAACTGCTGCTACCAAGAAGGAGGGTTTATGAAAGCCGTACTGCCTGTCGCCGGAAAAGGGACCCGCTTGCGTCCCCACACTCACACCAAAGCCAAATCCCTGGTCAGTGTCGCCGGAAAGACAGTTCTGGAGCACATTATCGAACGACTGCAGTCCGCGGCGGTCGAGGAGTACATCTTCATCACCGATGAAAACGGTCAGCAGATCGAAGACTTCATGGCCAAAAAATTTCCCGCGCTGAACTGCAGCTATTATGTGCAACAGGAGCGGCTCGGGCCGGCTCATGCGGTGGCTCTGGCCGCGCCGTCGGTCAAGCCGGGGGATGATCTGCTGGTCGTCTTCAACGATACCATTTTCGTCACCGATCTCACCGCCATCCCCGATCTGTGCAGTCAGGCCGACGGCCTGATCTACTCCAAGGAAGTCGAGGACTACCAGCGCTTCGGCGTCAACGTCGTCAGGGACGATTATATCGTCGATATGGTCGAAAAGCCGGACACCCCGATCTCCCGCCTGGCCCAGGTCGGACTCTATTACATGAAGGACGGCGCCGGGTTCATCAAGGCCATCGAGGACACCATCGCCGCCGGCGAAACGGTGAAGGGGGAATACTACCTGCCGGCCGTCTTCATGCGGATGATCGGTTCCGGACTCAAGTTCAAGGCGCCTGAAATCGATGCCTGGCTTGATTGCGGAAAACCGGAAACGCTGCTGGAGACCAATCGCTACCTGCTCAAAGGCCGCCACCACATCCATGGCGACGTCAAGGATTGCGTACTGATCGAGCCGGTGCACGTTGAGGCCGGCGCCGTGGTCAAGAATTCCATTATCGGCCCCAACGTCTCCATCGCGGCCGGCAGCGAGATTGAGCACAGCGTCATCAGCGAGTCGATTATCAACGCCGACAACAAGGTCAGTTTCCTGGTTCTCGACCATTCGCTGCTCGGCGATGCCGTCACTCTGGTCGGTTCGCCGCGACGGATGAACATCGGTGACCATTCCCATATTTTCATGGACCAGTAACGTGGCTGACAGGCTGTCTGGTGAACATGATGGCTGATCTGCACACTTATCTGCCGTACCTGCTCCCGCCGTTTTTGGGAGCAGTGATCGGCTACGTGACCAATTACGTCGCCATCCGCATGCTGTTCCGGCCTCTGCGGCCCTGGCGCCTGTTCGGCATCAGGGTCCCCCTGACTCCGGGCATCATCCCCGCCAAGCGCGGGGAGCTGGCGGCCAAGATGGGAGAAATGGTCGGCGACCACCTGCTGACCGCCGGGGATGTCGGCCAGGCCTTCGCCCGCGAGTCGATTCAGCGGGAACTGCGCCTGGCGGTCACCGACAAGCTCGGCCACCTTCTCGACCGTCAGCTCGGGCCGCTGGAAAGCCTGGTGCCGGATCGTTTCCGGCTGCGCTTTCGTGAATTCATCGCCCTGATGCAGGGCAAGACCGTCAAGCTGATTTTTGATTACCTGGCAAGCCGGACCTTTGAGGATAAGTTCCGCGCCTACCTGAACCAGCAGGGGGATCAGCTGCTGGCCAGGGATCTTTCCAGCTTCCTGACCCCGGAACGCTACCAGAAAGTACAGCGGCATCTCGATAACCGCCTGAGCGGTTTTTTTCAGAACCCCAGAACCGCCGATATGGTCGGCGATTATGTTGACCGCAAGACCGAGCGGCTGCTGACCAGTGACCAGTCGCTGCGGACGCTGCTGCCGGACGATCTGGTGGAACTGCTGCTCAGCCAGCTCGAAAAAGAGCTGCCCCCCCTGGCCGAGAAATTCGGGGGCATGCTCTATGATCCCGAGTTTCGCGCCCAGCTGGTGGCCAAGGGGAAGAAGGCCATCGATTCGTTCCTGGATTCCCTGGGCGGCCTGGCGGGGTTGCTCAGTGGGTTTATCGATCTGGATAAGATCTATGCAAAGATCCCCGAATTTCTCGACAAGGCGGGCGATGAACTGGCGGCCTGGCTCAAGCAGGAGCGTACCCAGCAGCAGCTGGCAGCCCTGCTGAGGGAACGGGCCGATCAGCTGCTGGACCGCTCACTGGCCAGTTATATCGAAAAAATGCCCTACGAAAAGATCCGCGGTGTGCGCCAGTTTGTCCGTCGCCAGGTGATCGCCACCCTGCAGTCCCGGCGCACCGTCGACACCGCAATGATTCTCGCGGAAAGCGCCATTGACCGGCTCAAGGACCGGTCCTTCGAAAACCTGCTTAACGGAGCCCTGCCTGAGCAGGGGCTGCAGCAGGGGCGCGATTACCTGGCCGACAAACTGCTCGAGGTGATCCGTTCTCCCAAGGCGCAGGCCGCCCTGAAGGCAGTGCTCATCGAGCAGAGCGAGGACTTGATCTATCGGCGTCCCCTCGGCCGCCTGTCGGCTCGGTTACCGGCCGATGTCCGTTACGAGCTGGAAACCGGAAGTTGCCAGCTGGTGGAGGAGATGCTGCGCAAAGAGGCTCCCAAGCTGGTCGATACCCTCAATGTCAAGCAGATGGTCGAGGACAAGGTCAACAGCCTCGACCTGCTCCAGGTTGAAGGGCTGTTGATGGGGATCATGAAGGAGCAGTTCAAGTACATCAACCTGTTCGGAGCGCTGCTGGGCCTGCTGATCGGTCTGGTCAACCTGCTGGTCCTGCAGCTTCACTGACGGCGTCCCGGGCTGACCGGGTGCCAGGCAAGGGGACATCTGTTCGCAAAGCGCTTGAGCGAAGGGTTTCCCGGGGAGGATGACATGGAACGCGCGACATTTGCGGCAGGCTGTTTCTGGGGAGTGGAAGAAGCATTCCGGGTGGTGCCCGGGGTGATCGCGACGGCCGTCGGGTACATGGGAGGGCACCTCGATCATCCCACCTATGAGGCGGTCTGCAGCGATGAAACCGGTCACGCCGAGGTTGTCGACCTTCAGTTCGATCCGAAAATCGTCAGTTATTCTGAACTGCTTGACCTGTTCTGGAAAAAACACAATCCGACGACTCTCAATCGCCAGGGGTGGGACCTGGGCAGCCAGTACCGTTCGGCCATCTTTTATCACAGTGAAGAGCAACGGCTTCAGGCCGAACAGTCGAAAGCCGCTCTGGAGGCTTCCGGGGCCTACGCCGACCCGGTGGTCACGGAAATCGTGCCGGCGGCCACGTTCTGGCGCGCCGAAGAATACCACCAGCAGTATCTCCGCAAACAGAAATTATAACCTCCGCGGCTGAAACCCAGGGAGCAGAACCATTATTTCCTTCAACCGGCCAAGACAGCAGCTCAGCAACGTCCTCCAGGTGAGTGCCCTGGTCCTGGTGCTGGCCGGCTGCGCCTGGTTTCTGGTCCGCGGGGCTGAAAACCTGGGCTACAACTGGCAGTGGAACCGGGTCGGCCGCTATCTGCTGACGGCCCGTGACGGGCACTGGCAGGCCGGGCCCCTGCTGCAGGGGCTGGGGCTGACCCTGGAGATCACCCTCGTCAGCCTCGCCCTGTCCCTGGTGATCGGTCTGGGCACGGCTCTGATGCGGCTTTCCCACAGTGTCATGGCGCGGGGAATTTCCCGGGTCTACCTGGAGATGATCCGCAATACCCCGCTGCTGATCCAGATTTTCATCCTCTACTTCGTGTTGGCGCCGATCCTCGATCTGGGCAGGTTTCCCTCCGCGGTCATTGCCCTGAGTCTGTTCGAGGGGGCCTATGCGTCGGAGATCATCCGGGCCGGGATTCTCGCCCTTCCCGCCGGGCAGTGGGAGGCCGCGGCGTCCCTGGGACTGACCCGCGGTCAGTCTTATCGTCATATCATTCTGCCGCAGGCCCTGCGCCAGATGATCCCGCCCTTGACCAGCCAGGGGATCTCTTTGGTCAAGGATTCGGCCCTGGTCTCGACCATCGCCATTTACGATCTGACCATGCAGGGGCAGCAGATTATCGCCGAGACCTTTCTGACCTTTGAAATCTGGTTTACCGTGGCGGCTATTTACCTGGCGGTCACCATGTTTCTATCAATTCTGGTAAAATATTTGGAATATCGTCTGTCTGCTAACGAACTGTGAGTTATTGCAGCAAAAGGAGATTGTTATGAAAATGAAAGTGATCATGGGGCTGGTCCTGATTCTGGCCCTGGCTGCGGTTCCCGTCTTCGCCAAGGAGGTGCGGCAGAGCCTGGCCGAAGAAAGTACCCTTGCCCAGGTGGTCGCCAAGAACAAGCTGCGCATCGGGTTCTCGACCTTTGTCCCCTGGGCCATGAAGGACAAAACCGGGGGGTATACCGGTTTTGAAATCGAAGTCGCCAAGCAGCTGGCTGCCGATATGGGGGTGGAGGCGGAATTCGTCCCGACCAAGTGGTCGGGAATCATTCCGGCGCTGCTGACCGGCAAGTTCGATATCATCATCGGCGGGATGACCATTACCCCGGAACGGAACCTGAAGGTGAACTTCAGCGATCCCTACGAGTATTCCGGCATGTCGCTGCTGGCCAGCAGAAAACTGGCCGAGGGGCGGTCCGGGCTGGAAGCGTTCAACGACCCTGAAGTGACCATTGTCGCCCGTATCGGGACCACCGGAGTCACGGCGGCCAAGAAATACCTGCCCAGGGCGCAGCTGCGCCTGTTCGACGATGAAGGCCAGGCGCTGCAGGAAGTGCTCAATAACCGGGCCGCCGCCATGATCTCTTCCCAGCCCTTTCCCGAATTCCAGGCCCTGAAATACAGTGAAAAACTGTTTCTGCCTCTGGCGGGGAAAACCTTCGCGCAAGGCCCCATCGGTTTCGCCATCCGTAAAGGGGACGTCGATTTTCTCAATTTCCTCAACAACTGGATCCGGGTGAAGAATGCCGACGGCTGGCTGCAGGAACGTTACGACTACTGGTTTACCACCCAGGACTGGAAAGACCAGGTTGAATGATTGAGTACCGTAAAGGCGTAATGGCATTTGCCAGGGACCAATGCCGACCCAGGGCAGGGCATCCAGGGGAGCACGGGGCTCCGGGCCGGTACGATCCGTCCGCTATGGCCCTGTTGCCCCGGTCAACTGAACAGGACCTGCGTCCGGGCGCGGCTCATCGGTTATGACCTTTGCGCCCATTGCGTCTTTGCGGTGAAGAGATGGCAAGTGACCCCGGAACAGGTCGGCCGGCTGTCGATCAGGATCCGGCGACGGAGGCTTTCCGCCTCGCTACGGCTTATGGAGCGGCAGACCAGTGTCAAGATCATCATTAAAGAACTGGAAACCGGTCGATACGATCCAGCTGGTCCTGGTTTTTGCGGCCATCGGCTATCTCGTCTACCGGGTGACCGGAACCCTGGAGTACCGCTGGAACTGGTCGGTCATTCCCCAGTATCTGCTGCGTTACGACAACGACCGCGGCTGGGTCGCCAATCTGCTGTTGCTCGGCCTGCTGACCACCATTCGCCTCAGTTTCTGGAGCCTGCTGCTGGCTCTGCCCCTCGGGCTGGTCTGCGGCTTGCTGCGGATCAGTCAGCATCTGTTCAATCGCCTGCTGGGCGGAATTTATGTCACCCTGCTGCGCAACCTGCCCCCTTTGGTGCTGGTTTTCATCTTCTATTTTTTCATCAGCGACCAGATTCTTCCCCTCTTCGCCCTGGCCGAGAATCTGGACCGGATGCCCGGCTGGCTGCAGCACGCCAGTTCCCTGCTGCTGGCCGGGCCGGACCAGCTGGAACCGTTTATCGCGGCCGTGATGACCCTGGCCCTGTTCGAGGCCGCTTATATCGCCGAAATCGTCAGGGCCGGCATCAACAGCATCGAACCCGGCCAGTGGGAAGCGGCCCGGGCCCTGGGCATGCAGCGCGGACAGCTGTTGCGTCATGTTGTCCTGCCCCAGGCGTTTCAGCGCATGATTCCCCCGCTGGCCGGCCAGGCGATTTCGACCATCAAGGATTCGGCAATCGTGTCCGTTATCTCCATCCAGGAGCTGACCTTTCAGGGGATGGAGCTGATGGCTGCGACCTACCTGACCTTCGAAGTCTGGATCACGGTCACCCTGCTTTATTTCCTGCTGACCTACAGCTGTTCATGGCTTGCTGCCCGGCTGGAATCCCGGTTGCGGAAAGCCCACTGACAACAAGAGTAAAGGAGGCCCGGTATGTACCGGCTGAAAGTCGTTCTGGTTCTGATGACGGCCCTGGTGGCCGGCGGCTGTGCGGTTCTGCTGCCGCAGTTTGAAACGCCGACGGTTGCGGTGACCGATTTCCGGATGCTGCCCGGCAGGAGCATCGTTCCGACTTTCGAAATCGGCCTGCATGTCAGCAACCCCAATCGCAGTGCCCTGAAGCTCGCCGGTCTGGTTTATCAGGTCGAGCTGGAAGGGCATCAGATCATCAGCGGAGTCGCCAGCGACCTGCCGGTCATTGCCGCTTATGGCGAGGGGGATGTCGTTCTGCAGGCTCGGCCGGACCTGTTCAACACCATTCACCTGTTTCAGGATCTGCTGCAGCGACCCCGGGAGACGGTCTCCTTCAAAGTGGACGCGGTCCTCGATGTGGGGGCCCTGGTTCCAAAAATCCGCATCACCAGGGAAGGCTATGTCACGTTGCGCGAAGAGGCCCGCTAAAGCCGGTTGAGGAGCCAGTCTCTGGCCGTTTCCCGGTCATTGAAAAAGCGGAGGGATGAGAATTGGTCGGGCTTTTCAAACAGCCCTCTCCAAGGGCCGTCTTCGGCCGCGAAGAGCAGGGCGCATTTACTTCCCCCCAGGCGCTCGGCGTTGAATTCATAGATAGAGTAGAGCTTTTCGACGTCACCGGGGGCCTGTTGTCCGGATACGGCGGCACGGTGATCGATGAGGATGGGGGTTCCGGTCTGCCACTTTGGCGAGAGGACGAGATCTTTGAGCAGTTTGTAGAAATCGTCGACGATGGCGAACTGTCCGGTGGTGATCAGGACATAGTCGGGGAGCCGGGAATAATCAAAGCTGTATTTCATCTCTTAAAAAGGCCAGCCCGAGGCCCTCTGAACGGCTTCGGGCTGGTATCCTGTCAGGTTATTCGGCGAGGACAAAGCGGCCGTTTTTCACCTGAACCATAACCATCGAACTGACGTCAAGACCGTTGTGATCTTCAGGAGTGATGTTGTAGGTTCCTGAAATGCCGACGTAGTTTGTGGTTTTTTCGATTTCGCCACGCAGGGCCTCCGGGTCAGTTCCGACCTTCTTGATGGCGTTGGCGATAATCATGATCGCATCCCAGGCGTAGCCCGAATGGGTGTTGATGGGAAACTGCTTGTCATAACCTTTGTCGAGATACAGCTTGATAAATTCCTGGATAACCGGCTTTTGCGGGTCATTGTCAGGCAGTTGATCCGCAACCATCAGCTTGGTTGCCGGCATGCGGTCCCCTTCGCTGGCCGTTCCGGCCAGTTCGATATATTTGGGGTCAGGCAGCCCGTGGCATTGGAACAGGGGCAGGGCGATACCGAGCTGGACCTTGTTCTTGGCGATGATGGAACCGGCCGGGCCGGTGGTCCAGGCGATGATGGCCTGGGGATTGCTGTTTTTCACCTTGGTCAGCTGGGAGGTCATGTCGGTATCCCGGTTGCCGAAGGATTCCTCGGCGATCAGTTCGATACCGTACTCGGGGGCCAGCTGCTTCATCCAGCGGGCGCCGTCCTTGCCGAAACCGTCGGTTCCGGCCATCAGGGCAACCCTGGTCAGCCCTTTCTCCTTGAGATAGAGGAACATCCGCTCAACGGCGGTTTTGGAACGCTGGGGAGACTTGAAGATCCACTCGAAGGATCCGAACTTGCCCCCCATGATGACCGGGTCGCCACCGACGGTCATGACGATAGGACGCTTGGCTTTATCGACAATTTTCTTCACGTTCATGCCGGTATCGGTCAGGGTCGGTCCGATAATGGCGACCACGTCGTCCTTGTAAATGAATTTCTTGGCGATGGATGCGGCTTTGGCCGGGTCGCCTTCGGTATCGGCTATTTCAAGTTCGAGCATTTTGCCGTTGATACCGCCTTCCGCATTGATCTTGTCGACAACCATTTCGGCCACCAGCTTGGTCGGCGTGCCGATAAAAGACGCCCGTCCCGATAAGTCGAAAAAGGCTCCCAATTTGATGGCGTCAGCCGCCATGGCCGCAGGGGCCACCAGCAGCAGGCAGACAACGCAGGCAACAATACGCTTCATAAAAACTCCCCTTTCGTCAGCAGAAAATATATGACCAGATGACATGTATGAATCGCGCCAGTCGTGAGTATTAGAGTATTGCGGGAATACCTTTGAAAATCAAATATTATCATCCGGGCCGGCAAGAAAAGTGGCGCAGTGGCCGATATCTCAGGAGGTGAGAGAGGTCCAGTGGACCTGGACAGACGAGGCGCAGCTAAACCGGTCGCAGTGATCACACCCCGGGGCGAAAACAAAACCCGACCGGCGCTTTTCACCGGCAACTTATCTGTTAAACTGAATTTCGAACCCTCTTGCCTCCAGAGTTGCAGGTCCTTCAATTGATAGCCTTGTTACGAACATTTTTCTTAACCCGACTGGCGAAAAAAAGGAGACTCGTCATGAAGAAAATGGTTGTTCTGCTGCTTGGCCTTATCTTGCTTCCCGGTCTGTGGGCAACCGCCATGGCCGCGGAGAAAGTCAACCTGTACGCCAACATCACCGCGATCGAACCGATCATGGCGGATTTCAATGCCGGCCAGAATACCGCGGAGGGGATCTATACCCGGATCTCGACCTCCAAGTACCTGGCCACGGTGCTGACCGAGTTCTCTGCGAACAAACTGCAGGCGGACGTTCTTCAGGGCCCGCTGCCGATTCTTCAGATGTTGAAGGAGAAGGGCGTGCTGACCCCCTACACGTCTCCCTCGGCTGCCGGCTACCCGGCCTGGGCAACGGAGGATGATACCATCGTCCAGTTCGGCATCGAATATGTCGCCCCGATCTACAACAAGGAGCTGGTCAAGCCGGAGGACGTGCCGACCAGTTACCGGGACCTGACGGATCCCAAGTGGTTCGACAAGCTGGTGATGCCCGATCCCGCATCCCATACGACGACCATCTCCTGGCTGGTCGGTCTCAAGGAAGCCAAGATTTTCGGCGATGATGACGGCTGGATGGCCTTTCTCAAGGGGCTGGCGGCCAACAAGCCGATGTTCGTGAGGTCCTTCGGACCGTCGCCGGCTCCCATCGCGAGCGGCGAAAAGCTGCTCGGTATCTCGATGCCCAAGTATATCATCACCAAGGCTCCCGCTCCCCTGGACTGGGCGCGCGTGGACACCCTGTTCGGCACCACCCGGGCCATGGCCGTGGCCGCCAAGGCTCCCAACCCGGAGGGCGCCAGGCAGTTTGTCGACTACTGGCTGAGCCAGAAGGCCATGCAGCTGCTGGCGGACAAGGTCGGCGAGTATGTTCTCACCCCGGGCGTCTATCCGCCCATCGAGGGGATCGACAAGGTCAAGGTTCTGCCGATCCGCGAACTTTCGGACGAGGAAATCCGTCACTGGGGGAATGAATTCCAGAAGATTTTCTATCAGTAGCGGTCTCTATCCGTTTGCCTGATTCCGGCCGGAGTCGCCCGCGTCGGGCCTCCGGCCCCATGCCTTGAGGTGTTATGGAAATCCGTGTCCACGACCTGGTAAGGACTTACTATTCCGAGGGGAAGCAGATCAGGGCTCTCGATCATGTCGATCTGACCGTGCCTGCCAACCGTATCTTTACTCTGCTCGGCCCCAGCGGCTGCGGCAAGACCACCTTGCTGCGCTGTATTGTCGGGCTGGAAGTTCCGGATGGCGGCGAGATCTACATCGGCGACGAGCTGGTCTGGTCGAAAGAGAAGAACATCTTTGTTCCGCCGGAGCGGCGCGGTCTCGGCATGGTTTTTCAGACCTACGCCATCTGGCCGCACATGAACGTCTTCGACAACGTCGCCTATCCGCTGCAGACCCAGAAGCTGGGCAGAGAGGAGATTCAGAAAAAAGTCGCCCGGGTTCTCGATTTCGTCCAGCTGGCCGGCTACGAGAAGCGTCCGGCGACCAAGCTGAGCGGCGGCCAGCAGCAGCGCGTGGCCCTGGCCCGGGCCCTGGTGGCCGAACCGAAAGTCATCCTGTTCGACGAGCCGCTGAGCAATCTCGACGCCAAGCTGCGCGAAGAAACCCGCAAGGAGCTGCGCAGCTTTCTCACCGAACTGCAGATTACCGCCATCTATGTCACCCACGACCGGATCGAGGCCCTGGCCTTGTCCGACCTGATCGCCGTAATGCGGGCCGGCAGGATCGTTGAGATCAACGAGCCGAAGAAGATCTATTTCAATTCGGACAGCCAGTTCGTCGCCGACTTTATCGGCCGCGCCAACCTGATCGGGGGGACGGTGGAACAGTGCGACGGTGACCATGCCCGGTTCGCTTCGGAGATCGGCCCCGTCCGCGCCGTCAACAGTCAGCAGCTGGCCGTCGGGCAGTCCGCCTTCCTGTGCGTACGGCCGGAATTTATCCGTCTGACCAGGGATGCGCAAGAGGGTCCCAACAGCTACCGGGGCCGGGTGGAGACCTTGATTTTCATCGGCGAAGCCTACGAAGGGGAGATCCGCATCGGCGAGACGGTGCTCACCACCACCATTGAACCGACAGCGGATTTCCGTGAAGGGGACACCCTTTTCGTCTCCTTCGATCCCGACCACTGCTTCCTGCTTGCGTCTTAGGCCAGCCTATGTTTAAAAAACCGACCCTGACCACGACCCTGATCATCATTGTTGGCTTTTTGACCCTGTGTCCGGTCGTCATGCTGCTGCTTGGCAGCTTCTCGAAGGATTTCGTGAGCTTCGGGCAGTTCACCACGGCCAAGTACGTCAGTGCCTACACCGATCCCGACTTCTTTGATATCCTGCTGAACACGGTGATTTTCACGGTCGGCTCGGCCCTGCATGCGACCCTCCTCGCCCTGTTCCTGGCCTACGTCAACACCCGCACCGACCTGCCTTTTAAATTCATTTTCAAGATCATCTCGATCATTCCGATGATGATCCCGCACATTCTCTTTTCGGCCAGCTGGGTTCTTCTTCTGAACCCGAGCAACGGTATTCTCAACCGCCTCTTCATGAACCTGTTCGACGTCCGGCATGTGCTGTTCGATGTCTATTCTTTGAAAGGGATGATTCTGGTCGAGGGGCTTCTCGACCTGCCGATCGCCTACCTGATCATCGCCCCGGCGATGAGCGCTTTCGACGTCTCCCTCGAGGAATCCTCCAAAGTCTGCGGGGCGTCCAATCTGCGTACCCTGATCAAGGTGACCCTGCCGGTTCTGCGCCCGGCCATCCTCGCCTCGGCGATCCTGGTCATCGTCAGAAGCCTGGCCTCCTTCGCCGTGCCTTCGGTGATCGGCATGCCGGGGCGGATTTACGTGCTGTCCACCCACATCTATCGCAACATATCCAGCGGCTTTGCCGCCGACTACGGGCTCGCGGCGGCCATCGGCATGAGTGCCCTGGCCGCATCCATCACCCTGATCTATATCTACCGTTACCTGACCGCCGAGAGCGGCAAGTTCGTCACCATTTCCAGCCGTGGTTTCAAGCCGACCCTGCTGCGGCTGAAGAAGGGGAAATATCCGCTGCTGGTCGTTGTCGGCATACTTTCCTTCGTTCTCATTCTGCTTCCGGTCATCGTCCTGTTCTATATCTCCATGCTGCCTTATTCGATGCCGCCGAGCGTCCGCGCCTTCTCGATGATGTCGTGGGACAACTGGATCGAGGTGCTGAAAGACCCCATCTCCCTTCTGTCACTGAAAAACAGCCTGTTTCTCGGGGTGGTCGGGGCCACCCTGGGGACGATCCTGTCGATCTTCGTGTCCTACGTCATCGTCAAGATCCGCACCACGGCTTCCGGGATTCTCGAGTCGCTCAGTTTCCTCTCCTTCTCCTTTCCCGGGATCGTTATCGGGGTCGGCTTCATGTGGTTCTTCGTCCGCACTCCGCTCTACGGGACACTGACGGCCCTGCTTATTGGCTACATCGCCACCTATCTGCCCTACGGCATCCGGCCCCTCTCGAGCGCCTTTATCCAGATTCACAGCTCACTGGAGGAATCGTCACGGGTTTGCGGCGGCACCCCATTCTACACCCTGCGCCGGGTCATCGTTCCGCTGCTGATCCCCGGTATTGTGTCCGGCTGGATCCTGATGGCAAGCATGTTCCTGCGCGAGCTGACCCTGTCGGTGGTGCTTTCGCGCCCCGGCACCGAGGTACTCGCCGTGCAGATCCTGCGCTTTGCCGAAGACGGGCTCTGGGGGCAGCTTTCGGCCCTGGGGATCATCATGATTATCATTTCCTCGCTGCTGGTGATTCTCGCCGCCGTACTGGGGAAAAGGTTTTCCCGCATGGAAGTGGTCGAGCGATAGGGGGACTGACCATCGAAACAAGAAAGGCCCAGCCTGGGTGCTCCCCGGCTGGGCCTGATTTTTTAGCGGTGCCTGCTGCCGGCCGCGAGATATTTAGAACTTGCCGAATTCCTGGTCGTCCAGGGCGATCCGGGGGCCAGGGTTGGACATGGTCGCCCAGCCCGTATCGCTCCGGGCTTCGGTTTTCGACGCCGCTGCCATGGGGAGGCTCGCCGGTCGTGGCGACACCGAGCCTCGCCGGGCAAGGGTAAACCGGGCCAGCATCTGCTTGAGATGCTCGGCCTGGCCGGACAGCTCTTCTGCCGCCGCGGCGCTTTCTTCGGCACTGGCCGTATTCTGCTGGGTTACGCCGTCAATCTGGTTGATTCCCTCGTTGATCTGGGCGATCCCCTGGGCCTGTTCATTGCTTGAGGCCGCGATTTCGCTGATCAGATCGGTGACCTTGGTGATCTGGTCAACGATTTCATTGAGGGACTGGGCCGTATCCGAGGCGATTTTGGTCCCGCCCTGGGTCTTTTCAACCGAGCCCTGGATCAGTTCTGCGGTTTCGGCGGCGGCCTTGGCACTGCGGGCCGCGAGATTCCGGACCTCTTCGGCAACGACCGCGAACCCCTTGCCGTGTTGACCGGCCCGGGCCGCTTCGACCGCGGCATTCAGGGCCAGCAGATTGGTCTGGAAGGCGATTTCGTCGATGGTTTTAATGATCTTGCTGATGTTCTGGCTGGCGTCACTGATGTCTTCCATGGCGGTTACCATGGTCTGCATCTGCCGGTTGCCCCTCTGGGCGGCTTGGTGGGCGTTGGTTGCCAGCTGATTGGCCAGGTTGGCGTTTTCAGCGTTGGTCGTCACCTGGGACGATGTCTCGTTGATGGAGGCGGAAATTTCTTCCAGACTGCTGGCCTGTTCGGTGGCGCCCTGGGAGAGAGACTGGGCGGAATCGGCGACTTCGCCACTCCCGGAAGCGATCTGTTCTCCGGCCGTCTGAATCTGCTGGACGATCTCATTGAGATCGAGATTCAGCGTTTTCAGGGCGCCGCGGATTTCATCGTTTTCGTCACGGGGGGTTACCTCGAAATCAAGGTTTCCGGACGCGAGCTTCTGAAGGTTGTCGACGACTTCGGCCTGGAGGCTGTCGGCAAAATTGTTCATGGTTCGAACCATCTGGCCGATTTCATCCTCGGAACGGACCTGCAGGCGCATACCCAGGTGGCCACGCTCGATTTCACCGACCATGGACCCGACCTCCAGGATGGGCCGGGTTATGAGCCGCGCCAGAAAGATCCCGAGGCCGATACACAGGATCACACCGGCCACGATACCGATGACGACACTGGTCATGGTCGCATCAATGGCGGCATCGGCCTCCTGTTCGGCCTGGAGCGCGCCATTAATGGTCTCTTCGATAACGCGATCGAGCAGGGCATAAGCCTCCTGCTGCTTGGCGATAGCATGTTCCAGGGCCTGGACCCCCATCTGCCGGTACAGTTCAACCCCTTTCTGGGCTTCTGCGCGCATGTCGCGGAATTTGGCAAAGGTCTGGTCGACCGCGGGCATGGCCACCTTCTCATAGACCTCAAGGGCAGCGGATTTATCGCCGGAGGCAACCAGCTGTTTCACCTCGCCGATGCTTTCGTGAAACTTCTGATGGATCGGTGTAATATCCGCCAGGGTTTTCTGGATCGCCGGATTTTTCAGGTGCCCGCCTTCCCCGGCGAGCCATTTTCCGAAGTTGCACTGGGTATGATCCTCTCCGCCGGCAAATGACTCATTGATGAGCAGATAGTCGCCGAGGGCATTGAGCAGCTTGTAGTGATCCCCGCGGAACAGCTGAAAGTCCCGCATCAGATCGACCGGATTGAGAATCCCGTTGTTTTCCAGCTGCTTCGAGAGGTCGAAAAATTCGTTGTTTTCCGCAGCCCATTCCTTGATTTTCGCGACCACTGTCTGCCATTCGGCCAGTTCTTCGGGGGAATGCCCAATCGCTTCGAACGCCGCATAGGCTTTCTTGTAGTCTTCGCGGGCCCGGGCCACTTCCCGGTACTGGGCTTCACGTTCTTCCGGGGACAGGTCGGGAGACAGCAAGGTTCTCTGGGCAGCCACCAGGGCATTCAGTTTCTCTTTGATAATCAGCAGGTTTTCGACCGCCGGGAGCTCCTGTTTGCTGATCTGCATCAGATGCTCGTCAATGGTCCTGACTCCGCTGAAGCCGATCAGGCCGACCGCAAGAGTGATGGTTGCGGAAACCAGAAAGGCCGCGATAAGCTTGGTCCGAATTCTCAGGTTTTTAAACATCTCCAGTCCTCTCGTTTAAAAAGCGATGGCGAATAGATATTTTCACTAGAAAACGTTAATTTATAATGCATTATTAATACCATTAAATGTAAGGCCTGTAAGTTTCTGATATCGTGCTGGAAATCGGTTTTACGACAGCGGCAGACCGAACAAGGCATTCGGCAATTAAAATTGTACAGAATTGTCGTTATCATCTTAAGAGGCTGTTTTTGTTGGTTTTTAGTCATTGTGACCTAAGTTGATCATGCAATTTTAATTGCACCCTCTTTTTTTGAGAACGGGATCGGAAAGGATTCTTTCAGATGGAGGGAGAAAGCAAAAAAATGGATTGTTTAGCGTCATTTTTAATGCCAACATGGTGGCAGAACCCCTTTCTCTCACGGAGCCCGCCCATGCAGAAACATGACAGGATCAAGGTCGAAACCGAGTCAGGTCAGCTTATCGAGGTTACGGTGACCAGTATCAGCGCCGAGGCCATCTGGATTCTGGTGGGAGAGGGGCCCCACAGCAGCAAGTGCAAGCTTGAACCGACCCGTAACGGTCTCGCCTATGCCGGCAGCATTATGGGCCGCGAACTGATTTATCCGCGCAGTGTCAAACAGGTGCAGCTGGAGCTTGCCTCCGGCGGGCAGCGGCCCCCGGTTCGCAACTGGAAGCGCTAGGTTCGAGCAGCAACATCATAAAACCGACATACTGCAAAAGGAGTGGAATTGTCATGGCTATGTTTGGATTTCTCGGTCTGGGTATCATGGGACAGGCCATGGCCGGTAACCTGGTCAAGGCCGGGTTCAAGGTCGCGGTCTGGAATCGTAACCCGGAAAAATGTGTTCCCCTGGTCACGCTGGGAGCAACTCAGCTGGCCAGTCCTGCCGAAGTGGCGGCCAAGTGCGATGTGACCTTCGCCATGGTGTCCGACCCGGCAGCGGCCCTGGAGGTCTGCTGCGGGGAAACCGGTGTTGTCGCGGGCATCTCGGCCGGCAAGGGGTACGTCGATATGTCCACGGTTGATGATGTGACCTCCCGGAGGATCGCCGCCGCGGTCGCGGCTGCGGGGGGCCGTTTCCTCGAAGCGCCGGTGTCCGGGACCAAGAAGCCTGCCGAAGACGGCACCCTGATCATTCTGGCCGCCGGAGATCGGAGCCTCTACGAAGAGGCCCTGCCGGCCTTTGAGGTTATGGGGAAGATGTCTCCCTACCTTGGCGAGGTCGGCCAGGGAGCTAAAATGAAACTGGTCGTCAACATGATCATGGGCGGGATGCTCACCGCCTTCTGCGAAGGGCTGTCCCTCGGCCAGAAAGGCGGACTCGACGGGGCGCAGATTCTGGAGATCCTCGATGCCGGGGCGATGGCCAATCCCATGTTCAAAGGGAAGGGAGCTATGCTGCTCAAAGAGGATTATACCACCAGCTTTCCGTTGAAACACATGCAGAAGGATATGCGCCTGGCCATCGCTCTGGGCGATAGCCTGGGGCAGCCACTGCCGAGTGCCGCCGCGGCCAATGAATCCTTCAAGCAGGCCCGGAAAGAAGGGTATGCCGATGAAGATATCGCAGCCGTTTACAAGGTGATCAAATGACCGCTGTCCCGGTGCTTAACGGTCGGACCCGAGGCCGTTAGGCACTGGGGACCCCTTGACCCGGGCTTTTGTCATGCCCTTTTTCCGGGTCGCCGCCAGGCCCCAGGCTAATTGCCTGAAGGTGACTTCCCGCTTCCGTAACGAGCCACACGATGAAAAAAATTTACATTATCAAGGCCGGAACCACATTTCCGGCAACTTTGCAGAAGTATGGCGATTTTGACGACTGGACGGTCGCGGCCCTGGGACAGACCCGGCTGCCGCTGGAGATTCTCGATGTGAATGGCTTCGAGACCTTACCCGACTGGCAGGACTGTGCCGGGGTCACGGTGACCGGTTCCCACGCGATGGTGACCGACCGCTTGCCCTGGAGCGTCCGGCTGGAGCAATGGATCGCCGATCTGGTGACCCATGAGGTTCCTTTTTTCGGGGTCTGCTACGGCCACCAGCTGCTCGGCAAGGCGACGGGCGGTGAGGTCGGTTATCACCCGCGGGGGAAGGAAATCGGTACCGCCGGGATCCGGCGGCTGCCGGCCTGTGACCAGGACCCTCTGTTCTCTTTTCTGCCAGCGGAGTTTTACGCCCATACCACCCACGCGCAATCGGTTCTGTCCCTGCCGGCGGGCGCTGTCACGCTGGCCGAAAATGATTTTGAAGGGCATCATGCGTTCCGGGTTGGCGAATGCGCCTGGGGGGTGCAGTTCCATCCCGAGTATAGCCGCGCCATCATGACGTCCTATATCGAAGAACAGGCCGCCGAGCTGCAGGCCGGCGACCGGTCGGTCCCCGCCCTTCTCGCAGCGGTGACGGAAACTCCCCAGGCGGCGGAACTCTACCGGCGCTTTCGGCGGTTTGTCGAACAGCGACTGCAGACCCGGCTGTCAGCTTAGCAGGGCGTTGAAAAACTCTCTGCATGGCCCTTGCGGTGTTAAACACTTCTGCCTCGAAAAGGTTTTTCAACACCCTGTCAGCGGGCAAACCGAGATGAATCCGGTTTGCCCGCTGACAAAGAAAGCCGAGGAAGAAAATCCGTTTCAGGCCGCCTTGATACTGGACCAGGCGTGTTCAAAGACCTCGTCGGCGATTTCCGGCAAGGGCTGAATCAGCTGCCCATTGAGGCGCAGTTCGACCGCCTGGAGAATGACACCGCAATAGGCGGAAGCGCTGAGGAAATGGTTGCCGGGCCGGATTTCTCCGGAGGCGATTCCGTCACGGATCTGTTTTTTCAGGCGCTGGAAAAAAACCGTGGAGTGGAGGGGGCAGGCCCCCGGTGAATTGTTCTGCCGGCTCGCCAGTAGGTAATCGATGATCTCAGGATCGGTCTCGGTGAGCTCGAAAATCAGTTCTGCGGTCCGATAAAACATTTCGCGGACGGTCAGATGCTCCTCGGGAATGTCTTTCAGCTTTTCATCCAGATAGGCCATGAACTGCTGATTGGTCCGCTGGTAGACCATGGTGGCAAGACGTTCCTTGTTGGTGAAATGAAGATAGATGGCCCCAACACTGACTCCCGAAGCCTTGACGATGTCGGGAATCGTCACCGCATGAAAACCTTTTTCAAGAAACAGTTTGCGTGCGGTTCTGATGACCAGGTCGATTTTTTCTTCTGGATTGATAACGCGCTTTTTCATTTTGATACATGTCCCCCTGATGTTGTCTAAAAATGCGGCACCGCCACAGTGAAAACAATGGCGCGACAGCGCGATGTTTTCAGGCTGCTAGAGGCTCGCAATGAAATTCACAAGCTTCAGCAGCGCAAAAGCAGCAAAAGGTGTGCCTTAATAAAATAGTAAGAAAGATTATTCGTTAACCCGAATGGATTTTGCCGGTTGCCAAGAGATGGTTCAGGCCAGCTGCCGCTCTCGGTTCAGGGCCGGAGCAGCAGCTGCAACAGGATAATGATTTTCTGGCTGAATGCAAGGTTTTCCCCCCCCTTGTTGCGATAAATGTTCAGACGATTTCATCCTCGATACGGTTATCGAACACCCGCCGACTTTTCTTTTCGCTGCGCGGCAGGCTGGCGTAATCGACCAGTTCGGTTGCGGCTGAGACGAGCAGCTGTTTCTTGACCTGGTGGCTGATCTCGTGGATCAGTTCCGGGCTGCGGCCGGGATTGACCCCTTCCCCCCGCTCGACGATCAGCTTCATATGATCACGGCCGGCACTGTCACGGGTCAGGTGAATCTGGTATTCGGAACCGATCCCCGGGACGCTGGACAGGATAGTATCGATACTGCTGGGATAGATATTGACGCCGCGGAACTTGATGGTGTCGTCACTGCGCCCCTTGATGCGTGAGTGGCGCGGCAGGATGCTGCCGCAGTTGCAACGGCCCGGAATGATCCGGGTGATATCATGGGTGCGGTAGCGAATGAGGGGCACCCCTTCTTTGCACAGGCTGGTCACCACCATCTCGCCCCATTCCCCTTCCGGAACCGGTTGCAGGGTCTCCGGGTCGAGAATCTCAAGGATGTAATAATCTCCCCAGTAATGAATGCAGTCGTGCTCCGGGCACTCGATGCCGGTGCCCGGGCCGTAGAGTTCCGTCAGGCCGGTGATATCGAACAGCTCGGCGCCGCCGAACAGCTCGGAAATTTTCTGGCGCATGGACCGGCTGGAGCGTTCGGAGCCGTAAATGATCTTGGTCACGGCGATTTTGTCGGCGATGCCCCGTTTGTGGATTTCCTCGGCCATGAGCAGAGCCATGGAGGCCGTCGAGCAGAAGACGGTCGACTGGAAATCGAGGAGGAACTGGATCTGCAGATCGATGTTGCCCGGGCCGACGGGGACGGCGAGGGCTCCGATCTTTTCGCAGCCGAGTTGAAAGCCCATGCCGGCGGTCCAGACCCCGTAGCCGACTGCGATCTGGACGCGATCAAGGGGAGTGACCCCGGCCATCTGGTAGCAGCGGGCGAAGAAATCGGTCCAGTCATCCAGATCCTTCTGGGTGTAGCAGAGCACCTTGCGCTTGCCGGTGGTTCCGGACGAGGCATGGATCCGGACGATCTGTTCGTAGGGGACCGCCCGTAACGGGAAGGGGTAGCCCTCGCGCAGGTCATCGGCGCCGGTAAAGGGCAGTTTGCGCAGATCATCAAGGCTGGTGATGCTGTCAGGAGTGACCCCGGCGGCATCAAGCTTGGCGCGATACACGCTGGACCCCTCGTAGGCATGGCGCACGGTCCATTTCAGGCCTTTGAGCTGGTGTTCCTGCAATTGGTCTTCGCTGGTAAAGTTCGGCATAAAGTTCTGTTGTCGCATGGCGGGTTTCTCCAGACGGATATTGGTCAGCCCGGCTGCTCCCAGGCGGCTGGCGGCGGCATTGTCACTGCTGGCCGCGCCTAAAAAGGCCGAGCGCAGGATCGGGTCGTTCAGAAGGTGAGAGCTTTCCCCCTGTTCGATGATCCGGCCGTTGGCCAGCAGATAGGCCTTATCGGAGGCCGATAGGGCGCGGGCGGCATTCTGTTCGACCAGGAGGATGGTGGTGCCGGCCCGGGCCAGCTGGTGAATAATGGCGAAAATTTCATCGGTAATCAGTGGCGCCAGGCCGAGACTCGGTTCATCCAGGAGCAGCAGATCGGGTTTGGCCATCAGGGCCCGGCCCATGGCGAGCATCTGCTGTTCTCCGCCGGACAGGGTGCCGGCAAGCTGTTCGCGACGTTCATCGAGTTTCGGAAAGCGCTGGAACACCTCGCTGATCCGTTCGGCCTCGACGGCTTTGGACAATTTCAGGGGAATCGCCCCCAGGCGCAGATTTTCCAGGACGCTCAGATGGCCGAACACCTCCCGTCCTTCGGGGGACAGGGCCAGACCGAGACGCACCATTCTGGCCGGGCTGCCGGCCGTGACGTCCTGACCGTTGAGGGTGATGCGGCCGCCGGTCGGCTTGACCAGCCCCATCAGGCATTTCAGCAGGGTGCTCTTGCCGGCTCCGTTGGCACCGACCAGGGCGATGGTTTCGCCTCTGCCGACCTCCAGGTCGACCCCGAAGAGGGCCTGGGCAGCACCGTAATGAGCGGTGAGGTTTGAAATTTTCAGCATGTTTTTGCTCTCCTGTGATGGTGCATGCAGAGTCAAACCATAACAAGTGGTCAGGAAGGCACCAAGGCACGAAGAAAATTCTGCAACGCAGAGGTTCAGAGGCAGAGAGTGCGCTGAGACTGTCTTTCTATCAAAGGAGAAGGGTTGGATGAGCCTTGATCACCCTGAATGACTTCACTTTGTGCCTTTGAGTCTTGGTGGCGAAAAAGCCTTTACTCTGCGAACTCTCCGTCTTCCCCTCTCAGTGTTGAAAAAAATTTCACTCCAAAATTTATGCGGTCGCATCCATGCGCCCCAGGTACGCTTCCAGGACCAGGGGATTGCGGCGGATCTCGTCAGGGGTTCCGGTGGCGATGCATCTGCCACTGTCAAGCACCACCACCTGGTCGGCCAGTTCCATGACCAGGTCCATGTCGTGCTCGACCAGGAGCATAGTATGGCCGTAGTTGCGCAACAGCTGCAACTGTTCTCCGACCGCGGCTGTCTCTTCGGCGTTGAGGCCGGCGACGGGTTCGTCAAGGAGCAGCATATGAGGATTGCCGACTGTCGCCCGGGCCAGTTCGACCCGCTTCTTGTCCCCATAGGCCAGAACGCCCGCCGGCCAGTTGGCCTTGTCGCTCAGGGCAAAGCGATCAAGGGCTTCAAGGGCCCGCAGTTTGAGCTGGCGCTCGCGGTGCCGCAGGTACGGCAGGCGCAGCATGGCCATGATCATCGACCGTCCCCCTTCGCAGGTCAGCCCGGTGAGGACATTGTCGAGAACGGTCATGCGCGGAAAAATCTTCAGGTTCTGAAAGGTTCTGGCGATCCCTGAGCGGCTGATGGCATGGGGCGGCAGACCGGTGATGTCGCGGTCGAGAAATTGGATGGTGCCGCTGCTCGGGGGCAGGACCCCGGTGATACAGTTGATCAGGGTGCTTTTGCCGGCGCCGTTGGGGCCGATCAGGGCCGTCAGCTTCCCTTCGGGAACCGTGAAGGAAACATCGCTCAAGGCTGGCAGGCCGCCGAAATTTTTGCAGATATTACTCAGCCGCAGCATTTTTTTGCCTCCGCAAGGTCAGGCGGACTTTGATGGTTTCGAGCAATCCGGTGACCAGCCCCTGGGGGAGAAACATCAGGACTAGGACCAGAATTCCGCCGTGGACGAAATCCTTGTAGGTTTCGAACAGGTCCATCCATTCGGGCAGCATGTTCATGAAACCGGCCCCGAGCAGGGATCCCCAGATCGATCCCATCCCGCCGATAACCACCATGATGGCAAAGTCGGTGGCGGTGAAAATATCGAAGGAATCGGGGCTGACGAAGGAATAGGTGTGGGCGAACAGGCTGCCGGCCAGGGACGCCATGATCGCGGAAAGAACGAAAACCTTGATTTTGGTCGTCCGGGTGTCCACCCCGAGGGCGGCGGCTGCGATTTCGTCACCGGCCAGGGCCGCCATGCCACGGCCGACGCCGCTGCGGACCAGGTTCAGGCAGAGCAGCAGAAAGATCATGGTGATACCCCAGATCAGGTAGTGCAGACGGACCTCATCGTCGAATTCAAACGAACCGATGGCCAGGTAGGGGATTCCCGAAAAACCGCTGGGTCCGCCGGTCACCTCGTCCCACTGGATCAGCATGATATGGAAAACGAAATTGAGTCCCAGAGTGGCCATCGCCAGGTAGTGTCCCGACAGGCGCAGGGCGGGGATCCCGATGAGCAGGGCGATAACCGCCACAATGGCGGCGACCAGTATCATCGCCGGCCAGGGAGGCAGTTCGAAGATGACCGTGGCGATTCCCGAACCATAGGCGCCCAGGCCGAAAAAGGCGGCGTGACCAAGGGAGATCTGGCCGGTGAAGCCGATAAACAGGTTCAGGCCGAGGACGATAATGGCATTGATGGCGATCAGGTTGGTCAGGCCGAGGGTATAGGGATTGTCTTCAACCAGCGGGAACAGCAGCAGTACCAGGGTGAGCGCCAGAACGCTCAGTCCGGTACGGTGCAGGTAAAGGAAATAGATCATTTTCTGTTTGCCGGTCATGCACAATTCCTGTGGTTTAGTCGTTTCAACCTGAGTTGCCCGTCTGGACACCAGGATACGAAGAATTTCATTTTCGACGCGAAGGTGCCGAGGTTATCAGAGTGCAGCGAAAAGTTGTCCCTGGGAATAAAAACCCAAAAACATTTTTTTGCGATCTCTTCTATTTCAGCGGAGAGCCGTTTTCACAGGGTCTCCGCGGCTGTCCGCTATATGCTGAGTTAAAAAACAACTAACTGTTCATCCCTGACCGGAATGCCTCCAGGTTCTGTTCGACAAACCTGGCCGGAGCGAGTTTGCAGATGGCTTTGATGCAGTCATCGGCGGTGCAGAAGATAACCCCTTCCCTGACCGCCCGTCCGAGGAGGATCAGGTTGAGCAGGACGGCGTTGCCCAGTTCGCGGGCACGAGCAGCGGCGTCGATGCGGATCCCCTCTCCGTCCTGCTCCGAATTGATCAGCAGCGTCCCGTCGCTCTTGAGCAGGGTCCGGTGAACCGGGAGGTTGGCGTCCCACAGCAGCAGGCCGAGATCGGCCTGGGCGGTACGGATCAGGGGACTGGCGAAATCGCCGATCTTGATGGTCGACAGCACGGTGCCGCCCCGCTGGGCCATACCATGGGTCTCCGCGGTCAGAACCGGGATGCCGCGATCAACCGCAACCTGGGCGATAACCCGGGTCAGGAACAGGACCCCCTGGCCGCCGATGCCACTGACGATGATCTGCTGCTTCATGACGGTTCCTCCTTGACGATAGCGGCAACCGGGCAGACCGGGATACAACAGCCGCAGCCGATACAGCGGTCCTGATCGACGACGGCGACGTTATTCTCTTTATCCATGGACAGGGCCGGACACTCAAAAGCGCCGACACACTTGCCGCAACCGATGCAGCTGTCAAGGATCGCGATCCGGTGCGCCTCCTGGCTCTTGCGAACACCGGGGGTCATGATGCAGCCATGACGCGAGATCAGCACGGCGACCCCGCCTTCCGGGCTGCGGATGTAGTCATCGGCTTTTTTTAGGAGCGCTTCGAAGGCGGTCTGGTCATAGGGGTCGCAGACTTCCAGGAAGTCGACGCCGCTGGCCTTGACCAGCGGTTCAATGGCAACGGCCCTGGTCGGCTTGCTGCCGGCCGCGATTCCCATGTGGGGAACCGGCTGGCCGCCGGTCATGGCCGTCGTGGCGTTGTCGAGAATGACGACGATGATTCGGGCCTGCTGGATGACGGCATTGATCAGGGCCGGAATGCCGCTGTGGAAAAAGGTCGAATCCCCGATGCTCACGACAATGGTCGGAAAGTCCTCGCCGTCCTGGCGGTGGGACTGGTAAAAACCGGCGCCCTGGCTGATGCAGGCACCCATGCAGTGGACCGTGTTGACGGCGCCCAGATTCATGCCCAGGGTGTAGCAGCCGATGTCTGAAGGAAATATCCCGTCGGGAAAGCATTTCTTGATGCTGTAGAAGGCCGCCCGGTGCGGACAACCGGGACACAGCGACGGGCGTTGACCGCGCCGTTCTACCGGTTTTTCCGCCGGCGGTTCGAGATCGAGAAAGGCGGCCAGGGCATCGTGAATCACATCGGGAGTCAGTTCCCCTTCGCGGGGAACGGCGCCATTCTGCTTGCCGGCAGCCCCCGGATGGGCGAGCTGCAGCTCGATCACCGGGTAGGTTTCCTCGAGAACCAGGATGCGATCGTAGTCATTTTTCATCCCCTGAACGAAGTCCGGGTTGAGGGGATAGGGCATGATCACCTGGTAGAGATCGATCCGGCCGGCCAGACCCAGTTCGCTCAGCAGGTCGACCAGGTGACCGTAGACGATGCCGGACGCCACCAGTGCGGTCCGTGGTCGGCTGCCGTCACCGGCGTGCCGGCGGGGCTGCCAGGCCGGTTCGGCGGCGATTTTTTCCAGGTTGTCGTTCAGTTTGCGGTGCAGTGCCGGCAGGAAGGCGGGGGTTGCCGCCCAGCGGGTCGGATCCTTCTTGAAATCGGCCTGGCGGCCAAGGGGCCGGGGGGTGCAGACGGCCGCGTTCTGACGTGAATGGCAGATGCGCGTGGTCGGTCGCAGGACGATATTCATCTCGTATTTTTCCGACAGCTCGTAAGCCGGGCTGATCAGTTCCTTGGCTTCGGCCGGGCTGGCCGGATCGATGACCGGAACCCGCCCTTGCAGGCAGAACAGCCGGGTATCCTGCTCATTCTGGGAACTGTGAGGGCCGGGATCGTCGGCGACCACGGTCAGCATGCCCCCTTTGAGACCAAGGTAGGCGGTCCGCATGAAAGGGTCGGCGGCAACGTTGAGCCCGACCTGTTTCATCACGGCGACGGAGCGTTTTCCGGTATAGCTGGCCGCCAGGGCGACCTCGAAGGCGACCTTTTCATTGACCGACCACTCGATGTGCAGGGGCTCTGTCGCGTGCCCCTGGCGGTCGATGATCGCCTGCAGAATTTCCGTCGAAGGGGTTCCCGGGTAGGCCGCCGCGACCTGGCAGCCGGCTTCGATCAGTCCCTGACCGATCGCTTCGTTCCCCATAAGCAGTTCAATTTTTGCGTTGTCTGTCATCGTTCTATTCCTTACCGAACAGGCCGGTGGGTTTGATGAAAAGGACCAGCACCAAAACAATAAAGGCAACGACGTCCTTGTAGGCACTCGACAGGTACCCGGCGGACAGGGATTCGAGCAGTCCCAGTCCCAGTCCCCCGATAATCGCCCCCGGAAAGGATCCGAACCCCCCGAGGATGGCCGCCGCGAAACCTTTCAGACCGAGCAGGACACCGACATCGTAGCTCAAGGTGGTGATCGGCGTGACCAGGACCCCGGCGAGGCCGCCCAGAGCTCCGGCGATGGCATAACTGGTCAGGCGGATGCGACCGGCCGGAATGCCGACGATGGCGGCGGCGGTCGGGTTGGAAGCGACCGCCCGCATCGACAGGCCCAGGGGGGTCCGGTAGAAAAACCAGGTCAGCAGGACGATGGCGATGAGGGTCAGCAGCAGAATCCAGAGAGCCTGGGGGAGGACGCTGGCGTCGAGGATCTCGACAGGCACATCCGGCGTCAAGGGGGGCAGGGCCATGCGGTTTTTTCCCCAGACCAGCTTGATGATCCCGCGCAGGATGATGGACAGGCCGATGGTCAGAAAGACCAGGACCGTGTGATTGTCAGAGCGGGCTGGGCGCAGGCCGAAGCGTTCGACCAGCATGGCGATCAGGGCGACCCCGGTGACGGCGAGGAGGAGGCCCGGGACCATGGGCAGACCGATGGCAAACAGAGCAGAAAACATCAGCATACCGCCCAGGGAAACAAAATCGACCTGGATGAAGTTCAGAATACCCATGGTGTTGTTGACAACACAGAAGCCCAGGGCGATCAGCGCGTAGATGGCGCCGCTGGTCAGGCCGGAAAAGATGTATTGCAGCAGATCGGTCAAGTGAAAGACTCCCAAAAAGTGGGGCAAACCCACCCGATTACATAGAATTCAAGCAATTCAAAGCTGCCAGCTTAGGGCACAGTTTTGCTGAGGTCAAGTTTGTTTGTTGTTGCAAATTGGGAATTGAGGATAGATCATGAACACCCTTTTGCAAAAGGGTGGAAGTGATGAGAGAACAGCTTGAAATTATCTATCGGGATGAGGCTCTGGTTGCTGTCAGCAAGCCGAGCGGACTGCTGGTTCACCGGACCATGATTGATCGTCATGAAACCCGGTTTGCAGTTCAGATTCTGCGCGATCAGATTGGGCAACGGGTTTATCCGGTTCATCGCCTCGACAAACCGACTTCCGGGGTCCTGGTGTTCGCCTTGAGCAGTGCCGTGGCCAGGCAGCTGGCTGCTGCGTTTTCCGGACATACGGTTGTCAAGCGCTACCTCGCCGTGGTGCGAGGCTGGCCTGATGACGAAGGCGAGATCGACTATCCGTTGACTGACGGACCCGATTTCGGTTCTCAACGAGACGACGCCGTGGCCAGGACGGCGGTCACCCGGTATCGGACTCTGGCGCGAACCGAACTGCCGTTTTCCGTAGGACGCTACCCCCAAAGTCGCTACGCGCTGGTCGAGGTGAGCCCGAAAACCGGGCGCAGGCATCAGATTCGGCGCCATTTCAAGCATATTTTTCATCCCCTGATCGGTGACACCCGCTACGGCGAAGGGCGGCACAACCGGCTGTTCCGAACCCAGTACGCGTGCAACCGGCTGCTTCTTCATGCTTGTGAACTGCAGTTCCAGCACCCGCTGTCAGGGGGAGAGTTGTCCCTGACAGCCGATCTGCCGGAGGCCTTCAGAGATATTCTGACCAGGGTCGGGTTGCAGGCTGTGACATGTTAGCTGTCGCGGAGAGGGGCACATGGGGCTACCCTGTTCGGGCGGTCACGGGGTGTGGCGGCGCAGAGACCACAGGGTGTGGGCCACCAGGGTGCCGACGATCAGCCCGCCGGCAACGATCGACCTGATATGGGGAATTTCACCCAGGGCCAGCCACACCCAGACAGGTCCGACCACCGTTTCGGTGAGCAGGATCAGGCTGACTTCAGGGGCCTGAAGATAGCGGGGACCGAGGGTGATCATGGCGAAAGAAACCGGCAGGATGAAGCCGCCGAGGAGGAGCAGTAAACCGGCATCAGGCGCGGCAACCTGAAAGGGGGCGGCACCCATGACCAGCGCGATGGGGGTGACGCACAGATTGCCGAGGGCATTGGCGGGGATCATGTTGACCTCCCTGCCGCTGCGGATAATCACGATATTGCTGCCCCACATGGTGGTTGCCCCGAGAGCGAGCAGGTCTCCCAGCAGCAGCCCGTTCTGCAGGCTGCCGGAAAAAATCAGCAAAATCCCGCCGAAGCAGACGGCAATCGCCAGCCACGTGCTTCGGGCGATTTTTTCCTTGAGAAACAGGGCGCTTAGCAGACTGCTGATGACCGGGGTGGCAGCCAGGATAATCAGGGTGTTGGCGGCACTGGTCTGTTTCAGCGAGCTGACGAACAGCAGGGAACCGCAGGTGATGGTCAGGGCCGAGAGCAGACCGGGGCGGCCGATGCTTTTGATGACGGTGAAAACCCCTCGCCGGTAGCGCAGGGCCAGGAGCACCATCATCATCAGGCCGGTCAGCAGGCAGCGCCAGAACAGCAGGGTCCAGATTTCGGTATGGATCAGGCGGACCAGCAGCGCATCCGGGCTGAGGATCAGAACGGCGGTGAAGGTCAGCAGCAGGCCTTTGAGGTGATCGGATCGTGTCATGGCAGCGATTGGTCGCACAAAGTACCGATAAAAGCAATATAATTTACTGACACAAGCGCAGCAGGGGAGATGGTTCAGATGGCAATCTCAGGAAGTCCGAAAAAATTGGCCCAGGATATTGCGGGAGGGTTCTTCAGTCTGTCGCCACCGGTTTTGAAGAAATATACGCCGGCCGATCTGAAAATCATCCTGAGCAATCTGCAGCTGGTGCAGCGGGAAATCCGCCAGGCCCAGGTGCCCCTGGATGATGTGCAGCTGGTCAAGGCCAAGAATATGCAGCTGACCCGGATGAACCAGGCCGAAATGGTGCTGCGCAGTTATTGCAAAAAACACAGAATTCCTTTGTGAAAAAAATCGCTGTGGGGTGGTGACGGGAATCGACTCAGGGTTCCTGGTCGCGGTGCAGCCAGTGGGCGAACTCTTTGTCGGTGACCTCGGCATCGCCAATATTCAGTTCCAGCAGCCGGCGCAGATGAACCAGGGTTTCGACGTCTTCGGTGAGAAAGAGGAAGCCGCAGAAATCGCCACGCTTGTGAATCAGTTCCGCGGTGAAATTGAGATTGATATCGGAATCGGGCAGGGAAATGTTCAGATCGGCTTTCTGGCCCACCTCCAACGGAATGGCGGCCTGGCTTTTGAACAGGGCGCCCTGCAGCGCCAGATCGACCAGGCTGCAGGAAAAAGAGGCCTCCCGGGTCGTAATGGATGCTTCCGTCCGAAAGCCGATCCGCTGGAAATGTCGCTGTTCCGTCATGAGCCGCTCCTTTGCTTCTTGTGTCTTTGCCATCTTCACATCCGGCCTGGTAAAAGTTTATCAGGTGACAACGCATTTTTCTTGGCGCGGGGGCTGATTGTTGCCGAGCCCGGCTTTTTTTATATTCGCGCTTGCGGTTGTCCGGTCGACAGGGGTACATTATCTTAATATTCTTTAAATCTGAATCTTTCGTCATTTAAGGATGTTCTATGTCTTTTAAGGTGAAATTCCTCACCCGGATTCTGCTGGTGTTCCTGGTTGTGACATTACCCGGGGGAGTGCTGGGTAAGGAAACCGATCCCTTCGATGTCAACCGGGCCCGGCTGCTCGGACATATGCTGCAGCAGCAGCTCGGCAGTAAACACTACAGCCAGAAACCGGCCGATGATGCCCTCTCCGAAGCGGCCTTTGATCTTTACCTCAAACAGCTTGATTTCCAGAAACGCTTCCTGCTCAAGGAGGATGTTGCCGCCCTCCATGAGTATCACGACCAGATCGATGATGCCATCAGGCGGGGACGGCTTGATCTGCCGCTGCTGGGGCGCAAACTACTGGATCAGCGCATTGGCCAGGTGCTGGGCATCCTTGATGACCTGCTCACGGCCGATCTTGATCCGGAGCGCCGGGAAGGGATCCAGACCGATCCTGATAAAATCGATTTTGCAGAGGATTTCAGCGCATTGCGCGAGCGCTGGCGGAAAGTTATCAAGTACCAGATCCTGAGCCGCTACATCAGCCTGCGGGAGGATGATATCGGGGTTGACGACCATGGTGCACTGCTGCCGGTAAGCGCCGAACAGGACCGGGAGCTTCTGGAAAAAGCTCGGGAGAAGGTCGGCAAAACGACCCGCAACCTGCTGGAACGGATGCTCGAGGAGTCGGAACAGGATCATTACGACCGCTACCTGAATGCCATCGCCAGGGCCTATGATCCCCATACCAGTTACCTGCCGCCGACCACCAAGGAAGATTTCGATATTCAGATGAGCGGGTCCCTCGAGGGGATCGGTGCGACGCTGCGCGAAGAGGACGGCTACATCAAGGTGGTCCGGGTGATCCCGGGGAGCGCCGCCGCCAAACAGGGGCAACTGGAAGCCGATGATATCATCCTCAAGGTTGCCGAGGGCGCCGATGAACCGGTTGATATTACCGACACCCGGATTCGTGAAGCGGTGGCCCTGATTCGCGGTAAAAAAGGGACCGAAGTCCGGTTGACCGTCAAAAAACCCGATGGGCGACGACTGGTGATACCGATTATCCGCGACGTGGTGGAAATCGAGGAGACCTTCGTCAAGGGGACGACCATCACCGATCAGGACAGTCAGCAGACAATCGGCTATATCAAGATCCCTTCCTTCTACCGGGACTACAGCGGCAAAACCGACCGGAACGTGACCGATGACCTGCGGGCTGAATTGGAAAAATTGGATCGCGACGACATCAGCGGACTGATCCTTGATCTGCGCAACAACGGCGGCGGGTCATTGTCCGACGCGGTCAGTGTAACCGGGTTGTTCATCAGGACCGGGCCGGTGGTCCAGATCCGCAACGGGCTGGGGGATATCAGGGTGATGCGGGATGACGATCGTTCCGTCGCCTACGACGGTCCGCTGATCGTTCTGGTCAACCGCTTCAGTGCGTCGGCGTCGGAGATCCTGGCCGGGGCGCTGCAGGACTACAAGCGGGCGCTGATTGTCGGTGACGAGCATACCCACGGCAAAGGAACCGTTCAGGCCCTGCTCGATCTCGATCGATTTGTCAACCTGCGGGGCATGGACAAGTACATGCCGCTGGGCGCCGTCAAGGTCACCATTCAGAAATTCTACCGCATCAGTGGCGAATCGACCCAGGAGAAGGGGGTGACCCCGGATATCGTTCTGCCCTCACGGCTCGATGGCCTGGAAAGCGGTGAAAAGTATCTCGACAATGCCCTGCCCTGGGATCACATCGCCTCGTCCCGGTATGATGTATGGAAACACGCCGTGAATCATCTCGATCGGTTGCGCCGTGAAAGCCAGGCCAGGGTGATGGCGAGCGACGCCTTTCAGACCATTATCAGTGAAGCGGAAAATGCCCAGAAACGTCGTGAAGAGACGCTGCAGTCTTTGCGCCTGGACGATCTGCTGGCCGAGCGGGAACAGTTGCGGGACGAGGAGAAAAACTCGCCGCACCTGGGCATGATGATGGTTCCTGATGATGAGAGTGAAGAGGAGCAGGATCTGGATGCGCAGATTGCCGAAGATCCTTATGTCGGTGAAGGGCTCAAGCTGCTGCGCAGCCTGGCCCAATATTCCGAGTGAGGCCGGGCCGGCGGACCGGCATTGACCGCCCTGCGTCCCGCCAGTCGCAGCAAGAGTCGAGCGTCCCGCTGCGGCCGGCATGACCGGTGGTTATTTCAGATAACTGCAACAGTAGTCGGTTGCGCTTCTGACCTTCAGCTGAAAGCTTGAATCGGCCGGCACGTTGAAACTGTCGCCGGCCGTGCAGGTTTTCCACTCCCGGCCGGGCAGCAGCACCTCCAGTTCCCCGGCCAGAATCTCCATGAGTTCCGCCGCTTCCGTACCGAATTCATACTCCCCCGGCAGCATGATGCCCAGGGTCTTTCTGCTGCCATCGCTGAACAGCACGGTTCTGCTCGTGACCCTGCCATCAAAATAGATATTGGCTTCCCGAACCACGGTGACATTTTCAAATTGTGACATGCTGCATATCCTTTGGATTGAAGACATGGGTTGTAAAAGTGGTGCCCGATGGGTGCCGAACACCGCTGCCGCTGCTCTTTTAGCATCAATCCGCAAGACAGCGATAGAGGTTTTTCGCCATATTGTCCATGAGGTCAAAATATGCATCCGGGCCGGCTGCAAGGTCCGCCCCGAGAGGATCAAGGATGCCGGTATGGGCGTCAGTTCCTTCGATCAGAGTGGCGATCAGGCGCGATGTGAATTGCGGCTCGCTGAAGACACATCTGGCCTGAGTGGCGATAATTTTGTCGCGAACCTCCTTGACCCGCCTGGCTCCCGGCCGATGATCCGGATCGATACTGATCGATCCGGCCGGGTGCAGATTGTAAGAGACCTCGAAATACTGGTAAGCGGCATGAAAGACCACGTAAGGCACCTCAGCGACTGACTGCAGCTGCGCTTTAAGGCGGCCGTCAAGGCGGTCAAGGCGATCAATCACGCTGCTGCTGTTGCGGCGATAGTCTGTTTCATGGTCAGGATCCAGGGCGATAAGTTTGGCCGCGGTCAGCCGGACAATCTCCTTGGCCAGCGTCGGGCTCAGCCAGATGTGCTGGTCGAAACGGGCCAGGGAGGCCTGATCTTCGTGATCATCATGGTCGGCATCATGAAGATGTTCTCCTTCGTGGTGATCAGCGTGATTCATGTCATGGCCGGCATGATCCGCGTCGTGATGATGAGAATGCCTTTCCCAGTTTCCCCCTTGACGGGCCGGCAGGAGTTTGTCTTTCAGGGCGAGAGCCAGCTCCAAGGTGTCTGCGTTGCGACCAAGTGTGGTCAGCGGCTTGTCCAAAAAACCCTCCAGGCCACTGCCGACCCGAATAATCAGATCCGCCTGCGACAGCAGTCTTGCTTCCGAAGGGCGTAAGACATAGTTGTGGGGGGATGCCGCCCCCTCAACCAGCAGTTCCGGTTCTCCGACGCCGGCCATAATGCCTGACACCAACGAATGGATGGGCTTAAGGCTGACCACCACCTTGGGCGCCGCCTTCGCCATGCTTAATCCGGGCAGAATCAGGACAACCAGGGCCAATAATCCGATCAGGGATCTCTTCATTGTGTTTCTCCTCAGATTCACCTATGATAAAGAACTAGTTTTTGAAATGTTATAATATAACACTAATTGCGTCAATAGGGACTGTGCCCATGGCTGTTCAAAAAAAATCTCTGCACTTTATCAGTGAGGATCACGATCACGAGAGCTGCATCGCGACTGCGCTGGAGGCGGCTGAACAGGTGTGCCAGAGCCGCCGGCAGCGGTTTACCGCCCTGCGGCGGCGGGTTTTCGAACTGGTCTGGCAGCAGCACCGGCCCATCGGCGCCTACGAGGTTCTCGAGCTTATGCAGCGGGATGGGCGAACCGCGCCGCCGACAGTCTACCGTGCCCTTGATTTTCTCCTTGACATCGGCCTGGTTCATCGCATCGCTTCATTGAATGCTTATGTCGGTTGCGTCCAGCCGCACCAGCCCCACGAGGGGCAGTTTTTTATCTGCGAGACCTGCCGCAGCTACGCCGAACTGGATGTCGCGGCGATTAATGAAGCGATCGCCGAGAGTGCTGCTGCTCATGGTTTCAGCGTTCATCGGCATACCGTCGAAATCATGGGGCTGTGCCCTCGCTGCCAGAAGAAAGAATCAATGTCATGAGTCAGGACGATACTTTGCTATTGACCCTTGACCGGGTCAACTACACGAGGGGCGGGCGGTTGCTGTTGGAAGACATCGGCTTTGCGGTCAGGAGCCGGGAAGTTGTCACCATCATCGGGCCGAACGGGGCGGGCAAGACCACCCTGCTGCGGGTCGCCCTGGGGCTGCTGCCGCTGCAGAGCGGGACAGTCAGCCGGGCGTCGGAACTGACGATCGGTTATATGCCCCAGCGCCTTCATCTGGATCCGACCTTCCCCTTGACCGTCAAGCGCTTTCTCGCCCTGGCCTGCGATAATGATCAGTGTCAGGCTCATAAGCTGCTGAAAGAGGTCGGCGCCGAGCATGTTTACGAGTCTCCTTTGAAGGTCCTCTCCGGGGGCGAATTGCAGCGGGTGCTGCTGGCGAGGGCTCTGGTGCGCGAACCGGACCTGCTGGTCCTCGACGAACCGGTCCAGGGGGTCGATGTGCATGGTCAGGTCGAGCTTTACCAACTGATCGCCAGGATCCGCGACCAGCGCGGCTGCGCCGTGCTCATGGTGTCCCATGATCTGCACCTGGTGATGGCGGCCACCGACCGGGTCCTGTGTCTGAACCGTCATATCTGCTGCAGCGGCACGCCGGAGGCGGTAACCTCCCATCCCGCCTATGCGGAACTGTTCGGACCGTTGGCGGTGAAAAACCTTGCCGTCTATGTTCATGATCAGAATCACCAGCATGATCAATGTGCCCATTGCGACAGGAGCCTGAAATGATATTCGATGATTTTCTCTTGCGAGCGCTGCTGGGAGGGGTGGGGGTGGCCCTGGTTGCCGGGCCGTTCGGATCCTTTGTCGTCTGGCGTCGTCTGGCCTATTTCGGGGAAACCCTGGCTCACTCCGCCCTGTTGGGTGTCGCTCTCGGGTTTCTGCTGCATATCAACCTGACCGTGGGCATTGTTTTCATCTGTCAGCTGCTGGCTCTGATCCTGTTTTTCAGCCAGAAACAGCGCAACCTGGCCAGCGATACCATGCTGGGAATTCTCGCTCATGGGTCGCTGTCGCTGGGGCTTGTCGCCCTGGCCTTTATGGAGAACGTGAGGGTCGACCTGGTCTCCTACCTGTTCGGCGACATCCTGGCCATCGGCCAGGCCGACCTGGCCTGGATCTTTGGCGGCGGCGGGCTGGCCCTGGCGGGTTTGCTGTGGATGTGGAAACCCCTGTTGGCCATCACCATTCATGAGGATTTGGCCCGCGTCGAAGGGGTGCCCGTGGATCGCGTCAACTGGCTGTTTCTGGGGTTGATCGCCCTGACCGTGGCGATCATGATGAAGGTGGTCGGTCTGTTGCTGGTGACCTCGCTGCTGATCATTCCGGCAGCTGCGGCGCGGCGGTTTTCGCGAAGCCCCGAGGCGATGGCGGTTTTCGCCAGCCTGATCGGTTGCCTGGCGGTCGCCGGCGGCCTGGCCGGATCGCTGGTCTGGGATACCCCGACCGGGCCGTCCATCGTGGTGGCGGCCTGCCTGCTGTTTCTCTTCGGGATTCTGGTTCCGCAGCGGCTGGCCGGCTCAGCTGACTGAGGGCGATCGGTCGAGATGCCGCCCCTCGCTGGCATCAAGGAGGCTGTAGAGCATCCGGACGTGGGGCATGGCGACCCCCCTGGCCTCGGCCTGCTGCAGGGGGACGCCGAGAATCGCTTCGATCTCCATGACTCTGCCGGCGTCGCGGTCGACCAGCATGCTGGGTCGGTAGGGGGTCAGTTTCTCGGTATAGCTGATCAGGTTGCTGCTGAACTGCGGTCCGTCGATCGGCCGCTGCAGATGCTGAGCATTGGCGCCGGCGACAATTTCGAGAATCAGGGTGCGGACCAGGTCCTTGACGCCGGGATGGGCAAGCAGTTGTGCGGTATCCTGGTTCAGCAGGGCGGCGAGACCGTTGAAGGGAATGTTCCAGCACAGTTTCTCCCAGCGCTTGCGTCTGAGATCGTCGATGACGGTGCAGGGGATCCCGGCAGCCGTGAACATGGCCGCGAGTTTCGCGCATCTCTCCGACGCGCTCCGGTCAAATTCCCCCAGGTCGATGCGACCCGAATTGGTGTGGTGGACCGTGCCCGGTTCCCTGCGGGCGGCTCCGAGGTAGGTGACGCCGCCGAGAATGTTGTCCGGGCCAAAGGCGTCGGCCAGAAGCTCCTCGTTGCCCAGGCCGTTCTGCAGGGAGGCGATCAGGGTCTGGGGGCCGACCAGGGGCCTCACCAGGTCCACCATCTGGTGATTGGAGACCGTTTTCAGGGTCACCAGAACCAGGTCGGCGGGGCCGATATCCGTTGACCTGCGGTAGACCTTGAGGTTGTCCAGGTGATAGTTGCCGTTGATGGAGTAAACCTGGAGGCCCTTTCGGGCAATGGCGTCATAATCGCTGCGCAGCAGAAAGTGTACATCCTGGCCGTTGCGTTGCAACAATGAGCCGAAGTAGAGTCCGACGGCGCCGGCGCCGACAATAGCGATTTTCATCGACAGAATCTCCTTTTAAAAGTGACCTGGACCCGGAAAAACAGAGACCCGGAATATCTGGTATAAATTGCCACAAATGCGCTAAAAGTCATTGAAAATTTTCCGGAAATCATACCACGGCCTGCCGAAAACCTGCTCTCAAACGTAATTTCTCATATGAATCAGACAGTTAACTCATCTATGCGGAATTGACGAAGGAATGTCGTTGTGCTAATATTGGTAGGTCTAGCCAAAGGAGTTTAGTTTTGTTTAAAGTAGGAGATATGGCCGTTTATCCAACTCAGGGAGTTGGGGTTATCGAGGATATTGAGAGTCGCGAGTTTGCCGGGCAGACTCAAAATTTTTACATCTTGAGAATTGTTGATACCGACATGAAGATCATGGTCCCGGTTGGCAACGCCGGCACCGTCGGTCTGCGTCGTCTGATCGATCAGAAGCGCATTACCGGGGTGTTTGACGCCTTGGCGGAGCCGTGCTGCAACGGCAAGATCGCATCCTGGAGTCGGCGTCAGCGGGAATACAACGACAAGCTCAAGACCGGCGACCTGCTGGAGGTTGCGCATGTGCTGCGCGATCTTTATCAGATCAGTTCCGAAAAGGAACTTTCTTACGGAGAGAAGAAGGTTCTCGAACAGGCCCGCAAGCTGCTGGTCACCGAGGTGGCCCTGGCAGAGGGCGCCAAGGAAGATCAGGTGGTTCAGCGCCTGGAAAATATTTTCCACTAGAATCTCCTGATCCATAAAGCTTGACAGACACAGGCCGGGTGCATGGCACCTGGTCTTTTCTGTTTGTGGATGCAGGAAAGAACCCTTCTGTCCGGCCGGTGTCCGGCGCGTGCGGATGCTCGCCTCAGAGTCAAAGGTTGTCGATGAAAGCAGCTGTCCTGGTTCCGGCGGCGGGAATGGGGCGCCGAATGGGAGGTGCAGTCAGCAAGCAGTATCTTGAGCTGTCTGGCCGGCCGATTCTCGCCCATACCCTGTCCCTGTTCGACGCACATCCCCTGGTCGACGTCATTTACCCGATTGTCCCTGCCGAGGATATCCCTTTCTGTCGGGCGCGGATTCTTGAGCCCTACGGATTCACCAAGGTCAAGCGGCTGATTGGCGGCGGAGCGGAGCGCCAGGATTCGGTTGCCAACGGGCTGGCCGCCCTGGCCGAAGACGGTTATACCGAGGCCCGCCGGCCGGTGCTGGTGCATGACGGGGCGCGTCCCCTGCTCGATACCCGGCTGCTGGCCGACCTGCTGCGCAGCATCGAGGGGAACGGAGCGGCGATCATGGCGGTGCCGGCCAAGGACACCATCAAGGTCGTGACGGAGATGCGCATCGAGCGCACCCTGGATCGCAGTCTGTTGTGGCAGGCCCAGACCCCCCAGGGCGCCAGCTTTGAACTGATGCAGCGGGCCTTCGCCCTGGCCGCCGAGGAGGGTTTTTACGGTACCGACGAGGCGTCGCTCTTCGAGCGCATCGGCAGCCCGGTCGCCATTGTCGCCGGGGACTATCGGAATATCAAGGTAACAACCCCGGAAGATCTTGTTATTGCAAAGGCTTTGCTTGACAGCATGGGAAGGGAGTCGGCATGATGCGCATCGGCCATGGTTACGATGTTCATAAATTGGTGGCGAATCGCCCCCTGGTGATCGGTGGCGTCACCATCGACTATGATCTTGGGCTGCTCGGTCACTCGGATGCCGACGTGCTGCTTCATGCCGTCTGTGATGCCATCCTCGGGGCCCTGGGGTTGGGGGATATCGGCCGGCATTTTCCCGACGATAGCGACGAATTCGCAGGGATTGACAGCCGCATCCTGCTGCGCCGGGTGGTCGGTCAGATGCAGCGGCGCGGTTACGCAATCGCTAACCTCGATGCCACGGTGATCTGCCAGAAACCGAAGCTGGCCGGTTATATTCAGGCAATGGTGGCCAATATTGCCACTGATTGCTGCTGTGCTTCTGATAGAATCAATGTCAAGGCGACCACCACAGAGAAGCTCGGCTTCTGCGGGCGGGGGGAAGGGATCGCCGCTGATGCGGTGGTCCTGTTGAACAGGGATGAGAAACGTCAGGCTGCGCGTCTGGCAGTTGTTACTGAATAAAGCGGGAGTTAACATTTTATGAGCGCATCTGAAACACCAGTCGGCTCGAATTTCATTCGCACCATCATCAACGAGGATCTGGCCAGCGGCAAGCGTGATCAGGTGATTACCCGCTTCCCGCCCGAGCCCAACGGCTACCTGCACATCGGCCACGCCAAGAGTATCTGCCTCAATTTCGGCCTGGCGGCCGAGTATGACGGCCGCTGTCATCTGCGTTTTGACGACACCAATCCGACCAAGGAAGAGGATGAGTATGTCGAAGCGATCAAGGATGACGTCCGCTGGCTCGGTTTCGACTGGGGGGAGCACCTCTATTTTGCGTCCGATTATTTCGATCAGCTTTACGCATGGGCCGTCCAGTTGATCAAGGCGGGCAAAGCTTATGTCGACAGCCAGAGTGCCGAGGACATGCGGATCAATCGCGGCACCCTGACGGAACCCGGCAAGGACAGCCCCTACCGTAACCGCAGCGTCGAAGAGAACCTCGAGCTGTTCGAAAAGATGAAGAACGGCGAATTTCCCGACGGCAGTCACATTCTGCGGGCCAAAATCGACATGGCTTCGCCCAACATGAACCTGCGCGATCCGGCCATGTACCGGATTCTGCATGCCCGTCATCACCGCACCGGCGACACATGGTGCATTTACCCGATGTACGATTTCGCCCATGGCCAGGAAGATTCCATCGAAGGGGTCACCCACTCCATCTGCACCCTGGAATTCGAAGATCACCGCCCCCTTTACGAGTGGTTCATCAAGGAATTGGGGATCTTCGCCCCGCAGCAGATCGAGTTCGCCCGTCTCAACCTGAGCTACACGGTGATGAGCAAGCGCAAGCTGCTGCAACTGGTCAATGACGGCTATGTCGCCGGGTGGGACGACCCGCGTATGCCGACCATTTCCGGGATGCGCCGGCGCGGTTATCCGGCCGCGGCCATCCGGACCTTCTGCGAACGGATCGGTGTCGGCCGCAGTTCCAACTGGATCGACCTGTCTGTCCTTGAGGAATGCGTCCGTGAGCAGCTCAACGATACGGCCTTCCGCCGCATGGCGGTTCTCAATCCCCTCAAGGTCACGATCACCAACTACGATCAGATTGAGATGCTGACCGCTCCCAACCATCCGCAGAAGCCGGAATTGGGCAGCCGGGAACTGCCGATGAGCAACGAGTTGTGGATCGACCGTGATGATTTCATGGAGAATCCGCCCTCGCCCAAAAAGTATTTCCGCCTGGGCCCGGAGCGCGAGGTGCGCTTGCGTAACTCCTACATCATCAGATGTGATGAATATATCAAGGATGCCAACGGCGAGATCGTCGAACTCAAATGCAGCGCCGATCTGAACACCCTGGGGAAAAATCCCGAAGGGCGCAAGGTCAAGGGGATTATCCACTGGGTTTCGGCCGTTCATGCCAAAGAGGTTAAAGTTCGTCTCTACGACCGCCTTTTCAACCAGGAGAACCCGGACAAGGCCGAAAACTACCTGTCTGCCCTCAACCCCGAGTCACTCACGGAAACCACGGCCATGGTCGAACCGAGCCTGCTGGAAGCCGGGCCGGAAGAGACCTTCCAGTTTGAACGGGTCGGCTATTTTACCGTCGACCGTAAAGATTCGGCGGCCGGGGTTCCGGTTTTCAATCGTACGGTGGGGCTCAAGGATACCTGGGCCAAGGAAAAGTAGTTTCCGGGTCGGAAACTTAAATAGGCCCGCTCTCCAGAGCGGGCTTGACTAGTCAGGGAGTACCCATGAGTTTGCGCGTTTACAATACCTTAAGCGGCAAGAAAGAAGAGTTCCAGCCCCTGGTCCCGGGCAAGGTCGGTATGTATGTCTGCGGGGTGACCGTCTATGACTACTGCCATATCGGGCACGCGCGGGCCAATATCGTCTTCGATGTGATCTACCGCTATTTCAAATTCAGCGGGTTCGAGACGACCTACGTCCGAAACTTTACCGATGTCGATGACAAGATCATCAATCGCGCCAACGAACGTGGGATCACCAGCAGGGAGTTGTCGGAACAGTTTATCGACGAGTTTTATACCGACATGGATGCCCTCGGTATCGAACGGCCGACCCATGAGCCCAAGGCGACCGAGTATATCGACCAGATCATTGCCATCTGTCAGACTTTGATCGACAAGGGGATGGCCTATGCGGCCGGTGGCGATGTTTATTACAGCGTCGAAAAATTCGCCAGCTATCTCAAGCTGTCCAAACGCAACATGGACGAGATGCAGGCCGGTGCCCGGATCGCACCCGGTGAGCAGAAACGCAATCCCATGGATTTTGCCCTGTGGAAGGCCGCCAAACCGGGCGAACCGAGCTGGGATTCTCCCTGGGGAGCAGGGCGGCCCGGCTGGCATATCGAATGTTCGGCCATGAGCTCGTCACTGCTCGGCGACAGTTTTGATATTCACGGTGGCGGTCGGGACCTGATTTTCCCCCACCACGAAAACGAAATCGCCCAGAGTGAAGGCGCCAGCGGCAAACCATTCGCCAAGTACTGGCTGCACAACGGCTTCGTCAATGTCAACCAGGAGAAAATGAGTAAGTCCCTGGGTAATTTCTTTACCATTCGGGAGATCCTCAAGACCTACGACGCCGAGGTGGTGCGCTTCTTTATCCTCACCGCCCAGTACCGTTCCCCCATCGATTTTTCCGACCAGAACCTGATGGAGGCCCAGAGCGGCCTGAGCCGTTTCTACGAGGCCCTGGACGCCGCCCAAAAGGCGGTCGCCGATGTCCCGGAGTCCGACCAAAACAGCGGTGAGGGAGCCCGGCTGGAGGAAAAGTTCCGCGAGGCGATGGACGACGATTTCAACACCGCCCAGGCGATTGCCCACCTGTTCGAGGGGGTGCGCACCCTCAACCGCCTGATCACCACCAAGAAGTTCGCTAAAAAGGCCGACCTGGTCGCCCAGGTGCGAGACCTGCACGCCACCATCCTGCGCCTTGGCAACGAGGTGCTCGGCCTGTTCCTTTCCGAGCCGTCAACCTGGCTGGAGAAGGTCAGAATGGCCGGTCTGGCCAGACTGGACATCACCCTGGAAGAGATCGAAACGCAGATCGAAGCGCGTATCAAAGCCCGGCAGGATAAAGATTTTGCCAAATCCGACGAGATTCGCGATGCCCTGGCGGCACGCGGCATCGAGCTGCTGGACAGTCGCGAGGGGACCAGCTGGAAATTGAAATAAACGAACGGCGGCAAAAAACCGAACAGCCCCGGCCGGAGACATCCGACCGGGGCTGTTCGGTTTTGGCGTGACGCAGAATTCTTCTTTTAGTGTTTTACCTGAATCGCCTCGCTTGCCTGTGATGGCACGGGCACGGTCGTTGTTTTCGAGCTGTCGCCGAAAATTCTGGGAACCAGCTTGATATACCAGGCGGCCGACTGGATCTGGAAAATGTAGGCCATGGCAATGAGCAGGGCGATGGTGGAGCCCTCCTTGCCAAAGGCGGTCATGGCAATGGCCAGGGCGATGGAGAGATCGCGCATGACCACCCCGAACACCATGGCGATGGCATCTTCCCGACTGAAAAACAATTTACCGATGATGGTCAGCAGGACATAGGACAGCAGGTAAAAGATCACCAGAGGAATGACGATGGTCAGAAGATCCTGAGGGTTGGCGATGATGTTTTTGGCTTTCAGGGACATGGCGACAAAAGCGATCATGACCACCCCCAGGGCAGAAAATGGCGGGAATTTCGGTTTGTAGACCTCCCTCCAGGCCTGCTTGCCATGTTTTTTGATCAGATAGCTCTGGGTCAGCAGGCCGGCAATCAGGGGGGCGAACACGAAAATGCAGATCTGCTGGAACATGTGCAGCATGTCCACGTCAACGGTCGCTCCCATGAAGACCTTGGTATAGACAGGGGCCGCCGCCGAACCGATGAGCAGGCCGAAAACCAGCATCTTGGTGGCGGCCTCTTTGTTGCCGTTGGCAAAACCGGTCCAGGAGATGGTCATCCCCGACGCCGGCAGCACGCCGATCAGAAACAGGCCGACGGCCCAGAGGCCGAACTTGTGCGCTTCCCCGGAAAGAAATATTTTCCCCAGCGAAAAGACAATGACCGGCACCAGGACAAAATTGATCAATTGAGTCGTGATCTGCAGGCGCGTATCTTTCCCGGAAAAGACCGAGCGAACATTCAGGGTTGTCATCATCGGGTAAATCATGACAAAAGTAATGGGAATGATGAGCGCCTTAAGCGGCTTGGCGTCAAAGAGAAAGCCGCCCCCGATCAGGCCTGACAGCATGGCCATAGGGATCGCGTAAACGAGATTTTTCTGCAATATGTTTAAATATTTCAACATGGCGACACTCCTTGTCGGACAAATGGCTTGAGATTAAAGACTTGTTTCAATGCAGGAGATAATCTCCGTACAGCTGGCAGTCATTGATTCGGTAAACTGCGAATCGTTCAGAAGCTGGTCAAGCGCCTCGGGCGGATAATGCAGAAAGCGGACCTGGGTGGCACCGTTGCGGCTGAACGCGACGACGAATTTGGGCATAACCGCTGCCCGCTCGGGATTAAGATTCATACTGTGCGCCGCCTTGCCCGGCTTGCACAACTGGATCATATGCAGATCAAAATCCGCGTCGGTTGGAACCTGGTGATGAGCAAAGGTGCTGGCCATGGCCGTGCTCTTTTCATTGTGAATGACAAAACCGTTTTGTTTCGATACCTTGCTGAAGTCGGCAACAAAATCTGCTACGGGTTTCCGGGACTGGTTTTGGTAGATTTGCATGAAACGTGTTCCTCCTTAAATAATGTGTATATGCACACTACCTGATCTATATTCAAAAATCAATATGTTTGAATGATCGGGCTGATAATTTTTTTTGAGTCACCTGTTCAGGAGGAGAAAATGAAATTTCTGATCTGGGGGGCCGGTGGTATCGGCGCCTATTACGGGGCAAGGCTCCAGAAGGCCGGACACGATGTCGTCCTGGTCGCCCGTGGTAAACATCTTCAGGCCATGAAGAGCCACGGATTGAAGATCAGTCACGAGGAAATGCAATTCAATGACCAGGTCTGTGCCGTGTCAGCGGCGGAACTCAGAGAGACCTGCCGGGTTGCTGAGTTTACGGCCGTTCTACTGACCCTGAAAGCCAATGCGACGGCCGATTGGCTTGACGAGGCTGAAGAATGGTTGAACGAGGGAGGGACCCCTATCATATCCCTGCAGAACGGGGTGGACAACGAGCCATTGCTGGCGGCTCGTCTTGCCCCGGAACGCGTGGTCGGGGGACTGGCGGTACGCATCGGCGGGCATGTCGTTGCTCCGGGAATTATAGAGGCCCGGGGGCCGGCCCAGCTGATCATCGGGCCCTGGCCTGATGCCCGGAGTTTTCCCGATACCCTGCCAATCCTGAATGAACTGGAGCGGGTTTTTAACCAGGCCGCTGTTCCGACCACCGTAACCGCTGACATTCGCTATGAATTATGGCGCAAGCTGCTGATCAACAACGGTGTCAACCCGCTGTCCGCCCTGACCCGGCTCGATACCCGCAGCCTGACTCATCACCCGCATTTCGGGCCCCTGGTCTATGGCATGATGATGGAAGCCGCCCATGCGGCCAACCTGGAGGGAGTTCCGATCAGCCAGCCGGATGTCGACGAGATGTTCGACCTGATCCGCTCCTTCGCTGCCATCAAAACCTCCATGCTGGTTGACCTGGAAATGGGCCGCCCCCTGGAACTCGATGCCATCTGTGGGGCTGTTGTCAGGCGTTGTCAGCAGGCCGGCAATGCCGCGCCTTACAGCGAAATGGCCCTGGCCCTGCTGCGGCAGATCACCTCAGACAATGGCTAGCCCGCGCAGGGCATGACTGATCTTGCCGAGAAATCACCATCAGATGGCCGGGGCAAGACGCACATTCCGGGAGTTGGCATGTCATTTCTTTATACTCTTGATTTGATCGGGACCTTTGCCTTTGCCATCAGTGGCGCCCTCGCCGGGGTCGATAAAAAAATGGATCTGTATGGCGTGATCGTGCTGGGCATGGTGACCGCGGTCGGCGGCGGAACCCTGCGCGACCTTCTGATCGGACGGATTCCTCCCTTTATCTTTGTTGACTACAGCTATCTGACTCTTGCGCTGGTTGCGGCGTTGCTGGTGTTTTACTGTCATAAGCTGGTCGAACGGGGCCAGCGCCTGCTGCTCATGATGGATGCCCTCGGCTTAAGCACCTTCACCGTCATCGGGGTCTCGATCGCCCTCGAGCATGGCATCGGTTATCCGGGGGCAGTGATGATGGGTATCATGACGGCGACGGCAGGGGGGATGGTCCGTGATCTGCTGCGCCAGGAAGTCCCCCTGGTGCTGACCAGGGAGATCTATGCGTCAGCCTGCCTGGCCGGGGGCATGGCGTTTTGCCTCCTGGACGCTTCGGGGCTGGCCAGGTTTGCCAATCTGCTGATTGCCGGGGCGGTGGTTTTTCTGGTGCGCTGGTTCGCGATCCGGAGAGGCTGGAAACTGCCCAAGGCCGGGTAGAAAAAGGATTTCAGCAGGAAACCTGAAAAGATGACTTTACAGGTCATGAATTGCCTGTTAGGCTGAACATCAGGTTCTTCACGAAACGCCAAACCTGCCGGAAGGCGGGGACGGAAAGCAACGGATCTTTCCACAAAAACGACAAGACAGCCGGGCTGCCGAAAGATTGTGAATCTTTTCGGTTGGTCCGGCTTTTTTCATGTTCGTTGGCGGATCTCTTCAGAATGACCAGCCGCCTCAACAGGGTAACGGAGACGGAGGACAATACCATGAGAATCGCAAAAGAAGACATTCCGGTCAGAATCGACGTGCCGGGGGCAACCGCACGTCAGGTGACAGATTTCGGTGACGCAAGCGAGTTTGGCAAAATCGGTGGAGAGTATTTTTCTTTCGGGGCCGGAACCGATATCGAACCTCTGCTGCAGGGGCTTCATGGTGACCTGTGTCAGTCACCTCACTGGGGATACCTGATTGCAGGCAGGCTGCTTGTTCGCTTTGCCGACGGTACGGAAGAAACGGTCAGTACGAATGATCTGTTCTACTGGCCACCCGGACATACGGTCAAGGCCCTCGAGGATACCGAGATCGTCCTGTTCAGTCCCCAGCATGAGCATGGCGAGGTCATGGACCATATCCTGAACAAGCTCGGGAATTGAACCGCCCGGAGTGCGGTGAAGGGAGGATTTATGCGAGCCTCGTACCCGGCGCAGCGAACAGGGGTTCATTACCTGACCGAAGGCGGGACTGAAACCGAGATCATGTACAAGTACGGGTTTGAATTGCCGCACTTCGCGGTTTACCCCCTGTTGGACAATCCTGCTGCCGCGGATGAATTGCAGGGCATGTTCAGGCGCTACCTCGATGTCGCGGCAAAGCATGGCCTTGCCGCCATGGTTGGCGGACTGGATTACCGTGCCAGTCCCGACTGGGGCGGTCTGCTCGGTTATTCAGAACAGGGTCTGACTGAAATGCAGCTGCGCGCCATCGCGTTTCTGCGTGAGGTGTCCCGGCCCTACCAGGATCAGCTTCCTCAGCTCCTGATCGCCGGGGTCGTGGGCCCGCGAGGCGATGCCTACGCCCATAACCGGACCATCACCGAAGAGGAGGCTGAGGACTACCACAGCGTGCAGCTGAGCAACCTCAAAAAAGCGCAGGTCGATGTCGTTTGGGCGGCCACCTTCAACAACGTTGCCGAGGCCGTCGGACTGGCCAGAGCCGCGAGTCGTGCAGGTCTTCCCCTGTGCCTCTCCTTCACTCTTGACAGCAGTTGCCGCCTGAAATCGGGCCCGACTCTCAAGCAGGCGATCGCGCAGGTTGACCACAGGGCCGGAGCGGACCAGCCCGACTGTTACGGGATCAATTGTTCGCATCCCCTGGAGTTCGGGCCGGCGCTGGAAGAGGGGGACTGGATCAGGCGGATCCGCAATATCAGGCCGAACGCAGCCATGATGGACAAGATCTCCCTGTGCAGGCTCGGCCACCTGGAGGATGGCGACCCGGTGGAGCTTGGCCGGCAGATGGGAGAGCTGGCCCGCCGCTATCCCCACATCGACATGTGGGGGGGCTGCTGCGGAACCTGGGAAACCCATCTCGAGGCTATTGCCAGCCAGGTTTCCGGGCGTGCGGGGCAGGGCTGAGCATCTGTTGCCCCATTGGGGATCGCTTTGCCGGGAAAAATAGTAAATCCCTCTTAGCAATATATAAATACTTTTTGGCAGGATGTCAGGTGGTGTTCTGATCAGGAGGCAGAGATGAACTCGGTAAAGAAACTCAATGGCAGGCAGGTCAGGCCGACGGAAAACTATCTCGACCACAGTATGGGGCCCAAGCCGGTTGCGGCCAGCAGTATCACCATCGCCCAGCAGATGATGGACAATGACGCGAATCTGGCCGGTAATGTTCATGGCGGCTGTATCATGAAGCTGGTGGATAACACCGCCGCTATGGTGGCCATGCGCCACACCGGCGGTAATGTGGTGACCGCGTCCCTGGACCGGCTCGATTTTCATTCCCCGGTTTACATCGGCAACATTCTGCGGATCATGGCAAGTATCAATTATGTCGGCAAAACCTCCATGGAGATCGGCGCCCGGGTTGAAGCGGAGGATGTCATCACCGGGGAGGTTCGTCATACGGCGTCGGCCTATCTCACCTTCGTGTCCCTGGGGCCTGATATCCAGCCCCGCCAGATCCCGCAGATTATCTGCGAAACGGAGTTGCAGAAGGAACGGTTTTCGGCGGCAGCGGAACGTAAAAAGAAGCGGGCCGAGGCCGTTCAGGCGGCCAGGCTGCGGGAAGAGGAACGGCAGAAGAGGTCATCATGAACGCCAATCCCCCCGGGCACCCTTGTCCGGGGGGGTGACGCTGTTCAGGAGGTAAGAAAAAAAATTGTTCAGTTAATGCGCCAGGGCCTGGATCGTCCCTCGGGCAAAATCCTCAAAAGCGCTCAAGCCTGCCTTGGCACCTTCCCCCATGGCGACAATGATCTGCTTATAGGGGACGTCAGTGACATCGCCGGCGGCATAGATGCCGGCAATCCCGGTGCGGCAGTGGCCGTCAACGATGATTTCACCACGCTGATTCAATGCGACGAGATCGGCAAAGGGAGCGCTGTTCGGATCGAGTCCGATCTGGACGAAAATACCGTCGACATTGATGGTTTGGCTGGCATCGCTCTCCCTGGTTTTCAGCTCGATGCCGGTGACCTTGGCGCCATTGTCAATAACCCGTCCGGCTGCGGTGCCGGTCAGGACCCTGGTGTTGCCCAGAGAGTTCAGTTTCTTTATCAGGACATCATCGGCATTGAGCTTGTCGGCATACTCGACAACCGTGACGTGGGAGCAGATCCCGGCCAGGTCGATGGCGGCTTCCACTCCTGAGTTGCCGCCGCCGATTACGGCGACCGGTTTGCCCTTGTAAAAGGGGCCGTCACAGTGCGGGCAGAAAGCCACGCCGCGGCCGATATTGGTTTTTTCTCCGGGGATATTGAGCTGCCGCCATTTCGCCCCGGTCGAGATAATCATGGCGCCGGTGGTGAGAACCTCGCCGCCTTTCATGTAGAGAGTTTTACGGGGACCGTTTTGAATTTCCTCGACCCGTCGGTGCTCCAGGATATCGATAGGATATTCGTCAAGGTGGCTGAACAGGTTCGCCGCGAGCTGCGGTCCCTCGGTATAGGGGATGGAGATAAGGTTTTCGATCCCCTTGGTTTCATTGACCTGGCCGCCGATCTTCTCGGCGACAATGGCCGTCTTCAGTCCTTTCCGCGCCGTGTAGATGGCTGCGGCAACCCCACCGGGGCCGCCACCGATCACCACGACATCGTAATCCTTGACCTCGGAACTGATCTCGATCTCCTGGCGGCCGTAATGGTCCTCGAGTTTTTCCAGCAATTCGATCAGGCCGGCTTTGCCAACGGAGAGGCGGGTGTTGTCTGCGAAGACTGCGGGGACGCCCTGAATGCCACGGCTGTTGACCTCATCCTGGAAGTGGGTTCCTTCGACGATTTCATGGTGGAAATCGGCATGAATCAGGGCCATCTGGTTGAGGGCCTGGACCACATCGGGACAGTTGACACAGCTGTCGGACACGTAACTGGTCAGACGAATCGGTCCGTTGAGGGCTTTGATTCTGCTCTGCACCGTCTCGTCAGGCCATTTGCCTTTGCCGTCGGCATTGAGGATGGCCAGGATCAGGGTGGTGAATTCGTGACCACCGGGGACCCCGCGGAAGGCGATGGGAAGCAGGGAATCATCCTTCTTGATCTGAAACCTGAGCCCTTCAGCAGGTTGTTCGGCGACACTGATTCTGGATGAGGTCGACGCAACATCGTTGAGCAGGTCGAGAATTTCGGACTGGGCCGGATGATTGGCAACCTCGGTGACAAACCGATAGTCGGCGGAAAGTTCCGCAAAAACCCCTGTTAACTGATCTAAAGTCGCTTGGTCCAACATGATGATCCCCTTGTGCGCATTGCAATGACAGTCCGGGTGCCAGGGGGCACCCGGAAACAGTGGTCATTAATTTAATTCAATGGTTGAGAACGGGTTCTGACGTGAAAACCGGATATTCGCTGTTTTCAGATAAAAGCTAGATCTTGCCGACCAGGGACAGTCCTGGCTTCAGGGTTTCGGAGCCGGGCTTCCATTTGGCCGGGCAGACTTCACCGTCATTTTCCGCAACAAACTGTGAGGCCTGGACTTTGCGGACAATTTCATCGGCATTCCGGCCGACCGAGTTGTTGCTGTATTCGGCCACCTGGATGACACCGTCCGGGTCGACAATGAAAGTACAGCGGTAGGTCACGCCTTCCTCTTCAATGTAGGTGCCCAGGGCGCGGGACAGGGCGCCGGTAGGGTCGGCAAGCATCGGGAACTTGATCTTCTTGATGGTTTCGGAGGTATCCCACCAGGCCTTGTGGACAAAATGGGTATCGGTGCTGACCGAATAAACTTCACAGTTGATACCCTTCAGTTCTTCGTACTTGTCGGCAATATCCCCCAGTTCCGTCGGACAGACGAAAGTGAAGTCGGCCGGGTAGAAGAACAGAATCGACCACTGGCCCTTGAGGTCCTCGTTGGTGACTTCGATGAATTCGTTATTTTGAAAGGCTTGGACCTTGAATTCCGGCAGTTGGGTGTTGATGATCGATTGCATGAGATGTCTCCTTTTTTGTGATATGTGATTTTTTCAACTCAAGATGGCTGGATAGTGCATCAGATGAGATATTTTGTAAAATTTATTGATTTTACTGGATCGATAAATTCTCTTTATGATAGAAGAACACTATGAATCTGCAAACCTTCAGATATCTTATTGCACTGGAAAAACATGGCAGCTTCCGACTGGCCGCGGAGGAGTGCCATGTCAGTCAGCCGGCCCTGAGTATCCAGATCAGGAAAGTCGAGGGCGAGCTGGGGGTGATCCTTTTGGAACGCAGTTCCAAAGGTTTTTTCTTCACTCCCTGCGGAAAAGAGGTCGTTGCCCGGGCCCGGCGCGTGCTGCAGCAAGTCGAAGAGATAGAAGCCCTTGCGCGCAACTGGCACAATCCCTATGCTGGCTCTCTGTCCCTTGGCGCCTTTCCGACCCTGGCGCCCTATTTTTTCCCTCATATCATCGACCACCTGGTGGACAGTTATCCGCAACTGCAGATCAACCTGGTGGAAGAGAAGACCGGGATTCTGGTCGAACGCCTGCTCGCCGGAGAGCTCGATGCGGCCTTTCTGGCCCTGCCTGTTCAGGAAGATGATCTGGAGCATGGTGAGATTTTCACGGAAGAATTCTATGTCGGCGTATCAAAACGCCACGCCTGGGCCGGGCGGGACCAGCTCTCCTCCCAGGAACTGGCGTCGGAAAAGCTGCTGCTGCTCGAGGATGGTCACTGCCTGCGCGGACAGGCCCTTGATTATTGTTCCCGCAGTGGTATCGGTGAAGTGCTCAACTTTCGGGCCAGTTCCATGGAAACCCTCCTGCAGATGATCAGTATGCGGCGGGCCGTCTCCCTGGTACCGGAATGTGTCGCTGAAAAGAACCCGCAGCTTCATTACCTGTCTCTTGCCGGCGGCGGGCCGACGCGAACCATCGGTCTTTATTGGCGCAAATCTTCGGTGCGGCGTGATCTGATGCTTGAGCTGGTGGATGACCTGAGCAGGGAGTATGGCGCTAAAGAGGATTATGCCCTGCATCTGTAAGGTCGGGAGAGCGGGTGATCGATGACGGTCCGGATACGGGCCGGCTGTCATTCACGGATGCCTGTTTCTAAGTGGAGTTCTTGCCGAGGGCGGCGGCAGCGAAAAACACCGCATGATTCGAGGTGAACAGGGGCGGGGTCCGGTTCACTATGTCGCGTATTCTGGCCGAACCGAGGAGCCGCTGGTTGAGAAACCGGCGCGCAGTGGCGCGGTTCCAGATGCTGTTGCTGTTGAAACGCTGATAAAGGGCCAGCGGGGTTTCGCTGGCAATCGCATCGGTATCGCCTATGCCGTAATGGTCAGGGTGGTCAAGCAGTCCCGAAGCGCGGGGCATATTCATGATCGAGAGATTCAGAAAGCCGATTCTGGCGGCGTGTTTTTCCAGAAACTTCAGAGTCAGTTCGGCGTCGGCCTCCCTTTCGCCAGGAGTACCGAGCATGATGTAGACATAGGTTGCAATGCCGCTGGCCGCCAGATTGTTCAGGATCTTCTCCACCGATGCCAGCCTGATTCCTTTCCCCAACCGATCGAGGACCTGCTGAGATCCCGATTCCAGCCCGAGCTGCAGCATTGTGCAGCCACTTTGCGCCAGTCTGGCGACAAAATCAGGATCTTCCAGAGCTTTTTCAAAGCGGACAAAACCGAACCAGTTGATCCCCTCAAGCAGTTCTCGGTGTTCCACCATGGCGTTCAGCATGTTCACCGGAAGGGCGTTGTCGGTCAGCTGGATGTGGTTGACCTGATGCCGGTCGGCGAGGGCTCTCATGGTTTCCGGAAGTTCGACGCCGTTAAAGCTGCAGTAGGGATGCACCGGAGAGGCCGCTTCCGGGCAAAACAGGCACCTGCGCCAGTAGCAGCCGCGCGATGCGGTCAGGGGCAGGATCGGCCGAGGGGAAAGATAATCCCGAAGCCGGGCAAAACTGAAATCCGGCATGAAGCCGATCGCGCCGGTATCGCTCAGCGTGTATGCCGCAGTTGAGCGTTCATGGGCGAGAGCCGTCAGCGCGTTCTCGCCGGGACCGAACACCAGGTGATCGAAGACCGGCAGGCGAAGACCATGGCGGAGGATCGGTGCCTGCCACGAAGTGATCAGGCCGCCGCCGGCAACCAGCCGGGTCGCGGGCAGGGCGCGGCGCAGCAGACCGGCCAGGGCGAAGGCGGGAACGGCCTGGTGCAGGTAATTGATGGATACGGCGATGACGTGCGGCTCCAGGGCGCGCACCCGGGGCAGCAGCCGATCCTGAAAATAATCCGCAAACAGGGTGGAAACGGTGCCGGCGGCGACCTGCTCAAGGTCCTCGGGGTTGAAGGGGGACAGGCCTGTGTGCTGGTAGTCCCCGAGAGTTATCCGTTCCTCTCCCGTCGGACTGTTCCAGACCGCCAGCAAGCGGTTCAGGTAGCGTACGGCGGTATTGTAGCGGGCGAAATTTCTGCTCCCCGCCTCGCTGCGCAGCAACTCAAGTGCGTCATCACGGTGTCTGAGGGCACGCTGCAGGTTGGTTTCCACGGTCGTTCCGGCCCTGGTCTCCAGGCGGTCCCTGTCCAGCAGGTCAAGGTAGGCCTCCAGGTTGGCATCGATCGCTTCAGCGGCGAGTCCCTGCGCACGCAGATGGGAGAGCAGTACGGCCAGGGCCAGGGGAGGCTCGGCGGGTTTAAGGGCCGGCGGTTGCAGCAGGAGAACGTCAGTCATGAACCTCGTATTCTTGGGCAATAAGTGCAGGGGTTGGCCTGACTATAGAAGATCACGGCGTCGGCAACAAGAGGAGAGTGAAGGGCGGGCGTTACTCGTATTGAAGAATGTTCATCCTTGCACCATAAGAGGATTAAAATAATTCGAATACGAAATATTGAAAGATAAAATTTTCGAAATAGAACATTTGTTTGTTGCATAGAGACAATAGGACATGATAGCTTTCGCTTTAAAATGCTGTTTGAGGTGAGTTGTCTATTGATCTGACATGTCCAGAGACTCTGGCATAAGGCCAATGCAATCAGGCTCAATCAAAGGTTGAGAAACGAAGGATCTGCTTGCTTTTCTCCAGAAAGGGTATGAATTGATGAAATGCTACGTCTGTGCAAAAAGTGACAAAAGTTCAGAAGCTGTTGCCGTGTGTGCTGTCTGCGGAATGGGTCTGTGCATGGATCACGTGATAGAACGGGACGTGCCTCTGGTTCAGCGAGGGTCAGCCTGGGTCGATCAGAAGATCATCCATATTCTCTGTCCGAAATGCGCGGAGGTGAAATCGCTGACCAGCTGAGCATGGTGTCTCCATCGCAGTTGCTCAGGCGAACACCACCTGCTTCCCGAGTTCCCTCTCCCCTGCAGGCCAGGGGAGGGGGATGGGCTGGAAGGGTCGTTGCCCTGGGGCAGATCAGCTGTTGTCCGTCTGGGTGAAGAGATGGACATCCCGTTGCGGGAAAGGTATCGAGAGTCCTTCTTCATCAAACCTGATTTTCACGGCACGCGTCACATCCCAGTAGACATTCCAGTAATCATCCTTGTTGACCCAGGGTCTGACCACGAAATTCACCGAAGAATCTCCCAGCTCATGAAGTTTGACCATCGGCGGCGGATCACTCAGGATACGGTCATCCGCCTCGAGGATCTGCAGCAGCACCTGTTCGGCGTGATCGACGTTGTCGCTGTAGGAAATCCCGAAGGTCATGTCGACCCGGCGCAGGGTCTGGGAGGTGACATTCTTGATGACATCCCCCCATATTTTGCTGTTGGGAATAACGATGGTCTGGTTGTCGAAGGTGATCATGGTCGTGTTGACCAGGCTCATATGGTTGACCCGGCCAAACACTCCGGCCGCTTCGATGATGTCGCCGACGTCGTAGGGACGATAGATCAGGATCATCAGTCCGGACGCAAAGTTCGAAAGTGAATCCTGCAGGGCGAAGCCCACGATAAAACCGACGATACCAAAACCGGCGAGCAGGGGGCCAAGGCTGATGCCGAGTTGCGAGAGGCCGATCAGGAATCCGAAAATCAGAATCAGGTTGTGGGCCAGGGACAGAATCATGCGGCGCAGCAGCTCGGAAGGCTGCAGGTTGGATCGCTGAAAGGCTTTTTCCACGATCCTTTTCAACAGGTTGCCCAGCTTGTGAGCGATATACAGGATCAGCAGAAAGAGGATGGCTTTGAACAGCAGGTCGGGGCCGTCCTCGATCAGGGCGGTCCACATGGCTTTGCCCCAGCCGATTAGCAGATCGGTGATGACGCTGATTTCCGCCGAATCGGCGGAAATGGTTCCTGTGGCTTTGAGAATCTGTTCCCGATAGAAGGTATCGTTCATTTCAAAAGTGTTCATGATGTTCAGAACCGCTGAAAAGTTGTCGGCCAGCTGGTTGAGATGTTTTTTGGCCAGGTCGAGCTTGGATTTCAGGGGTTTGTCGTCGGGACTGGCTTTGACGCTTTCGCTCAGAGCATTGACGGCCTGGGTCTGCAGCTCGAGGAGAATCGATCGTGAGACGGCGATGTCCTCGACCTCGTTCTTGAGGGTTGTTTCGTTTTGAGAGACGTCAAGGTTGAGCTTATTGGCCAGCTCCAGATTGTCCATGGTGATTTTCAGAGCCTGATTGACGGTTTTCTGCTGGTTGGAGATCTCGCTGTAGACCGTCGCAAGGTCGGTCGAGGAAATGTCCGCCTTCGGCATGCTGATCTTGCTGCGGCTTTTTTTGATCGAATTCATCGCCATCTGGTAATGGGAGGCGAGGATCCCGATCGCCTGCCTGCGGTAATGCTCAAGCTCCCTGGTGGTCTCCTCAAGGTCGGCAACATCACTGACGTAAGCCAGTTCCTGGTTGAGCAATTCAAGCGTCGCTTTGTCCACGCGCTTGCCAAGGACCTGTCTGGCAATGCCTTCCCGGCTGGCCCTTTGTCTTTGCAGTGCCGCGAGCAGGTTTTTCTGCGTATCGATCTTGGCCAGCAGCTCATCCAGGTTATCGGTGATTTTTCCGGTGTCGGCAGGGGCCTCCTGGGCTTGGGTTGTGTCGGCGCCGGCGAGAAGCGGTGCCGCCCACTGACAGGTGAGCAGGAACACCAGCATCGCAAAAATAAAGGTATATCTGAAAGTCATGACATCTCCCCGTAGCGGTAACGTTTGGTGGATTTTCCGGACCGTCTCTTTATGATGGTGCCGCGTCCATGTCGCGATGAAGAGCCACCCGCAGATTTTTGGCGATCGGACCGACCGCTCCCTGATTGATCATGAAGTCGTCAACCCTGACGACCGGCATGACCTCGAGTGATGTTGACGTGATAAAGACCTCGTCCGCAAATTTGAGGTCCTGAAGTTTGAATTCGCCGGTAATCACCCGCAGGTTCAGCTCCTTTTCACAGAGCCGCATGATGGTGGAGCGGGTGACCCCCTCCAGCAATCCGGTGGACGCGTCGGGGGTGAACACCCAGTGCCCCTTGGTCCAGAAGATATTGGATGAGGCGCCTTCGCAGATGTGATCCTTGTTGTTGAGCATGATCACTTCAAAAGCCCCGGCGGCTTTGGCCTCGAGTTTGCCGAGCAGGCTGTTGAGGTTGCTGATCGATTTGATTTTGGGATTGATCGCTTCGGGGGCGTTACGCCGGGTCTGGGCGAGATGCAGTCCGATACCGCTTTCATAATGCTCCGGGGCGAAGCCGTCAAACTCGCGGGCCATGATCAGGCAGGTGAGGTTGCTGTCAATCTGACGCTTGAAGCCGATCTGGCCGCGGCCACGGGTGATGGTAATGCGAAAATAGGCGCTGGACAGGCCGTTGCGATTCTGCAGTTCCAGAAGAATCGTCTCCAGGTCCCGGCGGCTGAAGCTTATCGGGTACGCAAGGGATTCCGCCGATTGCAGCAGACGCTGATAATGCTGGTCAAACTGGTAAAGTCGACCGCTGATGGAACGGCAGCTTTCAAATATCCCGTCGCCATAAAGGAACCCCTGGTCAAAAACCGAAACGCAGGCCTCGTCGCTGTCGATAAACTCACCGTTAAGATACACATATTGCATGTCCCACCTCTTCAGGATGTCCATCTGGTTGAGCTGGCCGGATAAAAAGTCTAGAGAAATAATAGCAGGCTTATCGCCATGAGCGCCATGCCGGCGATCAGGCCAATGATGGTCAGGTGATGCTTTCCGAACTCTTCTGCTGAAGGCAGCAATTCGTCAAAGGAGATAAAAACCATGATCCCGGCGACAACCGCAAACAGGACGCCGAAAATCGTTGGTGTAAAGAAGGGGAGCAGCAAAAGGTAGCCTACTCCGGCACCGATGGGTTCTGCCAGCCCGGAAAGAAAAGAAAGACCAAAGGCCCGCCGGCGGCTTCCGGTGGCATAGTAGATGGGAACCGAAACGGCGATCCCTTCCGGAATATTATGCAGAGCCACTGCAACTGCAATGGCGATTCCCAGGTTGGGGTCGGTAACGGCGGCGGTAAAGGTCGCCAGGCCTTCAGGGAAATTGTGAATACCGATAGCCAGAGCGGTAAACAGTCCCATTCGCTTCAGTTTATTGAAATCATGGGCGCTGTTGTTGGGCAGGTTGTCCAGTCCCTGGTCTATTTCTTCAATGGAATGGAGTTCATGGGGGTTTTCATAGTTGGGGACCAGCCAGTCGATGAGAGCAATGAGCGCTATGCCGGCGAAGAAGCTTCCGACGGTCAACCATGAACCAACCACATCGCCGTGACTTGCCGTTAATTCAGCCCGGGCTTTGCTTAATATTTCTACGAAGGAGACATAAATCATGACTCCGGCAGAGAAGCCGAGGGCGAGGGATAGAAACCGGGTATTGGTTCGGCGGGTGAAAAAAGCCAGAGCGCTGCCGATGCCGGTGGCAAGGCCGGCAAACAGGGTCAGACCGAAAGCGTAAACAATTGTGCTGAGGTCCATGAAGTTATCCAGTCCGTTAAATTTCGAATTTCAGAGAAACATTCCACAAATACTAGCATATCCGGATCGAATGGCTGAGCGTGGGAGGCAACTTATTTTAACTGAGAGCCACGGGTTTATGATGATAAAGAGTCGATTGGCAGATAAGTTCTTTTAAAATATGCTATCTGGCAAGATACCGGAAGTCCCTCAGAAGTGGAATGGGGTGAATATGTCATTCGCTTTAATCGCCGAAACTGCAGCGTCGTTGGCAAGCGATTTGAGTGAAGAGGGTAATCAGATAAAGGTTTTCATAGGTTTGAATTGAATAAATTTTTTCAGGCTCTGTTTGCTGCCAGTTTTCCAACCTGTGGTTCCGTTAAGGCTGCACTCTCTTGGGTCGCGCCACAACGTTGCCAGAAATCATTGACAGTTGCTTCTGGTTCACGTAGCAGCCGGCTGTGAATGCGTTTGATAAGCCGTAGTGGCAGACTGGAAGTAAAATCAAGAAATGGGGCAACAAGATGACAAGGATCGAAATAAACATCTAACTCCAAGGTACTCTGAGAATATCCAGCTGGATTTCTTCAGCTATGAGGCGGACAGGCGTGATGAAAAATAAAAAAGGCTCGGAGCACCTGTGACCGCCGAGCCTTTTTGTCGAATCTGAAGCAGACGATGAAAACCGAACCCTCGTAAGCCGCTTGGGAAGCAACGTCTTGCTGTCTCTCGGAACACCGACCGGATCATGGCAACGAGACCGTTCTGGACGGTTCTGCTGTTTGACCTTTTCCGGTCGGCGACCGAGTTGTTCGCGTCCTTGAGCCGGGTTACGCTATGTAAGCCCCGCCGTTAATATTCTGCGTCGTCCCGGTGATGTATCCGGCATCTTCACTGGAAAGCCATACGTACAGTGCCGCGATCTCCTGCGCCTTGCACTGGCGTTTCATCGGGACCGATTCGGCCAGCTTCGCTTCCTTTTCAGGTGTTGTCCCCACGCGGATGTCGGTATCGACAACCCCTGGGCAGATCGCGTTTGCGGTGATACCGAATTCTGCAAACTCCCGGGCCAGGCCTTTCGTCAGGCCGATAACGCCCGCCTTCGCAGCCGCGTAGGCCGTCTTCGAAAAGACCCCCCCACCGTGCTGTGCGGTGACAGAGGACATAGTGATGATGCGTCCGTAGCCGCCTTCTATCATCTGCGGAATAAAAGCCTGGCAGACGAGGAACGAACCGGTGCAGTTGACGGCGTAGACCCGGTTCCATTCATCCAGGGAGAGTTCCAGGAAAGACGATGGGGAAGGAATACCGGCCACGTTGGCAACGGCACCAACCGCAGGCAGGTCTGATTCCTTGACGGACTGGGCCACTGCCTCAATCGCCTCCTTATCCACAATGTTGCAGTGCATTGCGAGGACTGGTTGACCGAACTCGGATTTCACTTTTTCTGCGGCAATCTTCAGGGCGGCTTCATCGATATCGAGCATTGCGACCGCCCAGCCTTCTTGTGCATATTTGCGTGCTACGGCAAAACCGATCCCGCGAGGCGATGCACATCCTGTGACAACGGCAGTCCGCTGGCCAACTCCGGTTTGATAATTCGACATTATGGATCCTTTCTTGTGTGAGTGGTGAGCGATCTCTCGCTGCAACCTTGGTATTACAGACAGCGTTAGTAACATGCATCAAGCGATGAATCATCGCTTCATCCTGGTTTCAGAACGACGTCTTGTTCATTGAGTTTGCAATAGATTATTCGCTTGGCTTCTTTGCCGCAAACGAATTAAAATGTACAATAAGTGAATTGAATTCATGCGAATGGCGAAAATAAAGAGATACCTCTCAAGACAATTCAAACGGTTGAAGCCACTGTGCGCTTGTCATTGTCGGTATGATGATGCCGGTCATGAATGGCTGCGCGTGTTTTGGAAAGATTCGTCCAGCAGACCCTAACGCTTCGGTGGTTCTGGCGTCCGGTTTTTTCAATGACGAAGATGTGCAAAGCATAATGGATCTAGGGCTTGAGAGTTTTATTCAAAAGCCCTATTTCCGTTCGGCATTGAGCCAGATTGTTCATGATACTTTGCAGGACAGATATTGAATCAGGCGAGGACTGTTTTTGCTGGCAGGTGCCGTGAAAATAGGCAATGCCGATTTGTCAACCCCGGTTCTTAATGGGGTTGACAAATCGGCTTCCTTTTGCTTAAGGTCATTGGATTGACAGAGGGAGACATGGCAGTTGCTTAAAATTGCAGAAATTTTTGTTGAGAGGGTCCGTTCCGGAAAACGTCTTTCTGCTGATGAGGCGATGCAGATCTTGACGGCCCGTGGCTCGATGCTGACCGCATTCATGGCCGGGGCCCAGCAGTTGAAAGAAAAATATCTGGGCGAGCGGGTCGACCTGTGCTCGATCATCAATGCCAAATCGGGGCGGTGTGCTGAAAACTGCAGTTTCTGCGCGCAATCGAGTCATTATGATGCCGAGGTTCAGGTCTATCCGCTGAAATCCCGCGCCGAACTGCTTGAAGGAGCCCGGGCCGCCGAGAACAATGGCAGCGGTTGCTACGGTATCGTCACCAGCGGCACCCGGATTGAACCCGGAGCCGAGTTCGATGAGCTCCTGGAGGCGATCCGGGATATCCGTCGCGAGACGCGGATTGTCCCTTCCGCCTCTCTTGGGCTACTTGACAAGGCCAGCGCCCGGGCACTTCACGATGCCGGTTGCGGGACCTATCATCATAACCTGGAAACTGCACGCTCTTTTTTCCCGGAAATCTGCACGACCCACGATTACGAAGAGGATGTTGAAACCGTCAGGGTCGCCAAGGCGGCGGGGATGACCGTCTGCTCGGGAGGGCTTTTCGGACTCGGAGAGTCGCGTCAGCAGCGCTACGAACTGGCGGTGACCCTGAGGGAGCTCGACGTCGATTCGATTCCCCTGAATTTTCTCAATCCCATCGCAGGAACCCCGCTTGCGGGGAACCCGTTGCTCACCCCCATGGATTGCCTGCGCATTATCTGCCTGTTCCGCTATCTGCTGCCGGAAAAGAGAATCACCGTCTGCGGCGGCCGGGATGTGAACCTGCGCGACTACCAGGCGGCCATATTCATGGCCGGCGCCAGCGGCATGATGGTCGGTAATTACCTGACCACCTCGGGCCGCAACCTGCAGACGGATCTTGACATGTTGAAAGACGGCGAATTGACTGTCCGCAGGTAAGAGGATCTGTTCCGACGCGGTGCCCGGCAGAGGGTGATGGCTGGCTAGCCATAGCTGTAACGGGCCTGAACTTTGAGCAGGGATTGCAGGGTCTCCTCCTCAACCTCTTTGATGTGGTCGTGCATCGCCTGGATCGCTTTGTCAATTGCGTGTTCCTGCAGCAACGCGGCAATAAGCAGATGTTTTTCGATGGCCAGGTTGACGTTCCTGTCTTCGAAGGTATGAATGCGGAACAATTCGACCTGGCAGCGGATCGAATGGTAGATTTTCGTCAGACGGGAATTTTCCGCGTACCTGCAGATCGTGAAATGAAAGTCACGGTCGTTTTCGAGATATTCTTCATAGCCGAGGGGCCTGGGGTTCTGCAGTCTTTTTTCCATGGCCAGGTTCAGCTGGGTCAGGTCGGTAATCAGGTCGTTCCGGTTCTTTTCAAAGGCGAGCTGACACAGGGTGGTCTCTATCATCGTCCTGACTTCAGTGGCTTCGATGACATCATCCTGTGACGGAATCAGGACAAAGCTGCCCTTGTTGGGAACGATTTTAATGAGCCCTTCCATGGCCAGGCGATCAATCGCTTTAACCACAGGCGAGCGACTTATTCCGTATTGGCTCGCCAGCTGAATGACGTTGAGTTTTTCCCCCCATTCCAACTGGCCGGTAAGAATGTCATTTTTTATTCTGCGGTAGCACTCATCCCCCAGGAGGGGGATTTTAATTTTCATCGATTCTTCCTGAAATAGCGTCATCTGATACTCCTCGCTCTCGCTATTAACGATCTCAAACAAAATTGTACCCCATTAAAATATTAAGTGCAACATGTTGCATGTTGACAACTGAAGTACCAGTTGCTATGGTTCAAAAAGCGGAATGCAACATGTTGGATATCGGTCTCACATCTCTAGGGAGGAATTATGAGTCAGTTCAGGGGAATTTGTCCGGCCATGCTTTCCATTTTCAACAAGGACGGCAGCGTCGATATTGAAGGTCAGAAGGCTTATGCCGAATGGCTGATCCAGAAGGGAGTCCATGGAATTTCGCCAGCCGGAAGTACGGGTGAGGGTGCCGCCATGAATGACGAGGAGCGGTTGACCGTCATCAAGGCTGCCGTCGAACAGTCAAATGGCCGGGTTCCGGTCATCGCCGGTATCATCCATTATTCGACGGATCTGGCGGTCAAATTGTCGAAGGCGGCGATCGACGCCGGCGCCGACGGTCTGATGGTTTTGCTGCCCTATTATTATAACCCGACCATTCCCGATGCCCTTGATCACCTTCGGGCGGTCTCAAAAGCCGTCGATATGCCGCTGATGGTTTACAATAATCCCTGGTTCGCCGGGTTTGAGCTGAATCCGGAGCAGGTCAAGCAACTGGCGGATGAAGGGGTGGTCAACTCTATCAAGGCGGCTCACGGCGACCCGATGAGAGTCAACTATATCAAGTACCTGTGTGGTGACAAGGTTTCGACGCTTTACGGTCACGACTACAGCCCCCTGGAGGCCTTCTGTGTCGGTGGTGATGGCTGGCTGTCGGGATTGCCGAACATCATTCCTGACCTGGCGGTTGACCTGTTCCATGCCGTCGATAAAGACAAGGATCTGGCCAAAGCCCAGAAAATCTGGGAGCGGCTCCAGCCGATCGCCTATTACTTTATGTACGAGCGGGTCGGACAGAATGCGTCCCCCCACTGGCTCGCAGTGTTCAAGGAAGCCCTGCGCCTGATGGGCGAGGATTTCGGACTGCCGAGACTCCCGACCAAGGAAATGAGCCCGGCGGACAAGAAAGTTCTGCAGAAGTATTTGTACCAGGTCTACCCGGATCTGGTTGAGAAGCCCTGAGCCGATTCGCTGGGGAGCGTTTTTGATAACCACGGAAAACGGCGAAGGTCATCCCTGACTTTCTGGATGACCTCGCGCCTGCAGCTGCTAAACTTGCGAGGTATAACCGAACAAACAGTCCGACCAGTACGCAAGTTTTTATTGTTTCATTTGCTGAAGTTTGTTGGCACAACCATCATTCTCAAAGGGGAGGTCAGTACATGAAAATGTTAAAAGCGATTTGTCTGGCACTATTATCATGCTCTCTGTTGGCAGGGCCGGCGTTGGCCGCAAAGGTGACCATCAAAATCGGTTATCCCGATGCGACAATGACCAAGGTCGGTGATTATGCCCTGCCGTTTCCAACCTATGCGGCGATGCTCACCTTCAAAAATGCCGTCGAAGCCAGCACCCAGGGGGAGGTGGGCGTTGAAATCTTCGCCGGTGGTTCTCTCGGGGATCATCGCTCCAACCTGGAACAGATCCTGATCGGCAATATCCAGATGGCCGGGCCTTCCGACGGGCCGATCGCCAACTTCTATCGGGATATCCAGGTTTTCTCCATTCCTTACCTGTTCTCGGACGCCCTTGATTACTATGCCCTGATGGACAGCGACTTCATGAAAAAGTTCCTGGACGATATGGCCAAGAAGTCGGGTCTGCGCATTATCAGTGCCTTTGAGAACGGCGGTTTCCGAAACTTCAGCAACAGCAAACGCCAGGTCAAAACTGCGGCGGACATGAAGGGCCTGAAAATCAGGACCATGGAAATCCCTTCCCACATGGAAATCGTCAAGGCCCTGGGTGGTTCACCGACTCCCATCGCCTGGACGGAACTCTATACCTCCCTGCAGACAGGAGTTGTTGACGGCCAGGAGAATTCTCCGTTGACGACCATGCTCGGCTCGATCCAGGAAGTTCAGAAATACTACACCCTGGATGGCCACATCCTGGGGCCGGCCTTCCTGGTCATCGGGGAAGATTTCTACCAGGGGCTGTCGAAAGAGCATCGCAAGGCGGTTGATGAAGCGGCTATCAAGGCGACCATGGCCGCGTCAGGCATCGTCCGGGTAGCCGACTCCCTGGCGTTGCAGGCCCTTATCGACGATCCGGGCATCGAAGTGTACAAGCCGACTCCGGCGGAACTGGAAACCTTCAAGGTGGCCCAGAAGCCGGTCGTCGAGTACCTCAAGAAAAATATCAACAAGGACTATGTCGAGCAGATTCTGATAGAAAGCGAGAAGATCAAGAAGGCAAGACGCTAGGCCATGCCGGCCTGCTGAAGCGAACAAGAACGTTACTGTCATTAATCCAGTGTGGGGTGACCGGCTTCCCGCTGTCACCCCGCTTGTTTAAGGAAGGTGTTATGAGGACAGTTGCCTTATGTATTCTCGGGCTCCTTGATAAACTGGATAAACTTATCAAATTCTTGTGCATTGTCATCATCGGCCTCATGACATGCGTGGTTGTTGCCCAGGTCGTGTTTCGCTATTTTTTTGCCAGCCCGCTGACCTGGACGGAGGAACTGTCCCGCTACCTGCTGGTCTGGGGAGCCTTTCTGGCCGGCAGCTCGCTGGTCAAGCGCCAGGAAAACATGTTTGTTGATTTCTTCATCAACAAGCTCTCCACCCAAAAGTTGAAAATCGTCAAACTGGGGACCCACGTGGTGACCTTCGCTTTCCTGATTTTTCTTTTCTACTACTCTTACAAGGTGATTCCCCGCATCTCAATGCGTCAGATCACACCGGCACTGGGGATTCGCATGTTCTACGTTCAGGTGTCGATTATCGTCGGTCTGCTGCTGATGATCCTGCAAACGGTCCGGGTCTTTTTGTCGGACCTTCTGGACAGGGGGGACTGATATGCTTGAATTTACGATTGCAACGGCCTTGCTTTTCATCTGCATCGTGATCGGTTTTCCCATTGCTTTTGCCATCGGTCTGACTTCGGCGGTTTACATTATCATTACCAATCCGCAGAACCTGACGGTCATCCCCTTACGGATGTTCGCCGGGGTCGACTCCTTTATCCTCCTGGCCATTCCACTGTTCGTCCTGGCCGCCGAGATCATGGTCAAAGCCGAAATTTCCAAGCGTCTGTTCGATTTCGTCAAGATATTCGTCGGGCGTTTTACCGGGGGGCTGGCCTACGTCAACATTCTCGCCAGCACGGTATTCGGCAGCATTTCAGGAGCGGCCCTGTCTGATATCGCCGGTCTCGGTTATATCGAAATCCAGGCCATGAAGGACAATGGCTACCGCAAGGATGTGGCCTGCGCCATTACCGCGGCATCGTCAATCCAGAGTCCCTTGATTCCGCCGAGCAATATCATCGTCATTTATGGCGGGATCATGAGTATCTCCATCGGCGCCCTGTTCATGGCGGGGGTGGTTCCGGGGCTGCTGATCGCCCTGGGGCAGGTCTGCTACATCTTTTTCAGAGCGAAAAAGATGGGACTTAAAAAGGATGAATATCACTACAGCCGCCAGGAGATACGTTCGATACTGAAGGACGGTATGGTCGCCATCATGATGCCGGGGATTATCCTGTTCGGCATTGTCGGCGGGATCGTCACTCCGACCGAGGCGGCCGCCGTTGCGGTCGTTTACGCGCTGTTCGTCGGTATGTTCGTCACCAGGAAGGTCACTTTGCGGGACATTCCCCAGAGTTTGTGGGTCGCCGGTAAAACCTCGGCCAACCTGGTCCTGATCATCTCCCTGTCGAGTGTCTTCTCCTGGGCCCTGGGCATCGAGAATATTCCGACCAAGATTGCCGGGTTCATGCTGTCCATTTCTGAAAATCCTTATCTCCTGCTGCTGATGATCAACGTCATCCTGATAATCATCGGCATGTGGATGGAGATCGGGGCCGCCATCGTGCTGTTCGCACCGATTCTGGCGCCCATCATGTACAAGGTCGGTGTTCATCCGGTGCATTTCGCCATGGTTATGATCACCAATCTGACCGTGGGGCTGATTACGCCGCCGGTCGGGGTGGTGCTCTATGCAACGGCCGCCGTTGGCGATGAAAAGTTTGAACGGATCGTGAAAGCGATCATGCCATTTCTGATTCTGGCCCTGATCGACATTTTACTGATTACCTTTTTCCCCGCACTGGTTATGTTTTTACCAAAACTGACCGGGTTCCTGTAAGGACTTGCGGCGGCCGCAAATCGCGGATGATCATGACTATTTATCCGGACAGGCAGTGCTGCTGAATGTCTTGAATGGAGATCTGTATGAGTGCTCCGATATTTTTAGGTTCCGGCCGTTACCTGCAGGCGCCAGGTGCGATTCAGCATGTCGGTCGCGAAACTCGTTATTTCGGTTCCAAGGCGATCGTGGTCGCCGGTGATATTTCGTGGGGCATTGTCGGTGACAAGGTCAGGGCGAGTCTGGATGCGGCCGGAATCAGTCATGCCCGGTTCCGGTTCGAGGGCTACTGCTGCCCGGAAAACACGGCCGAGATGACGGCCGCCATCAAGGCATTTGACGCCGATGTTGTGATCGCGGTTGGGGGCGGCCGGTGCATGGATGCCGCCAAGTGGGGAGCGCACGTCAACGGTCTCCGGCTGGTCACCGTGCCGACCTCCTCGGCAACCTGCGCGGCCTGCGTGGCTCTGTGCATCCAGTATGATGCCGGCGGCGCTTTGGACAAGGCCCAATATGCCGATGAAGATGTCGCCGCCGTGGTCGTCGATGAAGAGATCCTGGCCCGCTCCTGCCCGGCTACTCTGCATCGTTCCGGAATGATTGACGCCCTGGGGAAATGGCCCGAGCTGACGTTCAGCGCGGCCCATTCTCCCAACTGGACTGATAATATGACCACCCGCCTGGGCCTTGAGGTGGCCGCCTTTACGACCGACAATTATCTGCAGCTGGGCAGGAAGGCCCTGGCGGATATCGAAGCGGGCCGCTTAACCCGGGAGGCCTCCGATCTGTTCAGCCTCAACCTGCTGCATACCGGGCTGATTTCGTCCCTGGTCACAGGGGGCAGGCAGCTGGCGGTGGCCCATGCCATCTACTACTGCGTCACCCGAAACTATGTTGAGCAACGCCAGAAGTTTCTGCACGGCGAGATTGTTTCCGCCGGCCTCGCACTGCAGATGGCCATCAACGGCAGGCCGGGCAGGGAGATCGATAATCTGGTATCCTTCCTGAAAGATATCGGAGCCCCTTCCTGCCTCAGCGACATCGATATTCCGGCGGATGCCGAAAACAAGGCGCTGCTGTTCGATTTCATCAAAGAGAATGTCGAGGTGCCGGAGCCGGTGATGCAGGAGATCGGCAGGCAGATCGAACAGTTGTCAGAATAGGCGGCACGGCTGCAGCAGGGGACAGGCAAGCAACAAGAGGGTGGAGTGGCACAGTGATGAAGAAGATCTTTTGCGTGGTGGGCAGTCTCAATATCGATCTGAACGTCCGGGTCGAAAATTTTCCCCGACCGGGTGAAACCATCCGCGGGCAGGCTTTTGACATCCTGCCGGGAGGTAAAGGGGGCAACCAGGCCGTGGCCCTGGCTCGCCTGGGATCCGATGTCGCGATGGTCGGGGCGGTCGGCGAGGATGTTTTCGCGACCAAATATCTGCAGGTTCTCGCGCAGGAAGGGATTTCCGACGCGTATCTGCTGACCGTTGCCGGAGCGTCCACCGGAACGGCCCTGATCCAGGTCGACGGCCGGGGGCAGAACACCATCTGCATCGTCGCCGGAGCCAATGACCAGGTGACACCTGACTATGTCAGCGCCCAGCGCTCGACCATAGAGTCTGCCGCTATTCTGCTGCTGCAGCTCGAAATCCCCATGGCTTCGGTGGTGCTGGCGGCAACCCTGGCCCGCAACAGCACCATTCCGGTCATCCTGGACCCGGCCCCGGCCCGCGATCTGCCGGACGACCTGCTGCGCCAGGTCGACTATCTGACCCCCAACGAAACCGAGGCGGCCTTTCTGACCGGGGAGGACACCTCGACCGTCGAAGGGATCGAAAGAGCGGCCAACATACTGCGTGAGCGTGGGGTGGCGAACGTCATCATCAAGGCCGGCGAGCGGGGCTCTTTCATTCTCGACGGCCAGGGTTTCAGGGCCTGTCAGGGTTTCAGGGTCGCTGTCGTCGATACTGTGGCCGCGGGTGATTCCTTTAATGCCGGACTGGCTCACGCCCTGGTGGCCGGAAAAGATATCGATGGGGCCATCGTCTTTGCCAATGCGGTGGCGGCCCTCGCCGTTACCCGGGCAGGAGCCCAGAGCGCCATGCCGACCAAGGCGGATGTGGAGGCACTGATCGCCTCACGCGACTCGGGTTGATTCCGGGTGCGGAAAACTCCCGTTGGGAAAAATTTTCGAAAAGACGGGGACTTGCAGATTTGACATAGTTGATTCAGCCGCTAAACTTTGACAATAGGCAGAATTCCGGAACGGGAGGCGTCCATGAAAAAAATTGTCAAAGAGATTCTCCAGGAAAAAGGGGCTGACGTTCATACCATCGACAAGAATGATACGGTCTACGCCGCCCTGGCAAAGATGGCGGCGACCAATGTCGGGGCGCTGGTCGTCACCGACGAGCATGGCACTGTTGTCGGCATCCTGTCCGAACGGGATTATGCCCGCAAAATCGTGTTGAAGGGGATGTCATCCCTTGAGACACCGATCCACGCCATTATGGAAAAGACCGTTTATTTCACGGCACCGGGAAATTCCGTCGAGGAATGCATGGCCCTGGTTACGGAAACCCGGCATCGGCACCTGCCGGTCCTTGAAAATGGCAAACTGATCGGAATCGTCTCTATTGGCGACCTGGTCAAGGCCACGATTGAAGAGAAGGAGTTCCTGATCAATCAGCTGACCAATTACATCAAGTCCGGCTGAAATAAGCGTTCAAGCCAGACAACATAAAGGCGTGCATACAGCCGAATGCCCTTTTCGGAGGGAATTCGGCTGTATGGTATTGACCTGTTTCTTAGTCGATATGCGATCCGCCGTTGATATCGATATCTTCGCCGGTCATATAACCGGCTTCACCGGCGACAGGGAAAGCGACACAGAAGGCGCCTTCTTCTGGCAGGCCAAGGCGTTTCATGGGAATCGTCTGCCAGGTTGCTTTTTCAATTTTATCAGGCAGGCCTTTTCTGATTTCAGTGGTCATCGGGCCGGGCGCAATGGAATTAACGTTAATGCCTTCTTCAGCACCTTCGCGTGCCAGGGCTTTAGCGAAGTCAAGAATGTCCAATCACATTTATAGAAGTGGTTTTTACTGCTGCATAAATGTCAATTTTTAAGGCTGAATCCACTCTCTGGGACCTTTTTTTAACAATGTTTTGCCTTCCGATAGCGCTATTTATTCTATCAGTGACACCCTCCTCAATACAAATTAGCAAAATTGCCCCGCAGTTTATATGAATTGAAGTCAACTATTTCTCACTATAATTCGTTTGACGTCATCGATTGTGCTGGTTAATGATCGCTTCTATTACATTGTTTTAGCTCGCGATTGAACTTTTGGGCTGACCTGGTCTGTCCGCAATATACGAGACCGGATGGCTGAATTTGACCAACAGGATGGATGTTATGAATCACTTAAAAAAGATCGTCATTGCGCCTGACTCATTTAAAGAAAGTTTAAGTTCCATGGAAGTCGCTGATCAGATTGAGGCGGGCTTTCGCGCTATTTATCCAGATGCTGATTACGTCAAACTGCCTATCGCTGATGGTGGTGAGGGGACCGTTGCGGCTTTGGTTGCTGCAACCAGGGGGCAGCTGGTGAATCTCAGCGTGACCGGACCGCTTGGCGATGTCGTTGATTCTTTCTATGGGCGCAGCGGTAACGGTGACACCGCCTTCATCGAAATGGCCGCAGCTAGCGGCTTGGATCTGGTCCCGCCGGAGCAACGCAATCCCATGCTCACCACCAGTTACGGTACCGGGGAACTTATCCGTCATGCCCTTGAGAACGGCATTCGGGACCTGATCATCGGTATCGGCGGCAGCGCGACCAATGATGGCGGTGCCGGAATGTTGCAGGCCCTTGGGGTTCGGCTCCTGGATGGGGACAACCGGCAGATCAGTTATGGCGGTGGAGCCCTTGAAGGGTTGAAGAAAATCGATATCAGCAACCTGGATGTGCGGTTGAAGGATTGTCGCATTCAGGTTGCCTGCGATGTTGATAATCCTCTGACTGGAAGTCGTGGAGCTTCTGCTGTTTTTGGTCCTCAGAAAGGGGCAACAGCAGCGATGGTTGAAATGCTGGATCGCCATCTCGGTCACTTCGCAGAGTTAATCCGTCGTGATCTTGGGGTGGATATAGAAACTGCGCCAGGTGCCGGGGCTGCTGGTGGTATGGGGGCAGCCTTGCTTGCATTTCTGCAGGCGGATTTGCGGCCAGGTGTCGCTATCGTTGTAGAAGCCATAAAGTTGGCTGATGCGGTTGAGGGAGCGGATCTGGTAATTACCGGTGAAGGGCGCATGGACGGCCAGACGGTTTATGGCAAAGCGCCGATAGGAGTCGCCAAAGTTGCGGCAGAGCATAAGGTTCCGGTGATTGGTCTGGCTGGCAGTCTTGGGGCTGGCGTTGAGGCTGTCCATGACCATGGTATTGATGCTGTTTTCAGTGTTGTCCCCGGTCCCTGCAGCCTTGACGATGCTCTTGTCGAGGCGCCTGGCAACATCAGGATGACTGCTCAGAATGTTGCTGCTTTATTGCGTTGCCCCTGATAGCAAAAACTTACCTAAAGGAGTCGCTTTATATGTTTCGTCGTACCAAGATTGTTTCTACTCTCGGACCGGCCAGTGAAGGGGTGGAACAGCTCAAGGCCCTGATCGATGCCGGGGTTAACGTTTTTCGTCTCAACTTTTCTCATGGTGATCATCAGAATAAACTGGAGTTGATCCAACGGATCCGTAAGGTGGCCGAAGAAAAGTCATGTCATATCGGGATCTTGGGTGATTTGCAGGGACCTAAAATCAGAACCGGTCTGATGAAGGGTGGTTTTATGGAACTTGTCCCCGGGACCGAGGTCGTTGTCACCACCAGTACGGTTGCCGGAGAGGGGACGACTATTCCGACGATTTATAAGAATCTTCCCACTGATGTTAAGCCGGGGGATCGTATTTTATTGGATGACGGTCTTATGGATCTTGTGGTGCTGGGCACGGAAGGGCAGAACGTCAGGTGCCGTGTTGTGACCGGCGGCAAGCTCAAGGACCGGAAAGGGATTAACCTGCCGGGAGTCAAGGTATCCGCACCGGCACTGACTGATAAAGATTTGGACGATCTCGAGTTTTGCATCGCCAATAAGGTTGATTTTATCGCCCTGTCCTTTGTGCGGAAGGCAGCTGATGTGCAACACCTGAAAGACCTGTTGGCGGCTAGAAATTTTGCGCCCATGATTGTTTCCAAAATTGAGAAGCCTGAAGCCGTTGATGCGTTTGATGAGATCCTTGCCGTGACGGACGCAGTTATGGTTGCCCGTGGTGACCTGGGTGTGGAGATCAGCCCGGAAAAAGTTCCGCTGATCCAGAAGATGATCATTCAGAAATGCAACGCGGCTGGTAAGCCGGTTATCACCGCGACACAGATGCTGGAGAGTATGATCAGCAATCCACGGCCGACCCGGGCAGAAGTTTCTGATGTGGCCAATGCGATCCTCGACGGTACGGACGCCATTATGCTGTCCGGAGAAACCGCTGCCGGGAAATACCCGGTAGCGGCGGTAGAGGTCATGGATCATGTCGCTCGTGACGTAGAGAATAGTAAGCAGTACCTCGCTGGCATCATCCGTAATGGCGGTTGTCGTGCTAAGCAGTGCCTGACCGAGGCGATCGGTCAGGGAGCCTGCCAGATTGCGGAAAATGTGACTGCCCAGGCTATTTTTGCTTTTACTCAGACCGGTAGTACTGCGGCCCTGGTCTCCAAGTATCGACCCAATCTGCCAATTTACGCGATGACGCCGAACGTCTCAGTGATGCGGCGGATGGCCCTCTATTCCGGAGTCAGGGCGATCTATGTTGAAAATCAGGAAACAACCGAGCAGCAGATTGTTGCTGTCGAAAAGGCCGCGCTACAGGCTGATGTTGTGCAATCCGGTGATGTGACCGTCATAACCATGGGTAGTCCTGTGGTTGAAGCCGGCAGTACCAACCTGCTTAAGGTGCATACCGTAATTAAATATCGATAAGTTGTTGGAAAACAGTGATTCCTCTGGTCTTTGCTGAAGAGGGCAATAGGTGAATTGAACTCAATTATTGGGCAGTTTAATTCGTTTGACGTCACTCAGCTGAGGTTGTTATTTCTACGTCAGTATAAAACAGTTTGTTTTCAGTGGGACAGTGGTGCCGGACCGGTACCCCGGCTGGCAACCCAACCAGAAGTCAGATTGGAAACAGCAGTTTTCGGAAAATACCGGTTCAGTTGGTGGCGTGTCATGAGCCGCACGAACTATTCGTGCCGGTTAAATGATGGTCAAATCTATTCAAGGAGTAAGAATTATGGGTCAGATCGAAGAGTCTGTACGTAAAGAATTGGAGGAGCGTGCCTATAACATCAGGCGGAAAGCGCTGCTCATGGGAGAGGTGCAGGGGCAGGGCTATATCGGCCAGGCGCTTGACGTTGCCGATATTCTGGCGGTCAGCTATTTCCGGGCACTCAACTATAAGGCGGATGATCCGGAGTGGGATGGCCGTGATCTTTTCCTGCTCTCCAACGGCCATTTTGCTATCGGCCTATATGCCGCTCTACTGGAAGCGGGTATTCTTCCTCTGGAAGAGCTGGAAACGTATGGCGGCGATGGTAGTCGTCTGCCCATGTCGGGCATGGCCAGCTATACCCCGGGGATGGAAATGTCTGGAGGTTCCCTCGGCCAGGGGCTGCCTATTGCCGTTGGTCACGCTCTCGGTCTGAAATATAACAATAATCCTGCCTTTGTATATACCCTTTTCTCCGACGGTGAATTGGATGAAGGGTCTGTCTGGGAAGCCATGCAATCAGCGTCTCACCACAAGCTTGACAACATGATCGCCATTGTTGACGTCAATAATCAGCAGGCTGATGGCCCTTCCAGTCAGATTATGGCCTTTGAACCGTTAAAGGAAAAGTGTGAGGCTTTCGGTTGGTACACTCAGCGGATCAACGGCAATGACATGGAGCAGGTTATTACTGCTTTTGATAATGCCCGTAACTGTACCGAAGCGCGTCCCCGTATGATTATCTGTGACACCCTTATGGGTAAAGGTGTCAAGTTCCTGGAAGAACGAGAAAAGAACCACTTTATCCGGGTCGATGAGCATGAGTGGCAGATCGCATTGCAGCAGCTTGAAGATGGGAGGAAGTCATGAGTAACGGGGAAAAGAAAGTACGTTTGAAAACATCGGCGATGATCGCATCCATCGCCGATGCCGATCAGAAAACCAGACCGGCACCGTTTGGTCATGCTCTGGTTGAAGCCGCCCGCGATCGTAAAGATATCGTTGGCATGTCAGCCGACCTGGCCAAGTATACCGACCTGCATATTTTCCGTGATACTTATCCGGAGCGCTTTTTTCAGATGGGGATGGCCGAGCAGCTGTTGATGGGAGCCGCAGCCGGTGTTGCCCATCAGAAACTTATCCCCTTCGTCACCACCTATGGCGCTTTTGCCTCCCGCCGTGCCTTTGACTTCATCCATCAGGCGATTGCTGAAGATCACCTCAATGTCAAAATCTGTTGTGCTCTGCCTGGCTTGACCACGGGTTATGGACCTAGTCACTGTGCCGTAGAAGATACCGGGATGTTCGCGACCATCCCCAATATGGTTGTTATCGACCCATGTGATGCCGTCGATATCGAGCAGGCTGTTCCGGCCATGATTGAACACAATGGGCCGGTTTACATGCGTCTGTTGCGTGGCCAGGTCCCGGTTGTGCTGGAAGACTATGATTATACGTTTGAGATTGGCAAGGCCAAGTTCCTGGTTGAGGGGGATGATGTCCTCTTTATTTCAACGGGTTTGCTGACCATGCGTACTCTGGAAGCCGCAAAAAAACTGGCTGAGGACGGTATTAAGGCTGCTGTTCTGCATTGCCCGACTATCAAACCCCTTGACGTCGAAACGATTCTGGCTGCCTGCAGCAAGCCGGGACGTCTGGTTGTCACTGCTGAGAACCACACCATCATGGGCGGTCTTGGTATGACCATCGCGGCGGAGCTGCTGCGTGCCGGCGTGACCCCGACCTTCCGTCAGATTGCCCTGCCGGATGAGTTTCCGTTGGCCGGCGCCTTGCCGACTCTGCATGACAAGTATGGTATTTCCACCAATGCCATCGTCCGTCAGGTTAAAGACTGGTACAACGCCTGATCCGGGTTGTTACCTTCTGATTGTTGTTAACATGGCCTGCTGCCTTAGGGTGGCAGGCTTTGTTGTATCTGGTATTTGGGACGCGGCTGCGATTTTGTTCAACGTAGAGGCGCTGAGGCAGGGAGTGCGCAGAGAAGGTCTTGGTTTTTTGGGTTTAAACCTTAAAAAAGAGATTCTTTGCGTCCTTCGCGCTTCTCTGCGTTGACAGCTTTTGATTTTCTTAGTGGCAAAAATAGACAGGAGCCAGGAGTTAGTAACAACCCAGGCAATGGCTTTTGTCGCAAGGGCAGATTTTTTTCATGTCATCAATATCACTTTCATTAAAATACCACTCCCCATCTACCATGAGATAAGTACTGGTTTCCCGGTAGCGATAGACAAAACTTTGTTTTCGGACAGTGATCATGGCCACGACCGAGCCTGATTTTCCCCCGGCATGGACACTGACCAGGTCATAAAGAAGCCATTCAAGGGAGGTTGTCTCAATGAGGTAATCATGCCAATCGATGCTCTGCCTGTCCCCTGGGGTGTGGCTGGTCTTCAGGAACAGGATGTTACCAACGAAGTGGGCTGTATGTCTGGCGCGAGCCAATTGTTCTAGTCCAACCGGTTTGGTGGCGCCGGTGATGAGCGGTTGGCAGCAGGTTGAATAATCCAGCCCGCTGCCACAGGGGCATTTTTTCATAGTGAGAAGAGGATCCTGTTTAGAATGTGTCGTGTTTCAGTTCGGCAAACAGCCAGTCCTGGAAGGCTTTGATCTGCGGTAATTCGATACGGGACTTCTTGACGTTGCAGGTGTAGCCATGCACCTTAAGCCCGTCGGTGCCAAAAGGAGCAATCAGTCTGCCGTCATTCAGTTCGCGCTGGACCAGCAGAAGGCTGTCAAGACACACGCCAAGGCCGTCAATTGCCGAGCTTATGGCCATAAAGGAACGGTTGAACCGGTGGCCGCGGGAAAGGTCGAGATCGATGCCGCCATTATGATTGATCCAGTCCCGCCAACGGATCAGGCAGTGCTCACTGTGGATCAGGGTATGGTGTTTGAGATCCTCCGGTTTCCTGATCGGGTGTTCTCCTTCCATCAGCGACGGAGAGCACAGGGGGACGACAGTCTCCTGTGGGAAGGGAATGGCAACAATGCCGGCCGGATTCAGTTGCCGTATTCCATAGCGAATGTCAACGTCTACGGTTTCGGAAATCGCTTCGGTGATGGTAGAGGAAGTGTTCAGGCGCACATCGATATCGGGGTGTTCTGCACTGAAGCGTGCAATCCTCGGCATCAGCCACTGGGTGGCAAAGCTCGGTGATGAATTAATGGTAATAATATTGCTCTTCGATGTCCTGCCCAGTTCGCGGGTGGCCACGTCGATACGGTGAAAGGCCGCAGAGACCTCTTCGGCATAACGGCGCCCTGCATCGGTCAGGACAACTGCACGGTGGACGCGATGGAACAGGCGTACGCCTATGTCACTCTCAAGCTGTTTGATCTGGTGACTGATGGCTGATGGAGTCACGAAAAGCTCTTCGGCCGCGAGACCAAAAGATTCGTGCCGGGCGGCGGCTTCAAAGGCCTGGATCGCTTTCAGCGCTAATCGGCGGTTGCTCATTGAACGACTCTTTCGTTAGTGGGAGCAGGGACAGTGGTTGTTGTCGGCATTCGTATGTTTAATGGTAAAACAATAAATGGTATAAAGTGTTACATATTTCTCAGGTGAAATATTTTGGGGCGAAACCGGGTGATTTTTAGATGAATTGACCTCACCTATTTGCCATTTTAATTCGTTTGACCACTAGTAGTCAAGGTGTTACCCTTCCCAGAAATAGACAGCTGTTTTATTTTTTGTGGCGCTGATTAAGTAGTTGGTTATAAAAGGATAATCTCTTTTTTTTCAGTCGTGGGAAAGATGGTTTTTGAGAGCGGCAGCTGTTTGTAAACAGTTTTTTGTGTGAGTCGATTTTGTGAGGCAGATGAATTTATTAAGTTGGTCCTGAAACTAAATGGTGAATCGTTGATTTACTAATCGTCAATGTGCGGAAGTAAAAAACATTTTTCCCTTATGAAAGGAGAATCTCGATGAAGAGAATGTTTCGCGTAATTACGACTGTTGCAGTTGCCACTGCAATGCTGGCATCTACAGTTCAGGCAGGTGAGCTGGTGTTTGGCCATGGTGCTAACCCAGGTAATCCTCGTTACGATGCTGCTGAGATGTTCGGCCAGCTGATGACCGCTTGCTCCCCTGATACTGTTGTGAAGATTGCTCCTTCCTCGACCATGGGTGACGATTCAGAAATGCTGACCTCTGCCCAGGCTGGTATTATTCAGATGTCCGCCAACTCACAAGGGCCAATGGCTCAGATCGTTCCGGAAATCGGTATGCTTGGTCTGCCCTTCCTGTTTAAAGATCTACCCAATGTCTGGAATGTTCTTGATGGCGAAGTTGGCCAGATGCTTGATAAAAAAGCCAATGAAGCCGGTCTGAAGATCATTACCTTCTGGGATAACGGTTTCCGCCAGACAACCCATACCAAAAAATTTGTTGATTCTCTCGACGCCATCAAAGGGATGATGATCCGTACTCCTCCAGATGAAGTAACGACCGATATCTTTAAAGCCCTGGGCGCTACCCCGGCACCGCTGGCATGGTCGGAATTGCCGACTGCTCTGCAGGCTGGTACTTTCGAAGGCCAGGAAAACCCTCTGACCAATATCTACTCAGCTAAAATTCATACCATCACTCCATACATCACCATGACGGACCACAAGTATGAAAGTACTCCGGTTGTTGCCAGCCTGATGTGGTGGGAGTCTCTCTCTTCTAAAGAACAGGCTTGCGTAGAAAGTGCAGCCAAGCAAGCTGGCTGGTATCAGCGTGGCCGTTCTTACATCGATAGTATCGGGCTGAAGAAAGTTATGGAAAATGAAGGCGCTCAATTTAAAGCTATCGACAAAAAGGTATTCCAGGATGCAACAGAGTCCGTCTATGCAAAGTATGGGGAGAAATATGGAAGCTTCATCGATACCCTGCGTAAATCAGCAGCAGCAAACTGATATCAAAGAAAGCGGGTGTGCTCCAATGATTGGAATATGTAAAAAAATAACCAGCATTATCGACATGACCGGAATTGTCATTGTCTGCACAACCCTGGTTTCCATGTTTGCGGCCCTGCTTGTAAATGTCATCCTGCGTTATCTGTTTGAGGAAGGTATTACCTGGGCTTATGAAATGCATCAAATCCTTCTCCCCTGGCTGGTTGCCGGGGGGGCTGTGATGGCCAGTGCCAGGGGGGCGAATATTGCTGTTTCGGTTCTTGTTGACGCTGTCCCTTCTGCGGTGCGCCGGATCATCGTTATGGTGGTTTATGCCGCTACGGCAGTAATCAGTTTCACGGTGGCTTACTCATCAATGCCGATCGTCAGAGCTGCTAAATTCAGTCGTTTGCCTGAGACTCACATTCCGCAGATGTATGGTTATATAAGTATTCTTTATGCCTTCTATGCGATAGCGATCATTTCGGCTCTTTATTGCATACGTACCGCGTTGGGTGAAAAAGCTGACACGACATCAGCTCAGTACGGTTAGTAGAACAAAAGATCCGACAGGCTGTTTTTGAAAAAAGGGCTGTGACCTTATACAGTCACAGCCCTTTGTGTATCAACACTATTGATCAAGTTTAGCAGGCTGGTGAAAAACCGTCAGCGTTGCACTCGCTGCCCCTGGGAACGTTTTTCAGCACTCTGTCAGAAGTTTCGGCCGTATTTGGTCGTGAGGAGATTGTTTTATGGCAAGTATAATTGTTTGGCTCTTCCCGCTACTGTTGCTACTGTCGGTTCCGGTTGCCTACTCAATGCTTGGTGCCTCCGGCGCGGTTCTTATGATTGCCGGAAAGCCACTGGCCGTTATCGCACAACGTCTTTATACGCCGACTCAGAGTTTTCCGATGCTGGCGATCCCCTTCTTTATTCTCGCCGGCAGCCTGATGATGTCGGGTCAGTTTGGTGAGCACCTGGTGAACTTTGCCAAGCTGATGGTTGGCCGTATGCGTGGTGGCCTGGCTCATGTCACGATTGTCGGTTCGGTCATGTTCGGGGGAGTTTCCGGTTCCGCTGTGGCTGATGCTTCGGCCCTTGGTAACGCAATGATTCCGGTTCAGAAGGAGAACGGTATCCCTCTTGGTTTTGCCGGTGCCATCAACTCGGCAGCGTCCACCATTGCGGTTCTGATTCCGCCATCGATCCCGTTAATTCTCTTCGGGCTGGTTTCCAACGTGTCGATTATCGATCTGTTTATTGCCGGTATTGTCCCCGGCTGCATGATCGGTTTTGGTATGCTCGGTTTAGCCTGGCTGATCGCCACCCTGCGTGGTATGCCTAAAGCTGAGGTCGACGGGGGCTGGAAAAAGTTTAAGTCAGAGGCTCTGCATGCCTTGCCGGCTCTGCTTATGCCCGTCATGATTGTTGTCACTCTGCGTTTCGGCATCGCCACCCCAACAGAAGTCAGTGTTCTGGCCTGCGCCTATTCACTGTTTATCGCAACTGTGGTCTACAGGGATATGACCTGGAAGACCTTCTACAACGCCATTCTTGAAACCGGTATCATGACGGGTGCCGTTATGCTCATCATCATGGGGTCATCGGTTATTCAGTGGATCCTTACTCTCGAGCAAGTACCGCAGAACCTGACTATCTGGCTGACCTCGTCACTGAGTGAACCATGGATGGTTATTCTGGCGCTCAACGTCATTATGCTGATTGTCGGAACCTTCTTGGATCTTCCTGCCGCTGTTCTGCTGCTCGGTCCATTGTTTGTCGGTATTGCCAATGCGATTGGCCTGGACCTGGTTCAGCTGGGTCTGATGATGGTCGTTAACCTGGCGATTGGTCTCTATACCCCACCGGTTGGTACGACCCTCTTCATTTCCTCAACCATCGCGCGGGTGCCGATCGGGACAATCGTCAAGGAACTGGTTCCTTTCTATGCCCTGGCCATACTCATCCTTGGTCTGATCAGCTATATCCCCGCATTTACCATCTATTAATACAGATTCTATCCTGATCATGCAGCTGCTGTCCTGACAGCAGCTGCATGCAACAGAGTATTGACAAGGTCATCAAGGTCATCAAGGTCGTCATTACAGCGCGAATGATTTTCAGCTGCCTGCTGATTTAAAAACCCGGAATACATATATATTGCTCAGCACGTCTGGCTGAGAAGTCAGGTTATTTTACTGATAGCTATATGATGGAGGCTATTGTGTCAAAACAGGAAAAGGTGGCCTTTCTTAAGGAAAAGGCAAAAGAGTTACGTAAAACAGCAATGACAATGATCTACACAGCACAGGAGGGGCATCCTGGCGGTTCCCTTTCCGCAGCTGATTTCATTGCCGCACTTTATTTCGATGAATTGAACCTTCGTCCGGAGGAACCGCGCTGGGCCGATCGTGATCGTTTTATCCTCTCAAAAGGGCATGTCTGTCCGATTCTTTACTCCGCCCTGGCGATGCGCGGATATTTCCCGATGGAGACAGTCAATACTCTGCGTAAGCAAGGATCAATCCTGCAGGGGCATCCATGCATGAAAAAATGTCCCGGTATCGATATCAGCACGGGTTCTCTTGGACAAGGGCTGTCTACGGCTGTTGGTATGGCTATTGCGGGAAAACGTGATGGTCGCGATTATCGTGTTTTTTCCATGGTTGGTGATGGCGAAACTCAGGAAGGGCAAATCTGGGAAGCGGTGATGTGCGCCGTGAAGTATAAGCTCGATAACCTGACTATTATTGTCGATGCCAACCGGCTGCAGAATGACGGCACCTGTGAAGAAATCATGCCGACTGGTGACTTTGCGGCTAAATTTAAAGCGTTTGGTTGCGATGTTCAGGCCATCAATGGACACAGTATGGAAGAGATTGTTGATGCTCTTGAAGCAAATCGGCATAAAAATAACCAATTGCCCAAGGTCATTGTCGGCCACACAGTAAAAGGGAAAGGCGTTTCTTTCATGGAAGATGTCGTTGCCTGGCATGGGGGTGCTCCCAACGATGAACAATATGCTCAGGCCATGAAAGAGATTGAGGAGGCGCAATAATGGAAGCAAGACCAACCAGAGAAGCATACGGCGAAGCAATACTTGAACTGGGCAAGGCTAATAAGGATATCTTTGTTGTCGATGCGGATATCGCCAAACCCTGTATGACCATTCCCTTTTCTCAACAGCTGCCGAATCAGCACGTCAATGTCGGGATTGCCGAACAGAATGCCGCCGGAGTCGGCGCCGGACTGGCGACGACCGGTAAGATTCCCTTCGTAACCACTTATGCTGTGTTCGGCAGTATGCGCATGTGTGAGCAGATTCGTCAGGAAATCTGTTATCCAGATTTGAATGTCAAGATCGCCTGTTCTCATGGCGGCCTGACTCCCGGGACCGATGGCGCCAGCCACCAGGGGAGTGAAGATATGGGCGTTATGCGCACCCTGCCCAACATGACGATTATCATGCCGGCAGATTTCAATTCGGCCAAGAAGCTGGTTAAAGCTGCGGCAGAACATGTTGGCCCGGTTTATTTGCGCTTTACCAAGAATCCCATGCCCTCTCTTTATGATGAGGGGGTAGAGTTGACGATCGGCAAAGCTAATCAGCTTAAAGATGGAAAGGATGTTGCCCTGATCGCCAATGGTGATACGGTCAACCTGGCGATGACCGCGGCCGCTGAACTTGAAAAACAAGGACATACGGTGCGGGTTCTCGATATGCATACCATCAAGCCTCTTGATAATGATGCCGTCAATAAAGCTATTGATGAGATCGGTAAAATTGTTACCGTTGAGGACCACAACATTCTTAACGGCCTCGGCAGCGCCGTGTGTGAGGTCGTTGCCGAAAGAGGCAAAGGGATCGTCAAGCGGATCGGCATTCAGGATCAGTTCGGGGAGTCTGCGCAGTATGAGTTCCTGATGAATAAAAATGGTATCACCGCTGAAAATATTGTCGCGGCAGCCCGTCAGCTGATTGCTGGTTAGTTTCTGTCGGGAAAACGTCCTTTTTCACCAGCTCGGCGTCAATCAGCGCATTCGCTTGTGCGGCGTAAAGTATTACGACTCCGTGCTAATGCTTGATTTTCTTGATCTGGAAAAAAATTGCATCTTTCCAAATCAGAAACGGGTTGGTTGTGCTGTTTAGTTTCCGGATGAAAACGAGTTAAAAGAATCGTCCCTAACAGGAGAATAATAAGGAGTTTTGAAAGATGAAGATTGTCATTTTAGATGGCTATACATTGAACCCGGGCGATTTAAGCTGGGAAGGGTTTGAAAAATTAGGTGAAGTTACTTGTTATGACCGTACCGATAGTGCCGATATTATCAGCAGAATCGGTGATGCCGAAGCGGTCATTACCAATAAGACTCCACTGACCAGTGAGACCTTTGCTGCTTGTCCGGGCATTAAATACGTGGGTGTTTTAGCAACCGGTTACAATGTTGTCGATGTTGCTGCGGCTAGAGAAAAGGGAATTCCTGTTACCAATATCCCGACCTATGGTACGACTGCCGTATCTCAGTTTGTTTTTGCTCTGTTACTTGAAATTTGTCACCATGTTCAGGATCACAGCAATGCAGTGTATCAGGGCGATTGGGAACGTTGCCCCGATTTCTGTTTCTGGAATCATCCCCTGATCGAGCTTGCCGGGAAAACGATTGGTTTTGTCGGTTTTGGTCGTATTGGCCAGCAGGCAGCTAAAATTGCCCAGGGTTTCAGCATGAATGTGTTGGCTTATGACGCATATCCAAACAAAGAGCTGGAAGGCAATGGCATCAAGTATGTTGATCTTGACACTCTTTATGCCGAATCTGACGTTATCTCTTTACATTGTCCATTGTTTGAATCCACCGAAGGCATGATCAACGAAAGTTCTATTGCCAAAATGAAAGATGGTGTCATCATCATCAACACCTCCAGAGGCCCGCTGATTGTCGAGCAGGACCTGGCCGCTGCGCTTCATTCCGGGAAGGTCAAGGCTGCCGGTGTGGACGTGGTATCAACCGAGCCCATCAAAGGGGATAATGTCTTGTTGCAGGCGCCTAATTGCTTCATTACCCCGCATATTGCATGGGCTCCTTTGGAAGCACGCGCACGCCTGTTGAATACTGCAGTAGACAATCTGGCATCATTTCTTGCTAACAAAGCTGTTAACGTAGTGAACTGATTTTTTTCCCGAAACGGTTTTATTGCGTCAGGAAATATAGCGGTATTTCTGTCTGTTCGTGCTGTTCGCGAACGGATTTATAGCGCTCCACCTGGTTTCCAGGTGGAGCGTGTACTGAATGGTTTGTTGCGTTATTGGTCTTGACGTCAGCAGAAGGGTTAAGACAATGTCGTCACCAAAAACTGCTTTTATTGCGGGTGCTCAGGCGATGGTTCCTTTGACTCTTGGAGCTCTGCCCTTTGCCGTGATTGCCGGCTTGTCTGCAGTTGGTGTCGGGTTGTCTAAGTTTGCTGCCTTGGGAATGTCGCACCTGGTTTTCGCCGGTGCTGCTCAGTTAGCTATTATTGATTTAATCAGTCGCCAGGCATCTGATTTTGTCATCATCCTTACCGCCCTGGTTATAAATCTGCGGTTCTGTGTCTACAGCGCCTCTTTAGCTCCTCACTTTCAGCAGCTGCCACTCACCTGGCGCAGTGGCCTCGCTTACCTTATTACCGATCAATCTTTTGCCATTTCTATATCAGCTTTTGACCTTAATATTAAAGAGTTCAAGCACTGGTACTATCTGGGAGGCGCATTAACCATGTGGGCTACCTGGCATATAGGCACCGTAGCCGGAGTTTTCCTGGGAGCACAAGTACCAAAAGAGTGGGGACTTGATTTTGCTATCCCACTGACTTTTTTGGCATTGCTGTTTCCTGCCATTAAAGATAGCGCTTGCCTGATCGCGGCGGCAGTGGCCGGAAGTCTTGCGTTATTATGCCATCCGTTGCCCTATAATTTAGGGCTGTTTATTGCGACATTGGCGGGCATTGGTGCCGGCTATCTGGTGAGCCGGAGGAAACGCCATGCCTGAAGGCGGTTTACGTTTATGGTTAACGATGATCGTCATTGGTGTCGGTACCTTTATGCTGCGTTTTTCTTTTATCTGGCTCTTTGGTCGGGGGAAGGTGCGACCTGAAATTGAACAGCTGTTAAAATTTGTTCCTGCTGCTGTTCTTGCTGCTTTAGCACTGCCAGCATTCGTTTTTTCTTCTGAAACATTCTCTTATGCAAATCCACGGTTGCTGGCTGGACTCATCGCTGCCATAGTGGCCTGGCGGTCACGGAATGTGTTGCTGACCATCTCTGCAGGTATGGGAGCTCTGTGGCTGATGACGAATTTATGAATCAAAAAAGCAAATATTAAAGTCTTAACGGTCATTTCTGCCATTCCTTGTCTCTTGGTCCGTTAACGGATATAAACAGAGGAACATGAAATCCTGCGTCCTGTGGGATTTAAGCGAGTTTTGGCATACCGCAACAACAGCCGAAAAGGATTTTGAATGAGCTTGATTAATCTGCACGAGGGGGTAGCGTTAGTCGCAGCCCGTGGCGCTGCGCTGGGCGCCTTCAACGTCACCTGCTGGGAAATGGCCCCGGCGATTATTGCGGCTGCCGAGGCTGCTGATTTCCCCGTTGTGCTGCAGGCCCAGTGGCCGTTTCTTGAGTATGCCGGTGCGCCGGTCGCCACGCGATTTCTGACCGATCTGGCGGAACAGGCGAAGGTGCCTGTTGTCCTGCAGGTCGACCATGCCAAAACCTGGGAGCAGGTCATGGCCTGTCTACGTCACGGTTTTTCCTCGGTGATGATCGATGCCTCCCATCACCCGATTAATGACAACATCGGCCTGGTACGTCAGGTGGTGAAGGCGGCCCATCCTATGGGGGTTACGGTAGAGTCCGAGCTTGGTCGGCTTTCAGGCAGCGAAGGGGACGTGGTTGTCGACGAGGCGGAGGCCAGTTTTACCGATCCTCGGGAGGCGGCCTATTTTGTTGAGGAAACCGGAGTTGATGCTCTGGCGGTATCGGTCGGTACGGTCCACGGACCTTACCGGGGCGAGCCGAAGCTTGATTTTCCGAGGCTGGAAAAGATCAGCCAGGAGACGTCCGTTCCCCTGGTCCTGCACGGGGCTTCGGGATTATCCCCCGCCACTTTGCAGCAGGGGGTGACGCTGGGGGTCGGGAAGGTCAATTTCTCGACGGAATTACGCGAGGCCTGGCTGGGAGCCATGCGCCGTGAGCTGGCCAGTGACGCGGCGGATACCTTGCCCTGTATTCGCAGTGCCCAGGCTGCGGTTCAGAAGGTCGTGGCCGAGAAGATTACCATTCTCAAGTGCTAGGACGTGTCCATCCGGACCTTGGGGATGGACACGAGGTCGCCGCCACCTTTTATATGTGCAGGGGCGATTCCTGGAGGGCGGCAAGCTGTTCACGCAGCTCGAGGATGTGTTCTCCCCAGTACTGAACAGTGTTGAACCAGGGGAAGGTCCGCGGAAAGGCCGGGTCGTCCCAGCGCCGGGCCAGCCAGGCCGTATAATTGAGCATGCGCAGGGTGCGCATGACCTCGATCAGCTGCAGCTCGACCGGATTGAAATCGCAAAACAGGCAATAGGCATCAAGGATTTTTTCCAGCTGCTGCTGTTGCTGGTCTTCCCGGCCGGACAGCAGCATCCACAAGTCCTGGATGGCCGGCGCCATGCGGGTATCGTCAAAATCCACGAAGTGAGGGGCATCATCCCGCCACAGCATGTTGCCGCTGTGACAGTCGCCGTGCACCCGGATGGGACGGGCGGCAGCATTGGCGAAACGGTCATCGATGATGGCCAGCAGATCACGGGTGAGGGACTGATAGGCGGCCTGATAGTCCGCGGGAATGAAGCCCTCGCTGATGAACTCCACCGACTCATGTCCGAAGCTTTGAGGATTCAGGGTCGGGCGATGACGGAACGGTCGCTGGGATCCGATATTGTGAATACGGCCCAGCAACCTGCCGATTACCTGGAGGTGATCCAGGTTGGCCAGCTCGGGAGAGTGGCCCCCTTTACGTGGTGACAGGGCAAAATAAAATCCACGAAAGCGATACAGGGTCTGGCCCTCTTCACTGCGAACCGGGGCGACGACCGGTAATTCGTGTTCCGCCAGCTCCTGGATAAAGTCGTGCTCCTCAAGGATCTGGGCCTTGTTCCAGCGATCGGGGCGATAAAATTTGACGATCAGCGGAGCGCCGTCCTCAATGCCCACCTGGTAGACCCGATTCTCATAACTGTTCAGGGTCAGGATACGATAATCGCAGCGGTACCCGAGGGACTCGACGGCATCCATTATGAAATCGGGAGTCAGCTTGTCAAAAGGGTGAGACGTTTTGTTCATACTTTCCTCGCTGGTCGGCATCTGCGGCACAATTCTTCCGGATCAGGCCCGCAAGTGTAAACCTGCCTATGTACCAAGTAAAGTGAATCTCTGAAGTTTAATTCAAAGGCTATAAATCGTAAATGGCAGGCAGAATAATCGATAGTGCTCCCCACAGGATATTGACTCGGCGGATAAATATTTAAATCTACTTTAATTCGTGTTATTGTAGGGCATGAATAACTTCGATGCCCGAAAACTCAATCAACAAGCGCAATACGAACTACGTAAACAAGTCGTTCGTTTACGTGAAAAAGGTCTGAACAACACGGCCATTTCCGAAATCGTTGGTCTCAGTCAACCCCACGTCAGTACAATCTGGAAAAAGTACGAACGTGGCGGCCTTGATGCCATCAAGCCGGGTCAGCGCGGTCGCCGTCATGGCGACAAGCGAGAATTGACCAGCGATCAGGAAGCCGAAATCCAGAAGCTACTGGTGGACAAGACCCCGGATCAGTTCAAGCTGTCTTTTGCGCTTTGGACCCGTGACGCGATTCGCCTGGTGATCAAACACCTCTATGGTCAAGACCTGCCGCTGCGAACGATCACGGACTACCTGAAACGCTGGGGTTTCACCCCGCAAAGGCCAACAAAGCGTGCCTACGAACAGAGTTCCAAGCACGTCGCCCAGTGGCTTGATTCGGAGTACCCGAAGATTCAGGCCCGAGCCAAGCAGGAAAAGGCCGAAATACACTGGGGCGACGAGACCGGCATCCAAAATGATGCGTATCATGCCCGGGGATTTGCTCCAAAGGGCAAAACCCCTGTGGTGCGAATCAATGCCACCAAGAGCCGGGTCAATATGATCTCTTCGGTTACGAACCGTGGCAAAGTGCGGTTCATGCTGTATCGTGAAACCATGACCGCCAAAGTGCTGATCAAATTTATGTCCCGTTTGATCAAGGACGCGGACCGCAAGGTGTTTCTGATTCTCGACAACCTGCGGGTCCATCACAGCAAGGTCGTAAAGGCCTGGCTGGAAGAAAACAAAGAGCAAATCGAGGTCTTTTATCTGCCGTCATATTCCCCGGAACTCAACCCGGACGAATATCTTAACGGCGACCTCAAGCAGAAGATCCGCTCCGGACTACCTGCTCGAACACAGAAGGACTTGGAGAAAAAGACCCGTTCCTTCATGTGCACCCTACAGAATCGTCCGAGGCATGTGCAAAATTACTTCAAGCATCCAAAGATCGCTTATGCTGCTTGATTTAACTGTTTAATCACCGGAGCAATAAGCACCAGGGGAATTCCGATACGCAGGAAATCATTGAAGGTGTAACGACCGGCATTCATGACAAGTAAATTGGTTTTGTAGGCCATTGGTGTCGCAAAGCTCAGATTTGCTCCAAACAGGACCGCCAGGACAAATGGCTCGGCCGGTTGCCCCATCTGGGTTGCGACGGATACCGCGATGGGGGTACCGATAACCGCCGTGGCATTATTGGAAACAAGATTTGTCAGTACGGCCATGACCAGCATGGTTCCACTGAGCATGACGGGCGGTGAAGCATGTCCTGAAAATAGCAGCATCAGTTCCGCAAGATAGTCTGCACCACCTGTTTCCAGTAAGGCGTGCCCCAAGGCCAGGCTTGCAACGACAAGAAAAATGACCTGGACGCTCAGGGCTCTTGTCGCATCTCGCCAATTCAGACATCCGGTCATGATCATGATTAACGCACCGGCGCTGGCACTGATTGCGATAGGCAGAATATCGGCAGCTGTCAGGGTGATGATGGCAATCATGATCATCATGGCCAGGGGGGCTCTTTTGGTGTAGGGCAGGTCGATAGTCGCATCCAAAACGAGAAAATCTTTAATCTGTTTAAGTTTTGCGATCTGGTCGCGGGGACCCTGAACCAGAAGAATGTCTCCAGATGCAAGTCTTATATCTCCAATGGCCTCGCTGTTTTTACTCAAGGGCTTTCCCGCCCTGTGGATAGCCAGGATGATAAGGCCGAAACGGTCTGCAAAGCGCAGCCCGCTTAACGTCCGACCTTGCAGGTAGGAACCTTGGATGACGGCAATTTCGGCAATTTGCTGATCCTTTGCCTCAAAGAGGTTACTGTCGTCGGAATGCGTTTCACCTGCATGGGATTGATACAGGGTTCCTTCAAAAATTTTTTCAATTTCCTTCAGCTTTTCAGGCGTATCACGCAGGATCAATTGATCCCCCGCATGGAGGATGAGGCTTGGCAATGGCATGGCTAACGTGTCGTTATTCCTCCTGATATTTGTCACCCTGATGGTTTCTCCGACTTTTTCCTGCGCTTCAGCGAGGGTTTTACCAATCATGGGACTTTTTTCAAGAAGGGCGAGATGGGCAGTGAAAATGCGGGGCGAGGTATCACTGAGGTCAATTCCCCGCTCAGGCATGATGCGTGGAACGACAAACCACAGGTATAGTAAACCGAGAATGCCGGCCGTTGCCGCCGGCACAAAGAAATCAAACATCTCCATTTTTCGAAGGCCCATATCGGCGGCCACGGAAACAACCAGGAGGTTGGTCGAAGTTCCAATGGTCGTGCTGGTTCCTCCGATAATCGTGGCGAAGCCCATAGGCATCAACATGCCTGACGCCTTGCTTCCTGTTTTCACCGAAACACTGATCAAAATGGGTAAAAGCAGAATAACGACGGGAACATTATTGATAAAGGCACTGATTCCGGCAGCAATGAACAGGGTCGTAATCATGGAAAGACTGGGGCTGATTTTCCAGAGCTGTGAAAGCGCTCGGCCAATGGGCTCCAGTCCGCCCGTTCTGACAATACCCTGCCCGGCGACCATCAACGCACACACAGCGATCAGAGCTTCATGACCGAAGCCATGGAAAAAGTCTGTAGCCCTGATAACCTGGCCCGGTTTTGCGTATGGGAACAACTCGAATACGCAGGCCAAGATGACCAAAATGATCAGACTGGCGGTTTCCAGGGGAAGTTTTTTACGAGAGAACAGGAAGAGCGCAAGGGTAGCCAGCCCCAACACAAACAGGGTATGGGGATCCTTGGGAAGCGGGGGGAGATGGGTCATAGTGGCCTCCGTATCCTGTTCGGGAGGGCGTTTGATGTGATGACCACCTAATTCTTGCTATTCTATCCACTTAAAATGATTTGAACGATTAAAAGTCAGACATCGACTCTCTGTCCTTCAATAATTCCATTTCCTTAAGGATTGTTGTTTCAAGTTCTAAAATCATTTTTTTTATCTGGTTTTCGTTGGGGGTATTGGTCACTCCCATATTGATCAGGATTTCACAGAGATTTTTGAGTCGCACAACACTGTCTTTCATGATGACCTCCTCTCCCGTTGCCCAGATATCGGATTGCGGCAAAGCATTGCTTCTGAGGACTAATGGCACCCTGCCTTGTTATTTTAACATTTTTCTTCACTCTTGGATTAAAGATCATACGGTTCCGGCATCGGTAAAGACGCCGCTGGTTGCTTTTCACGCATGGGCAGATTTGATCCCGGATTAAATCCTGGAATAAAAATTATTCGGCTTTTTATCGATGGGCGGCCCCTGAGGTGACCTTCAATCCGACCAGATCAGAGACAGGGCGATGCTCCACATGGTCAGACAAACCAGGCTGTCGAGGCAGCGCCAGGCGATGGGCCGGCGGAACAGGGGAGCAAGAAATCCGGCTCCCAGGCTGAGACCGAAAAACCAGAGGAAGGAGGAGGTGATGGCGCCCGCGGCGAACAGGTAACGCTCCTGGGGCTGCAGACGGCCGGCCAGGCTGCCGAGCAGGATGATGGTATCGATATAGACATGGGGGTTGAGCAGGGTCAGGGCCAGGGTGGTGGCGAGCAGTTTCGAACGGGTCATCCGCCCGGTCTCCATGGGAACCAGGTCGCCTCCGGACAGTGCCGAGCGCAGGGAACGTATCCCGTACCAGAACAGGAACAAAGTGCCCAACCAGGTGGCTCCCTGTTGCAGCAGGCTGTTGGTGGCGAGCAGGGCGCCGACCCCGCTGACTCCGGCGAAAATCAGGATCGCATCACAGAGGCTGCAGACCGCAGCGGTCTGAACGGGATGATTGCGGCGGATTCCCTGGGCCAGAACAAAAGCGTTCTGGGCACCGATGGCTATGATAAGGCCGCCGCCGATGCCGATTCCCTGAAAATATGGCCAGATCATATCCATGCTCCGTGATTCCTGATGTGACAGCGACCGGCAAGAGGTCGTCGTGGGACGCAGGACTCAGCCTAGAGATCCTCGGCTCAAAAGTAAAATTAATTATTCAGAGGATATATCAGTTTTGCTAATATGCAATCTGCCTGTTCACAAACTCTGACCAATGATGCGGTTGCCGATGATCGATTACAAGCTCCTCAATGCGCTGGCCATGGTTGTTCAGGAAGGCGGTTTTGAGCGCGCTGCGCGGGTGCTGTTGTTGACCCAGTCCGCAGTGTCCCAGCGCATTCGCCTGCTTGAAGATCAGAGCGGCCAATTATTACTGACCAGAACGTCGCCTCCGCAGCCGACCGCAGCGGGCAAGGCGCTGCTGAAACATTACCAGCAGGTGCGCATGCTGGAGTCGGCTCTGGCCGGGGAGTTGTCGGGGGCGGACTCGGCCGGGCCCCAACAACTCGCCATCGGCATCAACGCCGACAGCCTGGACTACTGGTTCATCGATGCCGTCGCACCCCTGTTGCAGGAGGCCGGCCTGCTTCTCGATCTGCGGGTTGATGACCAGGAACAGACCCACCGGTATCTGCGGGACGGCGACGTGGTCGGCTGTATCAGTGCCGAATCCAGGGCCATGCAGGGCTGCCGGGTCGACCGGCTGGGCGGCATGCGCTACCGGCTGGTGGCCACGCCGGGATTCAAGGCGCGCTGGTTTCCGGAGGGTTTGACTCGGCCGGCACTCGAACAGGCCCCGGCCGTGATTTTCAATCGTCATGACAGGCTGCATCAACAGTTTATCGAAACCTACATCAGTTCAGAGCCGGTGCGAATCCCGGCCCATTATATACCCGCGCCTGCACAATTCCTCCAGGTGATCAGGGAGGGCTACTGCTATGGAATGGTTCCCGACTGGCAGAGCCGGGACCTGCTGGCGGCCGGAATCCTGCAGGAATTCATTGGCGATGCGTCACTTTCCGTAACCCTCTACTGGCACAGCTGGAATCTCTCCGCGGCCCCTCTGAACAAGCTGACCGAACAGCTTCGCAGCGGCGCACAGAAATACCTTTTCAATTAAAATTAAAAGTTTATTATTCAGTAAAAATAATCTAAGCTGTTTCTGTCCGTTATTCTTTCTGGTACCTGGGCGGGAGGCTTTAAATGAAAAGTGCAGTCACGATCCTGATGGCGGTTCTCTTTGGAATGACTGCTGCTGCCTGGGCGGAAACCGAGGAGGTTTTCGGACGGGTGCTTGACGGTGTCAGTGGTCAGCCCCTTGCCGGCGCCAGGGTCTGGACGGAAGGGGACAGGACCGTCAGTTTCGAAGACGGCAGCTTTGCCCTGACCAGCGAGACGGGGACCCTGGTGGTCCGCAAACCGGGCTATCAGCCGATCAAAATCGCCGGTGACCACGTCCTGCGGGTAGAACTGCAGCCGGTCGCTCCCAAAGCCCTTTACATGTCCTATTGGGCGGCCGACAGTCGTGATCTGCGCGCCCACCTGCTTCAACTTCTGCAAGAGACCGGGATGAATGCCCTGGTCATCGATATCAAATCGACCCGGGGCGATGTGGCTTTTCGCAGCAGCTTGCCCCTGGCCCGGCAGATCGGGGCCCAACGGGCGAGGACCCTCAAGGATCTTCCCGATTTTCTCGCGGATCTGAAAGCGCATGGAATCTACACCATCGCCAGGCTAGCGGTGTTCAAGGATGACAAACTGGCCAAGAGGCGTCCCGATCTGGCGGTTTATGATCCCGCCGGCGAAATCTGGGAGGATCGCGAAAGCATCTCGTGGAGCGATCCCTTCATCCAGCAGGTCAGGGATTATAATCTCGACCTCGCGGAAGAGGTGGCCAGCCTTGGCTTTGACGAGATCCAATTCGACTATATCCGTTTTCCGGCCAGGTCCGATCTGAAATTCGCTCGGGCCAATACCGGGGACAACCGGGTTGCCGCCATCAATCAGTTCCTGGCCCAGGCCAAAGAGCGCCTTGCTCCCTACCCGGTGATGACCGCGGCCAACATTTTCGGCTATATCTGCTGGAAACCGAAAGATCAAAAGATCGGCCAGCGCCTGGTGGACATGGGCGAGCAGGTCGATTACCTGTCTCCCATGCTGTATCCCTCAGGCTTTCCTTACGGAATTCCAGGCTATCCCGTCCCCGTCACCCATAATTTCGAGGTGATTGCCCATTCCCTCAAGAAAGCGGTCAGCCTCAGCGGTCTCGAACCGGCCCGGTTCCGCCCCTGGCTGCAGGCGTTCCGGGATTACGCGTTTGATCGGCGTTCCTACCGTGCTGACGATATTCATGCCCAGATCAACGCCAGTGATCAGGTCGGCAGCTCCGGCTGGATGCTCTGGAACGCCGCCAGCCGCTTCAGCCTGGCCGGCCTGCAGCAGGCCCTCTCCTATGGCGAACTGAACCTGGTCGACGTCAGTCCCAAGGCAGGCGACGAGGCCGTCCTGACTCATTCCGACAAACCTGTTCCCGGTCCGCCGGCCCTGTAGCGGCCGGATGAAGGTCCTAAAATATTGGTGCCGAGCTATCTTTTTCTGAAACCGGCGGGTTAGAATCGAATGCAGCGTCGGCTGTCCGGCGAGGCGGTCAACGCGTAGTTTCTGTCAACCCTGGTAGCCGTGAAAGGATGGATCATGTCGCGCACATCACTCGCAGACCGGGCCCGGGGAGCGCTTTTGGGCGCCTTCATCGGCGAAGCCCTGGCCGTTGGCCCCCACTGGTATTATGATCTTTCCGCCTTACGCAGGGATTATGGCGACTGGATCACGGATTACACCGATCCGAAGCCGGACCGTTATCATGCCGGCCTGAAAGCCGGCCAGTTGTCCCAGCCCGGCTATATTCTGAAGATGACCCTTCAGTCCCTTGCCGAAACGGGTGGCTACAGCGAAGAGGACTTCTGCCGCCGGCTTGATGACGACCTGCTTCCGCAGCTTGACGGCCAGCCCATGTCCGGACCGGGCGGCTATACCAGCCAGTCGATTAGGGAACTGTGGCAGCGACGCCATCAACAGAAAAAACCATGGGCGGAGACCGGCGGTCAGGCCGATACCACGGAAGCGATCGAGCGGACCCTGGCGATTGCCGTTCGCTATGCCCTGGACCCGGACAAACTGGCCAGCGCGGTGACCAGTAATACGGTGCTGAGTCAAATCGACGAAGCTGTCGTGGCCATGACCGTGGCCTACAATGCGGTGCTCGCCCAGCTGGTTCAGGGTGAAGAGCTTGATGATCGGCTTTCCGGCAAGCTGATGGCGCTGGTCAAAAGCGGTCAGTTGCCGTTTCACGCGGTGACCAGCGGTGATCTGCAGCCTCCCAGGCCGGGGGAACATCCCCTCAAAAGCGGGACCTTCGCCTCGCCGGACGCGCTGCTGACTCCGTCCTTTATCGCCCGTGCCGCCCATGACCCCGATATTCGCATCGAACCGGCCTGGAAAGTGTCTCTGGTTTACGGGATGCCGTGTGCCATTTACCATCAGCTCCCCGCAGCCTATTATCTGGCGGCTCGATACAGCAGTGATTTTGAACAGGCGGTCCTGCACGCCGTGAACGGGGGCGGTCAGAATCAGGCCCGGGCTATGCTGACCGGCGCCCTGGTTGGTGCCCTGGTGGGACAGACGGGTATCCCCCGGCGCTTTCTGGATGGCCTGGACGGTGCGGAAGATCTGGTTGCCCTGGCTGACAAGGTCGCCCGGGACCTGGTGGCAGACTCGGCCGGCTAGCTGAATAGCAGATGGGTAAAAAGGGTCACTGCGGTGCCGAGCAGGGCCCCGAGGAAGACTTCCCGCGGCGTGTGAATCTTCATCAGCAGGCGGCTCTGGCTGACCAGCAGGGCCAGGAGCAGAACCAGCAGGCCGATGACCAGGTTGTCGCCCAGCAACAGAGTCGAGGTGGCGATGGAAAACGCGATGGCCGCATGGCCGCTGGGCATGCCGCCGTGCAACGGGGTGCCGTGGTTGAAGCGTGACTTGAACAGCACAACCAGGATAATGACCATCAGCAGCGCGCCGACGGGGACCGTGCCGCGGGGCTCCTGGATCAGGGTCGGTTGGCTGTCGAAGAGAGTGAAGATATGCCCTGACAGGACCAGGTAACCGAGGACGATGGCTCCGATGCTGGTCACCAGGACGGCTCCGGCAGCGACATCTTTGGCGCGTTTCGCCAGCTCGTGATATTCGTCGGTGACCAGGTCGACGACCGCCTCGATGGCGGTGTTCATCAGCTCGGCAAAGATGACGATGACGGCGGCCAGCACCAGCAGAAAAAACTCCATGGCCGAGACCTTGAAGAAGAGGGCCAGAAAGACCACGGCCAGGGCGGCAGACAGGTGATAGCGGACATGGCGCTCGCCGCGGGCCGCCCAGAGGATCCCCTCAATTGCACAATTCAGACTTTCCAGCCAGCTGGTCGGTTTCATGGTGACATGTCCTCACGGGTTATAATGTTTTTTGAGAATTAGAAAATACCATTGAATTTCAAAAAGGCAAACAGGCTTGTGTCTTGCGGGTGTCGCTCCGGTGGTTCTGTCTTTGACTGTTTTTGTTAAAAACCTGCAAAGCAAGATCAAGGTCGCCGGGTCCCGGCCCGGCAGCCGGGTTCATTTTTCCCAACGATGGAAAAACGAACCAAAAAGATCTTATCAAGGTCAAACACACTGACGACAATTGAGTCCGTCTGCGATTTATTGCAGTCGCCAGCACATGACAACCCGCCCGGATGCTGACGCATCAACGGGCAGAACCGCAAAGCCGCTGCGCGGCTTGGAAATTGAATATGTTGCCTCTGTCAAAATGCCAACCGCATTTTTGTGGTTCTGGCCTTTCGCTGAGCCAGCTCAGCGTGGGCCGGGTCGTTGCCAGCCTGAATGTCTCCAACTGGGAATTGCTGATCGTCATCCGGACATGTAAAAAGGGCGCTTTGTGCTGACTATTTGTCGCTCGCCTGGGACAAATAGTAAGGCGCCGGGCGGGGGCGCGACCCCGCGACCTTGTCTTTGACTGTTTCTGTTAAAACCTTAAAGCACCATCAAAACCGCCGGGTCCCGGCCCGGCAGCCGGCTTCCTTTTGTCCTGGGCAACAAAAGGAAGCAAAAATGCCCTTGAAGGTCAAACACACTGACGACAATTGAGTCCGTCTGCGATTTATTGCTGTCGCCAGCACATGACAACCCGCCCGGATGCTGACGCATCAACGGGCAGAACCGCAAAGCCGCTTTGCGGCTTGAAGATCACAGATCATTTATCAAAATGCCAACGGCATTTTTGCGTTTCTGGCCTTTAGCTGAGCCTGCTCAGCGTGGGCCGGGTCGTTGTTGGCTTGAATGTCTCCAACAGGGAATTGCTGATCGTCATCCGGACATGTAAAAAGGGCGCTTTGTGCTTACTATTTGTCGCCCGCCTGGGACAAATAGTAAGGCGCCGGGCGGGGGCGCGACCCCGCGGTCTAGCCTTTGATTGTATCTGTTTAAACCTTAAAGCAAGATCAAAACCGCCGGTCCCGGCCCGGCAGCCGGGTTCATTTTTCCCAACGATGGAAAAACGAACCAAAAAGATCTTATCAAGGTCAAACACACTGACGACAACTGAGTCCGTCTGCGATTTATTGCTGTCGCCAGCACATGACAACCCGCCCGGATGCTGACGCATAAACGGGCAGAACCGTAAAGCCGCTTTGCGGCTTGGAGGTGAGGGTCTTTTCAACGGTCAAAACACCTTTGGTGTTTTTGTGGTTCTGGCCTTTAGCTGAGCCTGCTCAGCGTGGGCCGGGTCGTTGCCAGCCTGAATGTCTCCCTACTGGGAATTGCTGATCGTCATCCGGACATGTAAAAAGGGCGTTTTGTGCTTACTATTTGTCGCCCGCCTGGGACAAATAGTAAGGCGCCGGGCGGGGGCGCGACCCCGCGACCTTGTCTTTGACTGTTTCTGTTAAAACATTAAAGCACCATCAAAACCGCCGGGTCCCGGCCCGGCAGCCGGCTTCCTTTTGTCCTGGGCAACAAAAGGAAGCAAAAATGCCCTTGAAGGTCAAACACACTGACGACAACTGAGTCCGTCTGCGATTTATTGCTGTCGCCAGCACATGAGAGCCCGCCCGGATGCTGACGCATCAACGGGCAGAACCGCAAAGCCGCTGCCCGGCTTGAATGTCTATTTTTTCATTTATCAAAATGCCAGCGGCATTTTTCAGATAAAATACCAATCTCTCCATTTACTCTCTCTCTGAAAAGGGCTAATCTTTCCCTTTTTATCCGGTTGCGGAGCTTCGGATGTTCCGGGTGTCTGCGGCCAGGTTTTCAGAAGGAAAACCAGTCAACAAAGAGGATTGGGTCATGAGTGACGATTTCAGAGACGACGAGTTCAGCGCAGAGGAAGAAGATTTTGCAGCCATGTTCGAAGCCAGCCTGTCGGGGGTCGGACAGCAGCTCGAACCGGGGCAGAAGATCGAAGGGACCTTGCTGCAGATCGGCAAGGACTGGAGCTTTCTCGATGTCGGTCAGAAAGGTGAAGGGGTGCTGGCAACAGCCGAACTGCTGAATGCCGAGGGCGAGCCCCAGTTCCAGGCTGGTGACAGAATTGCGGTCTTTTTCCTGTCTCGCAGTGGCGGCGAGCTGCGTTTTACGACCAAGGTCGGCGGCAGCGGTTCCGGAACCGAACAGTTGGAGAATGCCTATCAGAGCGGCATCCCTGTCGAGGGGCGCATTGAAAAAGAGATCAAGGGAGGCTTTGAAGTCAAGCTGGCCGGAAATATCAGGGCGTTCTGCCCTTTCTCCCAGACCGGCATCCGCCAGGGGGAACCGGCCGACCTGATCGGGACCAGCCTGTCATTCAAGATTACCCAGTTCAGTGAACGCGGTCGCAATATCGTCGTGTCCCACCGCCAGCTGCTTGACGAGGAACGCCAGCAGCAGCGCGAAAGTCTGCGCAAGAGTCTCAAAGAGGGCATGGTCGTCACGGGGGAAGTCACCAATATCCTCAATTTCGGGGCCTTCGTGGATATCGGCGGCATTGAAGGGCTGTTGCCCATTTCCGAGATCAGCTACGGCCGTATCGAAGATGTCAATGACGTGCTCCACGTTGGCCAGCAGATCGAGGTCGCCATTAAAAAGATCGATTGGGAGAACAACAAGTTCTCCTTCAGCCTGCGCGATACCCTGGCCGATCCCTGGAGCAAGGTCGGAACCATCTACAAGGCGGGTGGCCAGTATTCGGGCAAAGTCAGCCGCCTGGCTCAGTTCGGCGCCTTTGTCACCCTGGAGGATGGCGTCGACGGTCTGCTGCATATCTCCAAACTGGGGGAAGGGGGGCAGCGCGTCCGCCATCCCCAGGATGTGCTGACGGTGGGACAGAGCCTCAATGTCGTGATTGAAAAGGTCGACCTGGCGGAACGCCGTATCAGTCTGGCCCTGGCCGGCAATGCGGACGAAGAGGTGATGGAGACCAGTTATTCCGACAAACCTGTTTCTTCAGGGATGGGGACCCTGGGCGATCTGCTCAAGGCCAGCCAGCAGAAAAAAGAGCGGAACAAGCGCAAATGACCCAGGACGACGCGTCATCACGGACGGCCATCCTGTTTGCGGTCTGTATTGCCCACTTCCTGATGCCGTTCATGATGTCATCGGTGGGGGTGGCCCTGCCGGTCATGGGGCGGGAGTTTTCCGCCACCGCCATGCAGCTGGGTCTGGTCGAGACCACTTATGCCCTGTCTTCCGCAATTTTTCTCCTGGCCATGGGTCGTTTCGGCGACATTCATGGGCGGCGGCGGATTTTTCAGGCCGGCTTGTTGATATTTACTTTTTCCGGTGCAGCCATATCGCAAGCCTGGTCTGTTGAAGCTGTTATCTTGATGAGATTTCTTCAGGGTGTCGGCGGCGCAATGGTGATGGCGACCACGATGGCGATCGTGGTCACGGTTTTTCCTCTCAAAGATCGCGGCAAAGCTCTGGGGATCGCGGTCGCCAGCGTCTACGCCGGGATCTCCTGCGGCCCCTTTTTCGGCGGTTACCTGGTTGCCTGGTTCGGCTGGCGCTCACTGTTCTATCTGCTTATCCCCCTGGGCTTGTCAACCTGGCTGGTGACCTCTTTCAAGATCAGGGGAGAGTGGGCCCCAGCCTCAGGAGAACCTTTTGACCTGCGCGGCGCTCTGGTCTACGGATTTTCGGTCATGCTGCTGGTCTCCGGGGTGGCTACCCTGGGGCACGGCTGGTGGGCCTGGGGCCTGGTCGTCATCGCCAATATCGGTTTTGTCCTGTTTCTGCGTCAGGAGCGCCGCACCCCCTATCCGCTGCTCAATATCAGGCTGCTCAGTGAAAACCGGGTTTTTGCCCTCAGCAACCTGGCCGCGCTGTTCAACTATGCGGCGACCTTCGGGGTGACCTTTTTCATGAGTCTCTACCTGCAGTATGTCAAAGGGTTGGGCCCTCAGCAGGCCGGCACCGTGCTGATCGTCCAGCCTATCGTCCAAACCATCTTTTCCCCTCTTTGCGGCCGCCTGTCCGATCGGATTCCCGCGTCCCTGGTGGCGACGACCGGTATGGCTTTGTGTGCCTGCGGGCTTAGTGTGGCCGCATTCCTGTCGGCTTCATCCTCGTTTGCCCAGGTGCTGGTATTGCTGGTTTTCATGGGGTTGGGGTTTGCCCTGTTCTCTTCGCCCAACACCAGTATGATCATGGGGAGCGTCGAGCCGCGCTACCTGGGCGTTGCCTCAGGGCTCAATGCCAGCATGCGGACTCTCGGCATGGTGTCGAGCATGATGATCATCACCCTGGTCTTCTCCTTCCTGATGCATGGGCAGGAGGTGACGGCAGAAACCCAGCCGGCATTTTTAAAGAGCATGCATTTCGCCCTGCTGGTTTTCTGTGGCCTGTGCGTGATCGGTATCGGTTGTTCCCTGGGGCGGGTCGGAAAAAGGATCGAAGCACCATAGAGTGAATGGCTGCCAGGACCGCCGGGAGGATGGTGGGTTTAATCCGCGGGATTTTTAGCTTTCTTTGCACAACGGGAGGCTATGGGTTTGCCCTTCCTGTCTACCAGGCCACCGTTGTCCACCTGGATGATGTTCAGGTTTTTCATCAGTTGCATGCGATAGATGTGCAGGTTGGCCCGCTTCTGGGATTGCAGGCGAAAATTGAGAACCATCCACAGGGCAGTAACCGTGGCGAGGGAAAGCAGGGCGAGCACGGACATGATCAGCATCCCTGACCAGGTGCGGAGCACCGGGCCGGTCGCAGAAAAGAGACCGATCGCGGTCAGAATAACGAGGAACCCAAAAAAGGATTTTTGCTGGCGAATTGACTTGGGGCGCGCGAGTTTCATGACCATATTCTGCGGGGAGACGTGAAATAAAGTAAAGAAATAATCAAATGGAGGGCCCGCTGAGGATGAGTGCAAGCGGGTTGGCAGATTTCCCGCGAGGGGTCCTTTTCGGATCCGTACCGGGGAGGCCGGGTCCCGGTAAAAAGTCACATTTGATGAAGACATGCTCACCGCAGGGGAGAAGGGAATGACAACAATAAGGCCAGGGAAATATCGCCACTTCAAGGGCAGGGAATATGAAGTCCTTGATATCGTCAGGCACTCGGAAACCGAAGAAGAACTGGTTCTCTACCGGCCACTGTACGGAGATTATTCCCTCTGGGTGCGGCCGGTTGCCATGTTTTTCGACATGAAAGAACAGGACGGCGTACCGGTTCCGCGGTTTCAATTTATCGCAGAGGACTGACGACCTCCCCCTTGAACCGGTTCAGCATCCACGGCAGCTTTGTCACCTCAAGGCCCTCTCCTGGGAAGATATTGTTGATATCTTTCGTGTCAATTTAGTAAATTTAAACATGAGCTTAATGGCGCGGTTTTCATGCCGCCACCCTGGGGCCACCGCTCTTGAAAGGTGCTGGGATGTGAGGCGAGATGCGAGTTTATTCCGCTCCCGGCTTGGAGCAATGTGCACTTGGAATCCTGCAAAGAGCAGCAACGGTATCAAAAAACAAGGAGGTCCTTATGGAGGTTATCCAAATAAACAACAATGGTCCGGAGATTGAATCGACCACCTTCTGGAATCACTCTCTTGCCAAAGAGGGGTTCCTTTATCTGTCCGTGCATGCCGGCACGGCCCGGTTACTCGTCCCGCCGGACTACAGTGATGTCCTCGGGGACATGACGTGGGGAGCCAGGCGGGCGATATTGACCAGAGGGATGTGGAATGGTCGAGACGCCTACGAGATCATGTTTGAAGGTCGCAAGGACGAACCCTACGCCGCTTACGTCAGGATCAGACACGTTGATCATCCCCTGGCGGATGATGACCAGAACAGGGAATTTCCTCTCACGGTCTGGACCAGGGAAGGGAAAATGGGAGAGGTTCCCGCATGGTATCGCAAAGGCAAAGACCTGCCCTGCCTGGACCCATATGAAGGGTGATTGAAAATGGCTTCCTTCCTGGCGGCAGGAAAGTATCCGTTTCTGCCGTATGATTGAAAACAGACCATGCCGATCGCCAGTTGAGGGGATCGGCATGGTCTGTTTTCAGGCCGGATCTGACAATCGCGGCGAGGGCTCTGTCATGGTGCGATCCATACCCTGTTGCGACCGGCTTTTTTGGCCCGGTAAAGCGCCTGGTCCGCAGCTTTGATGACCGCCTCGGACGTCTCGTGGCGGCTATCCTTTTCCGCGGCACCGATACTGATAGTGACCTTCAGGTATTTTTGACCTTTCCTGCGGGGCGGCCGCGTTTTCGGTTTCTTCCTGGGACGATCTTTTCCGCGCGGGACAAAGCGTGCGTTTTCCACGGCCTGGCGCAGCCGTTCCAGATAAGGCATCACTTGCTCGACAGACTGCCTTGGAATGATGGCGGAAAACTCCTCACCTCCATAGCGGTAGATTTTGCCACCGCTGACGGCAGCCAATTTTCCGGCCACCATTTTTAACACCTGATCGCCGACATCATGACCATGCGTGTCGTTGAATTTTTTAAAATGATCGATATCGAGCATGGCCAGCGTATAGCGGCTGCCGAGCCTGTCCAGGGCCTCATTGAGGGCGCGTCGTCCTGGCAGACCGGTCAATTCGTCACGGTAGGCCAGGGCATGGGAGTGCTCCAGAAGTCCGACGATCAGGATCAGCAGGGCGCTCGCAAAATACAGCCGCAGAGGCTGACCGCCAATCCCGCAGAATCCCATGAAAATCACTACGTGGGCCCAGAAGAAACTGGCCTCGAATGCGGCCGGATTGCGCAGCGCACGAACTGCAAACAACAGCAGAACAAGAAGGTTGACCAGTAGCAAGGGTTGGGAGAGCGGCATATTCTGCAAGCGGGGCAAATCCACAAGGGGGGCGGCCAACCAGGACTGAAGCAGGCCGGGCCGGGCCAGAACCAGTCCGCCACAGGCCAGAAGTTCAGCCAGCAGAACCGTCAGCCAGAGGGCGCTGCGCAGGGTGAGGATACCGCGCTCACGAAACCTGGACATCATCAGCATGTTAAGCGGCAGCAGCAGGGCGACCAACTGAAACACCAGCGATTCCTGATTGCCATTGCGAAAATAATTGATGATGGCATCGCTCACCAGCAGCAGGCCGATGGCGAAAACCAACCGTGTTCTGTTGAACCGCCAGCCGAGAAGCAGCCCGATAATGACAACCGCAAAGGGGTACAGCCGCAGATAGGGGAGCCATCCCTTCGGGAAGGCGACCTGCGTCAGGGCAAAAAGGAGAGCGGCGCAAAGCAGGCCGTTGGGCAGTAAGAACGGATATAGAAATTGTCTTATCACGTGTCTTTGGCTCCTGCAGGGTCTTGGTCTCCGGAATATTGTCAGACTAGAGATCTTCTGCATCGGAGACAAGCCGCAAATATCAGTAGATTTGAAATGGTTATTCTGATAACTCAGGGGGAGTCAGACATTTTCGCCGTGTTTAAATCGCCCCCGGCATTGCGGTTGACTCATTTCTTCAGGAAATTATATGTCCAGAAAAATTATTGTTTTGTTGATTGGTTCGATACTGACAGCTTTCAGCGCTTTTGCACAGCTCAATAATGACGAAGCGTTACGCATTATTCAGAAGCGCTGCAGCCAGTGCCATCCCCCTGACCGGCTGAACCAGGCCATGCAGCGGGGCGATAACTTTGATGAAATCATAACCAAGATGATTCGCCTGGGAGCCAGGATCGACAGCAACGAGCAGGAGGTTCTGGGCGTCTTCTGGACCGGTCAAAAAAACCCGACGGATGATAGCGGGGCTCAAAGCCGGTCAATAACCAGGGATCCCCTGGGGGAATACCGCGCGATTCTGGAACGGCGCTGCACGGGCTGCCACGGGCTTGATATTGTTGAGAAAGCGATGATGGAAGGGCGCTCCGCCGAGGAATTGGTGGTGATGATGCGCAAGCGTGGCGCGACGGTCACTCTTCAGGAAAAGAGCGTTCTCGATACCTTCTGGGGATCGCCTTTCAAGGCAGGCCTGCCGAAATAGATCTCAGGGTGTCGTGGCGGAAAGGCGACCGCCGGCAGGTGGAAAAGCTCCTTCCTGCCGGACCGGCCGAAACGAGGAACATGGCAGGCAAGCGTCCGGACGCATTCCGGAGTTGCCTGGTTATTTCTTTGCCGCGGTATTATAAGGAATCCGCAAAGCGGCGTAGTTTGCCCGGTGGGCTTTTTCAAGTGAATTCATGAAGACCAGAAAAGAGTTCAGAACGTTTTTGCTATTGATGTACATGGGAACCCCCTTGACAATAATTGTTAACGATGGACAGAACCTAGCACGGCGGATTTGACAAGGGGTAGTGTTGGTTCGACAAGTCCCCTATCGAAATTCGGCAAGAGGGGATCTGTCAATGCGCGAACTGGCTCTGACAACCCGGGGGCTCTGGGACGACGCGTCTCTGGGGGCGGTGATTTTTTCTGATCTTGGAAACGTCCGGTACTCTGCAGGCACCGGACGTTTTTGCGTTGCCCTTTGATAAGAACGTTATCTTGATGCCGCCAGCGGGTATTTGCTGCTCAGGCTGGTGAAAAACTTCTCAATGGCGTCATTTCTGTTTTTCTCCCACATCCTGATGCCGGCTTCCAAGGCCTCTGCAGTACGCTTTGTCTGCGATACGGCCACTTCGGCTTGGGTGTCATAAGTGTACGCTTCGTGGCAGAGTTGCCGCTCGCCCTGAACCAGGTCAAAAGTGATATCAAAGCCCGAATAAACCATGTAGTATCTTTTATTGAACGCCCCGGCGATAGGGATCATCGCCATACCGATATTCTTCCCTGTCAGGGGAGCGGTTTTCCAGAGATCATTGTCTGGCAGCGCGGTGATCGCCACCTTCAGGCGATACTCCTTCAAGCCGTCACCGGCCTCTAACGTGATGTGATGCTTGTTGAGCGCATCGTTCACCGCGGCCTCTGTTGCAATGAAGAACCCGTTGTCAGCGCCCAGAACCTTTCCGCCCCCTGCTCTGATCGTCATATCAATACTTGCGTAACCGTCAGCCATGACCCCCGTCGGATTGATTTGTCCCTGATAGGTTTGATCATAGGGGATGGTGACCGAGCACCCGGACAACAGGGCCCCCATAACCAGAAAAAAGATTAGACTGCACACCCTGCGATTTACTTTGAATACCATCTTCTTCTCCTTTACGTTGTAACGCTTTTTGGGACGGAATAAAAAAAGCCATCCTTGATATCCCAAGGATGGCTTGAAACTGCTCAGATGCTCCCTTGGCAACCCGGCTATCCGCATGGGATCCGTGGCTTTGCGTCCCCGGGTCACCCCGGGTTTGCTCTTTTCAAGTTCGGTATATGAGCAACCTTATATACGACCGATCTGACAAATTTCTGACAAAATGATGAGTCGTTGTTCAGAAGGACACTGTTCGTCGCGAAGAGAGGGGGGGGGGAGCAACCAGCACAGCGGGGTTTATGCCTTTGACGGCACGATCAGGGGCCCCTCAGGAGAACAACAAGAACAGGCTTGCAGGATGCTTTCCCTATCTGCGCTTTACGGTTCTGCCGCTTATTCTTGATTTCGGGGCAGACGAGATAAATGGCGGGCGCCGGGAGCTGGGTCAGGTCACAGCCCGGCCTGGTCTTTCAGCAGGTTCAACCTGTCGATGAGCTGCTGCCGGGAATGCTGCAGATGGTGGCTGTCGCGACGGGTCTTTTCCTGCTCGCGTTTCAGGCTCTCGAGGTTCTTCAGCAGCCTGGAACGCTCTTTTTCCGGGGTTCTGTCGCTGATGATGTGCGCCCTGGTTTCTTTGATTTCAGCCTGGATATCGGCCAGATAGTTTTCCTGGTCATTGATTGTCGCCGTGATCTTTTTGATCTGCCGCTCAGTCTGAAAGATTGCGTAACCCTGCTGGTAGGCCGGCAGGAAGTCACCCTCGAGGTCGTCCGGGCAGATCCCGCGATAGCCGGATCCCTGCAGACCGAGAGAAAAACCTCTTTCCGGGGTGCAGAATTGTTCGAGACCGCTGGCGTAGCCGATCCTGTAGCGGTCGGTGTCGGGACTGACGCCGTGTTTCGCGCAGGCCTTGCGGTGCCGGGCCAGGTAGGACAGATCACGGCCGCGTGCGCCATCTTCCATGCCGATGGCTTGCCAGTCGGCATACAGGCATTCGTCTCTGTTCAAGGTCGCACAGCCGGCCAGCGCCAGGAACAACAGCAGCCAGATCAACGGAGCGGATCGCATCGTCTGTCCTTTCGTTCGGGGCAAGAGCTCGATGGTTTTCTGATTCTACCATCAACGCGGAGCCGTTCCAAAGGACAATGCCGTTACCTCCGGGATCTTTTCGGTGTGATCGTAGCCTTCCGCAAACCGAATGGATGTGGGGAGGTCATAAAGCCCGCCGCCAGCTGCACGGCGGGCTTATTCTTGAACGATGGGCGGTTAGAGGTTTTTCTTTTCAAACCAGTAAAACATGGCGGCTCCGAACAGAATAAACACCAGGATAACCGGCCAGGGGGAGATGCCCAGGACCTGGGGAAGACTGATCTTGCCGTAGTTGCCCCAGGCCAGCAGGCTGGTTTTCAGGGCCGGGTAGGCTTCGGCGTAAAGACCGGCTCCCACCAGCATCCCGAGGATGGCCCAGGCGGCATGAATCCGCCCTTCGGCAAGGGCGCCGACGGAGGTTCCGGGGCAGTAGCCGGCTACCGCCCAGCCGATGCCGAACAGCAGTCCGCCGACAATGATGGCGGCGACGTTGGTGGCCTTCAGGCTCAGACTGATGATCCCGAGGGCCGAACAGGCATAGATGCCGACCATGCCGACCAACACCGCTGAGAACATGAATTTGATAATGGTCATGTCTTTCAGCAGCATGAAGCCGACCTGTTTTTCAAAACGGAGAACCTCACCCTTTTGCAGCATGAAGCCGAAAAGAATTCCTGTGATCAGACCGATAAGCTGTTCCATTAGCGACCTCCACGACCATAGAGAATGCGTGCCATCACGATGCCTCCGACCAGGAAAAACACCAGCGCCAAAAGCCCGCTGACCGCCAGCTGCATGTTCCCGGAAAGACCGTGGCCGCTCGGGCAGCCCCCCGCCAGGCGCGCTCCGAACATGAGGACGACACCGCCCAGGAAGGCGCCGACCGCCCGGACGACCGGGCTCGGCCCGAAGCGTTGTTCCCAGATCGGCGGAACCGTCTCCAGTTTGGCGGTTTTGCCGAGCCGCGATGCAACCAGGGCCCCGATGAAGACACCGCCGACGAACAGCATCTGCCAGTCGACCTTGACCTTGGTGGAGGTGAAGTAGCTGTTCTGGGCCACGTGCTCTTCGGCCACCGTTTTTTCGATAAAGCCAGCGGTCCGGACAAAGGTTGTTGAGGCTCCGAGATATTTGGGCTTGTCAATGACAAGCGTGGTGACGACTACGGAGAGAACCGCCAGGATTCCGACCAGGGCGCCAGCCAGGTAAGGATTCCAGCGTGGTGAAAGTAGCGAAAAATTCATGACAAACCTCCTTATATTCAATTTTTCATATATATAACTTATTTAGTTTTCTTTTGCAACAATTTCCCGTCAGGTCAAGACCAATACGTCGGCGCCGTGACGTCCCGATGGAAGAAACCCGCTGGTCGCCGGGCAAAAGTGCTAGACTTTAACAGAGAAGGTTTTCAGAAGCTCATACCCCGGCCCGCTCTCAATGAGGGCCGGAGGGGGGGCGTGTTCTTCTTCCCGTCCCCCTGACTGACGGCAGGGAGTGCCGCAAGAAGAGGTGGGAGATGTCAGTAAGTTTTTGGAATCGTCTCTGGCGCATGCATGAGGAGGCCAAGTCGCTGCTGATCCTGACCCCCGCCCGGATCGGCGAACGGATCGCGCCAGGCCGTCAGGACCGGTGTGCGGGCCGGGATCCGGACGCCGAAGACGATCCTGCCGGAGGCCGCAAGGAGGCTCCCGCAGAACCCGGCGAAGGGCGGAAAAACACCCCGGAAAACGACGCTGGAAAGGAGCCCGCCCCTTATACCGGACGGCAACGGATCGGCCTGATCGCGGGACCGCTCCTGATGGTGATCATGCTGCTGGTGCCGGCCCCGGAAGGGATGTCGCCAAGCGCTCAACAGATGGCAGCCGTGGCTCTTCTGATGGCCACCTGGTGGATTTGCGAAGCGATTCCCATTCCGGCGACCAGTCTGCTGCCGATCCCGTTGTTCCCCCTGCTGGGTATCATGTCGACTCCGGCGGCGACGGCGCCGTACGCCAGTCACCTGATCTTTCTGTTCATGGGCGGTTTCATCATCGCCCTGGCGATGCGTCGCTGGAACCTGCATCGCCGGATTGCCATGAACATCATCAAAGCCGTCGGGTTTTCGCCGGGCCGCCTGATTTTCGGGTTTATGTGCGCCACGGCGGTTCTGTCGGCCTTCGTGTCCAATACCGCCACGACCGTGATGATGATGCCGATCGGGTTGGCGATCATTACCCACGTGGTGACCGAAGGAAAGCGGGAAGGACTCGACGCGACCATCGATTTTTCTCCGGAACAGTTCAATTTCGGCCTTAATCTCATGCTCGGAATCGCTTACGCGGCTTCCATTGGAGGGGTGGCTACCCTCATCGGGACGCCCCCGAATACCGTGCTGGCCGGATACCTGCAGAAGACCTACGGTTTTGAGATGACTTTTGTCGCTTGGCTCAAGGTCGGCGTGCCCCTGGTCGTAACCATGCTTCCTCTGTGCTGGTTCTGGCTGACCAGGATAGCCAACCCCATGCAGCTCAGGAAAGTTCCGGGCGGCCGTGATCTGATCAGTGAGGAACTGCGCGCTCTGGGGAAGATGAGCCCGGGAGAACGCTGGACCGCCCTGGTTTTCGGCCTGACTGCAGGAGGCTGGATCTTCCGGAAGCCGCTGGCTGTCCTGTTTCCGGATCCGGGGCTGGTGACCGATGCGACAATCGCCATGGCCGGGGGCCTGGTGCTCTTCGTGATCCCGATCAACCTGAAACAAAAACTCTTCGTCATGGATTGGTCATGGGCGGCGAAAATGCCCTGGGGCGTCCTGATCCTGTTCGGCGGCGGGCTCTCTCTGGCGGAAGGGTTTGAAACGTCCGGTCTCGCGGTCTGGCTGGGCAACCAGGTGACCCTGCTGGCCCATGCCCCGATTCTGGTCCTGGTCATTGCGGTGACGATCCTGATCATTTTTCTGACCGAGCTGACGTCCAATACCGCGACCTCGGCCATGGTCATGCCCATCCTCTCCGCGGTGGCCCTTGGGCTTGGCCAGAACCCGCTGCTGCTGATTGTCCCGGCGGCATTGGCGGCGTCCTGCGCCTTCATGCTGCCCGTCGCCACGCCACCCAATGCCATCGTCTTCGGTTCCGGTTATGTTTCGATCCCCCGGATGGCCAGCAGCGGTTTCGGGCTGAACCTGATCGGAGTGGTACTGGTGGTCGTCGTCACCTATGTCCTGGTGATTCCGGTTTTTGACGTCGCGGTCGGCAGGATCCCGGACTGGGCCGCTGCGGTTCCGATCAGTGACAGGGGAATCTTTCCCTGATGGCGATAACGGCGAGGTGCGCTCCGTGAAAATGGAGCATGTCCGGGTGTGTTTCGAGGTAAGTGACGACGATTCTGACCGCCAGGTCCTCGCGCCCGGGACGCCTCTTAGCGGTTACCGACATAGCCCAGGAGAATGAGCTTGGTGCCGATCCCGCCGGTGACCAGGTCAATGCGGGCGCTGGCCGTCGTTCTGATGGCATGGTGAAGATGGACCGTCGCACCGTCAATGGTCAGCGAGGCGTATTGATTCAACTCAAGCGGTTCCGGCAGTCCCCATCGCACGGACGGGATGTCTCTCGACTGGGCGCCGCCTCAACTGTAGCAGACCTGCCTGTCGAGGCTGACCGTGACCTGGTTGCCGTTGTCAGCGATATATGTTCGAGCCTTCGGGGTCAGTTTCAGGGGCATATCATTCCTCCTTGTCGTTTTTGTTGCAGGATGCCCTTTGGCACGGCAGCTATTCCGGTATGAAACAGCAGGTCTGCGATCTACCCATGAACCATCTGGGCCAGATGGAAAGCCAGATCAAGACTCTGCTCGGCATTCAGCCGGGGATCACACTGGGTGGCATAGTTCAGTTTGAGATGGTCATTCTCAATTTTCCGACCACCGCCGATACATTCCGTCACGTTTTCGCCGGTCAGCTCCAGGTGAACTCCTCCCGGAATGGTTCCTTCTGACCGGTGAATGTCGAAAAAACGACTGACCTCCGCCATGATATCGTCAAAATTCCGGGTCTTATGGCCACTTTCGGCGAGGTAGGTGTTGCCATGCATGGGATCGCAGCACCAGACAACAGAATACCCGGTTTTTTTGACCGCCCTTGCCAGCTGCGGCAGATATGCGGCCACCTGATCGGCACCGAAGCGGGTGATCAGGGTCAGGCGGCCCGGTTCATTGCGAGGATTCAGTGTTTCGATGAGGCGCAGGGTGTCGTCAAGCTCGTAGCTGGGACCGATCTTGACACCGATGGGGTTGTGAATGCCGCGAAAAAACTCGACATGGGCACCGTCCAGCCGTCGAGTGCGGTCGCCGATCCAGACCATATGGGCACTGCAGTCATACCATTCACCGGTAATGGAATCACGGCGGGTCAGGGCTTCCTCGTAGCCGAGCAGAAGCGCTTCGTGAGAGGTATAAACATTGGCCTGGTTGAACTGGGGGCTGTCAACCTTGAAGCCGATGGTTTCAAAAAAGTTCAGGGCCCTGGAGATCTGTTCGGCCAGTTGTTCATAGTTCTGGCCGACCGGGGAGTTTTTGACGAAATCGTTGTTCCATGAGTGGACCCGGTGAAGGGCCGCATAGCCGCCCTTGGTAAAGGCGCGCAGCAGGTTCATGGTCGCGCAGGCCACATAGTAGCCCCTGATCAGGCGCTGGGGATCGGGGCGTCGCGCAGCGGGAGTGAATTCGGGGCTGTTGACCATGTCGCCCCGGTAACTGGGGAGTTCCAGGTCCCCGATCCGTTCCATGTTCGATGATCGGGGTTTGGCAAACTGCCCGGCGATCCGGCCGACCTTGGCGACCGGCTTGCCGCCCGCGTAGGTCAGAATAATGGACATCTGGAGCAGGACTTTGAGGGTTTCGCGGATGTAGGGCGCGGTACACTGCGAAAAATTCTCGGCACAATCGCCGCCCTGAAGAAGAAACGCCTCGCCGACGGCCGCCTTGGCCAGCACCGCTTTGAGGGCACTGATTTCACCGGCAAACACCAGCGGCGGAAATTCGGAGATGGTTTCGACCGCCTGCTGGTATTCATCAGGATCGGGCCACGGGGGAAGCTGGTCCGCTGGAAAATGGCGCCAACTCGACGGGTGCCAATCGGTAGATGAGTCAGACATAACATCCCCTGTCAGATAAGAGCATTGGACGCTCTGCGCTATCGGAAAGCCGCTTCACGAATCCCGGCCTGTCAGAAGTTTATTATATCCTGTTCAAAGATGCCATGCCAAAGACCGGCGCAGCGGCGGACGCCTGCGGTCCGGACCATGAACCACGGTGAGAATTGGCGATTATCGCCGGCGGAACCGGTTTCTGGAGTACTGTCAGGAGGGGGTGACGCTGGTTACCAAAAGGTCCTGACCGGCCCGGCCGGAGTTCCCGGTCTGCTTCTGGGAAGCCCTGAACATCGACTTGTCTGGGCCAGGAATTTTTTATTGTAGTGCCGGAACAGATAAACGCAGTCAGCGATTGTCAAAACGATGATCAGGGCGTACACGAGCTCGAGGCTGAGTGCTGTGACAAGCTCGGTCATGATGCGATAACACTTGACCGGTGACACGCTGATAGCGGTCATTACGGTTGCGGTACAGCAGGCATATCTGAAAACCTTCATGGATCGATTTTACAACCTCGCTTTAGAATGATTCCCAGCTCGCCCCCCCCGTGCCCTGGAAGGCAGCTGGGGCCTTTGCTTGCGGCATTCATTGCGCAGGTCCGGCCTGATGAATGATCAAACGACCCGGAGCGTGACCGTCCCGGAGCCACTTTCATGGTCATTCGATGGTGTCGCCCTGGGTGAGCTTATCGAAAATGACCATCAGATTGTGGGCGTTGTAAGGGCACTGGTAGATGTGCTTCTGCCCGTTTTTATCCGGGTATTGCCACTCTATGGTGTCTTCGCCGTTTGCTTCTACCAGGCTCAAACCTTTGGATTGCCAGCGTTGCAACGTGTCCCACATCTCCTCTTTGCTGAGCAGTTCGTAGCCTTCAAATTCAACGGTCTGGTCAGTGGCAAGAAATTTGTCGATCAGCTCAAAATCAACAAAATCGTTTTCTTTGCGGTACCACCTGATAACCTCTTTCCCCTGCTCCTGGGCTTTTTCAAGAGCATTGCTTATTTCCCTGTTATTCATCCGTCTCTCCTTTTCCTCCCTCGCCGTTCGGGAAAAATGGCAACCCTCCAAAAAAAATGAACAAAAAAGCCGAACTGGCCGGTCGGTTTCTCCTTCGGCAGTTCGGCTGTCTTGAAGCGGCGGTCGGTTTAAGACCCGTAACTTTCCGTCCTGCCCTTACGGGCAGTTTGGCTTATCGAGAGTGATCGCAGGACCATCTGTTTTATTTCAATGATAGCACTCAAAAACTGATCAACAATAAAACAGGCATAAAAAAGGGAAAGCTGCAGCATGACCCAGGGTTCAGGCGGCCTGTCTGCCGGGGATCGGGACAAGGCGGCAGGGATGGCCCGGAACTATTCATACTCCGTGTATTTTTTCGCCTTGCCCCGCACCAGGTCCGCCGGGTACTTGCTCTTGTTCTTCGCCAGCTTCCGCCTGGCACACGCGATGGGATCGAGGTGGAACGTCCCGGCCAGTTCGGTCAGGTAAATCATCACGTCGCCAATCTCGTCCTGCAGGTTGTCCAGTTTGGTCTCGGGCAGGCGCTCACTTTGTTCATCGGTCATCCAGAGAAAGATTTCAAGAAGTTCCGCGGCTTCGATGGTCAGTCCGGTAGCCAGGTTCCGGGGGGAGTGAAAGCGGTCCCAGTCGCGCTCTGCGATAAAGGCGGCAATATCCTTCTTCAGGCTGTCCATGATCTCCCTTTCGCTGTCCATCGTCAGTAAAGCGCGTTCATTCCGCGTCCCGGGCAGGCAATTCCGGTGCCGTCTGATCGTCGTCGGCCCGGGGCTGATCGCCGCCCGCCGTCAGCTTCTGTTCGAGCTGTTCGATCATTTCATTCACCCCGGGTTCGTCGGGAAAGGTTTTGGCCGTAGCCAGAAACTCGCGGGCTTCTTCTTGCTGGTCAAGGTGCAGGGACATGTCGGCCAGGGCGCAGTAGGCGAGACACTGCAGATGCTTGGGTTTGAGGTGTCGATTGGCGGCCTGAAGATAATGGGTTTTGGCTTCGGCATAGTTCTCGTCGACAGTGGCGAGGATCCCTTTGAGGAAGTAGTAGCAGGCCCTGCTCGAAGGGCGCAGCCATTCCGGTTTCGAGGTGCCGTCAATAAGTTTGCGGAGCAGCTTGAAGTCCTGCCTGCGGAAAGCGCTGTAGGCAAGGAGCATGGAACCGGTGCGGAAGTGATAGTAGGCCAGCAGACCGGCCGCGGCCAGGTACACAAATCCGCTGGAATCCCCCTGGGAGTATTTGAAAATAGCGGCGGCCAGGGCGACCATAATCATGAGCTTTCTGATAATGGGTGGAAACATCTTTATCCTTTTTCTTGTGAGTTGCGAACGATGGGCGCTGAGGTCCGCCGCTGCCGGCGAAGCCTTCAGCAGCATGGATGCCGGTGGCCAGCGCCTGCTTATGCCGATATGTTCAGGAAGCCCTGAACGCCGGTCATGATCATCTGGGCCGACAGTGCGGCGAGGATCAGTCCGGTCAGTTTGCTAAGAATAACAATCCCCCGGGCTCCCAGGCAATTCTTGATGAATGAACTGGCCAGCAGCACGATGGCGATACAGGCAACCGCGCTGAGCAGGGCCAGGGAGCCGATGGTCTTGGTGGTGACCGTGTTCAGCTCGGCTCCGAGGACCAGCAGGGTCCCGACTGTCGCCGGGCCGACAAAAATAGGAATGGCCAGGGGCACCACGGCCACGTCATCACTGTTAACGGCGACCGGGGTGGCCGCTTTGCCGTTGACCAGGCTGATGCCCGAGAGCATCAGCAACACGCCGGCACCGATACGAAAGGCATCGAGGGTTATGCCGAAGACCTCGAAAATCTGTCGACCGACAAAAAACAGCACCATGCAGCTGATTGCGACGGCTGCGGTCACGGAAATCGCCAACCTGCGGCGCTTTGGCGGTTCGTATTCTTCGGTCATGCTCAGAAACATGGTGAGACCGAAAAACGGGGTGAGCACGAAAAACAGCTTGATCCAGAGGCTGAGATACAGGGACATGGGACGCTCTTCTCCGCGAGTGGTTACAATGTTCACGGGATTTTAGCATGAGGCGGACAAAAAGGTTACCCGGAATCTCCCCCTGAATCCTCGGGGAGGCTGGTTTCCTGACCGGCTATTCGATGAAATCGGTCAGTTTTCTTTCACAGCCGGGCACCTGCTGATTGAAACGCAGGATAAAGTCCGGATACCTGGCGACAAATTTCTGGGAAAAATAGACGCCGAGAGGTTTGTCGAGGCACAATTCTTTCCGGAACTGCTCCTGTCCCTGCAGTTCGCGCAGGAGCGGGTCGGTGGTCTCATCGTTGGCAAGAATCGCATCGACCCGATGATTGACCAGGGCAATGACCAGGGTTTTCCAGTCATTGGTGTAGAAGGCCAGGTTGAAATCGTTGTCTTTCAGCCAGAAATGCATATTCGAGCCAAGGCGGGCCCCGACATACTTGTTGTTTTTAAAGTCCCGGGAGTGAACGTCGCTGTTGTCTGTCTCGGGAAGATACCAGTACCAGCGTTGGGGGGAAACGGGGGCGGAGAGAACGGCAAACTCGTCACGCGCCGCATTGCGGGACGCAGGAAAGAAGCCGTCACCGATCCCTTCACGCACCAATTGCTGGGCGCGCAACCAAGGGTAGGCGTGAACCTTGAGCCTGACCCCGAGTTTCTCGGCGACACACCGGGTGACCGCCACCGAGTGGCCGGTCAGCCCGCCTTGCGAATCAGGAATGACGTAGGGTGGAAATTCGTACTGGGTATTCAGGACCAGCTCCTCGGGGGCAGCGGAAGCCGAAGCCACTGCTGCGGGGGCGGATACCAGGCATAAATAGACCAGTAATTGGTAAAAAAACGTCAATACAGACCTCGCAGGAACTTAGGGAATCAGACCGGAGTCAGCTGTTTAGGACTATCGTAACATCCTGATATGATTAAGCCTAACATAGTTTCTTCGGGATGGCAGCAGGGATTTTCATGGAGGAGGTTCTGCCCGGTCATCATTCCGCCAGGGCAAGGGAGACGGCTTTGGCCGCGTGGATGGCCGTGGTATCGTAGAGAGGAACCCGGCTATGTTGCTGCTGAACCAGCAGGGCTATTTCGGTGCAGCCGAGAACGACGGCTTCGGCCCCGTGCCTGCCGAGGTCGTTGATGATATCCAGAAACCTGGTCCGAGATTTCGGATTGATCATGCCATGACACAGTTCGTTGAAGATGATCGCGTGCAGATCCTGGCGGGCGGCCTTCTCCGGGATGACGACCCCGATGCCGAACTTTTTCCGCAGGCGCTCCCGGAAAAAATCGTCCTCCATAGTGAAGCGGGTCCCCAGCAGGCCGACCGTACCGATACCGTCTTCAACCAGCTGTTCTGCCGTGGCGTCAGCGATGTGCAGGAGAGGAATTCCGATGGCCTCCTCGATTCGGGGAGCAAGCTTGTGCATGGTGTTGGTGCAGATCAGCAGGAGGTCGGCCCCGGCCCGCTCGAGCCCGCGGGCGGCCTGGGTCAGGATCGTGCCGGCCTGCTGCCACTGCCCGGTGCGCTGCAGCTCTTCGATTTCGGCAAAGTCGACGCTGTGCAGACAGATCTTGGCCGAGTGCAGCCCGCCCAGGTGAGAGTTGATCCCGACGTTGATCGCCTGATAGTAGCTGGTTGTCGATTCCCAGCTCATGCCGCCTAACAGTCCGATGGTTTTCACAGCGGGTCTTCCTCGTCCGGGGGGGTTCTGGTGATGCCCGGTTTTTCCCCGGTTTTCCAGCAGACAAAGAACAGCAGGCCGGTTATCAGCAGGAAATAGAGGATAAAGACCAGGAACATGGTCGGGTGCTGTTCAAGATATTTGAGTCCGGCCAAAAACAGGGAAAAATAGACCAGGAGCACCAGCAGTCCCTGCCAGGTCTTGGGAAAGCCCCAGCCGAAGCCGTATTTTTTACGTGGGAACCAGGGTTGTTTCATCGGATTGACCTTCATTTCCTTTCAGGTGTCAGGATTCTTTTACCACAACGCTGGCCTGTGGATCAAAAGGGTTGGTCCGCACCGCCAGGGAAAACAGGAATTCGTAGTTGTCTTTCAGGTAACGGACATAGTGCAGCCACTCATAAACCAGCAGGTTGTAGACTCGGGCGACGTCCCCTTCCAGATGCTTGCGGTCGCTGTCAGGCTGGGCGGCCAGGTCGTCCCGGTGGAGCAGTTCGTCGCGCAGATGGAACAGAGCCCTGAGCAGGTCGGTAAAGGTTTCGTGCTCCTGAATATAGGGGTTTTCGAGTAATCGCAACAGCAGGTCCGCGCCCTGCTGAAGGCTAGTCAGCAGTCCGGGGAAATCACTGTGGCGACCATCGATCCGGAGTTGCTGTGAGCTGATCTCTTTGCGGGCCTGTTCAAAGTCCCTGGCGGACCAGGTTGGCGAGATCCTCAGCAGGGCATGGAGCCGGGACACCTCGGGATCACAGCGACTGAAGCGCTTGAGCAGGTCATTGCCCATTTCGCTGAAGAAAAGCCCGGTCATCATATCGATCTTCTGCTGGCGCAGCGCTTCCTCGCGGCGATTGACAAACAGGTCGGTAATGCTGGCGACAACGCCCAGAAAGGTCCCGACCCCGCCGACGATGATGATCATGGTCAGGATCTTGCCGATGTCGGTCTGGGGATGAATGTCCCCGTAGCCGACGGTCGCCATGGTGACGATGGAAAAATAGACGGCGTCGGTCAGGGACATGTGTTCAAAGAGCATAAAACCGCTGATGGCCAGCAGCATCAGAACCGAAAAAATGGTCAGGTAGATTCTCAGGCGGAAGGAGATATTGTCATTCATTTCAGATTCAGTTTCTGCAGGTACGAGCGTGACGGGTGACGAAAAACGGCATCATAGCGGGAAAAAACCGGGCGATAAAGAAGAATCTGGAATGGTCCGGGGATCTTGAGGGTTGCATGGCGCGCAGGAATGGGCCCGGTCCGGTCAAGGTGGTGACCGAACCGGGAGGGATAACGTCAGGACCGCAGCTTTCAAGCCCAGAGGTACATGCTCGATTTCTTGTCCATGATGGACAGCTTGAAGGTCTCGGAGCTGGGGGTATCGGCACAACCGCAGCAGACGTGCAGGGGCAGCAGATGCTCTTCACGGGGGTGGCAGTAACGGGCCGCCGGTGCCTGCTCCCATTGGGCCAGGCGTTGCAGCCGTTCGGCCCGGCCGAGATCGGCAGATGCGCAGGTTTCCAGCAGCCAGTCGTCAAACGCTGCGTTTAGGCCCCTGGTTTCGTCATTATCGGGGGTGAAGAAGGCGCGCATGTTATGGAAGGAAAATCCCGAGCCGATGATCAGCAGGTTGGCGTAGTCCAGCTGCTGTAGAGCCTGTCCCATGCGCAGATGAGCATCAGGGTCAAGCCCTTTGATCAGCGAGAGCTGAACGCAGGGGATATCCGCCTGGGGATACATGATTTTCAGGGGGACGAACAGCCCGTGATCAAAACCGCGCTGCTGGTCCAGTTCGGCGCGGAAGCCCTTGTCAGCCAGGGCCTGGTGAACCTGGCCGGCCAGACCGGGCTCCCCGGGGGCCGGATAGGTCAAGGTGTAGGACTCCGGCGGAAATCCGTGATAATCGTAGATAAGTTCGGGTTGCAAAGCCGCCGTGATGGTGGGAACCGCGGCTTCCCAGTGAGCGCTGACCACCAGGATGGCTGACGGTTTCGGGATCCTGGCGGCAAGCTGTTCCAGGGTCGCCACCATCTCCCGGTGCCCCTCATCGCCAAGTAAAGGAAGAGGACCGCCGCCGTGGGACAGATAAAGAATGCGTGGTTTCATTGTCATGTCCTGTTCGTAAGTAGTGACAGGGCTTTCAGCCCTGCCCCGGGTTAGGGGATGACTCATCACTCAGAATGTATTCAGCCAGTTGATGAAGGCATCGAGACAATCTTTTAAAAACTTCTGCGTGTCAGGATCAGCGATCTGGTCGTTTTCATCCAGTGCCGAAACGATATTGCCGACGTAGGCTTCCGGCTGCTGCATCGTGTAGATATTGAGGAAGGTCAGGGTCTGGCGCAGGTGATGGTTGGCGCCAAACGCGCCGATCGCGCCCGGGCTGACGCTGACAATTCCCCCTGGTTTGGCATTCCCCGAGGCGCTGTCAGCGGATATAATAGCCCACGATCCGCCAGTGGCCATCCTGCTCCAGAGCCGGGGTCACGGTTTCCATGGCCTCTCTTTTGCCGGTGAAGGAGGTTGCGTACTGAATGACCAGGTATTCTCCGTCCGGAGCGCCGTGCAGCTTCTGAGCGGAATTCTTGAACCTGATCTTCCGTTTGAGGAGGCGGCCGAAGGCCGGACGCAGAGCCTTGAGCTGCCGAACCCATTCCTCCCTGGGCACCAGGTTCTTGAAAAAGCCGGCCGTTTCGTCCCAGCTTTGGGCGTACTGGCCGGTATCGACCAGGAACAGGAAATGTTCCGCGGCTTTTATGGCCGCCTGTTCCTGGTTGGCGGTAGCCGGTGCCACCGGCATGACCAGCAGGACGCAGCCTGCCAGGAAAGCCAACGCGCTGAAATTCTTCAAAATCCCCTCCGGATGAAACAGATATCTACGGGTTAATCCTGATTTTTTTCGAAGCCCCTCCCCAGGGCCCAGATCTTTTCGGCGTGGGCACCAAGGTACCAGAAACTCGCCCCGAGGACCGCAAAAAAGATCGCCTTGTGCATGCTGTCCCAGAAAAATTCGAAAAAGCGGGTATAGAGATTGATAAACAGAAAAGTCAGGCCGAAGCCCCTGGTCAGGCGGTCGTCTTCCTTGATGCCATGATAAATGGCGATTACGGCAGCGGCACCGAACAGCAGCGACCAGTGAAACAGCTCGATCTGTCGCGCCTGCTCCCAGGCGTACAGGTCGCCGTAGTTGCCGAAAATCGACATGATCCACAGGGCGATAAACAGGTTGAGCAGGCCCATGACCCGGGTCGGTTTGAGAAAATCGCGTCGCCGTGGCCACCGCCCGAACAGTCCGCTGACGGCGGTCAGCACCAGGCCGAACAGGACAAAGCGCAGGGGATAGTTCATCCCCAGATAATAGGCTCCCCATCCCGAAACATAGCCGGTTTCGGTGCCCATCCAGGTGCCCAGGGTCAGCAGGGCGAAGGTCCAGACCAGTTTTGAGGGGAACCAGAGGCCCAGCAGGCCGTAAACGCAGGTGGCCAGCAGGATCAGGAGTGAAAAATGATCACTGTCGCTGCCGATGGCGCGGCCCAGAAAGGTGATCGAGGCGGCCGTGCACAGGATACCGAAGAAGAAAACAGCTTCATTACTGTAGATCTTTTCGGGGCGGCGGGTCTTGCGGCGTATCCCCCAGCCATAGAAAAGGGCGGCCAGCCCCGCGAGAGCCAGGCATTTGCTGATCTCCGGCACCTGGAACAGTTTGGCCAGCAGCCGCATCAGGGCTTCGTCGGCCAGAACGGCGGTAACGGCGGTGACGATGCAGATGATGGCGATCCAGAAGGAATATCTGGCGAGCCGTTTCCAGTCAAAACCGGTCTGCTCGTAACTGGCCAGCAACTGTTCCGCCTGGGCAGGAGATATCAGCTGTCCGGCGCACCATGACTCAATGGCGAGGCGGACCGTTTTAGCTTGTTTCTTGGTCAGTTTCATCATTTTTCTCTGCCAGGGCAAGGCCCGGCCGGAAGGGCCGGGCAGGGTTTTCCGGGCCGGATGTTTATGGTTCCGGACAGTTTACCAGATTACAGCGACCCATTATGCCTGGCGGTTCCGACAAATATCTGACGGCCTGCCGAGCCGGTCAAATTTTCCGGGGATTCTGGCTATTGACGGGATATGGGGTTGAACCTGGCCGGTTCTCTGTTATTCTCGCAGTCTACCGCTTGTAACAGAAGATTGTTCGCTACGAAGGTGAGGGTTTTATGAAAAAAGCCGTTTTTCTGAACGTCGATAAAATTGATTTTGATAAGGGCCTGGATTTTTCCGCCCTGGAAAAGATTGTCGCCTGCTCCAGTTATCCCGACACCGGCGATGCCGAGATTCTCGAACGGGTGGCCGGCCAGAATATCGTGATCACCAAGGAAATGCCGGTCAGCGGTGATATCATCTCCCGGTTTCCCGCCAGTGTCGAGCTGATCTGCGAGGCGGGGACCGGATTTAACAATATCGATATCGAAGCGGCCCGCGCCAAGGGGATCGCCGTCTGCAATATTCCCAGCTACAGCACCGAGGCCGTGGCTCACCTGGTAATAACCTTTATTCTCAACCTGAGTGCCTCACTGCCCAAGCAGCAGCACATGCTGGCCAGCGGCAACTTTGATAATTTCACCAGGCACCTGATGGTGCCGCATTTTGAACTCACCGGCAAGACCCTCGGTCTGATCGGGGGCAGCGGCGCTATTGGCCAGGAAGTGATGAAGATCGCCCTGGCCCTGGGGATGAAGGTGTTGATTTCCAGCCGCACTCCACGGACCTGGAACGATTCCCGGGTGGTGTCGGTCGCCCTGGACGACCTGCTCCGCCAGAGTGATTTCATCAGCATCCACTGTCCCCTCAACGCCGAGACCAGGCACCTGATCAACAGCGAGAAACTGGGGCTCTGCAAGCCGGGATCCTATATCATTAATACCGCGCGCGGTGGGATCATCAAGGAATCCGATCTGATTGACGCCCTGCAAAGCGGCAGGATCGCGGGGGCCGGGCTCGATGTTCAGGATCCCGAACCTCCGGCTTTGGACAATCCCTTGTTCAGCATGAGCAACGTGATCATGACCCCGCATATCGGCTGGCGGCGGCTCGAAACCCGGCAGCGTTTGATTCAGCTGGTTGCGGAAAATATTGCGGCTTTCATTGAGGGGCGGGCTTTGAATGTGGTGAATTAAGAAGGGGTGGATTTATCAAAATGCCAGCGGTGTTTTTGCGGTTCTGGCTTTTAGCTGAGCTTGCTCAGTGTGGGCCGGATTGTTGCTGGCCTGAATGCTCCCTGCTGGGAATTGCTGATCGTCATCCGGACATGTAAAAGAGGGCGTTTTTGGGTTACTTTTTGAGGCCCGCTTGGGTCAAAAAGTAACACGCCGGGCGGGGGCGGGACCCCGCGGTCTAGCCTTTGATTGTGTCTGTTAAAATCTTAAAGCAAGATCAAAACCGGCGGGTCTCGGCCCGCCAGCCGACTCCCTTTTCTTTGATCGCAAAGAAAAGGGAGGAAAAGAAACTCTTTAAGGTCAAACACACTGACGACAACTGAGTCCGTCTGCGATTTATTGCTGTCGCCAGCACATGACAGCCCGCCCGGATGCTGACGCATAAACGGGCAGAACCGCAAAGCCGCTGCGCGGCTTGGAAATTGAATATGTTGCCTCTGTCAAAATGCCTACGGCATTTTTGCGGTTCTGGCCTTTAGCTGAACCTGCTCAGCGTGGGCCGGGTCGTTGCCAGCCTGAATGCTCCCTACTGGGAATTGCTGATCGTCATCCGGACATGTAAAAAGGGCGCTTTGTGCTGACTATTTGTCGCCCGCCTGGGACAAACAGTAAGACGCCGGGCGGGGGCGCGACCCCGCGGTCCTGCTTTTGATTGTCTCAATTCAAACCTTAAAGCAACATCAAGGTCGGCGGGTCTCGGCCCGCCAGCCGACTCCCTTTTCTTTGGTCGCAAAGAAAAGGGAGGAAAAGAAACTCTTTAAGGTCAAACACACTGACGACAACTGAGTCCGTCTGCGATTTATTGCAGTCGCCAGCACATGACAACCCGCCCGGATGCTGACGCATCAAGGGGCAGAACCGCAAAGCCGCTGCGCGGCTTGAAGATCACAGATCATTTATCAAAACACCTTTGGTGTTTTTGCGGTTCTGGCCTTTAGCTGAGCCTGCTCAGCGTGGGCCGGATTGTTGCTGGCCTGAATGCTCCCTGCTGGGAATTGCTGATCGTCATCCGGACATGTAAAAGAGGGCGTTTTTGGGTTACTTTTTGAGGCCCGCTTGGGTCAAAAAGTAACACGCCGGGCGGGGGCGGGACCCCGCGGTCTAGCCTTTGATTGTGTCTGTTAAAATCTTAAAGCAAGATCAAAACTGGCGGGTCTCGGCCCGCCAGCCGACTCCCTTTTCTTTGATCGCAAAGAAAAGGGAGGAAAAGAAACTCTTTAAGGTCAAACACACTGACGACAACTGAGTCCGTCTGCGATTTATTGCTGTCGCCAGCACATGACAGCCCGCCCGGATGCTGACGCCTCAACGGGCAGAACCGCAAAGCCGCTGCGCGGCTTGAAGATCACAGATCATTTACCAAAATGCCCCTGGCATTTTTGCGGTTCTGGCCTTTAGCTGAGCCAGCTCAGCGTGGGCCGGGTCGTTGCTGTAATGAATGCTGCCGACAGGGAACAGCGGATTGTCCCCCGGACAGGTAAAAAAAAGGGCGTTTTGTGCTTACTATTTGTCGCCCGCCTGGGACAAATAGTAAGGCGCCGGGCGGGGGCGCGACCCCGCGGTCCTGCTTTTGATTGTCTAAATTCAAACCTTAAAGCAAGATCAAGGTCGCCGGGTCCCGGCCCGGCAGCCGGCTTCCTTTTGTCCTGGGCAACAAAAGGAAGCAAAAATGCCCTTGAAGGTCAAACTCACTGACGATGGATGTTTCTGCTGTTTCCCATCGGCTGCATTCAACCGATGACAACCCGCCCGGATGCTGACGCATCAACGGGCAGAACCGAAAAGCCGCTGCGCGGCTTGAAGATCACAGATCATTTATCAAAACACCTTTGGTGTTTTTGCGGTTCTGGCCATGAGCTGAGCCTGCTCAGCGTGGGCCGGGTCGTTGTTGTGCTGCATGCTACCTATGGGTACCGCAGCGCAAATCCTCACCAGAAAAATATCTCAGTCCCGCCCCATCAAACGGCTAATAGCCGACCTGTTTAGTAGGATTATTTATGGAAAAATAGGGACTTATCCCCATAATTTGGCTTGTCTATCAGACCAAAAAATGGTATTACCTGTGCTTCGTTTATCGTGACGGAATCTTTGCGGCTTTCTGCCCGTGGTGGAAAGTGGCTTAGATTCAGGATTTAAGTAATTTTTCAGTAACTGGCTGTTTGTGAATTTCTATCTGTTCAACCATTCCCGCCCTCATTTTTTACACAGCAATTTCTCTTGAAGGTCACTACGAACATCCAATTATTCAAATATTTCATTTTCTCCCATTGAAAAACTGAATACAGAGTTACCTGAACAGGTTTTACGTACGAGGGGGCTGCCACGGTTATTTTTCCCCCTCGTTTTTATAAATCAACAGGTTTATCGCATCCGAAGATGCAATGAACGACAGGTTTTTAAACACATCGTATCAAAGAAGGAGTCGTATCATGTCTCATGACGCATCACATGGAAATCCCGCGGTTGTCGGGCTGGCTGGTTTCGGAATCACTACTCTGCTGCTGCAGTTTCACAATGTCGGCTGGTGTGAAGTCGGCCCTATTGTCGCCCTGGCTTTCATCTATGGCGGTCTGGCGCAGTTGATCGCCGGATTTCAGGAATTCAAATGCGGCAATAATTTCGGTTACAGCGCTTTCGTGTCCTATGGGGCGTTCTGGATCGGGCTCGGGATCATCTTCCTGCTCAACCACTTCAATATTTACCGTTCCAGTGGGACGGACGTCGGCTGGTACCTGGTTGCGTTCACTGTTTACACTGCGATCATGTGGATTCCTTCCATGCGCATCAGCGGCGCCATGGCACTGACCTTCACCCTGCTGCTGATCGGCTTTATCCTGCTGGATCTGGCTCACTTCGGTTATCATGAGTTGACCGTGGTCGCCGGTTACGAGCTGATGGCCTGCGCCGCTTCTGCGCTTTACATGATGGCCAGTGCCATCTATGCACAGATTTTTGGTCGGAATGTTCTGCCTTTAGGAAAACCTTGGATCAAAGGTTGATTGCTGGACTGTAAGCCAGTAGAATTATAGGAGTTCCCCAACATCCTAGTGGAGGAAGCCTATGAGAAAACGTCTGGTCGTTCTGTTCTGTCTTGCTGTTGTTCTGTTTGTTCACAATGCCTTTGCCGATGACACGGCAACCAAGGAAGAATGTGTCATTAAAAGCCATGAAGCTGCGGCGATGATCAACACCCAGGGGGTGGAAGCAGCGATCAAGGCGATTTCCGATCCTCAAGGACCTTTTGTCTGGAAGGATTCCTATGTTTTTCTGATGGACCTGAACGGCAAGATGCTGGCTCATCCGTTCCAGCCGGAGTTGACCAGGATGGATCATGTGCTGCTGCTGACCGATCCGACCGACAAGGCTATGTTCGTACATTTTGTCAATATTGCCCGCAAGGCGGGGCAGGGTTGGGTTGAGTATATGTGGCCCAAGCCGGGGAAATCGTCCCCGTCCAAAAAGCTGACCTATATTTACCGGGTTCCGGACCATGACCTTCTGGTTGGGGCGGGGCTTTATGTCGGCGGGATGATTTACTGACCTCAAATAAAAAGCGGGCTATGGAGATGCTTCCATAGCCCGCTTTTTTATATCGGTTGCCGCCAACCGTCCTTTCCATCTTTTCAATTTTCTGAGACTTCAATCCAGAAACATCAAAACCGCCGGGTCCCGGTCCGGCAGTCGACGTCCTTTTGTCCAGGGCAACAAAAGGAAGAAAAAGTGCCCTTGAAGGTCAAACACACTGACGATGGATGTTTCTGCTGTTTCCCATCGGTTGCATTCAACCGTTGACAACCCGCCCGGATGCTGGCGCATCAACGGGCAGAATCGCAAAGTCGCTTTGCGGCTTGAAGATCACAGATCATTTATCAAAATGCCAGCGGCATTTTTGCGGTTCTGGCCTTTAGCTGAGCTTGCTCAGCGTGGGCCGGGTCGTTGCTGGCCTGAATGTCTCCAACAGGGAATTGCTGATCGTCATCCGGACATGTAAAAGAGGGCGTTTTGTGCTTACTATTTGTCGCCCGCCTGGGACAAATAGTAAGGCGCCGGGCGGGGGCGCGTCCCCGCGGTCTAGTCTTTGATTGTGTCTGTTAAAATCTTAAAGCAAGGTCAAAACCGGCGGGTCCCGGCCCGCCAGCCGGCTTCCTTTTGTCCAGGGCAACAAAAGGAAGCAAAAATGCCCTTGAAGGTCAAACACACTGACGACAATTGAGTCCGTCTGCGATTTATTGCTGTCGCCAGCACATGACAACCCGCCCGGATGCTGACGCCTCAACGGGCAGAATCGCAAAGCCGCTGCGCGGCTTGAAGATCACAGATCATTTATCAAAATGCCTACGGCATTTTTGCGGTTCTGGCCATGAGCTGAGCCTGCTCAGCGTGGGCCGGGTCGTTGCCAGCCTGAATGCTCCCTACTGGGAATTGCTGATCGTCATCCGGACATGTAAAAGAGGGCGTTTTGTGCTGACTATTTGTCGCCCGCCTGGGACAAATAGTAAGGCGCCGGGCGGGGGCGCGACCCCGCGGTCCTGCTTTTGATTGTCTCAATTCAAACCTTAAAGCAAGATCAAGGTCGCCGGGTCCCGGCCCGGCAGCCGGCTTCCTTTTGTCCAGGGCAACAAAAGGAAGCAAAAATGCCCTTGAAGGTCAAACACACTGACGACAACTGAGTCCGTCTGCGATTTATTGCTGTCGCCAGCACATGACAACCCGCCCGGATGCTGACGCATAAACGGGCAGAACCGAAAAGCCGCTGCGCGGCTTGGAAATTGAATATGTTGCCTCTGTCAAAATGCCTACGGCATTTTTGCGGTTCTGGCCTTTAGCTGAACCTGCTCAGCGTGGGCCGGGTCGTTGCCAGCCTGAATGTCTCCAACAGGGAATTGCTGATCGTCATCTGGACATGTAAAAGAGGGCGTTTTTGGGTTACTTTTTGAGGCCCGCTTGGGTCAAAAAGTAACACGCCGGGCGGGGGCGCGACCCCGCGGTCTAGCCTTTGATTGTGTCTGTTTAAACCTTAAAGCAAGATCAAGATCGGCTGGTCCCTCAAGCTACCCGCTTCCCGTCAGCATCTTGCTGAACAATGCCAGGCAGAATCCGAAGACCGCACCAAGGGGCGGTGCCCAGTGTCTTTCGAGTCGGGACTGGGGAGCGATATCCTGGAAGATCAGATACAGAATTCCCCCAGAGCAGAACAGCATGATTATCCCCAGGATCGCCTCACTTTCGGACAGGAAGACGTATCCGCAGAGTCCGGCAACCGGCCCCAGGATCACCAGGGCCAGCATGGTCAGCAGGGTTTTCTTTGCCCCGCCGCTGTTGATGTCGATGAGCTCCCGGTAGGCATTGAACCCCTCCGGCAGATTCTGAAGCCCGATCAGCAGGGCCAATGTCGGAGCTACCGGAGACTGCAGTGCCACCATGCCACCCAGGGCGATGGCTTCGGGGATAAAGTCGAGCATCATTCCCGTCAATTGGGGTGATTCCCTGCGCCGCAAACCAAGAAATCTTTCCAGACCGAAAAAGGCGATCCCGCCAAGCAGGGTTATCGGAATCGCCAGTTCGGAGTTTTCCAGGTTGGCGATCCCTTCCGGGATCAACACCACCGCGACGGCTCCGAGCAGAATTCCGCCTCCGAAGGCGATAAGGGAGTGCCGGAATTCCTTTTCAAGCCATTGGGGCTGGATTTTTTCGATGGACGCGATGATGCCGCCAAGAGGGATGCAGCCTCCGGCTGCCGTGGTCAGCAGGATAATGGACAGTATGTCTGGCATGGGAGTTCCTGATCAGTGAGCGCCTATACGCCGGGGCGTCGTGATGGGTCGATCTGCTGGGCCGCCTCGTTCACAACACGGTGAACGTCAGCCAGGCATCACCGTCCTTCGGGATGTCTGGTCGTACATTGGCAGCCCCCCTGTTGTTTTTCCCGGACAATCCGTTCCAGGATCATGGAGCGCCCCTGATGCCGGAGAACATCGTCACGGATGTCCTCTTCCGTGTAATCGAAACAGTAGCAGATTGTTTTGTTCATCATATTATCCTCGCCCGTTGCCGGGAGTCAGCCCCAAAAACAATGATACTCATCCTTGTCGACAACCGCCAGAAACTCCTCAATGGAAGCTGTCTCAGGCGTAGGTTCATATCGGTGCCATCTCATGTCGGCACGCTGCCAGTAGATTTTCCAGACGCCGCTGCTTTTGTCCCGGCTCGCTTTGGCGATCAGGGGTTCAGTTTTTCTGCCTGGCTGATCCCAGACCTCTCTGATTTCGTAGATGATGACACTCTGATCTTTAATGCGAAAGGCAAGATCGACCTGGTCGCGCAACTCGGGGAGGGGGCGGTGTTTCTGGACGAACTGGCCGACAAGCTTTTCAAGACGTCTGATTTCAAATTCACTGAATGACATGCCTGTTCTCCCTATGACACCCGGCGATGCCGGGATGTCACGCTCTGGACCGTTATGGTGGCCAGAATCAGCATCATGCCGACAACCTGCAAGTCGGCCAGCTTTTCATGCAAAACCAACACGCCGAATAAAGATGCGGTGACCGGTTCGATCATGGCCACGATCGCCGCAACTGAGGGCGTGGTCTGTTTCAGACCGATGATGTAGAGAAGAAAGGAGACTCCCGCGCCGAGTACCCCCAGGACTGCAAACAGCGGCCAGCTTGGTGCGCTCAGCACGGCGGAGATCTGGTCCGTGTCGGCAGGCCAGATGAGGACGGCGACCAGAACCGCGAACGCGATGACCAGAATAGCCTGCGGGCTGCCGTAGCGCCCCGCATTCTTGAAGCCGAAGATAAATACGGCATAGGACAACCCGGAGAGCAGTCCGGAGGCGACGCCAAGGGGCGTGACGGCAGGTGCTCCGAGGTCATGAAGGCGGGTCAGCAGAACGACGCCAAGCAGCACCATCAAAATCGCGGCGAACTTAAGCGCAGAAGGCCTTTCGAGTTTCAGGAGGACAGACGCAAGATAGACGAACACCGGCGCGGAGTACATCAGGGTCACCGCCACCGCCACCGAGCCTTCAGCGATGCTCAGGAAATAAAATGCAAAGTTGCCGGCGACGCCGAGACCGGCAACGGTTGACCAGAACCATAAGCGATGGTTTGACAAGCCATGGCCTTGCGGACGCAGTACCAGCCAGGCGCAAACAAACAGCAGACCGATCAGGCCCCGGTAGAAGGACACCACGCATGGATCCCAGTCGCTGGCGAGAAGAATTCCGCCGATGCCGCCAGAAACCCCCCAGCTCAGTGCCGCGAGCACCACGAATGCCGTACCCCCGCCATTCATATAGCCTCATTCCCATGATGAAGCAGGACGCTTGGTGACTGCTCACCGTTGCGCCATGCTCCCTCCGGTTGATTAGCGCGTCAGGGTTTACTGCGCTGTCTTATATGCAATTATTTAGGGCAATCGCATTTTATGTTGTTGGCAATAATTTCTTTCCAATCGCCAAGCACCTCATGGGTCCAGCAGTCATCAGCTCCAGCGGCTTCACGCATTACGAGTGCCAGGATGTAAGACAATTCCTTAACTGTCGCGCCGGCCTCCAAGGCGCCTTTAAAATGTTTCAGAACACATGGTTTTGATCTTGCTTTAATCGAAAGAGCGAAGCAGATGAATTGATAGGTTTTTTCATCTATCGTGCGTTTTTCGGCATAAAGGTCGTCTGCCTTGTCGAGCATCTCTGTGAATTCCGGGAAAAATTCCGCTAACAGCCTCATAATGCGCACTCCTTCCGGTCGGGGTAGAAAAACCGCTCTCTTGAATTTTGGGTGGAAACGCAAGCTTGAATGACGCGATGACGCCTGCGCACATCCCCTCAGCTATTAATGTGTCGGATGATCGGGCTCTTCCGGTTCATATTCTTCAACTTGCTGGACCCCAGAAAATTTGAAGTCTTCCCCCGCCAGCCAGTCAGATTCCTCTGGAGAGAAAATGCCATTTTCCAGCCGGTAGCGAACCCTGACCCCTTCAGGCAGGGTCTGGAAGTTATTTTCCAGCTGCTCCTGTTCATTTTCAAAGCCGCAGGTCGTCACGATGACTTCTTTGCCCGTTTTATTTTCAACCGCCAGCAGCCTGGATTTCTGCTTCACAATGTAAATTTTATCACCGACTTTTATTTTCTTGGGGGAGCCTGGCGATTTTTTAAAAAGAAGAGAGTCTTCAGATTTCGCATCTCTGTAGATAAGCCAGCCCCCCACGATGACAAAGGGAACAAGTGAAAGTATAACAGTGAAAATTGCATTCATTTTTTCAGGATTCATCATTCAATGCCTAACGAGAGAGCGCAGCCTGCGGCGAAGCGAGCTGGCGGATATCATTGACGTCTTCGGTTTGCGGTGCTTGTCCTGACCCGGGTGATCGTTTTATCGGGCGCTTCAAGGCAGGATAATGCAAGATGCGGCCCTGGTCAGTACCCCAACATGTACGACAGCTCCTGCTGCAGGAAATCAAGCAGTTCGACCGGTGCCGCCGAGCGCTCCTGGATGATCTGATACAGAAGCGAGGCCGCTGCCGGCGCGGCTGATTGGGCGGACTGCAGGTCTTTTGCTTTACTGAAGGTTTCGAGGAGCTGTTCGATGAGTTCTGCGCTGTTCTGATTGGCCATAATATTTATCTCCTGTGGAGCTTTCGGTATTTTGTTTTCGCCGCCGCGGGGGACGAGGGGTGTGCAAAGGCAAGCCGCAGCCGAGGCGTCAACCGCCCCACTATGGGGGAAAGAAGAAAGGTGGTCAAGTTTTGCAGACGAGCAGGACTGTTCAAACGCGCAGAGCGGATCAAGGGCGTTGTCCGGCCATCGAATCCGTTCGCGGATGACGGCTGATAACTTGCGGCGTAGTGCCTTTTCAAACTGGTAGAAAGCTTTACGAAAACCGGAGAGCTATCACCCGTCGGCTTGATTTCATGGTTATATGGTTACTTCCAATTACCGTCACTTTTGCCGTCTTCGGGGCTAATTAGAGTGTCGACGCCCTCAGCTAAAATTGTCTTTTTCGCTTCGATGAGAGCTTCCGAGTCAGTTTTGAATGGTTCATCCCAGACTGTTGAATTGTTGAATTCATCGACAATTTCCAAAGTCCACTCAGGCTCATTTTCTAAACGGTAGATTTCAATAGAAACAGTTTTGCCACCACTGGAAACGGATTGGGACAAGGGAGAATCTATTAATTTCGGTTCTTCATTCATGTATTACTATCCTTGTTCTATGATCAGACAACATAACGGTGTTGCATAACCGGTGGTGGTCATGCGTTTCAATTCAGTAGACTTCTAGCGAATATTGCCCAGCTCCGTTCCATCCGGTTAATGCTGTGGTTATATTTAGTGATGGATTTCTTTCAATAAATTAAGGCACTTATCTCTCATTTCCCTAATCTCTCTATTTGTGGTTGAAAAGCTTTCAAGATTTTCAATAGCTTGTTTAATGTGGATCTCTTCAATGTCCCGAGGAGCTTCAATAAATGGGATTGTGCAGATTTCTTCTGCTCTGATGTCTTTGGAAATCATGCCCAAAACGGCAGCGGTGTTTTTGTTGAGGCCTCTACCTAGTGACATTTTAATCGCTTCTGCTGATGAGGCATCTGAATAGGATAAGAGCTTTGCTGAAAAATTAATTGCCTCCCAATTACCGTATTCTATTAGAAAAAGAAGATAGTCAAATTCACCTGTTTTTTGCATAGCAGCAAAATATGCGTCACCCTCGGCGCTAAGGTTTTTATCGATTCGCGTTATGTCACTTGAATAAGCACAGGAATTCAATATTAAAAAGACCGTCATGAATACAGGAAAAATTTTCATCGTCTAACCTCAATAGAATGTGAACCACTAGACCAAATTTTTTCACGGACGTTTCTCGGTAAGATTATGCATCCACTGGATGCCGTGCCGGGAGAGCGCCTGGAATCTCCATGAATTTGAAAATGCTTCCTACCGTGTGCGCTATGCCCAACAGGGTAAAGCGGTAGTACATATGGACCGGTCTTAGAGCTATAGCGTGGTTCTTCTATGCGGTAACTTCCACGTGGAATAGGACCTAAATTTTCAAGAGCTTCGCTGGCCGGATCATTCTTATATCCAATAGCGCCGGAATACCCTTTACCTAGTCGTCCCTGAAAAATTATAAAAGCCTGAAATTGTTGATTAAAATTGCAGTGTAAAATTGTTAAAATCACCATAAATAGTACTTCAGCCCTTAAAACGTGGTGATTTTATGAAGCCAAAAGTACCGCAAAAAGACCAATCCGATCTGTTTCGTGCTCGCCTTGATCAAATTTTGAACCGCGATCATCCTCTGTTCGTGCTGGCCAACCAGATCAATTGGTCGGTCTTTGATAACAAGTTCGGCGTTCTCTACTCCGAGAAAGGTCGCCCCGGCAAGCCGACTCGATTAATGGTTGGTCTGCACTATTTGAAGCACGCTTTCAATGAGAGTGACGAATCGATTGTGGCTAGACTGCTAGAGAATCCGTACTACCAGTACTTTTGCGGTTTTGAGTATTTCATTCATGAGCTACCGGTTGATCCGACATCTCTGGGCCGTTGGCGCAAGCGGATCGGTCCGAAGCACATGGAGCAGTTGCTCTGCGAAACGCTGGAAACAGCTAAACGTGGGGACCATTTGACCCAGAGTCACATGGAACGGGTTAATGTCGATACAACGGTGCAGGAAAAGGCGATTGCCTATCCAACCGATTCTCGGCTTTACCACAAAGCTCGGGTGTTGCTGGTCAAAGCTGCCAAAGATCGTGGCATCCCATTACGGCAGAGCTATCTTCGGCTCGGCAAACGAGCACTGATCATGAACAGTCGCTATGCGCATGCCCGGCAGATCAGACGTGCCAGGCGGGAGCAGAAGAAGCTAAAGAACTACTTGGGCCGCGTGTATCGCAATATTCTGCGCAACTGCCTGCAGCCTGATGAGCAACTGGCTGAACTCTTGGCAAACGCCAGACGGTTATTGGTGCAACAGCGAAGTGACAAGAACAAGATCTACAGCCTGCATGCTCCCGAAGTGGAATGCATCGGCAAAGGCAAGGCACATAAGAAATATGAATTCGGTTGCAAGGTCTCGGTTGTGACCACCTCGAATGACAACTGGATCATCGGTGTCGAAGCTTTGCACAACAACCCGTTTGACGGTCATACTCTCAAAGGGGCACTGAAACAGATGAAGCGAGTTGTCGGTTGGGATGCTGATCATGCCTATGTTGATAAAGGCTATCGAGGCAACCCAAAGCAGCTAGGCCAGACCAATATCCACTTGGCAAACCGGCGCAAGAAGAGCATGAAGCCGAGCGAGTGGCGCTGGTTCAAGCGACGCAGTGCCATTGAACCAGTGATCGGCCACATGAAGAGTGACAACCGGATGGATCGCAACTATCTCAAAGGAAGCGATGGCGACAAGATAAACGCCATCCTGGCCGCATGTGGTTTCAACTTGAGAAAGCTCCTGCGAGCATTCTTTTGGCTTATTTTCAAAGAGCTGGAACGGCTAAAGTTACTCCTTCAACCGTTCAAAATCATCGTCTGGCAATCTGCTGCGATGAGTTGAGCACTTAACGTTTGATTCGACTCTCCAGAATTGAGATCACTGGAGCGTCAAATCCGACTTTTGCAGGGACGACTACCTACTAGCTGACCGCTGTATTCTAGGTCTCCAGTGGACTGATGGTAAACCCATGGCATGATTCCCCTCCAATTGCATAAGTTTAATATAACGGTGTTGATAAGCCGCGGCGTAGTGCCTTGTCAAATAGGTAGATAGTTTTACGAAAACCGCAGAGCTGTCAACCGTCGGCTTGATTTCATGGTTAGCTATTCTCTGCGGTTTCAGTCAGTTGCAGAAATTTTTTCTTGGTCATAAACGAATTTTTATCAGAAAGAGGGTAATTTATTTTGTAGTTGTTGTCTTCCGCCCTCAAGTTCCATTTTTTAATGTCAATGTAGTAATTGACTTCTTTTTTATTGAAAACCCAACCTTCCGATTTACTTGTCAGAAGAACAAGGTGGTAGTTATTCAGTGAGTTCAAAAAGTCGATGAACGGCTTTCCAACACCCCAAAAAGGCTTTTTGCTACGGCTAATTTTGACGATCAAAAATGACCGATTCCAAATGAAGTAATTTTGTCGTTTGAAGAGTTGGCGAAATAGCTTGTATTCCTCTGAGGATGGATCGGGCTCTATTGCTCCTATCGAGGTAGTAAATTCAAGAATTTCTTGTTCCATAACCCTACTCCCCATTTAGCTAACGGTTTTGATAACCGGCGGCGACGCGAACTTGCGTGTACCACCGCAGTATTCAAATATTTGCAGAGCTATTTTCCGTCCGCGTTTATTAGTTTGTTAGGCCTAGATTTCTTCTCCAGGCAGAGTAGATGCTTTTGCTTTGGCAGTATTTAGGTTTTCTCGTTTTGCTGAGTATATTTGCTCAACGACTGCTGCTCCTTGTCCAGTGTCTCGATAATAATGAGCTAGAGGCATTTCGAAAATTGTGGATAGCTGGTTGAAAACTTGATTTAGACGCTTTTTTTTCATGGCTGAAGAATCCCATGCGTGCATCATGTAATAAAAAGCAGACCAAAACGAGATAGACTGATCAAAGAAAACCTTTTTTGTCGGTGCCGTTACTGAATACATGCCGCCATTTGTGGCGAAAATTGCTTTTGCAAAATTCATATTTCCCAAGTTGCAACCGGAGACAAATAATCTTCTATTGTGTAGTTTCCTTTCAAACAGCCGAGCAAATTCTGTGTAAACAGATTCCCCGAATGTATAACTAACGGTTTCTGCATTTCCATGGCATGAAAGGTGAAGATAGCGATACCCTGAATCTCTGAATATTTTAGAAAATTCAACAAGTTCACGCTGAGTTCGGAAATAGTAATAGAGCGGATTTTTCCCCTGAAGTTTAAGGACATCATAAAGAACTTTTCCGTCTAGCCTTGTTGCTAATTCGTCTTCATGCGCCAGCGACTCAAGGATAAACGTTTCAGGTTTTGTAACGTTCGCAGGAGGCGTACTTTTTTTCTGAGGCATAATTATTTTCCTTGGGCCTAACGGTTGTGAATAACCGGCGGCTACGCGAGGTTGCGTGTACCACCGAAGGTTACGAATATTTGCGCAGCTATTTTCCGTCCGCGTTAATTCTTGTGTTAGGCATTCTGTAATTATTGCCATTTCTTAAAATTTTATAGCTCAAGATTGTTTTGTAGAAATAGTGTATTCCAAAAATGCTAATAGGGAAGTAGAAGAAAAAAATTATGCTTGCTAGGCCACTATTTATTACCGAATTTATTAACCTATAAACAAGAAATGGAAATATAACTTGAGCAATAGAAATGAACCATGCAAATGCGTATTGACCAAAATAAACTTCCAGTTCACAACCGCATTTTTTACATTTTATTGACTCGGCGGATAAATATTTAAATCTACTTTAATTCGTGTTATTGTAGGGCATGAATAACTTCGATGCCCGAAAACTCAATCAACAAGCGCAATACGAACTACGTAAACAAGTCGTTCGTTTACGTGAAAAAGGTCTGAACAACACGTCCATTTCCGAAATCGTTGGTCTCAGTCAACCCCACGTCAGTACAATCTGGAAAAAGTACGAACGTGGCGGCCTTGATGCCATCAAGCCGGGTCAGCGCGGTCGCCGTCATGGCGACAAGCGAGAATTGACCAGCGATCAGGAAGCCGAAATCCAGAAGCTACTGGTGGACAAGACCCCGGATCAGTTCAAGCTGTCTTTTGCGCTTTGGACCCGTGACGCGATTCGCCTGGTGATCAAACACCTCTATGGTCAAGACCTGCCGCTGCGAACGATCACGGACTACCTGAAACGCTGGGGTTTCACCCCGCAAAGGCCAACAAAGCGTGCCTACGAACAGAGTTCCAAGCACGTCGCCCAGTGGCTTGATTCGGAGTACCCGAAGATTCAGGCCCGAGCCAAGCAGGAAAAGGCCGAAATACACTGGGGCGACGAGACCGGCATCCAAAATGATGCGTATCATGCCCGGGGATTTGCTCCAAAGGGCAAAACCCCTGTGGTGCGAATCAATGCCACCAAGAGCCGGGTCAATATGATCTCTTCGGTTACGAACCGTGGCAAAGTGCGGTTCATGCTGTATCGTGAAACCATGACCGCCAAAGTGCTGATCAAATTTATGTCCCGTTTGATCAAGGACGCGGACCGCAAGGTGTTTCTGATTCTCGACAACCTGCGGGTCCATCACAGCAAGGTCGTAAAGGCCTGGCTGGAAGAAAACAAAGAGCAAATCGAGGTCTTTTATCTGCCGTCATATTCCCCGGAACTCAACCCGGACGAATATCTTAACGGCGACCTCAAGCAGAAGATCCGCTCCGGACTACCTGCTCGAACACAGAAGGACTTGGAGAAAAAGACCCGTTCCTTCATGTGCACCCTACAGAATCGTCCGAGGCATGTGCAAAATTACTTCAAGCATCCAAAGATCGCTTATGCTGCTTGATTTAACTGTTTAATCACCGGAGCAATAATGCCGATGGATCATACATTTGTGTTTTGTAGTATGCTGTGGTCCCGAAGGGCACATTGCAGGATAGACACTTTAAATTCATATTTATTATGGCTGATGCCTAACGGTTAGATAACCGGTGGCGAAACGCCGCTACGCCTAAGTAGACACCTTGCAAAAATCGGCTACCTTTGTCCCATCCGGTTAATTTGAGTGTTATCTGTTACCAATTACTTGCATTCAATCAGAACTCTTAGATTCTGCTCTTCTTTTAGGGCTTTTATTGCGTTATTAACTTCAGAGCATCCTGCTGGGTTGTTGGTAGAAATTTCTATAAAACTACCTGAGTCAAAACGACCAACTGCACTGTAACTGTACCCTTCGGCTGGTGACTTCGTGCAAGTTAATGATTTGTCTATGACTAATGCTGGCATGTACTGGCTAAAGCTGCCCAATGCCTCACAAAACTTGGCATCCCTAAAGTCAATTTGATAACCAATGTTGTTGCTTGAAAAGCGCAAATAGCGCCCATCTGGGTCTATACGTTTACTGCCACAACCCGAAAGTAATAAAACAACGGCAATTAGGATATATAGACATTTGATCATAGTATGCTCCTAGCTGGCACGTGACCCACGGCAATGGCCATATTTTACCCAACTGCGGCGGTACCACTGAGCACGGGTAGGATTTTCTTTAGATTCAGGAAATTCTGCCATGATTCGTTGTTGGATTTCTTCATCTGATCCGCCTGCACGGAGTATCTCTTCCGCAACTTGGTACCGGTACTGATAAGGGTTTGGCATAGAAACTCCTTTGGCATATGTTTTTTAGGAGCAATTCTTCTTCAAGATAACGGTTTGGATAACCGGCGGCGACGCGAACTTGCGTGTACCACCGAAGTATTCGAATATTTGCAGAGCTATTTTCCGTCCGCGTTGATTCTGTTGTTATAATTTATTTCAGACTATTTGCCCCCAAATTAGGTCTTTAGGAACATACTCGTTTAAAGGTGCTCGCCTTTCTCCAGCAGCATGCAACCAAGAAGAAAACCACACTAGCCATGCTAACAGGCAATTTTCTTTCATAACCGCACACTCGAAGCCTCTGCCCAATGCTTGAGCAAGGTTTCCACCATGTTTGGCCAATAGTTGTCGGCGGTGCTCTGAAGATGGTTGCCCTAATTTGGAAAGTTCATAATAGTGACCAGCTCTGACTAGAAATGAGCCAGGGACGACTATGAAGTCAGGTTGCTGTTCGCGCGGAATATTCTGCAATTCATTTTCAATGTTTTGTTTTGCCGTTTGTGGATTTGGAGCATTGAATGCCCACAAAACAAAGAGAGACTCTTTTATATTTTGACGGCCAAAATCTGATGCGTAACTTCTTGTTAATTCTTTAAATTTTCTGCACTTTTCAAACGAGTCTTTCAGGGTTGTTGGTGTGAGTTGTGTCTTGACTTCTATTAAGGAATACACCGATTCAACGAGCCAGATCTTTTCATTGTTTTCACCGAAGAGTGGTGCATTTGACATTTGATCAGCAACTATGATGTCTGCTTGGTTTGAAAAGCACCCATTTTTTGAAAGGATTAGGCCGGAACTAATTGCATATTTTTTCGGGAGGTATTCTTCAAGGAAGGCTGCCACCAACCCCTCTCTATTTGATCCCGCTGACGGCTTATGAGTAGCAAAGTAATCTCTTATTTTGTTTGACTTGTTATTCAGTTCCTCGCTGATGTCGGCGAAGTATTTATGCATCCTAGTTCCTTTAAATTATAACGGCTTTGAATAACCGGCGGCGGCGCGAAGTAGCGGTTTCCACCGAAGTTTACGGATATTTGCACACGTAATTTCCGTCCGGTTGATTCTTTCGTTAGGTTTGTATTTGGAATCAAAACACGGTTAATAAGTCTATAACAAAAAAAAGACCTGACACTAATATGAGTAAATTCAATATAGGCGATATTTCATTCACAGAGCGCCCAGGCTTTAGAAATATATTTGATGCTAATGGAAATTTTTTAACCGCTAGAGAAGTTCCAAAAACTAAAATAAATGCTATTTGGGTAAAAAGACCTTCTATTCCTACAGTTTTACCCATGAAAAAACCTTGGTCCGCTAAAAATAAGAAATTCCATGTAAATATAGCCACAATTGTCGGTAGGACTTTCACTGGAATACCTTTATTCTGGGCAGATGACTCGCAATTTACACTTTTCTCTGATGTAAAAAAGCCAACATCTGATAAACGTTCCATAACTTTATACGGACTCGAAAAAGCGTAAAAATTTATATTGCGAGGGTAGTCTGCTACCGTATGCTCTATTTTAATACCGGTTCCAATTAGTGGAATAAAGCCTACTTTCTTGATATTTAATATTTGAGCTTTTTCAAATTCATATTTTCCAATAAAGGTGACATTCAATTTTAATTTTTGGGAATCTGCTGTTAGCTTTGCAAGTGGCCAATTAGCATTGACGATGCCAATTTTAGCACCACCTGTATATTGTATTTCTGTCCAGTATGGCATAGGAAAACCTAACGGTTCGTGATAACCGGCGGCGACGAACTGCTCGCCACCCACCGCAATTTTGATTTTGTTTTACAAATTTGCACAGACGTATTTCCCGTCCGGTTGATTAGTTTGTTAGCCGATTATTGCATTAAATGTAGTGGTGTTAACTGTTTGGTCAATAGATGCAATATGGTTGTTTAAGCCAACTTGTGCATGACTAATTTGTTCGGCAGTGTCTATGCCAGTAACTTTCATGCATTCAATCAGCTTGTTCAGGGCAACGTCGTCTCCAATTGAACTATTGTTAAGAAATGCGTAGCTAATATCGTCGTCTTTTGGTTTGAAAAACTGTATCGCTGGTTAAAGGGTGCTGAGCGTGAAAAAACCGATATTTCCTGATTTATCTTTGCCCCCGCAGGCCAATAAAATTTTGTACTGGCTGAAGGGGGGCAAAAGTAATTTTTTTTGAATTTCTTGTGCACTGATTTCAAAATTTTTATCGTGTAATTTTTCAATTTCTGAAACTTTTATGAATATCTCACATGGCTGTTTGTGCCCTGCAAATGCATAAAAGAAATTATCCGTTATTTGGTGAAATTTTTTGTAATTTTCTTGGATGGGAGTCATGTCATGATCGCAGACCCGTCCATCGCTTGTAATTGAGATAAAACCTTCTCTTGCAACAATGGACACAAAACTCATTTTTATTTCTTTCGGCTAACGTGTTGATAAGCCGCGGCGTAGTGCCCTCTCAAATTGGTAGAAAGCTTTACGAAACCCGCAGAGCTATCAACCGTCGGCTTGATTTCATGGTTAGGTGCTTTGGGTAGACAGCTTTTTTAATTGTGCTTCTGCTAATTCTAACGGTGAACTAAGGTCGAAAGAGAAAATGTCATTTGGTTCAGATAAATATTGTAGTCTAAGAAGGCTATCTAGTGCGGAACCAGCAGTTTCAAGCAATTGTGCTGACCCCTGAGATAGAGGGTCTTCAATACCATATGATTTTAATGTCAGGAGCAGGTTGATACCATCAGTGTGTTTCTGAAGAGCTGCAAATAGAATTCTGCCCCTTGTTTCTTCATTAGTACAATTATTCAAAATCTCGACTTTTTGCTTTGAAGTTGCTAGACAGAAATCGATAATTATTTTTTCATTTTTGTCTTTCCAGGAATCCCATTTATCGCCAAGTTCTTGAATGTCAGACTGGATGCTTGTTAGATTTTCTTCGGCAAGTAAATCCCGAGTTTCTTTCCACAATTCATCGCAATTCCCGAGATGTTTACCTAAAGTCATAATGTACCCTCCTTTGCAACTAACGGCTTGGATAACCGGCGGCGACGTGAGTTTGCGTGTACCACCGAAGTATTCGAGTATTTGCAGAGCTATTTTCCGTCCGCGTTGATTGGATGGTTATGCCATTATTCAACATTTGCAATATTGAATAATCACCAGTCTGAGTCAATTTCAGTGTATTTTTCATCAATTCGCGTGAAGAGTACTTTTTCTTCACTTTTAGTTCCATATGTAGAAGACACCTTATATGCACTAACCCAAACATTATCAATTTTTTTCAAACGTAGCTTTTCATTGAATATCCCATTTCTAGCAAATATTTTTATGTTAAAGCCCCTCTTTGTTAGGTTTTTGTAATTTAATTTAAAATTAACTGGTACGAACTTCCCTTGCCCCTGTGTTTTGTTTCCGATATCGAAGCTATAATGAGCTTTCATGATTTGACTTACAACTAAACTTGGGTTGTTCTTTTTCTCTTCAAAAGAAAACTGATTTTCTAATTCTCTTGACTGGTCCAGATCTACAACATCTATTTTAATATCGTAGATAGGATAGTCTCCATAGCTAGTTACTATAAGAGATAGAGTGTCATGATCTTTGCTCGTAAATGTTGGCATGACCACCACGTAACTGTCCCCACCAGTGATGGAGTCTAGTGACCTTTTTGATATCTCGGCTATTTCTTGATTGAGACGACTATTGTTTTTTAATAATTCGATCTGTTCTTGTTCTAATTTACTCTGCTTTACCGCGCTTAAAAATGTACCGAATGCAATGAAAACAATACCTAGGATGATAAATATAAAATTTTTTCGATAGATAAGCTTTTTAGAAAAATCAGTATGGACAATGCCTGCAAGAGCCATCAAGAACGTACCAATAATAATTACAATATTGTTGACCATATCTTAATGACCTTGTTTAGATATGCCAATTTTATTGTTTAGGCATAACGGTTTTGATAAGCCGTGGCGCAGTGCCTTTGCGGGTTTGTAGAAACTTTTACGAGAACCGCAGAGCTAACCGCCATCGGCTTGATTTTATTGTTAGTTTTGCTCTTTTTTTGTTTCTATTGCAGCAATACTTTTTGAATTTCTCAAAATAGTCTCTAATTCTTCTTTGGAAATATTTTCTGCATGGATTACTTGATTGTCATTCGTTGTGATAACTACTTTTCTGGTGTTTCTATACTTTAGAAAAGCAACGATAACAGCAGCCAAACCTCCCCACAGACCATCAGACTTCAAGATTTCGATTAATTCAGAGCAGGCCATTGGCTCAGCAGAGCGTTGTGCATGCATTTTGTAAGGTACATCGTTTTCGTTCAGCAGCGATAAGAAAGGGCCGAAGCTATCTTTGAATAGGAAAACTTGAAGAGTGTCCATCTTTCCCTCACTTAATCTGAAAAACTAACGGTTTGGATAACCGGCGGCGACGCGAACTTGCGAGTACCACCGAAGTATTCGAATATTTGCAGAGCTATTTTCCGTCCGCGTTGATTGAATGGTTAGGCAAACTCAGACCCGTATCACGATGAGCATCAAGTTGCGCTAAGAATCCGCTAAGCAGCCTAGAAAGCGTTTGGTCCCCACGATGAGATAAGTCAAGGGTGCTATGAATTTCAAGCAAACTATTCCGTAGATCACTCCAAGAAATAACATTAATTTTTAATCTATCTAATACAGAGGCAACTTGTTCAAAGTTGTTTTCTATCAAATTTGAAATTTCATCTGGTAATTTTTTCTTCCATTTTGTGTCGAGGAAGGATCTATCTATAGTTGGACCGTTAAGACCGCATTTTTTCCAATGATTGTCGATTGAATAGGCTGGTACAATGAAGAGAAGTCCTAGATTTTCACGACTCCCTTTGTGTAGCTCCTCCCATGCAAGGAGTGCCGAATATTTGAGAACTTGTTCTGGCCAACTGCTTGATTTCAGCTTGAGCTCGACAGCAATAGCGCTATTGTCACTTACGAAAAAACCATCTTGTTGAGTAACATTTCCATTCCAGCTATAACGGTCGTTGACTTCCCTGCCTATGGATTGAAAGCTACCTTCGTCGTCATATCCTAAAGGCTTAAGAAAAGATTCATTTATTACAAAATCAGGGGCAATTGAGAATGTCAAATCAAATATATGGTTAAGTATTTCTTCGTTACCTAGAAGATGGTTTTCTAGGTCTTCAAACTTTTGTTCACGACAGTAGAGAGGCCCCGCCATATTAACTAATTCAGCTGGAACGCAAACTTTTCCATCTTGTTTTGTCCACTTTTTCTGAGAAATAGAACGTAATCCTATGTACGGTGGCCACCAATAAAAGTGATTAAGAATATCCCAGTATTTGTTCGTCCAAGTCATATTCATTCCATTTGTAAATGTGTGCGTTTCTTGCCTAACGGTTAGATAACCGGTGGAGAAGCGTCGTTGCAGTCTAGTAGAAACCTTGCGAGTATCGGCGCAGTTCGTTCCATCCGGTTAATTATTTCGTTAGGTATTTTCTATTCAATGACCATTCCCATGCGTTCGATTCTTGCCCCTTCCAAGTTTACATTGTTTGGAGTTGATCCCACTGCTGTCTCATAGTTTCAAAGCAGAGCTAACTGTTTGATTTCATGTTTATTTGTGCGGTCTGGCGGCCGAAATAGGCCCATCAAATCGCGCCGTTCAAATAAATTGAGTTGCAATATCCGCAGCATACACTGCAACGAAGCTCCGATTTTCGACTGGAACTTCAGAAACGAGAGCACCAGGTAGGCGCATAGCGCGATCCAGAGCTGGGTCTTGACCGCGTTCATCGAGGTGCCGAGAAAGTTCTTCACGCGCAGGTTCTGCTTGATCCACTTGAAGAAGAGCTCGATCTGCCAGCGCTCTTTGTAAAGATCGGCCACCGTTTGGGCTGGGATATCGAGGGAATTGGTCACGAACTGGTAGGTGACGCCGGTCTCCTGATCCAGGTAAGTGACCAGCCGAAAGGTTTCGGGCAGTTTGCCCAAGCGAATCTCCCGGTCCTCGATTACGCCTGGACTTTTGCGGCCACGGCGCTTACGGCCCGGTGTCACGATGGCATTGCTTTTCAGGCGACTGACGAAGAAGACTCCGTCTTCCGTGAGTTCCTGATACCAGCTGTAGTCGGTATAGCCACGGTCGAAAACGACGTAGGAACCTTTCGTCAGTTCGAGCTCTCTGGCCCGATTGATCTCATGCTCGTTGCCCCGGGTGAGATCGACAAAGGCTGGCAGGTAGCCATCGGCATCGAGGCCGATATGCAACTTGGCTGCGCCCTTGGTCTTCTGGTACCTGGCCCAGGGGAAGAGCGAAAGAGAGAGCTCAACCAGCGAGGCATCCAGCAGGTAGACCTTGCCATCGAGCTTGAATTTCTTGTTGCGTGGCGCCATGCCCTGGCAACGCCCAAGGAGACGCTTGAAAAGCTCTTCATAGAGCGTGTGCGGCTGTTTTTCATTGCAGCGCGCCAGTGTCGCCCGGCTAAACGCCTTGATGCCGAGGTGGTAGAGCTTGCCACCCTGAACGCCGAGATTATCGACCACGTCACGCAGGCTGCTCCGCGCGGACAGCTGCGCGGTCAACATGGCGACAAACTGAGACCAACGGGAAAACGAGCGGAATTTCTGTCCCTCGTGATGCTTGTTGGCGAGGTGCTGAAATTCATGTCTCGGGAAAATTCGTACTATTTGAGAAAGAACAGTGCTACAATGTGCCATGGCTTGGAACTCCTTGTAGTTACTTGTGTTTTGGCGAACTGAGTATACCACAAGTGAGTTTCCAAGCCTTCTATTTATTGATCAAACTGTGAGACAGCAGTGAGTTGATCCATATATGATCATAGCACGCCCAAGAATCATTTCCTTTTTAACTGGCCCCCAAAAACGGCTGTCATAACTGAAGTCCCTGTTATCTCCGAGCAAAAAATAGCTTTGATTAGAAAGTAACAAATCGGCCATTTGGTCGCGTGGAGAAACTTTTGCGCTCAAACATTCATCGTCTTTGTGAATTGCAAATTTATCAAATACTTTTTCACCATTTATGTAGACTTGTTTGTCTTTAATTGCGACCCGTTCCCCGGGGAGTCCCATGACTCTTTTAATGAAGACCTTACCCTTAGTATCATCTGGCTTGAAAAACACTACTACATCACCGCGAGCAATAGCTTTATGTTCGTAATACTGATTGTCGATTAGAATAAGGTCGCCGACTATTAATGTCGGCAACATTGAGCTTGCTGGGATTCTAAAGATTCGGCCTTTAAAAAAAGCACCATTTCGTTCTTTTCCGACCTTCCATACTTGAACAGCATTGGTGTTATCACCGTACATGAAATATGAAAGACCAAGTTTAAAAATAACCTCATCTATATTTTCTTCAGGTATACCTTCGTTTTTCAAATAACTTAAATATTCTGAGGCGGCCCTTTTATATTGAGCTGCGTAATAAAGGTGATTTGCCAGTTAAAGGTTGTTGGATAAGGCCAATTGTGGGATGGAAAACAGTAAAAATATAAAAATTAATTTCTTCATGATTACCTTATTTCTTTTCTTTACCTAACGGCTTGAATAACCGGCGGCGACGCGAGCTTGCGTATACCACCGCAGTATTCGAGTATTTGCAGAGCTATTTTCCGTCCGCGTTTATTGGATTGTTAGCTTCTGCTTCATTATGCCAATCTTGGGTTCTGAATATTGAATCAGCTAATCTTGTACCAGTAGATACCAATTTCGAAAGTACTCTCAATTGTTCCTTACATGCGAGACTAGGTGTGGGATGAGGATAGTTAATTGTGTGATCTATTTCACCCCAGATCTCTTCAAAGAGTGTTCTTACCTGAATCTCACAGCATATGTTTGAGTCTGGCTTTGGCTTTACTACGTAATGAATACTTGTATAGTATGATTCTTTGATTTTTACCTTTAAACCGAGGTCTTCAAAAAACGCCTTTGCTTCGGGATCCCAAGAATAAGCAACAGGGTCCTCAGCAAGATGCCAGTCTCCTTCTGAAATTCTTTTGTTAATAAATTCATGTATTTTGGGAAATTGATCTTGATATAGATGGAGGACTCTGACGCCTATTAGGTCATTTATTTTTTCAAATATATTTTTAGATGTGATTGGATCTTCATCATTCCATTTTCTTATAATTTTATCTCTAAGGTGATCAATATCCTTAAGCCGATGCTTTATTGTATGAATTGCAGGATTACCGTATTCATTCAATTCTGGCTCGAGGGAGAAAAAATCAATAATCCCTCTTAAGAACCTCTCAAAAACGTATCTCTCCGAAGTAAATGCTAATATAGCTTCCTCAATTTGTTCTTGCTTGTTCATGACCTACCCTAACAGTTGAATTCTTGTAATAAGATCATTAGCAAAAGCCTTATAACCATCAAGGGTTGCCTCATACTTTTCTTTTGACCCTCTAAGTGTATTGATATGCTGTGACTCTAGGGTTGGCAGAGAAGGCACTTCCCACATGGGTTTATGATAATGCTGTGCCATGGCAGGGAATGTGTTATGAGTGTGCATGACTGATGTTTCACCAATTGGTGAATTAAGTAATTCTTCTGGCAGGTGAGACCTTAATTCTTCCTTTATATTTTCTTTTATGACATCTGGGATTTGCAAGGCATAGTTAAGATGTGCTTGAGCAAGGTTCCACACATTTTTAACGCCTGAATATGGCCTTGCATTGTAAATTGTGTATCCTATAAAACTAACAAAATTTGTTGGGAACAGCTTCCTTTTGTCTTCAGATATTAATTTGTAGATAACTTCAAATTCAGACTTCCAAGATGATAGTGAACGACCAATATTTTTTATTCCATATAGAGAAAAAAGATCAGGTGCTGCAGGAATGAAAAAACCATCAACAGTTGATATTATTACCTTATTTAATGAGCTTAAGCTTGGTGATGTGTCAATGATTACATAATCATAGTTGTTGTGATTTGAATATTTTTCAGCAATAGACCTGATTTTTGTTAGAGTTCTAACAGAAAGAGGATCACCTCTATACGCATCTGTCCACCTTGAAGCAATTTTTTCTTCATATAAATGAAGAGACAGTCTTCCCGGGATCATGTCAAGAGAACTACCAAGCTTTAATGCTGGAGGAAGTAATTCAAGATCACCAGTCCCCTCTTCAGTTGGTTTAAGAAGATAGTGTAAACTTCTCGTCTTGTTATTTATTTCTATAAATTCTTTTTCTGTTATTTTGCTTTTTGTTTCATCAAAACCTAAATCAATAAACTCATCTTCTTCTGACCACATTTGGTGTATTGTTTCTTGATCAACACTGTAAATAGTTAAATTGCATTGAGGATCAGCATCGATCATTAAAACTTTTTTCCCAATTTTTGTAAGTGCATGAGCAAGATGAAAAGTAAGAGTTGTCTTTCCAACCCCACCCTTATTATTAAAAACTGAAATTATTTTCAAAGATTTCTCCAATTCTTTAAGCTAACGGTTGGGATAACCGGCGGCGACGCGAGCTTACGAGTCCCACCGAAGTATTCGGGTATTTGCAGAGCTATTTTCCGTCCGCGTTGATTAGTTTGTTATGCCGATTCTTCACAACCTATTTTTTCAAAACAACTCAAGGCATTGTCAACGCACTCTGTTGTTTCAAAATGATATTTATTCATTTCTTTTGACCACTTGTTGAGCTTCTTTAAATTTATGCCGAAAGTGGAAATAAACCTAGCTTTTGCATATTTATACACATGCTTTTCTTTTGTAATAAAGCTAAGTCTTGTAAACAAAGTCTCATAATTTATAGATAAAGCCGCAAAATATATAAACGGCAAGAATGACAAAGTTAATACAATAGGAACTATAAAACTGCGTAAATTTTCAAGTGAAATGAAATTTGAAAAGTCATTAATTAACATATATATTGCGTAAATTATTACGAATGTTCCGAATGCTGAAATTATAATGTTTAATGTTTTTTTTGCTGGTCTGTACTCTTCTTTTGATTCAGCGACTGCCAACATGCCGCCAACGAAGGCTGACACTGGAACTATTATGAGTTCGGCCCAAAGACTGAATACATAGAAATTAATAACAAATTCCAGAAATACTAATATTTTAAATTGCTCTTTTATGGATTCGAAAAAGAAATTTTCATTGTTGGCTCTTTCGTGATTCATGAGCATTGAAAATGCACCGAATGCAACCCAGAGGGTTGTGCTTGCGATAAGAGACCACTTCCAAATCTCAATTGAATATAGAAGATAAACGACTGTTGAGATATAGGCCAACATTGCTAGGTATGAAATTGTCAATTTCCATGCGAAGAATGCCTTTATTAATTGGATAAGTGATGCCCTGGTTTCTTTTTTGTAAATAACCCAGCCGATCAGAACCAGTAGCCAAATAGCAGTGGCAATTTCTCGATTGTTGAAAAAATCAAGGATGCTGGATTCCATTTTTACTCATTTTCTTTGGCATAACGGTTCTGCATAACCGGTGGCGGTCATACGTTTCAATTTAGTAGACTTCTTGCGAATTTCGCCTAGCCCTGTTTCATCCGGTTAATGCTGTTGTTATACGCTGTTTATTGCTGACGATGTGTTTCCAAAGCAGCCATGAGCGACATGTTTGCATTCATGAAATTTGAAAGTTGCCCGCGAATACCATAGGCCCATTTAACCCCATGGAAGAGGTTATTGCGTAAACGAAATACCACAATGAGTAGCGCCGCAACACTGTCTGCTGGATTGGTGTTCGTACCGCTCAGAACTGCCCTCACAAGTTCAATGTTGTCATTTCTGCGAAGATTCAGGCCACGGAAGTGCTCTGTGGGATCACCATTTTGAAAATAACGCCCCATAAAATACTCAAGACTTTGTGCAAATGATTCAATGCGAAGACTGCCAGTGCTTGCCCATTCGTGCGTCAGTGCAAGGATTGCATTTGCAGAAGCATTTGTTCTGAGTGCTTCGGCTTCGAAAAAACTCCAGAGCAACGAAAAATGCATGATTGCTTCTTGCTCATGTTGAGTTAGCTCAGAAAAGCCAGGTGCATTTATATTTAGCCAGTCAATTGGATTCATAGCGTATAACGGGGTTGATAAGCCGCGGCGTAGTGCCTTCTCAAATTGGTAGAAAGCTTTACGAGAACCGCAGAGCTATCAACCGTCGGCTTGATTTCATGGTTGGGCGATTTAAGCCGAGTTACGACTAATGAAATCACGAATTCCAGCAATTAATAGTGAAACTTGATCTTTTGTATATTCGCTATAATTTCCGTGTGCCGCTTTATTTCTAAGATCAAGCCAAGCAGTTACATTTTTTTGGTCCAATTTTGAAAGAATTGAAGCTTTTGCTAATTCCGAATTTAACCTATCGGCTTTTTTGGGTCTCATGGCTCCACCAGGGCCACTTGCATCCTCTGAAGGGATTCCGTTTTTGCTGCAAAGTTCACGTAAATGACTTTCAAGTGTTGAGCCTGCAATTACGGCAGCTGCATCTTTGTAGCTGGAGTCAAGTAAATGTTCTGCCATTTCGATAAAATTGGCGAAGATATCGCCATGCGCCAGTTCAATTAGGGATTGAATATACCCTGAATCGAGATCAGCTTTTAACGCTTTAACAACACCCATAATCGGAGGCAAATTTTCATGGAGATACTTGAACTCTTTTTGGATTCTGACTAATTGGCTTGAATACGAGGAGTTATTGCTCCGGTGATTAAACAGTTAAATCAAGCAGCATAAGCGATCTTTGGATGCTTGAAGTAATTTTGCACATGCCTCGGACGATTCTGTAGGGTGCACATGAAGGAACGGGTCTTTTTCTCCAAGTCCTTCTGTGTTCGAGCAGGTAGTCCGGAGCGGATCTTCTGCTTGAGGTCGCCGTTAAGATATTCGTCCGGGTTGAGTTCCGGGGAATATGACGGCAGATAAAAGACCTCGATTTGCTCTTTGTTTTCTTCCAGCCAGGCCTTTACGACCTTGCTGTGATGGACCCGCAGGTTGTCGAGAATCAGAAACACCTTGCGGTCCGCGTCCTTGATCAAACGGGACATAAATTTGATCAGCACTTTGGCGGTCATGGTTTCACGATACAGCATGAACCGCACTTTGCCACGGTTCGTAACCGAAGAGATCATATTGACCCGGCTCTTGGTGGCATTGATTCGCACCACAGGGGTTTTGCCCTTTGGAGCAAATCCCCGGGCATGATACGCATCATTTTGGATGCCGGTCTCGTCGCCCCAGTGTATTTCGGCCTTTTCCTGCTTGGCTCGGGCCTGAATCTTCGGGTACTCCGAATCAAGCCACTGGGCGACGTGCTTGGAACTCTGTTCGTAGGCACGCTTTGTTGGCCTTTGCGGGGTGAAACCCCAGCGTTTCAGGTAGTCCGTGATCGTTCGCAGCGGCAGGTCTTGACCATAGAGGTGTTTGATCACCAGGCGAATCGCGTCACGGGTCCAAAGCGCAAAAGACAGCTTGAACTGATCCGGGGTCTTGTCCACCAGTAGCTTCTGGATTTCGGCTTCCTGATCGCTGGTCAATTCTCGCTTGTCGCCATGACGGCGACCGCGCTGACCCGGCTTGATGGCATCAAGGCCGCCACGTTCGTACTTTTTCCAGATTGTACTGACGTGGGGTTGACTGAGACCAACGATTTCGGAAATGGCCGTGTTGTTCAGACCTTTTTCACGTAAACGAACGACTTGTTTACGTAGTTCGTATTGCGCTTGTTGATTGAGTTTTCGGGCATCGAAGTTATTCATGCCCTACAATAACACGAATTAAAGTAGATTTAAATATTTATCCGCCGAGTCAATAGGACCTGCTATTCGGTTGACTGCTGCAATTCCTCTTGTAGCTAAACTTTGCCGATCAGCTTCTGCATGATCGCTCAGATCCTCATATTGAGAACTTCTTGCCAGCGTATTGTATGTATTAATGATGTCATCTAATTGTTTACTGAATATTTTAGTATCCAAGAAATCTCTCCTTCCTCACGCCCAACATGTAATATACGTGATATCGGCCGTGTTATAGCACGGTCGGTTTTCCCCAAAACCTGTCTTTCATTTCTTATATCAAGTGGATCTGACAAATTTCTGAAAAATCGGCTTGTGCGATATATAGTTTATTGTAACATTAGCAGGTGTACAATATTTTAATCGCCTGACAGTGGAGGAGGGGCCATGAGTCAACTGCGTTTGCTTGATCTGGTGCGTAATGAAATTCGTGTGCGGCATTACAGTATGCGTACTGAAAAAGCCTATGTCGCGTGGATTACACGTTTTATCCTGTTTCATAACAAACGGCACCCACAGGAACTGGGTGCTGATCACGTCAGCTCTTTTTTGACCTATCTGGCAACCCGGCAAAATGTCGCAGCGTCAACCCAGAATCAGGCGTTGAATGCTCTGGTTTTTCTGTATAAGCACGTCTTAAAAATAGAGCTTGATGAGCTTGACAATATGGTCAGGGCGAAAAAGCCGAAAAGATTACCGGTCGTTCTCAGTCGTGAAGAGGTCCAGCGCTTGTTGGCCGTTTTGCCAGGGACTTATTGGCTCATGGGGGCGTTGCTGTATGGCTCGGGGTTGCGTTTAATGGAGTGTTTACGCCTGCGGGTTCAGGATATCGATTTTGACTACAATCAGGTTTTAATCCGCTACGGCAAGGGGAACAAAGACCGGCGTTCCATGTTGCCGCAAAAGTGCATCGATCCTTTGAAGCGTCAGATCGATTATGTTTATCAGTTACATCGTAACGATATGGCTCATGGCTTTGGCGATGTTTACTTGCCTGAGGCTCTGGCGCGTAAATATCCCCAGGCCAGTCGTCAACCGGAATGGCAATACCTGTTTCCGGCGGAAAAGATATCTGACGATCCAAGAAGCGGCTGTAAGCGTCGTCATCATTTACATGAGTCGGTATTGCAGGGGAAGGTCAAAAGGGGGGTGCGGCAGGCGGGGATCAAGAAATCTGCCAGCTGCCATTCGTTGCGACACAGTTTTGCAACGCACCTGCTAGAGGATGGTTATGATATCCGTACGGTACAGGAGTTGCTGGGACATGCTGATATCCGCACAACCATGATCTATACCCATGTCCTGAATCGTGGCGGGCAGGGGGTGCGCAGTCCCCTGGATCGGGTTTAAGGAATGCTCCTGGAAGGGCATTGGTATTTTGGAGACTCCATTTGCTAAACCTGTCGTGATCCATGTACATTATTGAGAGTTGCTTGTTTCAACCCTCTGCTAAAGGCACCAGAAGGAGATCCCGCATGAACTACTGGCTGATGAAATCAGAACCCAATGCCTTCAGTATTGACGACCTTGAAAAGATGCCCGGCCAGACCGAGCATTGGGACGGGGTGCGCAATTACCAGGCCCGCAACATGATGCGCGATGACATGAAGGTGGGGGACCAGGTGTTCTTTTACCACTCAAACTGCGACACCCCCGGGATCGTCGGCATTATGAAGGTGGTGAAGGAGGGGTACCCGGATTTCACGGCCTTTGACCCCACCAGCAAGTATTTTGACGAAAAGAGCGATCCCGCAAAGCCACGCTGGTTCATGGTGGATGTCCAGTACGTCCGCCACACCCGGCGGGTGATCTCCCTGGCCGAACTGAAGGAGCATGACGCCCTGGAAAATATGCCCCTGGTGCGCAAGGGGAACCGTCTGTCGATCATGCCGGTGACGGAAGAGCAGTGGGATTATATCCTGGGGCTGGAGTAGGCGTCCGCCGCGGTGTTCCTATGAACCGGAGCCGTCAGTTTTTTTATATTCCGATCCTATTTTTTTCAACCGCTTATGCATATCAGGATTAAACCGATTTTTGAACTTGCCATCGGGCAGGAGCATATGACCATTCAGCGCCGGTACGAAGCCCTTGGGGCCTGTAACGATATGCTGATTGCCCTGTGGTTTCTGGTTGGGAGTTTTTTCTTTCTGACGGATTCCCTGGTTGACAGTGGCACCTGGCTGTTTGTTGTCGGCAGCGCTCAGCTGATGATTAAACCAGTCCTGAAACTGGTCAGCCTGGTTCATGTCAGCCGTGTTTATCATGCGCGGAAGGAGTGATGGCCGGGCGCGACCCCGCGGTCTAGCCTTTGATTGTGTCTGTTTAAACCTTAAAGCAACATCAGGGTCGGCGGGTCTCGGCCCGCCAGCCGACTCCCTTTTCTTTGGTCGCAAAGAAAAGGGAGGAAAAGAAACTCTTTAAGGTCAAACACACTGACGATGGATGTTCCTGCTGTTTCCCATCGGCTGCATTCAACCGGTGACAACCCGCCCGGATGCTGACGCATCAACGGGCAGAATCGAAAAGCCGCTGCGCGGCTTGAACTCCGAAATATCTACCATCATCAAAATGCCAACGGCATTTTTGCGGTTCTGGCCTTTAGCTGAGCCTGCTCAGCGTGGGCCGGATTGTTGCCAGCCTGAATGTCTCCTACTGGGAATTGCTGATCGTCATCCGGACATGTAAAAAGGGCGCTTTGTGCTGACTATTTGTCGCCCGCCTAGGACAAATAGTAAGGCGCCGGGCGGGGGCGCGACCCCGCGACCTTGTCTTTGACTGTGTCTGTTAAAATCTTAAAGCAACATCAAAACCGCCGGGTCCCGGCCCGGCAGCCGGGTTCATTTTTCCCAACGATGGAAAAACGAACCAAAAAGATCTTATCAAGGTCAAATACTCTGACGAAATGGGTATCAGACGTTCCCTGTCGGTAGTCTTCAACCGGTGACAGCCCGCCCGGATGCTGACGCATCAACGGGCAGAACCGCAAAGCCGCTGCGCGGCTTGGAGGTGAGGGTCTTTTCAACGGTCAAAACACCTTTGGTGTTTTTGCGGTTCTGGCCTTTAGCTGAGCCTGCTCAGCGTGGGCCGGGTCGTTGCTGGCCTGAATGCTCCCTACCGGGAATTGCTGATCGTCATCCGGACATGTGGGCGCTTTGTGCTGACTATTTGTCGCCCGCCTGGGACAAATAGTAAGGCGCCGGGCGGGGGTGCGACCCCGCGGTCCTGCTTTTGATTGTGTCTGTTTAAACCTTAAAGCAACATCAGGGTCGGCGGGTCTCGGCCCGCCAGCCGACTCCCTTTTCTTTGGTCGCAAAGAAAAGGGAGGAAAAGAAACTCTTTAAGGTCAAATACTCTGACGAAATGGGTATCAGACGTTCCTTGTCGGTAGTCTTCAACCGGTGACAGCCCGCCCGGATGCTGACGCATAAACGGGCAGAATCGCAAAGCCGCTGCGCGGCTTGGAAATTGAATATGTTGCCTCTGTCAAAATGCCTACGGCATTTTTGCGGTTCTGGCCTTTAGCTGAGCCTGCTCAGCGTGGGCCGGGTCGTTGCTGGCCTGAATGCTCCCTACCGGGAATTGCTGATCGTCATCCGGACATGTGGGCGCTTTGTGCTTACTATTTGTCGCCCGCCTGGGACAAATAGTAAGGCGCCGGGCGGGGGCGAGACCCCGCGGTCCTGCTTTTGATTGTCTCAATTCAAACCTTCAAGCAAGATCAAGGTCGCCGGGTCTCGGCCCGCCGGCCGACTCCCTTTTCTTTGATCGCAAAGAAAAGGGAGGAAAAGAAACTCTTTAAGGTCAAACACACTGACGACAATTGAGTCCGCCTGCGAATTATTGTCAGAACCAGCAAACAACAACCCGCCCGGATGCTGGCGCATAAACGGGCAGAACCGTAAAGCCGCTTTGCGGCTTGGATGTCTTATTCAAATGCCTGCGGCATTTTTTCGCCCCTCTGTATTGATCCTGAAAACAATTTCTAAACAAATCCCCCGGAAGGACGGCCACTCTTTCCGGGGGATTTGTTATTGCTGGTCTGTTTGAGGCGGGCAACTTTTAAAAGTTGCTTGCCAGGGGCTTCTGCTCCAGATGATAAAGCTCAGAATAGTAAGCCATGAGGGCCCCCGAATCGCTCATGTATTGGTCGGGAGCGATCTCCATGGTGGGGAAGGTGGCCTGCTTGCCGAGTTTATCTGTCAGAAAGGCACGGTAGCGGTTCAGTTCATCTGTTCCTTTGGTATCGCATTCGATTACGTCAATTTTATCGAGCAGTCCGGCCTGCTCAAAAAAGTTTTCCAGCCTGACGCAGAAAGGGCAGGTGACCCGGACAAAGAGTTTGGGTTTGAATTCTGTGGTCATTTTTCATTCTCCTGTAGAAATTCAGTGATTTGTATTGTTGTTTGGATAGGGAGGAAAATGCAAGCGAGTTGGTGGGATTTTTTGATGACTTGCTGTTTTCGTGCTATCGACAGCGCACCGCAGGTCATTCCAGCGACTTTGCCTTTGATTGTGTCTGGTAAACCCCTAAAGCACGATCAAAACCGCCGGGTCCCGGCCCGGCAGCCGGGTTCATTTTTCCCAACGATGGAAAAACGAACCAAAAAGATCTTATCACGGTCAAACACACTGACGACAACTGAGTCCGTCTGCGATTTATTGCTGTCGCCAGCACATGACAACCCGCCCGGATGCTGACGCATCAAGGGGCAGAACCGCAAAGCCGCTGCGCGGCTTGAAAAGCACAGAGCATTTACCAAAATGCCCCTGGCATTTTTGCGGCTCTGGCCATGAGCTGAGCCTGCTCAGCGTGGGCCGGATTGTTCGATACTGTTTGCTGCCTACAGCGAATCGCATAACAAACCCGGACATGTAAAAAGGGCGCTTTGTGCTTACTATTTGTCGCCCGCCTGGGACAAATAGTAAGGCGCCGGGCGGGGGCGCGACCCCGCGGTCTAGTCTTTGACTGTGTCTGTTTAAACCTTAAAGCAAGATCAAGGTCGCCGGGTCCCGGCCCGGCAGCCGGGTTCATTTTTCCCAACGATGGAAAAACGAACCAAAAAGATCTTATCAAGGTCAAATACTCTGACGAAATGGGTATCAGACGTTCCCTGTCGGTTGTCTTCAACCGGTGACAACCCGCCCGGATGCTGACGCATCAACGGGCAGAACCGCAAAGCCGCTGCGCGGCTTGGAGGTGAGGGTCTTTTCAACGGTCAAAACACCTTTGGTGTTTTTGCGGTTCTGGCCTTTAGCTGAGCCTGCTCAGCGTGGGCCGGGTCGTTGCTGGCCTGAATGCTCCCTACCGGGAATTGCTGATCGTCATCCGGACATGTGGGCGCTTTGTGCTGACTATTTGTCGCCCGCCTGGGACAAATAGTAAGGCGCCGGGCGGGGGTGCGACCCCGCGGTCCTGCTTTTGATTGTGTCTGTTTAAACCTTAAAGCAACATCAGGGTCGGCGGGTCTCGGCCCGCCAGCCGACTCCCTTTTCTTTGGTCGCAAAGAAAAGGGAGGAAAAGAAACTCTTTAAGGTCAAACACACTGACGATGGATGTTTCTGCTGTTTCCCATCGGCTGCATTCAACCGGTGACAGCCTGCCCGGATGCTGACGCATCAACGGGCAGAATCGAAAAGCCGCTGCGCGGCTTGAACTCCGAAATATCTACCATCATCAAAATGCCAACGGCATTTTTGCGGTTCTGGCCTTTAGCTGAGCCTGCTCAGCGTGGGCCGAGTTGTTGCCAACCTGAATGCGTCCTACTGGGAATTGCTGATCGTCATCCGGACATGTAAAAAGGGCGCTTTGTGCTTACTATTTGTCGCCCGCCTGGGACAAATAGTAAGGCGCCGGGCGGGGGCGCGACCCCGCGGTCTAGTCTTTGACTGTGTCTGTTTAAACCTTAAAGCAAGATCAAGGTCGCCGGGTCCCGGCCCGGCAGCCGGGTTCATTTTTCCCAACGATGGAAAAACGAACCAAAAAGATCTTATCAAGGTCAAATACTCTGACGAAATGGGTATCAGACGTTCCCTGTCGGTTGTCTTCAACCGGTGACAACCCGCCCGGATGCTGACGCATCAACGGGCAGAACCGCAAAGCCGCTGCGCGGCTTGGAGGTGAGGGTCTTTTCAACGGTCAAAACACCTTTGGTGTTTTTGCGGTTCTGGCCTTTAGCTGAGCCTGCCAGCGTGGGCCGGGTCGTTGCTGGCCTGAATGCTCCCTACCGGGAATTGCTGATCGTCATCCGGACATGTGGGCGCTTTGTGCTTACTATTTGTCGCCCGCCTGGGACAAATAGTAAGGCGCCGGGCGGGGGCGCGACCCCGCGGTCTAGTCTTTGACTGTGTCTGTTTAAACCTTAAAGCAACATCAGGGTCGGCGGGTCTCGGCCCGCCAGCCGACTCCCTTTTCTTTGGTCGCAAAGAAAAGGGAGGAAAAGAAACTCTTTAAGGTCAAGCACACTGACGATGGATGTTCCTGCTGTTTCCCATCGGCTGCCTTCAACCGGTGACAACCCGCCCGGATGCTGACGCATCAACGGGCAGAACCGTAAAGCCGCTTTGCGGCTTGGAGGTGAGGGTCTTTTCAACTGTCAAAACACCTTTGGTGTTTTTGCGGTTCTGGCCTTTAGCTGAGCCTGCTCAGCGTGGGCCGGACCCCGCGGTCTAGCCTTTGATTGTGTCTCTTCAAACCTTAAAGCGACATCAAAACCGCCGGGTCTCGACCCGCAAAGCCGGGTTCCGGCTTAAGGAGTGAGGATACGCAAACAGCCGGCAGGGTTTCCCCTGCCGGCTGTTATTGTTCTACACGTCTGTCTTGCGTTGTTTCATGATCTATCGATCAGAGAGAAAAAAGGACTCCTTCATCTTCCGTCAGACATCTTTACTTTTCGCCTGGTAGAGAAGCGGCATCATCTGGAACTGCTGCGTGATCTTGGACAGTGAAAAATAGGTGTAAGCGATGCCGATCATGACTGGAATGATTAAAAAACTCATATCTATGTTTCCTTTCTATTGTTGGTTAAATACAGCCTTGAAATTGGCTTTACTGCCTGTTTCAGGCTGCCAGTTTTTCCTTGAGGGTCCGATTTTCCCTGAAGAGATCAATCTGGGCTTTAAACGGGCCCTGCAGGTAATAGGGCAGAGCGGTCAGTCGGGACAGGTCGATCCCGTGCTGCCCGGCATAAAAGTGAATCAGGTCATCCGATTCGGCCATGTAGTGACCGGGGTCGGTCTCCACTGTGGGGAAGGAGGCCTGGCGGCCGGTTTTCTCCTTTAAAAAGGCCCGGTAGCTTCCCATTTCCGTCTCGTTGTCACTGTGCGCCGTGATGATTTCAAACTGGTCAAGCAGGCCCGCTTCCGTGAGGAAAAGCATGAACTTGAAGCAGAACGGGCAGTTGTCCTTCATGTAGACTTTGGGTTTAAATGCTGTGGCCATGATCAGTTCCTCTACCTTGACTGTTTTCTTTTTAAACACTTTAACGGACAACTCATCCTGTTTTTTCAGTTACCTTAATTTTTGTCCAGGACAGTGTCTAGCTCATGTTTTAAATTATAACCAAATCGGTTGTCAATAGAAAAAATCAATTTTATGATAATCGCAATGCCATCGCGATGAATTGTGGGGGGGGGAGCTTGGATTTAACCGTTGCCATGAACAGGCTGCCACGGTCACGGTATGATTAAGATCAGGTGTCCGGATAGAGTCCCCGCACCCGGGCGTGGAGGCGGGCCAGCCCGAGGAGGGTGTCCATGTCGGGGGTGGCGACGCCGACCTGCTGGCCGATTTCACGGACCGAGCTGACCAGGGCATCGAGTTCCACTGCGCGTCCTCCTTCGACGTCCTGCAGCATGGAGGTTTTAAATGCTCCCAGGGTGCGGGTGACGGCATTGCGCTCTTCCGGGGTCTGGTCGACGGGACAGCCGATATGGCGCCCGATTTCTGCGGCTTCCTGCATGACCCGGTTGCAGAAGTCCCGTACCAGGGGATCGTCGAGAATACGGTCGCAGGTGGCTCCGGTGATGGCCGAGACCGGGTTCATGGTCATGTTGCCCCACAGCTTGAACCAGATATCGCGCTGGATGGCGTTGGAAACCTCAATCTCGAGCCCTGCCTTCACAAGCAGCTTGGCCAGCTCCTGGAGGCGTTGCGATGCGCTGCCGTTGGGTTCGCCGATAATCAGTTTTCTGCCGAAGACATGGCGGACGAAGCCCGGTTCGTTGAGGGCGAAACTGCCGTGAACAACCCCGCCGATCACCGTGCTGGTGGGGATGGCCCGGGCGATACGGCCGCCGGGATCGACGGATTCGAGCTGCAGCCCCGCATAGCGGCCGCCGAAACCGGAGAAAAACCACCAGGGAACGCCGTTCATGGCGGTCAGAACGATGGTTTCGGGGCCGATCAGCTGCGCGATACCGGGAGCGACCACTGGCATGACCTGACTTTTTAAGGCCACGATGACCAGATCCTGGATCCCCAGGTCGGCGGGATCCCCGGAGGCGGTGACCGGGACGCTGAAGGTCTCGTCGGCCAGTTGCACTCTTAATCCATGCTGCTGTAGCGCGGCCAGGGTGTCGCCGCGATCGACGGCACTGATGGGGCAGCCCGTGCGGGCCAGCATGGCGGCGATGAAACCGCCCACAGCCCCGGCGCCATAAACGCAGATTTTATTCATAATTGCTGGTCTCCTTGTCAGCATGACAGCTCAGATGACACGCAGGGCGTTTCCCGCCCAGATTCATACCGGAAGTATATACCCTCCGGCGCTGTCTTTTACGCAAAAGTCGTACCTTTGCAAGGGAAGGACGCAAAAGCCTTTTCCGGGGCGGTTTCCCAGGCGGGTCAAGGCCGGGCCTGGTGACAGGGTGATCAGTTTTTGATCACCCTGTCTCATTTCGAGACGGGGAACTCTTTGTCGCACAGGTCAGGAATGCGGGTGAGGTCGGCGCACAGGGTGACTCCCGGCAGGATGAACTTTTTCAGAACCGAATGACCGCCGGCAATGATCCGAATCTCGTCGGGCAGGGTTTGCCGCAGGCTGGCCAGGTCCTGACGGGCCCTGGCGGGGGTGTAATGGCGGCTGAAGGAGAGGGCGATCCCGTCGGCGTCCAGGTTGGCGACCAGGTCAGGAAGCTCGCTGATCGGCAGATCCTCATGAACCACGGTACAGGTGATGCCGCAGTTTTGAAACAGCACCGCGGAAAGATACAGGCCGAGCTTGTGGCGTTCGCCGTTGATGGTCAGGAACAGCAGGTGTGCCAGGGGCTTGTCCGGCTGGTTCCGCCGGATCCGGTCATTGAGCAGGTCGGCAAGAATGTCGGAGATCAGGTGCTCCCGGGCGATGCTGATCCGGTTACTGACCCAGCCGTGATCAAGGGCCTGAATCAGGGGGAGCGCCAGGTCGTGAATAAAGCGTTCCAGGGGCCATTGCTGCATCTGGCGGTGAAGGATCCGCCTGGTCTCCGCGGGATGGGCTGCGAGCAGCCGTTCAATATCGGCGGTGGTATCCGCCAGGGCCGAGGTTGACTTTTTTTCAAGCTCTGCTTTTCTCTGAGCAGGAGTCATGGAAAAAATTTTGCCGGGGCGCAGGCCGAGGTTCTGCAGTTTCTTGATGATGCGCAATTCCTCAAGCTGTTCCGGGGGATAGCTGCGATGCCCCCGGTAATCGCGCTGGGGAATCGGGTAGCCGTAACGGCGTTCCCAAACCCGCAGGGTGTCGATGCCGATATCGAGCTCTTGACTCAGTTGTTGAATAGTGAGCATTATTTGTCCTGGACAAAAAATTAGTTATGCGAATAATATATAAATTATCCTGAATGAAAAGTCAAACAGCCGGTGCGGCGAAGCCGGCTTTCCCAAAAGGAGTCCGAACATGGAAAATCGTCTGGAGCAATTGTTCTACGTCGCCCTCGGCAGCGCCCTGGCGGCCAAGGAAAAGATTGAGAAAAACCGCGAGGAACTGAAAGAGGCGGCCGACAAAGCCGAGCAGACCGCGCGTGACTTTTTTGATGAGATGGCCCAGCGCGGCGAACAGGAAAAGGATGCCCTGCGGGATATGTTGCGCGACCTGCTGAAAGAGGTGGTCAGCGAGCTGAACCTGGCCACCCGCGATGACCTGGAGCAGCTGCGCAAGGACCTGGGGAAGTAACTTGGCGATCCGTTTCTGGCTGACGCTGAAGCAGTGCAATCCATGGCGCTGTTACCTGGTTTTCCGCTTCCTGGTCACCATCTTTCTGCTGTTTCGCCGGCGCCGGCGCTGGTTGCTCTGGCATCCGCAGACGCCTGCCGAGCTGGTCAGCTGCATCAGGAAGCTGGGGTCGAGCTTTCTCAAGCTGGCCCAGGTCCTGGCCACCCGGGCCGATTTTTTTGACGAGGAGTACGTTGCCCGGCTGCGTCAGCTTCACGACCGGATGCCGGCGATGACCGGCAGGCAGCAGCAGCGTATTTTCAGGCAGGCCTTTCCGGATGCCGGGGTGTTTGCGGAGTTTAGCGAACACCCCCTGGCCAGCGCCTCCATCGGCCAGGTTCATCGGGCGGTCCTGCCGACTGGCGAGATTGTCGCCGTCAAGCTGCTGCGGGCCGACATTCAGCTGATCGTGCGCATCGACATCTTCCTGCTGACCCTGTTTCAGCGCCTGTTCCGGCCCCTGTTCAGCGATCAGACCCGGCATTCCATCGAGTCTGTCCTGCGTGCCTTCAGCCAGATGATCGTCCAGGAAGTGAGCATGCAGCATGAACTGGCGAACCTTGAGCATTTCAGCCAGGTCTATGCCGGCAGCGGCATCTGTTTTCCCGTTCCGTACCCGGCGCTGTCGAGTGACCAGGCTCTGGTCATGAGTTTTGAAGAGGGGATTCGGATCGATGATGTCGCGGGCCTCAGCGCCATGGGGATCGAGTTTCGCAAGCTGATGGAGCGCCTGGTCCTGTTCTACACCGAGCAGATGCTGATTCGCGGTTATTTCCATGCCGATCCCCATCCCGGCAATCTTCTGGTCAAGGGCGACGGGCGGCTGGTGCTCCTCGACTTCGGGATGGTCAGCCGGATTCCGTCCCACATCCGCCAGGCCATGATTTATGCGGTCAAGGCCGCCTATGAGCGGAACTTCGAGATGCTTGTCAGTGCCGTGCGGCGCATGGGAATTCTCACCGAGCAGGCGCCCCAGGATCAGCTGGTCGATATCGCGGAAAGCCTGTTCGCCATCTTTGACAGTGAGCACCTCGCCGCGACCAGCATGCAGGATCTCGCGTTCGGGGTCCTCCAGGTGCTCCATGATCAGCCCTTCAAGCTGCCTCAGGACGTCATCTACGTGATGCGGGTCAGCTCCCTGGTCGAGGGCCTGGGGACCCAATATATTCAAAACTTCAACGGGATCAAGGATATCCTGCCGATCCTCAAGGAGAACCTGCCGCGCGCCCTTGGCGAGGGGGACAGTCTGTGGCCTCAGCTGCGCAAAGAGGCGTTGCAGCTGCCCCTGACGCTGGTGAAGACCCGCAGGGTCATTGAACTGGCCGAGCAGGGGGAGTTGACCGTCCGCATGGCGCGTGCCGACCGGGATGACCTGCTGCAGCGCGTGGGAGGGTATTTCCGGTTGCTGCTGTGGCTGATTTTCTGGCTGGGCCTGGCGTTCTATCTGCTGCTGGCCCGGCTGCCGTGGTCAGGAGCGGCCTCGGCGGCTTGCCTGGGGGTTGCGGCTGTTTTATTGCTGAAGAAAGGAAAGTAGTGTGAATTACCTGGAACAACGTGAAGATGAGATTATGGTCAATATCCGGGGGTATTTTTCGGAACGGCTTGCTGTCGATCCCCGGGGGATTCTGCATCAGGTGGAGGGGGAGCTCCAATCCCTCTATATCCGCTACGGGAATGACTGGACCGGGCGCGGGATTGTCGGCGACACCACCCAGGAAGCCACGATTGCCGCTCTTGAAGGGGTGCGGGCCGAGTGCCTGAGCCGCCTCGCGGATCGGCAGGAGGAGGTTCCGTCATGAAAACGGCGGTTATCGGTGCGGGGCTGGCCGGTCTCACGGCAGCCCGCCTGCTGGCGGAAACCGGGCATCAGGTGACGGTTTTCGACAAAAGCAAAGGGACCGGCGGCCGCCTGGCCAGCCGTTCCTGCCAGGGGGGCTGGATCGACCATGGGACCCCCTACCTGTCCATTGCCGATCCGGCCTGTCGTGACTTCCTCGAACAGCATGTGACCAGCGAGGTGCTGAAGGACTGGAACGCGCGAATCTCCGGCCACCCGGATGGGGCGGAACAGGTGAGCTGCATCGGTGTGCCGCGTACCAGCGCCATCACCAGGTCCCTGCTCGGACCCCTCGAATTCCAGCCTTCCACCCGGATCGCCCGGCTTGCCTGCGAGGACCGGCAGTGGGTTCTTTTCAATGACGGGGAGAGTCGCATCGGTGGGCTTTGGGACCAGGTTATTGTCGCCGTTCCCGCTCCACAGGCCCTGCCCCTGGTTCGCGAGCACCGTCCCTTCTACCAGGCGGTCAGCGGGGTGGATATGGACCCGTGCTGGGTGGCCGCGGTCCGACTGGAACACCCCCTGGACCGTGATCACGACATTCACATCACCCCTCACCCGGCCTTGCGCCGGGTCGTTCACAACAGTGCCAAGCCGGGGCGCAACAACCAGGGCGTTTATGTCCTGCAGGCCGAGGCGGACTGGTCCCGGCGCCATCTTGAGGAGGCGCCTGACAACGTCGGTCGGGAGCTGCTTCAGTGTTTTGAGCAGGTGGCGGCCACCTGTGCCGGCGGAGAGATTATCCTCGCTCACCGCTGGCGTTACGCCTTTACCGGTCGGCCCCTCGGTGCGCCGTGCCTGTGGGACCCCGATCTGAAACTGGGGATCTGCGGAGACTGGTGCCTGGGACGCAGCGTGGAAGACGCCTGGCGCAGCGGCGCGGCCCTGGCCGCCCAGGTTGGCCCCGCCAACGTTTAAAGGAGACGCCTCATGCACCAGCTTGAACGCACCATCGATCTGGATGTCAGCGCCGCGGAACTGTGGGAGTTTATCGCCACCCCGGCCAATCTCAATCAGCTGACCCCTCCGGATCTCGATTTTGACATTGTTTCGTCACCGCCGGACCGGATGTTCAACGGGCTGATTATCGAATACAGGATCGCCATCCCGGTCATCGGCCGACAGCGCTGGCTGACCGAAATCAAGCATATCCGGGAGGGGGTGTCCTTCGTCGACGAGCAGCGCATCGGACCTTATAGGCTCTGGTACCACTATCATGAAATCAGCCCGGTGTCGGCATCCAGAACCCGCATGGTGGACCGGGTCCATTACCGCCTGCCTTTCGGGCCCTTGGGGGTCATGATCGAGGCTCTCTGGGTCGGCGCAAAGCTCAGGGAGATTTTTGATTACCGCAGCAAAAAATTGCGCGAACTGTTTCCGGACAAGCACTGACCGGCGGATTCTGATATAGTGCTTTGTTACAGCTCTGTGCGTCATGACATACTGAATCCCTATTTATTAAATAGCGTAAAGGACGGTTGGAACTATGCAGGTTGATCAGGTTTGGCAGGATATCGAACAACTCAGGAAGGCAGCGCCGCTGGTTCACAACATCACCAATTTTGTGGTCATGAACAATACCGCCAATGCCCTGCTGGCCCTCGGGGCCTCCCCGGTCATGGCCCATGCTCAGGAAGAAGTCGCGGATATGGCCGGTATTGCCTCAGCCCTGGTGATCAATATCGGGACCCTGAGCGAGCCTTGGATCAAGGCCATGGGTACTGCCATGCAGACCGCCGCAACCAAAGGCACCCCGATCGTGTTCGATCCCGTCGGTGCCGGGGCGACTCTGTTCCGGACTCTGACCTGCAAAGAGTTGCTCGCTCAGACAGCACCGACCATCATTCGCGGCAATGCTTCGGAAATCATGGCGGTCGCCGGCAGTATGGTCAAAACCAAGGGGGTCGACAGCTCCGCTACGTCTTCAGACGCCGAGAGCGCCGCCCTCAGTCTGGCCAGGGCCTATCGCTGTACTGTCGTGGTCAGCGGCGAGGTCGACCTGATCACCGATGGGCAGCGGCATTTCCGGGTCGCCAACGGTCATCCGCTGATGCCCAGAGTGACCGGTCTCGGCTGTACCGCTACGGCTCTGGTCGGCGCATTTGCTGCGGTTAACCCTGACGCCGCGCTGGCCGCGACTTCGGCCATGGTGACCATGGGGGTGTGCGGAGAACTTGCCGCCGGGCTGGCGGCCGGTCCCGGTTCTTTCCAGATGCATTTTCTCGATGCCCTTTACAATCTTGACCAAGATCAGCTGATCTCGGCCTGGCAGGATCCCGAGCAGTGAAAAAACTCAGTGATTACCGTCTGCACCTGGTCACCGACCGGGGCCTGTCCCTCGGCAGGGATCTCCTCGATATTGTCGCAGCCGCAGTTCAGGGCGGGGTAACGATTGTCCAGTTGCGGGAAAAAGACTGTCCGACCCGTGACTTCATCGACCTGGCGCGGGCCGTCGCCGGGCGGCTTGCCGGGACCAGGGTCCCCCTGCTGATCAATGACCGGGTCGACGTCGCCCTTGCCGTGGGTGCTGACGGCGTGCATATCGGGCAGAGCGACATGCCTTATGCCGACGCCCGGAGGCTGCTGGGGCCGGATGCCATTATCGGGCTGTCCGTGGAATCCCCTGACCACGCCCGCGAGGCCGAGCACCTTGATGTCGATTATCTTGGTCTCAGCCCGGTCTTTGTCACTCCGACCAAAAGGGAGCTGGAGCAGGAACTCGGTCTGGACGGCGTGCGGGCCATTCGCAGCTGCTCCCGTCACAAGCTGGTCGCCATCGGTGGCATTCAGCATGACAACCTGCCCGGTGTCATGGCCGCCGGTGCCGACGGCGTCGCGGTCGTTTCAGCCATCTGTTCGGCGCCTGACCCGCTTCAGGCCACCCGGCGGCTGGCCCGCCTTTTTGATCATCAGGATGCCGGCTGACCTGCCCCTGCCGCGTCCAAACAGATCGTGGAGCCTCCTTTTCTGCCTGCGCGCCGACCCGACATTTCACGTTTTTACCTTTCCAACCTATTGAAAAGAGGTCATATCGACCCGACATCTGCTGGTATGCCTAGAGATGTCGAATGAAACGCCTGTTTGAATCCGCTATTGTGATGTCATCAACCGCGAACGACAGGAATGACAACCCTTCACAATGAACAGGAGGCTCACATGAAACGGTTTCTATTGACAGTCACCATGATGTCACTGGTTATGACCATTCCCCTGGTGGCCAGTGCCGAGGCGGGTTTCAGAAAGGATTCCGGCAAGCATTCTTCGCATCAGCAGTACCAGGACACCCGAAAGCATAAACAGGAGTCCCACCACCCCGGAAAAAAATTCAAGCACCGCGAATATCGGAAGGTTCGTCATCATCATGACCGGCATCATGTCGGCCGGCGTTACGGGCATACGTACTACCGTGAACCGGTCAGGACCAGGATCGTTGAGCATAGGACGACAACGGCCGTTATTCCATTGCCGGGTGTCGTCATCGGGTTGCCTTCAGTCGCCGTGAGGATCGGCTGGTAAACCGGTTGCCTTTGCCTTGGGGACCTTACCGGTCCCCAAGGTTGATTCTGGTTCTGTATTTGTTCCGAACACCTATGTTATCCTTCCGGAATGGATAACCATTTCGTCATTGCGACCGTAATTTTTTCCTTCGTCCTGACCCTTTTCACTGGTGTCCCCGCAGCGGCCCAGGATCTGACTATTTCCTACCCCGAACGGCCCCCCTATTATTTCACCAATACCTCCGGTCAGGCTGACGGCACACTGTTGAGATTGACCCGGCGCATTATGGAGGAAGCGGGTCTCGAGGCCAGGTATATCAGCCTGTCCGTCGCGCAGATCCTGTATGTCGTTGAGCATTCATCAAAAGCCCACTGTTCCATCGGCTGGTTCCGGACGTCTGAACGCGCTTCCTTCGCCCGCTTTTCCCTTCCTGTTCATCTGACTGAGCGGATGACTCTGCTCGCCAGAAGAGACCACCGGGACATTTTTTCTCAACATCGGTCCCTCGAGCAGGTCTTCCGTGATAAAAATCTGGTTTTCGGCAGAAATATGAATTACTCCTACGGAGAATACGTGGACGAACTGTTCCGGGAGCTGGCGCCGACCACTTTCACCAGCGCCGGAACCCAGTCCCTGCTGCTCAAGGCGGTGTCTCTGGGGCAGGCCGATTACATGTTGATAGCCCCTGAAGAGGCGGTCTCCCTGGTGCGGGCATCCGGTTTTTCTGAGGATCAGTTCGTCAGGTATCCATTGAGCGACCTGACAGCCCGTAACCAGCGGCGGCTGATGTGCAGCCGGGGCGTTTCTGAAGCGCTGCTTGAGCGGATAGATGGGGCGATCGAGGGGATGGATCTGCTGGAGCCCTCCACCGGGAAGAACTAAAACAAAAGGCGCTGGTCTCGATGGAGACAGCGCCTTTCCGGTCTAGTGTTGTTCAGAGGGGTTATTTCGATTCGATTCGATTCATCCCGGCCAGCAGCAGACCGAGGGTGATGAAGGCCCCGGGTGGGAGGATCATCAGCAGGACCGGCTGGTAGCCGCCGCCGAAGATACTGAAACCGAGAATCTCACCGGCTCCGAAAAGCTCGCGAACCGCGCCCAGGATGAACAGGCCCAGGGTAAAACCGAGCCCCATGCCGAACCCGTCGAAAATCGCTTTGATGGTGCCGTTCTTGGACGCGAATGCTTCGGCGCGGCCCAGGATCAGGCAGTTGACGACGATCAGGGGGATAAAGATCCCGAGGGCCTGGTACAGGTCGTACACCCAGGCTTCCATCGACAGCTGAACGACGGTCACGAAGGACGCGATAATGATGATAAAGGCCGGAATCCGAACTTTCGACGGAATCAGCTTGCGCAGCAGAGAAACGACGATGTTGGAGCAGACCAGCACGAACGTGGTTGCCAGCCCCATTCCCAGGGCATTCTCGGCACTGGTGGTAACAGCGAGAACCGGACACATGCCGAGCAGCAGCTTGAAGACGGCATTCTCTTTCCAGATCCCTTTGGTGAATTCCTGAATCAAATTCATTTGGTGACTCCTTGCGCGACAATCTCCTGTTGATGGGCGCGGTAGAACTCCAGGCCCTTCTTGACGGCACCGGTCACGGCCCGGGGCGAGATCGTGGCACCAGAGATCTGGTCAAATTCGCCACCATCCTTTTTGACGCGCCAGTCAGCGTTGTCGAGGCCCTTGTTCTGGTACTGGTCTTTGAACCAGTCCTCTTCGATACGGCTGCCGAGACCCGGGGTTTCGGCGTGGGTCAGAATCTCGATGGCGTTGAGGGTCTCGTCAGGCTTGAGGCCGACCATGACCTCGATGTTGCCACTGTAGCCATCGGGTGCGATCACCTTGAAGGCGGTCCCTACCAGCTCCTCGTTTTTGCGGGCCCGGTAGAAGGTGACCTGAACGGGATTCCCTTTTTTGTCAACGCCGTTTTCAAGAACCACGGTGTCGGTGTCCGGGCTGTTGTCGAACTCGGGCAGAACGGCACTTAAGGCCTTGACCATCTGGAGGCGACGCTGTTCTTTGATCGGTTCACGGGTAACCCCTTCAACCAGGGACAGGACAAAGCCCGCACAACCGGCGATCAGGGTCAGAGCAATAAGCAGGCGGCTGATATCTTTCATAATCTTGTCTCCTCCGCCTTCAGGCTTTCGTTTCAACCTGCCCGTAGATTTTCGGGCGGGTGTAACGGTCAATGAGTGGGGTTGCAGCGTTCATCAGCAGGATGGCGAAGGAAACACCCTCCGGATAACCGCCGAACAGACGAATCAGGACAGTCAGCAAACCGCAGCCGACGCCGAAAATCAGCATCCCTTTGTAGGTGACCGGGGACGTGACCATGTCGGTGGCCATGAAGAAGGCACCGAGGAGCAGACCACCGGTCAGCAGGTGAAACAGGGGATTCGGGTATTTGGTCGGATCGACCAGCCAGAAGATCCCGCCGATAACAATCACCGAGCCGATGAAGCTCACCGGGGTATGCCAGCTGATGACTTTTTTGAAAATCAGGAACAGACCGCCGAGCAGCAGGGCGATGGCGGAAACCTCACCGAGGCAGCCCCCCATATTGCCGACAAAGTAGTTGCCGAAGCCGCTGGTTGCCAGTTCGGGGAGTTTCCCGGTGAGCATGACCGCGGTTTTCATCTCGCCCAGCGGAGTCGCGGTGGTCACCGCATCGAGGCCGGAGCCGAGAGGGGTCGGCGCGGTCCATGAGGTCATCTGAACCGGGAACGAAATCAGCAGCACAACCCGGGCCACCAGGGCTGGGTTGAAGGGGTTGTAACCGAGACCGCCGTAGATCATCTTGCCGATGATGATGGCGATGCCGGCGCCGAGGAGAGACATCCACCAGGGGCTCGATGCCGGCAGGTTGAGGGCCAGCAGGATCCCGGTGAGGGCACCCGAGCCGTCGGTGACGGTGAGCTGCTGTTTCATGATCCGGCAGCACAGGGCTTCAAAAGCGACACAGCCGATGGTGCAGATCAGCAGGGTCTTGAGAGCCGGCAGGCCGAAAAAGTAGAGAGAAACGGCGACCGCAGGCAGCAGGGCATAAATGACCAGCCGCATGATCTTGTCCGTCGTTTCAGGACTGTGAATATGGGGTGAAGATGACAGATAAAGCTGATTTTCCACGTCAGGACTTCCTTCTCTTGGCCATGATGCCGCCCTTTATGTGACGGATCGATTGAACCAACGGTAAAGAGGCCGGGCAGATGTAGGTACAACAGCCACACTCGATACAATCGAGGGCGTTGTGCTGCTCGGCTTCATCAACGAGATCAAGGCGTGCATAGGTTGCAATGGTGGTCGGTTGCAGATGGATCGGGCACACGCTGATGCAACGGCCGCAGCGGATACAGGGACCGGCCGGCTTGGTGTCGATCTGATCGGCCCCAAAGATCAGGACCCCGGAGGTGCCGCGAACGGCAGGCGCGTCAAGGGAGATCTGGGTTTGCCCCATCATCGGTCCGCCCATGATGATTTTGCCCGGTTCGCAATTGAGACCGCCGCAGAACTCGACCATGTGGGTCAGGGGAGTGCCGATGGCGATTTTCAGGTTTTTCGGCTCTTTGACGGCCGGACCTGTCACCGTGGCGATCCGCTCGACCAGGGGGCGGCCCAGGCGGATGGCGTCGCTGATGGCGGCCGCGGTCCCGACGTTCTGGACGACGACGCCGCAGTCCATCGGCAGACCCCCGGAGGGAACCTGGCGACCGGTGATGGCGTCGATGAGCTGTTTTTCAGCGCCCTGAGGATACTTGACCTCGAGAGCCTGAACCTCGATCCCGTGGGGTTGGCATTCTGCCGTCAGTTTTTCGATGGCGTCAGGCTTGTTTGCCTCGATGCCGATCACCGCCCTGGTGATGCCGAGGACCTTGAGCAGGATCTTGACGCCATCGATAATGCGATCGCTCTCCTCAAGCATCAACCTGTGGTCGGCGGTGAGGAAGGGTTCGCACTCGACACCGTTCAGAATCAGGGTGTCGATGGGCTTTTCAGCCGGCGGTGAAAGCTTGACGTGGGCCGGGAAGGTCGCGCCCCCCAGACCGACGATGCCGGCCGCGCTGATCATCTTTTTCAGGGTGTCGGCGTCCAGTTGATCCGGGTCGCTGCCGCTGAGGGACGGATCCCATTCGTCCTGGCCATCCGGCTTTATGACCACCGCCGGAAGCAGGCGACCGGTGGGGTGCAGGCGCGGTTCCACGGCAATCACCTCACCGGAGGTCGAGGCATGGATCGGAACCGAAACAAAGCCTTTGGCATTGGCGATGACTGTCCCCTTTTTGACCTGGTCGCCGACTGCGACGCAGATCTCGGCAGGAGCGCCGATGTGCTGGGCCGCCGGAATGACCAGTTCTTCCGGTAAAGGACAGTTCTCAATCGCCTTGTGGGCGGAGTAGTGCTTGCTGTCTGGCGGATGAAGTCCGCCGGCAAAAGTTTTGAGATTCATACCTGATTCAATCCTTTTTATGCTGCAGTTTCCTGCTTGGCCGGAGCTCCGGGAGCCTGGAAACTGCTCCCTTCCGGATAACCTAAGCTGAAATCACGGATACATTTCATCGGACATTTTTCAATGGCGGCCTCGGCACCTTCGGCGCTTTCGTAAACGACGGTCGCCAGGAAGCTTTCGATGACGTAGGCTTCGGGAACGGTCTTTTTGCAGATGTTGCAGCCGATACAGCCCACCTGGCAGTACTTGCGAACCGCTGCGCCCTTGTCGTGGCTGTTGCAGAGAACGTGGGTGGTGACGGCCTTGGGGGTCATGGAGATGACGTTGCGCGGACACACGGCGACACACTTTTCACAACCGGTGCATTTTTGGCGGTCGATGACGGCCAGGCCCTGATCGGTCATTTCAATGGCACCGAAGGGGCAGGCTTTGGCGCAGGACCCGAGACCGAGGCAGCCCCCCGGGCAGGTTTTGGGGCCGTCAGCCAGTTTCTGGGCGGCGTTGCAGTCGAACATGCCGAGGTACTTGTATTTGCTGGCGGCTTTGCTGTTGTCCCCCTGGCACTTGACCACGGCGACCATCGGTTCCGCAGCGACCGCCTCGACACCGAGAATCTCGGCGATGGCCGTGACGGTGTCGGGACCGCCCGGAGTACAGAGGTTGGGGGCGAGGCGGCCTTCAGCGACCCCTTTTGCATAACCTGAGCAGCCGGGTTCGCCACACGCGCCGCAGTTGGCTCCGGGCAGGCTCTCCAGGATGGCAGCCTCCCGCGGGTCGACTTCAACGGCAAATTTTTTTGGATGCAAGACCGAGGGTAGCTGATGCGATCAGCCCGATTCCACCAAGACATAGTATTGCTGTGAGCATGTATTCCTCTCAAACAGACCCCAGCCCTCCGTGTGTCTGAACAGAGACCGGAGACTGGTGATTATTAAGAATGATCGATTGTCGAATTAGCCTTTTACGAGACCTGCAAATCCCATAAAGGCGAGGGACAGCAGTCCCGCCGTCACCATAGCGATTGCCGTACCGCGGAAGCTGTTGGGAACCGGGCACAGCTCGATGCGCTCGCGCAGGCCGGCAAACAGAACCATGGCCAGGGTGAAGCCGAGGCCGGCACCCAGGGCGAAAACCAGAGATTCGATGAAGTTGTAGGATTTCTGGATGTTGAGAACGGCAACCCCGAGAACCGCGCAGTTGGTGGTGATCAGGGGCAGGAAGATACCGAGGGACTGGTACAGAACCGGACTGGTTTTCTGAATGACCATCTCAACCAGCTGAACCAGCGAGGCGATAACCAGGATGAAGGCGATGGTCTGCAGGTATTCAATGCCGAACGGGATGAGGATGAAGTATTGAATAAACCAGGTAACGACCGAGGCGACCGTCATGACGAAGATGACCGCCATCCCCATGCCGATGGCTGTTTCAACCTTCTTGGAAACACCAAGAAACGGACAGATTCCAAGAAACCGCGCCAGAACAAAGTTGTTCACGAAGACGGCACTGATCAGAATAAGTAGCAGAGAAACCATGTTAAATATGCTCCAGTTCAAACGAAAAGTATAAAATGGTAAGACCACGTTTTTTTAACGGAGGGCGGTTTTTTTGTCAAACTTTTTTATTCGGGAAACAGTTCAGAAAGGCGTTCTAAAAACCCGAAAAACCGACCTAAAATCGACCTGTCCTACTGACTGATATCGGGCGCAGGAAAAGGGCGTTATTATTATTAATTAGTAGGATTTTTGCTGAGATGTTTATTTTAAAAGCAACGCGACGACAGATATATACCAGAATTCATCATATGATGGAAGGGGGTATTCACAGATTTGTCTGACGATTGTGAGATGACGTCTTGTTACGGCGGTATTTTTCTCATATATGGGCATAAAAAAATAATTTATTTCGGCGGCAATGGTTATTCTCTCATTGCGCCCGTGCCCCGAAGGATGGCCTGCCGTGTCCTCATGCTTTGCCAACGCGGAAGTGATCTGGTAGGCTACCTCGTTGCTCTGAACGGTTGCGGTTGGCGGTGCTGGAGAGAGGCATGTTCCATTATCTGGTCGTTGGCGTTATTCTGGGTTTGTCGGCCGGATTCTCACCCGGGCCGCTGCTCGCCCTGGTCATGTCCGAAACTCTCCGGCATGGGATCGGGGCCGGGTTCAAGGTCGCCCTGGCTCCCCTGCTGACGGATCTGCCCATCGTCATCCTGGCGTTGCTGGTGGTGGGCCGGCTCAGTGATTCCTCTCTGCTGCTGGGATTGATTGCCGTGACCGGGGGCTGTTTTCTGACCCTGCTGGGATGGCGGAGCCTGAAAACCACCAACTCCGCACCCGGGATGACCGCGGTCAGGCCGAAGTCGTTGCTGCAGGGGGTTTTCACTAATTTTCTCAGTCCCCATCCTTATTTGTTCTGGATCAGCGTCGGGGCTCCGACCACCCGCCAGGCTCTCGCCCGGGGGACGGCTGCGGGGCTGGCGTTCGTCATCGGCTTCTACATCTGCCTGGTCGGGGCCAAGGTTCTGCTGGCGGTAGTGACCGGGCGCGGCCGGGCGTTTCTCTCCGGCGCCTGGTACCGTTGGCTGATGCGGTTTCTCGGCCTGATGATCCTGGGTCTGGCGGGGCTGCTTTTTTATGATGCCTGGCGATTACTGGGGGGCTATTTCGCCGCCAGCGGTCCCCTTTAATGATTTTTCAGCACACAGAGGTTTAAAATGACACATACCGTTGTTAAAGGTCAGCATATTTCCCGCTACTGCATGGTCTGCGGCATCGAGAACCAGTTCGGTCTCAAGACCCGCTTCTACGAAACTGCGGAACAGGAACTGGTCGCCCTGTTTACCCCGCGGGAGGAACACCAGAGTTATCCGGGTATCGCCCACGGCGGGGTGTCCGCGGCCCTTCTCGACGAGGTCATCGGCCGGGCGATCATGATCCATCACGACCAGGAGACTTTCGGTGTGACCCTCGATCTCCAGGTCAAATATCGCAAGCCGGTCCCCCTGGGAGTAGAGCTCAAGGCGGTTGCCCGGATCACCCGCACCAGCGGCATGCGCTTTGCCGGCACCGGGGAGCTCTATCTGCCCGACGGGACCGTCGCCGTGAGCGCGGAAGGCAAATATCTCAAGCGCCGGATCAGCCAGATCACCAGCGGCGAATTTCTGGACAACGAATGGTTCGCTCCGGAAGAAGACCTGCCGAAAACGATCGAGATCTGATCTCCGCCGTGCCCCCTCCGTCCCCCCGGGGGGGGCGTTGCCGGAGTTATTCCTGGTTGGGCTGCTCCCCCCTGGTTTTGCGCTCCCTGAAGTCGTCGACCTGCTTGCTGAAATCACTGAACCCGGTGAGGTCGGCCTTGTCCTTCATGAAGGTCGGTTCGGTCTGCAGGTACAGGGTGGTCAGCTCGGCAATGGAACGCAGGGCGTTGAAGTGGGTGCGCTCGTACCCATGGGACCCGTCAAGGCCGAAACAGATGAGGGCGGTGCGGGTGTCGTTCCCCGCTTCGACCGCCGAGGCGCTGTCGCACCGGTAATATCTGAATACGTCGCGCTGGTGCTGGATTTCGAACTGCTGGCACAGATCGATCAGTTTCCGGGTCAGGTGGAAATCGAAGGGGCCGCTGGAATCCATCATCGCCAGGGTGACCCCCGATTCGCGCGAACTCTGCCCCGGTGCCACGGTGCCGTTGTCGATGGTCACCAGTTCGCTGGCTCCGCGGTGGAGCACGGCTGAAGCGCCGGAACCGGTTTCCTCCGAAATGGTGAACAGCAGGTGCGTATTGACCGGCAGTTCCATGCCCGTTTCACGGATCGCCTTCGCCGCTGTCAGCAGGGCCGCGACCCCGGCCTTGTTGTCGAGGTGACGGGACACGATAAAGCCGTTGGCGAGGAATTCGGGCTGGGGGTCGATGGCGACGTAGTCGCCGACATTGATGCCCAGCCGGGCCAAATCTTTGCTCGTATGGAGAATTTCGTCCACCCGCATCTCCACCTGTTGCCAGTTCACCGGCTGCTCATCCACTTCTTCATTGTAGACATGCCCCGAGGCTTTGAGAGGCAGAATGGTGCCGCGGTAGCTGCCGGTATCGGTGTAAACCGTAGCCCTGGCCCCCTCGGCGAAGCGGCTTGACCAGTGGCCGATGGGAACCAGTTCGAGCCGCCCGTTCTCCTTGAGTTGCTTGACCATGGCGCCGATGGTGTCGAGGTGCACGACGATCGCCCGGTCGGGATGCTGCAGGCGGCCCGGCAGGTGGGCGCGGATGGCCCCCCGCCTGGTCAGTTCAAAGGGAATGTCCAGACGCTGAAGCTCGCGGCCCGTGACCTGGACGATCTCATCGGTCAGTCCGGTTGGGCTGGGCGTCGCCAGCAGGGTCTGGAGGATGTCCGACATGTAGTCGAGATCTATTTTCAGTCTTTGCATGCAGTTGTTCTCCTGGACAGGTTAGTGGTCCTGCGGCTTGACAACGGTATGGGGAAACAGCAGGTCCACGAACCTTTCCGCGGTGGGTTGCGGGTCATGGTTGGCCAGACCGGGTCGCTCGTTCGCTTCGATAATAACATAGTCAGGCGCGCTGACGTCCGGGACGATGAAGTCGAGGCCGACCACCGGGATCTGCAAAATTTCGGCGGCCTGTTCGGCAGCCGTGCGGAGCTCCGGGTGCAGGTCCTCCGTGACATCATGAATGGTTCCCCCGGTATGCAGGTTGGCGGCCCCGCGGACCTGCAACCGGGTTTCGGCGGGAGGAACGTCGTCAAGGTCATAGCCGGCCTTGGCGAGGCAGCGTACGGTCTCGTCATCGATGGGAATGCTGCTTTCCCCCTGGGTCGCTGCGCTGCGCCTGCGGCTCTGCTTTTCGATGAGGGTCCGGATCGGGTGCTGGCCGTTGCCGACCACGAAAGGGGGTCTCCGGATCGCTGCGGCGACCACCTTTTATCGATGACGATAATGCGCAGGTCTTCTCCCCGATGAAATTTTTCCAGCAGGACTTTGTCGCACAGCTCTGCGGCTGCAGTGACCGCCCGGTCGACATCTTCCGGAGTCTCAAGGTTGACGAACACCCCTTTGCCCTGTTCCCCGCGGGCCGGTTTGACCACCAGGGGGCCGTGTTCCCGGAGAAAACGGTGGTTTTCGTCCGGGGTCCCGGCCACCCTCTGGATCGGAGTTTTCAGGCCGATCCCCTGCAGGACGCGGGTTGTCACCTCCTTGTCATCACAACGGCTCATGGCCACGGCCGAGGTGAGATCGCTCAGGGACTCCCGGCAGTTGATCACCCGGCCGCCATGGGACAGGGTAAAGAAGCCGTTCTCGGCGTCATCGACGGCGACGACGATCCCCCGGCGGCGGGCCTCGTTGACGATGATTTTCGCGTAGGGGTTGAGGTCTTTGGTGACATCCGGACCGGTAAACAGGGGTTCGTTGATTTCGTTCTTGTACTTGACACAGAAGGCGGGGATCCGCTGGAAGCCGAGTTTCTTGTAGAGGGCAACGGCCTGTTCGTTTTCATTGAGAACGGAGAGATCCATAAAATTGCGCCCCCGGGCCTGAAAATGCCCGGCCAGGTAATCGGTCAGGGCGAGCCCGACTCCCGGGTGGGGACACTGGGGCGCGACGGCGAGACACCAGAGGCTCGAGCCGTTTTCAGGATCGTCGAAAGCGTTGGCATGATCGATGCCGGTGGCGGTGCCGAGGATCTCGCCGGTGTCGTTATCTTCCGCGACCAGGTAGGTGATGACGCGACTGCTGCGGTTTTCCCAGATAAAATCAGGCGGGACCGTGACCATGCCCCGGCTGCTGTAAATATGGTTGATCGCCTCGCCATCGGCGCGGGTTTTCAGGCGTCTGACCTGGTACCCCTTGTGCGGTTTGTTGGCCGGGCGGTAATAGCTCAACCACAGGCGGTAGGTGTCGGACGGGTCGAGAAACAGCTCCTGGGGGGCGAGGGACAGCAGGATATGGGGGTTATGGACGTACAGGGCGATGTCGCGCTGCCCGCTCTGCTCCTTGCGCAGGGTGTCGGCCAGGGGTTCGGGGGTCTTGAAGGTATGGGCGAAGATCAGCCTCCCCCAGCCGCAGTCGATTTCCACATTGACCGGCAATTTATCCTGGTGCGCGGGGATCGGTTCCCCCCAGCTGCCGGCGGTGGGGGATTTGATCCGCTCGAGACGGTGATGTTTCTGATGTTTTTCAGTCATGCTCACCCTCCTTGTCAAATGTTATGGGACTGCAGCCAGTATTCCAGCAGGGCCAGCTGCCAGAGTTTCGAGCCACGCAGGGGAGTGATGTGAGCTTCAGGGTCCCTGAACAGTTTTTCGACGTAGGCGGGGTTGAACAGCCCGCGTTGGCGGGCGACCGGAGCGTTGAGAATATCCCGCACCCGGTCCAGGTAGGGGCCGCGCAGGTATTTCAGGGCCGGCACCGGGAAATACCCCTTGGGCCGGTCGATAACGGCTGCCGGCAGGACCTTGCGGCCGGCCTCCTTGAGGACGTATTTGCCGTCGCCGCCGACCTTGTGGCGGCCGGGAATGCGGGCGGCCAGTTCGACCAGTTCGTGATCCAGGAACGGGACCCTGGCTTCCAGACTCCAGGCCATGGTCATGTTGTCGACCCGTTTGACCGGATCGTCGACCAGCATGATGGTGGTATCGAGACGCAGGGCCTGGTCGATGGGGTCCTTTGCGCCCGCCCGGGCGAAGTGTTCCCCTGACGAAAGCGGTACTGACATCATCCCCGTGGAGATGGGGGGCGACGGCTTCCAGAACTTCGCCATGATCCCGGTCAAAGAAGGCCTTTTTGTATTCGCCGACGGCGTCGTCGGTGGCCATCATCGGTGGATACCAGTGGTAACCGGCAAAGACCTCGTCGGCTCCCTGGCCGCTCTGCACCACCTTGACATCCTTGGCGACTTCCCGGGAGAGCAGGAAAAAGCCCACCGCATCATGGCTCACCATCGGTTCGTTCATGGCCCTGACCGCATCGTCCAGGGCCGGCAGCAGACGCGTGCTG
>CAXXLS010000008.1:0-109787 GCA_963677135.2 Geopsychrobacteraceae bacterium | reverse complement strand
AATGTTGTGGAACTAAAGGTTTTTTCTGTCTTTAATGTTCTTTTTGTGCTTTTTGAAACCACCCGGGATGCGCATGCACAAACTTCTGTTTCTGTTGATGTCGCTTTTGGCAATAAGCTCCGCCGATTGCGAGGTTTCCGCCTTCCAGGCCGACCGCCCGGAATGCCTGGTCGCCGCCAAAGCGGGGGGCGGGATGGACCTCAGCTGCCAGCTGGTGGCCAATACCCTGCTGGCGGCCAATCTCATCGATGCGCCGATGCAGATCAGGTATAAAACCGGGGGGATCGGTGCCGTGGCCTATAACCATGTTGTAGGAATCCGCAATAATGACCCGCAACTGATCGTCGCTGCCAGCTCCGGATCGGCGCTGAACATCGCGACCCAGAAGTTCGGCCATTATGATGTCGGTGCCGTGCGCTGGCTTGGCGCCCTGGCGGCGGACTACGGGGTCATCGCCGTGCGCGGAGACTCGGTGTGGACCAGTCTGAATGACCTGATCCTCAAATTGCGGCACGTCCCTTCCGCGGTCAATTTCGGCGGCAGCGGCTCGGTGGGCAGCCAGGACTGGATGAAGGCTGCGCTGCTCGCCAGGGAAGCCGGGATCGACCCGCAGAAAATCCGCTATGCCGGTTTTGAAGGACCCAAAGATGTGACAGAAGCTCTCCTCAACGGCTATATCGATGTCTTTCCGGGAGATGCCGCCGAGCTGAAAAACTACGCGGAGAGCGGGCAGATAAAAATTCTCGCGGTGCTGGCAGACCATCGGCTGCCCGGGATCTTTGCCGAAACGGCGACAGCGCGTGAGCAGGGCTACCTGGTCGACTGGACCATCTGGCGCGGTTTCTATATGGGGCCGCAGGTCAGTGATGACAGTTACCAGTGGTGGATAAACACCTTCAGAAGATTGCTGAAGACCTCCCATTTCAGGGAGGAACGCGAAGCCCTCGGCCTTTATCCCTTCGCTTTGCTCGGCGAGGAATTCAGCCGGTTTGTCGAGCAGTCCGTCAACAAGCAGAAAGAACTTGCCACGGGGATCGGCCTGATCAAATGAGTGACCGGATCTTCTCCCTCCTGCTCCTCGTGACCGGCCTGGTTTACGGGGCCGCTGGACAGACCTACAACCTGCCCTTCAGCTACGACCCCCTGGGACCAAAACCGGTCCCGCTGTTTCTGGCCGGCTGCCTGGTGATCCTGGCCCTGCTGCTGTTGCTGAATCCCCAGAAAATCGACCTGCCCCCGGCGGCAAGCTGGCCCCGGATCATCTGGCTGACGGCCATCCTGGTCTTTTACCAGCTGACCTGGACGTCCCTCGGTTTCCTGCTCTCCACGACCATCAGCCTCTACCTGGCTTCGCGCCTGTTCCGCTGTACCTGGATGCAGGGCCTGATGACCGCCCTGATTCTGTCCGTCATCTGTTACGGACTGTTCAATTTCCTCCTTGAGACTCCCCTTCCCCTGGGAACCATCTTCAGTTACGGCACGGATTGACATGGATTTCTGGACAGAGATAGGGCATGGCTGGCAATTGGCCTTCTCGGCGCTGAACATCGTCATGGTGATTTTCGGGGCCCTGCTCGGCTCCCTCATCGGAACCATCTCCGGACTGCGGGCGATTCACGGGGTCGCCCTGTGCCTGCCCCTCACCTACACCTTTTCCTTGCCGATCGAGTCAACCCTGATTTTTCTGCTGACCACCTATTACGCCGCCGAATTCGGCCGCCAGGACACGGCAGGCTACCAGGCCAGAAACTCGGCCGAGCAGAAACAGCTGACCATGATCCAGACCCTCTCCGGCATCGGTTCGTTTTTCGGCGGAATCACCGCCATCGGCGGGATGGTTGTGTCGATTATCCTGATCCGGCAGGTCGCCTTCAACTTCGGCCCGGCAGAGTATTTCGTGCTCGTCATCTTCGCCTTTGCATCGCTGTCGATCCGGGCGGGGCGCTACCCGCTGCGCACCCTGATCAGTACCGTTATCGGCATCATGATGGCCACCATAGGAATCGATTCGGCGACCGGAACCCTGCGTTTCACCATGGGAATTCCCCAATTCTACGACGGTATCGAGTTTACTACCGTGGTCGTCGGCCTGTTTGTCATCAGCAAGCTGTACGAACTTCTGGCTCCGAACCCGACCAGAACGAAGGAGTTTTTGAAAACGGAACACCTGCGGATCAACAAGGTCTCCATTTTCGCCTGCCGCTGGGCCCTGCTGCGTTCCGCCCTGGTCGGGTTTATCATCGGCATCCTGCCGGGCGGCGGCGCGGTGCTGGCCAGCCGGCTCGGTCTGAAAATCGAGCAGACCTGCTTTGCCTCCGATCAGGACAAGCTGCGCGGCCGACTCAAAGCGATCGTCGCCAAAGAAACCGCCAACAGCTCAGCGGTTGGCGGGGCCATGGTCCCCCTGCTGGCCCTCGGCATCCCCGGCAGCGGCACAGCGGCCATCCTGCTCGGGGCCCTGCTTTTGCACAACATCACGCCAGGACCGTCCCTCTTTGCCCAGCACGCGGATCTGATCTGGGCCCTGCTCCTGTCCATGGGACTCGGGCACCTGCTGCTGTTATGCCTCTACTGGCCCATCACCAGGCTGTTTTCCAGGGTTCGGGAAATCCCGGGCTGGTTTTTTGTCCCAACCCTCATCGTGCTGGCCTTTATCGGCATATTCTCGGTCAACGAAAGCTCTCTATCTCTACTGACCATGCTTTTCCTGGGACTGGGCGGCTATCTTCTGGAACGCTGGCACTACCCGCTGCCTCCGCTGCTGCTTGGCTTCGTCCTGGGCGGCCTGATGGAGAACACCCTGCGGCGGGCCCTCGCCATCAGCGGCGGCGACCTGAGTGTCCTTTACACCAGTCCCATCTGCAGAACCCTCTGGATCCTGACCATCGTGGTGGTCGTCGTGCCCCTGATCATCTCCCGCTTTTTTACCGGTCAGCGGCAAGACCCCGGGGAGGAATCCTGACCATGGAACAGCTGCTGAAATTCATCAGGCATCGGCTGGCCCCCAGAAAACTGCTCGATGCGGTCGCTTTGGTTATCATGATCCTGGTGGTCTTTCAGATGGTCTCCCTGGGTATCGTGTTTTCCCGCATGATCTACGACATTGTCGAGCAACAGACTGAAAAACGGGCTCTCCAGGCCGCCAAGCATGTCGCCCTGATCCCCGAACTCAAGCGCATTGTCAACAACCGGGACCAGTTTGACACCCTGGAAATCCTTGCCAACGCCATCAGGCTCGAAGCGGAGGCGACCGCCATCGTCATTACCAGCAAAGACGGGGTCCAGCTTTACAATACCGATAAAAACCAGATCGGACGCCCTTATCTGGTCCCCAACCTGAACCGCACCCTGCGCTACGGCCACCCCTATGTTTCCAAAAGCCGCCTTGAACATGGCGCCATAATCAGCGGCAACGCCCCGATTTTCGACGAGGATCTCAATATCATCGGGATGGTCTCGGTCAGTTACCGCGTCGAAAGCCTGCGGATCCTGTCGAAAAGCTATCTCGAAAAGGAACTGTTCTACATCTGGCTGTTTATCACCCTGGGCCTGGTCGCCGCCATCCTCATCGCCCAGGGCGTCAAAAGGGCCACCCTGGGGCTGGAACCTTCTGAAATCGCCAGCCTGTTCCAGGAGCGCGACGCCATCATCGCATCGATCCGGGAAGGGATTATCGCCACCGACTCCAGGGGCACGATTACCCTCATCAACCAGACCGCGGGGAAGCAGTTCGGCCAGGGACTGCTGGGACAGTCGATCATACAGACATTCTCCAGCATCGACTTTTCACCGGTCTTCACCTCCGGAGAGCAGATCCTCAACCAGGAGATCCCCGTCCAGGGAGTCGAGATGATTTTCAACATCGTGCCTATCCGTTTTGATGACACCATCCAGGGAATCGTCATGACGCTGCGGCCGAAGGATGAAATCGACCTGATGGCGCGCGAACTCTCCCAGGTCCAGTCCTATTCGGACATGTTGCGGGCCCAGACCCACGAATACACCAACCGCCTGCACGCCATTGTCGGCATGGTGCAGATGGAAGCCTATGACGAGGTCCTCGATTTTATCGCGACGGAGACCACCGGCCATCGCCAGTTGATCCGCCAGCTGACCGAATCGATTCCAGACCCGGCCCTGTCGGCGTTCCTGATCGGCAAGTACATGCATGCCCAGGAACTCAAAGTTGATTTTACAATTGATCCGGAAAGTCATATGGTTGATCTCCCGGACGCCGTCAATCGCCACCAGCTGGTCACGATTCTCGGCAACCTCATCAACAATGCCTTTGAGGCCGCCCAGATCGGGACCGGACCGCCCCGGGTCAAAATTTTCATGAGCGATTACGGCAACGACCTGATTTTCGAGATAGAAGACAGCGGCCCCGGGGTTGCGGAAGAGATGAAAACCGCTATCTTTCACAAAGGGGTTTCAACCAAACAGGGCGAAAAACGCGGCTACGGCCTGCACCTTGTCACCAGCGCCCTGAAGGTTCTGGGGGGAGGGATCAGCCTTCAGCACAGTGACATGGGTGGAGCATTATTCATTATTGAAATTCCCAAAAGGAATCCTGGGCATGAAAACAATTGAAGTCCTGATCATCGAAGACAACCTCAAAGTGGCCAAGGCGCATCAGCTCTTTGTCGAGAAAGTGGAGGGTTTTACCGTAACGGGCGTGGTCAACTGCCTGGCCGATGCGGCGGAGATGGTGACGGCCCTGGAACCGGACCTGATCCTTCTGGATGTCTATTTCCCGGACGGCAACGGCATGGATTTCCTCGACCGTCTGCGCCGCGATCACTCCAACTGCGACGTCATCCTGATTACCGCGGCCAAAGAGGTGAAGCTGCTCCACAACGCACTGCGCAGCGGAGTTTTCGACTACATGATCAAACCGGTCTTTTTTCAGCGCTTTGAAGAGGCTCTGGGCAACTACCGGCAGCACTGGGCCAGGCTGAACGCCCTAGAAGACATGGACCAGGAGGAGGTCGACCAGTTTTTCCGCCACGCCCCGGCCGCCCAACAGAACAAACAGCCTCAGGACGTTCCCAAGGGGATTGATCCCCTCACCCTGGACAAGGTCATCGACAGCTTCACCGCTTTTCCGGACAAGGGGCAGAGCGCCGAAGAGGTTGGCCAGGCCATTGGCGCCAGCCGGACGACTGCCCGTAAGTATCTGGAATATCTTATTTCTACCGGATTCCTCAAGATCAACCTCGAGTACGGGACCATCGGCCGCCCGGAACGTAAATATTTCAAGGCCTGATCAGCCGCGCTCCGGGCCCAGCACCTCCGGATTGGCAATATTCCGAGGCTGGCCGGAGAAGAAATGGATCACGTTTTCAAAAGCCGCGCGGAAGTAAAGCTCGTAGCTGTTGCGCTCCACGTAACCCAGGTGCGGTGAGCACAGGACATTGGGCAGCGCCAGGAGGGGCTCTTCCGCCGCCGACACCGGCTCCTTATCGTAGACGTCAAGGGCGGCAAACCCCGGACGCCCTTTCTGCAGGGCGCTCAGCAGGGCCCCCTCCTCGATTAATGCGGCACGACTGGTGTTGACCAGCAGCGCGTCGGCTTTCATCAGCGCCAGATCGGCGGCCGTCACGCAGCCCCGGGTCGCCTCATTCAGGCGCAGGTGCAGGGAGAGAACATCGGCGTCCTCAAAGAACTGCGCCTTGCTGGCTGCGGCGGCAAAACCATCCGCCACCGCCTGTTCGCGTGACGGATCACGTCCCCAGACCAGAATGTTCATGCCGAAAGCGTCTCCGAAGCGCGCAATCCGTTTGCCGATCTTGCCATACCCCCAGAGCCCCAGGGTCAGGCCGTTCAATGTCCGTCCCAGCCCCACCGGCCCGGAATCCTGCCAGCGATCCCGCTTCAGGTTTTCAGCGTAGGGGACCAGATGGCGACTGGCCGCCATGATCAGCCCCCAGCACAGCTCCGCCGGGGCCACCGGCGAACCGACCCCTTCCGCCACCGCCACTCCGTGGGCGCTGCAGGCCTCCAGGTCAAGATGATTGCTGATCTTTCCGGTCTGACTGATCAGTCTGAGGTTCGGCAGGTGCTCCAGCAGGGTCCCGGTAATCAGGGTTCGCTCGCGGATCAGCACCAGGGCATCGGCGGTGGCGAGGCGCTCGGCGAGGATCTCCTCCGAAGCAGGCGTATCCTTGAACACCTGCACCTCATGCCCTTGCAGCAGGGGAAAACAGGCCAGCCCCTTCACGGCGTTCTGATAGTCATCCAATATGGCGATCTTCATAATTGCACTCCTTGCAACAGTCCCCGGTATGTACATCCCCGCCCGGTTCCATTATTCTTGAAACGAAACAGGCATGCTTCTAAGCATAACCTAAAAACGGCCATTTTCATCTTCCCCACGGCAAGAGAAAGGCCCTCATTTTTCACAACGGAATCTGCCATGAGTCTTTTCTTCCTGCTCTTTTTCACTCTTTACACCGGGATGCATTGCCTGGTCTTCTGGGGACTGCATCCGCTGCTCAAAGGGCACCCCGCGTTGCCGACTCTGACCTGGATCTGGATGGGGAGCATGATCCTCGCCCCACTGCTGGTCAGGGTCAGTGAGCGGCAGGGGCTGGAGACCCTGGCCCGGGGCATGGCTTGGATCGGCTACAGCTGGATGGGGTTCGTTTTCGTCGCCTTCAGCATGGTGACCCTTCTGGCGTGCTGGGAACTCCTCTGGCTGCTGGTCAGACGCCTGATTCCGAACCTCCCCTCGCTGAGCATTCACGGACCGATAACCGCCCTGGTGATCCTGCTGACCGTGATTGCCGCCAGTTTTTACGGATTTTACGAAGCGAACAACCTGCGGATCGAGACCGTAAAAATAGTAACGCCAAAGCTGCCTTCGGGAGCGGCCCCGATCAGGATAGCCCAGATTTCCGATCTTCATCTCGGCCTGATTCACCGGGATGAGGCCCTTGCCCCGATCATCAGCAGGCTGCAGGCTCTCAAGCCCGACATTCTGGTGGCCACCGGCGATATCGTCGATGCCCAGATCAACCATCTCGATGACCTGGTCGCCCTGTGGCAGAGGTTTTCTCCCCCGCTGGGAAAATTCGCCGTGACCGGCAACCATGAATATTACGCCGGACTTGACCAGGCCCTGGATTTTCTTCAGCAAAGTCGCTTCCGCGTGTTGCGCAACGAACACGTCGAAGTGGGCGACCATCTCACGCTGGCGGGTGTCGACGATCCCGCCCGAAGCAGACAGCCTGACGAAGCGGCCGCCCTTGGGGACGCGTCATCACGCTTCACCCTGCTGCTGAAACATCGCCCCGAGGTGACCGAAGCAGCCCAGGACCGGATTGACCTGCAACTCTCCGGCCACACCCATCGCGGGCAGATCTTCCCCTTCAACCTGCTCACCGGCCTGGAATATCCGCAGCAGGACGGCCTCTATCAGCTCCCTCGCGGCAACTGGCTTTACACCAGTCGCGGCACCGGCACGTGGGGCCCTCCCATGCGCATCCTCTCAGCACCGGAGATCACCCTTTTCGAAATCACTCCCATGTAGCAAAAAGTCAGGCCCGATCCCCCGGCCCGACCTTATTCGAGCTGCCAGCCGTGATCATTATGGTAGATCATCTGCCTGGTCATGCCGCCGTCCACGCAGAGATCCTGGCCGGTAATGAATCCGCTCTTATCATCACACAGAAACAGCACCGCATTGACGATATCTTCCGGAACCCCGACCCGGCCTGCGGGGTGCTGGCGATGATCCTCGGAACTCCAGTCTCCGTTCGCGGTATCGATCCATCCGGGCGAAATGGAATTGACCCGCGCCTTGCCGGCCAGGGTCATCGCCATGGCGTGGGTCAGAGCCGCGATTCCTCCTTTGGCGGCACTGTAGCTTTCCGTATCGGGCTGGCTCATCCGGGCCCGGGTCGATGAGATGTTGACGATACTCGCACCCGGGTTGAGGTGATTCATGAACAGCCGGGTCAGCAGAAAGGGTGCGCTGACACCGACCTGCAACACATAATTGAACTCCTCCCAGGAGCAGGACTCCAGTCCTCCCAGAGACAGACAGGCATTGTTTACCAGATAATCGATGCGGCCATGTTCGGCGAGAACCTTGTCGACAAACCCCCTCAGAACGCCTTCCTGGGCAAGGTCACCGATAAAATAATCATTCTCCAGACGATCGATCACACAAACGACGACACCCTGTTTTTCAAACCCGTCGCGGATGGCGCGGCCGATCCCCCTGGCCCCACCGGTAACGACGGCGACTTTCTTCTTATTGGCCATCCTGACCTCCTGTGCAAAATAAAAATGAATCAATCGAATAACATCATATCACGTGACCATTCCCTCTGGGGCTCCGTCAAGATACCTGCTTTTTCACCTCTGCCCTCGCGCGGCCAAATCCTCGTGATAAAATTGATTCATCAGGATAGCTTTGGATCAAAAAGCACGGCTTCCGGTGGAAACGCAGGGATGGAGAGGACGCCAGGCGGCAAGTCCGGAATCTTGTCAGGATTTGCTGAAATCAGGACCGGGCCTAAGCATGACGTGCTGTCTGATGGTTCTGCTGACATCCATCTCTGTGCGGACCTCGGCGGTGGTGGACTCTCCGTGTTGAAATATAGATTCCTGAGAAGGCAGAGAAAAAGAGAAAGAAAGGGACTTCGCCATGCTGAGCGATGCTGAGATTTGCCGACAAGCCCGCCCCAAGCCGATCGGGAAAATCGCCGATGCCCTGCAGATCGACAACCGCGACCTGCTCCCTTACGGTCGCGACATGGCGAAGATTCACCTTGACGCCCTCAAGCGACCAACCCGGAAGCAGGGCAACCTGATTCTGGTATCCGCCACCACTCCCACCGCCGCCGGGGAGGGAAAAACCACGACCACCATCGGCCTTGGCCAGGCCCTGGCCAGACTGGAAAAGTCGGTTTGCCTGGCCTTGCGGGAACCGTCCCTCGGGCCCTGCCTGGGAATGAAGGGGGGTGCCACCGGCGGCGGCTACAGCCAGCTGCTTCCGGCGGATCGCATCAATCTCCACTTCACCGGAGACCTGCATGCCGTAACCAGCGCCAACAATTTTCTTTCAGCGGTCATCGACAACCATATCTATCATGGCAACGAGCTGAATATCGATCCTCGCCGGATTCTCTGGCGGCGGGTCATCGACATGAACGACCGCAGCCTGCGCCATATCGTCCTCGGACTGGGCGGCAACCATCAGGGGGTGCCGCGGGAAGGGGGCTTTGATATCAGTGCCGCTTCGGAAATGATGGCGATGCTCTGCCTCGCCACCAGCCTCAAGGACCTGCAGCAGCGTATTGATAAAACCCTGGTCGCCTTCAGTTACCACGGAGAACCGGTCTTCGCCCGGGATTTCCAGGTGACCGGGGCCATCATGACCCTGTTGCGGGATGCCATTCATCCCAACCTGGTCCAGACCCTGGAAGGGGTGCCGACCCTGGTTCATGGCGGCCCCTTTGCCAATATCGCCCACGGCTGCAACAGTCTGGTCGCCACCCAGATGGCCCGCCACCACGCGGATTGGGTCATCACCGAGGCGGGCTTCGGATTCGACCTGGGGGCGGAAAAGTTCTTTGATATCGCGTGTCGCAAAGGCGGGCTTAAGCCCCTGGCGACGGTTCTGGTGACCACCACCAGAGCCCTGAAACTCCATGGCGGAAAAGCGAAAAACACGCTGGAAGAGACGGATGTGTCGGCCCTGCGCAACGGCCTGCCGAACCTGGACAAGCATATCGAGAACGTCCGCAAGTTCAACCTGGTTCCCGTAGTCGCCCTCAACCAATTTACCGGTGACAGTCAGGCCGAAATCGACCTGATCAGGGACCGCTGCCAGGAGCTTGACACCCCCTTCGCACGCTGCGAGCATTTTCACCGGGGAGGAGAGGGAGCCCTGGAGCTGGCTGAACACGTCCTGGCCGTCGCCGCACGCGGAGATCTGTGGCAGCCCCTCTACCCCCTCGAACTGCCGGTCGAAGACAAGGTCAGGATCATCTGCCGGGAGATCTACGGCGCCGAAGATGTCGCTTTCACCAAACAGGCCGCCCGCGATCTGCAGCAGGTACAAAGCCTCGGGTTTGCCGATCTGCCGGTCTGCATCGCCAAGGCGCCCGGGTCCCTGTCCGACGATCCCAACCTGTATGGGCGACCCCGCCATTTCGACATCACGGTGCGCGGCATCCAGGTCAACTCCGGGGCGGAATTTCTGGTGGTCCTGACCGGTGACATCCTGCGCATGCCGGGACTGCCGAGACATCCGGGCGCCGAGCGCTGGCGGCTGCGGGACGACGGTTCGATCCTGGGAATGGAATAAATCAACCGTCCCGGCACCGCAATAACGACGTCAGTTCTCAGCCCCCTGGCGACAGCCCGGGCATGCGCTGCAGTGGCGCCCGGTCGCACAAGCCACCCGCGACGTCGGTCCAAGAAACCTGCCAAGGCTCGATCTGGAGAGAGACCAACCGGCCGCCGTTTCCTCAGCCTCGATGAGGCCGCACCGGATATACATGAGAATCTGCAACTCGGTCGTTTTCAGTTGCCTGGCCACCAGCTGAATCGGCAGATCGAAATCGTTCAGTTCTTCGGAAGAGTCCATCGCTGGCTCCTGACAACAGCTCGAGGGACCGCGACCGGTGGCGAAGCCGGGCCGCTGACTAAAAAAAGAGCCGCAGATTTTAATCTGCGGCTCTTGTCATCATTTATGGGCATACCATGGCGGCAGACTACTCCACCGTGACCGATTTCGCCAGGTTGCGGGGCTGATCCACATCGGTGCCCTTCAACACGGCCACATGGTAAGCGAGCAGTTGAATCGGGATAGAGGTCAGAATCGGCATCAGGTCGTCATCACTCTCGGGAACCTGGACCTGGGCGGCCAGCTGGTCACTGAGTGCTTCTTCACTGCCGCTGGTAATAGCGATGACGATGCCTCCCCGGGCGCAGACCTCCTGCATATTGGAAACCACCTTGTCGTAGGTCGCATTACGGGGGACCAGCACCACAACGGGCAGGTTTTCATCGATCAGGGCAATGGGGCCATGCTTCATCTCTCCGGCCGGGTAGCCTTCGGCGTGGATATAGGAAATCTCCTTGAGCTTGAGGGCCCCTTCCAGGGCGATCGGGTACTGGTTGCCGCGCCCCAGGTAGAGAAAATCGCGAGCGTTCATATAGTCCCTGGCGATCTCTTCGATCTGTTCGTTCAGTTCCAGGGATTCTTCGATCTTGCGGGGCAGGGTCAGCAGATCGACGATCTTCCGGCGGCAGCTTTCCTCGTTCAAGGTCCCGCGAATCCGGCCCAGCTTGAGAGCCAGCAGGTACAGGGCCACCAGCTGGGTGGTGAACGCCTTGGTCGAGGCGACCCCGATCTCCGGGCCGGCGTGGGTGTAAATCACCCCGTCGCTCTCGCGGGCGATGGAGGAATCGACGACGTTGCAGATGCACATGGTCTTGCCGCCCTTCCCTTTGGCCTCCCTCAGGGCCGCCAGGGTATCCGCGGTTTCCCCGCTCTGGCTGATCAGCACGGTCAGGCTGTTCTCGGAAACGATCGGGTCGCGATAGCGGAACTCGCTGGCGATATCGATTTCCACCGGAATGCGCGCGATTTTCTCCAGGTAGAACTTGCCGACCAGTCCGGCATGCCAGGAGGTTCCGCAGGCGATGATGAAGATCTTGTCGAGACCGGCCAGCTGCTCGGCACTCAGATCAAGGCCGTCAAGGAAGATGTCTCCTTCATCCGGCATCAACCGCCCGGCCAGGGTGTCGCTGACGGCCCGCGGCTGTTCGAAAATCTCCTTGAGCATGAAGTGCTTGTAACCACCCTTCTCCGCCATCAGCGGACTCCAGGTGATGGTTTTGCTCTGCTTGGTCAGAACCGTCCCGGACAGATCGGTCACCCACATCTTCTCCGGAGTGAAAACCGCGATTTCGCCATCTTCCAGGAAGATCATCTCGCGGGTGTGGGAGAGCATCGCCGGAATATCGGAGGCGACAAAATATTCCCCTTCTCCCTGGCCGACCACCAGCGGGGATCCGAGCTTGGCGGCAATCAGCTTGTCCGGTTCCTGCTCGCAAAGAATGGCGACGGCGTAGGCTCCTTCGACCTCCCGCAGCGCGTTGCGGACCGCCACTTCGAAATCGCCGCACGTTTTCAGATGCTCGTCAACCAGGTGAGCGATAATTTCCGTGTCCGTCTCCGAGGAGAACTCATGCCCCGCCTGTTGCAGCCGGTCCTTGAGTTTCAGGTAGTTTTCGATGATGCCGTTGTGCACAACGACGATCCCGTCGGAGCGATGGGGATGGGCGTTGATTTCCGAAGGCCGCCCGTGAGTCGCCCAGCGGGTATGGCCGATGCCGCGGGTCCCCGTAGCGGGCGTTTCGGCGAGGATCCGCTCCAGGTTGATCAGCTTCCCTTCGGCCCTCCGAATCTCCGGAGCACCACCGTTCAGGGTACAGATTCCGGCCGAATCATAGCCCCGGTATTCCAGCCGGCGCAGCCCCTCGATGATAATCGGGGAGGCTTCCTGCTGTCCGATATATCCAACAATTCCACACATATATGTCTACTCTCGTCAGGATTTTTTCTGTTTGCGGGTCCGCCAGCCCGGGATCACCTTCTGGGGTGAGCGGGACAGGGCCAAAGCATCCGGCGGCACATCCTTGGTAATGGTTGAACCGGCTGCGATCAGACTGTTGCGACCGATGGTGACGGGCGCGATAAATTGAGTGTCGCTGCCGACAAAGACATCGTCCTCGACGATGGTCTTGTACTTGTTGACACCGTCATAGTTGCAGGTGATGGTGCCACAGCCGAAATTGACGTTCTTCCCGACCTCGGCATCCCCGATGTAGGTCAGGTGGCTGGCCTTGCTGCCCTCCCCCAGAACGGCCTTTTTCGTTTCTACGAAATTCCCTATTTTATTATTGCCCTTGAGAATATTTCCCGGGCGCAGGTGGGCCATGGGCCCGATCTCGCAACTTGGCCCGATCGTTGACTCTTCGACGACAGACCCTGCCTTGAGGCGAACACCGTCGCCGACGATGGAATCGACCACCACGACGCCCGTTTCAATGACGCAGTTGCGGCCGATACTGGTTTTGCCGCGCAGATGGACATTGGGGTGAAGCACCGTATCGGCTCCGATTTCAACCCCGTTGTCAACGTACACGGTGGTCGGATCGGTCATGGAGACTCCGGAGAACATCAGGTCGGCATTGATCTTCCAGCGCATCAGCACTTCCGCCTCGGCCAGCTGGCAGCGATCGTTGATACCCATCGCCTCGGTGGGGTCCTCGACGCACAGGGCCCTGGTCTTGAGCCCCTGGGTAACGGCGGCCGCGACGACGTCGGTCAGGTAATATTCTTTCTGAGCGTTGTTTTTATTGAGCCCCTTGAGGGCGGAGAGGACGAAGGCCGCATCGAAGAGATAGGTGCCGGTATTGATTTCTGTCACCAGGCGCTCATCCTCGCTGGCATCCTTCTCTTCCACGATCCGCAGGACCTGCTCGCCGTCGCGAATAATCCGGCCGTACCCCGTGGGGTTGGGCATCTGGGCGGTCAGCACCGTCACCGCGGCCCCCTGGCCGGAATGATACTCGTAAAGGCGTTCGATGGTGTCCGGCTTAAGCAGCGGCACGTCCCCGCACAGCAGCAGCAGGGCCCCACTGTAGCCCCTCAGGGCGCCGGCCGCACACATGAGGGCATGACCGGTCCCCAGCTGGTCGGTCTGCTCGACCCACTCAATGTCGGGCGACGCGAAGGTTTGGCGGACCTGCTCCGAACCATGCCCCGTCACGACTTTCAATTGTCTGAAACCGGCCAGCCGGGCCGCCTCCAACGGATAGAACAGCATCGGTTGTCCGCAGATGGGATGAAGAACTTTCGGGAGCGCGGATTTCATGCGCGTCCCTTTGCCTGCAGCCAGAATAACCGCAGCGAGGCCTTTACTCATGTTTACCCCCTGAAAAGGTCTGAAAAAAAGCAGACTGTCGTCTTTGAGAATTCCGGAACCCCCCGGCGGGCGTTCAGCGCAAAAGCAGGCTGAACCAGTGCCGGATTGTCGAACAAAGGCTAACTATTTCAAAAGAATCCCCCCGAGTCAAGCAGATCATCGGGCGAAACAATAGATTTGCCCTAATATATTTACAAGATCCCGACGCTCACGTATAGTTCTGTTGCTGGAGGCCATGGAAAAATATGGATGAACGTCGCAAAATTGCTCGGGAACTCGATGAAATTCAGCAGGAGCTCAAGGAGATTGAGATCCTCTACGAACAGTATTTCGCCGGACTGGAGCGACGCGAACCGCACAACCGGCGCAAAACCCTGGCCAGGCGTCTGCGCCACTTCACCAATCGCCACATCGTCTGGACCGACCTCAAATTCCGCTACCAGGGGATCGCTTCGCGTTTCATGTCCTACAGCCAGTACTGGGACCGGATTCTCCGCCTGATGGACGAAGGCAAGTACCATCGCCACACGGCGAAGCTGGCCGGTGCCGCTGTCCAGGCCCCCAAACCGGAAGCCTCTTCACCCGGGAATCAGGCCCGGGAGGCCAGCGATCTCCATGAGCAACTGACCCGGGCCCGACAGCAGTGCGGCCTGAGCGGTAACGGTCCCAGCGCCGAAAGAGTCGCCGAGTTCCTCGCCTCCCAGCGCGAAAAAATCCGCAGTCGTTATGGGGACCAGCCCGTCCAGTTCAGCATCGACACCAGCGAGGGGAAACCGCGGATCAAAGTCAGCCTGAAGAAATAGGCTGAGATCCCATGAACATCCTCATCGTCACCCTGCATGTTTCTCCATCTGCCCAGGCCGTCGCTCTGGCGGCCGGCAACCTGAAGGCAGCCCTGCCCGCAAGTCTGCGTCACCGGACCAGGCTTGTCGACCTCTACCCGGGCAGCGCTCCGGAACAGCTCTGCAGCGACCTGCTGACCCTGAACCCGGAGGTTATCGCCTTCCCCCTTTACGTGTGGAACCGCACTGCGATCCTTCAGACGGCCCGCGTGTTGCGCCAGGCCAGACCGAACCTGATCATGCTGGCCGGGGGACCGGAGGCCAGCGCCGACAGTCCGGGAGTCCTTGCGGAGGGGCAGCTCGACGCCGTTATTCGCGGCGAAGGGGAAGAAGCGTTTCCCGAACTGCTCCAGCGCATTCATCAGCGCAAATCCTGGGATCAGATCCCCGGCCTGGTGACCTCCGCCTTACCCGGCCCGCTCCCTCCGGCAGCGCACTGCAGCGACCTCGAACGCACAACCTCCCCGTGGCTGTCAGGCACTCTGCCTCTGCACAAGGGCTGTGGCGTTCTCTGGGAGGTTGCCCGCGGCTGTCAGTTCAACTGCGCCTTCTGCTATGATTCCAAAGGGCAGCAGGGGGTGCGCCCCCTGCCCTTTGCCCGGCTCAAAGCGGAGCTTGAACTGTTTCGCCGCCAGGGGGTCAGTCAGCTCTGGGTGCTCGATTCAACCTTCAACGCACCGCCGGAACGGGGCAGACAGCTTCTTGAATTACTGCTGAAAACAGCTCCCGGCATTCACTACCACATCGAGGCCAAAGCCGACTTTCTTGACGAACAGACGGCGGAACTGCTGTCCCGGCTCTCCTGCTCGGTGCAGATCGGCCTGCAATCCGCAGATTCCCGGGTTCTCAAACCTTTGCACCGCAGCCTGAAACAGTCCCGGGTGACCCGCAGCCTGGAGCTGCTGTCCAATGCCGGGGTGACCTTTGGCCTCGATCTGATCTACGGGCTCCCCGGAGACAACCATGCCGGTTTTCAGAGCAGTCTCGACTTTGCCCTGAACCAGCAACCCAACCAGGTCGACGTTTTCCCCCTGGCCGTCCTGCCCGGGACGGAGCTGTTTGACAACCGGCAGAAGTTCGGCATTCGGTCCCAGGATGCGCCTCCCTACGCCCTCCTGGAAAACCGCAGTTATTCGACCGACGATCTGCAGGAAAGCCGCCGGCTCGCCGCGGCAACCGACATTTTCTACAACCGCGGCCGCGCGGTCGGATTTTTTCTGCAGCTCTGCCAGGTCAGCAAGAGAACCCCGTCCCGGCTCCTGACGGAATTCAGCCACTGGCTGGTTGAGGTCAAAAAATTGCCTGAGACAGACATCCTGAACACGGAAGCCTGGTGGCCCGCGGATATTCTGCCCCTGCAGCAGGAATTCGGGGCCGACCTCTTAAAGCGCTGCGGGCAGTCTGCCTGCCGTCATGTTCTGGAAGATCTGATCAATTACCATTTTGTCTGCGCGGAAATGGTCCTGGCCGCAAACTGCGAAGGACCCGTCAACCGTCAATCGGGCAAGGGGGCCCGCTGGAGGCGCAACCCGCAGATCCAGGTCATGCGCTTTCACCACCCCCTGGAAGAACTTGAATATTATGGCGGAGAACGTCTGCAAAAACTGGCCGGCATCCTGACCAGGGAAAAGGAATACGTGGTTTTCCTAAGGCAGAATGACGAGGTAATGATGGAAGCACTGGAGGAGAATTTCGCCATCATGCTGCAGCAGGCCGACGGAACCAGAACCTACGCCGAGCTGCTCAGAAAGCACCGCCAGGTCCATGCCGAAGAGCTCGATTTCGCCATTGCCCACGGGCTCCTCATCCCTGCCTGACGGACTCACTCCTACTTCAGCAGCAGATCGACGACATCCTGGTAGGTCTGGCGCTTGCGCTCGGAGCGACCGTAAAGAGTGGATGAGAACAGTGCCGTTGCGGCGTGTTCCCCCAGCATGGAAAACAGCTGGTAGTCGATGGATTCAAGCTGCTCCTTCTGAATGAACAGCCGGTAGATGGCCAGCACCCCGATCAGTTGCCCCTGGATCAGCAGGGGGATCGCAATAATCGGCGACAGCACGTCGTCGGAACCATCGCTGATCGATCCCGGGTAAAAATAGTTTTCCTCTTTGGCCGCGGTCGTTCCAAGAATCCCTTCATTGAGCACAATCTCGGGGAACACCTCATCCTCTTCGAACCCTTCCCCGGTCTCGAAGCACAGCTTTTTGCCGTTGGCGTCATACAGGAAGATGGCGAATTTTTCGGCCCCCACAAAATTGATGACGACTTCCTTGATGATCTCCAGGGTCTCTTCGCGATCAAGGGTCGAATGCAGGCGGGAGGAGGCAATATAAAGATTGGTCAGGTTATTGTTGACCTCTTCGACCTGGACCAGCTGGTTGGCGAAGTCGAGATTTTCCTGCTCCAGTTCACCGATCCGCCGCAGGGCGTCTTCCTGCTCATGCCGCAGGCGCGCATATTCTTTTTCCAGGGCCTGAAGACGACGATTCAGTTCCGCATCGGGCGACATTCCCTCGATGGCTTCGGACTTTTTATTGAGCACCAGCTGATCAAGCATCATTTTGCTCTGTTTGTCGGGACAAATGAAATAAACTCCGTACTCCTGGGATTTTCCCCGGTCGGTTCGCTTGACCTTGCCGTACAGGGAGATGAGCTGGCCGTCAGCCCCTTCAAGCTTGAGGGCGACCACCGAATTTTCTTTTAGAACGGCGGGCGACTTCAGGTACATGCCCGTGGCGGAGATGTCTTCGGCCCGGGCCACATTGATGCTGTCTTCGGTCTGCACCTGAACCGGAATCTTGACCGCAACCCGATCGGAGCGCCGGCGGCCGACCTGGCCGAGGAGCCTTTCGATCTTGTCACGCAGTTCATTCTTGTTGACCGGCTTGGTGATATAATCGTCGCAGCCGGCGCTGATGCAGCTTTTGACCTCATCCGGCTTCCCCGCCGCGGTGACCATGAGGATCGGCAGTTTTTCCCAGCGCGGATTGTTGCGGATGGTCCGGCAGACTTCATCGCCATTGATCCCCGGCATATAATAATCGAGGAGCACCACGTCCGGCGATATCCGTTCAAGTCTTTGCAGGGTCTCCTCACCGGACGACGCGGTCACCAACTCGTAACCGCACCCCTCAAGATAGGAACGCTCCAGCTGCAAAAACAGGTCAACATCATCGACAAGCAGAATTTTAGGCATATTCCATCTCCATGCTAGAAGATTAAATCTACCTTAGAAAAAGAGAAAAGTAAATAAACTGCCGACAAAGATTTCATTTCGAAATCAATAATTTTGCCGCCGGCCCGCCCATTGCGAAAAACAATTCCAGGCGAAGGCCGGCCAAAATGAGAAAGGCTCCCGGTCGCTGTGACCGGGAGCCTTTCAGGCTGGTATCAGATGATTTTCGAGATCAGGCAACCTCGGAGACATCCTTGAGGTAACGTGGTCTTTCGACCAGGAAATTGACGATTTCGTCCACTCCCGGGACCCGTCCGGCGATACGCACCTGATCGTCAATCATCAGGGCCGGAACCACGTAGATCCTGTTATCTATCATTTTTCTCGAATCACTGTACTGGTGGACTTCTGCTTCAACCCCAAGTTTATCAAGAGCCTGACGGACATTTTCAACAGTGCTCTGACAGCTTTCAGGGTGACCTGGTTTACAGAGAATATCGATTCGCATGGTGTCCCTCCAATCAATTGAGGTTTACAATCTAATTATTACCTTTTTTGTCAATTATATGCCTTTCCAGCGACTTGGCAAGAAAATTCGACCATGTTGGTAAAAATTATCATCTAGCCTTCCGTTGTCACGGTCAGTTCCCCGTCGGTCGCATCCACCAGAACCTTGCCGTCGGGTCCGACCGCACCCGAAATCAGGGCCCGGCCGACCTTGGTCTCGAGCTGGTGCTGGATAAAGCGCTTCAGCGGCCGCGCCCCGAAAACCGGGTCGTAGGCGTTTTCGGCAATGTAATCGCAAGCCGCATCGGTCAGCTCGAGTTTGAGACGCCGCTCGGCCACCCGCTGCCGCAGTTCCTCGACCAGCAGCAGGACGATCTGGCGAATTTCCTCTTTGGTCAGGGGCTTGAAGATGACGATATCGTCCACGCGGTTGAGGAATTCCGGTCTGAAGTTCTGGCGCAGGGTCTGTTCGACCTGGCGCTGAACCTCTTCGGGAATGACCCCGTCCCGGATCCCTTCCAGCAGATACTGGGACGCGATATTCGAGGTCATGATGATGACCGCGTTTTTAAAGCTCACCGTCCGCCCCTTGGAGTCCGTCGCCCGACCGTCATCGAGAATCTGCAGCAGGACATTGAAAACATCGGGATGGGCCTTTTCGATCTCGTCGAAGAGCACCACGGAATAGGGCTGCCGTCTGACCGCCTCGGTCAGCTGGCCGCCTTCCTCATAGCCGATGTATCCCGGAGGAGCGCCCAGCAGACGACTGACGGCATGCTTCTCCATGTATTCGGACATGTCGATGCGAATCATGTTCTCTTCGCTGTCGAACAGGGCCTCGGCCAGGGTCCGGGCCAGTTCAGTCTTGCCGACCCCGGTGGGACCCAGGAAGATAAACGATCCAATCGGCCGGCGCGGATCCTTGATCCCGGCCCGGGCCCGAATCACCGCATCGGCCACCCGCTGGACCGCTTCATCCTGGCCGATCACCCGCTGATGGAGAATCTCGTCAAGGCGCAACAGTTTGTCCCGTTCGCTTTCCACCAGGCGGGTCACCGGGATTCCGGTCCAGCGCGAGACAATTTCGGCAATCTCATCCTCGGTCACTTCCTCGCGCAGCATCTTGTTCTGAGTGTCGGCATTTTCCAGCTTTTCTTCCTGGGCCTGCAGCTGTTTCTCAAGGTCCGGCAGCCGCCCGTATTTAAGTTCCGCGGCACGGTTCAGATCATAATTGCGCTCCGCCTCGGCAATCTCAAGCCGCAGATGCTCGATCTCTTCACGCAAACTCTGAACGCTCTTGATGCCACCTTTTTCAAGCTGCCACTGGGCGGCCAGGGTCTGCTCATTGGCCTTGAGCTCGGCCAGTTCCTTCTGGAGCGCAGCCAGACGTTCCTTGCTGACCGGGTCGGTTTCTTTCTTGAGGGCCGCCTCCTCGATTTCGAGCTGCATCAGCCGCCGGGTGACGGCGTCCAGTTCAGCCGGCATGGAATCGATTTCGGTACGGATGGTCGCACAGGCCTCGTCGACCAGATCGATGGCCTTGTCCGGCAGGAAACGGTCGGCAATGTAGCGGTGACTGAGTTCGGCCGCCGCCACCAGGGCGTTGTCATGAATCCGGACCCCGTGATAGACCTCGAACCGCTCCTTGAGGCCGCGCAGGATACTGACGGTCGCCTCGACGTTGGGCTGCTGCACCATGACCGGCTGAAAGCGCCGCTCGAGGGCCGGATCCTTCTCGAGATACTGACGATATTCATCGAGGGTAGTGGCCCCGATGCAGTGCAGTTCCCCCCGGGCCAGCATCGGCTTGAGCATGTTCCCCGCGTCGATGGCCCCCTCGCTCTTGCCGGTTCCGACGATGGTGTGCAGCTCGTCGATGAACAGCAGGATCCGCCCCGCGCTGTCATGGATTTCTTTGAGAACGGCTTTAAGGCGTTCCTCGAACTCGCCACGGTACTTGGCGCCGGCCACCAGCGCCCCCATATCGAGGGAATAAACGGTTTTCCCCTTGAGCCCTTCCGGCACGTCGCCACGGACAATCCGGTGGGCCAGCCCCTCGACGATGGCCGTCTTACCGACCCCGGGCTCGCCTATAAGAACCGGGTTGTTCTTGGTTTTACGCGACAGGATCCGGATCACCCGGCGAATTTCCTCATCCCTGCCGATCACCGGATCGAGCTTGCCTTTCTTGACTTCCTCGACCAGGTCACGACCATATTTTTCAAGAGCATCGTAAGTCGCCTCGGGATCCTGGCTGGTCACCCGCTGGCTGCCGCGCACCTGGGTGAGAGCCTGCAGCAGCTTGTCACGGTCCACCTGCTGCTTTTTCAGCAGGCGCCCGGCGACGGTCCGCTCCCCTTCACCGACGGCCGCCAGCAGAATGTGCTCGACACTGACATACTCATCCTTGAGCTGTCCCGCCTCGGTCTGAGCCTGCAGCAGCAGGTTGCTGAGCCGGCGGCTGGCGTACAGCTTGCTGCTGTCCGCCCCCGGTCCGGCAACCCGGGGCCGGGCCTCGACATCCTTCTGCAGACCACGGATCAGTTCGGCAACATCGGCATCAATCTTCTGTAACAGGCGCGGCGCCAGACCATCCTGCTGTTCGCACAGGGCCAACAGCAGATGTTCCCCATCGATTTCAGCATGACCGAAGCGCAGCGCCTGTGCCTGCGCAGTCTGCAACGCTTCCTGTACTTTCTGGGTCATCTTGTTCATATCCATGGTTCTTCACTCCTGTTACCAATTCTCTTTGCGTCAAAGGTTCTCTGCACTATTTTCAACATTGTTACTGATAAGATTATAGCCGCTGCTCAACGTCTCGCGTAAAAAAGCCAGGGTCAAGAGACCCTGGCCCGTCGCTCCCTCAGTGAAGTGTCTTCACCGCTATCCGTCTCGGCTTGGCCGCCTCGCTCTTGGGCAGACGCAGGGTCAGCACCCCGTCTTTCAGCGCAGCATCGGCCGTATCGGCATCGACCCGGTCGGAAAGTCTGAACTGCCGGTAAAATCCGTGCGCGATTCCATCCTCGTCCCGGGTCGCTTCCAGGGTCAGCAGGCCCCGGTTGACCTCGATCCTGAGCTGGTTGTCCTGAACACCGGGAAGATCGGCCTGCACGACCAATTCGTCGGCCGTCTCGTAAATATCGACTGCCGGGGCCGCCCAGTGAATCGGGCGGGCCTGACCGATGTTTTCCACGTCCTTGACATCCTGACTCATCAGTTCCTTGTCACTCATCATCTAGCTCCTCAAAATATGATCGTTTCGTCTTGGGTTCATGAGAAAAGGGTTTGTTCCTGCCGCCGGGACCATCCATCAGGCGACGCTGATCTCGATCTTTTTCGGCAGGGCGCTTGCGGCCTTCGGCAGCACAACCTTCAGAATGCCGAGCCGGTACTCCGCTTCCACCCGGTCGGTGTCAAGGTCGGCGGGCAGGGAAAAGCTCTTTTCAAAAGCGCCCTGGCGCCGTTCCCGACGATACCAGCGCACATCGTCCCGGTCCTCGTCAGCCTTGAATTCACCTGCGACCGTGACTTTCCGGCCCAGCACATCGATCTGGAGTTTTTCAACGTCGATTCCCGGCAAAGCGGCTTCGACATGGAAGGCGTCCCCCTTGTCGGCCACCTTGAAAACAACCCGTGGAGCATCCTGGGCCAACCCGCCTTCAAAGCCGAACTGGCGGAAGAGATGGTCCATCTCACGATGAATATTGTGAACGTCGTTAACGAATCGAAATCCTAACATGATATATCCTCCCGTCTTGGTGTTGTGTGTTTCATTGTTGGCCTATCTTTATTTCAAAGGGAGTGCCAATTTGGAAGAACCTATTTTGTCATGTTATTTCAATAAGATAGAAAGAAGTGAAAAATCGAGGTCAAAACTGTGACGTCGCACCCGTCGTGACCGGAAGACCGGATGCGACAGCCTGCGACGTCGCACCTCAAAACGGGATCAGGCCAGTTCGTCCCGGGTGATATGGAGCCGCTCCAGGTGCCGGTAGAGAGTCGCCCGATGAATGCCAAGCAGCCGGGCGGCTTCGGACAGGTTGCCGCCGGCCTGGTGATAGGCGCGACGAATATCCTCTTCGGTCAGGGGGGGCTTACGCCCGGGGGCCGAGGAGGCCTTAAGCGGAACGGCTTCGGAATGATAGACGGGGGCGGCATCGTGACCCGAATAAGGCATGGCCACGGGCAGATTCCGGTAACTGTCGGCAGGAGCCGGCGCCGACGTCATGCCGGCAAACTGCTGGCGCTCGCGGATCCATTCGGTAAAAGCCTTGGCGCTGATCGCCTCGGTTTCGGTTTCCACAACCACCCGCTCGATCACATTGCGCAGTTCGCGGACGTTGCCGGGCCACAGGTAGGACTGCAGCAGGCGAATCGCCTCGCTGGTGAGGCGCTTCGCCCCTTTTCCATAACGGCTATTGAAGCGGGCGAGGAACATGTTGGCCAGCAGGGGAATGTCTTCCGGCCGTTCCCGCAGAGGTGGCAGATGGATCCGCAGGACCGCCAGCCGGTGGTAAAGGTCGGCCCGGAAGCGGTTTTCGGCCACCGCCTGTTCCAGGGGGACATTGGTCGCCCCGATAAAACGGACATCGACCTGGTGACTTTTTTCACTGCCGACCCGCTGCACCTTGCCGTCCTCCAGAACCCGCAGCAGCTTGGTCTGGGTGTGCAGAGGCATATCGCCGATCTCGTCCAGGAAGAGAGTGCCGCCGTCGGCCCGTTCGAAATATCCCCGGTGCTCGCGCAGGGCCCCGGTAAAGGCGCCCTTCTCGTGGCCGAAGAGTTCCGATTCGAGCAGCTGTTCGCTGATGGCCGCACAATTGAGAGCCGCAAAGGGCTTGTTGTGGCGCGGGCTTTCCTCATGCAAGGCCTGGGCGACCAGCTCCTTGCCGGCCCCGGTCTCGCCGGTGATAATCACCGCCGCATCGGAGGCGGCATAAAGGCGGATCTTGCGAAAGACCTCGCGCATGGCAGGGCTGACCCCGACCAGGCCGCGAAAGCCGGTTTCCTGCTTGCTGGCCAGGGACTCGGTGCGCAGAGTGATCCTGATCAACTGGCCGAGATAATCCTCGGTCAGCCCGGCAAATTGGATATCGGCGAGAAACTCCGGATGGTCCGGCAGCAGCCGCAACTTGATCCCGACCAGGTCCTGCCCCTGGTCGAGGACCTCGGCCACCAGCTCCTCAAGGGCCGGGACCGCTTCGGGGAAGAGGCCTTCCATCAGGCGGCCCCTTGCCTCGCCGGGCTCCATGCCCAGCCAGCCGGCCAGTCGCTCGGAGACCCGGTGGACCTGCCAATCGGCACTGCCCCAGCGCACCAGCAGCAGATCGGGGGATACGGCGGGAAGGTGATGACGACTTTTATCCGGTAAACTTTTCATAAAGAATTTATTGTCATGGCAACCAGGAGATAAACCGCGTTGACAACTCTTTCACAGCAGCATGAATCACACTGTCCGCATCATAACAAAAAATAATTAAAATCACAGAGAAAGTATCAGAATGGTGGCTTTCCCTCGGCGGTCACTTTATGATGGCATGGCGCTTTACGGTTTCATGCGCTTCGGATTGGTCCGCCACCTTGTCAACAGCGACTGGAGAGCCCCCCATGAAAAACCGGATGATGTCACTCAGCTGTATCCTCGCCCTGCTGTACACGTTAGCCGGATGTTCCGCCACGACCATCCGCGGCCGTGACGCCATCGCCTGGCAGCAGATCACCACGGCCACGGTTCGACCGTCCAGCCTGGACAACTGGAACCTTGCCGGGTTGATTCGCCAGGAACTGGCGGGCCGGGGCATCGTCCTCGTCCGTGAGGGCGATCATGCGGACCTGCTGGTCACCTTCTCTCCGCAGGTCGTAGAAGATTTAAACCAGGAAAGTCAGCGGATTCTCAGGCTGCGCAGCCTGCACCTCGACTTCTTCGGGCCCGGGGACGAAGCCCCCCTGACCCAGGTTGACTACGAATTCCCCCTGAGCGTTGACAAACCCGATCCGGCGGCGGGGATTCGTGACATTTTCGCCGCCCTGAAAAATCCGCCCCACGCCTTCGAGCCTGAGGACCAACACTCCGCCGCAGCAGCGGCCGCCGGGCCAGAAAGCCCCGTTCAGGCCAGCGGCCAAAAGAGTGCCGCGGGCACCAGGGATATGGCTCCGACTCCGACTCCGACTCCGACTCCGACTCCGACTCCGACTCCGACTCCGACTCCGACTCCGACTCCGACTCCGACTCCGACTCCGACTCCGACTCCGACTCCGACTCCGACTCCGACTCCGACTCCGACTCCGACTCCGACTCCGACTCCGACAGAAGAGAACCCGGAAACGCCTTCGGCCGTCAAGCAGAAACCGCCCCGGACGACGCCCTCGTCATGGATGCCGCGCTTTAAATCCTGGGGGCTGGATGAATGGGGAGAGGAGACCTCCCGTGAAGACTACTGAATTGGCGCTGCCTCTTGAGGATGACTCGCGCCCCCCGTCTGCAGTTCAACGATAATGCGCTCGGCATCGGCGTCCTTGACGGCCACCGGGGGCATGCGGGCAAATTTGTCGACACTGCGCGGGTTTTTGAGCCATTTCTTTAACTTGTCAGGCGTCCAGGGCTGCCTGTCCCTGCCGAAGCTGGCCGGATAAAATGCGCTGAACAATCCCGACAGGTTGGGACCGGTCAGGCTGTTGCCAAGCCCGCCGAATTTTTCCGTCAGCGCCCGGTGGCATTGTCCGCAGTGCTTTTCAAAAGCGAATTCCCTGGTGGTCGTCTCCCCTTCGAAATGGATGACCAGGGGCTGTTCCTGCAAAGGGATCGGTACCTGTCGGCCACCGTCCAGGATAGCATTGATCAGGGCGGTCCGCTGCCGGTCGTAAAAATGGAACTGGGGCATGAAGAGCACCGGGTTGCGAATACTGTCGTCCAGCTCCTCCGGAGTCTTCTGCCCCTGGGACAGGTCCAGGTTGGCAGCCAGGCGATTCCCCTGGTCCCGGCTGATGTGGCAGCGCCGGCAGCCGTACTGCTTGAACAGCCGGTGCCCTTCTTCGGTCACCCTGCTCCCGGCCACGGTAAAGGCCGCATAGCGTCCGGCAATCAGTCCGTCATGGGCGATATTGACCCGTCCGGTCCCCGCAAAACCGCGATGACAGGAGACGCAGCTCCCCTGTTCGGCATAGTGCACGGGATGACAGTCGAGACAGAAATTGCGTTCCGCGGCCCCGGCAGCTGTGACGGAGACCGTCAGCAGCACCAGCAGGGCGAACGGGATCAGAATACGAGCGCCCAATTTTCACCCCGGAAATACATGGCGACAATCGTCAGCAGGACAATCCCCGCAAAGGTCAGCACAACGATGACATTGACGCCCCTCTGGTCTCTGGAAAACCAGCGCGCCCGTTCCGCCTCCGGGCTCACCGGCAGCCAGGGCAGCAACAGAAACAGCAGGCCGGCACCCAGAATCAGGTAGACCATGAGGCTCGAATAACTGACCAGCTCCTGGGTCCACATCAGGAACCAGGCCGACTTGGACGGGTTCGGCACCCTGCTGATATCGGCCGGTCCCTGCAGGGGAGCCTCGATGAACAGGGCCAGCACCAGCAGAATCACCACCAGCAGGGCGAAAGCGATCTTGATGATCCGGAAAAAATGGGGGGAGGATTTGACGTAATCATTCATAGGTACGGCAACACTCCTTTATCCTTGCGGATCCGGTAGAAATGCAGCATGCAAAGGATCAGCATGGTCACCGGGATGACCGCGATATGCAGCACGTAAAAGCGGATCAGCGACAGCGGCTGGCCGACATCGTCCGGAACCAGGAAGCTGCGCAGCAGTTCCCCGAAAGGGAGGGTTGCCAGCAGGTTCATGCCGGTCTGGGTCGCCCACAGGGCCAGCTGATCGAGGGGCAGCAGGTAGCCCGTATAGCCTTCGAACAGGGCCAGGCAGAGCAGACCGAAACCGATCAGCCAGTTCAGTTCGCGGGGTTTCCGGTAGGCGCCGGTCAGCAGCACCCGCAGGGTGTGCAGAAAGATCAGGATCAGGAAAAAATTGGCCGCCAGCCGGTGCAGGTTGCGGATATACCAGCCGCCCGGAACCTCGTTCTCGATATAGAGGATGGACAGAAAGGCGCGATCCGTCGCCGGCTGATAATGGAACATCAGCAGGATTCCGGATACGATCAGCACCAGCATGGCGGTAAACGCCAGCCCCCCCAGGCAGAAGGTGTAGGACAGCTTCAGGTTGCGCTTCAGCACCACCCGCGGAAAGAGGTGCTTGACAAATTCTTTGACAAAATCATCGTCGTTCTTCATACCAGCACCACCAGTTTGTCGCCCCGCTCACGCACCTCGAGCCGCTGCAGGGGGTTGGGAGACGGCCCCTTCAGAACGTTTCCCTGCCGGTCGAACGCACTGCCGTGGCAGGGGCAGACCAGCTGATCCGCCGTAACATTGACGGTACACCCAAGGTGCGGACAGACCAGGCTCAAGGCGTAAATGTCCTGTTCGCTCCTGATCACCGCCACCCGAGCCCGCTTGTAGACCAGGGCCCCGCGCAGGGGGATATCCTCCCGGCGGATTTCAAGCAGCTCGCGCTTGGCGGCCCGGGGCCGCGGAACGAGGAAGCGCCACAAGAACACCCCCGACGCCCCGACCAGGACCATCAGTTTGATGAAGCGTCGCCGTGACCTGTCAGTTTCTGCCATCGCTCTACGTACGCCCTGGTATAGGCCGCATCCTTTCTGGTTATTTCGGAAAATTGCTGCGGGCTGACGAACGCCCCGTTGCTGACCGTCTGCCCCTGCTGATCCCAGAAGGAGGACAACCCGAGCCCTTCCCGGTCAATCCGGTAAATCCGGTCTTCCGGCGGCTCCAGCAGGAAGCGGCGGCGGTCATCATGGCAGGCGTCGCACATGACGCTGCCGCGCCTTACGGTATGGGGGAAAAAGGCTTTCCACTCGGCTGCCAGCAGCCTGTTGTCGACCACCGGCCGCCCGTCCCCGCGCAGATCGGAATAGTAAGCAATAAACTGGGGCCTGATCGGACTCACCCGCCCGGCGGCGTTGATCCCCAGGGGCGGCACATCCTGCCTGCGCAGGTAGGCCCGGGTCAGGTAGTCCCCCGGCAGGGGAGCGGCCGGACGAAAGCGCCGGGCGGTCTCTTTGTTGTCACGCCCGATTCTCAGATAAAAGGTCCCGTATTCCTGGGGCGCCCAGGCCGAATGGCAGGCATAGCACTCCAGTTTTTCCAGGTGCCCGGCAATCCGATGTTCCACCACCTCCGGATCGGGCTGATGACAATCCCGACAACGTTTGGCCGCGGGTTCTCCGGCCAGCAGACTCTGCATGGAATGACAATCACGGCATTCCAGACCGGCCTCGGCATGAACGTCGGGACGCATTTTCAGATAATGCTGCCCCATGAACTCGGGACCCCGCTGGTAGCGGGGATGATCCTCCCGCGGCGCCATCCCCAGGTATTCCCGGCCGACAAAATAGCCCCGATGGCAGGTCAGGCAGGCGTTCTGGTCCTGCGCAGCGATCCGGTGCCCGTCCCCGCCGTGACAGTCAAGACAGTCAGAGACATGGCAACTGCTGCAATTGGCCGCGAAAAAACTGTCATCCACCCCGGCAAAGGTCCGTTGACAGAACTGTTTCTCCGCCTGCCTGGTGGTCATCGCCTGGTCAAAAATCCGGTCGTATCCCTGATGACAGGGGGTACACCCACTGGCCCGGCTTTCCAGGGCCGACGGACTCACGCGGTCCTGCCCGGACGCATCATGGCACTGCTGGCAGGCCAGACCGGCATGGACCCCCGTCAGGCGCGGCTGCTGGGCCGCCGCCGGAGAGCTACTCAGCAGCAGGACGGTTAAGACAAGTTTCCAGAACACGATAGTCCAGTTCCTCCTGGTAGATGGGGTCCTTGGGGTCACGGTGACAGACCAGGCATAAATTGACGGCCAGGACTTTTTGCACCTCGGCGGTGTTCAACGGCCGCGATCCTTCCCGGGTGATGGCCGAAAAGGCCTTGACCTTACCGTCGTTCATGGTCACGTACCCATCGAGGGGCTTTTCGGCCGATTTCTCACAGAGCAGGGTCGCCTCGATGGACTGCCCGGCAACCACATGCTGGCCAAAACCGAGAAAAGTCGGGTTGGCATGACATTCGGCGCAACCGATGGCCCGGGTTCCGGTATTGTGACCAAAGAAGGGGGCGAAGCGCAGCTGCGGTTTCCCGTCGTACAGGGCGACATAATCATCCAGGGTCTTCCTGCCGCTGCCATCGATGGCGGTGATAAAGGTCTGGCAGCCGGGGGTCACCGTCGAGATCTTGCCGCGCTGGTTGATAGCCAGGGGAAACGGGTAGAGGGTCCGGTAATCCTCGGTTTCAGTGAACCGCCCCGGAGTCTGTACGCCCTTGATGTAATCAGTTCCCAGCTCGCGCTGGTCATACTCGGTATGGCAGCCATAGCACTGGGCGACCGTGCGCGAATGGCAGGCATAGCATTCCATCCGCTCATGACCGGCGATGGTATGCTCCGGGGTCCCGGTAATTACCCTGCTTTCATGCAATTTGCCGTCCCGCTTCCCCTGCAGCCACACTTTTCCGTTGTCAACGAAGACGTTGGAGTATTTTCTCCCCTTGGCCGTCAGCACCATGACGTCACCCTGCTTCATCTGGCGCTTGTAATGGCCCGACTCCCGCAGAACCTCGTCATTCTCACGGCTGATCGGTTCCCGCCGGGGCGGTTCGTTGGCCGACCCGTGGCAGTCCTCGCAGGTGATTTCGGTCTGGTGGTACATGTTTCGATAAGCATAACCGTCGCCCATGATATCCCGGGAAGTATGGCAATCGATGCATTCCATCCCCTTGTCATGATGGATATCCGCCTGGATGTGGGTCACGTTGCGAACTCCGCCGATAATCTCAGGGCCCGGGCTGCCCTCAGCGGTCGGAACCAGGCTGTTGTTTCCGTCATTCCACCCTTCGTAGGAAAGGGCAATCCGGCCACTGCGGTTATGGCAGCGGACGCAGACCTTGTTATCCGGCAGGATAGCCATCTGGTGACTGGCCGAGTGGGGCCACTTCCCTTTGACCGTCTTGTCATTCCCCTGGTAGGTGGCATTGTCGTTATAGGGGAAATGACAGGCGGCACAGCCCGATGCATGGCTGCCGGTCCAGATCCGGTTCATGTCAATCCCGACATGGCACGCCGCACAGAATTTGCGATACAGTTCGCCAGACAGATTATCCAGGTCGGTCACGGCATGCAGCTTGCGCGGCTCACCGTCGCTGCCGGGGCGTTCCTGCTCCCGGGTCGCATAAAGCCTGTCGTCCTCCCCTTCCCAGGTTTTCTGAATGTTGTAAATCATCCCGGTGTTGGTGAACATCAGGTTCCCCCGGACCCGTTCCAGCTGGTAGGGATGACACTTGCCGCAGGTGTTCTCCCAGTGCGCCGGGTCGGAGGGATTTTTGGGACCGAACATGGTGCGGTGGGAGGCTTTTTCCTCGGCGGCCCGAGGATCGCCGCCATGGCAGGCGACACAGTCGGGATGAGAGGGGGAGACGGATTCCAGCCCCTGGTGACACGCCACGCAGGTGGATTCTTCACCAACGGCCCGACTGCAGCCACTCACGGGCATGACAACCAGGCACCAGATTATGACCAGAAGTGCGGGCAGGCTCATCATGAAAAACGGCATCTCCAGCAGAACCCGAAACGGGCAACGGAAACACATTCAATTCAGGTTAACGTGTGACAGCGCAAAGAGTTTACCATGACGGCCCAAAACAGCAAAAACAATACGGCCGACAACCGGCGCCGTGAAACGCCATGGCAGGTTGTCGGCCGTAACCTGAGGTGAATCTTCAATACAAAGGCAGAGAGAAGTTACTCGCTGACCGTCACCTTCTTGGTGTAATCCCGCCAGAGGAACGGATCGCTCTGCTTGTTGCCATACGGCAGGTACCAGAGTTTGACATTGATGGTCAGCTCGTTATCCATCAGTTTCCGTTCGAGGATGCGACCGTTGTCATCGGTCTCATCTTCAGTGTAGAAGGGGATTTCAAAATGCTCTTCCACCGTCTTTCCAGGTGGCAGACCGGTATCATTGATAATCCCGCTCTTCTCGTAGGGTCCACGCCCCATCTCGTCACCGCGGCCAAACTTTTGTGGCATCGGCATGTAAATCTTATCCTGGCTGTACAATTCATCCCCTTCACTATCAACTGCACTTACCGACAGAACCAGTCGGTTGGGGGTCGGTCAGCCATCAGGAATGGAGTGCCCGGTCCGGTTGGTCATCTTGACCTTGACGATGGCTTTGGGACTCACCAGTCGACCGTCGCGCCATTTGGCGCCGTAGGCTTCCACCTCGAAATCGACGGCCGCTTCCGCCATCACCTCGGAGCGATAGCTCTGCATGTCGTGGCCGAGGCCACTCTTCTCCATGTGGCACTCCTGGCAGGTTTCGGTTCCGCCTTCAGCGGTGTAAGCCCACAGGTAGCTGCCGTACGCGGTCGCGCACTGGGTCGGGTTGTCCAGTTCGAAGTTGGGGCCCAGGCCGTGGCACTGTCCACAGAAAATGGACTCGCTCATAATCGGGCTGACCTTGGCATGAGGGAACGCCTCATCCTCGTGTTCGCCTTCAAAGGAGCCGTAAACCACGCCATCCTGGGGATAGCCGTCGGCCCACTTGTGGGTGATCGCCATACGGTTATGGCAGACCAGACAGTTGATGTTCAGGCTGAGCAGCGTATCTTTGTACTCATTGAACTTGTCTTCGTCGTCATTGCGATAAGCGGCCATCAGACCGTAGATATCGGCGATGAATTCCTTGGCAACGGCGTCCGTGGCGTCGGCCAGTTGCGGCAGGTGACACTTGGCGCACCCCATCAGATGCTCGACTTCGACATCCTCCGGCTCGGTGGCCCCGGAATAGGCCCAGGACAGCACCCCGTTTTCCAGGGCGGTCCTCATGGTCGCCGCGGTTCGTCCGGTGCCGTAAACGGGCCTGGAGTGGGCGGAGTTGGCCCACTGATCATGGATATCTTCGTGGCAGTCGATACATCCCGTTGAATCATACATCTCGACAAGTTCGGCAATGGTTGTCGCCTTCCCTTTCTTGGCGGCAATGGTTCCGTCCTTGCCGACCCCGGCAGCAAAGGCCGGAATCATCAACAGGATGGATATCCCCACGCTGACAGCCATGACACTCAGCGTTTTTACAGAGATCTTCATAATTTCACCCTAGTGAAAAGTCGTCTTGGAAACACTCTCAAATCAGCTGCCGATCAGCAGCCCATCAGCATATCGCCGCCCTTTTTGGGGGCCTTCTTGCCTTCTTCGGCTTCGATTTTCACTTTCGAGCCGACATCCAGCTTGGCGGCTTTTCCCTTGGTGATTTCAATGGTCACGGTTTTGCCCTTGACCTTGGTGACTTTGCCTTCCAGATCACTGGCAAGCACGCTTCCCGCAAAACCGACAATCAGCAACAACGTCAGCAGTGAAACAATCGTCTTTTTCATAAGGCATCTCCTTGTTGGAAAATGTCCCCCGGAGCCGGAGACTCCGGGGGATGCAAAAATAACCGGGATGACAATCAGATCAGAAAACCACCTGAAGCTGGCCGATCAGGGTGTTGATATCTTCAGCCGTCTCATCCTGATCGAAATCGAGGGCCGAATACTCGACGGTCACCTTGAGGTTCTGGCCGCGCAGGTAATAATTGAAACCGGCGGCCATCAGGCCGACTTCCTGGTCATAAACATCGCCCAGCTTGGCGAAGGACCAGCCTTCCGCCCTGGCGAAGAGCTGCAGGGGCAGGTTGGGGAGCATGTAACCGCCCTTGACGTACCAACCGTTCTTTTCGCCGTTCAGACCGGTGACGTCACCATCCGGTGAACCGTTTTTGTATCCCTCATCCAGGTCGTAATCGACATAGGCGCCGGACAGGGTGAAGGTACCGACACCCTCGATGGGATATTCGGCAAAAGCGTCAACGGTCCAGGCGCTGTAGTCGACTTCCTCGCCGCCGGCGTAGGCCAGAGCCGCTTCAGACTGGAAGGCCGCGCCAAGAGTCAGGACCTTTTTCTTGCCCAGGTAGGTGCCCCGATAGCCGTAGCCTTTTTCCGGATCGAGAAGGGAGACGTGGACCCGGCCGGTAAAGCGCGGGTTGGATTCCGGCGACGAGGCCGAATCATTGCGGCCGTTCATGACGTCCAGGCGATACTGAAACATGTCGTTGAACAGGTTGCCCCACAGGGCGACACCCTTGTCGCGGGTAGAGACAAAGGGGGCCCGGATCATGGTGGAACGATCCAGGGTCAGAGGCATTTCACAGGCCTCCAGGTTTTCGCGGGTGAAGCTGTACTTGAACTTACCGACCCACAGGTTGAAGGCGTCGTTCATCTTGAAACGCAGAACCGCGTCCAGCATTTCGAACTCGCCATCACCGCCATCGGACACGCCGAAGGGCAGGATATTGCGATCCTCGGTATACTCGGTCTGCACATAAAGACCGAAGTTCTCGCCCCAGGCGCCCATCAGGGCAATCCGGTTGCGGCGGAAATTGAACTCTGTGGCGTCGCCGTCATCGTCCGTCCCGGCGCCGGTATCACGATGCAGCAGCTGGAACTGCCCCTTGTAATCGAGTTTCAACAACCCCTGGTCTTCCGGTCCGAAGGTCCAGACCGGTCCCGCCAGGGCACTGCCAGCGATCAGGCAGAAAGCCGTCGTAATGGCGCAAAGCAAACCTGCTTTTCTCAGCATTGACATACGTTAAGCCTCCTTTTGTAAAGAGATCCACTGGCGCCGAAGCGCCAGTGGAGACTGGCAGATTAAGGAATTAACAACCACCGCCCAGGTCACCGGAATCGGAGGTCGGTGCTTCGCTTGAACCACTGCTACTGCTGGAATCATCAGCCGGTGCCTGAATCTGGTAATCGTAGTCCTGGCTCTCGACCTGATTTGCCTCAGAATCGGCAGGGTCGAGACTGAGTGCGGCAGAATCTGGATTTAATGGCTCAATCACGTAGGTCGGGCTGTCGGCATTGTAGTTGATAATGCTCATGTAGGTGCTGTTGTCCACCGCCCAGGCGGAGTCGGCGGGCAATTCACCGCCCTTGTCAGCGTTATCCGACATCTTGCCCCACTGGCTCCAGGAACCGTCGTAGACCATGACATCAATGTCCAGGATGGCATCAAGCGCCAGGAAACCGGTCGAAGCGATGTACGCGGTTCGACAGTAGGAATAAACCGGGTTGCTGTACGAACCATCTGCACTGAAACTTGAGATGTCGATACCGGCGGCCAACATTTCATCCGCGATTTCTGCAGCCGACTTGAAGCGATCACTGCCCTCAACCTGGAAGTCCACATAGTTGTAGTAGGTCGCGCCATTGAGCCGGCCTTCGAAAACCACAAAATCGCCGGACACATCACTGAAAACTCCGGAAGTAGAACCAAAATCAATCTTGTCCCCGCGCATATCGATCGCCGTGCCACGCTCATCGCGCACCGCGTCCATCAACTCAGCCAGAGAAACCCGGGTGTCAAGTTGGGCACCGGTATCCAGATCAGCCACGCTCAAAGTTGTTGGGGTTGGTGTCGGCACAAACGTGGTCAACGACGACCAGGCGGAGTTGAACCCATTCAGGATCTTCAAACGGTCTTTAGGCCAACCCCAGTAGCGGAAAGTAAAGTAAGCACGACCCGGGTAAAAGGAACGGTTTCCGGATGTAGAGGTAAAGACGATGGTGGTATTTTCATCGATCCCGAGCGCTTGGATGCGAGCATCCATGCTGGCACCGTCGAGGACCATATTGACAGCCGGTGCAGGGCCTTCCGTCCGGACGATTGCCTGACCGGAAGTATTCCACAGCAGAGCGCCCGGGATATGACCCGCAGCGTAATTGGTTGACGAGGTCACGTCGAGAATCACCACACGCTCTCCAGCGCCGGGTGCAACGTCCAACAGCCCTTGATCAATCCACCCCTGCAGTGTCGGAGCTTCAATCATCACACCGGGTGTTGCCGTCAAACTGGGGGCAGGAATAACCACTCCGCCGGTTCCGTCAGCATAGTCGATATCAGCGGCTTCGACCTGGCTCTGGACGACATCATCGTCACTGAGAGGATTGTCAGCTGTGAACGGTTCTGCCTGTGGATCGACCGCACTTGCGGCATCAAGTGTTTCAATTAAAAGAGAAGAGTCGGTGGTGTAGGCAAATTTGTTGTAGGTCCGAGTTGCCGGATCCAGGTAATCGTCGATTGCCCAGGCTGAGCCTTCAGGCAGCCCTCCCCCGGCTACTGTGTAGTCAGAGTATTTACCGAGCTGGCTCCAGGAGCCGTCAAATAGCTGAACGTCAGCATCAAGGATGGCATCAAGCGCAAAAAATAGAGGTGTCGCAGAGTATCCAGAGGTACAATAGACAGTCGTTTTTTTGGTTGTGTCCCACCCTTTTGCAGCAAACAGAGCCTCAATCTCTTCAGCGGTTTTGAACTTTCCGGAAGTAAATAGTTCTCCCTGGCTTAAATACTGCCCGCCTTGAGGATGTCCGTCAAAAACAACCTTGGAGCCACTTACCAGCAATCCGCTGGTAGCATTAGTCCCAGTGTAATAAGAATCGCCACGGGCATCAAAAACGATATCGGTTTCAGAGTCTGGTAGAGTTTTAATGATTTGGATTATTTCGCTTACTGATGCCCGCAAATCATCATTAATCCCTGCCAAATTTCTTACACTATAGGTTGAAGGTGTCGGGCTGGGAACCTCTTCAGTCATGAGAGAGGGATAAGCTGCAGCAAAAGCACTGTTGCCACCATTCAGAAACTTGAGACGCTCTTTGGGGAAACCCCAGTACCGGAAGGTCCAGTAGGCACGGGTGGCCAGATAAGCACTGCCACTGGTGGTAAAAACGATCGTTGTGTTCTCATCGATACCAAGACGCTGAATCGCAGCATCCATCATCGCACCGGTTGCAACCAGAGGTGTTGCATCAGCCACACCTTCAAAACGGGTCAAAGTGAGGTCAGCACCTTCAAGGCGACAGGCCCCCTTGATCCGCTCACCACTCCCGCGGAAATCGATAATGACAACCTTCTCGCCATAGTCGGTTTCATTACCAACCAATCCTTCATCGATCCAGGACTTGAGTGTGGCAGGTTCAATCAGGACATTGGTGGCGGAACCACCAACAGGTGAGTTGTTGACTTCTTCGGGGGTGTCATAACTGCTCCCTCCGCCGCCACCACACCCCCAGACCAGCAGGGACATGGCAAAAACAATCAGGAGCTGCCAGCTTAGCTTTCGAGAACTTCGTTTTACCTTTTGTGACATATAACCTCCTTTGGTTGGTAAGGATGGACAACCTCCACAAAAACAACGCGAAACCATTTCTCAAATACAAAGCTTAAATTTAAATGAAACCCCTCCGAGGCAGGATAAGAATGAATGTTCTTTTTTGTTACATATCATGCGAAACCTACCGAAGACAGGACCTCAGATCAAGGATTTTTTTCGATATTTTCAAACAAATTTTGGGTGAGTAAAACGGTCATAAATTAAATTACTGAATTTACTATTCATAAGATTTTCCAGATATTTATATTTCAATACTTTGATATATTCGAGTCTTTGAATGCCTATGCGGTATCGATCCCCCTCTCTCCCATATCTGTAAAATGCCCATTTCCCTTCCGCTGACAAATAACAGGCTTTTTTTTCCGGAGAGGGACAGGTATGCTGGTGAGCCGATACCGTCTTCCGATGATCAACGGGTTGCTGCCCTGAACCGCCGGCCGTCATTGCGGGCAAATGTTCAGAGATCCCGTGCTCATTAACTTTCAATCGAACAGCCAGGGACCTATGTACGCCGATTTTTTCGGATTCACAGAAACACCTTTTTCGATTGCACCGGATCCGGGCTATCTCTACATGAGTGAGAGCCACCGGGAGGCCCTGGCGCACCTGCTGTACGGTCTGCAGACCGACGGCGGCTTCGTCCTGCTGACGGGTGAAGTCGGTACCGGGAAGACCACCATCTGCAAAAGCCTGTTCACCCGGATCCCCGAGTCCGTCGACCTGGCGTTCATCCTGAACCCAAAGATCACGGTCATCGAGCTTCTTGAAACCATCTGTGACGAACTGCACATCGCCAAACCATGGAAAGTGTCGACCAAATCACTGGTCGACAAAATCAATGGCCACCTGCTGGACACGAACGCCCGGGGCCGCAAGACCGTCCTCATCATCGACGAAGCCCAGAACCTTTCCGTCGACGTCCTTGAACAGCTGCGCCTGCTGACCAACCTGGAAACGGACAAGCGCAAACTGCTCCAGATCATCCTTCTCGGTCAACCCGAGCTGCGTGACATGATCAACCGCCCGCAGCTGCGCCAGCTGGCCCAGAGGGTCACGGCCCGCTATCATCTGGGTCCCCTGAACCGGCAGGACATCGCCGGCTATATCTTCCACCGCATCCAGGTTGCCGGCGGCCAGGAGAACGTCTTCACCGACCGGGCCATGAAGCTGGTTCACCAAAAAAGCCTCGGTATTCCCAGGCTGATCAACCTGATCTGTGACCGGGCCCTCCTGGGCGCCTATACCAGGCAGCAGGGGACCGTCACCCCGACCATCGTCCGCCAGGCCTGTCACGAGATATTCGATACCCCGAAACGCAAACACAGTCTGCCGTGGATGCTGGCAACCCTGGTCTGCTTCGTTATTATTGCCGGGCTGACCTACAGCCTGCTGTCACCGCCTGCGGCAACCGACCAGGTAACGGGCCAGGCGGCCACGGCAGCCCAGGTGACGGAGCAGGTCGCCAAGGTTCCGATCAGCAAGCCCCAACCGGTCGCCCCACCCCCAGCCGCTCCCGCACCGGCAGCAGCCCCTTCGCCGCCGCCTCTGGCGCGGGTCTGGCCGGCCGACTTTGGTTTCGGGACCACCATGGAAGACGCTTTCACGGATCTTGCGGACATGTGGGGACTGTCCTATCAGCCCGGCAGGTCCGAACCGTGCGACTTCGCCCGGGAGGTCGGCCTCAGGTGTTATGACCGGCAGGAGGACATCAACAGCCTGCGCGCCCTGGACCGTCCCGCGGTCCTCTCCCTTTACGACGACCAGGGACGCCCTTTTTACGTGATTCTGACCCGGCTTGACGGCAACCGGGCGGAATTCCACGCAGCAGGACAGACCGTGGCCCTGGACATTGCGGCGCTGCAGACGCGCTGGTTTGGCGAGTACAGAATTCTCTGGTATTCACCACTGGACTATTCGGGCGTGGTGCACCCCGGCAGCACGGCCAAAATCATTCCCTGGCTGGCCCAGGCGCTGCAGAGCGCAGACCTCTATCCCGACGGGAAGGCGGCAACCCGGCTGGAAGGGACCCTGCTGGGAGCCCTCAAGCAGTTCCAGTTTTCGGCAGGGCTGACCCCCGATGGCGTCCTCGGCCCGAAAACCGTGATCCATCTGAACAAGGCCATGGGAGCACCGGGGCCGCGGCTCCACAGCAGAGAGGTCAACTAAGATGTCTTTTATCCTCGATGCCCTCAAAAAGTCCGAAGAAAATCGCACCGGAGACTTGTCCCGGCAACCCGGCAGGCACGTTCTGTCGCCCGGACGGCCGGCCCGCAGGCGCTGGGCCCTGCTGCTGATCTGCATCCTGGTTCCAGTTGTCAGCCTGGTGCTGGGCTGGTGGCTCGGCAGCAAGCCGCAAGGGACCGTGCCCCAACCGGCCGAACTGGTCGATCAGCAGCAGCCGGTCCAGATGGCGCCGCCTGTCGCGGCCTCCCGGCCCCCGGTCACGGAAGCCGGGCCGCCGACAAAAATACCCGAACCGGTCATGGATCAGGCGCAGACCGCACCTCCTCTTTCCGCGCCGGTGCCGCAAAAGCTTCAGGAGGAGGTGCCGGTTTCGCAGCCCGTAATCGTCACCGAGACGCCCTCCGTGACACCGCGGCCACAGAGCCCTCCAGAGTTCGACAGTCTGCCGCCGTCGCTCAGAGGGGAGATCCCGGCCCTGGATGTCTCCCTGCATTTTTACAGCCCCGACCGGGCGAGGCGCATGGTGAGAATCAACGGGCAGATTCTTCATGAACATGAATTCGTGGCCGACAACCTGACGATTGAAGAGATCAGGGAGTCATCGACCCTGTTCAATTATCGCGGCCAGCTTTTTGAACTTCCCGCACCGGGAACCAGATAGTCGGGAAAATCGCTTTGGTAAGAAAACCGTCAGCATTTCGGCTAAGCTTGATAATACCGCGGTTAATGACTATGATAGCGCTCCATCAGGTTCTTTACTCTGAGACTCCTGGTGACGTATTTCGGATCAGGAACCCCATAACCTGAAGAATCAGGCGATATGCTCACTCTTTATCAGAAATATCATATTTATCTGAACCTGTTGCTGATCACCCTGCTGGGGCTCGCCTGTGGTCTGCTGGCCACCACCCTGCTGGAGGCCCTCATGGAGCCCCTTCCGACCCAAAGCTACGCCACGGTGCAGTCCTCGGAAGAGAACACCCAGGAGCTGTCCCTGGCCGATCTCAACCTGATCCTGCAGCGCAACCTTTTCGATCCCGCCAGTCGCTCAGCATCGGCAACCATGGAACCCGTGGACAGTGCCGGCGCGGAAGAAGGGAACGACACGCCCCGGCAGCAGGCCGCCCCCCGGAACATGACCCTGCTCGGCACCGTGGTTGCCGGGGAAGAGTCCATGGCCCTGATCGAAATCGATAAAAAACTGGAGATCTACCACCTTGACGATGAGCTGCCGGGGGGGAGCGTCATCGAAGAAATCGCCCGCAACCTGGTCAAGATCAGAAACCGGGACAAAACCCTGACCACCCTGATGCTGGTCCAGGATGATCCCGGCACATCTTCACCGGCACGAACTGCAGCGTCAGCGTCTCCAGCCCGAAACGACACGGGTGCCGATATCAAGCAGATCGACGACGGCCACTGGGTCGTGCCGCGCGACACGGCGGAAAAGACCCGCGCCAACCTGGCCGTCGAGATGCGCCTGGCCCAACTGCAGCCGCGAATCACCGATGGCAAGACCGACGGCTTCATGATCCGCCGGCTCAGGCGGAATTCAATACTCAACAAGCTCGGCCTGCAGCGCGGGGATGTCATCATGCAGGTCAACAACATGACCCTTGACAGTCCCGAAACAGCTCTTCAGATCTTTCAGCAGCTGCGTGAAGCGCGGCAGATCACGGTCGGAATCGAGCGCAAGGGAACTCCGCAGACTTTTACTTATGAACTTGACTAGGAGGCATATCAAGTGACCCTCATAACATACAGCCGCCCTGTTACCTGGTTATTTCTGCTGTTGCTTCTGGTCCTCACGCCGCTGGCAGAGACAGCTTACTGCGCCTCTGGCGAAGAAAAGATCACCCTCGATTTCAAGGACGTCGAGCTGACCGAGTTGATCAACACCATCAGTGAGCTGACCGGGAAGAATTTCCTTTACGACGACTCCGTCAAGGGCAAGGTCACCATCGTCTCGCCCGACACCATGACCCTGGACGAGACCTACCAGCTCTTTCTGACCGTTCTCAATGTCAAGGGCTACACCCTGGTTCCGTCGGGCAAAGTCAACAAGATCGTATCGACCAAGATCGCCCGCCAGGAAGGCCTGCCGGTTTACAGCCGGGGCAGAAGCGCATCGGACCAGTTCATCACCCGCCTGGTCCGGCTCAACTATCTTGACGTCGATACCGTGGCCACCTCGGTCCTCGCGCCCCTGATGCCGGCCACCGGCAACATCATCACCTATCCGCCGACCAATACCCTGATTCTCACCGAAACCGCCGCGACCATCGACCGCATGGTCAAAATCATGCAGCAACTCGACCAGCCCGACTCTTCCGGGGAGCTGACCGTCTTACCGTTACGCTTTGCCGACGCTGAAGAAGTCGCCAAAATCTGTCAGGAGGTTTTAGCTGAGCAGGCAGGTACTGCGAGAAGACGTACCAACCAGAAGATTTCCACCACACAGGAAGGCACCAGCAAAATAGTCGCCTACACCAGAACCAATTCATTGATCGTCGTTTCAAGTACAGAGGACCTGGAAAAAATAAAAGGACTTCTGGCCACCCTTGACCAGGAACCCAAGGAAGAAGAGGCGGATATCAACGTTTACTACCTGGAAAATGCTGATGCAGAAACGTTGGCGACCACTCTTAACGAAATCCTGACCGGGGTCAAAGCCGCTGCAGCGACAGCGTCCGCAACCAACAATAAAGGACAAGGGGCAACTCAAAGCTCAACACCTATTTCTCAGCAGGTTTCCATCACCGCCGACAAACCAACCAATGCCCTGATTATCAACGCCCAGCAAAAAGATTATGCGGCCATTAAAAATATCATTAAGAAACTTGATATCAAGCGTAAGCAGGTTTACGTCGAAGCCCTGATTCTTGAACTCTCCATGGACGCCACCAAGGAGCTGGGAGCATCGTTGGCGGGGGCCCTGACCACCGGTGGGGACAGTGCCATCTTTGCCGGGACCGGCGCGGACACAAACCTGGCCAGCATGACCTCAGCCGACAGCCTGCTGGTCAAAACGGTCAACGGGATCCTGCTGGGCGGGCTGTTCAACACCGTCAATGTCACCGCGGCCGACGGAACCACCTACAATGTCCCGGCGCTGTCCGCCCTGCTCAACCTGTCCAAAACGGATGACAACGTCAACATCCTCTCGGCTCCGCGGTTACTGACTTCGGATAACGAAGAAGCTGAGATCATCGTCGGGGAAAATATCCCCATCGTCACCGAAAAACTGACAGACAGCGACTCGGAGAATGTCACGGTTTCGGTGGAGCGTCAGGACGCGGCCCTGACCCTGCGCTTTACTCCGCAGGTGATCGAAAACAACCTGGTCAGGCTGAACATCTACCAGGAAGTCACCGGCGTCGTGGAAGATTCAGAATCGAATTCCAACGGTCCGACCCTGACCAAGCGCGTCATCCGCAACACCGTACTGGCCCAGAGCAAGAAGACCATCATCCTCGGCGGCCTCATCGACACCCAGGTGACCAGAAATGAGCTCAAGGTGCCGCTGCTGGGAGATATTCCGGTCCTTGGCTGGCTCTTTAAAACCAAGACGACGTCCGAGAAAAAGAAAAACCTGCTGGTCTTCATCACCCCGACCATCGTCAAGGATGCCGACGAAGTGATGCAGATCACCAATGAGAACAAGGCAAAAGCCGCCGAGATGCTGACGGATCAGCAACGCAAGGAACTCCCCGAGGATTTCAACCGGATCCAGGGCAATACCGTCCCGGAAACCCCGCAGCCACAAGCCGGCAAGGAGTCGAATTGATCCCATGAAGACGTGGCTGCCAATCGGAGAGATCCTGCAGAGCAAGTTTGAGGTCGGTCAGCAAGAGATTGACGCCGCCCTGCAGGACCAGCAGAAAAACGGCCAGAAGCTGGGCGAAATCCTCATTAAAAAGAAGGTCATCACCTCTGCGATCCTGGCCGAAGCCCTGGCCAGGCAGTTCGACCTGGAGTATCATCCGGAGCTGGCCGAGCAGACCGGTCTCGATGATCTGCTCACCAGAATTCCCATCGCTTTCGCCAAAGATCGCCTGTTCTACCCCTTGAAGCGCGAGGAAGAGCGGCTGCGGGTCGCCATGGCCGACCCCTGCGACACCTCCCTGCTGAACGACCTGGCCACCCTGACCGGTCTTACCGTCGAGCCGTGCGTCGCGGCGCCGGAAGAAATCCTGCGGATCATCAACCGCAGTTACGAAAAAACCGCCGGGGCGACCTCCGGGGTCATCGAGGAAATCGAAGGGGACCGGGGGTCCGACCTGATTCACAACCTGGAACCTGAGGATCTTCTCGACACCTCCGATGAAGCGCCGATCATCCGCTTCGTCAACAGCCTGATCACCCAAGGGTACAAGGAGCGCGCCAGCGATATCCATATCGAGCCTTTCGAGCGGGAATTGCGCATCCGCTACCGGATTGACGGCATCCTTTACGACGTCCACCAGCCGCCCCTCAAGGCGCACGCCGGGATCGTCTCGCGGATCAAGATCATGTCGCAGCTCAACATTGCCGAAAAGCGCCTGCCCCAGGATGGCCGGTTCCGGGTCAAGGTGGCCGGCAGCGATATCGATGTCCGGGTTTCCACCCTGCCGACGGCCTTCGGTGAGCGGGTGGTGCTGCGTCTGCTCGACAAATCCTCCAATGTGCTTTCCCTCGAAGAGATCGGCCTGAAAGACGCCCTGCTCCAGGATATCATCGGCATGATCAGCAAGACTCACGGCGTGTTCCTGGTCACCGGCCCGACCGGTTCGGGGAAAACGACCACTCTCTATTCGGCCCTGACCCGGCTGAACCAGCGGGAAAAGAACATCATCACCGTCGAAGATCCGATTGAATACCAGCTTGCGGGAGTCGGACAGATCCAGGTCAATTCCAAGATCAACCTGACCTTCGCCAACGGGCTGCGCTCGATCCTGCGCCAGGATCCCGACATCATCATGGTTGGCGAAATTCGTGACCAGGAGACCGCCGAGATCGTCATTCAATCGGCCCTCACCGGACACATGGTCTTCTCTACCCTGCATACCAACGACGCCGCCGGAGCCCTGACCCGCCTGGTCGAGATGGGAGTCGAACCCTTTCTGGCCGCCTCCAGCGTGGTCGGCATCATGGCCCAGCGCCTGGTCCGCAGGATCTGTCCCCATTGCCGCGAAGAGTACCAGCCACCGGCGGAACTGCTGCATGAACTGGCGGCCGAAGGGCTTCCGGACAATGCGATTTTCTACCAGGGGCGCGGCTGTGACAAGTGCATGGATATCGGCTACTGGGGCCGGACCGGGATCTATGAACTGCTGAAGATCGACGACCAGGTCAGGGACCTGCTGCTCAAGAACAAGGATGCGGCAACTATCCGCAAGGCCGCCATGGAGAACGGCCTGAAACCGCTGCGCCAGGCCGGCCTTGAAAAAGCGTTGAAGGGTGAAACGACCCTCGAGGAAGTTCTTCGGGTCACCCAGGAGGAGGCCTGATCTTGCCGCTTTTCGAGTATTCAGGACTGAACAGCCAGGGCCGCAAGGTCAGCGGCAAGGTTGACGGCAGCGGCCGCAAGGTCGTCATGCAGAAGCTCAGCCAGCAGGGCATCTTCCTGACCGATCTGAAGGAAATCGCCGCGGCCGCCGATACAGGGAAAGGCCGCCGCCTGGCCCTGAAGCTGGGCCGCCGCATCGCCCCTGCCGAGCTGGCCGCCGCGACCCGGCAACTGGGCACCCTGCTGGGGGCGGGCATCCCCCTCGACGAGGTGCTGGCCACGGTCGCGGACCAGACCGATCAGTCCCTGCTGAGCACCACTTTCCTCAGTATCCGCGAAGAAGTGCTGGAAGGGTCCCCGTTTCACAAGGCACTGGAAGCTCAGCGCCGGATCTTCCCGGACCTGTTCATCAACATGATCCAGGTCGGCGAGAGCAGCGGCACCCTGGACCAGGTTCTTCACCGCCTGGCCGATTTTCTCGATGAGCAGGCCAGGATCCGATCCCGCATTCAGGCCGCCCTGGCTTACCCGATCCTGATGACCCTGGTCGGTATCGGGGTGCTGGTCTTCCTGTTTATCTTCGTGGTTCCGAAAATCACCACCATGCTGACGGAAATGGGACAGGCCCTGCCCTGGCCGACCCGCTTCCTCATCACTTTCAGCTCGTTCCTGGGGACCTGGTGGTGGTTGCTGCTGCTGCTCATCGGCGCAGGCGTTCTGGTTCTGCGCCGTTACACCGCCACGGAGAAAGGGCGCCTGAAAATCGACCGGCTCAGTCTGCGCCTGCCCCTGTACGGCCGGCTGAGTCTCACCGTGGCCACCGCCTGGTTCGCACGCACCCTGGGCACCCTGCTGCACAGTGGGATCCCCCTGCTCAGAGCCCTCGATATCACCAAGGCGCTGCTGAAAAACCGGGTCCTGAGGCAGGCGGTCGATACCGCCCAGAAAGAGGTTCAGGAGGGCGGTTCCCTGGCCAGGAGCCTCAAGAACTCGGCGGCATTTCCACCGATGCTGGCCCAGATCACCGCCGCCGGCGAAAAAAGCGGTCAGCTGGAACCCATGCTGTTCCGCCTGGCTGAAACCTACGAGCACCAGACGGATCTCGCCATCACCGGGCTGCTCTCCCTGCTTGAACCGATTCTGATCCTGATCATGGGAACCGTCGTCGGCTTTGTGGTCCTGGCCATACTGCTGCCGATTTTCGAAGCGAGCCAGGGGTTCTGACCCGGTACGGCCCCAATAGATGCACTCAATTAAGGAGCGTTGTCACAATGAAGAAACTATTTCAAAATAATCGCGGGTTCACCCTCATTGAAATCATGGTCGTCGTCGTCATTCTCGGGATTCTGGCCGCCATTGTCGTGCCGCGCTTTCTCGACCGGCCCGACCAGGCCAAGGTGACCAAGGCCCAGGTTGACATGAAGGGGATCGAGGAGGCCCTCGGCATGTTCAAACTGGACAACGGGTTTTTTCCGACCACCGACCAGGGGCTGAAAGCACTCGTTTCCATTCCGGAGACGGGTCGGATCCCTGAAAGATACGCCGAGGGCGGCTACCTTAAAAAGGTTCCCCTCGATCCCTGGAACAACAGTTACGTCTACCTGTCTCCCGGCCTGCACAGCAAGGATTATGACCTGATCTCCTATGGTGCCGACGGCGAACCGGGCGGCGAGGGCTATGACGCCGACATCAACAGCTGGGAGCTGGACTGATCCGATGCCCGGCACGGGCGACCCAAGGTTCGGGTCCGGGGGGTCCCGCCGGCCCCCCGGGCAGATCCGTCGTAACGGGTTTACCCTGATAGAATTGGCCATCGTGGTTCTGCTGATCAGCCTGTTTACCATGATCAGCGTCCCCCTGCTGACCTCCGGCAACAAGGGCGACCTGAAAGCGTCGACCCGGAGACTGGCCGGGACGATGAAATACCTGTTCAACGAGGCGGCCCTGAGCGGCCTGGAGCACCGGCTGGTGTTCAACCTGAACGAGAACAGCTACCACGCGGAAGTTATCGAAATCGATGGCTCCGTCGGTGAACTGGATGGCACGACGGCGCGGGCCAACCTGAAGAGCGGCATCTCTTTTACCGACCTCACCCTGGCGGGACGGGGGTCCTTCTCCCAGGGGGAGGTGACGGTCAGGATTCATCCTTCGGGCTGGCTGGAAGAAACCGTGGTCCACCTGCAGGATGAGAAACGGAACGTCCTGACCTTGCGGGTCAACCCGCTGACAGGCAGCAGTGAAGTGTTTGAGGGCTATCGGGAATTCCAGTTGAACGGAACCTGACCCGGACGTCTGATTATGAGAACAATACAGAGGCACCACACAGCATTGCAACGGGCAGCGGACCGCGGGGAATCCCTGCCAGCACCGGTCAGATCGAGCTCGGGCTTCACCCTGCTTGAAATCATGATCGCCCTGGCCATCATCAGTATCGCCCTGACGGCGCTGCTGTCCCTGGGCAACCGGACCATTGGTGTCCATGATCGCCTGCAGAAAATCACTCAGGCGACCCTGCTTGCCCAGCACAAGATGAGCGAAATCGAAGCATCATCGGGGAGCCTGGTGGTGCAAAGTGAAGAGTCCGGAGTTTTTGAAGAACCCAACAACACGTTCAGTTGGCGGGTCGATTACACGGAAACGCCGCTGCCTTCAATCAGAATGGTCAGCGTTACGGTTATCTGGGGTGAAGAAAACAACAATGAAGCGGTTACCCTCGACTCATTCATTTTCTGATCATGCCCCGGGGCGGCAGGTTGGCCAGGGCGGGTTTACCCTGATAGAAATCCTGGTTTCCATAACCCTCGTCGCGTTGACCCTGGCCACCGTCTACGGGGTGTTTTCCGGAGTCAGCGCCGCCAAGGACCGGCTGGACAGGGACAGTGAAACGTATCACAAGGCCCGCGTCATTTTCGACCGGTTCGGCCGCGAGCTGCATGGCGCCTACTTGAGCAAAGCCAACGAAGACAGTATTCTCAAAGGGAGCAAAAGCGGGGCCGATAACTTTTCTTTTGAACTGAGCACCACCGCGGCATCGCCCCTGAGCAGCACCGGTACCGGGTTCGCGTTGATCAGCTATACCGTGACCGAAGACAGTGAGGCCGACGACAACAGCAAGGTGCTGCTCCGCTCGGAGCGTCCGCTGTTAAGCGAAGAGGAGGCCGGCACGTCAAGGACCATGCGCCTGGCTCCGGGAATCGAATTCTTCAATATGCGGTTTTATGCCGACGGCAGCTGGAACGACAGCTGGGATTCGGCCAGCAGCGGGCTTCCTGACATGGTTGAGGTCGAACTGAGGATCAAGGACGCCAAAGGCAATGAGATCCCGTTCCTGTCAGCCTTCAGGCTGCCGGAGATGAGTCGATGAAACGCCGCGCCGGGCATAATGACAAGGGCATGGCTCTCTTACTGGTGCTGGTCATCATCACCCTGCTGACCTCACTGCTCATGGAGCTGTCCTATTCGACCCTGGTCGACCAGCGGCTGACCGAAACTTTCAGAGATTCGACCAAGGCCTACTACCTGGCCCGGGGCGGAGTCGCCGCAGGGCGCATGCTGCTTAAGGAAGATGACAACGACTATGATCACAGTACGGAACTCTGGCACACCGGCATCATCAGTTACCCGGTCGGCCAGGGCGCGGTGTCCGTCACGATCGAGGATCTGAACAGCAAACTGGCGATCAACAGCCTGGTCAGCGGCAACAATCCCCGGACCGTTGTCGTCGACCGCTTTTACCGGCTGTTCGTTTCTCTGGAGATCGATTACCTGGCCGATCCGGCGGAGTTGACGGCCGCCCTGATCGATTGGCTCGACAGCGGCGACCAGTCGTACCAGCTGATTCAGACGGATGACCTGGACATCCCGGTTGCCGGGGCCGAAAATGACTATTACCAGGGGCTCAGTCCGCCTTATGCCTGTAAAAACGGAGCGGTCGAAACGCTGCAGGAACTGCTGCTGATCAAAGGGTTTTCCAGAGAGCTGCTGGACAAAATCGCCCCTCACGTGACCGTTAACGGCTCCGACATGATCAATATCAACACGGCCAGTGCCGAGGTTCTCATGTCACTGAACGCCGACATTGATGAGCAGACCGCGGAAACGCTCATCGAGCGCCGCGGGGACGGTCCGATCGAATCGATTGAAAGCCTGGAAAATTTGCTCTCGGAAGAGCGCTACAGTATCTTGAAGACACTGGCCAACCAGAAGCTGCTCGGCACCACCAGTCAGTACTACCGCATCGCTTCAGAAGCGATGGTCAATGACGGTCGCCAGCGGCTTGTTGCCGAGATTAACAAGAAAGACAACTCGCTGCTTTATATCAGGGTGGAATAAAACATATGGCGAAAAGGTATTTTGGCCTCGATATCGGCCCCCAGCATGCGTATCTCGCGGTTCTCGACTGGAACGGGGGAGAATTCAGCCACGTCCAGCTGCTGGAGAGTCATCGCCAGGATATTGCTGCGCAACTGGCCGAACTGACGGAAAACCTGTCCGGTGATTTTAAAATCGGCGACCGGGTCGCTGCGGCGTTGCCGGCAAAGTCGGCATATATCCGGACCCTCGAGTTTCCCTTCAGTGAAGCAAAAAAGATCCAGTCCGCCCTGCCGTTTACCATGAGCAGCCAGATCCCGGTCGCGGTGGATGAGTGCCTGACGGCGTCACTTCCTTTGCATTCACGTCAGAAGGGACCCGTTTCCGTTACGGCGGCGGCCGTCCCGATCACGGCCATCCAGGACGTCCTCGACCAGACGGAAAACTGCGGGATGCCCCTGCATGTTCTGGACCTGGCCCCGTTTGCACTGTTCTCAGGGCTTGGCGACCAACTCAGCCAGGGACTCCTGCTGGCGGCTAATTCCAACGAAACCACCCTGTCCGTGATCCGCGATGGCGGTCTCCAGGACTATCGTCTGCTGCCGCAACAGCTGTCGGACCAGAACCTGAACTGGCTGGACCGGGAACTGATGCTGCTGGTCTCGAAAAGCGGACTGCACAAGCCGGTCATCTACTGCGTCGGCGATGCCGTCACCCCCCAGGTGATGCAGCATCTCCTGGACCAGGAATACCAGGTCAGGGAACTGACCATGACCATAGCCGGGCAGGAGATTCCCATGAAATTCATGCTGGCTGCGGCCCTGGCGATCAGGGCGGGCATGAACAAGGGGATCAAATCCTTCAACCTGAGACGCGGCAGTTTCGCCCTTAAAGGAGAGTGGCAAAAGCTGAAGAAGTCCCTGTGGGGCACCGCCATACTGGCGCTGCTCAGCCTGGGCCTGCTGACCACCGCCGCCACCCTGAAATACCGGAGCCAGGCGGAGCAGGTTAAAAGCCTGCAACAGGAGATTGTCCAGATTTACCGGGAAACCTTCCCCAATGCCACCACCATCGTCGATGTTCCCCTGCAGATGCGCAGCGCCATCAACGAACTGCGTGAAAAAAGCAGCCTTCTCGGCGACGTTGAACCCGGGGCCCTGACCGTTTTGAAAAAACTTTCGGAACAGGTTGACAATGTTGCGATCCAGCTCGATGAGTTCAATTACAATCCGGCCGAAGTCAGGGTGTCAGGGAACACGACGTCCTTTGAAGCGGTCAACCAGTTGGCCGAACAATTGACGGCATCTTCATTTTTCAGCAGGGTTCAGGTCGCTGATGCGCAAATGGCCCTGCGTGGTAACAAGATCAATTTTCGTTTGATCTTAACCCTCGCTCAAGGGGGGATTGGCAAATGATTGAACGCCTGAGCCAGTTGGAAAAACGCGAACAGATCATCCTGCTGATCGGAGCCGTCTTTGTTCTCGCGGTGCTGTTGTCTGTCGGTGTCTACGAGCCCTACCGGAACGCCCTGTCGGGAATGCAGAAAACAGTAACGACCAAGCAGAGACAGATTCAGGAAGTCCGCGAGCTGCAGGCGGAATACAACGCCCTCCAGCAACAGATGAAGCGGACCGAAAGCAGGCTGGGCAGAAGGAGCGGACTGTCGGCCCTGGCCTTGCTTGAGAATATCGCTTCGAACGTCGGCAGCCGCGAGAATCTCAGCTATATCCGGCCCCAGCCGGCTCAGACCCAGGGGGAGATTTATATCGAGAATCTTGATATCAAGCTGGAACGCCTGACCCTGCAACAGGTTCTTAAGCTGCTCTGGGAGATTGAAACCGCCAAAACCCCGATGCAGATCAAAAACCTCCGGATCAAGCAGCGGTTTGACAACCAGGCCTTGACTGATGCCACGCTGACCGTATCCGTGTTCAGGAAAAACCGATGAAAAAAATTGCCATTTCAGTCCAGTTCGGCTGGCTCAGAATTGTTATTCTGGGCTTGATCCTGTTTGTTCTGGGTGCCGTTGTCGGGGTCGCAGTCTCCTTCCCGAACAATCTCCTCGAGCAGCGCCTCATCGCCCTGGCAGAACAACAGGGGCAGATATCAATCGAAAAAGGACGGGTTCAGCTGGGTTTTATCAATCTGAACGGCACCAACCTGGAGATCAGAACCCGGCAGGACGCCATGCCGCCCATCGAGGTCGAACACGTGACCATCAGCCCCCTCTGGGGAAGTCTTTTCTCCGGCAATCCCGGTGCTCATGTCGAAGCCCGTCTTTTTTCGGGCCAACTGCAGGCAGACCTGTTCAGGGACGGCCTGGTCGATGCCAGCGCCCGGGACCTGCGGCTTGATCTTCCCCTGCAAAACGCCTGGAACCTCAACTTTCTCGGCCAGGTTCAGAACGCCTCTTTCAATAGCGTCGTCCCCCTGACCAATGCCTCGGAAAGCCAGCTGCAACTGGTACTGGGGCAGGCCAGCATCAGGGAAAGTGGCAAAAATGAAGACATGCTTGATTTGGGCCGGGTAGATATCAAGGCGACCGGCAAGGGGCAGTCTTTTCGCATCACGACGTTAACGGCTGAGAACGGTGATTTTACGGTCTCAGGGCGAGGCAATCTGCGTCTCGGGAACTCCCCCGCGACCAGTGCCATCAGCCTCAGACTGGACATTCGTCCGGCGGCGGAAGCCGACCAGGGGTTGGTGGAACTACTGAAACTTGCCGCCAAGGAGAATGCCGAAGGGAATTACGAACTGAGAATCAGCGGCAACCTGGCAAGTCCCTCGTTCCGCTGAGCTTTTCCCGGGCGATTAAAAAAAACCGGCCGGTCGTGGTTACTGCAGCGTCTCCAGGTAACGTAAAAAAGCCGACTGGCCTTGTTCAAAACCCATAATCTCAACACCCATTCCTGCCTTGTTGGCGACCCGGATAAGATTGGCAGGCACCTTTTTGGCCCATCGGACGCGCCCTTTCAGTACGACGATCTCCTGGTCCGGCAGACTGATCTCGACATAAATCCGGCTGCCCGGCGCCTCCGGCTGCCCGGTGATAATGAAAATTCCGTCCTGGGTCAAATCTCCGGTGAATGCCATTTTTTTCCCGACGTCAATCCCGAACCTTACCTTGAGACGCTTTTTCTGCCTGTTCCGCTCACGCTTGTCAGCCATGCGCTCTCCTTGTCATGATAGTGGCGGGATATGCGGTCATCTATTCGCAGCATTATAACACTATTTTAAGTTTTTATAATCGTTTCTCCAAAAACGCCAGGCCTCAGCACTGGGAGGAGCCCCCCCTTCCTCTTTTCAATCATCAAAAAGGCAAGCAGCGTCAAGTCAAACAGAAATCAAAATGAATATGTCGAATCACTATTGTCCGGTTAAAAAATCAGATAATGTTGCAAGTTACTGAGAACAATTGTTCTTTGACATAACTGTTCGGTTTTCGATTGGAATTCGCCCAATGAATATGGGGAGATACCATCAATGAAAATCTGGTTGGCCAGCACCAGTGCCAGCGATTCCGGCAGCGGGCCGACAATTTTCGCGGGTACAGTTGAAGGACGTTGCCAGGTTTATTCCCTTCTTCCTCGGTGGCAAATGACACATCCAGAGGATGCCGGCCGCTGCTGGCCCTCAGCATAGCACCTTCTAGATCTCGTCGTGATATTGGACAAATGGACGCCAGAAATGCCCACTGAACAGGATAAGGCTTGAGCTTTTCGTCAACAAAAACACTGCGCCCGGACTCTCTCGGCAGCTTCTGCAATGGCAGGGCGATTCGATTATCGAAGCCACCCTTAGGCATTGTGTCCTGATGAGGAAACAGGCGGTCGTAACTTGTAAGCGATAATTGCCGCGTGTGGTCGCAGGCATGACTGATCAGGGCGGCTCCGAGCTGCCGGGCCTCGCGGGCCGGAACCGGCTCGGCAAAAAAGATCCAGGCGTGAGCACCGTTTGCAGTCACCGCATTTCACCCGGGGCTTGTAGCAAACCCCGGGCTTCCATTCATTACCGCAGGCGGGTGAATAGCCGGACGTGCCCTTGGCCGACTCCCAACGCTTGGGATAGACATCTTCCCGCCCCCGGAACAGGTGACGGAACAGGGCGATCTTGTCATCGGTGGTAAAATGGGGCTGGGCTGGTGCGGGTTCCATTGAGGCAGGGACAGTTTCAGGGATGGCCGGTTCTTCCCAAGCGATACCATGACTGGTCAGCAGTTCCGGTGTAGACCCGATTTTATTCGAAAACAGATTAAGTGGGGACAAAATCGAAGGCAAAACAAAAGGGGTTACAGCCTATTGCCGTAACCCCTTGTTTATAATGGCTCCCTCTGCTGGGCTCGAACCAGCGACAATCTGATTAACAGGCAATTTTTAAACATATCCCGTTTCTTCCTTAAAAATAATTTTTACTTATTGATTTCAGCATATTTACTGCTATTATTGTTCCCGAAGACTCATTTTATTTTTCACAATTTCCCTAAAAAAACTGGGAGAGGACTGGGAGAGGAATTACAGGGAGCTAACTATGGCCGTCAAATGGATCAAAACAAAATACCCTGGAGTCCGGTATTACGAACACCCCACTCGTAAGAATGGAGTCAATTTTGACCGCTACTTCGCTATCCGTTATCAACATCAGGGCAAGTCAGTTGAAGAAGGTGTCGGCTGGGGCACAGAAGAGCATGACGCAGATGAGGCCAATGAAATTAGAGCACGGCTAAAAAAAGCAGCCCAGAATAAAAAGGGCCCTACTTCACAGGCTGAAGAACGGCTGGTAAATAAAAAGAAGGAAGAGGCAGAGCAGCTCAAGAAGGAGAAAGAAGCAAAGCTTAAAACCACTTTCGGCCAGTTCTTTGAATCGGTTTACCTGCCACAATGCAAAGTTGATAAAAAACCACACACAGCAGCAAGTGAGGAATTGCTTTTCCGCAATTGGCTAAAACCTGTTATTGGTGATCTCCTCTTTTCCGAGATCGGCATAAGTCACCTGGACGAGATTAAATCCAACATGCTTGCCGGAAAACGCCCGGAAGCCAAGAAGCACCCCCGCGATAAAAGCGACAAAGCCAAGAACGCCCATTTACGCCGTAATGCTGCAAAACCTATGTCAGCAAGGTCTATCCAGTATGCTCTTGCCGTTATCCGGCAGACCTGGAACCGAGCCTGCGCCGAAAATCCACCTCTAGCAAATGGTGAGTGGCCAGGGGCAAGCAAAGCTTTTAAAAAGCCCAAAGCCGATAATCAGCGGAAACGATTTTTAACACAGAACGAAGCCGCAACACTGCTTGCTGCCCTAAAGTTGAAATCCGATGACGTACACGATATGGCCCTACTCTCTTTGCATTGCGGACTGAGAGCCGGGGAATTATTTAAATTAACATGGGATCGAGTAAAGCTGAAAAAGGGTGAATTGGTTCTAGTCGATACCAAGAACGGGGAAAGCCGGATCAGCTATTTAACCGACCAAGCCCTAGCCATGCTCCGGCAGCGCTCCATAAACTGCAAACACAACCGCCTTGTGTTTTTAAATACGAACAACGAACCTTATAGACAGATGCCTGCCACATTTGCCCGGACAGTCGAATCTCTTGGACTTAATGACGGCATAACAGATGACCGCGACAAGATTGTTTTTCACTCTCTGCGACACACCTATGCATCATGGTTGGTTGAGAATGGAGCAAGCCTGCCAATAGTCCGCGACTTATTAGGACACAAGACTTTGATTATGACAAACAGATACAGCCACGTCTCCGCAGAGGCCCAGAAACAGGCAGTAAGAGCACTAAATAAATCTATGCAGCAGACTGGCGCTAACGTGGTGAATTTGGACGAAAAACGAGGCTAATTTAAGACATTGTATACTGAGTATACTCAAGCGGCCTACGAGGGCGTTGCAGCGCCACCCGCAGGCCTAACCACAACTTACCTATATAGGAGGTAAAAATTATGGCTATTCAAAGTGTAAACAACCTACCCAAAGACAGCAATCAATTAAAAATCTCACTTCTTGATGTTCAAGACCACCTGTACGACATTATCCGTTATGCAAATTTAATATCCCGAGGCATCCTTAGCACGATTGAAAGTCCATCGCGAGCAAGGAACCATGATCTGGATGGTGCCAGTTTAGCCCTTGATAAATTACAGGATGATTTAGATAGCCTACATAATGAACTGAAACAGATTACAGGGGAGGTAAGCCATGTCTGAAAGAATGACTTCTAGGTGGTGGCCTCATGGGACTTGGTTGGTACGGACGGAAACGCAAGAAAGCATAATAGCTTAGCTGTAAAGAATATCGACACACCGAAGCGGGGTCAGGAATGGCTGAGGGTGTAAAAAACTTTGTGTAAATGGTCTCAGTCGGTTACAACCCGTAACAACTGGAGGAACTACTGATGACCATACCGGACTACCTGCTCGAACACAGAAGGACTTGGAGAAAAAGACCCGTTCCTTCATGTGCACCCTACAGAATCGTCCGAGGCATGTGCAAAATTACTTCAAGCATCCAAAGATCGCTTATGCTGCTTGATTTAACTGTTTAATCACCGGAGCAATATTTTCAGTTCTTGTCCGATGTACTTAAAAATCGGGATTTTTCCGCAATTACAAAGATGGGACGAACCGAGAAATAAAAAAACAATGAGCGCCAGCCAGGACACCAATAACCGCATCCAAAGCTGACGCTCAATGTAACCTGATGCGTGACTACCATCTCCGAATGAAATGGGGTGAGAGGCTTCAGGCAACATCCTCATGGAAAGTACCACGAGGAAAGATGGAACCCTGCCTTAATCGTTCCGGTCACGATCAACCGGCTTGCTCGGGGTCAAGGTTCACTCCCACTCATCCAACGGGGCGCTTCTGGTTCTAGTCACCAAAAAGAACCACAGGATGAGCTATTTAAATTTTAGCTGACAAGCTGGGTATCGTCAAGCTTTGCGGCCTTTTCTGCTGTGCGTCCTGACATTCCAATCTTTGCAGCTACGATGTCGCGGGTGTTTCCTTTTTCAGCTTCCGGTAATTTTTCCAGAAGCTGTGGAGATACGCCTCCGGTACTTGTAGCCTGCCTCAATTTCGCCCTCTTCTCTTCAATAACCCTTAACATTTTGAACTCACGGGCTTTGACTTCAGTTGTCTTCTGGCGCTGGCGATTGTTGTGAATGATCGCTTCCTGCTGAACGTTGAAGGGGTAGCGAAATGCTTTAACTCTTCTCTGGCTTTTGCGGTTTGGTTTGATTCTGCGAACGCTTCTGGACCAACAGCACTTTCATTCTCGCTGCCACCTTGAATACGTTGTCTCTCTGTTCCGGTGGCAACCTATCCAATTTCGCCCTGGTTTCCGGCGATATACTCACTCTGGAAGTCCTGCCCGTGCCCTTCATAACTCATTGATTCTCTGCTGGATAGAAATTGAATTTCTTTCCATTTGAAGTATAGCCAATCAGATTTAGAAGTGGGGAAATCCCACCTCCAACCCCTTTACGGTTTATTTAAATACGGAAAAATCTCGTAAATAAAAAAGCTCCAAGACAGCGGAGGGGGGAGCCACCTTGGAGCTTTAAAGGGACCAATTCAGATTCCCCTCGCCATCAGTAAAATCGATACTGTTAATATTGTCAAGGCCATCCGCGTTGTTGGTGCTTACTGCGTGTTAGCTGCATCCTCCGGTATTTTAGAAGTGGGATAATTCTACTTCCAACATTCCACCTTTCTATAAAGTAAAGTTTTCTCTACCGTTCATGAGGTTTGGTTTCACAGGTCCCTTTCCTGGGCCTGCCTCCCTTCAAACCATTCATTGAAGATCGCCGTTTCCCTTCGTCGGTTATAGGCCCGGTGCTGAGTCCTCCATGCAGTTTACAGCGACCGCTTTCATAAATGTCTTTACGTTTACACGGGGTTCCTGCCCTGGTTTTGGCTCCACATGTCAGGTCACTATATCCGGGCGGGAGAGGAAGATAAACAGGCCTGAAGTGATGATCATACCCGCTCTCTTTCCATAACCGGAAGCGCCGGTCGTTTTCTTCGAAGACCTTTCTGAATTTTTTCAAAATCTGGGAACGTTCTTCTTCTGCCACGATAAAGTCCCCCCTTTGGGGTGCGTACTATGCGAACTTAACTGCGCACTAAAATATCCCTGTTAACCCGTTAACCGGCTGTCAACTATGGTAACCACCTGCTGTTTACAATCCCCTCAAATGGGCTGTAACCCCCTCCTGTAACCCCTGCTTTTTATGGTTACTCTTCTTGGAAACTTTGGACACTATGGACATTTCTTAGTTACCAAATTTGGTACTAGCACCACCATTTTATCTGTAAAAAGCATGGAAAAACGATATGTTATCTATTTGTTCTTATGGGCACCTCTTTATTTCAGTTTAGCAAGTTCATTATCCAAGCCGTGCCGTCGCATGCGGAAATCGAATCGTTCATGAAGGTTAAGCCTTTGATTCCTTTCAAAGTGGTCGTTTAGAGTTTCACACATGACGTGCGCTTCTTTCGCACCTATGGCATCAACTGCCAAGGCGGCAAGGGCAAAACACTGCTGATCGGTAACCGGGATACCAGCCGAGGCTATTTCATTGAAGCGGTTAATGTAATTTTGCCGACTCAATAACTTCCGTAAATGATTGATCTTTTCTTGTCGTTCTTCGAGCCGATGTTTTAGAATTTTTTCTGCAGCATCTAGATTATCAAGAATCGCCTGCTGTCGGTGCGCCAGAGCAATACAGTCGCCTAAGCCTGAGGGCTCTGAAGCACCTGGACGGGAACACATACCAACAACAAGTCGCTCTATCTCCCTTTCAGCTGTTTCAAGAGCGACACTAGCTTGGACCCTGACGGAAGGAAGGACCTCTTCAAGCCCATTCTTGATCTGCTGAAAAGCTGACCCATGCTCTTCAATTCTCTGTTCAAGAAGCTTTATTTTGTTAATAGCCATAATCGTGTGAATCCTTTCTTTATGAAATTGTTCGGTTAATTGGTCTTATCCATCGTTGCCCGTTTACATACGACGCTTTACTTATTTACGGTTCAACTGTTTCTCGTTCGCTTGTCCCGTGAGTTGTTTCTCTGCAAACGCAAAGTATCTCCACCAAAGGCTCGGTAAGGCGTTCGTCTCCGACTGGAGCCCCGTAGCCCTCAGGCCATTCAATATTGAGATCATTGATGATGTCCCAAACTGCATTCTGGATTTTCTGAATATTCGCTTCTGAAATGGTGTGTGTTTTCACGTTGATCTCCTATGCAAAATGATTAATCCGTTTCCCGTACTAACTGACAAAATGCTTCAAGTCCGACTTCAGCAACGTTACCCCCGGTCATGTTGTCGGCAATATCCTGAAGACGAACTATAAATTTCCACGGCTTCCTACTCTGCCGGTATGCCAATGCCGGTTTCAACCCTGCTCGCTCGGCCTGTTCAAGTGCCTGTTGCCACCATGCCCCAATTGATAGCTGTTCCTGCCTTTTCACCTCCAGGGCGAAGCCGCCGACGCCAGTTAAGTCATGACCACCTGACCGGCTCTGTTCAAGGTTGCGGACGATGACAGTGTCAAGATGTTCTGACAGTAGCCTACATAACTCCCGCTCGCCTGTTGCCCCCTTAGAACGTTGCATTTTCCCCATGGGTTTCTCCTTTCAGATCATCCAGAAAAGCCAACAGATGATACATTTTTGCGGCTTCTAGTTCGGCTTCATGTCTTGTCAACCCACCGTCATACTCTAGTATCGCGGCTCGCTCCTCCCACATTTCCTTTAATTTCCAGAAGTGTGTTTCTGGCGCATACTGCTGACAGTGCCGGATCAGCATTTGCTTCTGTAGTTTGAGATCATTTTGAGTCAACCCAACAATCACTGCCGCAAGATTATCGACAGGCGATAGCAGTTTGAGTTCGCCATCTTCTATTGTCGCAGTATCGGAGATAGCCTCAGGCGGGCTGAGAACCCTCACCTTGTCTCGCAATCTCATTACAACCGATGCCGGAATATCAACATGCCTGCCTGGATGTAACGGGCCTTTTCGCGTATCAATCCGTTCTAAGACTTCAACCAGCATCAGGACACCTCCTGATCTTCAAAAATGAAATCATCCTCGTCCATAATAGTTGGGTTATCGGCATGCTCAGGGGTATCACCGTTCTGAAACGTAACATCGTAACAATCGTTTGATTTCAAGGACTTAGGTTGATTTTTAAAGGTAACAGAGGTAGTATGTGTTACGCTTTGAAAATGACCTAACTTGCTAATATTATTGACTTGTGACGCTGTTACGTTTTGAATAGGTAGGTATCTGGAAAAGGCATCATCAAAATCGTCTCGCATATAGCCTTTAAATGTTTTGTTTCCAACGCGGATTGTTTTTGATTTGATCTTGAAAGGTTTTAATAGCCGAGCCAATGAGTTCTTTGTCATCGGTTTGCCATGCTTCCACTCACACCACGGGGCATCGTCAAGATCAACCAGGGCTTTAACGAGGTCATCTGAAGAGATCCTGTCCCCCTTCATGATATCGCGAATATCTGAAAGTAGCATGGCTGAGGGAGGATCTTCCTCAACAACATCTCCAGCCAACTCAACAGCGGAAACAATGGCCTTCTGTAGACAACTATCACTTATCGACGTAGCGATTGCCAATAACGGGGCCCAGTTATCTGCCTGACGATCATTGGCCGTCGGTAAACGTGGAGGCGTTGCACCTCTTATATTTGCTTCATTATCTTCAACAAAACGAGTGATTTTCTGGCGCAGTTCATCAGCATAGTCTTCACTTTCCCGCGTATGAGGCACAACAGTTTCACCTGCGAGTTTTCGTCGTAAAGGGACCACTACGGATCGATCAAAAACGGTATCGGGAGGGTTTCCAATCATTGCCAACGCTTTAGGGCACCAAGTTGAAAATCTCTTTGGTTCGTTGTCTTCGCCATCACAGCGGATAACGTACGCTGATGTTTTTGTGTGCCCTGAATTAATAATTCCCCGCAGATCATCATTTGCTTTGAGAAATGTATCCCCCTCGTCTATCAGCAAGGTAGGATTATAGACCTCAACCGATCTAAACATGGCTGCCGGGCTGATGTTGGATGCCGTTAAGACCCGATTGGCAAGTCCAGCCAAGGTAGTCATAAGAGTAGACTTACCGCAGCGTTTCTCTGGAGAACTGATCAGCAATATAGGCAAAACCTTGAAGAAGCCATAGCAGTAGGTCAGGATTGTCCAAAGAGCCAGCGCAAAAGCACTTCCTGCTGGCAATACTGAATGTCTCGTGTATGTTTCCGCGAGTTCTCTGATAAGAGACTCCCCGTTGACGGCCTCATGCCATGGATCAACTATTGGGAAAATTCCGGTTTGCTCTTCATCATTTTTTTTCCGGGAATTTTTAACTTCTCGGTCGAGAGTTGTGATCCTCACCCCCAACTCGTCAGCCACTTCTTTGCGAACCTTGTCGTATTCAAGCGGAGACATCTTCGCCAGTTCGTTTACCTTGGCTTCGGTAGAAAACTTTTCAGGGGCTGAATGAGGATTACATTTACCTGCACTTTGTCCACTATTGATCGGTTTTATTGCCGCCCCGACCTGCCGCTTTACTTCTTCAAGGCTCGTCACTGCCGCCAAGTCGTTGAAATCCGTTCCGTTCGTGTTTTCTGTAAATTTTGGAACCACCAGAAGAGAGTCGGTTTCAATGGCTGCCTTCTCCGCACCTTTCTGACCATTTCCACTGTCAGCCAGAATAATAATTTTAGCTCGAGGATAACGTTCCTTTAATTGTTTGGCGACATTTACAAGGTTGTGACAACTCAATGCTGCCACGGCTATATGGCCTGTCGCTTGCTTTACTGTGATCGATGTGGCTACCCCTTCGGCTATAGTCAGCGTTCCATCAAACTCAGCCGGAAATTGTTGAGCCGCCCAATAACCGCCTGATTTCTTACCTCCAGCAACGGCAGATTTACGTCCTTTTTCGTCGATCATTTCAATGGTGCTGATTTCACCATTTACCACAACAGGGACAAGAAGAATTTTGCCCTCTAACAGTTCGCCTTTGCTTTTGGGGTGGTAGCCAAGAATCCTGACAACATCATCGATGGGGAGATGTTTCAAGGTCACAGTTGCAACACAGCCTTTTTTATTCAGGTATGGATTATTGTCAGCCGGGTAGCCGGACTTCCAGAGGGATTGAGACTGGCCCGCTGCCTTGGCCTGCTTCTCACGGCGTTGCTCTTCAGCCTCTTCATTTTGGGCTTCGATATTTGCCCGCTGCTTGGTAATCTCTTCTTCTGTCAGTGAAGCCCCTTGCCACTCCCAGCCGCTCTGTTGAGCCAGATGAAAGAAACTTCCAATATTTATACCGCCACCGGGGGAAAATGATTTCCATACTGATTCAGCGTCCCTGTGGTTGTAGCTGTCGGCGGTTTGGCTCCAGTCGTCCCAGATGTAAAAACCGGAATCCCCAAGCTCTGACTGAATCGCCATACCCACCTTTATCCAGGTGTCACGCTCTACAGGGGAAATGCAGGATAGGGCTGATTTGATTTGCTCAATATGGATCATCACCACCCCCGTTCTACTGCGCCCCAAAGGACATCACAGCATGATAAAAGATCAGAGGTGCGCCGAGAGTATGTCTGGCTTAGAAGATCAGATCTGTACCGCTTTAAAAATGCCGTCAACGCCGTCCCAGGAATCGGAATTGGTTGATTTGTGATAGGTTTTTTGCGATAATGCTCTTGTCTGACTGGCGTGCCGTGACAATTTCCAAGACCCGCTGCCGCCTCTCCCCAGAGGGCAGTGGGTTTTCTCTTTTTAGTCATCTATTCCTCCTCAGGCTGCAAATTTGCTATAGCGAGACCGCAACCAATCCATAGCCCCTCGTTTTGGATACAAGACCTTTTTTCCTAATTTAAAGCAGCCTGGAATGCCCCGTCCTAAAGAATCCAAATTTGCTAGCGTCTTAACCGAAACAAACCCTCCCGTGTACTCCACAAATGCTTTACGGGTCATCAAATCCGGGGCGTGGCGTTCGATATTCTGAATCGCCTGTTCAATGAAATCGGAATTTTCCATGTAAATCTCCTTTTTCCTCTGGTTAAAAACAAAAAAAGCCCGCACCAAAGCAATTAAGCTTCAGCACGGGCTTCATGTAGTCCTTATAAAAGGGTCAATCAGTATCCGTGAGTATACTCAGTTTTCTATGTCTTTATAAGTTGGCGTATCACCTTCGACCCAAAAGGCCGGGCGATCCCGATCAACACAACTACTGTTTCACAGTTCCAAAAAAGAAGCAACAAAAAAATACAGGAAGAAAAAGGCCATAAAACAAGGTGACTGGGAGAGGGCTGGGAGAGACAAGAAGCAGAAACAACAAAGGCTCACAGCGAAATGCCGTAAGCCTTTGTTTTATAATGGCTCCCTCTGCTGGGCTCGAACCAGCGACAATCTGATTAACAGTCAGATGCTCTGCCAACTGAGCTAAGAGGGAATGTAAGCTCGTTGCGGAGTCGGACTATATGAAATTGCCTCCCCGCTGTCAAGCATTTTTTGTCGACTTATTTCAGGCCCCTTTTTTGAGATCGTTCAAAACCAGTTTCGCGATCCCTTTCAGGGTTTCAAAGACACCCTCTCCGGTCGTGGCACACGCTTCAAACTCGGGGACCCGACGCGGATTGAGAAGATTGCTCAACTCTTCGACTGCGGTCACATTGGGAAGATCCCTCTTGTTGTATTGAATGACAAAGGGAATTTTTTCAATATCGAATCCCTGCTCCTCCAGATTGTCCTTGAGGTTTTCCATGCTTTCGATATTGGCATCGAGACGCTCTTCCTGAGAATCAGCGACAAAAACGACCCCGTCGACCCCTTTCAGGATCAATTTCCGGGAGGCATCGTAAAACACCTGACCGGGCACGGTATAAAGATGGAAACGGGTTTTGAACCCCCTGATTTCACCCAAGGCCAGGGGCAGAAAATCGAAGAACAGGGTTCTTTCCGTTTCCGTTGCCAGGGAAATCATCTTCCCCTTGGCCTCTTCCGCCGTCTTATTGTAGACAAACTGCAGATTGGTCGTCTTACCGCACAATCCCGGTCCGTAATAAACAATCTTGCAGTTAATTTCTCGGGATGCGTAATTTATAAAAGACATGATCGATAGCCCTGCCCTAGTTGAAAAGATTGTCTATATCATCATCCGTAATTTCCGCAAACGGACTGGACATGGTCGGCACGCTGGAGGCCTTCATCGATTTTTCGGCCAGATCCTCAAATACTGCGCCAAGATCGACGCTGGCTTTCTTGACCCTCAGCCGGACCAGCCCCAGGGAGCTGCGCTGATCAAAAATAACAACCAGGATGACGCGCCCGCCGACAATCGAGATGTGGATATTATCCTTTTCCCCCTCGTGAAACAGAATGGAAAATTCCTTTTCACCGATCAGTTTCGCAAGCCCGCCGGTTGCGGCAATATTTCCCGCCGTCAAAGACGCCAGGCTGGTGGTATCAAGATGACTCGTCTCACCCGTTGAAGCAATTAACTGGCCATTTTTATCAACCAGGAAAATAACCTTGGAATTGGATTCACGCAGCAGTTTTTCAAGCAGCAGAAGAATCTTCTGGTACTCCTCGTCGTACATGACCAGGGATGACTGGGCACCAAACATTTAACACTCCTTCACTAAGGATTAAGTCCAGCAATGTTTATAACATTTAATAAATCTCATATCAAGTTGTTAATCATAAACTTCTAAGTCTTTTTCCGGGTAATTAGACGGCCCGGATCGTCTGTCAATGATTGACTTGGCGGCAAAAATCCTCTACTTATTCAATGTTGGAATCATCATTTTCAGTTAAGGGTATGACGCTTGAACGCAGGCCAACTCCTCCCGATCGGCTTACGCCGCTGGGACAACGATAATCATCTGAATATCCACCAAGAGGGCTACGAATTCTCTCTGCTTGAGGATTGCGATAACGCCTATCGCTTCACCGCTGTCGCGGCCGCCTCCAAGGTGACCTCCATTTTTCGGAAATTCTCCCGCTTTTTGAACGAGGACGCCTTTTTCATTCTCGAGTACTACCCGGAAGAGTCCCTGCTTTCGCGGCCCAGCAGCGCCAATGAGCGCCCCTCACCGGCGGTGTTCTACTCGCCCTACATGCCGACAGAGATCATTCTGAACACCGTGAGTCCCTATCTCGACCGTATGATCCATGACGGCTTCGTCGGATTCGGGCTGGCCAACAACCGCAAAGGCCTTGAACTTTTCTATTCGGAAGAAAAGGTCCTGACCTTCTTTACCGACAATCACCTGCGCATTTCCACCTTTTTGAATGAACAGCAGATTCCCGGTAAAGAGCACCTCCCCCTGCCTCAGGATTTCGGGCACGATCACCTGTCCCTGCTCAGTTTTCCGCGTGAGGAGCTTCCGGCCTCTTTGCAGAATTTCAGCGATGAGGATCTCAACTCGGCTTATTTCTGTGAGGATCTGACCGATCTTCTCAATATGTATGAGGTCGAGGAAGGGCTGTCGTTTTTCCTGACCCGCAAAGAACAGGACGATATTGCCGATCTGATAGCGACTAAACTCGGAGAGCACGATTTTGCCGATGTCGAATTCGGCGGGCTGCTTCTTGACTGGAGCGATTTTGTCACCGAGTGCGAGCATTCCTTTGATGGAGATCTGTGGGAATACAAGCAGGGTCTGAAAATCAGAGACACCATCCAGCTTGTTATCGATCAGGCGCCTCCCCCACTTGCGGACAAGATTCTGTCCATTGTTGCAGAACCCGACAGAATTTTCGCGAACACCCTGATCGACCGTCGCAAACGGATCGATTCCCCCAGCGACACCCGCCTCAGCCAGGAGCGCTTCTGGTACCAGGGCGTTGTCCGCAACCAGGGATGCGATCTCAGGCGGGACCTGATCCGCAGTGGCTGGTTCAAAAGGTAAGCCGTTATCATGATTCTGCTGATGGCGGCAGTCCCTCTTGAAACTGCGTTGATTAGGTCCAGGCTGGCGGCCGGGAAGCAATCAGGCCATATCCCCTATCAAATGGCGCGAGGGACCCTTGGCCCTCAGGATGTGTTGCTCGCCCATTCAGGCCTCGGGCAGATCAACATGGCCATGCAGCTCAGTCGCATCCTGACCGCCATCCGTCCCGATGCCGTCTTTGTTTTTGGCTGCGGGGGCGCGTATCCTGCCAGTGCCCTTGAGATCGGGGATGTGGCACTGGCCACCGACGAAATTCTGGGCGACACCGGGATTGTCCAAACCGATGGTTTCACCCCCCTCGAAGAGCTCGACATCCCCGCGGCCGACGACCTGACCCCACCATTTTGGCAGCGAACCACCCTGAATGAGGACCTGCTGGACCATGCCTGCGCGATCCTGGAGGGGATTCCCCGCGGCCCCTTTGTCACGGTCAGCGGCTGCAGCGGGCACCGGGAGCTGAGTGAACAGCTCGCCGCCAGAACCGGCGGAATCTGTGAAAACATGGAAGGCGCGGCAGCCGCCAGAGTGTGCAGGGAGTTTCAGGTTCCGATGCTGGAACTCCGCGGCATATCCAACCCCACCGGCACCAGGGATCCCGAACAATGGGATATCGGCAAAGGGGTCCAGGCGGCCCAGCGCAGCTTATTGAGGCTCCTGGAAAACTGGCATCAAAGGATCTAATATCTCATGGCTCAGGACCTGACACTCGGCTATTCCCCCTGCCCCAACGACACTTTTATCTTCTATGCCCTGATCCACAACAGGATCCCCTGTCCTGGATTCCGTTTCACGGAGCGCCTGGAAGATGTCGAAACCCTGAACCAGCTGGCCCTCGGAAACATACTGGATATCACCAAAATTTCTTATCATGCCCTTGGCCATCTGCGTGACCACTATGTTCTGCTGCGCAGCGGAGGGGCTCTGGGTCGAGGCTGCGGCCCCCTGGTGATTGCCCGGCAGTGCGTGACCATGGAACGCCTGCGCGGAAAAAAGATCGCGATTCCCGGCCAGCTGACCACCGCCAACCTGCTCCTCCAACTCTATGGAGAAGGCTATGAGACCTGTGAAATCATGCCATTCGATAGAATTCTTGATGCGGTAACCACCGGGCGGGTCGATGCTGGCGTCATTATTCACGAATCGCGGTTCACCTATCAGCAGTATCGCCTCAAGAAGGTCATTGATCTGGGCGAATGGTGGGAACAGGACAGCGGCTACCCGATCCCCCTCGGCGGGATCCTGGCCCGGCGCAGCCTGGGCGCTGACGCCATCCGCACCATCGAAACGGCCCTGCGCTTAAGTGTCGCCTACGCCCACGCTCATCCGCAGGAGTGTACGGATTATATCAAGCAGCACGCCCAGGAGCTGGCCGACGAGGTCATCCGCAGTCACATTGAACTTTATGTCAATGATTTTTCCAGCGACCTGGGTGATGAGGGAATAACCGCCATAGAAACCCTCCTTAACAGGGCGGAAGAGCGCGGTATCATTCCACCTTGTGACAAGCCGTTATTTGTCGAATAGGAAGGATAGCGGCAGGTCTGGGGAGTAAAAACTCTCCATCTGTCAAAATGCCAGCAGCATTTATGCGATTCTGGCCTTAAGCTGAGCCTGCTCAGCGTGGGCCGGGGGTGCGACCCCGCGAACCTGTCTGCGATTGTTTCAGTCCAAACCTTAAAGCGACATCAAAGTCGGCGGGTCCCGGCCCGCCAGCCGACTCCCTTTTCTTTGATCGCAAAGAAAAGGGAGGAAAAGAAACTCTTTAAGGTCAAACACACTGACGACAAATTGAGTCAGCCTGCGATTTATTGCTGTCGCCAGCACATGACAGCCCGCCCGGATGCTGACGCATCAACGGGCAGAACCGTAAAGCCGCTGCGCGGCTTGAAAATTGAATATTTTGCCTCTATCAAAATGCCCCTGGCATTTTTGCGGTTCTGGCCTTTAGCTGAGCCTGCTCAGCGTGGGCCGGGTCGTTGCTGTAATGAATGCTGCCGACAGGGAACAGCGGATTGTCCCCCGGACAGGTAAAAAAGGGCGCTTTGTGCTTACTATTTGTCGCCCGCCTGGGACAAATAGTAAGGCGCCGGGCGGGGGCGCGTCCCCGCGGTCTTGTCTTTGACTGTTTCAATGCAATCCTTAATGCAACATCAAGGTCGGCGGGTCTCGGCCCGCCAGCCGACTCCCTTTTCTTTGGTCGCAAAGAAAAGGGAGAAAAAGAAACTCTTCAAGATCAAGCACACTGACGACAACTGAGTCAGCCTGCGATTTATTGTCAGAACCAGCAAACAACAAACCGCCCGAATGCTGACGCATCAACGGGCAGAATCGAAAAGCCGCTGCGCGGCTTGGAGGTGAGGGTCTTTTCAACGATCAAAACACCTTTGGTGTTTTTACGGTTCTGGCCTTTAGCTGAGCCTGCTCAGCGTGGGCCGGGTGATTCCTGTAATGAATGCTGCCGACAGGGAACAGCGGATTGTCCCCCGGACAGGTAAAAAAGGGCGCTTTGTGCTTACTATTTGTCGCCCGCCTGGGACAAATAGTAAGGCGCCGGGCGGGGGCGCGTCCCCGCGACCTTGTCTTTGACTGTTTCAATGCAATCCTTAATGCAACATCAAGGTCGGCGGGTCTCGGCCCGGCAGCCGGGTTCATGTTTCCAAAAAAAAGGGCCCCCTGAAATCAGAGAGCCCATTTTTTTGGAAACATAGCGATCACTGTTTAAACAGCGAGATGCACAGCCTTGATGAATTTGGCCTCAACAGCCTCGGCAATTTTCTGCAGGGTCGCCTCTTCAACCGGAGAATCCACGGAGAAGACCACCATCGCCTCACCGGCTTTTTCACGACGTCCCAGGTTCATATTACCGATGTTGACGTTGGCCTCGCCCAGGATGGTTCCGATTTTTCCGATCAGTCCCGGCCGGTCAAGGTAGTTGATGACCAGCATATGCTCTTCCGGCTGGAAATCGGTGGTGAAGTTGCGCATCTTGACAATCTTCGGAGTTCCTTCAAACAGGGTACCGGCGATGGTTCGGCGCCCTTCGGGACTTTCCATGGTCAGGGTGATCAGGCTTGAAAACGACTCGGTCTCCGTAGACCGGACCGATTCCACCTCGATTCCCATGCTGCGGGCCACCAGGCCGGCATTCACCATGTTGACTTCCTGATCGGAGCAGTGATTAAGCAGAGCGGCAAGGCCGCAGACACTCAATGGCGCACAGTCAAAACGGGCAATTTTGCCGTTGTAGGTAAAGGTCACCTTGTTGGGATTGGGCGGCGCCAGCTGGGAGATGAAATTCCCCAGTATAGAGACCAGTTGCATATAGGGCTTCATATGCTCCATCAGGTCGGGATCGAAACGCGGAATGTTCACGGCACTGGCCATGGGCTTGCCGTCGATATAATTGACAATCTCCAGGCTGACATCGACAGCGACATTCTTCTGCGCTTCGTAGGTATTTGCTCCCAGGTGCGGTGTCACCAGCATGTTCGGATGAGCGATCAGTTTTTTCAGAACCTCGCTCTGCGGCGGTTCCTCGCTCCAGACGTCGAAAGCGGCGCCGACACATTTGCCGCTTTCCAGGGCGTTGAGCATGGCCTCTTCATTGATAATGCCGCCCCGGGCACAGTTGACGATGATGACGCCGTCCTGCATGCCGTCAAAATGCTCGGCGCGAATCATGTCGCGCGTCTCATCGGTCAGCGGAGTATGAACGGTAATGATATCGGAGAAACGGATAATATCCTCAAAGGGGACCAGCTTAACCCCGAAATCCTCGGCCCGTTTTTCCGAGATATAGGGATCGTAGGTGATTACGTTCGCCTCAAAGGCGCGGCAGCGCCGAGCGACGCGACCGCCAACCTTACCCAGACCGATAATGCCGACGGTCTTGCCTTTCAGCTCGCGTCCGGTAAAGGGAGCCCGCTTCCATTCGCCGCCCTTCAGGCTGGCGTTGGCAATCGGAACATTGCGGCACAGGGACAGCAGAATAGCCATGGTGTGTTCAGCAGCCGAGTTCACGTTACCATAAGGTGCGTTGACTACGATGATTCCCCTTTTGCTGGCGGCATCGACATCAACATTGTCGATACCGACCCCGGCCCTGGCAACAATCTTCAGGTTGTGCGCATGGCTCAGCAGGGCATCATCAACCCGGGTGCCGCTGCGGGTTATCATCGCGTCGTATTCGCCGACGGCCTGGTGCAATTCATCGACAGTCATTCCGAGTTTCCTGTCGACCTGTATCCGGGGATCCTCGAGTAAGGGGAGAAGACCGTTGTCGGATACCTCATCCGTTATCAGAACTTTCATGTCCAACCTTTCTACAAAATATATGAAACGATGCAACAGAGATATAATCAGGCAAGGGTCTGAATATTATGACCATAAAGCCCTGTTGTCAATGACGTAAACCGTTATTTTCCGGAAGAAATCAGGGATACGTCATCAATATAAACGGTTCGGGGGACGGTTAACTTCCCGACAAACAGCACCAACCCGGCGACCCGGGTCATATCCATGGACCTGTTTCGGGGGGCGCGCTCAACATCCACCAGGGGAACGGTCAGGTCATTCCACCCCGGCCGAATTTTGAACGAGGTATTGTAGCGGTCCGTATAGTCGTTATTATGCTGCAGATCATGAACCCGAAGGTAAACCATGAACTCAGAATCTTCCTGGCTGAACACCTTCAACTCCAGGGCCGAGTATCCCTGCCAGTTGCGGGGAAAATCCCTCAGCGCTATCCCTGAATAACGCTGGGTTCCGAAACGCACCTGCAGGGATGATGCACCTTCGAACACATGCTGATCGTTGAGTTTACGAAAAGCGCTGCCGCTCCAGCGGGACGCTTCAAGCGGGGTTTCAAAGCCGGAAAGCAGTGGAAACTGCTGCCAGGCGATCAGATCATCCAGACCGACTTTGGCTACCGGAGCAAGAAACCAGAGAATCAGGCCGATAGCGAGAATCCGGCTGAACCGCTGCCCCCGGGGACCGGTTTCCTGACGCCATCCGAGATACAACAGCAACCCGAGCAGACCGCCGATAACATCATGCCAGAGGTCATCAAAACTGGCATCCCGCCCGATCCGGGACTGAATCAGTTCGGTGGCGGCTCCGACGCACAGGGCGAGCAGCAGGATTTCGACCGTGCTACGCCACCAGGACACCCCCCGCCAGCGCAGGTACCCCAAGCCCCACAGCGCAAAACAGACGACATGCCCGATGTTCCAGGTTGCCCTCAGGGTGCGCAACGACTCCTGCCCGGGCCCTCCCACAAACAGAAAGACGCCGCAGATCACGGATAAAAACAGCCATATACCCTTCTGAAAGCTGAACCCGTTCATAAATGTCATCATGTAAGTTTTTCCGACACTCACGATAAGTCTGCCCTTCCGGTCATCCTCCCCTATTTACCAAAACAGCCGATTGGATTAGACTGTTATTTACATTCTATTGATATTTCGTTATTTTTCAAAGAGACGCATGCTGAAACATTTTTAAGCCCACAATGCGTCAGGCATTGGCTTAATTAATGCATATTTTATAATCTATCGAATTGGGCAAATAAGTACAGGTTCAATGGACTGCGACTAATTTGGAGGAGGGGAGTCCACAATATTAGGAGAAGTCAAATGGAAAGTCGAATCAAGTACAGTCCCGTAAGAAACCATCAGCGTTTCAAAGCAATCGGCAGGGCATTGGTTCTTGTCAATTCGGGGCCGGAAGCCCTCCCCTTCCATATCATGGACATCAGCGAAGGCGGTCTCTCATTTCGCTATCTCGGTCCTAAACTCAGGCGCGACAAGGTCAAAAACATCAGCCTTTACCATGATCAGGAACTGATCGTCGATGACATTCCGATCAAATCGATCTCGGATTTCCGTCTCTCGGACAATCTGATCACTGTCCGACGTGGAAGCGTGCAGTTCGGTCCTATGGACAGCAAAAAGCACTCGCAACTTGAAAAGTTTATCCAGAACTATACCGAAGCGCCGCTGCCGGTTGCATGAGACCTGGAAGCCTTCAGCGATTCTGAAGGCTTTTCAATCAGGCCATCTCCTCACCAGCGGGTGTAAAATTTACCGACACCCCTCAGCCGTTCTTACGCTCGAACTCCTCCATAAAATCGGCCAGCTTTTCAACGCCGGCAAAAGGCATCGGATTATAGATGGATGCCCTGACACCACCAGCGTTCCTGTGACCTTTTAGAGCATACAGCCCCTCCGCCTCGGCTTCGGCCAGAAATTTTTTATCCAATTCTTCGGTCGCCATTTTAAACGAGACATTCATGATCGAACGATGAGCCGGATCGGCAATACCGCGATAAAAACCAGTGCGGTCAATGACGCCGTACAGGCGTGCGGCCTTCTGTTCGTTCAGTTTTTCAATAGCCGGAATACCACCCATTTCCTGCAGCCACTCAAGCACCAGCTTAATCGCATATACGGCGAAGGTATTGGTGGTATTGGTCAACGAATTATCCTTGTTACAGGTGGTTAAATTCAACAGTGTCGGGGTTTTCGGATCAGCCATGCCCAACAGGTCCTCCCGCACAATGACCATGGCCATCCCCGAAGGTCCGAGATTTTTCTGCAATCCGGCATAGACGACGCCGAATTGATTGTAGTCGATCTGCCGCGACAACAGTTCCGATGTCATGTCAGCGATCAATGGAATCTGAAGCTGAGGGAACCTGTGATAGCGGGTGCCGTAGATGGTATTATTACTGGTGATATGCAGGTATGCCGCATCGGAACCGATCTTATCCGGATCAAGTTCCGGAATCCGGTCGTACCCCGTAGCAGCGCTGCTGGCAACCGTCTCGGTGGGATAAAACAGAGCAGCTTCTTCCGCCGCAAGTCTGGCAAAATTGCCGGTCTCGACATAAAGACAGCGACGCGACGGCACCCGACCGGAAAAGTTCAGAGGCACCGCTGAGAACACCATGCGCGCGCCACCATGAACGAACAGAATCCGGTAATTCTCAGGCAGACCGGTCAGTTTCCTGAACAGCGCCTTGGCTTCCTCAAGGACATCGACAAATTCCTTGGCCCGGTGGCTGATCTCGATAATGGAGACCCCCATTCCCTGGTAATCGAGCCATTCCTTCTGAATTTTTTCCATGACCGGTTCCGGAAGCATTGCCGGACCCGCTCCAAAATTGTAGACCTTTTCAGCCATGAAGCGACACTCCTGTGACACAAACACCAAATACGAATAACTGACACGTTACAGCAGCCCGAAAACACGGGCCTGATATTTATCGAAAGCAGCTTGGCGACGATCCGGAAACTCCGGGAGGCAAGCTTTCGGATGAACCTATTTCACAACTTTCAGCCGTCCCTTGCCTGCCGGCCCGCCGCCAGAGGGCGGAGGATCCTCAGGCGGCTCCGGGGAGCCGGCCTGGCCGTCGCCGATCTGGGGAAGGGTTCCGTTGAGCAGCATCTGCTCAACGGAACTGGCAATTGTCAGGCATTGCTGCATACAGACCCGGTAGGCGGGACACATGGTACAGTCGGCCTGACCGGCAGCAGCTTTAAGGCAATGCACCAGGAGGCGGACACTCTCTTCCTGGGACAAGGGGACAAAATACATAAACGCCTCTAAAAAGATAAATTGGTTAGAGAGCCGCCATGGTGCGATCAGCAACCTCGACGAACTTGCGCAGCGTCTCCATCATAGCGTGAAACTCACTCGGCCGCAAAGACTGAGGACCGTCACTGGCCGCCTTTTCCGGGCACGGATGAACCTCAACCAGCAGGCCATCGGCACCGGCCGCGGCGGCGGCATAGCACATGGGCGCAATCAGCGATGCATGCCCGGTGGCGTGGGACGGATCAATCATGACAGGTAAATGAGTCTGCTGTTTTAGCACTGGTACGGCAGAAATATCCAGTGTATTCCGTGTTGCCGTCTCAAAAGTTCTGATGCCACGTTCACACAGGATGACCCGCCGGTTTCCTTCCGACAGAACGTATTCCGCACTCATCAGAAATTCCTGAATGGTGGTCGCCATGCCGCGCTTGAGAAGAATCGGCTTATCCAGCTGACCAAGCATTTTCAGCAGGGCAAAGTTCTGGGTGTTTCTCGCTCCGACCTGAAGCACATCGGCGTAGCGGGCCACCAGCTCAACATCCCGGGGATTAACCACCTCCGTCACGATAGGCAGGCCGGTCAGTTCACGGGCCTCCGCAAGCAGTTTCAGCCCGTCCTCTTCCATCCCCTGGAAAGAGTAGGGGCTGGTCCGCGGCTTGAAGGCACCGCCCCGCAGCATGCGAGCTCCCGATTCTTTGACGGCCAGCGCCGTCTCGCAAATCTGCTCGCGACTTTCCACCGAACAGGGCCCGCCGACAACGACAAACTCCTTACCACCGACAGCCAGGCCGGGGACGATCTCGACAGCACTCGGTTCATGCTGCACTTCAAGGCTGGCAAGTTTGTAGGGCTTGAGGATTGGGACAACATTCTCAACCCCGGGCATGGACTGCAGGATCTGCAGTTTCTCCTTGCCCCGCTCTTCGCCGACGGCACCTATGACGTTACGTGTTTCACCATGAATGATGTGAGGCTGGTAGCCCAGCTCGATGATTTTTTCTTCAACAGCCTTGAGTTCCCGCGCTCCTGCCTCTTTTTTCATTACAATAATCATTTTGCTCTCCTCGTCATTGATGACTGAAAAGGCAAAAAGGCCGCCCGGTCTCCCGGCGGCCTTGATCTTCATATGCTATGAAAAAGAAAAACCATGGGAGAGGCGGTGAGCCGTTCTGCCATGGTTTAGGTTCGTTTTGGATGTGCGTAACTCTTTTACACACCCTTCCCCGTGGCAGACGGCCTGAAAAAGCCGGTAAACCAAAAGAAAAAGCTAAAATAAAAAGAGTTAAACAACATAATTTTCAATATCCTTTTCGTTAGGAGAGACTACACAAGTCCCCGTTTTCTGGCAAGCAAAAAAATACTCCCAAAAAAGTCGCTGTTTTTTCTTGACAGTTGTCCGCCCATTCGCTATAAATCGGCTTCGTTTCGCCCAGATAGCTCAGTCGGTAGAGCAGAGGACTGAAAATCCTCGTGTCGGCAGTTCGATTCTGTCTCTGGGCACCATGCAAAATCAAAGGGTTAGCTGATTTCAGCTGACCCTTTTTTGCTGGCTTTTCAAACGAGTGCGAGATATTTTCCCCTCCGGCTTGCAAAGCAGCCAATTCCTGCTAAGGTTCATCCAGAATCATTAAACACCTACCTTTGACAGGAGCGTGTATTCAATGAGAGAACCGAGCAGGTTTACTGGCCAGCGAATCGGATCGTCTATCATCTCTTTAGCAATTGTCATCGCCCTCTTCACCATCCCGGAATTTTACAAAATCATCCTTCTGTCCTTCATTCTGCTGCTCGCTTTTGGGTCCATCGGTTTTTTCAGGGATCGCATGTTCTGATCGCCTGAAGAAGGCAGAAAGATAAATTGGTGTCACTGGAGCGCTTTGCGGATTGCTTCGCTGTTGAAAAGGTAGCCTATCCGCTTGGCGAATTCGCGCGTGACGGCCTCTGAATTTTTCGCGGCTCCGATCTGGGCGCCGCCAATCCCTTCAACGAAGGTCATGGTGCTGTTCGCAAGCTGCTCCCCGTTGTCATTGTAGATCTTAAGATCAAGATCACTATGCAGCGTAATCCCCGTAAAGACATCCGATTTCCATTCCTTGACGGTGAGCAGCAGAAAGCGCTTTGCACCGGTTTTCTTTCCCGCCACGAAAAACCCGCCATCCGCCTGGTTCTGCAACTGATGGACCTCATAGCCGGCCTGGACCAGCGCCCCGGCAATGGCGGCTGCCATTTCATCCGCCAGAGGTTCGCCGGAACCGGTTGTGACATCGAAGGGGTTGCCGAATCCGCCGCGCTGCAGACCGACAAAACTGGCCTTTTTCTCCCCACTGACGACATAGGGGCGGACATCCTTCACCTGCAGAGCCAGGCTGCGCTGATCCGTGGCATTAAGCGGCAGGCTGATCCTGCTTGAGCGATAATCGTACCTGTTGCCGACCGCACAGCCAGTCAACAGCAGGAGGAGCAACAAGAGACTGAAGCGCTTCATAGCACACCTCCTTCGGCAGGGTTATTGAGGGAGCGTAACCTTGTCTTTGAACAGATCTCGCAACGCTTCGTCGATCATGTCTTCCGGAGGCTTCCTGGCCAGTGAGGTGCGATAGGATTTTCCCGAGGCAAACAGGTAACCGCTATCGGGCGTACGGAATTCAATCGTGATCTCAAGCATGTAATTGGTCATATCCCACATCCAGCGATCCCGGTAGCTCACTATGGCATCCACGCCACCCGGGGTGCCGGAGGCGTCCCCCGACGATGCGGAAAAGCCGAACTGGTTCAGTTTTGCGGCAATGATTTTCTCCAGCCCGCGCTTATCCTGGTCAAATTTCTGGACATAAATCCTTTCCAGTTTTGACAGATTATAATTCGGATCAGCATCCGAGGTGACAACCACTTTTGCACAACCGGTCACGATGAGAAGCAGAAACACGGACAGCAGCATGGGAAAGAAGGATTTTTTCATGGTCACCTCCTGTGGCAACACGATGATTTTGCGGTTTTCTCCCTCGGGCCCCGGCACTCGACCAATCCGACCATTACATACCTAATATGTTAATTCTTAGACGTTTTTCCTCTTTCAAAAAATTCTATCACCCGTCGTGCAAAGATCAATTCCCCGCCAATGAAAAAGCCCCCACAGTCATTGACCGTGAGGGCTTTTGCACACCTATGTCGTGGGTTCTAAAAGGTTCCGACAAAACCGATCCGGAGGCCATCATCAATGGTCATGTGACCATGACGGCCTTCGCCATCGAGACGGATATTCTGATAGCCCAGGTACAGCTTGACCTTGGGCATGACCGCGTAGGTCAAACGGACTTCAGTTTCCAGGAGTCGCTCCGAATCCCGGAAAGAGAAAACCTTCGGTGCATAGTTGACCCGACCGGCCACCCCGAGTCCCTGTAGTTGGGGCAGGGTGTAGTCGAGGCGCAGGCCAACTCCCAGGTTGGCAAAATCGACCGACGAATCGGTGCGTCCGGCGTAAATCTTGGCGCCGGCACCGACTTTGAGTCCCGAGATATTTCCCGGCTCGCCGACAAAATCAAACCCGAAGCTCCCCAGCCGGGTTTCCTCGTCACCGTTGTAAAGAAAACGGGCATTCAGCAAGGACGTCCCGTAATCATCGGCGGTTACGGGCATTTCGTAAACGACCTGGAAGCTTTCATCGTTAAAACCAAGATCCAATGATGCGGCACTGACATTGACGGCCAGCAGGCAAGACACCATAACTGTTAAAATGCGTAGCAACATGTTTTCCTCCTGTAAGATTTGCTACTGCCACTCCGGCAGCACGTTTCGAGCGTTGTTTTCATTTATAAAGAATCCGACTGCAATAAGTAAAGGGCAGCAAGAAGCCGCCCTTTACTATTTATCACGGGGACTGTGAAAGGCGCTATTTGAGCAGGCCCTTGGCCGCGGCGAGAAAGTTATCGGCGGTAAAGCCGAAATGTTTCATCAACTGACCGGCCGGGGCACTGGCGCCGAATTCATTCATGCCGATAATCGCTCCCCCGGTCCCGACGTAACGCTCCCAACCGAAGCGGCTGCCGGCTTCCATGGCCACGCGCTTGTCGCAGGCCGAGGGCAGAACCTCTTCGCGGTACTCGGCAGGCTGCGCGTCGAAAAGTTCCCAGCTCGGCATGGATACGACCCGGGCACCGATGCCTTCTGCCTGCAGAGCCTCCTGGGCAGCCAGGGCATGCTGAAGTTCCGAGCCGCTGGCGATGAGAATCACCTGCAGCTCCAAGGTTTCGGGAGACACCACGTAGGCGCCCTTCCGGACACCGTCAGCAGCAGCATATTTTTCCCGATCCAGAGTCGGCAGTCCCTGGCGGGACAGGACCAGGACCGTGGGCCCCTGGCGATTGGCGATGGCCAGCTTCCAGGCTTCGCAGGTTTCGTTGGCATCCGCGGGACGAATGACGGTGACATTGGGCATGGCCCGCAGCGAAGCGAGATGTTCAACCGGCTGGTGAGTCGGTCCATCCTCCCCGAGACCAATGGAGTCATGGGTCATGACGTAAATCGTACCGAGCCCCATCAGCGCGGCCAGACGGATGGCCGGACGCATATAGTCGGCAAACACGAAGAAGGTCCCGCCAAAGGGGATCAGCCCCGGAGTGTGGCAGAGACCGTTCATGATAGATCCCATGGCATGCTCACGAATGCCATAGTGGATATTACGGTCACTCTGACCGGGCAGCCAGGAGCCGGCCGCTTTGATAGCGGTATTGTTGGACGGTGCGAGGTCGGCGGAACCACCAATCAGAAGCGGCAGCTTAGCCGCCAGGCTGTTGATGACCGCGCCGCTGCTCTGGCGGGTCGCCTTGGCACCGTCGGCTGCGGCAAAAACCGGCAGCTCAGCATCCCAGCCTGCGGGCAGCTGTCCCTGGCTCATCTTGAGCCAGCCGGCCACAGCTTCGTTGGATTTTCTGGTTTCGAGAAGGGCATTCCACTCTTTCTCCAGCTCTGCACCACGGGCCAGACAGCCGCCCATATGCTCTTTGACCTCGGCAGGAACAACAAACATCTCTTCGGCGGAACGGCCGTAAACCTCTTTGGTCAGAGCCAGCTCTTCTTTGCCCAGGGGGGCGCCGTGAGCGGCAGCCGTATCCTGCTTGTTGGGCGCTCCCTGGCCGATGTGGGTCCGGGCGATAATCAGCGACGGGCGGGGATCACACTTGGCCCGCTCCATAGCGGCATCGACCTCATCGAGGTTTTCTCCCTCGACACGTTCGACATGCCAGCCATATGCCAGGTACCGGGCACCGACATCCTCGCTGAAAGCCAGGGAGGTCTCACCCTCGATGGTAATCTTGTTATCAAGGTAAATATAATTGAGCTTGCCAAGCTTCAGGTGACCGGCCAGTGAACCCGCTTCGGCCGAAACCCCTTCCATCAGGTCGCCGTCAGAACAGATAACCCAGGTGCGATAATCGAACAGATCGCTGTCGACATGCTGGTTCAGGAACTGCTCCCCCATGGCCAATCCGGCGGCAACGGCAACCCCCTGCCCAAGGGGACCGGTGGTGGTTTCAACGCCCGGGGTATGCCCGAACTCAGGATGCCCTGCGGTTTTGCTGCCGAACTGCCGGAAATTCTTGACCTCGTCCAGGGGCAGGTCATAGCCGGTCAGGTGCAGCATGCTGTAGATCAGAGCCGAGGCATGCCCGCAGGACAGCACGAAACGATCCCTGCCAGCCCAGTCAGGATTTGCCGGGTTATGCCGCATATGCTTCATATAGAGAAGATAGGCAATCGGGGCGGCTTCCATCGGGGTGCCCGGATGACCGGAATTCGCTTGTTCAACAGCATCGGCGGCAAGCAAACGAATGGTATCGATGGACTGGCGGATAATCGGATCGGAAAAATTTTTTGACGGCATTGACTGCTCCTTTGTGTATTTTTAAGGCGCATATTGAAACAGGAATCAGCCTGTAAAATCAAGGAAAACTGTGCTCTTTTTCGATATTTCATGGTTCTGGACAAACCCGTGTCCGGGATGAACGTTACACACTGTGCCGGAAGGTCAAGAGAATGCCTGCAGAAGCCCTCCGGCAGCCCGGAAACCTCCTACCTAAACAGGGTCACCAAATAGCAAAAACCGATAAAATGCTCCTGGCATTTTGGCTGATGAAAAATTCCCACCTCCAAGCCGCGCAGCGGCTTTGCGGTTCTGCCCGTTGATGCGCCAGCATCCGGGCGGGTTGTTGTTTGCTGGCGACAGCAATAAATCGCAGACGGACTCAATTGTCGTCAGCGTATTTGACCTTCAGGGCATTTTTGCTTCCTTTTGTTGCCCAGGACAAAAGGAAGCCGGCTGCCGGGCCGGGACCCGGCGGTTTTGATGGTGCTTTAATGTTTTAACAGAAACAGTCAAAGACAAGACCGCGGGATCGCGCCCCCGCACGCGCCATACTCTTTTGTCATGCCACAAAAGAGTATGCAGAAAAGGGCACCCCGGCTCCTTGCCCTGCGGGTTCCCTCCATGATGACCAGCTTGTGCAGCGCGAAAAAAACTCGCCTGCGGCTCAAACAGTTTTCCGCTTGTTTCTGCAAAAGCTGGCCATCATTCCGGCTGCGTCACAAGGGGTTGAGGTTGCTGCTTGCAAGCATTCTCCTTCTATCAAGCCGCGTAGCGGCATTTCGATTCTGCCCGTTTATGCGTCAGCATCCGGGCGGGTTGTCATGTGCTGGCGACAGCAATAAATCGCAGACGGACTCAATTTGTCGTCAGTGTGCTTGATCTTGAAGAGTTTCTTTTTCTCCCTTTTCTTTGCGACCAAAGAAAAGGGAGTCGGCTGGCGGGCCGAGACCCGCCGACCTTGATGTTGCATTAAGGATTGCATTGAAACAGTCAAAGACTAGACCGCGGGGACGCGCCCCCGCCCGGCGCCTTACTATTTGTCCCAGGCGGGCGACAAATAGTAAGCACAAAGCGCCCTTTTTTACCTGTCCGGGGGACAATCCGCTGTTCCCTGTCGGCAGCATTCAGGCCAGCAACGACCCGGCCCACGCTGAGCAGGCTCAGCTAAAGGCCAGAACCGCAAAAACACCAAAGGTGTTTTGACCGTTGAAAAGACCCTCACCTCCAAGCCGCAAAGCGGCTTTGCGGTTCTGCCCGTTTATGCGCCAGCATCCGGGCGGGTTGTCATGTGCTGGCGACAGCAATAAATCGCAGACGGACTCAATTTGTCGTCAGTGTGTTTGACCTTAAAGAGTTTCTTTTCCTCCCTTTTCTTTGCGATCAAAGAAAAGGGAGTCGGCCGGCGGGCCGAGACCCGCCGACCTTGATGTTGCATTAAGGATTGCATTGAAGCAGTCAAAGACAAGGTCGCGGGGACGCGCCCCCGCCCGGCGCCTTACTATTTGTCCCAGGCGGGCGACAAATAGTAAGCACAAAGCGCCCTTTTTTACCTGTCCGGGGGACAATCCGCTGTTCCCTGTCGGCAGCATTCATTACAGCAATCACCCGGCCCACGCTGAGCAGGCTCAGCTAAAGGCCAGAACCGCAAAAACACCAAAGGTGTTTTGACCGTTGAAAAGACCCTCACCTCCAAGCCGCAAAGCGGCTTTGCGTTTCTGCCCGTTTATGCGTCAGCATCCGATCGGGCTGTCATGTGCTGGCGACAGCAATAAATCGCAGACGGACTCAGTTGTCGTCAGTGTGTTTGACCTTGAAGAGTTTCTTTTCCTCCCTTTTCTTTGCGACCAAAGAAAAGGGAGTCGGCTGGCGGGCCGAGACCCGCCGACTTTGATGTTACTTTAATGTTTTAACAAAAACAGTCAAAGACAAGACCGCGGGGTCGCGCCCCCGCACGCGCCATACTCTTTTGTCATGCCACAAAAGAGTATGCAGAAAAGGGCACCCCGGCTCCTTGCCCTGCGGGTTCCCTCCATGATGACCAGCTTGTGCAGCGCGAAAAAAACTCGCCTGCGGCTCAAACAGTTTTCCGCTTGTTTCTGCAAAAGCTGGCCATCATTCCGGCTGCGTCACAAGGGGCTGAGGTTGCTGCTTGCAAGCATTCTCCTTCTATCAAGCCGCGTAGCGGCTTTACGGTTCTGCCCGTTTATGCGTCAGCATTCGGGCGGTTTGTTGTTTGCTGGTTCTGACAATAATTCGCAGACAGACTCACTTGTCGTCAGTGTATTTGACCTTCAAGGGCATTTTTGCTTCCTTTTGTTGCCCAGGACAAAAGGAAGCCGGCTGCCGGGCCGGGACCCGGCGGTTTTGATGGTGCTTTAAGGTTTTAACAGAAACAGTCAAAGACAAGACCGCGGGGACGCGCCTACGCCGAGCAAACTCTGCTGACAACCAGAACCGCACAACCTTAGGAGAAGATAAATAGCCCAACAGGCAATGACAAAAAAAAGAGCCGATATCGGGGGGAGGTTATCCCGATAATCGGCTCACAAACTGGAAAGGAGGTATGATGTTTCTGCTTCAACATTTCGACTGCCACACCGATCTGTTGATGATTTGAATGTTACTCGCTTCAAGCGACGAAAAACACGTGCCTTCACGCATTTTATCATTACCAGAGGCACAGCGCCCGACTGTGCATATGCACAGTCGATCAGTCGAGGAAGCAAACCGCCACCTCACGCGACCTGACCTCCCGTTATCGTTATAGAAACAGAACCAGCCTGTCCCTCAGAGGCTACGCCACATGTTCCGCATACCCGCAATGGTCCAGCAGGACCGCCAGCTTTTGGGAACGGTCCCCCTGCCAGCGTTTCAGCAACTGCTCGGCAAGCGTCTCACCGGTCCTCAGAATGTCCTCAAGACTATCGAGAAAACTGCTCTCATCGGCACCACTGGCCCCAAACCGATACTGCTCCTTGAGGCTTTCCGCAGCCGTACCTACCAGTTCCGCGGCAATGTCCTGAAGGGACCCGTCCCCGACTCTGGTTTTCAACCCGGAACGCCAGGAATTACGATAGAGCTCAGCAAAATCGGCCTGCGACAATCCTCCGAGGAGAGATTCAACCTTGGCCAACCCCACGTCACAGTACAGCAGACCTTTATAGAGAGCCGCCACGGCGGCGGTAAAACGCGGCGGCAGACTGTCGGCACTGCGCACCTCAAGCTGGGGACGCAGGCGAACCTCTGGAAAGAGCGTCGACAGATGGAGATTCCAGTCGGCCATGGTCGCCTGTTCCCCCTGCCAACCGGAATCGAGATACTGACGGAAGGTCATGCGCGTCTGGGTGAAGTCGAGATAACGATTATCGCGCTGAATAAAATACATCGGCACGTCCAGGGCATACTCGACAAAGTCCTGAAGCCCGGCCTGTGCTTTGAACAGATCCGAAATCAGACCACAACGATCGTTATCGGTACGCGACCAGATTTCACCGCGGGTTGACAAGTATCCGCTGGGAGCATCTTCCAGCAACGGGGAATTGGCGAACAGGGCATAGGACACCGGGCTGAGAAGCTGGCTGGCCCTGAGTTTCCGGACGCAGTCCTGCTCATCGGAAAAATCCAGGTTGACCTGGGTCCCGGCGCTTTGCTTCATCATGCGCTGCCCCATGTCACCGGTCTTCAGCATATAGGGCCCCATAATGCCGTAGCGCTGCTTGGGCAACCAGGGAATATCTTCAAGAGCAGTGAAGGGCTGGACCCCGAGGCCGAGAAAAATCAGATCGAGCTCATGCCCCATGGTCAGGATGTGCTTCCGGTAACGATTGATGTCCCGCCAGCTGCAGTTGATATCGCAACAGAATTTTCCCGAAAGCTCAAGCTGGCCGCCGGGCTCCAGGGTGACGGAGGACCTTTTCCCCTGCAGTCCGAGGAGCCTGTCCCCCTCATAAATCCCTTCCCAGCCGCCGACGCCATCAAGCCGGGCAAGCAGCTCACGGATACGTTCATAACCTGCAGCTTCGCCGGTGTGGCGATCAAGCACCAGTTTTTCGGTCTCGATACCGACGCCCCAGTCTTCTTTCGGTCGTGCCCCGCGCAACAGGAAATCGATCAATTGCTGCATATTGTCGATAGGCACGGTCACCTCTTGATGTTGGTTGCTCGGGTATGGCACGGTGAGATCTCCCCCAGGTATCAGGAATTCAGGTAAGCGGTAATCGCTTCGGCAATGGTCTCGAAGATGCCGTTAAAAACCTCTTCGTCCTGTTCCAGCAGGGTGATCCGGAAGCCCCGTTCATCGGTACAGAATGATGACATCGGAACCACGCAGATCCCTGTGGACGCGAGCAGGTAGTAGACAAAGCGCTTGTCGGTCTGGGTCCCCGGCTGACTGACCAGGCGTTCGACCAGTTCACGCACCTGGGTATTCTCAATCGGCAGGGTCTGGCTGTGATTCAGCTTGTCATGTTCAAATACAACCCCCATGTAGAACGAACCGTTGGTTCTGTTGACCTTGAGACCGGGAACCGCATTCAGAATCTTGTAGGCGATATTGGAGTATCGCTCGTAGCGATCACGCCTCATGGCCAGATAATTGGGGTACTCCGGATGACTCAGAATCCGGGGAATCGCTTTCTGCGGCAGGGTCGTCGAACAGACTTCGACCATTTTCGAATTCAGAATACTTTCGATGTAGCGCCGGAAAACTTCGTCCTTGTCGGCGTTGTAGACTTCCATCCAGCCGCAGCGGGCCCCCGGCCAGGGAACCTCTTTGCTGATCCCCTTCAGGGAAATCGCCGGCAGGTCGCCCACCAGGTCGGAAATTGGCTTGGTGACCGTGCCATTATAGCAGAGGTTATGATAAATCTCGTCACAGATGAGAAACAGGTCGTATTCACGGCAGATACTGATGATCTCCTTGAGAATACGTTCGGGATAGACCGCCCCGGTCGGATTGTCAGGGTTGATGATCAGAATGCCGGAAATGGCGGGATTGTATTTCACCGACTGGCGCAGGTCATCCATGTCGGGATACCACAGGTTATCGGGATCGAGGCGATAGGTCACCGGTTTCTGCCCGGCATGAGCCCCTTCGGCCGAAGAGTGAGTCGAATAGGTCGGGGAAGGACCGATGACGCGGGCCTCGCGCTTGAGCAGTCCGTAGACTTTCTGAATGGCGTCTCCCAGACCGTTGAAAAAGACAATATCCTCTGCGGTAATCTGGGCGCCACCGCGCTGATTGGTTTCATTCGCTAGAAATTCGCGGGTCTCGAGCAATCCTTTGGTCGCACAGTAGCCGTAGGAACAGTCCTTCATGGCCAGGTCAGCAACGATCTCTTTTATCCAGTCGGGGATCTTCTCGCCCTTCGCCACCGGATCACCGATATTCTCCATGTTGGTAGCGATCCCCAGTCGACGCAATTCTTCAGCGATGGTTACAATGGCCCGAATTTCATAGGTCAGTTCGCCGGCACCGATATGCACAATGTTATTCCGCATTTATCATCCCCTTATCAAGAAATAGAAAAGGCCATGGACTGTTCTGTCCATGGCCTCATTCGTCGCTGATATAAATGTATGGCTTTACCACAACGGGCAATGGACAGGCTTCTGACGATTGTTCGCCGCCAAAATCGCTCGCGCTGCCGCTGCCATGTGAGTCATCATAGTATTCTCCGTTGTTTGGTCCTAGCTGATTATCACAGGGAGCTGCGCTTGTCAATGCCGCTCTGGTGTTTCACTGCAGAATAGGGTCATTTTTTCTGCGGCGGCAAAGGCACCACCGGAGCAGGCCCGGAATCACTTCCCGACAGAACCACCATTTTTCCCCGCCCTTCGCGTTCGACCTCATCAATACGATTAACCTGATGATAGGGAACCATGAAGCGCTCGACCCCTTCGAATTCCTTTTTCAAGCTCTCTTCTGCAGGATTATGAAGCAGGCTCGAAGTCTCCCCGAAAAGCAAGCCTTCTATAACGACAAAGCCGTATAACTCAGCCTGGCCAACCTGCCTGGCATAAACCTCGTAAGCTTTCCCCTGGCTGGTAAAAAACACCCGATAAATCTTTTTGCTACTCATCACGCGTTCAATCCATTCGTTACGATTCACAGTTCACGATTCACAGTTCACGATTCACAGTCAAAGCAATACCATAAACAAGGTCAGGCTGACCAGACTGACCAGGGTGGAAACGATCACCACCGAGGTTGCGAAATGAGGAACAATATCATTTTCTTTGGCAATAATCGAGACCAGAACCGCCCCCGGCATGGCTGACTGCAAGATCCCCGCCGTGCTTTGCACGGGATTCAGATCAAACAGGGGCGCAATTGCCAGGGCCAGCAGGGGAACAACGGCCAGCCTCATGACACAGCCGATGAACACATCTTTGTTAAGGTGGACCTTTTCCTGTTCCAGAAGCTGCAGTCCCAGAGCGAAAAGCATGACCGGGATCATGGCCCCCGCCAACAGGGAAATCATCCGGGTCAGCATCAGCGGAACCTCGATATCCCCATAAGAAACCAGGATGGCCGGAATTGTCGCCAGGATCGCCGGGGTTTTAATGACTTGTGATAAAGCCCCCCTGCTGCCACCCCGCGCCCAGCCGGCAGCACCGACGCAAAACGCAAAACCGCTGGTGGAAATAGTGACGTAGAAAATGGTTGCATAAGGCAAGGCGCCATCCCCCAGGTGAAACTGGATGGCCGCAAGCCCGAAGTTGCCGACATTCCCAAAAGACGTAATCATGACCAGGGCGGCGATCATGTCCCTGGATCGTCCCAGCATTTTGCCGATCGCGACCGCGACGACAACACCGAGAACATGAGCGGCCAGGATGAAAGAAATCATCATCAGAGCGCTCTGCAGGGGAACATCCGCGGTACTGATGGCACGAAAGACAAAGGCGGGAACGAAGATGTAATAGGCGGCCCGGGTCAGAGTCCTCGCTTCCAGCGCCAGTCGCTTCCCCAGCGTCATGCCAAGCAGAACAATGGCGAATACCGGCAGAACAACATTGATGAAAACCGGAAAAAACTGAATCATGACAGGCCTTTTTAGATATGGAGAAAAACGCGATTGACGGTAAGTTTAGTGAAAGGGGAGCGGATCCGCCAGTCTCTTTTGGCGGCGGTCAAAAAAAACTCCCGGCACCTTGCGATGCCGGGAGTATTGTCAAGCGGTTATTCCGAAAGGAATAACTTATTCTTCACCGAACTTCATATCTGCGAGGTACTTGTACAGGTTGAAGTTCTGAACGGTCAGCTTGTTGGCTTCCGCCATCATGGTCGCTGATTTTTCCGGATTGATCTTCTTGAGAACACGGTAGCGGTTCTGCTTGGATGCATAGTCCTCGAAGGAGATCGACGGATCTTTGCTGTCGAATTGCAGCGGGTTCTTGCCTTCTGCAGCGAGGCGCGGATCGTAGCGGTAAAGCTGCCAGTGTCCGGAAGCGACTGCCTCTTTACAGGTATCAACACCGGAGTGCATTGCGATACCGTGAGCGATACAGTGGCTGTAGGCAATGATCAGAGACGGACCATCATAAGCGTCGGCCTCGAGGAATGCCTTGACACACTGAGCCGGGTTGGCCAGAGAGACCTTGGCGACATAAATGTTGCCGTAAGACATGGCGATCATGCCGAGGTCTTTCTTGGGCTGGGACTTACCACCGGCGGCAAACTGAGCTACCGCGCCGAGCGGAGTCGACTTGGAAGCCTGACCACCGGTGTTGGAGTAAACCTCGGTATCGAGGACCAGGACATTGACGTTTTCGCCGGAAGCGAGGACGTGATCCAGGCCGCCGTAACCGATGTCATAGGCCCAGCCGTCACCACCGTGGATCCAGACCGACTTGACAACCAGGTAGTTGATGTCGACCAGCAGCGGTTTGGCCGTTTCGTGGGTACACTTCTCAAGGATGGCCTTGAGTTTGGCGACCCGACCACGCTGCTCTTCGATGGCTTCCTGGGTATCCTGAGCGGCATCGAGGATGGCACGCTTCAGTGGCTCGGTACCCTGGCAGGCGGCACAACCGCACTCGATGTTCTTTTCGAGCAGTTCGCGGGCGTACTCGGAGGTCTTGTCAACAGCCAGACGCATACCGTAACCGAACTCGGCATTGTCTTCGAACAGGGAGTTCGACCAGGTCGGGCCAAGGCCGTCCTTGCGAGTGGTCCACGGAGTGGTCGGCAGGTTACCACCGTAGATAGAGGAACAACCGGTGGCGTTGGCGACGTACATGCGGTCACCGAACAGCTGTGAACAGAGCTTGACGAACGGAGTCTCACCACAGCCTGCACAGGCCCCGGAGAACTCGAACATCGGCGGCAACAGCTGGCTGCCCTTCAGGGTTGCACGGTTGATCAGCGCCGGATCGGTATCGGGCAGATCGAGGAAGAACTTGAAGTTGGCAGCTTCAGTCTCACGCAGCGGAGCCTGGAAGGTCATGTTGATAGCCTTCTTGCTGGGATCTTCCTTGCTCTTGGCCGGACAGTTGTGGACACAGGCGCCACAGCCGGTACAATCCTCAGGAGCGACCTGCAGGGTGAAGACCTTACCTTCCATGTCCTTGCCTTTGGCCGCGCAGGACTTGTAGGTTTCAGGAGCGCCGGCGAGATCCTTCTCGTCGTTGATCTTCATGCGGATAGCGGCATGAGGACAGACCAGAGAACAGATACCGCACTGGATACAGATGTCTTTTTCCCAGACCGGAATGTTGACGGCGATGTTACGCTTCTCGACGGCAGCGGTTCCGGTGGGGAAGGTTCCGTCGGCCGGCAGGGCGGACAGAGGCAGCTCCTGGCCGAGACCATCGATGATCGGTCCGAGGGTCTTCTGAACGGTTTCGGAGTAAGCACCCCATTTACCGGACTGCATTTCGATGGTGCTGTCGGCAGTTGCCGGAACAGCGACTTCGAAGGTGCTTTCGAGAGCGACGTCGACAGCGCGCTTGTTCATGTCGACAACCTTCTCGCCAGCTTTGCTGTAGGACTTGACAACCGCGTCCTTGATCTTGGTGACGGCGACGTCTTCCGGAATGATCCCGGAAATCTTGAAGAATGCGGTCTGCATGACAACGTTGATCCGGGGACCAAGACCGATCTTCTCACCGATATGAACACCATCGATAACATAGAACTTGAGCTTCTTGTCGATAATGGTCTGCTGGACCGCTCTGGGCAGGTGGGCCCAGACTTCGTCCTTGCCGTAAGGAGCGTTGAGCAGGAAGGTTGCGCCTTCTTTAGCGTTCTTGAGCATGTCATACTTCTCGAGGAAGGAGAAGTTATGGCAGGCGACAAAGTCAGCCTGGTCGATCAGGTAGGTACTCTTGATGTCGTCCTGACCGAAACGCAGGTGCGAGGTGGTCATGCTGCCTGCTTTTTTGGAGTCGTAAACGAAGTAGGCCTGGACCTTGTTGTCGGTGCTTTCGCCGATGATCTTGATCGAGTTCTTGTTGGCACCGACGGTACCGTCAGAACCGAGGCCGAAGAACATGGCGGAGTAGCCGTTGAAGGGAACCTTGAAGCTCGGATCGAAATCGAGGCTCTGGCCGAGGATATCGTCTTTGAAACCGACGATGAAATGGTTCTTCGGCTTGTCCTTGGACAGATTGTCGAGAATCGCCTTACACATACCGGCGTTGAACTCGAAGGAGCCGAGACCATAACGGCCGCCGACAACAACAGGATAACGGTCGAATTCGACCAGACCGTCAGCCATGCCTTCGCCGAGAGCGGTACGGATCGCCTGGTAAAGAGGCTCGCCAAGAGAGCCGGGCTCCTTGGTACGGTCCATAACAGCGATTTTCTTGACCGTCTTGGGCAGTGCCTGGCAGAACTGTTCGGTCGGGAACGGCAGGAACAGGCGCACCTTGAGCATACCGACTTTTTCGCCCTGGGCGACCAGATACTCGATGGTCTCTTCCATGGCTTCGCAGCCGGAACCCATCATGACGACAACGCGCTCGGCATCAGGGGCGCCGACGTAATCGACCAACTTGTACTGGCGGCCGACACGGGCGGCGAACTTGTCCATCTGCTCCTGAAGGATGGCAGGAACCTTGGTGTAGTACTGGTTGACGGACTCGCGGGTGTGGAAGTAGACATCGGGATTCTGAGCGGTACCGCGCAGCTTCGGGGCGTCCGGGGACAGGGCGCGGGCACGATGAGCGGCAACCAGTTCGTCGCTGATCATGTAACGCATGTCGTCCTGAGTCAGTTCTTCTATCTTCTGGATTTCGTGAGAGGTCCGGAAACCGTCGAAGTAGTGCAGAACGGGAACGCGGGACTCAAGAGTGGCTGCCTGAGCGATCAGGGCGAAGTCCATGACTTCTTGCGGATTATTGGAGCAGAGCATGGTCCAGCCGGTGGAGCGGCAGGCCATGACGTCGGAGTGATCACCAAAAATCGACAGAGCTGAAGTAGCCAGGGCACGAGCCGAAACATGGAAAACGGTCGGAGTCAGTTCCCCGGCGATTTTGAACATGTTCGGGATCATCAGCAACAGACCCTGGGAAGCGGTAAAGGTCGTTGTCAATGCACCAGCCTGCAGAGCACCGTGAACAGCACCTGCTGCGCCGCCTTCAGACTGCAGTTCGACAACCTTGGGAATGGTTCCCCAGATATTTTTCTGTCCTACTGCGCTTTTGGCGTCGGAAATTTCACCCATAACCGATGACGGGGTAATGGGGTAGATGGCAATGACCTCGTTGGTCGCATGTGCTACATGCGCCGCTGCGGCATTACCGTCAATGTTGACCATCTTTCGAGACATGTACACCTCCTTGTACGGTGAGTAATGACGCTCTTCTCGTGTGAAAGAACGCGTTTCGAAAACCTCGTATAACTAACTCGGGACGTAAGCAAACGCCCGAGGCAAGCTATCAATACTCAGTATCAAGGATTACATTTCGCGGCGGCCGTCGACAGCCTGCTGTACTGTGCCGGAATCGACATATTCCAGATCACTGCCCGATGGAATACCATGGGCAAGGCGCGTCACGCGCAATCCTCTCTCCTTGAAAAGCTTGGCCAGATAAAGTGCTGTTGCTTCGCCCTCAACAGTGAAGTTCGTGGCCAGAATAATCTCCCGAACAGGTTCCTGTTCAAGACGCTGCAGCAACTGCGGAATTTTCAGATCCTCCGGCCCAACTCCATCCAACGGTGACAAAGCCCCATGCAGAACATGGTAAAAACCGAGATATGAACGACTTCGTTCAATCGCAAAAAGATCCTGTGGCTCCTCGACGATACAAAGTACCTGCGCGTCGCGCGCCGGATTTGAGCAGATACTGCACAATTCATCTTCGGCAAGATGATGGCAGCGCCGGCAAAACCGTACCTTGTCTTTCATTTCAAGTAACGCCGAGGCCAGGGCCTCAACATCCTGCCGGGACGCTCTCAACAGATGGAACGCCAGCCTGGCAGCAGTCTTACTGCCTATTCCCGGAAGCTTACTCAGTTCAGCCGCCAAACGGGAAAAAGACGGTAGTGAGCCTAACATGAAATTTCTCCTGAATCCAAGGGGTTAAGTCGTCGGAATGTTTTTTTCAGGAAGACTAAAAATCTACAATTTCATCAAAGGCAGGGTGGGCCATTGGTCTGACCAAAAAGAACCCTACCACCAACGTCCTAAAAATTCAATCCATTTTTTAAAGACATCATATGAATTTTCGCCGCCAACAATATGGAAATCCCTGACAGATCGTTCATCCGCAGGGATTTCAGCAAGTTAAAGAAACGATAAAGGGAATCGTCAGGAAAATCGCTACGGGCGGTTCAGAACAGGCCCGGAATGTTCATCCCCCCGGTCACTTTGCTCATCTCCGACTGGATCATGTCCTGACTCTTCTTGATGGCCTCGTTGACGGCGGCCAGGACCAGGTCCTGAAGCATCTCAACATCCTCCGGATCGACAACATCCTTCTCGATTTTCAGCTCCAGGATCTGTTGCTTGCCGTTGGCACGGGCGGTCACCATGCCGCCGCCGGCGCTTGCCTCGACCTCTTTGGTTTCGAGTTCCTGCTGGATGCGGGCAATTTTGGCCTGCATCTGCTGGGCCTGCTTCATGATGTTTCCAAGACCTTTTGCCATGTTCTATTCCTCCATTGTGTTGAATTCGTGATGATCAGAAAATTCAGGGGACCAACTCGTCTGTTTTAACACCGGGAAACGGGAACTTTTCATTGTCGTCATGCCATTACGGGACGACGCGGCGACACCGTCCCTGGCGCCCCCCCAACGGAAAAGCCGTTTCCGGATGAAAACTAGACAAACCCCTTGTCTATGGGTCTTACCGATTCGATTGTCCCGCCGAAGATATCCAGAGCCGACTTGACCATAGGGTGATCGACGGCGTTCTCGCGGAGTTTTTTCTGGCGGTCGCTCTCCTGCTTCGCCCGCTCCTGGTGCAATGACGGAGGGGCCTTGGCCCCGTTGGAGATCTTGTCAACTTCGATCTTGACCGGGGTGGCAAAATACTCCCCGGCAAGGTCCCCAACCGCCTTGCGCATATCGGCATCGGCCAGCCCGAAATAGCGTTCGGGCATGCCGATCCGCAACAGGGGCAGATCAAGCTCCAGGAGACTTGACTGATCGAGCAGGGTCGCAATATGAAAACGCCGTTGACTTTTGATATACGCAACCAGCCCTGCCCAACTTTTTTCACCTGTTACCGCCGCAGACAGAGCTTCAGACTTTTTTCCGGAAACCTCCGGTTCCTGCGGCGGTGGCGGAGCGGGCTCGGGTGGCGGCGGAACGAAACGCTGCCCTTCCCTCTTCTCCGCACCCGCCCCGGCGGCAAGCTTACGTTCGAGGCTGGCAAGGCGTTCGATGAGGGTCGCCACCTCCACTCCCTTCGGGAGGGTGGCCAGCCGGACCAGAACCATCTCCATGGTCAGGCGCGGATAATTGGACAAGGCCAGGTCGGCCTCGGCCTTGATCAGGGCACCAAGAAACCGCTGCAGATCCTCAAGGGAAACCGGACCGATCAGACGTTTGAGCTCATGGACTTCGGCATCACTCAAATCGAGCAGATCACCGTGATCCTCGACCACCTTGAGAATGACCAGCGCACGCAGCAATTCAACCAGCTGCTGCCCGAACTGCCGGAAGGAATGGCCATGGTCATCGATTTTCTGAATCAGGGAGAGAACCTGGCGGGGATCCCTGTCGATGAGGGCTTCGATAGTGTCGAGGAGCAGCCGCCGGCTGACCAGGCCCAGCAATCCCTGCAATTCGTCGTCGCCGACCTTGTCCCCGCAGAAAGCGATCACCTGGTCCAGGGTCGACAGGGCGTCCCGCATACTTCCACCACCGTTACGGGCAACGATGGCAAGTCCTTCATCGGAAATTTCGACCCCTTCCTGATCGACGATATAGCGCAGTCGGGCGGCCAGGGGCGCCATGCCGATCTTCCTGAAATCGAAGCGCTGGCACCGGGACAGGATGGTGACAGGGATTTTATGGGGTTCCGTAGTGGCAAAAATAAACTTGGCGTGCTCGGGCGGCTCTTCGAGGGTCTTCAACAGGGCGTTGAAGGCATTGATCGAAAGCATATGAACTTCGTCAATGATAAAAATCTTGTAGCGTGACTGGGATGGCAGGTACCGGATATGTTCGCGCAGCTCGCGGATGTCATCGACCCCGGTATTCGAAGCCCCGTCAATCTCAAGGACATCGATCCCCTGGCTGCCGGTAATATCGACACAGGAAGGGCAGATGCCGCAGGGCGTGACAGTGGGCCCTTCCTGGCAATTAAGGGCCTTGGCGAAAATGCGCGCCGCCGAAGTCTTGCCGACACCGCGGGCGCCGGTAAACAGAAACGCATGGTGAACCCGGTCGGCAGTGATGGCATTTTTCAGGGTCTGGCTGACATGCTCCTGCCCAACAAGGTCGTCAAACTGTTGTGGACGCCATTTACGTGCCAGAACCAGATAAGACATGACTCTCCTCAATCACAACTTAAGACCTGAAGGTAGCGGCAATCGAAACTCAGGTCGAAAAGGAAAACATCGGGACAGACAATAAAAGCATGAATCGGGGAGCGGAACAAGCATCAATGAGAAAAACAAAAATTGCCGACACAAGTGACAGCCAGGCACCCCCGCGGCACACGTCCAAAACCGCTACCGCTGCTCCCTTCCGGGCCTGACGGGGTTTACGGCCGGCCGTTGCGCGGGACCCGGCTGTCACTTCTATCGGCAATCCGGTTTTCATCCGGAACCGGCACTTTTCCGCAATCTCTGTGACAAGCCGCGCTTTTGTTTGGGCGACGTAAAGGATGACACCTCTGCACAGGGACCTGAGGTCTTTGACCTTGAGGAAAATTGCCCGTTTCCAATCTGAAAACGTATCCGTTTCTGTCCCCAAAAACCACCAACTATTGAATCAGAAACGTGTCTAGTTTTTTTCGAGCAGCCAGCTCCTGAAACTGATCAAAAAGATGCAGATGCGTGGCGGCCTCACCCTGAACAGCAAAAGGCGTATCTATGAATACGTCGTTGCTGTTCAGGTTGAGGCAACGAAGCAGATGCGCCTTTTTCATCAGTTTAGCATATGGCGGAGAGGGGGGGGGATTCGCCCACTTCAACACCACCATCATGGTGGTATCTGCGTCGGCTCCCCTGCGCTCGCTTACGCGGACGTCCTGTCCGCTTTTCTGACATCAAGTCAGCGCTCGCTCCGCTTCGAATCCCTCGAAAAGGATCGCTTAAATCATTATGGCGGAGAGGGGGGGATTCGAACCCCCGGTAGCTTTCACTACACCCGCTTTCCAGGCGAGCACCATCGGCCTCTCGGTCACCTCTCCGCGAATTGCAGACCATACACTAACAGTTTTGTGCTGTAAAGTAATTTTTAACTCCCCTCCCCGGTTTCGTAACGACCGTTCAACCGGTACAGAAAAACCAGTATTTCGGCCACAGCCTCGAACAGTTCGGGAGGAATGGCGGAGCCGACCGGAAGCTTGCCGAGAACCTCCATCAGGTCGGGATCTTCGACAATATCCACCCCCGCATGACGAGCCATGGTCAGGATCTGCTCCGCCAGGTCGCCGGTCCCGGACGCAACGACTTTCGGAACGGTTTCACGCTTTTCCTCGTAATGGAGGGCGACAGCCTGAAGTTTTTTGCGATCGGGAGTCATCATATCCTCATATTCAACAACTGGTCGGCATCGGGCAGGACCCGTTTTTTCAATTGGGAGGTCGGCTGTCGGGCATCGTCACGAAAACCCAGGGCCACCAGCCTGACCGCGGTCATGACCCGCTCCAACTCGTCGGCATATTTTTTCAGAAAATTCATCTTCTCGGGCCCCTCTCCGGCCAGCTGCAGCCGCAGACCGGAACGGTCATAGACCATATCAACCCGCACGCTGCCGAGGGACGATAAACGCAGAGCCATGGACAATTGCAGCTCCTCCTCCGCAGTATCGATCTCACCTTCCGTCGGTTGCCGGTTGCGAATCAGCAGATAGCCTTCTTCCAACGCGTCAAACGGCAATGGCACGAACTGCACCTGTTCGTCTGCCAGCCGTTCTCTGCACCACTGCAGCAGTTCAAGGCGCTGCAGTGGCTCCTCCCCGCCGCCCGCCAACTGGTCTCTGAACCTCAGCAGGGCATGCTCAAGAAAACGCGAAGACTCCGGCCCCCGGCCCGGGCCCAGCCCCTTCCCGAGAGAGAAGCCGAACAACAGGGAAAGAACCCCCAGCTGCTCTCTGAACAAAGCGGGGGAAGGCCTGTCCGCCGCCCTGACCAGGTGCTGAAGGAGGCCCTCCAGCTCGGCTAACTGTCCCGGGGGTAAAGCGACAACCTCTTTCACACGCGCCAAAAGCCCTTCCAGCTGCCCGATTATTTTCGGCGGCAGCCCCGCTGGCCCTGGCTCCAGGCCCTGCACGCCCGCAAAGATCTGTTTCAGCTCCCCGACAACCCGGCTCACCTCCCCATCCGGTTCCGGTCCTCTGCCGGAAAACCCCGGGAGCGGTTGTGGTGGAAACCCGCTCCGGTCAGAGACGGTCCGGGGCGTGGTCCCGGAAACCAGATCCTGGGACAGCACGCCCCGGGACATGACCTTTTGCACCACCTCGTCAAGACGTTGTATTTCATTATTCAGCTGGGGGGTAAGGTGCGGAAACTGCCTGAGCTGATTCACCACGGGCCGGATATTCTGGGCAAGGGGAGCGGACATCTGGGGCGCTCTGAGCTCCTCCTGCAGTTGCCCGAGCAGGTCACGGGTTCTGGCATACCATGGGGGGGACGGCTTTTCTCCCGCCGGCTGCTGTCCGGTGGTGATCTGCTCCCTGAGCAGGGTGAGCACCTTTGCCAGTCGCGCGATTTCACCGGACTGCCCCCCGCCGGGATTCCCGGCAGGCAGCTGAGCCGCCGGCGGCGGCACCTCGCCCCCCTTCGCCACCGGGACCGGCCGCTGATCGCCAAGCTGCCTGGCCAGCAAAAGCAACTTCTCAACCAGATCACCAGGGACTTTTCCGGAGCCGGAGAGACGTTGCCGCAGCTGCTCGAACAGTGGCTCCAGCATCCGCAGGTCAGGGGTATTTGCGGCGAACTGACGCAACTGTTCTGCCAGTTGCGACCAGTCGAAGGGCCGGCTCAACAACGGAAAGAGCTGCGTCAGGCGCTCCTGCGCCGAAGAGCTGAGCACCCGGAACTCCAGCGCCGGCTCCGCCTTCATGACCTGCAGTTGCAGGGTTTGCCCCACCTGCAGGCCGTCATCCCGTCGGGTCCGGTAGCGCTCCCCGCCGATATCCAGAACCGCCTCATCCTGATCCAACTCGACCACGGTGGCCAAAACCTGCTGCTGCAGCTGGAATGATTTCGGCACGCCAGCCTGAGCTCGCAGTGCGGGCAAGGCCCCGGGCTGAAAAAGATTGGCCGGACGTTTCGGATTAACAAGAGTCATCGGGGTTTGTCTTCTCCTGTCGCCAGAGGCTGAGGAGGCGGGGAGCCCCCTGTGTCATAATTTTGTCATCGCCAGAAAGACGCGGACAACCAGTAAGGCAATGTGTCAAAAAAACAACGGCCCCGCCCGCAAAGGCGGAATTTTCGGGCTTTTCCCAATTGGCACAAAAATAGCTTACAACAAACTAAACGCTAAAGATCTCAGCGTCACCTGTCGAAATATCCCTGAGGGGAACTCCTGGTGAGTATATCGGGGAATGAAAGGAAAATAAAATGCGGAATAAAACAGCCCTGATCATGGCCTCGAATGCCACTGCTCAATCCTGCATGATCGACCAGCTTTCAGCGACCGGGCTTTTTGAAAAGATTGCACCGCTGACTACGGCGACGGCGCTGTTTCAGTTTCTTGCCCATGAGTCGGCCGACCTGGTCTGCTGGACGGTAGACAAAAAAACAACCGCCACGTCCTGGATCAGCAAACTCCAGGCCAGTGACGAATGGAATGATCTGCCCCTGATCGCCTTCGCCGAAGATCAGCAGAGCCTGCTGCAGGGTTTCCACCTCGGCGCGAGCGACGCCGTTCATTTCGACATCGACCCCCGCGAACTGTCCGCCAGAATCGACAAGCATCTGCAACGCTGGCAGAGATTGCTCGAACTGAGGCAGAGCCAGGAACAGCTGCAGCGCATGGCCCTGACCGACCCCCTGACCAAGCTGGGGAACCGGGCCACTTTTGACATGAGCATCAAGCAGACCTCGGCGAGATCGCAGCGCTCGGGATCTCCCTACTCGCTGCTGCTGGTCGACCTGGATCATTTCAAGAAGATCAATGACACCCACGGTCATCAGACCGGTGACTATATTTTACAGCAGACCGCCCAGGTCCTGCGCAGCGCGTCGCGAGACTCAGATATCTGCTGTCGTTACGGCGGCGAGGAGTTCGCCATCATTCTGCCCGATACCAAGGGAAAAAATGCCGAGCACCTGGCCAGACGCATTCACCAGCAGCTCGCCGGACTCTTGTGTCAACAGCACATTCCGGTGACGGTCAGTATCGGCATCAGCAGCTCCAACCGGGCCAACCAGGGACACCCGGCGGCGGTTATCGAAGAAGCCGACAGGGCCCTGTACCTGGCCAAAGAAAGAGGACGCAATCGGACCGAAGTCTGGAAAACCGAGTTCTTTCGGCCCCAGCAACACCTGGTAACGGAGGTCTCGCCCCAGTTGGCGTTCGGAACCTGAAAGAAACCGCAGATAAAAAAGACGGCCCGGTCAGCAAGCTGACCGGGCCGTCTTTTTTTATTACCGAAACGCGTGTTATTCGAACTGACCGCCAAGAACGGTGACTTTCAAACGGAGCTGACGACGCTGCTCGGCGAGACAGTAGGCGACAATGGCATCCCGCCCCTCTTCCTCGATATCGATGAACTTCAGGGCGGTATGATACTCCTCCCCCACCTGGTAATTGTTGACCACTTCCCCGGTGCACTCGACAACCGCCGACTGAGGGCTGTCAATGATGATTTCCAGGCCCAGGCGTGTCCCTTCGGCAATTTTTTCGGCCACCGGCAGACGAATACCGCCCCCGCTGATATTGACAGCGGTCTGGGCAGAGCGTGCGGCCGGCTTCTCTTCATCTGCCAGCCAGTAACTGACGGCCAACTCGGCATCGACCCGGAAATACTCGCGCTTCTGAATATAGGAGAAGGAATCGACCATCTCCAGCAGCAGCTTCGCCGAACCGGGGAACGAATCGATTTTGGCTTTGAGGGTTTTCCCTTCGCCGGCCACGTCAAAAGCGACCTGGCAGAATTCTTCACGATTCACGGTATCCGGGTTGAGCTGATCGGGCAGAAAGGTGACTTCGAAATGGGGAGCGCTGGTGACCTTGGCCACCCCGTCAAGAACCTGCTGCTTGCCTTCGAGCAGGGGCAGGGTCACTTTGACGACGCGGTAATCTTTGAGGTGATTTAACACTGACATGGCAAACCCGGTGCATTGTTTGTCGTTTCAGCCATGCAAATAAAAGGCAGGAATTCAGCCGATTCCCCGGGTGGATTTCTTGTTCCGCAAAGTCGGCTGATGATAACCGGCCATGGCCACCCGCCCACCTTTGATTTGCGATATTTCATGAGCAGCAACCGCCATCATGCCACGGATTCTCGGCAATAGCAAATGGTTCATCTTAACAATTTGTTCAATCAGTTCGGAGCGTTCGAGAAACAGAGGATGGTCGCGCCAGGCCTCGGAATCACGGGAAAACAATTCATAGAAAACCCGGTCGTTCAGGCTCGCCTCGTCCTGCAGCTCCTGGAGGCGGGCCGTGTAAGACCGCAGGTCCTCCGGATCGCCCTTGTGCAGCAGTTTTTCCAGCTGCTGCGCATGATCGACGATCCGGCGATATTGCTCGATCGATTTCTGAATGCAGGTTTCCATATCCATGGCTTTCTCAGTAAGAGATCGCGACGCGCTGGTCTTGCGCCGATGCCGTAGCCATCTGCGGCTGGGCCGACTGGCGATTGATTTCCGCCGCCCCGGCAAATCCTTCCCGCAGATCGAGGAGAATTTTCTCGACCGGATCAAGCCGTTTTATCTCATTGTGGGCGTTGACCGCGGACAGTTCCCGAATAACGAAATCGTACAAACGGCTCAGATCAGCTGCGATGTCCCCGCCAACGTCATGATTCAGAGTATTGGAAAATTCCGTCACGATCGCAATAGCCCGGGCAATGGCGTTTGATTTATCAGCCAATCTCTTTTCATCAATGGCAAAGCGCGCCTGGCGGACAAAACGAATGGCACCATCAAAGAGCATAACCAGAATCTGGTCAGGGGATGCGGTTAAAATCTGGTTGTTTTTATAGTGATTCGAATATGCGTTCATCTTCTGCTCCTGACAGAAATTCTATTGAAACGGAAAACTGCACGATCAGCTGTAGCTGTACATGGTTGCTAACTGCTGCAGTAAATAGTTCCCCTGGGAGTTCAGGCCGCTGACCAACTCTTCCATAGCCGAAAATTTGGAGCGAAGCGTCTCCTCCCGCTGCTCCATACGCGCCTCGAGCCTGAAGATCTGATCATCGATGCGCTTCAGCTGATTATCGGTCATTTTTTTGCGGCTGGCATATAAGCCATCGACAGAGTCGGTCACCCCTTCGAGGTAGGCGGCAAACTTGGCACTGATCCCTTCCGCACCGCCGCTTCCGGAGAAGATACTCACAACACTGTCATAATCCTCATCCAGCGCACTGGACAGCGTCCCGCTGTTCAAAGTGATCTGACCATCTCTCTGAGTTTCAAAACCCAGTTGGGACAAAGCTGAGAAAGTCCCCGAAGTGGACACCGGCGTGACCAGCATTTCCTGCAGACGGCTTTTAATGGACCGCAGTGCGGAATCATTCCCCCAGTCGGCGTCCTTCTGGTCGGAGATAAAGGTCATAATCTCGTTGTAGGCATCGACGAATTCTTGAATTTTTTCGGTCGTCGCGTCTTTGTCAACCGAGACATTCACCGTTGTGGATACCGTGTCATCCGCCTTCATCAGCTCAAGGGACAAACCGGGGACAGCACTGTCGACCGTATTGCTGTTACTGTATATATCGATACCGTCGATCTGAAAATGAGCCTGGCTCGCAGGCTGGGTATTGGTCATTGCCGGGTTGGCCTCAGTTCCTCCCGACAACCCTGAAGCATCAAGGCTGAAGGTTTCCGAGACGTCATCGCCGGTCAACACCAGCCGATAAGGAGTACCTGTACCGTCATTGATAATGGTCGCACTGACCCCCAGCCCCGCGTCATTGATGGCCGTCGCGATACCTTCCAGGGAATTGTGGTCAGAATCAATGGTGACGGGATTGGCCACCCCGTTGACAGTCAGCGAAATCGCCCCGGTGCCAAAGGCCGCTGCGGTTTTGTCAGCATACCCCTGGCTGACATCTTTTTGCTGACGCGCCAGATCGATGACCGTCACCTGGTACGAACCGATACCCGCCTTGCTGTTTGCTGATGCGGTCAGATAATCGTCCGAACTGCTGGTCGCCGCTGCCGACCCGATTTCAGCAGCAGAATCGATGGCCTCGGCTTTCTCCAGAAAGGTTTTTAACTTATCATTCAGCTGGGAGAAGGCATCGAGCCTGCTTCTGTAAAAAGACTGATCGCTTTCCAGTCTATCGATGGGTGCGCGCTCGATCTCCATCAATGCGGAAACAATGGAATCCGTATCCATACCTGAGGCAAGGCCACTGAATGTTACCGACATAATGCTCTCCCGCTCAACTTAAACAAACTCAAAAACCTAACTCTGCGTATCGACGATATTGCCGCGCAAATCGTTCAGCCGCTTGGTCAGACTCAGCAACTCTTCCGGTGGAATCTGCCGGATCACCTCGTCGGTTTCCCGATCCACCACTTTGACGATCAACTCTCCGGCGTCATTGTCATTTTCAAAGCGCACGCTGTAAATGCCGTCCTCGGTTAACGCTTTGATTTGGGACAACAGCTCTTCAGGCTGAACCTTTTCCTGCTCCTGCTGGTCCGCCTGAGACACCTTGTCCTTTTCTTTTCTGCTCTCTTCAAGCTTGTCAGCAGGTCGATTCCCCTGAAGCTGGGTCATGTTGGTGAGATTTAACGCTTCAACATTCATTTCATCCTCCCCCTGTGATTGGGCACAAGGAAAAATGGGGGACTGGCGGGCCAGTCCCCCAAACAGCTATCCCCGATTAACCGAGCAGCGACAGGGCCAGTTGTGGTGACTGGTTGGCCTGTGCCAGGATCGAAACACCCGCCTGCTGCAGGATGTTCTGCTTGGTCATGTTCGAAGTTTCCTGGGCGATATCGGCATCCAGAATCCGTGAGCGTGCGGCAGTGACGTTTTCCGCGATGTTGGAAAGGTTGGCGATAGTCGACTCGAAACGGTTCTGAACCGCACCGAGCTTGCCACGGGCAGTGTCAACAGACGCAATCGCCTTATCGATAGCGCCGAGAACGGACCCAACGCTTTTACCAGCGAAACTGGCAACGGTCAGACCAGAGACACCGAGAGTCGATCCGTCCATGTTGAACGTACCGAGGCTGACGGTAATCTTATCGTTGGTGGTACCACGAGTCCCGACCTGGAAGGTCATCGAAGCGCCCGCAGAACCATTGAGTACATACTTGCCGTTGAACTCGGTCGTTGCGGAGATCCGATCGATCTCGGTAAGCAGAGAGGCCACTTCGTCCTGCAGAGACTGCCGGTCAGCCGAGCTGTTGGTGTCGTTGGCCGATTGAACGGTCAGTTCACGCATGCGCTGCAGAATGTTGGTCACCTCGCCCATGGCGCCTTCAGCCGTCTGGGCCAGAGAGATACCGTCATTGGCATTCCGGACAGCCTGGTTGAGGCCGCGGATCTGGGAGGTCATGCGGTCGGAAATGCCGAGACCGGCGGCATCGTCCTTGGCACTGTTGATGCGCAGACCGGAAGAGAGGCGCTCCATGGACGTGCTCAGAGCACTTTGAGAATTACCCAGGTTACGTTGTGCGTTAAGGGAAGCGACATTGGTGTTAATTGAAAGAGCCATAAGTTATTCCTCCGTGAAATGTGTGTGGTTGCGGGCTTCCGTGCCCTTTTTCTTGGTTTAATTTTTACCTCGGCCAGCAACTGACCTAAGGAACACCTCCTTTCCTGCTGGCTTTCGGCCTTGCTTCAAGCCTCTTATCGACGAGAAACGCCGCTCTCTTTAGAAAAAAATTATTTTTAAACGGAATTAATTTTTGTCAGCATCTGTTTGGCGGTTTTGCTCTCCGGATCTTTCTCCAGGACATACGTGAACGCCATTCGGGCCCCTTCCACAGATCCGAGATCAAGGTAATACCTTCCCAGTTTCAGCATCGCCAGCAGGTCGTTCGGAACCAACTCCAGGTAGTGCAGATAAATCTGCAAGGTCTCGTTTTTTCGATCCTGCAGCCAGAGGAGATCGCCATACTTGGTCATATAAAGGGGAGACAGGCCCGCCAGACATTCCAATGCAAGCGTCAGGTTGCTGAAATCCTGCAGACGGTTGGAAATCACCGCGATACGTACCAGCGCCAGAGCCAGGACAAACATGTATTCAGATTCAATGATCTGGTGGTAACTCTGCAAAGCCTGTTCTGGTGAATCGTCGAGTTCGGCCAGAAAACCCTTTGCCAGCAGACCGACTCCCTGCCCCAACTCAGTCTTATCCTCTACAAGACTGGCCATCAGAATTCGCAACGGCTCCACCTCCCGCCGCGAAAAGAAGCTCTGAGCCTTCGCCCTGAGTTCCCCATAATTTTTTTCTTCAGGCTCGGACCTTTTATCCATATTTTCTTTGCGCTGCATAATCACGTCGAAACGTTCGGATAATTGCGTCAACCTGCGGGTTTCTTCTTCAGTCGGGTGTTTGAACAATTCCGGGCGGCGCACCTGCAACACCTGCACCCGGCCGAACAAGCGCTGGGCCTCCCAGTCGGAACATAATTCCAACACGCCAGGGGCCGCACTCTCCTCTCTTTGGCGGGACATCAGGCGGCGCTCAGCTGCGTTCAGCAATTCCAGAATATCCTTCGCGACATCCCGATAGGATTCATAATAAATCCGACCGGCCTCTTCAGCCGCCGCATGGTTTTCATCCCAATCATCCCCTCCCGGACGGACGATGCGCAAAAATTTGAGGGCACCGAACATCTTGGCAAAACGGGAAAACTCGGCAAACTCAGTATTCAGGGTGTTTTCGATTTTATCGAGCCGACGCGCTCCCTGCTTCCCGGGATTTTTCGAAAACAGGGCTTTGTTGACTTTGAGCGCTTTTTGCGCCAGGCGCTCAATCGCGCGATACCCCAGGCGGGCACGCTCCAGCTCGGACAGCATGTCCCGATAGTGACGGAGACGCTCATCCTGGCTATCATGGAGGACGACGCTGCTCAATGCCGCGGAAGCCGGCTCCGTAAATGATGGCAACTCAATCTGTTCCACGGGCAGAAAATCGACATGGGCCATTTTAACCGCTCCCGCGGCACTGTTGATCACTCGGCAGCCTCTCGCTCTGGCCTCCTGCGCCAGATCGTCAGTGATTTTGGCTCCCTCCGCAAAGGCATGGATGGTTTCCGCCCGCCATCCACCATTGGTTTCAACTCCGCCCGGGATTTCTCCAAGCCGGACCCGGCGCCCCTGGGTTGCCGTACCGTAAATCTGCCCCTCCGAACTGAAACAGAGATCGACACCTCCCAGGACAATCTGCGCAACCCCAAGATCCATCGCAAGCCCGATGGCGGTTTGAGTCACGGTGGGACCGTACAGCTTCAGGGTTGGAATATTTAAGGGCGTGGGCCAGGGGAAGCGTTGCCCAAGGTATACCGAACGCCCAGCCCACTGGCCGAGCAGCAGAGGAGAAGCATGGTATGCATGGGCCAGGATCACGGATTCCGGGAATTTGAGCATTTCGCGGCTGACATCGAAACTGAGGTCAAAGGGATCGATCGTGACCAGGATATCGGGCACCAGGCCCGCTTTCAGCAAGCGTTGTGACGCCCTGGTCACAGCGATGACAACCAAGCGCTCTCGCTCTTTCATGACCCAGGGGAGAATATCATCAAGAGAGGGACCAACCCCAAGAATCACCGCTGTTTTACCGGGAAAGAGATCGCGAAGACAATCCGAACTGATGCGATTTTCGGCAAGGTTCTCCAGTTGACTGATGACAAAGCGCCGATTTCCCAGGCCTGAAGTCGCTGTCCACTTGGCTTTCTGCAACAGCGCCTGCACCTCGCTGAAAAGATCGACATAGTCGGGCAGGTGAGCATCGAGGCAGCACAACGCCTTGAGCAGGACAACCTTGTCCGCATACAGATATTCGTTAAGGTTGAAATCCTCCAGGGCGGCGTGCAGGTCAGCCAGAGGGGTCACCCTCACCCTGTCCGGCAAATCATCCGTATCACAAACCTCAGCAAGGCGGCCGAACACCTGCGGCAGTTCGACACAGATAACCCGCGCTCCGCGTGGGAGCGGATGTTCTGCGAGATACTTCAGCAACAGGCCGGAATCACTTCCGCAAAAAATTATAAAGGCAATCCTCCCTGAAACCATCCTTACCGAAATAATCGAGATAGACCTCCGACACACTCAGAGAGGCAAACGTGTTATGGTTGATCGGAAAAAGATATTTGTCACCATGTGGGTTTTCGAAAAACGGCCCGAGATCCGGCGTCGAGGAATTATCGAGCAACGGTTCTTGAACCATGCCATTGACACTCACTTCTGTATGACTCAACCCTGATCCCCTTTCACCATAGTGCGCTTCATCAAGAACGGCAGCAATTGGTATTCAAGCATATCGGCCGCATAAAGGTAATTTTTTCTCGTTTGAGCGGCAAAAACCCGGCTCAAACAGTCCGCAAGGATTTTCAGGTCCTGCTCTTCCCAGCCCCCTATGGCCTTTTCCATCAGCTGTGTCGCCCGTGTCAACGCGTCACTTGCAGCCCCTTCCATGCCAAGACGATAGGCCGTGACGGCAGTTGTCACAGTCTGACTCAACGACTCTTCAGTCATCCCCATTCTCCAGAAAAGAGGTTCCTCTTATCAAGGCTCCCTCGCGGCTCGCATTAACAAACCGAACATGGGATATCCCTTCGATGTAGTGCTCTAAATCACGCAAAAAGCCCCTGAGGTTCAAAGCCGTCCCAATTTTTTCTCCGCGCCCACTCATCACCCAAGGCTCTCCGGCTCCCCGCTCTGTGTTCCTGGCATGAGCGCTCCCGGCAACGTGGCTTGCACCATTCGGATAGGCAAAATCAGCGCCCAGGAAGACCACCTCAGCAGCGCCCATCCTGATAGCCAGATCGACGGCCGGATGAAAAACTGTTCCCGCAGAAAAAAGCGTTCCCTTAGGAATATCCACCGCCAGTTTGCTATATTCTTCCCCCTTGCAATAGGCAGTCATTCTAGGTCCCGGCCAAAGACGGAGAACCTCGGGATGCACTCGCGGAAAGTAGACCAGAGGGACCTGCTTGAGACTCGCCATGTCAACCCCTTCGAAAAGACGCAATTCCTCTTCATGGGAAGGATCAATGGCGACAACCACATCCGGAGAGATGCCCGCGGCCAGCAAAGGCTTCACCGCCGTATCAACCGCAATCAGCAAGGTGTCTCTCTGCTGTCTGATCCAGGCATAATGATCGGCCAGGGGTCGGTCCAGCCGCTGCGACCAGGATTCTTTTTCCTGCCTGCAACCCGAAAAGATCTGCAACATCGCCATCGTTGACGATAAAAGGTCTGTTTCCCCGGATTCGTTCCTGGGAAAAAGTGCTTTCCACCCCTTGTTTCTCATGAATATAGGGTGTCGACAGCTCCAGGACGACGAGGTCCCGCAGATACGCCGCAGAATCCTCTGCCAGTTGAAGTTCAGGGGGAACCGCGGCAAACGGAATTTTCAGACCATCGAGCTGCTCAGCTGCCAGCAATTCAACACGAGGATCCTTCAACCAACTGGAGTGATCGATACAGGAGAGACTCAACCGGGCAATTGCAGCATTCAACAGCACAACGGAGATCTGTTTCAGGTTCTTTCGTTGCAATAAAGCCAGCGGCAGGTCACCAAGCCCCATACCGTATACCCAGCAGCTGGCGGCATCTTCAGGAATGAGAGTTGTCTGAAGTTGCGCTTCCGCCTCCCGGTCATAACAACTGCTGAGATGAATCCCGGAAACCGAAAGGGTCGTTTCCTTTCCGTCTTCAACCACGTCGACCTGGGCAGGCAGATCAGCTGCGGCAATTTGTGCTGCGACAACCGGCCATCGCTCCCCTGACGACGAACATATTATCCGTGAATAATTCTGGCACTCTTAACTCTATAACATGTGGGTTTCAGTCAAAAAATCGGTTACAGGCAGAATCCCCTGGGTTCTTATCGACCGCAAGGGAGTGTTTTTTTAGAAATTATTTATTATTTGAGGAGGTGAAAAAACGGTCTCGACATCAACGCGCTGCGCTGTGCTTAATGGCGGCAACGACCCGCTGCAGTTCGTCCTGCTTCAGACCGACTGAGCAGGGCAGGCTCAATACTGAAGAATTCAGTCTCTCGGCAATCCCGGAGCCGACGAACTGGCTGCCGGCATGAGCGGGAGAAAGGTGCAACGGCTGCCAAAGCGGCCGGACCTGAATCTTCTCATCGGCAAGTCGCCGCATCAGTTCTTTTCGGTTCATTCCGAAATCCGCGGCATCGATCCGAATACTGTAAAGCCACCAGGCACTGCGGCCGCAGGCAGGGGTGGGCATTGCACTAACGCCTGGAACTGATGCCAGACTGGCAGCATATTGTTCAGCAATGGTTTGTTTGCACATGAGGTAGCGGTCCAGATTCTCCAGCTGGGCACACCCCATCGCCGCCTGAATATTTGTCAGCCGATAATTGTAGCCAATTTCTCCGTGGACATATTCGACGGGATCGTCTTTGGCCTGGGTGGTCAGATACCTGGCTTGGTCCGCCCACCGCTCGTTATTCGTCACCAGCATGCCGCCACCGCCGGTAGTAATCATCTTGTTGCCATTAAAACTGAAACAACCGATGTCACCGATGGTTCCCAGCGACTGTCCGGCGTAACTGCCGCCCAGACCTTCCGTCGCGTCTTCGACCACTTTGAGATCAAAGCGCCGTGCTAGCTCGAGGATGGGGGCAAGATCGACGGGATGGCCGAGGATATGAACCGGAACAATGGCGCTGACCCGGCGCCGGGTGTTGCGGTTGCGCAAAATCCCATCGACAACGTCACATTGCTCTTCCAGAAAGTCCTTGACGCACTGGGGGTCCATCTGCCAGCAGTGCTCTTCGGCATCAATGAAGACCGGCCAGGCGCCCGCATAGCGAATCGCGTTGGCGGGAGCGATGAAACTGAGCGTTGATACCAACACCTCGTCATCCGGCTGCACTCCGGCGACCAGCAGAGCGGTATGCAAAGCCGATGTGCCGTTGACTGTCGCAACCGCATGACTGGCATTGACTTTCATCGCCAGCTGCATTTCAAAGCGGTCGACATAAGCACCAACGGAAGAAACCCACGCGGTATCGAGACACTCCTTGACATACAGCCACTCGTTGCCGCTGATATCCGGTACGCAAAGAGGAATGAAATCGGGCGTGGGCGTGTCAGACAACGTAAACTCCCGGGCGGTAACTCTCAATGTTCTCATGCAGCCAATCGATGGTCTTCAACAATCCGCTCTCCAGATCGACTTCAGGAGTCCAACCGAGAAGATCCTGAGCACGGCGGTTGTCTGCAAGCAACCGCTCGACTTCGCTCTTTTCGGGCCTGATCCGCACATCATCACTTTCCAGTTCTATTTCCGCACCGGTCAACCGTGCGATAAGCTGGGCCAGATCATTGATGCTGATTTCCCGGCCCGAGCCGAGATTTATGGTCTGGCCGATCGCTTCGGGTTTTGTGGCCGCAAGCATAAACCCGCTGACCGTATTGCTCACATAGTTCATATCGCGGGTTGGGGACAGGCTGCCCAGCTTCACCTTGCTGCCGGACAGGCACTGAGTGATAATGGTCGGGATGACCGCTCTGGCTGACTGCCGCGGACCAAAGGTATTGAACGGGCGAACCGTGGTAACGGGAGTTTCGAAGGAACAATAATAGGATTCGGCAATCTTATCCGCGCCTATCTTGCTGGCGGAATAGGGAGACTGCCCCTGCAGCGGATGGGTTTCGCTGATCGGGACCTGCAAAGCCGTCCCGTAGACTTCACTGGTCGAGGTGTGCACGACTCTTTCGGTACCGTGCTCCCGGGCGGCCTGAAGCACATTCAGGGTTCCGCTGATATTGGTCCGGACATATGATGCCGGAGCGACATAAGAGTAGGGGATCGCAATCAGAGCGGCAAGGTGGAAGACCACGTCCGCCCCCTTGACCGCCAAACGCACGCTGTCGGCATCGGCAATATCGCCGGCAATGATCTCCAGGTCATCGCGAAGTTCCGAATGATCGAGCCAGCCACGGCTACCCAGGGCATTATAATGCACAAAGGCCCGCACGCGGGCCCCTTCACGACACAAAGCTTCGGCCAGGTGGCTGCCGATAAAACCGCCGGCACCAGTGACCAGGACACGTTTTCCCTGCCAGTTCACGCAGACAATCTCCTTTTTTCATGATCCAGGTTCGCTTGTTCATAATCGGCATGCTGACCGATATCAAGCCAGTATTCCATAATCGGGAAACTGACAACATTTTTATCATCCGCGATCAGGGATTCAATCAGATCAGTCATATCGTAGCGTTCGTTTTTAGGAATATAGTTGTAGACATGGGGGCTCAGCAAGTAGATACCGGCATTCACCAGGAACGCATGTTGCGGCTTTTCCGTCAGTTTACGCACATTGGGACCTTCGCAAACCATGACGCCATAAGGGATCTGAACTTCGTACTGGCGAACCCCAACCGTCAGATCAGCCTGATGCTCGCGATGAAACGCCAGCATCGCGCGATAATTGACGCGGGTCATGATGTCCCCATTGACAACCAGGGTCGGCCGCTCCGGAGCCGGCATCAGGGCTAGCGCGCCAGCCGTACCCAGGGGGCGGTCTTCGGCAACATAGTCAATTTTCACACCAAATTTTTTACCGTTACCGAAATGTTCCTTGATCTTCTCCGGCATGTAGTGGGTCGTTACTTTCAGGTCGCGGATACCGGCCAGACGCAGGTTGTCAACGATATGCTCCATCACCGGACGCCCCCCAACCGGCAGCATCGGCTTGGGAAGAGTCTCGGTCAACGGTAGCAGGCGCTTGCCGAAACCACCGGCCATAACAACGGCCGACAGCTCGCTGGCGTCCTGCTTGATCAGATCGGAAATCCAGGCAAGATCGGTTAATACCCCTTTTTTATCAACAATCGGCACGTGCCGAATTGACTTTTCCTGCATTATGGCAAAGACCTTGTTCATCCCCATCTCCGGCGTACCGGAGATAAAAGAAGGCTGCATCACCAATGCAACGGGAGCGTCCATTGACATACCATCGATTATCGCCCGCCGCAAATCGCCATCGGTCAGGATCCCCTTGAGCTTTTTTCCGCTGTCGACAACCATAGCAATCTGCTTTGCCCCCTGTTCTATGACTCTCGCAGCCTGATGCAGGGTGGCACTGTCTGAGACACACAGTTTTTCGACCGGGATGTTCAAAAACATGGGAAACCTCCGAGTCTTTCAATAATACGCAAGCGGGCATTGAGCACAGACCGAAATAGCATCGAAATTCCCCTCGCTATGAGCGTCTCTGAGCTTCCGATATGCTGCGCTGTGCCAGATTTCCATTGGCGTATTGTCGTTTATGTTGCCCACCACCAATTCCCGTGAGGAATCGATACAACAGGGGGTTACTATTCCGTCCGGATGAATGAACATCCGCTGCCAAAGCTGCGGACAACAGAACTTGCTGCTCTTCTTTTCACGTGCGACCAGAGCCCGTTCCGGGTTTGACTGGCCATTATGATCGAGATAATCAACATAAGCAACCGCATCAACCAGCGGTGAGAAAAGTTGCTGATACTCCTCCCACTCATGCCGATTCTCCTGCATCAGGACCATGGATACCCGGGTAAAAGGCTTGATCGATCCCATCTCCTCTCGAATACGCATGAAATTCCTGATATTTTCGAGGACCTTGTCGAACCTGGCTCCAACACGAATACGCTCGTAACGCTGAGGATCGGGAGAATCGAATGAGAAAACAGCTTATCCAGACCGGAGGCTATTAAAGCACGCGATATCTCCTCGGTCAGCAAAACCGCATTGGTATTGAACATGACATCCAGAACCCCGGCCTGTTTGGCGTAGGTTACCATGTCGACAATCTGTTTGTTCATCAAGGGTTCGCCAAGATAATTATATTTCACCGAGCAAAGCCCATGCTTGACCCCCTCGTCAATAATCTGCCTATAGCTGTCGAAATCAAACGCTTTAACGTCCAGAAATTGTCCTTTTCAATCATTTCAGTACGCGGACACATCACGCATTTGAGATTGCAGGCCGATGTCGCCTCAATATCAAGATGAATGGGAAAATCAGCAAGAAGCTGCTGCTTCGGATACTCCTCCCATTTACGGCGATATTCCCAATATGCGGCCGGCAGACTCGCTTCCCATTTTCAATCCGGGAATTACCCTGCTGATGAAAGTTGTGATCTATCGGAGTGTCCACATCAAAATCGGCACGAACATCTGACATATAAAAAACCTGCCTTAATATTGATCAGGCAACCAGCAACGATTGCTCTTGACGTTGTTTGAGTAAAGTTTCAGCTTTTTGAAAATCATCGAGAGTATCGATATCCAGTGCCGAAATCGCGATCGATGAAATAACCTGCCATTGATTGGAAGTTGAAGATCGGTTGCTGGTCCCACAGTTTTAAGATATTTGCTACGGGACACGACAACCGCCTGAGAATGCGTATAGAACGTAGGCAATTCCTGCCTCCGCAGAGGCTTGTCAGGTAAATTGACCAGTTCGGACAAACGACCGTCCGAGTCTTTTCATATATGAAATAAGGATGATCCAGAACCTCACAGATCGTTAAAGCAGAATCATTGCCCGTGCTCCAAAGCAGTTTTATGGTGTCCTCGATATGTGTCATGGTCCTCAGAGGTGAGGTCGGAGCAAGAATAGCGATGGCTTCCGGTTGATAATTTTCCTGCTCGGCAAACCAGGTGAGTGCATGTTTGACAACGGACAGCGAGGTTGCAGTGTCGGTGGCATATTCACCGGGACGCAGAAAAGGAACCTCGGCGCCGTATGCACGCGCAACTTCGGCTATTTCAGAATCATCGGTAGACACAATAACGCGCTCAATTGCCTGACAATTTAAAGCCGCTTCAATCGTATGCGCGATTAATGGCTTGCCAGCCAGGCAACGGATGTTTTTACGAGGAACCCCTTTGGAGCCGCCGCGGGCCGGTATTATTGCTAAAACGGATTGATTGTCTGTCAATTTAAGCCTCCATGCTTTTTAGTGCTCCCTGAATATAAAAACGATCCGCTTCAGTCTTTTCGTCAGAACTTGAAAAAATATTTAGTCTTTTTTAACAAGTCGGTTGATTTCACGTCCTGTCCACAACACGAAAGATAACCCTTTATCATAGATTTGATTGTCTATGAGAGCTTTCTGGCCGGAACCCCTGCCACTACGGTATAATCCGGCACATCCTTAACGACCACGGCGCCAGCACCGACGACCGCGTGTGAACCGATTTGAATATTTTCACGAATTGTGCAATTTGCTCCGATGTAGGCCTGATCGCCAATGTTTACCCCCCCCAGAATACAGGCCCTTGGAGCGATATGAACATGATGGCCATGCGACAATCATGCTCAACAAGAGCGCCGGTATTGATAAGGACATTATCCCCATCTCCACCGCAGCATTAACAAGAGCTCCTGCCATAACCGTAAGGCCCTGCCCATAGTTTGCACTTGAAGAAATCAGGGCGGTCGGATGAATAGCGGTCAATGGACACAGTCCGACCGCCAAGGCTTTTTCATAAATTTGAAGTCGTAAAAACCTATCGCCCAACCAAGAAAAAAATATCGGGCTCCCTCGTGAAACAACGTCTCCGCCAATGAATCATCGCCT
>CAXXLS010000007.1:0-32122 GCA_963677135.2 Geopsychrobacteraceae bacterium | reverse complement strand
GTGAAGGCAGCCTGCCGGTGACGATTCTGCCCTCGGTGACGGCCCTGGACACGGTCAGGACCGCTCTTGCCACCGGCGGGACCCTGGTGCTCATGAAAATCGGTCGCCAGCTGCCGGCGGTCATCGCTCTGCTCGAAGAATATCAGCTGCTCGAGAGGTCGGTCTTTATTGCCCGGGCCGGGTTGCCCGGACAGCGTATCGAAACGGATCTGAGACGGTTGCGGGGCGAACCGCTCCAAAGCGGAAACCTGGCCGTGATTCTGATCCATACGGGAGAGGTCATATGAAGGTTTATTTTGTCGGTGCCGGACCCGGTGATCCTGAATTGTTGACAGTCAAGGCCCAGCGGTTACTCAGGGAATGCCGCATCTGTATTTATGCCGGTTCGCTGGTCAGTCCCGAGGTTGTCGGGCAGGTCGCAGCAGATGCGGAACTGTATGACTCGGCCGGAATGTCCCTGGAGGATATGGAGGTCGTTTTCCGCCAGGCTCGGGACAGGGATACCGACCTGGTGCGCCTGCACACGGGAGATCCGTCCATCTATGGCGCCATACGCGAACAGATGAACAGCCTGGATGAACTGGGGATCGCGTACGAGGTCGTTCCGGGCATCAGTTCCTTCCAGGCCGCGGCGGCGACTCTGAAAATGGAACTGACGGCACCGGAAGTCTCCCAGACCGTCATCCTCAGCCGGACTGCGGGACGGACCCCGATGCCGTCCAGGGAGGAACTGGACGTCCTGGCCCGAAGCTGCTCCACCCTCTGCCTGTTTCTGTCGGTGCACAAGATGGAACAGGTTGCCGCAGACCTGGCGCACTGGTACGGCAGCGACTGTCCGGCCGCGGTGGTGTTTCACGCCTCCTGGCCGGACGAAAAGATCGTCCGGGGCACTCTTGCGGATATCGCACCGAAAGTCGCCCGGGAAGATATCCGCAAGACGGCGATGATCATTGTCGGCCGGGCTCTGTCACGGGATATTCCGGTATCCAAGCTCTACCATCGCTCCTTCAGCCATGGTTACCGCCAGGGAACGGACGCATGAAACTGGCAGCGGTGACGTTCTCGACCCCGGGGCTCAGGATCTGCCGGGAGCTGAAGAAGGACATGCCGGACCTGGATATTTATCTTCACGACGCCGTTGCCGGGGCGGGCGGGGAGATCGGCTTCGCACGGATCATGGACCTGACTCCCCGGCTGTTCTCAACCTATTCGGGGCTGGTCTATGTCGCTCCCTGCGGGGTCGTCGTGCGCTCGCTGGCCGGCTGCCCTCAGAGTAAATACCACGATCCCGCCGTCGTCGTGGCCGACGTCGGCGGCCGGCATGTCATCAGCCTGCTCAGCGGCCACGAAGGAGGGGCCAACCCGTTGGCCATTGCGGTCGCCAACCTGATCGACGCCGAGCCGGTCATCACCACCACCACCGAGGCGGTCAAGGATCTGGTCGTCGGAATCGGCTGTCGCAAAGGGAAGAGTGCCGAAGCCATTATTACAGCGGTCCGCCAGGTCCTTGAAGAGCATTCCCTGGCCATCGACCGGGTTCGTTACCTGGCAACCGCTGCCGTCAAACAACATGAAAAGGGGCTCCTGGCCGCTGCTGAACGGCTGGGCATTCCGTTGCGGATTGTCGCCGCTGACAGCATCCGCAACTGCCGCCAGGAGTTTACATCATCAGATTTTGTCACTGACCGGGTTGCCTTGCCGGCCGTGGCGGAACCGGCGGCGCTTCTCGCCGGAAGGAGGACATCATTAATCGTCAGGAAACAGGCGCTGACGGGCATCACCATCGCCGTCGCCCAGGAAAACTGTTCGTCGTTGGCATAGGGCCGGGGCATCCGCTGGACCGGACCAGGCGTGCCGAGGAAGCGATTCTCAACAGTCAGTTGATCGTCGGTTACGGCCCGTATGTTGAGTCGATTGCCGATCTGTGCGTGGGGCGTCGGACTCTGACGTCCGGGATGCGCCAGGAAGGGGAGCGGTGCCGTGCCGCCCTGGAAGAGGCCGTCCGCGGGACGACCGTTGCTCTGATCTCCTCCGGAGATGCGGGAATTTACGGGATGGCGGGGCTGGCCATGGAGATGGCCACGGCCGAACGTTACCCGGTCGAAATCGAGGTCGTTCCGGGGGTCAGTGCCGCCAATGCCGCGGCCGCCCGGCTGGGCGCTCCGCTGATGCTCGATTCCGCGCTGATCAGCCTGAGCGACCTGCTGGTCCCCTGGGAGCAGATTGTCCTGCGTCTCAAGGCCGTCGCCGCAGCGGACCTGGTGGTGTCCCTCTATAATCCCCGCAGCAGGAAGAGGGTGTCCCAGCTGGCGGAAGCAGCCGCGATCTTTCGGGCTGTCCGTCCCCCGACGACACCGGTCGGTATCGTGACGGCGGCCAGCCGTGACGGTCAGCGGATCGTGGTCTCGGACCTCGAACATTTTCTGGCTGAGGACATCGGCATGACATCCGTTGTTATTGTCGGCAACAGTACCACTGTCATGCTTGATGGTCGGATGGTTACACCACGGGGCTATTACGCATGATCCTGTTGTTCGGAGGTACGTCGGAAACGGCGGTCATCGCGACGGCCCTGGCCGACCTGGGGCGGCCGGTCCTGGTCTCCACGGCGACGGATGCCGAACTCGCTGTCGGGTCCCATCCGCTGATCAGGAGGCGCTGCGGCCGTCTTGATCGTACGGCTATGGAGCGGCTTGTCAGCGAGCAGGGCATTCGACTGCTGGTTGATGCCGGCCATCCCTATGCCATCGCCCTGCATGAGACCGTTGCCGAAGTGTCAGCCGCGACCGGGATCGCCTGCCTGCGCTTTCAGCGTCAGCAGGGGAAGTACGATGCCGACAGCCTGTTCGAAGTCGCCGACCACCGGGAAGCGGCGCACCTGGCGGCGTCCTTCGGGACCGCCATCCTGCTGACCACCGGCTCGCGGAACCTGGAACCCTACGTTGATGCGGCCAGACGCCAGGGGATTCCTTTGTTCGCCCGGGTGCTGCCTCACCCCGACGCCATTGCTTCCTGCGCCGCCGCCGGGCTGCCTGCGGCCAACCGGATTCTGGCCCGCGGTCCTTTCAGTGTCGAACAGAACCGTGACCTGATCGCCTCCCGCAAGATCGGGGTTTTGGTCACCAAGGAAAGCGGAGCCCAAGGTGGAGTGGCTGAAAAAATAGCGGCGGCCAGACAGGAAGACTGCCTGGTCATCATCGTACGTAGGCCCGAGCCGGATCCCTTTGCAGGGATCATCTGTACCGATCTCTCAAGTCTGCTGGACGCCGTTCGGAACCGCCTCTGAAATGCCTGCAGACGATGGGGAAAAATCCCGGCCGGGCCTCCACCTGATTGCGAACCTGACTTCATCGCGTCAACGAGAAACGGGGCCTGCTGAAAAAGCAGGCCCCGTTTCTGATGTTGTCTCTCGGGGAAGATTATGAGCCGTTTCGTATCTGGGTCAGGGTTCGGGCGGCCGTCAGGGCCTCCGGCTCAACCTGCAGCTCAATAATCGCAGGCAATCCCGATTGGCGGGCGCGATCCAGGGCCCCGGCAAAGTCCTCCGTCCGGGTGACTTTTTCTCCATAGCCTCCGAAAGCCCGGGCATAGGCGGCAAAGTCCGGATTCTGAAGGGTTGTTCCGCTGACCCGGGCCGGATAGTTGCGCTCCTGGTGCATGCGGATGGTGCCGAGGATACCGTTGTTAACAATGACGGTAATGATATTGATGCCGAACTGCACCGCGGTGGCGAGTTCCTGGCCGTGCATCATGAAGCAGCCATCACCGGCCACGCAGACGACATCGCGTTCGGGATGCTGAAGCTTCGCCGAGATCGCCGCCGGAAATCCGTAGCCCATGGAACCGGAGGTCGGCGCCAATTCGGTTCGATAGGTCCGGTAGTGATAAAAGCGGTGCAGAAAGGCGGCGTAGTTGCCGGCGCCGTTGGTAATGATGGCATCATCAGGCAGGATGTCACTCAGCTGGTTGACGACGTAGGCCATTTTAACGTCCCCGGGAGTATCGATGGGCGTGGCGAATTTCAGGTAATTCTCGTGCCCCCGGGCAATCCAGTCGCTGCAGTCGGCCCCGTTTATCGGCTCCATGGCCGCCAGGGCCGCCATAAAGGACGGCTGCGAGGCGTTAATGGCCAGGTCGGGACGATAAACCCTCCCCAGTTCATCGGGACCTGGATAGACGTGGATCAGTTTCTGGCTTGGGCAGGGGATCTGCAGCAATTTGTAGCCGCTGCTTGCCATTTCGCCCATGCGCGCGCCGATCATCGCAATCAGGTCGGCTTCGCCGATCATTTTCGCCAGATTCGGGTCGATGCCGATACCGACATCCCCGACATAATTGGGATGGTCATTGCTGATATAGTCCTGGCAGCGAAATTCGTTGGCAATGGCAACCCCGTTCCGTTCGGCAAAGGTGACCAGGTCCTGCGAGGCCTCTTTGGTCCAGGGACTGCCGCCGACGATGACCAGCGGTTTGGCCGCCGCTTCCAGCATGGTTCGAAAGGCGACGACATCCTCAGGGGAGGTGCGCGCTTCGACCCGGCTGTAGGGTTTGCAGTCTACGACCTCGGCAGACGCGGACTGCACATCTTCGGGCAGGGCCAGCACCACCGGGCCGGGGCGGCCGGAGGTCGCCATATGATAGGCGTGGCTGAGGTATTCAGGAATGCGCTCGATCTGGTCGATCTGGGCGACCCATTTGGCCAGGGGTTCGAACATCTTGCGGTAGTCCACTTCCTGGAATGCTTCCCGGTCCATCATGTTGCGAGCCACCTGGCCGATGATCAGGATCATCGGGGTGCTGTCCTGGTGAGCAATGTGAACACCGGCCGATGCGTTGGTCGCTCCGGGGCCGCGGGTGACCATGCAGACTCCCGGCTTGCCGGTGAGCTTTCCGTATGCTTCCGCCATGATGGCGGCGCCACCCTCCTGTCGACAGACAATCGGCTGGATGTCAGGGACATCGACAAGCCCGTCAAGAACCGCCAGAAAACTCTCGCCTGGAACAAAGAAGACCCTCTCGCAGCCGTGGATTTTAAGCTGGTCGATAACGATCTGGCCGCCATGACGCATTCCGGATTTCTGCTGTTGCATTGTTGTCCTCCGTGTCGTTTTTGAGTTCGAGCAGATGTGTGATGCGGGGGATGGCTGGCCTGGCCGCAGATCTGTTTGACCGGTCACCTCAAAAAACAGTCGGAGTATTCATTCTCTTGGCCTGCCTGCACCCGGTGAGTGTGCTCCCCCCTGCTCAGGATATGAAAATAATAATGGACATAATGGACCGTACTTTATATGATTTGTCATGTCAATATCTATTAGGAGTTGTTTTGTTTTTGATAATTTAAATATAATTAAAACAATTATTTGATAGCAGTCATAATATGAATAAGAGAAGAAAGTGAAAGCGATGAACCAGATTAAAATGTCCCTGGCCGACAGGGTTGTCAATGCGATAAAAAAAGAGATCGAAGCGGGAGGCTACAAGGAGGGGGCGGCTCTTCCGGCCGAACCCGTTCTGACGCAGAATTTCGGTGTCAGCCGCACCGTCATCAGGGAGGCCCTCGCGGCGTTGCGGGCGGCCGGCTACATTGAAACGCGGCAGGGGGCCGGGGTGTATGTCAAGGCCCCACCCCTGACCGACCGGGGAAACTCGCTGTTCACCCTCGATTACCGGGATCTCTCCGATATCCTGGAATTTCTCGAATTGCGTATGGCCATGGAGATTGAAGCTGCGGGACTGGCCGCCCGGCGCGGTACGGCGGCCCAGCAGCTGAAGATCTTGCAGCAGGTCCAGAAAATGAAAGCCCTGATCGAAGAGGGTGAGTCCGCCGAAGATGCCGATTACGAATTTCACAAGGCCATTGCCGCGGCGACCAACAACAAGCGTTTTGTCGATTTCTTCAATTTCATTCCCCACAAAATGATTACCCGCTCCCGTTTCTGCAAGGACCCTGTTGATCCTGAATGGCAGAAAAGCTACCTGATGGAGCTGTTCGAGGAGCATCGTGCCGTTTACCAGGCGATCGCCTTGAAAGACCCGGCCCTGGCCCGTGAGAAAATGAGAACGCACCTGGAACGGAGCAGGACCCGTTACGAATCATTGCTGCTCGATATGCCGCAATTCGGGGGCTGAACGGCGGTCGGCCGGGGAGGGGAGCGCGCCTTTCCTGCAGGCCCATAGCCTGACCGGTCCGAAGAGGGTCGCAAAGGTTTTGAGCTCGGTGATTCCGTCGAACCCATTCCGGGCGAACATGTCGGGCAGCTCCCCGTTGACGTTGTCCCGGGTGGCTGCGAAGCCATCGATCACCTGGACCGGCAGGAACTGCAGGCGTTGCAGCAACGTATCGGCTTTTCCCCAGTCCGCTACCAGGAATCGTCCGCCCGGCTTGAGAATCCGGTTCACTTCTTTAAGCGTCTTCCTTTTGGCATCGCGGTCCAGGTGATGGAAAAACAGGGTCGTTACCACCTGGTCAACCCGTTCCCCCGGAAAAGGCAGGTATCTTGAATCGCTCCTGAACAGGGTCAATGGCAGTCCTGCATGGCCGGCTTTCCAGGCTGCTTTGTCCAGCGCGGTCTGGTCTCTGTCGATGCCGATCATGGTCACATGAGGATAGTGTCGGCAAATCTGCAGGGCCAGGGTGCCGGTTCCGCAACCGATATCGAGAACCGCCTGTCCAGGGTCCGGTTGAAGCTGCTCGACGATGGCCTGCTTGATCGTCCGGTCGCGGACGGTAAGCTGGGCAACCAGGTCGTAACAGGGGGTCAGCCAGTGATAACCGAGCGGGGGGATGTATGGCGGCTGTCTGCCTTGCAACATGGAGGCTCTCCTGTCGATCCCATAAGGGGGTGTTTATGGCAAGTGTAGCAGGAGACGCTTCTGTGGCAAAAAAGGATGATGGCAGGCGCAATCGGCAAATGAACCTGTTTTGTCTGTTTTTGCCGCTATTTTTATCACGACCCCCAAAAAAAGAGCCCGCAGGAAAGTGTGGGGGCAGGCGCTGCGCAGAAGCGATCGCAGAGCAGTGGTTTTCAGTCCTCCTGGTCGGGAGCTGTCTCCAGCGGTTTGTGGCAGAACCACCAGTCGTAGCTCGCAGCGGACGGTTTATATTCGGCCGCGGTCGCGACATCCATGGGCGGCGGGATGATGACGCGATCACCGATCAGCGAATTGTTCGGCCAGTTGGCGGGCATGGCGCCCTGCGCGTCGGAAACCTGGAAGGCCTTGACGGCGCGCAGGATCTCGTCGATGTTGCGGCCGACTTCCATGGGATAGTAGAGGGTCAGGCGGACGTACCCCTGGGGATCGACGAGGAAAACCGCCCTGACCGTCTGGGTCCCCATCCCGGGGTGCAGCATGCCCAGTTGCAGGGCGAGGGTGTCGGTGGCGGCGATGACCGGGAACCTGATCTCAACCCCGAGATTCTCTTTGATCCATTCGATCCACTTGATGTGACAGAAGATCTGGTCGATGGACAGGCCGATGAGGGTGCAGTTGAGTTTTTCGAAGTCTTCGAATCGTTCCTGGAAGGCAACGAACTCCGTGGTACAGACCGGGGTAAAGTCGGCAGGATGGCTGAACAGGACGAACCATCGACCGGCCAGGTCGTCGGGCAGGGTCATGGGGCCCTGGGTTGTCAGAACCGACAGGGTGGGAAACTGATCGCCGAGGAGCGGCATTCCGGGTTTTTCCATAACGGGTTCTCCATGAGTCAGTGAGTTGCGGGCTTTTATCAGGAAGACACAGCAAGGAGCGTTCCGGGTTTTCTGCGCGTCCGTTGGTATTTGCCAAGAGGTTGAAATAAAAAAGGAAGGTATGAAATAGACGGGGCTGCCACGCTGGAGCTCCGCTGGTGATTTGTCCGATTTTGCAAAAAAGCGGAATTGTTTTGAGACGCTGAGCCGGCACTCCCGGACCGGTCATCCGGGAGTGCTGCCGCGTGGGGGGGATCTGCATGAGGCAGGTTTTTTAAGAGTTCAGTCTCCGAAGATCACCGCATCGGGGATTTCGTAGCGCTCATCGCCAACGCGAATGACATGAAGGTCCGCTTCCCGGATGGCGCTGAATTCGCCATAGTCGGCCTGGCTGGTGTCGGCGCCGATGGGTCTTCCGTTGCGGAAAAAGATGGCTCGCCGGCGTTGGTCCGGCTGGGTCATGACGACGGTGGCGTAGCCGCTGCCGGCCCGTGAGACCCCGAAGGGGCAGGATCCCGTCGGCTGACCGCGGAACTGGGCGCAGGGGACCCGTCCGGTTGCATCGAACTGCCCCCGCCCGGCCCGCAGGGCCGAATCGTCAGGCCCGGTTGCCACCGATCCGTCGGGTGAGACCGTTGGCCTCAAGAATTCCGCGGCGACGTAGCCCCGTTTCCCTCCGCCGAGCCTCTGGACGTCGCACCAGGTGCGCGCTGCCGAGGTCATGCATCCCAGGTTGTCGAGAACCGTCCCCGCCGGGTAGCGGTCGCTGATTCTCCCGTCGCGGGACGGTTTGTCCCGCAGGTTGAGGCGGCCGGAGGTCAGGGTGACTGTCCAGTTTCGTGGTCCGCCATTTTCAGGGGCCGCATAGACCGTGGCTTTCGGTATCGTGTTGCCGGCCGGCTGCCATTCATAGATTCCGCCATCAGCCATCAGGCTGAGGTAAAGGTGGCCGTCCCTCAGCAGAAAGGAGCGAATGTATTGAGCGTTGGCCGCAATATGTTCATCCATGCTGGGTGCGTGGCAGAGGGCCCGGGTTGTAGCGAGCCGACCAAAAGAAAATCGGCCGCTGCGCATGTCCGCCCCCGGTTCTGCCGACCATGAGCCGTGGGCGCGGTTGCAGTTCAGGCGCATGGTGACGGTGCCGTCGCGGTTCAGGTCCATCGTATACAAACGGCTGTCGGCAGGAAACAGTTCGCCGATTGCATCATCCATCGATTGGAACTTCACCAGTTGCCAGCTGGTGGCGGCAAGCCCCTCGCGAGGTTGCGGTTCTGCCGCAGCCGCCGGCCCACTTAGGAGCATCAGGATCCAGACGACAAAAAGTTTCAGGCCATAGTCGTCACGTCTTCCGGTCTTCATTCAGTCCCTCCAATAGAGCAAAAGGTCAAAGCTTCAGACCGTCCCAGGTGACATAGCTGAGCCCGATGAATCCGAACGTGATCACCAACAGGAGGATGCCGAATAAACCGAGGACCACAGTCTGCTTGTAACAGGCTTTTCGGTAACAGAGCCAGGCGAGGTAAAAACACAGCAGGCAGAATGGTCCGGAAAGTATGATCATCATGGTCGTGGCTCCTTCTCCGGGGCAGGCTGTCAGGCCGTGAGCATTTCGATCTCCGGGGGATTTTCCAGTGTTTTCTTGACCGCGCACTGTTCCGCGGCCCTGAGGATGGCTTTTTTGTATTTTTCCGGAAACCCTTCGGGCAGTTGCAGGGTCATGATGATCTTGGTGGTGGTGTGGGTGGCCTCATCCCGCTCCATGTCCAGCGTCAGCCCCAGACCCTCGGTGGATATTTCCCGTTCACGGCAGAAGCGCTGGGCGAAAAAACCTGTGCAGGTGGCCAGCCCGGCAAGGAAGAGATAGTAGGGGTTGGGGGCCGCGTTGCTGCCGCCGTTGGTTTCGGGCTGGTCGGTCAGGATATCAAAGCCGTCCACGTTGGCGTTGATCTGAACTCCTTCAAGAAATGTGACATTGATTAAAGCCATGCTGTTGTCTCCTTGTGGTTGCTGAACGGGCAGAGACGTGCCCTGCCTCAATCTCCGAACATTTTACTCATATTGCTGAAAAAGCTGTTGGCGCTGGCCGCTTCCTGTTCCGCAGTCGCCTCAATCGGCTGGTCGGGCTGGCGCTGGTTGAGAAAGCCCTGGGGAATTTCGTTGAGAAAACGGCTGGGCTCGCGTTGCTCCAGCTTACCATACTTGCGGCGCTGACGGGCACCCAGCAATACCAGGCGCTTCTCGGCCCGGGTAAACCCGACATAGCAGAGGCGGCGCTCTTCATCGATATCGAAGGTCTCGAAAATCGATTTCTTGTGTGGCAGGAACCCCTCCTCCATGCCGACCAGGAAGACGACGGGAAATTCCAGGCCCTTGCTGGAATGCAGGCTCATCATGGTCACCGCATCCTGAGCGAGTTTGCTCTCTTTGTCGTTGCGGCCCACGCCATCGTCGTCCTGCAGGGAGATGCGCTCAAGGAAGCCGTCGAGACTCGGGTCCGGCGTCCGTTCCAGGTAAACCGCCAGGCTGTTGATCAGCTCCTCCTGGTTTTCGACCCGCCGCTTGGCGATGGCGGGATCCTTCTCCTGGCGGTAGATCTCGTCGGCCAGCTTGAGATCGTGGAACAGCTCCTTGAGGGTGTCGAGGAGGCGCAGGGGGCGTTTGAACCGGCGCCGATAGCGTTCGACCAGCCCGACAAACTCGGCAACGGCATTGGCGGTCCGATCGTTGATATCCGGCACCCTGGACACCTGCTGGAGAATCTTCCAGAGACTCGTCTCCTGTTCCGCGGAATAGCGAATGATGCGGTCGATACTCCCTTCGCCGATGCCGCGCTTGGGATAGTTGAGGATTCTCAACAGGTTGACCTCGTCGGTGGGGTTGAGGAAAACCCGCAGATAGGCGATGACGTCCTTGATCTCCTTGCGCTCGAAGAACTGCTGGCCGCCGATCAGCACGTATGGAATATTTTCATAGCGCAGCTGTTCCTCGAACGCCCGGGACTGGCTGTTGGTCCGGTACAGAATGGCGAAATCGCCGTAGTTCAGGTTTTTGCGGTACTTTTCGGCATGGATCATCTCCATGACCTGGCGCGCCTCGTCCTCACCGTCGTAACAGAGGATATAGTCGACCTGCTCGCCATCGCCGCCGGCCGTCCAGAGTTTCTTTGCACGGCGTTTGGTGTTGTTGGTGATGATGGCATTGGCGGCGGTGAGAATATTTCCGGTGGAGCGGTAGTTCTGTTCCAGTTTGATCACCTTGGTTCCGGGGAAATCATTTTCAAAGTCGAGGATGTTGCTGACATCGGCGCCTCGAAACGCGTAGATCGACTGGTCGTCGTCACCCACCACGCAGAGGTTGCCATGCCCGCTGGCCAGCAGTTTGAGGAGTCGATACTGGACCGGGTTGGTGTCCTGGTACTCGTCTACCATCTGATAGCGGAAGCGGTTCTGATAGTACTCGAGCAGGTCCGGATTTTCCTCCAGCAGTTTGACACCGAACATGAGCAGATCATCGAAATCCACCGCGTTGAATGCTTTGAGGGCCTTCTGATAACGTGGATAGACGGTGGCAACCAGTGAGGTGAAGGGGGCCCGATCGGTGGCCTGGTAGTCTGCCGCCGCGATCATGCGGTTTTTTGCTGCAGAGATGTGCCAGAGCACCTGGTCGGCGTCTGAAGCATTGTTCTCGCCGGTTATGTCACGGACCAGGTCCCTGATCAGTCGCTGCTGGTCGCTGGCCGGGTAGATGGAAAAGTTCTTTTTGTATCCCAGCCGGTCGATGTGGCTTTTCAGGAGACGGACGCACAGGGAGTGAAAGGTGGCTATGACCGTCCCTTTGGCCGCTTCGCGACCGACCATATCCTCGACCCGCTCCTTCATCTCTTTGGCGGCTTTATTGGTGAAGGTCACTGCAAGGACGCTGTGGGCCGCAACCCCTTGTTCCAGGAGATAGGTGATTCGGCAGGTAATGACCCGGGTTTTTCCCGATCCGGCGCCGGCGAGGAGTAACAGGGGCCCGTCACGATGAATGACGGCCTCTCGTTGCTGAGGGTTGAGGCTGCTGAGGTCGAACATGTCTATCCGTCTGGAAATAACATGTAATAATAAGGTTTCTGAGGGCTCGATCGGATCGTCTTAAGGCTGCATTTCGGCAGGACAATAGCATGATTTTCCGCCGTCTCGCAATGGGGATTGGCGGCTACCATGACTGTGAAAATATCCTGTTGATTCCGGTTCGGGCTTCTGTTAAATTGCGCGCCATGTTTCGATTTTTTATTGTCCTCATAAGTATCGTCTGGGCCTCATTGATGCTGATCTCGTGGAGCGGAGCGACCCCGTCAGCGCAGCTTGAGTCCACTGACGTTGTCACGACATCCGGCCTGCCTTCCTGACCGGTTTTTTCTCGATGCCGTCTTCCCGTATGGGGCGTACGGATTTCTTTACCCAAACCCCGGAAAATTGAAGATTCTCGGCCATGAGGGTTCCTGGCCGGGCTCAGGGCTCGCTTTTATAGCGGGCGCCCTGCCTGGTGTCCCGTCTCTCCAGTTCGTCGTCAATAGCGTTGAGAATTTCCCATTTGTTCATCGACCAGAGCGGCGCCAGCAGAATATCGCGCGGGCCATCCCCGGTCAGGCGCTGGATCAGGGTGCCCGGCGGTAACCTTTCGATAAAATCGACGGCCAGCTCGACGTATTCCTGCATTTCAAACATGGGAACCTGCCCCTGCTTGTAGAGCTCTCCCAGGGGAGTCCCTTCGAGGATGTGCAGAAGGTGAACCTTGATGCCGTCCACTTTGAGCCGGGCCATCTCCTCGGCTGTCGCCAGCACGTCCTCACGGGTTTCCCCGGGAAGACCCAGAATCACATGAACGCAGACTCTTAAACCACGTTGTTTTGCCCGTTGGTAGGCCTCTAGAAAACAGGCGTAGTCATGGCCGCGCCTCAGGTAGGTGAGGCTTTTATCGTGAATCGTCTGCAGTCCCATTTCCAGCCAGAAATAAGTCTTCTGATGGTATTCCGCCAACAGGTCGAGCACCGGATCCGGCAGGCAGTCCGGTCGGGTTCCGATCGCCAGGCCGATGACGTCGTCCACCGCCAGGGCCTGGTCGTAGCAATGGCGCAGATGCTCAACCGGGCCGAAGGTGTTGGAAAAGGGTTGAAAATAGGCGATGAACCACTTGGCCCGGTACTTTCTGCGCATCAGTTCCTTGGCGCGTTCCACCTGGACCGCAATCGGTTCGTTCTTCTCGATGCCAACGGCGGCCGAGCCGCTGGTGTCGCAAAAGATGCAGCCGTGCTGATTGCGGCCGCCGCCGCGATTGGGGCAGCCGAATCCGGCATCGATGGAAATTTTGTGGACCCGGCCGCCGAAGCGCTGTTTCAGATAGGTCGAATAGAGATTGAAAGCTTTTTTTCGCATGGCCGGAACTATGCCAGCATCAGGCGTTCAGGGCAAGTTTCTTATATGATACGTCGCGCCGGGGGCACGGTCAGCTTGGGTCGGCGTAAAGCATCCGCATGCCGCTATTCTTGGCAAACTGAAAAGTTCGTGAGCGGAGAAGACGGTTTCGGTACCGTAAGAATCTCCGGGTGGCATAGCCGCCTGATTCCTTATCGAAAGGAGGAGGGGCAGTTGTTTCAGAAAGGGAGCGAAGAAAGGGCTTTGTCGCAGTGATCCCGGCACATGGCGAGGGTGTTGCCAGGTGCCGGGAGGTTCACTTCGTCTGTTGCTGACAGGCTGGCTAGCAGTCGACCACCTTGGGGGTGGTTTCGACCGGGATGCGTCCGGCGCTGGCAAGGGTGAAACGGCTGATGATGGCGGCTGCGATCAGGCTGCCCCCGATCAGGTCCGTCCGCCAGCCCGGCACGATCAGCATCAGTGCCGCAGCCAGCAGGATCACGCGTTCGTACCGCAGGGCATGGCCGAACAGGTACCCCTGAACCGCGGCTGCCAATGCGACGATGCCGATGGTCGCGGTGACCACCGCAATGCCCACCCGGGTCGGATCCCCCTGAAGCAGCAGAGCCGGATTGTAGACCCACATGAAGGGGAGAATGAAACCGGCCAGCGCCAGGCGGAAGGCAAGCACCCCGGTCTCCATCGGGTTGGCTGCGGCGATCCCCGCGCCGGTATAGGCGGCGATCGCAACCGGCGGGGTCACATTGGCCAGGACACCGAAATAGAAGGCGAACATATGTGCCCCCATGGGTTCAACGCCAAGCTGGGTCAGCGCCGGGACCACCAGGGTCGCCAACACGATGTAGACCGCCGAGGTCGGCAGGCCCATGCCGAGGATCAGGGAAACGAGCATGGTAATGATCAGGAGGGGCAACAGATTGCCGCCTGACCATTCAATCATCAGCGAGGAAAGACGCATCGCCAGGCCGGTCAGCAGCAGAATGCCGACGACGATGCCGGCGGTGGCGCAGGCCGTGGCGACCTCGAGCATCGAGTTGCCGCCCTTGCGCAGAGCCTCACAGATTTTATTCAGGGTCATCCGAGTGCTGCCACGCATCCAGCTGACGGCGACAACCGCGACGACGGACCAGAAAGCCGACATGATAGGCGTATATTGGACGATGACCAGCAGGTACATCAGGAGCAGCAGTGGCAGGATCAGGTGCCAGCCGGCCAGAAATACCTTTTTGGGGCTGGGCAATTCCTTTCTCGGAATACCGCGGAGGCCCTGCTTTGCGACCTGGAAGTCGACCATGCAAAAGACCGCGAGGAAATAGAAGAAGCCCGGAAGGATGGCCGCCTTCATGATCGAGTTGTACGAAGTCCCCATGATCTCGACCATGATGAAGGCCGCCGCCCCCATAACCGGGGGCATGATCTGCCCGCCCGACGATGCCGCCGATTCGACAGCACCGGCGAATGCCGGCTTGAGGCCCGCCTTCTTCATGACTGGAATGGTGAAGGACCCGGTGGCGGCGACGTTGGCCACCGCACTGCCCGAGATGGTCCCCATCAGCATGCTGGCCAGGATCGCCACCTTGGCGGGGCCGCCGCGCAGCCAGCCGAAGCCGGCGTAACTCCAGTCAATGAAAAACTGCCCGGCGCCGGAAACATCGAGGAACGCGGCAAAGATGACGAAGATCGCGACATAGCTGGCCGACGTCTGCAGCGGGGTGCCTGCGATGCCCGAGGTGGAGGCGTAAAGGACGTTGACGACCCGTTCGAGGTCGTAGCCGCGATGGGCCAGGGCGCCAGGAAGGTGCGGACCGGCGAATGCGTAGGCCAGGAAGACCAGGGCGATGGTCGGCAACGCCCAGCCCATCATCCGGCGGGTTGAGTCGAGAACCAAGACAACTGCGATGCCGCCGAGAATCGTCGTCGTGGTGGTCGCATCGCCGGCCCCGCGATCGGCGATGTCCATGAAGTTGATCGCCATGTGCGCACCCAGGGCGATCGCGCCGATAATGCAAGGTAGATCGATGACCCAGCGCAGCCTGGCAAAGCGAGAATCCGGGGGAAAGGCTGGCCTGAGCAGGTAGATGATCACCAGCGCGAAGGCGAGGTGTAGATAAGCCTGCTGGAGGGTCGCCAGCAGCCCGCTCACACTCAGCCACAGGTGGAACACACCATAGGCAACAGCGATAGCGGCAGCCAATGCCTTTGCGGGCTCATCGCGAAGATCCCGCAACCAACTACTTCCCATCATAACTCTTTCTCCTGTCCTACTCTGAAATTAAGTATCGTTATCTCCGCCCGGTCGCACTGGTGACGCACAGCAGAAGGGGGAGGCACCCTCCGTCCCCGTCGCCAGTGGAGCGGGGCGGAGGGGTGTTCATGTCCTACTTCAAAAGGCCAATTTCCTTGTAATACTGCTCGGCGCCGGGATGGAACGGCACGATACCGATCAGCGGCTGGACCGCATGTTCCTTGTTCCAGTACTTGCCCAGCGCATTGGCGCTGCTGAGTTCGTCAGGATGCTCAAGGACCGCCTTGGTGAAGGCATAAACCGCCTCGGGCGATACGGATTCCGCAGCGACCAGGATGGCGTTGATTCCAAAGCTGCCGGGGATATCGTCCGGATGGCCATTGTACGCGCCGCCAGGAATAGTCGCTTTCGACCAGTAGGGGTGTTTCTTGATCAGCTCATCCAGGACTTTGGGGTCGGGATTGAGAAACGTCACATCCGCACCATTGGTGGCGGTGATGTCGATAACGGAAGCTGTCGGTACCGAACTGATCTGCAGAACCGCGTCGATGCGGCCGTCTCTCAGGGCCCCCGGGCCGTCGCCATGGCTGATGTATTCCGGCGTCCAGTCCTTGTTCATGACCAGACCATGGGCCTCGATGATTTCCTTGCCGATGTCGTTGCCGGCCGATCCCGTCCCGCCGAGGGAAACCTTTTTCCCCTTGAGGTCATAGATGCTCTTGATACCGGTCTTCTTGAGAGTAAAGAGCTGCCACACCGTACCGTGTCCCGCCATCACCGCCATTTGCTTGTGCAGTGGACCGGTCGTCTCGAACTTCCCGATGCCGTGTGCCGCCTCGTAGGCGCTCATCGTTGTCGTCAGAGCGAGCTCCAGTTGACCTTTGTTGATCAGCTTCACGTTGTCCGTCGAACCGCCGGTAATTTCGCCGTTGATATTCAGCTGCGGGTAGTATTTGCCAACCACGGAGCCCATCGCCCCGGCGAGGGGGAAGAATGAACCTCCCGCACTCGAGGTGCCAATTGACAGGAACTGCTTTTTGGGCGCCGCCATTTCGGCCGAAGCTGCGGAACAGATTCCGGCCAGGAACAGCAGGCTCAGGCTGAGCGTCGAGAGTGTTCTGATGATTGACGATTTTCTCTTCATTGGTGAAAAACCTCCTCATAGTAATCCGGTTGATGTTCAAACGCCGACCTGCACCATTGCGGGGCCGAATTGGTCTTGATAATCAGGAGCTTTTTGAAACTTTTTGAAACAATAAAAAAAACGGCTTCCGTTGTGGTAAGCCGCCGTATCAAATAGAAAAATATGTCAACCACCCGCTGGCCTTCAGCCAGACGACAGTACTTTTTACAGGGTCAGTGACGCGTGTCGTCCGATCAGGTCTCTCGATCTTTTCTGATGCATTTTCAACAATCGGTACCAGGTTAGACATAGACACGCTCCGCGACAGGCTGATTGAGTTATAGCTGTTATAACACTGATAACGCTTATATCTGTTATGGCGAAAAACTTCAAGGGTATTTATCAGAAAAAGTGCGCGTGGGTTTCTGGGCCTGATGCGCTGTTATGCCGAGTCAATGAAACCGTTTTGACAGGCAGGGCACCTTCTGAAGAGGTCATTCTTATCGGAAAGGCGCTATGAAATGCGCCCATATCACTAGCGTTTCATCCTTCGCGGCTGAAGGATTTGTGGGAATCAAGAAAGGCGTTTGATTCCGGGCCCTGTCCAGCGGACCATCGGTATTGCCCCGGGGATGGCCATGTTCAGCCTCGAATAATAGCGAACGCCATCTCTTTGATCCTCTTGCCGGTGAACGGACCATCGCCAGAGTCGGCCAGGAGCGTTCCGTGTGCCCCTTTTTTTATCGCCCGGACACTGTCAATGCAAACGTTTGCCCTGTGCAATATCCAACCTTATAATTAGTAGATGGGTTTTGGTTTTAAGTCAATTTAAATTAATAAATAACCGAAATTCATCTAAAAAACGAAAAATACCCGTGGTTTTTTTTATCTGACAAAAAGCTGTTGACAGATTTAAATGCAACCGTTTACACTCGCCATCATCCTGGTAACCTACCGAAACCAATTTGATGATGGTGTTTTGCAATGGCGAATGACAAAATCACATCCGTCAAACTCTCCAAGGTCACACTTCCCTGCAATTTTGCCGTCAGCTCCGCGATTCCTGCGGAAACGCTTCTTAACTGTCGATATCCTTTTGCGTTCAGAAATGCCAAAGGCCTCTGCATCCCCGGTTGGCTTCTGAACCGATCTGCAGGTCTTGCCCTGCAACCGGACTGTGGCAGCGCCGCGGTCGATGCCCGGGACGGTCCGGTCCTGCGGTCGCTGACCTGGGCGCCTGCATTGCTGAAAACCCCTCAAATTGCTGCTTGATGGCTTGATGGAAATTCCCGCGGGACATGCATGTCGGCCGTTCCTGCTACCCGCCGGGCGGTTGAATACTCTAATGAGGAGGTCCATGTGCTGAAAATTCTTGACAATATCTACCATAAGATTTTTTTTCTCGTAAAAATACTGAGCTTTGTCTGCCTGGTTGCTGTTATCTCCCTCGTCTTTATTCAAATCGTTTTCCGCTACGCATTAAGCATGCCTCTGCGCTGGAGCGATATGCTGCTAAGCGTATTATTTACCTATCTGGCCATGCTGGGACTTGTCACGGCGGTTTATCAAAACGCAGTCCCGGAGATAACTTATATCGTCAAAAAATTCAGCAGCACGGTTCAGGAGAGAATCTCTCTGTTCGCGGATGTGCTGACCCTCCTTATCTGCTTTATCCTGCTCATCCCGACCCAGCGGATACTGAAAGCCGCAGCCTCAAGCAGCATTTATATGCTGCCCATGGACTGGAGCCAGGTCCTGGTGTCCTTTCCGATCGCGATAGCACTGCTGATCATCATTTATCTACGCAGGATTGCCCTGTATTTCCGCAAGGACAAAGCGCCAATTCACGACTCTAAAGATGAGGAGGGTGTTTAGATGACCTGGTTAGTTAGTACTGCGGTTCTTCTGTTCTGTTTTTTACTGCTGGCCGCCATACGGGTGAATATCCCGTTCGCCCTGGTCGGCAGCAGTCTGATCGTCCTGGGGCTGACTCATGTCATCAGTCTCAATGCCGCAATCAGCAGCGCCGTCAATACCTTCCCGAACGGCGTCGGGTTGATCGCCTTGCCCTTGTTTCTGTTCACCGGAACGCTGCTCACCAAATCAGGCCTGGCAACCATCCTGCTGGACGCCGCAAATGCCCTGGTCGGGCGCATTCGAGGCGGGCTGGCACTGGTCAATATTGTTGCCAGCTTCCTGTTCGGAGGAATTTCCGGTTCTGCGGCTGCCGATGCGGCGGGGCTGGGACAGGTCCTGATTCCCGAAATGGAAAAAAAGGGCTATGACACCAAATTTTCCGCCGTCGTGACCATGACCTCGGCATGCCTGGGGCCGATCGTGCCGCCGAGCGTCATCGCCATTGTCTTTTCACTTCTGACAGGGGCCTCGATCTCCGCCATGTTTATGGCCGGATATATTCCCGGGCTCATGCTGGTCGTGGCGTTGTCGGCTTTGTCCGTTATCTACGCCATCAAAAGGAACTATCCTATCCAGCCGCCTCTTTCCATGGGGACAAGAGCTGTCCTGCTGATTAAGGCGATTCCGGTCTTAATGACCATCGTCATTATCATCGGTGGCCTGATCTGGGGGATTTTTACGGCGACGGAGGCGGGCGCGGTTGCCGCGGTTTACTCTTTTGTCCTGGGCTTGATCTATCGCAAGATAACCTGGAAAGTTTTCGTTGAAACACTTGAATCTACCGTCGAGAACACCGGTATCGTCTGCCTGCTTCTCGCCTTTGCCGCCGTGGTGACAAGGCTGAGCGCCTTCCTGCAGATACCGGCCCATGCAGCAGAGTTCATCAGCAGCATTTCTCCTTCTCCGATTCCCTTTCTCTTTTTCGTCATGATCCTTTACATCATGCTTGGAGCGTTACTTAATCCGGTTTCCATTCTGACCATCACGGTTCCGGTGCTGTATCCCATAGCGAACCTTCTTGGTGTCTCGACAATTCATTTCGGCATTGTGAGTCTCGTGACTTTGGCCATCGGCCATGTCACGCCCCCCGTGGGAATCGCTCTTTTTGTCACCACCTCGGTTGCCAAGCTGTCAATGGAAGAAGTCATTCCGACCCTTCTCCCATTTATCCTGGCGATGATCCTCGTCAGTGTTGCTCTCATCCTGTTTCCCGGTCTGTCCCTGTGGCTTCCGACGGTAACGGGACTGATCAAGTAGGTTTGCCGACGAGCATATTTATCCGGAATCTTAGAAAGGAGGATGGTCAATGGTGAGGCGTTAAAAAATATGCAGAAGATGCAGGTGTTGTTTTGACAAAAACTTTTCTGGAGGTTTGGTCATGAAAAAAGCAGTCGCACTAATCTTTGTCTTCTCTATCGCATTCAACTTTTTCGGGAATGGGCCGCAGTCCGCCAGCGCGGCCGACAGCGGGAAAACGTTTACCTGGGTTGTCAGTGGTTTGTCGAACCCGACGAGTATGGACGAAGTGGCTTTCACCACCCTGCGAGATAAGCTCCCTGAGCTGTCGAAAGGTAGGATCAAGGTCATTTTCCACCCGGGAGGGACCCTGTACAGCAATGACCGGGATGCCTGGGAACTGATTCAGGATGGCGCCGTGACGATTGGCAGGTGTTCACAACTGACCGGCGTGACGGATTACTGGGAAGCATTTTCACTGCCGTTTTTCTGGGAAAAGGATGCCATAAACAAAGCTGTGAATTCACAGGAATTCAACGACCTTCTCAAGCCGAAGTACGATGATGTCGGGGTGAAATACCTTGGCGCATGGGTGGTTCCGCGCCAGCTGTACAGCAAAAAACCGGTCAGAAGCCTGGCTGATCTGCAAGGTCTCAAAATTAGAACCAAAAAGACCAAATCCGCTATGGACGCTTTTATGGCCCTGGGCGCGATCCCCACCCCTCTTCCCTGGGGAGAGGTCCCGTCGGCTCTGAAAACCGGCCTCGTCGACGGGGCGGAAGGAACAGCAACCTCCTACTGGTCTGATTCTTTCTACGAATTTGATCCCTACCTCTCTCTTATCGATTATCAGTGGACTGCGAATGCCATGCATATGAATAAAGAGGCCTACGATGCCTTGCCTCCCGATTTGCAGGCCGCTGTTGACCAGGCCGTCGCCGAAGCCATCGTTGCAGTGAATAAGGCCTATGATGATCTGTTCAAAAATCTCTATACCAAATTGGAAGAGAAGGGCGTGACGATTACCTACAATGACCAGATAAAGGACATGCCTCAATGGCGGCAAAAAGTGGCGGAGGCGGGAATTGTCGAGAAGGTGCTGAGCACCGTGCCCAAATTCCAGGTCGTTATCGATAAATACGTAGCAGTCAAATAAATAGAGAGCCGAGCCGACCTCTTCGCTGATTCTTTTCCGCAGGTCTGATCGCAAGAGAAGGTCGCCATGGCCTGCGCGCGATGAGCTCTTCAACGTTTAGAGGGAGCTGCGTGTTCAGGAACACGCAGCTCCCGGCGCCAGTGACCGGTTCCGACTCCCCGATCTCCCCATAGGTCTTGCTCTCGTATCACGTATTCTCCCAGGTGACGGGATGCGTCGTCCGAAGACCTTTTTTATCAATGATAGCGCTTGAAGGACAGCGGAAACTATCGCTTTTCAAACCACGTATTGACTCGGTATCTATGGAGGCTTCATGTCAAAGTTCAACGAAATGCTGGACAGCTATCAGATTCCAAAGGTCGCAAAGATAAGGCAACTGTTTGATGGTACCCGGCTTGAGAATCCGGAGGAGACGCTCTTCGGTCTGCTGCGGGAAAAGGATCTGCCCATCAGGCAGGGAGATCGTATCGCCATAACCGCGGGCAGCCGGGGAATCGCCGATTATCAGCTCATCGTACGCACCGCGGTTGGCTACGTGAAGGAAAAAGGAGGGATTCCCTTTATCGTCCCGGCCATGGGAAGTCATGGCGGGGGGACGGCAGAAGGTCAGGAAGCCATGCTGCGCGAATTCGGTATCACGGAGGAAACCGTCGGTGCACCCGTTATCTCCTGCATGGATGTTGTCGAGGTTGCGAAGACGGATCTGGGACTGCCCGTCTATATCGATAAGCATGCCGTCGAAGCGGACGGGATCTTGCTGCTTAACCGGGTAAAAACCCATACCTCCATCCGCGAAAAGTACCAGAGCGGACTCGTGAAAATGGTTGCCATCGGGCTGGCCAAACACAAGGGGTGCGCCATGACCCACAGCCTCGGAACCCTGGCCCTCGGTCCGAATATGGTCCGCGTCGGGTTGACCGGATTGCAGCATCTTAAAATCGTCGGCGGCATTTCGGTCATCGAGAACGGTTATGAGCAACTGGCCGATATTTACGTTTCATACCGGGATGAGATCGCCGCGACCGAACCGGATATTTTACAGCGGGCTGCGGCCATGATCCCCCGGATTTACCTGGATAAAATCGATGCGCTGATTGTCTATGAGCAGGGGAAGGATATATCCGGAACCGGTATGGATCCGGCGATTGTCGGTCGCCCCATTAATCGTCTTCCGAATATCGGCCCCGAGGTTGAATCTTTGGGCGTTCTCAGGCTGACAGCTCATGCCAGGGGGAATGCCAGTGGCTGCGGAATGGCGGATTTCATCACCCGGAAAATGAGAAACAGCATCAATGAGGAGGCCACCATCGTCAATTGCCTGACCGGCATGAAACCCTTTCTTGCGAATCTCCCGCCCACCCTTGAAACAGACAAGCTGGTTATTCAGGCCTGCGTCAAAGCGGCCGGTCAAATCCCGACCGAAGAGCTTAAACTTGTCATGATCCGAAACACGCGAACTCTTGACGAAATTTATCTGTCAAAGGCGGCATTGGCGGCGGTTTCCGAACCGGGTCTGGTCGAAATAATCTCCGATTTCGAAGAGATTTCATTCGATGAAACCGGAACCCTGAAGGCCTATCAGGAGGCCTGAAGCCTTTCCCCGCGGGGGGAGCGGAACACTGCTGATCGGCAGCGCCAGAAACATGGACCTTACAGACCTCCCAAAGAACCGGCTGCCCGGCGTTCGATAAATACGACCCGGGCTCAGGCCGCTCCCGATGACATGCGCGTTCGGGCTGTTTCCGAACGCCCACCGGGGAGTGCCATTTTCAGATTGTTGATTCGGATCATTGTATGTTATGAGAAAGGCCTTCTCGTCTTGTTTAAAGATGGGGGAATTTCATCGGCAGGATGTTCCCGCCCTTCGCTTTGAGACTGGCCCGTTTCAGCGAAGCGAAGAGATCCTGCTGGAATCAACGCCGGACGCTAGGACCCGATATGACCGAAAAGAAGCCAAAAGACAGGACCCTGGCCTCTTCAAACGCAGCCGGAAACACGCCGAAACGGCAGGGCAGCGTGACGATTCGGGATATTGCCAAACTGGTCGGTGTCACACCGGCAACCGTTTCCAGGGCAATCAACTATCCCGAGCGTCTCGCCGCTGGAACCCTCGAAAAAATCAACGAAGCCATCGCCCGGACCGGTTATGTTCCAAACCAGCTCGCCGGCGCCCTGGCAACCCGTCGCAGCCACCTGATTGCCGCCATCTCCCCCCACATTGCCAATCATGTTTACTCTGAAATCGTTGACGGCTTAACGACCGTTCTGAGGGATTCTGGCTATCAGGTTCTGCTTGGTCAGACGGAGTACAACGAAGAGCTGGAAGAGGACCTGGTGCGGACGATTCTCGGCCGCAAGCCGGATGGCATCTTTATCATCGGGTCCAACCACACCAGCACCTGCAAGCGTCTTCTGCTGAACTCCAGTATCCCCATCGTCGAAAGCTGGGACCTGACCCAGACACCCCTTGATCTCATGGTGGGGATCTCCCATATCCAGGTCGGTCACGCGACCGCCGACTACCTGCTGAGCCGGGGGCATAAGGAGTTTGGTGTGATTTTTGGAACGGATTACCGCTCCCAGTTGCGGAAAAAAGCCTTTATCGAAACGGTCGGCAGGGACCAAACCAATAAAATCTACGTCATCGATTCGCCGGTCCCCGCCGGTTTCAGAAATGGTCGTGAAACCTTTGCGAGCCTGGTCGATGAACAGGGGTTTTCCCGGGGGGCTATCGCCTGCAGTTCAGATTATCTGGCTCATGGCATTATGGAAGAAGCCAAACATCGCGGGATGGATGTTCCCGGTCAGGTGGCCGTTATCGGTTTCGGTGACATGGCTTTTTCTGAATGTACGACTCCACCGCTCACCACCGTCCACGTCAACCGCAAAAAAATCGGGCAGCTGTCCGGCCGGATATTGCTGGACAAGATCTCCGGGAACACCGTCCCCGAGCCGATTATCGATGTCGGATTCTACATCGTCACGCGCGAAACAACCTGACCCTCCTTCTGCTCAGAGAACCATTCCGAGCAGGCCTATCCCAACCAAAAACATAAAAGCTCACAGGTGAGGCGGTTTTTCTGCTGCGCATCGGCTCAGCCCTCGGAGAAGGACTTTCCTGCCAGGGGGAAGTCCTGTTGCTGTGGATCGCGCGGGCGGCGCATCAATGCTTTGCTTGTTCCTTCAGTCCTCTTAGGAATGTGGTTCTTTCTGTCTGAGATGCTTTCGGGTATTTTCTGCATTCCTGGGGGTACGGTAAAACATGCACCTGACGGCTTGAAGGCCTTAATATTATTTCGGACCCCTCTCCCGGAATAACAGAAAACTTACCCGGGAGTCCCTCGCCTAATGGACCATTGTCCTGCTATAAAGGTCTGCTTTTTTAACAGCGTTCGACTGCGATTTCTGGCTTAAAAGCTAAATAAAAACAGTATTTTGCGACAGGTTGGGGTGGTATGGTCTGACCTTTTCCGCAGGGCAAATTCATACTATGTGTTGACAACGTTGATCATATGTCAGTATGCTCGGCATTGCACAAGAAATGGTTTTTTTTTCTTGATGTGATTTTATTTTGTTTTGGGCTTTATCGGTAAGCCCCTCTAACGAAAGGACGGAATATGTCTAAGGTAAGAAAAAGTCGTACTTTTTTGGTGTTCTTAGTCGTTTTTCTCGTAACCGTCGGAAGTTCGTTCGCGGCATCTTATCCCAGCCGTGACATTCGTATGGTCGTTCCCTGGGGCGCCGGTGGCGGAACGGACGGAATCGTCCGTAAGATCAGTACGATTGCCGAAAAAGATCTCGGTGCCTCCATCTATGTTGAAAACATTGACGGCGGCATGAGCGCGACCGGTGTTACCGAAGTTATGAAGGCCCGTCCTGATGGATATACCCTGGGCGCACTGACCTATGACAGCGTTATTACCGTTCCCTGGCAGGGTCTTCTGAAATCTTACAAACTCTCCAAGCTGAAACTGATCTGCCGTGTTACCAGCGAATCAGACGCCATTATGATCAGCGGCAAATCCCCCTATAAAACCGTTGCCGATCTCGTTGCTGCTGCCAAAGAAAAGCCCGGTAAAATCAAGATTGCCATCCAGGAGACAGGGTCCCGGGTTCATCTCGCCATGCTGCAATTCCAGAAAATGGCGGGAGTCCAGTTCAAGCTGGTCAGTTATCCCGGCGGCGCCGCTCCGCAAAAAGAAGCCGTCCTTTCCGGTGAGGTCGAGGGGGTCGTGACCAGTATGGGGGATTTTGCTTCCCTCATCGATGCCGGTGATGTTCGCGGCCTGGTTGAGTTCTCGGAATCTCGCAACCCCACCTACAACGATGTTCCGACCGCCAGGGAAGAAGGGTACGATATTCAGGTTGGCAGTTTTATCATTATCGCCGCTCCCGCCAATACTCCTGATGATATTGTCGCCAAGATCGAGAGTGCTTACAAAAAGGCCGAAGCCAGTGAAGAATTCAGAAGCTGGCTGGCCAAGGTTGCGGTGACCCCGAGCTGGCTCGGAACCAGTGAGGTCACTGTCTGGGCTGAAAAACTGCAGAAATCGGTGTTTGACCAGATGCAGGATCTTATTGACCAGGGAATCATCAAGAAATAGGAACACGATATCCTTAGCGTGTTGAGGGGCCAGGCTCGGAGGTTGTTCGGCAATTTTCGAGCCTGGCTTCTATCCGGGATACAGAATCATCAAGGTTTGCATGGTTTTATTGTCAAAGTCCGCTTTCGGTTTGAGCTGCAGGGGCTTTGTGGAGGTAGAAATGGAACAGAAAAGTTCTAAAACTCTTTTGCTAGATCTGCTTATGCCACTATTTCTTCTGGTGCTGACGACAGTTTATCTTTTCGCCAGCCTGCAGATAAGCCCGCAAGTCGATGAAGGGCTGACCGGTCCCAAGTTCCTGCCGATCCTGTCGACCATCGGGATGTATATCGTTCTTGCCATCATCATTTTCAAAACCATCAGGAAAAACAGGATCCCTTGCGGAAAAGAGAACGATTCGAATGTCGACTGGAAAGGGATTGTCTTCTTTGTTGTCGCAACAGCCCTATATATCGCCTTGTTCAAGGTGCTCGGGTATCTCCTTGATTCTTTCCTGTATGTGTTTTGCCTGTTGTATGTTTTCGGTCTCGACAAGTGCGGGCTGGTCAAACGAGTCGCCTATGCCATTGCGATTACGGCGATCTTCTACTTCTTATACGCGTTTGTTTTTCAGGTTCGTCTCCCAATGATTGAGGTTTTGTCATGACCTATGTCGGTGAACTTCTGCAAGGATTTGTCGCCCTGACGGACCCCTCTGTCTTCTTCTATATGGTTGTCGGTTTCGGGATCGGTACTTTTTTTGGCGCGGTGCCGGGGCTGACCTCTCTTTTGGCGATCGCTCTGCTTCTGCCGCTGACTTACAGTCTCGACGTGATCACTGCGCTGGTCATGTGCGCATCGATTTTCATGTCCGGAATGTATGCCGGCAGTATTACTGCGACCACCATTAATATTCCCGGTGCGCCTTCCTCGATGATGACGTCGATTGAAGGGAACGCACTGATGAAAAAAGGGTTCGGGGCCAACGCCCTGGGCCACGCCGCCCTCGGGTCCATGATCGGCGGAACGATCGGGGCTCTGCTGCTGATGGGATTCACCCCCGTCGCCGCCAAACTCGCCCTGCTGATCCAGACCCCAGGAAAATTCTCGCTGATCCTGTTTGCGCTGGTGGTCATCATCATCTCTGACCGTGACGCTATGGCTAAAGGAACGGCCTCGACTCTGGTCGGGATCATGATCGCCACCATCGGCATCGATATCATGCAGCCGATCGCCCGCATCACCTTTGGCACCGAGACCCTGGTCGAGGGGATCGACATGATGCCTCTGGTCATCGGGTCTTTCGCGATCAGTGAAATCATGTGTCAGCTGACCAAGAACGATACCGGGTTCGGCGTTCTGAACACTCCCGGAATGCCGAAGATCATGCGTAAGGATTTTATGCCCCCCTGGGCTGAAATCAAGGAGATCGGGCTCTTTACCTACTTCAAAAGTGCGATCATCGGTTATTTTATCGGGATTCTGCCCGGTGCCGGCGGATCGGTTGCGGCTTTTGTGTCCTATGCGGAAGCCAAGCGGAATTCCAAACGCCCCGAGTTGTACGGAAAGGGCAGCCGCGAAGGGATCGCCGCCGCGGAGGCGGCCAACAACTCCATGTGCGGGGGGGCCTTTGTGCCGATGCTGATGTTCGGAATCCCGGGCGACCCGACCACGGCCATTGTCCTCGGTGTGCTGATTATAAACGGCCTGCAGCCGGGACCGCGACTGTTGCAGAATCAGATTCAGCTGATTGCCCCGATGTTTGCGGCGCTGCTGATCAGCGCTCTGATCCTGATCCCGCTGGTGCTGTATGTCTTCGGCCCCTATTTCGTCAAGATTGTTTCGATCCGCAAGGCGATCCTGTATTCCTGTATCGCCGTCGTCGCACTGGTCGGCAGTTATGTCGCCACTTATTCCATTTTCCAGATGATGCTGGCTCTTGGTTTCGGCGTCTTTGCCTTCTTCATGCGCAAGCAGAATTATCCGACCGTGTCCATGCTGCTGGGGTATATCCTCGGCCCCGGGCTGGAGCAGTATTTAAGGCGTGCCATGTTCCTGAGCGACAACAACCCCATCACTTTTATCACCAGTTTGGACAGTCTGTTCTTCCTGCTGCTGACCGCCGTATTCTTCTATTTCATGGTCCTTAAAAAGCAGAAGGATAAAACCTTGCATGTAGAAGGTTGATTTTTTCTCGATATGGGCTGCCTCTGGAAAAGCTTCCCCCGGTTCAATCCGGGGGAAGCTTTTTTTCATCACCCTGCGTGCCTCCCTGCGAATCCCTCCGTCAGACGCGATCCTCAACAGGCCGCCGTCGGCCTGATGAGTGTGATAAGATAACAACAGCATCTGGTCTCGACCGGGGTCTTCTTTCTTTGTTGTTGACTTGAGGTCAGGGGGGCGATTCCCGGAGTTCAAGAAGAGACGTTTCGGTAGCCACGACAACCGGTCAGCGCAGTTCGTGCGGACCTTTCAGCCCCCTGTTCCGAAAGGAGGTATTGTTATGACAAACAGGCCAGCAATCCTTGGCAACAGCACCCTTGAGGTCGGTCGGATCGGACTCGGATGCATGGGGATGTCGGATTTTTACGGCGGCGGGCGGGACGAAAAAAACCATATCCGAACCCTCCATGCCGCCCTGGATGAGGGCGTAAACCACTTTGACACGGCCGATATGTACGGAGTCGGACACAACGAAGAGCTCATCGGCAAAGCCTTTGCTGATTGCTGGGACAGGGTGACGGTGGCCACCAAGTTCGGGGTTCGGCGGGGCGCCGAGGGGGAGTGGCTGGGCATCTGCGGCCGCCCGGAGTACGTGCGCGCCGCCTGCGAAAAAAGCCTGCAGCGACTGGGGCGGGAGACCATCGACCTTTATTATCAGCATCGTCCGGATCCGGATGTGCCGGTGGCGGAAAGCGTCGGGGCCATGAAAGCCCTGGTGGAAGAAGGGAAGGTGCGCTTTATCGGGGTGAGCGAATTTTCTTCCGACCAGATCCGTGCCGCGCATTCTGTTCATCCGATCACTGCGGTACAGACGGAGTATTCTCTCTGGACGCGCCATGTCGAGGACGAAGGGATTCTTGACACCTGCAGGGACCTGGGGATCGCTTTCGTCGCCTATTCCCCCCTGGGACGGGGATTCCTCGCCGGGGCGATTCCCAGCCGGGAGGTTCTCGATGCAGACGACTGGCGCCGGGAAAACCCCCGTTTTTCAGAGGAAGCTCTGGCCGGCAATGCTCCCTTTATCGAATTGCTGCGGGATCTTGCCGTGCGCAAGAAGGCAACCGTGGCCCAGGTGGCTCTGGCCTGGGTTCTGGCTCAGGGCGAGGATATCTTTACCATCCCGGGAACCCGGCACGTCGATCGGGTGAAGGAAAACCTGGGAGCCTGGAAGGTGCAGTTCTCTGCCGAAGAACGCGCCGACATTCGCCGGCGCCTGCCCCGAGAAACGGTTGGATCGCGCTATTGACGGTGTCCTTTTCGGGGACCTCTGTTTGTGCTCGGGGGGGGATTGCGTTGTCGGCACAGGGAAAATGCCCCTCCCGGTGCCCGATAAAATCTGTCTGATTACAGGCGTTCCGTGACCAGTGATCGTTTGCCGAATCGCGGCTGCTGCTCTTCTGGTCTTTCGGGTTTTCGCCCTTACCCCCCTGACAAATGAGCCGGATAGGCGTATGCTTTTACTAATTGCCTCCGCGAGGAAGTAAGCCGACAGTCCTTATTTGAAAGCAGAACAGATCATGGCGACAGTTACCGATATCACGAACGCAGAGACCGCGTTAAAGGTCTGTATTCTCTGGCATATGCATCAGCCTGACTATCGTGACCCGGTCAGCGGGCAGACCCTGCTCCCCTGGACCTGGCTTCACGGTGTCAAGGATTACGGCGAGATGCTGGAAACCATTGTCGAAACCGGGGCCCGGGTCACGGTCAACCTGGTTCCCTCCCTGCTGGAACAGCTGGAGAGATACGCCGCCGGGGTAGATCGCGACCGCTGGCTGGAGATCATCAGCCAGGATCCCAAGGATCTCTCCTATGAGGAGCGGGTGTTCATGGTCCGGCAGTTCTTTTCCGTCAATGAAGAGACCCAGATTCACGCCCACAAGCGTTACCATCAGCTTTACCTGCAGCGGGGCGCCGATCCGGAGGAATCTGCCGCCGGGTTCAACGACCAGGACCTGCTTGACCTGCAGGTCTGGTTTCTTTTGGCCTGGACCGGATCCCACCTGCGCCGCAAGCAGCCCCTGGTTTCCTACCTGCTGACCCAGGGAGAAAACTTTTCCGTCAGCCAGAAACAGGAGCTGCTGATGTGCTGCAACGAGGAGCTGCAGCGGATTCTTGATTTCCATCGCCAGCTTGAAGAGTCCGGGCAGATCGAGCTCTCGGTCACCCCCTACGCTCATCCGATTCTCCCTCTGTTGTGCAACCTGCAGACCGCCCAGGAGCCGTCTCCCGGATTGCCCCTGCCGGCCACGACCTTCCGCTATCCGGAGGATGCCAGGCTGCAGGTCAGGGAAGGGTTGAAAACCGCCGAGCGCATCCTCGGCGCCCGGCCCCGGGGCATGTGGCCCGCCGAAGGGGCGGTCAGCCAGGAAGCGGTCAGGATCATGCGTGAGGAGGGGGCGCAGTGGGCCGCCACGGACGAGGATATCCTGGCCCGGAGCCTTGATACCGGGCTCGGCAACCGCAGTCTGCTCTACCAGGTTTATTCCTACGATGGCCTGCCCCTGCTGTTCCGTGACCGGGAACTGTCCGACCGGATCGGCTTCCTGTACGCCACCTGGAACACGGCGGACGCGGTTGCCGATCTGCAGAAGCGTCTGCAGCAGATCGCGGCCATGGCTCCCGGTGGCACCGTCGCGATTATCCTTGACGGTGAGAATTGCTGGGAACGCTATCCCGATAACGGCTATCCGTTCCTGCGGGATTTCTACCAGACCGTTGTCGACACCCCGGGTATGCGCCTGGCGACCATTTCGGAGGCTCTTGAAGAGGGCCCGCCGGTGCCCCTCGACCGTCTCGCGTCGGGGTCGTGGATCCGTTCCGATTTCACGACCTGGATCGGTCATCCCGAGGAGAACATGGCCTGGGAGCTGCTCGCCCAGTCCCGGCGCGAACTGTTCGGGGATGACATTCAGCAGGCCCTGGATGCCCCCGAAGAACCCTTGAGCGACCTGGTCAGGGAACTGCTGCGGGCCGAAGGGAGTGACTGGTTCTGGTGGTACGGCGATGAGCATGTGACGGCCCAGGCCGATATTTTCGACCGCTTGTTCCGCCTGCACCTTGAAGGGCTTTATCACCTCAAACATCTGCCGGTTCCGGCGCGGCTCAACCAGGCGATCAAGCCGGTCGTCAAGAAGGTGTCGGGGTTTGAACCGACCGCCTGCTTCACGCCGCAGATCGATGGCCGCATCGGAGATTACTTCGAATGGCTGTCGGCGGGATGTATCGATCTGGCCAGCGGCGGCGCCATGTATTCGAGCCGCGGCGGGCTGGAATCGCTATACTATGGCTACGACGACAGGAACCTGTACTTTCGGATCAACCAGGCGGAGCTGCTCAAACGGCTGTGCCGCGAGCAGGGCTATTTTGAACTGCGCATCTCGTCCAAACAGCTTTATCATGTCCGTTATGCTTTTGCCGATGACTCCCTGCGGGTCTGCAGCGAAAGAACCCCGGTCGGTGAAGGGGTCGCGGCCTGCGGCCAGGTGCTGGAGCTGGCCATCCCCCTGGAACTGCTCGACCTGCAGGTCGGCGAAAGTATCAACCTGACCTGCCACGCCGTTCGCGATGGTCGGGAGAACGGGCGCTGGCCGGCGGAAGGGCATGCCGGACTCTGTTATCGAGGACGCACCCTGGATGAAAACAACTGGTCGGTTTAAACGTCTGTGTTTGAACCGGCTGTGAAAGGATAACGACAGTGTCTGAATTACGCTGGGATCCACTCAGAGATAACTGGGTCATTATGACCCTCGGGCAGGGGCGCTGGCCTCTTGACTTCATGCATCCTCCGGAGGTGCTGACCACCGGGGCCTGTCCTTTCTGCGCCGGCAAGGAAAGCCGGACCCCCCCTGAAATCCTCGCTCATCGGCCGGGGGGGAGCGCTCCCAATCAGCCCGGCTGGCAGGTGCGGGTCATACCCAACCGCTTTCCGGCGCTGCGCATCGAAGGAGAACTGGAGAGCCGCGCCGAGGGGCTCTACGACTGCATGAACGGCATCGGCGCCCATGAGGTGATCATTGAAACGCCCGAGCATGGCAAAACCCTTGCCGATCTGAGTGAAGACCAGATTGCCGAGGTGCTTAAAATTTATCGCGCGCGGATGCTTGATCTGCGCAATGACAGCCGGTTCCGCTACCTGTTTATCTGCAAGAATCACGGGGTCGGCGCCGCGTCTCATATTCCCCATTCCCATTCCCAGCTGATCGCTGTGCCGGTGCTGCCGCCCATGGTCGCCACTGAAATGCGGACCAGCAGGGAACATTACGAACGCAAGCAGCGCTGTCTGCTCTGCGACCTGATCAGGCAGGAACAGCAGACGGGTTCGCGGGTGGTGAGTGATGACGGCAATTTTATCGTTTACGCTCCGTATGCTTCCAAGTTCCCCTTCGGGGTTATTATTGCGCCGACGGTCCACCGTCATGATTTCACCCAGCAGAACGACGTTCAGCTGCGTCAGCTCGGAGCGGTGCTGAAGGACATTCTGCGCCGGATGCGGGTCGTGCTGAGGGACCCGCCGTTCTCCTTCGTCCTGCAC
>CAXXLS010000006.1:0-63880 GCA_963677135.2 Geopsychrobacteraceae bacterium | reverse complement strand
CTCCTCCGGCATCCGGTCAAAATCCTGGCCTGTGCCCACGTCTGCAACAGTCTCGGCACGGTCAACCCCATTGACGAGATCATCAGGATGGGGCATGACGCCGGAGCCGTGGTCCTGATCGACGGAGCCCAGGGGATCAGTCACTGGCCCATCGACGTACAGGCCCTGGGCGCTGATTTCTATGCTTTTTCCGGCCACAAAATGTTCGGTCCGACCGGAATCGGCGTCCTCTATGGCAAACGCGAACTGCTTGACAGCATGCCGCCCTTCCTCGGCGGCGGAGAAATGATCGAAAGCGTCACCTTTGCGAAAACGACCTACAACCAGCTGCCCTACAAGTTTGAGGCCGGCACCCCCAATATCGCCGGGGCAGTCGGGCTGGCGGCAGCCATCGCGTACCTGGACGGCCTGGACCGTGCCGCCCTGGCCCGCCACGAGGCCTCCCTGCTGAGTTACGCCAGTGAACGGGCTCAGTCCTGTGACGGCCTGATTCAGGTCGGCCGGGCCAAGCACCGGGCCGGGGTCTTCAGCTTCAATCTCAAGGGGATCCACCCGGCCGACGTCGGCATGCTGCTCGATCAGCAGGGGATCGCGGTAAGAACCGGCCAGCACTGCGCCCAGCCGGTCATGGACCAGTTTGACATCCCGGGAACGATCAGGGCCTCCTTCAGTATCTACAATACCCACGAAGAGGTGGACCGGTTGTTTGCCGCCATCGACAAAGCCAAACTTTTTCTTTAACCCGCCAAACTGGCAGGGGGGAACCCGTCATGAACCCGTTCGGAACACGTATCACCACGGAAGACATTATCGACAGTCTGGGCTTTTTCGACGGCTGGGAAGACCGCTATAAGTACATTATCGATCTCGGCAAACAGCTGCCGGACCTGCCCGCAGAACTGAAAACCGATGACCGGCTCATCAAGGGCTGCCAGAGCAAGGTGTGGATCGACGCCAGGCTGTCCGACGACGGGCGACTGCTGCTGAACGCAGACAGCGATGCCTTCATCGTCAAAGGGCTGCTCGCGGTGCTGCTGGCCGCCTACAACGGCAAGCGTCCGGAAGAGGTCCGCCAATTCGACATTGAAAATTATTTCGCAGCACTCCATCTGCTGAACCATCTCAGCCCGACCCGCAGCAACGGTCTGCATGCCATGGTCCAGAGAATCAGGTCCATGGCCCAGGCGCAGTGACAACCCGCCCGCCACCCGGTGAGATCTCCTTCTGGTCGGCTCGGCACCAACCAGGTCCGGGACAGTAGAGGACAACGCCGGTGGCCTTCATCAGGCCTGTAAACCGATAAAAGTCTCAAGTCTTAATTTTCAACCCGATCAAATCCTGCTATGCTGACGGGATCTTTCAATTGATACAGGATCGTTCCATGTCAGAAGAGAGTTCTCCCTGGATGTGCCACATTTGTGACTACCGCTCCACCATCGGCGAGGGGCTGGTCTGTTCAGAGTGTTACAAGATCACCTGCCGTGAGCACATCACCACCACCAGTGTCTACAATCCGGACAGTGGCCTTTATGAACTGCAGCTCGTCTGCGTAGAATGCCACTTTAGAAAATCACTGTAATTCCGAATTTAGAATAGAATAGGAAATTCAGTAGCACCTGAGGAATGTTCTAAATTCTTTATTCTCTATTTTATATTCTAATCTTCCAAAGGTTCAGTCATGGCTAACAACAATTCTCGTCTCGTCTATTCCGACCAGGCCGGCCGGATCTGCCCGGCCTGTCAGCAACCTGTCAAACAGTGCCGCTGCCGGTCCGCTGCATCCGCCCGGCCGAAAAGCGATGGCATCGTCCGGATTCAGCGCGAAACCAAGGGGCGCAAGGGCAAAGGGGTCACCCTGATCACCGGCGTGCCCCTGGCCGACAAGGAGTTGAAAGAACTGGCCAAGCAGCTCAAGCAACGCTGCGGGACCGGGGGCACGGTCAAGGACGGCGTCATCGAGATCCAGGGGGATCACCGTGACCTGCTCCTCGCCTTGCTGAAGGACAAAGGCTGGACCGTTAAAAAAGCCGGGGGCTGACCCCTTCTCGAGTCAGGATCAACAGCTTACCTGGGGGCATCGTAAAGATTTTTAACCTTGTCCCCTGTTTTTCTGACCGGTCACCTGTGTTACAGTTTACAGACATCATTCAAATGAAAACCCGGGAGGAAAAAAACATGCTGAAAAAAACTCTTCGCTCACTGCCGATTGTTGCCGGACTGCTTGGCCTGCTGTTGCTGACGGCATGCGGAGGTGGCGGCAGTTCCAGTTCCGGCTCTGAAGGCACCACGGCGACGGTCAGTCTGGCCATCACCGATGCCGACACCACCTATGACAAGGTTGTTCTGACCATCAAAGAAATTGGGGTGGTCACCTCGGATGAAGCGACCGCTTATTACAATTCCGATGTCATCCAGGAACTCCCGACCACCGTGAATGTCCTTGATTTTCCTGAGACAGCCACCTTTTACCTGGGCGATATCAGTATTCATGTTCCCGCAGGGGAGCAGGTCTGTATCAATCAGATCCGTTTAAAACTTGCCGCTGAAGGGGACGCAGACTGTCCGACGGAAGGCTGCAACTATGTGGTCGAAGAAGGAGATACCGTACCCTACCCCCTCAAAACACCCAGTGGTCAACAATCTGGTGTAAAGATCCTGACCCCCAATGAATTCTGCGTTTCGGAAACCAACGACACGGTTGAATTGGCGATAGATTTCGATCCCGCCGCAGCCATTGTCCACAATGACAAAAACACTGGAAACAGCGATAAATATCTTCTCAAGCCGACCGGCATCCGCGTCATCGAAGGCGAATGGACAACAGCCGCGGAGGCTGCTGGTTTTATTTCGGGTGATGTCATGATTCCTTCCACCCTGACTGAAGGAGTTTGTGAAGAACTTGCCACGGACCCCATCCCCGTGATTTCAGCGGCCACAACTGCTGCCCCGGCCGAGACTCTGGTCACAACGGCCACCCTGGCTCAGGGGCCCTATGAAAGCTATCCAACCGAAGCGGAATGCAACACCACCTGCAGTGATATCGTTGATGAGACGGCTTTTGCACAATGCGTTGCAACCTGTCAAAGCAATATCAATGGCTGCTATTACTCAGGGCCATTCAAGCTGCTTCTTCCCCCCGAGGCTGCCGGTCCTTACGTGGTTACTGCCACATGGGATGTTTTGAGCGGGCAAGCTTCTGAAGTTGCTGCTGACAGCATTGTCGATATCGTGGTGACAGAACAGGCTGACGAATAAACCAGCATGAATTCCACAAAAAAGAGGACGGTTTCTTAACCGTCCTCTTTTTTGTGCCTATAGAATGAAAGATCTCTACACCAGCCTCACCGGAGCGAACCCGCCCCCCTCAGTGCGCAGGTTGGTCACCTGCCCCTGGTAAAGCCTGGCCGACACACCCAGCAACTGATCGCGATAGACATACAGGCGGACATCGGTCTTGAACTCCTGGCCGTCCCCGCCGTTCAGAATGGAAGGAAGAACCACCTGCTGGACGAGGGTGTCTCCAGGGTCGAGCTGATCAAAGCGCTTGCGTGAGATACTTTTCCCCATCATCACCCCGCGACTGCCGAAACTGGTCACCGGCTTGAAGATATAGTCCTTGCGCCGGGCCCAGACCTCCCGGGGATCAAGATCGGCCAGCAGGCGGCTGTACGGGACGATGTCAAGCAGGTGGCCTTTTTCTGCCGCCGGGAGGGGCAGGGAATCGACCACTGTGGGATCCGACCAGGCAATCATGCGGCGCTTGTCCGCCAGCAGGCCATAAGCCTGCGGGTTGGGCGAGAGACAGACCCGGCCGCCGAGATAGGCATCCCGCAGAGGCTGCATCTCGTCGCTTTCGAGAAAAAAATCGCAGTGCCGGTTGTAGATGAGGTCGATTTTCTGCTCATCGACAAACACCCCGTCGTCCGTTATCCGCAGCATCTCCGGCGGCACGATCCAGGCCTTGATTCCTGATTCCGTCAGCCATTCCCGGCAAGCCAGCATCTCTTCATAAAGCGCTTGCTGCTCCGGGTTGTCGTCAATAATCGCAACGGTCCGTAAAGGCCGGGCCCCGCCACCACTGAAGTCATGCCACTCGCGGAAAAACGTTTTCAGCAGACGCTGTTCGAAGCGTTCCAGGCGCAGACCCGGCAGGTTCACATCGGCCTGACGTTCGCTCAGCAGGGCAATGTAGGCGCCACCGGCATTGGTGTTGACCTCGATCAGCCGGGGGCCGGCATCAGTCAGGTGAAAATCGTAGCCCATCATCAGCGAGGCATGCCCCGGATCAAACCTGGCGACGGCAGGAAGCTCAGCGGCGACCAGGTCGCGATAGGATGGTGACTGGCTGAGCTGAAACAGGATTCGCACCAGCCGCAGCATATCCTTCAGGTCCCGCCTGGGCAGGGTGACGGTCAGCGGACTGATACGCAGGCTCGTTTCTTCAGGCATGGCATCTCCTAGAATGAATTGATCCGACGGATAAAGGACTTCAGTAATCCATAGCTGCGCCGGTTGAACTGCAGGATCAGACGCGGCAGATGAACAATATCAGGCTCGTCATGCTCCTCGGGCAGGTGGGACGACAGGGTCATCTTGCCGCCGGGAGCCAGGATCTCACCGAACTCGCTCGCCAGAATCCGCAGCTGATCCGAATCCAGGGCCTTGTTCATGCGGATGACCAGCTTTTCACCGACAAAACGCATGGAGTGATAATTGCGATAGAATTCATCGATGATCTGCACCGCTTCCTCGGGATCCCGGGTTATGCTGAAGTGGGCGAAATCCTCACCGGAGATCAGGTCGCGCTTGAGCAGGCTGTCACGGATAAATTCCAGCCAGTCCTCCCAATAGCCGCCGTCATCGTCGATCATGACCAGGGGAATCGGCGGGTTTTTTCCGGTCTGGATCAGGGTCATGGTCTCCATCGCCTCATCCAGGGTCCCGAACCCGCCGGGAAACAGAACAACGGCATGGGCTTCCTTGAGAAAAGCGACCTTGCGGTTGAAAAAGTATTTGTAGGTTATGACCTTTTTATCCTGGTTCATGACCGGATTGGTGTTCTGCTCAAAAGGGAGATGAATATTGACGGCGAAGGAATTCTCCGCTCCGGCACCTTCGTTGCCGGCCTGCATGATGCCCGGCCCACCACCGGTTATGACCATGTAGTCGCGGCTGGCCAGCCGGCGGCAGAAATCGACGCAGGTCTGGTAGATCGGTTCCTCCGGCGTGGTACGGGCGCTCCCGAAAACGGTCACCTTCTTACGCTGCCGGTAGGGTGCGAAAACCTTGTTGGTATAACGCATTTCCTTCATGGTGGTGCGCATCAGTTTCTGATCCGCCAGGTAGTCGTTTTCCTGGCCAGACTTCAGCGCGGCGATAATCATTTCACGGATAATCTCGGGATGATGGACCTCGGCCCGTTTCAGCAGCTTGTCGATCAGCTCGTCAATTTCACCGTTGCGACGTGAAAAACTCAGTGGAGTCACTTTTTCCCTCCTGGGCAAATATCAAGGGGACGGTGTTTTCAGGGTGAAAAAGGACCGTCCGGCAAGACGCTGATCCTGGAGCAGCAACCCGGTCATGGCGGCCCCGAGGTAGCGTTCGGAAAATTCAAAGTAGAGCGTCCTCAGCTCCCGTTCAAGGGCATAGAACTGGGCCAGTTCATCCCGGGTCAGATCTGTCTCTATCTTATCACAGATAAAGCTGATGCAGTTGTAAGGACGTTCCGTGACCGGCAGCAGGCAGCCTTTCCAGCTCAGAAACGGACAGGTCCGGGTGAAATCGGCATCGGGAGGAAGGGTGTTCTTGCGGATAAATCCAAGCAGGTTCACCAGGGTCATATGGTGATGGCCGCAGGCGCAGCAGTCCCCCTCGCACAGACGGCAGTGCTGTGTTCCTTCGGCACAGTCGAACAGGTTTTGCAGCTCAACCTGCAGACGTTGAATGCGGTCGAGACGCGGATTGATCCAATCCCTCTCCGCGGCCGGGAGCAGGCGGTATTCGGCAGCGACCTGCGCAACAATCTGCTGCCATCGCGATGTCCGGGTGTTGTCCATAAAATCCCTGAAGAAAAGGCAGCATGACACGTTGTCTCGCTGCCTTAAAAAACTGGCCGAAGAAGTCCGTAAGCCGGGTTCTGTTCTCCTGCCAGGTTACCCCGGCAGGAGCGATGATCATTCATCTAGGACCGCCGTTGCCGACGGTCTCGAGCAGCCAGACCCGGAAACTTCGGACGGACCGCCCTCAAACGTTTCCCTATTTGGCCTTGCTCCGGATGGGGTTTACCGAGCTTCCGACGTCACCGCCGGAACTGGTGAGCTCTTACCTCACCCTTTCACCCTTATCACCCGGTCCTCGAAGAGGCTCGGGGACGGTTTGCTTTCTGTGGCACTTTCCCTGGGGTTACCCCCGGTTCCCGTTAGGAACCATCCTGTCCTGTGGAGCCCGGACTTTCCTCCCGTCTGCCGGAAACCCGGCAGACCAGCGATCATCTGTCCTTCTTCGACCAGCTTACCTGATCAGGCGTCCGGATCGATATACAGAATACGGTTGCAGTGCGGACAGGTTTCGATTTCGCTGACCTGAAGCAGCTTGTTGTACTGCTGGGGCGGAAGCTGCATGTTGCAGCCCAGGCAGGCGCCGTTATGGGCCGCGGCCAGCGCCAGACCGCCACGCCGCTTGAAGAGCGTCTGATACTTGCGCAGCAGGCCGGCAGGCAGTTCGCTGGCGACGCTCTCCCGGGCCTTGGTGCGCTGCTCCAGGGTTGTTTTCGACTCGCTCAGCAAACTTTCCAGTTCGCTGCCCCGGGCTTCTGACTTTTCTTTGATGGCGGCCAGTTCGGTCTCTTTCTCCTTCAGGTCCTCTTCGAGGACACCGATCTCCTGTTGCTTGCCGTCAAGGCTCTCTTCCAGCTCCTTGTTGGCTTTCTTGGCCAGGTCAATCTCCTTGAGGACCGCCACGTACTCCTTCTGGGTCTGGATCTCCGGCAGCCGGGCCTCGACCTTGGCGACCTGATCCCGCTGCTTCTGCAGCTCCTGGACAAGCTGACTCTCTTCCTGCTTGAGAGCCGACACCTCGGTATTCAGCTGATCCAACATTTCCTGAACTCGGGCCGCTTCGGCCGCAAAGTTGTCCATTTCATCCTGGTATCCCTGGCGAGTTGCCTGAATGGCACTGATTTCCTGATCAATTTCCTGCAAATCCCGCAACAGGGTCATCTTGTTCTGCACTTTCATATCCTCCATACAGCTGGTTTCCGACAGTCAGAATACCGGAAGAAAGGGGTCCTGCTCTGCTGTCATTTCGATTATTTCTATGGTAAGTCCACGTTTTTCAAAAAGTTGTCTCAAACGGCTGGAAAGGCTGGCGACCATGATCCGTTCGGTAGCAAAATGCCCGGCATCGATAAGCGCAAGGCCGTCGTTCCTGGCGCGCTGGGCATCATGAAACTTGACATCTCCCGTCACCAGACAGTCCGCACCGTGGCGCAGGGCGTCATTGTAGACGGCCATGCCGCTGCCACCGCAGACCGCGATCTTGCTCACCGTTCGGGCCGGATCGCCAACCATGCGCAAGGCCCCGGCGCCGAGTTGCTGCTTCACCCGGGCGGCCAAGTCCTCCAGACACAGAGGCGTCGCCAATTTTCCGATCCGCCCCAGGCCGGTAGCATGATCCGGGTTGGCCAGCGGCACCACGTCATAGGCCACCTCCTCGTAAGGATGGGCCTTGATCAGGCGTTCCACGGCTTTACCGAGCAAGGCCCTGGGGATAATGGTTTCGAGGCGGAATTCTTCCGCTTCTTCATAGACTCCCGGGGTGCCGATAAACGGGTCCGTCCCGTCACTGCCGCGAAAAGACCCGGTGCCGGCCACCCTGAAGGAGCAGCGGTCATAGTCACCGATGGACCCCGCTCCGGCGTTGAACAACGCCGTCATGACCGCGGCTTCATACCCCTTGGGAACATAAACAATGAGCTTGGCAAAATGGTCGGTCGCCGGGTTTTCGAGAGGGACGGGATCAGAGAGCTGAAGAGTCGCGGCCAGCCAGTCGTTAAGACCGTCGGCAGCGCGATCAAGATTGGTGTGAGCACTGGCGATGGCGATGTGATTCTGAATTGCCGAAAAGATCACCCGGCCCGTCATATCGGTCGGGGTCAGCCGTTTGAGAGGGCGGAAGAGCAGCGGGTGATGGGCGATGATCAGCTGAACCCCCTGCTTTATGGCTTCCTCTACGGCCGGTTCTTCAGCATCAAGGCAGACCAGGATGCGATCGACCCTGGCCCCGGGATCGCCGACCTGAAGTCCGACATTATCCCAGTCTTCAGCAAGCCCCGGTGGACATAGTTTATGGAGTATTCCAATAACGTCCGAGAGTCTGGCGTATTGCTGTTTAGCCATGATTCGCCACCTGCAAAAACAAAGAGTGCACCGGTCTCCCGGTGCACTCTCTTATTATTTTTGGTCTTTCCCCGCCACGTTCTAAGTCGTGTTTATTGATCATCCCCGCAGTCTTTCCCTGCGACGATAACAGGCGTATCACACAACGATTTTTGTTCAACTCTCTTGCCTAAAATTGACTGCGCTCACAACGCGGTGAGGTTAGATGGTGGGCCCACCAGGACTCGAACCTGGGACCAGCCGGTTATGAGCCGGCGGCTCTAACCAACTGAGCTATAGGCCCTTCACAAGGGGGTAATAATATTCAAAACCTATGGTTGCGTCAAGAATCTTTTTCCCCGCTGTTTTCACTCTTCGACAAACTTCTCAGGGTCTCGTCAAAGGCCTTTTCAGCAGCCTGCCGGACACTTTATTCTGGTCATCCGCCGGCAGTCCGCGCATCATTCCATGGCAAAGCCCTTGAGGCGTTTTGCCCGGCTGGGATGCCGCAGTTTTCTGAGCGCCTTGGCCTCGATCTGCCGGATCCGTTCACGGGTCACGTTGAAGTCCTGGCCGACTTCCTCAAGAGTGTGATCCGATTTTTCACCGATGCCGAAACGCATCCGCAGGACTTTCTCCTCGCGCGGAGTCAGGGACGACAGCACCCGGGACGTCTGATCGGCCAGATTGCTTTTGACGACCGCCTCCAGGGGAGAGACAACGCCCTTGTCCTCGATGAAATCCCCCAGGGAAGAGTCTTCTTCTTCGCCGATGGGAGTTTCCAGGCTGATCGGCTCCTTGGCGATTTTCAGGACCCGGCGGACCTTGTCGAGGGGCAGGTCCATGCGCTCGGCTATCTCCTCCGGAGTCGGCTCGCGCCCGCACTCCTGAACCAGCTGACGGGTGGTCCGGATCAGCTTGTTGATGGTCTCGATCATGTGAACCGGGATCCGGATGGTCCGGGCCTGGTCAGCAATAGCCCGGGTGATGGCCTGACGGATCCACCAGGTGGCATAGGTCGAAAATTTGTAGCCGCGCTGATACTCGAACTTGTCAACGGCCTTCATCAGGCCGATGTTCCCTTCCTGGATCAGGTCGAGGAACTGCAGGCCACGATTGGTGTATTTCTTGGCGATCGACACGACCAGACGCAGGTTCGCCTCGATCAACTCGGTCTTGGCCTTTTTGGCAATCCACTCACCCTTGTAAACTTCCTTGAGGTATTCGAGCAGGGCATCAGGCTCAAACCCAGACTCTTCCTTGACCTGCTTGAACTTGCGCTCGGCCGACAACAGGCGTTTTTCAACCGAAAGCAGGACATCCCCGGCCACATTGAGCTCCGCCGCAACGGCCAGAGCCTCTTCTTCGCTCTCGCGCATCCGCTTCAGGTAAGGTCCGATCTCGGCGTGAGGTTTTCTCACCTTCTCTTCACAGTCAGAGATTTCCGCCTGCCCTTTTTTGACCTGATTGCCCATCTCCTTAAGACGATCGACGATCTTGGCGACCTGAAAATCCTTGAGGCGAACCTGGCGCAGGACATCGAGAATCTGCTCGCGGACAGAGCTGCGCTCCTCCTCGAGTTTCTTGAGCTTCTTCTCATTCCCTTCGCTGGCGACAGCCTCGAGAATCTCCTTCATCTTCTGGTCAAGGGGACGCAGTTGCTCCAGCAACGCCAGCAACCGTTCACGATGCCGCCCTTCCGCTTCCCCGCCTTCTTCATCGTCGTAATCACGGGTGATGTCGGAAACCCCCACCTGCCCTTTTTCCAATTTTTCAAGCAGGGCGAGAACTTCACGTGCAGCAATCGGGGTGCGCATGACGACCTTGGTGACCAGGGCTTCCCCTTCCTCGATGCGTTTGGCGATTTCAACTTCGCCTTCTCGGGTCAGCAGAGCAACCTGCCCCATTTCCCGCAGGTACATGCGAACCGGGTCGCTGGTACGCCCCAGGGTACCCGCCTCGAGTTCGACGTCCCCTTCGTCTTCGTCGCTGCTGTCGATATCAAGATCGCTGTCTTTCGAACTGTCGATCTTGCTGTCGGAATCGACAATTTCGATATCCATTTCGCCAAACATGCTCATGACATCTTCAAGCTGTTCGGAAGATACCATGTTGGCCGGCAGCATATCGTTCACTTCATCGTAGGTAAGGAATCCCTTCTCCTTACCCATATCAATAAGTTGTTGGACTTCTTCCTGATTTGTCTTTTTTGCCATTATGTCCCGATCTCCTCTGCCGAAAAAATATGCAGATTATGTCTTATCCCTAGTAAGTGTACCCGCTACCTGAGTTTTTTAAACTCCTCCAGCAAATCTTTTACCTGGTCAAACCGGCCAGCCGCTTCCAGTTCGCGGATCCGTGCGCGCAGTTCCTCTCTGCGTCGTTTTTTTTGATCCCTCTCAAGAGCTGCCAGGCACCCGGTAAAAAGATCGTCGCTGGTTTCTGCAAATTGTGCTCTGTCAACATGAACCAGTTGGCGGACCAGCGCCGCTTCGGACGGCTCAAGCTGGTCGATCAACGCTTCCGGAGCAAGCATCCGGTCGGCAGGCCATTGCAATATGATGCTGGCTATTTTCTTTATTCCCGGGTGACTGAAAAGTTCAACCCCGCCATTGTCCAGCAGGCGCTGCCGTGGCACCAGATTATGCACCATCAGGTTCAATAAGGTCTGTTCTGTCCGACTCCAGGACCGCTCAGAGGGGCGGTTCCGAGGCTGAGCGGCAGCCGCCGCCGGCATCCCGGAGTAAGCTTCATAGTCCATCTCTTCCGGCGGCAGGTCGGGCGGCGGATAGTCCGGCTCCGGAGGAGCGGGATGATCACTCCGCGCAGCCGCCTGTCTGCGCTCGCGCGCCTGCCCGGAAGATTTCTGCCGCTCAAGAATCTGCCTGAGAAGCTCTAGGTCGATATTGCTGCGCTGAGCGAGCTCCTTCAGATACAGGTCCTGCTCCAGTTCGCTCTGCAGCCCGCAGATGCGTTCCACAACCTGCTCCGCCGCCATCGCCCTGGCCTCGATACCGTCTCCGGCGGCCAGCAGGGTTGCGGTGATGTAATGCTCCATGGCCGGTCTGGCCGCCTCCAGCCGGTCCCGAAACGCCTCGCTCCCCTGGGCCTGCAGAAAAGAGTCGGGATCCTCTCCGGCCGGCAGCTCGATAACCGCGGCCGGAACACCCTCTTCCTGCAGGGTCGCCATGGCTTTGAAGGTGGCCTGCTGACCCGCATCATCCTGGTCGAACAGCAGCACCACCCGCTGCACGTAGCGTTTGAGCAGCCGGGCATGATCTACCGTCAGGGCGGTACCGCAGGTCGCGACGGCGTTGGCGAACCCGGCCCTGTTGAGTGCCAGCTGATCAAAATAACCTTCGACCAGCAGTACGTCTCCGGCTTGTCTCATGGCCTGACGCGCCTGGTACAGACCGAACAGAACCCGCCCTTTATGGTAGATGGGCGACTCCGGAGAATTGATGTATTTCGGTTTGCTGTCATCCAGCACACGTCCGGCAAAGGCCACCACCCGGCCGGACAGGTCGTAAATCGGAAAGATCAGCCGCCCCCTAAACAGGTCATAATCACCGCGGTCCTGCTTGCCTGGTCGAATCAGGCCGAGCAGCCGGGCGTCCTCGGCGGCCAGCCCCTGCTCGGCAAGGTGCTGACGCAACCCCTCCCAGCTGTCCAGGGCATAGCCGATGAGATATTCTCCGGCGGCCTTACGGCCGTAGCCACGCTGCTTCAGGTAACGCCGCGCTGGTTCGCCTCCGGGCCGGGACATCAGCACCTGATGAAAATAGTCCGCAGCCACCGCATTGATCCGAAACAGCCGTTCGCGCTGCTGCTGAAGGCGCTCTTCCTCGGGAGTCAGACTCCGTTCTTCAAGCTCGATCCCGACCCGCTCGGCCAGCCTGCGCACCGCATCGGGGAACGTCATGCCCTCAATTTTCATCAGAAAGGAAAAAACATCCCCGCCGCACCCGCACCCGAAGCAGTGAAAAAACTGCCGGGCCGCATTGACGCTGAAGGATGGTGATTTCTCGGAATGAAAGGGGCACAGTCCCATGTGATTGGCCCCGGAACGCTTGAGGTTGACATACTGGGAGACCAGCTCCACGATGTCGGTCCGCTCACGCACCTCGTTGATTTTTCCTTCCGAAATCTGCCCGGTCATCTTCCGTTCAATTCGACAATGGTAATATTTTCTCCACCCTGCTCCGCGGGAGCGGCATAAAAGGCGGCCACTCCCCGTTCTTTGGCCAGGAACTCCCTGACGGCTGTTCTGAGCCGCCCGGTTCCCGAACCGTGCACAACCTCAACCTGTTTCAGATTGTACAGCAGGGCATCGTCAACAAACCGGTCAAGCAGCAGCAGGGCGTTTTCAATACGCTGCCCGACCAGGTTCAGTTTGGAGCTGGCCTGCCGTTCGACCACCTTGCGTGTCACCTGGTTTTGCTTGTGCCGGGCCTCGGCAAAACGTCGCGGTTCATATTGTTCCAGGGCCGTCAGGGGCTGGCGCATCCGCTTGCCGTTGACCAGCAGCTCGACAGTCGAGCCGCCGACCTTAACGACCTGGGCTTCGCAGCCGAGCAGGGCGATCCTGACCAGTTCTCCCGCCTGGAGTTCGCGGGGCGCCGCCCCGCCGCGCTTGCGTTTGGGCTTGAAGGGCTGCAGCTGTTCGCGCGCCTCCTTCAGTTCCTGGCGATCGGCAACCGCCTGCTGCGGTGATACCGGTCCGGGATGGCGCTTGCGCAGTTTCTTCAGTCTGGCCTCGGTGGTACTGATCAGCTCCTCGGCTTCACTGGTCGCCCGGGCCAGAATCTTCTGGCGATCAGCCTTGAGACCGGCCAGCTGCTGTTTGCGCAGGTTGCGACTGGTCTCCGCCTCAAGCCGTGCCCTTCTGGCCGCTTCGTACTCGGCGTCAAGCTCCCGCTGCCGTTCGTTGAGCCGGGCCAGCAAGGCGCTCTGGTCGAGTTCCTGGGTCCCGAGATATCTTTCGGCCCGCTTCAGGACCGCGTCCGGCAAGCCGAGTCGGCGAGCCGTCGTCAGGGCGCTGCTGGCCCCGGGGATGCCGTAGCGCAGCCGGTAGGTCGGCAGCAGCGTATCGGGATCGAACTCCACCGCGGCATTATGAATATCCTGCCGGCTGTGGGCAAACAGCTTCAATTGCCCCAGGTGGGTGGTCAGCAGAGTCTTGGCCCTCTGGTTTCCCAACTGGTCGAGCACAGCCTGCACCAGAGCCGCACCCTCGGCAGGATCGGTGCCGGTCCCGGCCTCGTCCAGCAAAATCAGAGTCTCGTCGTCAGCAGCCGCCAGGATCGCCCGCATCTTCAGCAGGTGTCCTGAAAAAGTCGAAATACTCTGGGAAATACTCTGCTCATCCCCGATATCGACATGCAGATGACGGTACAGGTGCATGCGGCTGTCGGGATGACACGGAAGGTACAGTCCCGAACGAACCATCAGCAGCATCAACCCCAGGGTTTTCAGGGCCACGGATTTCCCGCCGGTATTGGGGCCGCTGATGACCAACGCATGACACTCTTCCGGCAGCAGCAGGTCAATGGCCACCACTCCGGAATCATCAAAACGGTCTTCCTTGACCAGAAGCAGCGGATGGCGGACCTGTGTCAGCTCGATCAGGGGCTGATCGACCAGTTCCGGACGGCTCCCCTGGTAGGCCCGCGCCAGCCGACCCGCGGCAAAGCGCAGATCGATCCTGGCCAGAGCCTTTTCGTTCCGGCGCAGCTCGCCGCCGTCACGGCGGACCAGGTCGGCCAGCTGGAGCAGGATACGCCGTTCTTCGCGCTGCTCGTCCCGCAGCAGTTGCTGCAACTGGTTGTTGGCCTCGAACACCCGGGTCGGCTCGATATAAAGCGTCTGCCCGCTGGCCGACTCGTCCAGCACGTACCCCTTGACCTGTCCGCGGCAATCGCTTTTCAGAGGAACGACGTAGCGCCCGTTTCTGATGGTCACCAGGCGTTCCTGGAACAATGCGGCGCTGTGCTCATCGGTCAGCAGCTGATCGAGCTGGTGACGGATTCTACTCCGGGTCTGGCGAATCCGGTAGCGGACATCGCTCAATTCGAAGGAGGCGCTATCAAGAATCTCGCCGCGCGAACCGATCGACTCCCGCAAACGACGCTGCAGCTCCTTGAGAGGGACAATCTGCTCGGCCCAGTCATGAAGCCGTGACGCGCCGGGGCGCTCGGCAAACCACTGCCGGCATTCGGACATGACCTGCAGGGACTGGCTGATGCGCAGCAGATCCTCGGGCGCGATGACATGCCCCGCCGCCGAAGCCGCGGTCAGCAGCCCCCCCAGGGCCCAGCAGCCCCCCAGGGCCGGGGCGTGCCCTTCTTCCAGCAGGCGGACCGCCTCACCGACTTCGTCCAGGGCGGCGATCACCTCGCCATCCTCACTCAGAGGCTGCAACTGTTCGGCCGTGCGCCGGCCCGGCTCAGACTGGGTCTGTCCCGCCAGCAGAGTCTTCAGCTGCGGGTATTCCAGTCGCTCTAGAGCATCTTCCGTACAGATCATATCCGTCAATTTCTGATCAGTTCGCGACACCCCGTCAAAATCGAGTCGCCGAGCACGACAAAAGGCGGCCCCAGCTCCGAGCGTTGCGTCATCTGCCGCACCGTCTCGGGAGCAACGGACGAGCTGCAGGCCAAAAGCAGCAGCGAGAGCACGACGACCCCCTGGACGATTCCGAAAATGGCGCCGGCCAGGCGGTTAAAGCCACCCAGAAACACCATCTTGACAAAGCGGTGCAGAACAAACCCGATGACGGCGAAAACCACGACGAAGGTCAGGAAGATAATCAGAAAGGCTGCCCAGACAGACAACTGTCCGGGCAGGTTGAGTTTATCCTGAAGCGCCTGGGCCAGCGGCAGGTAGAAGGAGAAAGCGAACACTCCTCCGAGCACCAGCCCAAGCAACGAACAAACCTCTTTCAGCAGTCCCCTGACAATCCCCTTGATCAGAAAAAAAGCGAGGATGACCAGGATACCGATATCAACAATTCCCAACGTCGGCTCCGTAAATCAGTCGGTTCAAGCCAGTAGTTCCCGGACCAGCTGATTTACGAATTTGCCGTCGGCAGCGCCCTTGGTTCGTGCCATGACCAGCGGCATCACCTTGCCCATATCCTTCATGGAACTGGCTCCGGTCTCGGCAATGACAGCGCTGACAATCGCCTTGACTTCTTCCTCGCCAAGCTGGGCCGGCAGGTATTCCTGCAGAACGGCCATTTCAGCCTCTTCTTTGGCGGCCAGTTCGGGGCGATCGTTATCCGTATACATCTGGGCCGCTTCACGACGCTGCTTGACGAGCGTGCTTATGACAGAAATGATAGCATCATCATCGAGATCCTGCTGTAATTCGATCTCTTTATTTTTAATCGCGCCACGCAATTGGCGGATGGTCCCGAGACGATCCGTCTGTTTGGCCTTCATGGCCTCTTTCATATCCTGAGTGAGTTTGTCTTTAAGGCTCATAACATCTCCGGGAAAGGAGTTATCTTGAATGCAAATAGGGTGCGCAGAATTTTCTGGCACCCGTAATGTCTGAAGAACTGATAAAACCCGAGGTTAGTGATTCATTTAAACTCGCCATGGCGGCCAAGCAAACCAAGCTGATTCATTTAAACGAATTTGGCAGTATATTGATTTCCATATAACAAATCAAGAAGTATTTTTTACTTTTTCTGGGGCTTGATAAGAAGGTGGAGAGGCAGGCCCTTCGGCCTGAGGCATCTTGCGCAGTTAGTGACGGAAACCCGCCTCCCGGGGAAAATAAAGCGCCAGTCTAGCGCCCCTTGAGGCAAGAGATCTCTTCACTGCTCAAATAACGGACCTCGCTGCCGCGGAGCAGGTAATCCAGTCGCGCGGTCTCTTCGAATTCCTCCATCAGATCGACGGCCTCAAGCAGGGATGGTCCGATGACGACGGGACCATGATTCCGGAGAAGAAAGGCGTTTCTCTGGCCGGCCCAGGCGGCGAGATCCCGGGCGATATCCTGGGCACCAGGCGGATAATAGGGAATCACCTGGACCTGACCTATTTTCATGACAAAATACGGTGTAAAAGGACGAATCACCTGGTCCGGGTCAAGATCCGCCCGGCAGGACAGCAGGGTCGTCCAGGTGGAATGAAGGTGGACGACACTGCCACAGGACGAATCGCCCCGATACAAAGCGAGGTGAAACTTGACCTCCTTCGAGGCGGGAGCTCCTGAAATCAGCGTCCCCGAAAAATCGACAACGGACAGAGTCTCCTCATCAAGCCTCCCCAGGCACGATCCCGAAGGGGTCGCGAGAATCCGCTCATCATCAATCCGCACGGAAATATTTCCAGCACCTCCGGCAGCGTAACCTCGTTCATAGAGAGAGCGACCGACCGCAACGAGTTCGGCTCGCAGGTGTTTTTCCTTCATAAAATATTTTCCTGGGCTTTGGCAAAAAAATCATCCGACCCGAAATTTCCCGACTTCAGGGCCAGGAAAAGGGACTGACCGACGGCCCTGACCCAGGGGACCCCCGGGTCGATCTGGGGGCCGATATGAAAGGCGGACAGACCGAGACTCTGAACAACCATGCCGGACGTCTCGCCCCCGGCAATGATGAAATTCCTGACTCCGGCATCCCTGAGCCGAAGCGCCAGCGAACCGAAAACCTTCTCAATGGCCATGCCGACATCCCGCCCGGGATGAGCTGCTTTTATCAGGTTCAGCTCCCGCGGATCGGTCGTCGCATACAACAAGGGCGCATAAGAATCTTCCAGATGTGTCAGGGTCCAATCGTACAGGTCCTGGACATAGGTCGAATCGTCAAGACAGCGGTCGGCATTCAGATAAAGGGACGCCGCCTTCTGGCGATAAAGCTGGACCTGGCGATTGGTGGCCGTCGAACAGGAGCCGGAAAGGACGACTCCCGGATTCTTTTCCGGCTTGCCTGCGGATACTGCGGCGGCCACCGCGGCACCGCTTCTGCCGGTCTGCCTTGCCAGGCTGGCCGCCAGACCTGAGCCACCCGTCACCAACGCCAGGTCCGCACAGGCCCTGGCGAGAACGTCAAGATGCTTCTCGCTCAGGGTATCAGCAACAACGTAGCGAAAACCCTCGGAACGCGCCTTCTCGATGGCCGTACGAACCGCTTGTGCCCCCTGGTCGATAATATCCACATACAGATTTTCCGCTCGCCCCCGGGATTGCTCCTCCATGACCCGCGAAATTTTGGCATCCGTCATCGGATTGAGGGGATGATTCTTCATTCCCGATTCGCTGAGCAGTTCGTCAAAAACAAACAGGTATCCTTTGTAGAGGGTCCGCCCATTCACCGGCAAAGCAGGGCAGATGATCGTGATATTCTCATCCAAAGCATCCAGAAGAGCGTCCGTAACAGGCCCGATATTCCCCTCGGGGGTACTGTCGAAGGTGGAACAATATTTAAAGAATATCTGCGTACATCCCTTATCCCTGAGCCAGGCTAAAGCCGCAAGCGAATCCCTGACAGCCAGCTCCCTGGGGCAGGACCGCGATTTGAGACTGACCACGAAAGCATCCGCGTCAGCTGCGAAGTCGGCAGCAGGGACGCCGTTCACCTGGATTGTCGGCACTCCATTGACGGCAAGAAACCCGGCGATATCCGTAGCCCCCGTAAAGTCATCGGCAATGACACCCAATTTCCACATTGCATTCACCCCTTGCTCGAACAAGTTTAAGGATTTTTAGCTTTACGTTTCTGAACCAACCTGTGAACCACCGGCGCAAGCACGAAGAACAAGGTCAAAGCCAGTAAAGACGCGGCAATCGGGCTCTTCAGAAAAATGTCGATACTGCCATGAGAGATGGAAAAGGCTCTGCGAATCGATTGCTCGAAGCGCGGCGCCAGAACGAAGGCAAGAAGCACGGGGGCAATCGGGTAACTATGCTTATTCATGACAAAGGCAACAGCTCCCGCACCAATCATAAACCAGACATCGAACATATTGTTATTGACCGAATAAGCCCCGACGATGCAGATCATGACAATCATCGGAGCGATAATGCCACGCGGAATCCGGAGAATAGACATCAGAAACGGGATGATGATAAGTCCGGCAATGACACAGACCACATTGCCGATATACATCGAGCCGATCAGACCCCAGACAAAATCGGGTTGTTCGCCGAACAGCAAGGGCCCCGGCTGCAGCCCCCACATCATCAGACCGCCAAGCAGGACGGCGGACGTCGCCGAACCGGGAATCCCAAGAGACAACAGGGGAGCGAATGCGCCGACGGCGGCGGCATTGTTGGCGGACTCGGAGGCGGCAACCCCCTCGATAGCGCCCTGCCCCATTTCCTCCCTGTTCCGGCCGGTCTTCTTCTCCAGGACATAGGCAAGAAAAGAACCTGTCGTCCCCCCGGCGCCGGGCAGAAACCCGACAAAGTTCCCCAGGATGGAACTTTTCAGAGTCGGCAGCGAAATACGCTTGATTTCGCTTCGATCAAGAATACTTTCCCGAATGGTCAGCCGGCGCCCGGTGGTCAGTGAATCGCCCTCCCCGCCGGTCATCAGCTCCATCACCTGGCTCATCCCGAACATGCCGATAACCAAGGGGATAAACGAGATCCCGCTGTAAAGATCGATACTGCCGAAAGTAAAGCGAGGAGCTCCGGCCGCCATCAGGTCCATCCCGATTGTTGAAACCAGGATGCCGAGACTGGAGGCGACGATGCCTTTGAGAGGATCGTCGCCCAGCAGCCAGCCGATGGAGGTGAGGGCCAGAAAAATCAGCGCCGTAATTTCAGCCGGACCGAATTTCAGTCCGATCTGGGCCAGCATGGGACCAAAAATCGTCAGGGCGATAATACCGACCGTTCCTCCGAAAAAGGAGGCGAGGTTACCTGCGAACAAGGCCTTGCCGGCCTTGCCCTTGCGGCTTAAAGGATAGCCGTCGAGCGCCGTCATCACCGCTGGCGAATCCCCCGGAATATTGAGCAGGATACCACTGTAGGCACCACCATACATATTGCCGTAATAGATAGCCGCGAGCATGATAATCGCCGTTGTCGGATTCATTTTGAAGGTCAGAGGCAACAGCAGAGAGACTCCGGTCACCGCGCCTATTCCGGGCATGGCCCCGACAATCAGGCCCAGAAAAGCGCCGACCACAGCAACCGAAACATTCGGCAGGGTCAAGGCCGTATCGAACCCCTGCATCAACAGTTGGAAGTTATTCACAGCATCCCTCCTTTACAGCGATGAGAACAATCCGGGAGGGAACGGAACCTGCAGCCACAGGCGAAAGATTCCATAAATAAACCCGGTAAAAACAGCACTGACCAGAATCGATTTCAGCCAGGAGTAACGACTCAGGAATTTCATCCAGACCAGAGTAAAAACGAATACGGCCAGGGAAATTCCAAATGCCTGAATCAGACCAACACCGATCACCGCAAAACCAATAGGAATAAAAGAAGACCGCGTCATCGCCCCTGACACGCCGGGTGCTTTCCTGGCCCGCAGCATGACCACAATGGAACTCACCAGGATAATCAGGCCGAAGATCACCGGCAGAAAACCACCACCAGGAGTCCCCTTGACCCAGAACCCATATCTGAACCAGCCCTGCTGAATCCAGAAAAGGGCAACGACAATACTGCCACCCGCGATGACAAACTCCATGACAACTCATCTCCTGCCATAAAAATAAAAACTTAACAGGCTGCGGAAGGAACGCATCTTTTATATGCGCTCCCTCCGCCCGCCCAGAGGTTCTTAGCTTATTCGAACATTCCGATCTTCTTGCCGGCCTGATACAGCCGCTCGGCGGTTCTATTATGATAAGGGGCATATTCGGACGCCGGCATAAACTTGGCTTCGAGGCCTTTTTTCTGAATGTAGTTCTCTTTCCACTGATCGGTGGCGACAACCTTTTCGATCACATCGCTCCAGTACTTCTGGACGTCAGGAGACATCCCCTTGCCGCCCATGATGGACCGGAACATCTGGAATTCGATACCGGGATAGCCCAGCTCCTTGAAGGTCGGAACCGCGGCCAGAGGCGCGGCCAGGCGATCGGTCGAAAAGGTGGCCAGGGGAATCATGGTTCCAGCCTTGATATGACCGAGGCATTCGTTAGGGTTGAAAATACCGAGCTGGATGTGGCCGCCAAGCAGCGCCGTGGCAATTTCTCCGGCACCGTCGAAATAGACGTCTGAAAATTCGCTGCCGGTTTCCGTATTGACCTGGGCAAGACACAATTTGTCAAGGTTGTCGGCAACTCCGACGGAAATACTCTGCGGTTTGGCTTTAATCGCCTCTAGAGCATCAGCAAAGGTCTTGTAGGGGCTGTCGGCCTTGGCAACCAGAAGCACATTGTCCATAGCCAGATTGGCCAGCGGGGTAAACGCTTCGCTGTCAATCGCCGGGTTCGAACGAGCAGCCAGCGCATGGGCGGCGTTCATCGTAAAGATGATATGATCGCCATTGCGGGATCCCATAATGTAGGCATGCCCAGCAGCACTGGCTCCGCCAGGCTTGTTGACGACCACGATCGTCCCGTCGACCAGACTGTTTTTCTGGATAATGTCCAGGATCAGCCGGGCCAGGGTATCGCTCCCCCCACCGGCACTGGCCGGAACCACAAATTCCACGGTTCTTTTTGGATAGTCCGCCGAAAAACCATTTGTCACAGAAATACCGCCCACCAGAAATGCCAATACAACAACAAGAACCAGCGCTTTCCTCATCTCCATCTCCTTTTCTTGGCAGAAAGTTGGAGCAGCAGGATGGCTCAACCGAACCACCCCTGCCCTCAGTCATTCATATCAATCCATCCACAATCATCGGAAGACGATCTCCTGCGCACAAATGATGATGTTACTCCACCAGCCGACAGAAAATCGCCGACCGGGGTCAATTCAAAAAAATCTCATCCTGCTCCAGGCGCAGACTCCAAAGAATAGAGTCTTCAGGCTTCTCGAGCATGTCAGCGGTAATCAGCTCGCCGGGCTCGACATTGCGGTTGAGCACCGAACCGTCCGCAAGGTAATAGGGAATCTGGGAGTTCTGCGCCACCTTTTGCGCCGGCAGCAGAACCCCCTCTAAGCCGTCGATGACATGATGGTGCCCCTTGGCCTCCAGCCGGGTTCCTTTCATCATGGACACAGTGGCCCGGGCAACGACATCATACCGGGGCTCAGGTGTCGTCGAACTGGTCGGCAAACCGAGCAGTCCGACGGACAGGACACTGAAAAGGGTTTCAAAACCCAGGTAATGGGCAGGGTAATAAATCAGGGCTGTCTTTCTGTTGCGGCTGAGAGGAACCCCTTTCTCAAGCAGGACCTGCCAGGTCTCCTCATCGTTACAGGCAACCACGACATAAACCCCGCCTTCCATGCTCTGTTCATCAGGACGGCGCAGACAATTGTAGACATCAATCCGGGATTCCCCCGAAAACAGCCCCCCCATTTCAGAGGGGCACATCAGGTCAGCCACTTCGACGGTTCTGGCGACAGGGTAGTGAAACTCTGGGATATCAGGCTTAATGCCGGGCAGATGATTACATACAATCGCCATTTCCGCCAGGTCAGGAATGGCACGCTGACTGAATTCGGCAAGCAGGTCGCTGCGCTTCGCAACGGTCCCGGCAACGTCGTCACCCAGCGACCAGACATCGGCAAATCCGTCAACCCGGACCGTCTTGTCAAGCACCCGAACGGTTTCTTCGGCAGGATCGTAGATAAAATCATATTCACTGGCCTTGCCGATACTGACAATCTCAAGCCCGGCGGTTTTGGCCCAGGAGACCAGGCCGATCAGCAATGCCGGCTGATCCCCTTCGGCGAGGGAATAGACCACCCCTCTTTCACGGGCCTTGCGGGCCAGCAGCGGACCGACAACGGAGTCGGACTCTTTGGTAACCATGATGGCATGCTTGCCGTGCTCAATCGCCTCGAGAATATAGCGGGCCGAAGCCTCGGTGTTGCCGGTCCCTTCCACGACCAGATCAAAGGGCATCTGCATGGCCAGGGAGACATCGTTGAAAACCAGATACCGGCCTGCCGCAAAAGCCTCCAGGCCCGCCTCTACGTTGGTGCAATGCACTATTTCCTGATCGTCAATCCCGATGGAACGGTAAGCATTGATACACTTTTCGGTATTCCGACCACACAGAATGCGTACCGAAACTCTGTTATTTTTAGAGCCGTAAACAAACAGGGAATGGTTGAACCCCTGGACTCCGATAATAGCTATTTCTACGGCTTTCTTATCCCCGTCAGCGAACAGCAGATCATAATTCACAGCATCCTCCCGTTGAGTTGAGTTCTTAATTTGACAGGGGTTTCAGCAAGAAGGATACCAACCAGAGAATCAGAAAGAATTTTGATATAAAATCCACCAGAACCTCAGTGAATCAGCCAAAAAACAGTTTTAGCTTCTCTGACTGGTGCACAATTTTCACGCCCGGGAAACAAGAAACGATTGCAGGGCAAATTGCATTAATGCAATACTTATTGCAGTCACGCAATTGCTTCCGCGGAGAGGCCATGATCAGAATCACATTCATCGTTCCTTATCACTCCATCAATCAGATGGTTGAAGAAATTTTTCGGCAGCATCCCGAAAAAGCGGCATTATCCCAGTCGATCCTGACCAGGACCGTAGACGAGATCAGCGAAAAAGATCTGCAAGCAACCGATATCGTGATCGCCCGGGGCTATTCTGCCGACAAGATTCAACGCCTGTCGTCCGTTCCCCTGATCGATATGACGGTCACCGGGTTCGACATTACCGCCGCCCTGAACACCTGCATCAGAAAGTTCACCCCAAAAAAGATTGCCGTTGTTGGCCCGCTCAACACGATTTACGGTATTGAAGAGATCAAGGATGCCCTTTCCTGCACCTTGGAGAGTTATCAGGTCGACAACCCTGAGGATCTGGAGAGCGTCATTCTGCGTGCCAGCCAAGAAGGAGCCGATGCGGTCATCGCCGGCAAGACGGGATACCAGATCTGCCAAAACAGAAAAATTCCAACCGTCATGATCAAAAGCGGCAAAAAAACCATTCTGCAGGCGATCGATGAAGCGATCCGGTCGGTCCGGTTGATGCGCCAGGAACGAGAAAGGGCGGATCGCTTTGAAAGCATCATGGACTATACCTTTGAGGGGATTATCTCGGTCAATCATGACGGCGACATCACCGTGGCCAACAACTATGTCAGGAAAATGTTCAGCGAACTGAAAAATACCGGCCACCCGGTCCCCCTGAGCAAAATATTGCCCCAGCTCGACATTCACAGAGTTCTGACAGGGGGAGAGAAGATCCTTGATGAGCTGGTCACCATCAATCAGCTGGTACACACCGTCAACTGCGTTCCGGCAGGGGATGCCGGCGCCGTGATCACCTTTTCAAACATTTCCAAGATCCAGGAACTTGAAGGTCAGATCCGCTCGAAGCTTCACCATAAGGGACTGATCGCCAAATACCGGTTCAGCGACGTCATCGGCCGGGAGCCGACCATTCAGGAGACCATTCATACCGCCGAGAAGTTCAGCCGGGTTGAGTCGAACATTTTCATATTTGGTGAAACAGGGACCGGCAAGGAACTGTTCGCCCAGAGCATCCATAACGCCAGCAGGCGAAAAAACCAGCCCTTCATTGCCATCAACTGTGCCGCACTGGCCGAGGATCTGCTGGAGAGTGAATTGTTCGGTTATGTCGATGGGGCGTTCACCGGGGCGGCCAAGGGAGGCAAGCAGGGCTTGTTCGAACTGGCCCACAAGGGGACGGTTTTTCTTGATGAGATTGGCGACATTTCCCCAAAACTGCAAAGCAGGCTGCTGCGAGTACTCCAGGAACGTGAAATCATGCGCATCGGTCACGACCGGGTGATTCCCATCGATATCAGGATTATCTCGGCATCGAATAAAAATCTCAAAGAGCTGGTGAGCCAGGGGCGCTTCCGTGAGGATCTTTTCTACCGCCTCAACGTCCTAAAACTGTCCCTGCCTCCCTTACGGGAGCGCCCGCATGATATAATAGCCTTGTGCCAGCATTTCATCTTGGCCAACCGGGAGCTTCTCGGGTCGCGCTTGCGCAACCTCACTCCCGAAGCGGAGAGGCTGGTCATGGCCTACAGCTGGCCCGGCAACGTGCGGGAACTGAGCAATTTCTGCGAACGCCTGTCGGTTCTGTCTGATTCGGAAACGGCAGACACCAGTGCGGTTCGTCTCTGTCTGGAACATCCGGCTTTAGAAGGTCGGGACCAGCACCGGGAGGTCAGCCTGGCGGACATCTCCGGGCTTCAGGAGCAGGAGGTCATCAGGCAGGCCCTCAGGGCGACATCCAGCAGACGTGAAGCGGCCAGGCTGCTGGCGATCCATCCCAGCACCTTGTGGCGTAAAATGAAGAAGTTCGGGCTTGAATAGCCCACCGGGGCGCGGCGGGAAAAGCCTCCGGGACCACCATTACGGGTGATCGAATGAAGACGTCAAGAGCCCTTTTAGTGCTGTTTTTTTTCCTGAATCTGGTCACTGCGGCGCACAGTGATTCCAATCGCGTCCGTACGCTGACCGTCGCGTCATCGATCAATCCGGTGACGGCGGCCTTCATTACCGAAAACATCACCGCAGCCAATCGGCAGCAGGATGCTGCCGTCCTGATTCAGCTCGACACCCCGGGTGGCCTCGACAGTGCCATGCGGGACATCATCCAGGCCGAGCTGAATTCCGAGATTCCTGTCATCGTCTACATCGCTCCCCACGGAGCCCGGGCCGCCTCGGCCGGAATGCTGATCACCCTGGCGGCGGATTTTGCGGCCATGGCCCCCGGCACCAACATCGGAGCCGCCCACCCGGTGGCCGTCGGTCCGGGGAATCAGCCCGATGAGACCATGATGGCCAAAGTGGAAAACGATGCCGCGGCCTACGCCCGCAGCCTGGCCCAGAAGCGGGGCCGCAACCAGGACTGGGCGGAGCAGGCGGTCCGCGAAAGCGTCTCCATCTCTGCCAGCGAAGCCGTCGACCTCGCGGTCGTCGACCTGATTGCCGAGAGCAGCGAAAGCCTGATCGGGCAACTTCACGGCTACAAGTATATCCGGGCCGGCCAGGCGCGGGTTTTCGACAGCCAGAAGCTGACCCTCAGCCCGGTTGACATGTCCTGGCAACAACAGATTCTCAATGCCCTGAGCAATCCGAATATCGCCTACCTGCTGATGATGCTGGGCATTATCGGCATCTTTTTCGAAATCTCCCAGCCCGGCGTGATCCTGCCGGGCGCTATCGGCGCCATCGCTATCCTGCTGGCCCTGTTCGCCTTTTCTTCGCTGCCCGTCAACTACGTCGGAGTTCTGTTGATCCTGCTGGCCGTCGTCTTTTTCATCCTCGAGGTCAAAGTCGTCTCCTATGGCATGCTGTCGATAGGCGGCATCATCTGCATGGCCCTGGGATCGCTGATGCTCATCGACAGCAGCGATCCCTACCTGCAGATCTCGCGAGCGGTGATCGCAGCCACCGTGGCGGTGAGTGCCGGCTTTTTCCTGCTGGCGACCGGGATGGTCGTCCGCACCCAACGGCGCCCGGTCACCATGGGACAGGAAGGGATGATCGGGGAGAGCGGAGAGGTGATCGACGCGATTGACGGCGCCACCAACCGGGGACGCGTCTTTATTCATGGTGAATACTGGTACGCCCGGGCCGATCAGCCTATTGCCGTGGGGACCGAGGTCGTCGTTGACCAGTTTCTGGACGGCCTCTGCCTGAAAGTCAGACCTTCAGCCGGAAAAACACCCCCTGCAACCGACAAGGAGGTTTAGTCATGTTTGGATTGGGATTCAGTCTGTTCTGGATTATTGTTCTGGCCTTCGTTTTGATCATCATCGCATCCGCGATCCGCATTCTGCTCGAGTACGAGCGGGGGGTCGTCTTCCGGCTGGGGCGGTTTGCCGGGGTCAGGGGGCCGGGCCTGCGCTTCATCATCCCCATCGTCGACAGGCTGATCAAGATCAATATGCGCACCGTGGCCATGGACGTCCCTCCCCAGGACATCATCACCCGCGACAATGTCTCCATCAAGGTGAACGCGGTGCTCTACTTCCGGGTCGTGCAACCAGAAAAGGCCCTCATCGAAGTCGATAATTACCTGTACGCCACCAGTCAGCTGGCCCAGACGTCACTGCGGAGCGTCCTCGGCCAGGTGGAGCTCGACGACCTGCTGGGGCAGCGCGACAAGATCAATCACAACCTCCAGGAAATTCTTGATCGCCAGACCGACCCCTGGGGGGTCAAGGTCTCGAACGTTGAAATCAAGCACGTCGACCTGCCCGTCGAGATGCAGCGCGCCATGGCCCGCCAGGCCGAGGCGGAACGGGAACGCCGCGCCAAGGTGATCCATGCCAAAGGCGAATTCGAAGCCGCCCGGACCCTGGCCGATGCGGCCGAGCAGATTTCGACCCAGGCGGGAGCCCTGCAGCTGCGCTTCCTGCAGACCATGACCGAAATTGCCACGGAGAAGAACTCGACGATTCTGTTCCCGATGCCGCTGGACCTGATAAAACCGTTTCTGAAGAACCAGCAGCCTGAGGAGTAATGCAAAAGAGGCGGGTCCTCCCCGCGGAGGACCCGCTTCTTTCAAGGGAAGGCTTTATTCGTAAGCGACCGGAACGGCGCAGATCATCTTCATCGGCGAGGTTTCAGAGGTATTGCGATACTGGTGTTTTTCATCCGGTTTGACAAAAGCGAAATCACCGGCCTTGACCGGATGCAGTTCGCCCGCCTCGTCAACCAGGGCGCCTTCGCCCTCGATAATGTAATTGAGATGTTCGGACGCATGCTGATGATAGGGCGTATGACCACCGGGCTCGAGGGTAAAAACCCGGAACGAAAAAGTGGGCGTGCCATCCTCCTGCCCGACCGGAACCTGTTTGGTGACACCGGCGACGCCGTCCATCGCCATGGGAAACGAGGCGACTTGGTCAAGTGACGTTATTTTCATAGTTCTATCTCCGTTCATAGCTCTGAAAAACGTTAAAAAATCACGATATCAGAGTGGCCTTCCGGTCACAAGTCATAACATTCATATAATTTGAACATTCGGACTGTTCTATTCCTTCATAATTTATGGTAATTTAGCCCTGCCTTGTCATTGTGCAAGAGCCTGCCTCTGCGATCGAACATTTGACATATAGCGTCCCCCCATACCAAGGAGGAGAATCGATGAACCCAGCGGCCCTGATCCCCACCCCCGATGCCATCCCCGTACCCTGGGGATGGTTCTATGTTCTATTGATAGTGACCTTCCTGCTCCACATCCTGGTCATGAATGCGATGCTCGGCGGCGGCATCATCGCCCTGATCAGCAGTCTCAATGGCGGCCAGGACAACACCCTTCTCAGCAAGGAATTCAGCTACAAGTGGCCCTATACCATCGCCTTTGCGGTCAATATGGGAGTCGCGCCGCTGCTGTTTGTCCAGGTCCTTTACGGACACTTCATCTACAGCAGCTCGATCCTGATGGCGGTCTGGTGGTTGTCCATCGTCGGCATGCTGATCCTCGCCTACTACAGCGCCTATATCTATGATTTCAAATTCGACAGGCTCGGCAACGCCAGGATCTTTCTGCTGGAATTTTCCGTGGGAATTCTCCTGATCATCGCCTTCTTCTTCACCAACAACATGACCCTGATGCTCGAACCAGAGCGCTGGGCGACCTATTTCGGCAATGCCGGAGGAACCCTGCTTAATGTCACCGATCCCACGGTCCTGCCCCGCTACCTGCATTTCGTCATCGGGGCAATTGCCGTGGCCGGCCTTTACCTGGCCCTGATCGGTCATTTCAACCTGCGCAAAAGCAGCGTCGACAAGCAGGTTCTGATTGCCAGGGGGTTGACCTATTTCACCCTGGCCACCGGCGTGCAGGTCCTGTTCGGAATCTGGTTCCTGCTGGCCCTGCCCAAACCGGTCATGAAGGCCTTCATGGGCGGGAGCGCTTACGGGACCGGGCTGCTGAGCATCGGCATCATCCTGGCATTGGCGGCCCTCTACCTGGGCCACAAACGGAATCTCATCGCTGCCAGCGCAACCACCCTGGTTCTGCTGGTGGTGATGATCCTGATGCGCGACCTGGTACGCGTTCTCTACCTGCAACCCTATTTTCAGATGTCCGACCTGACTGTCAGACCGGAATACTCACCACTGATCTTTTTCCTGGTCGTCTTCATCGCCGGCCTGGCCATGATCGGCTACATGCTGAAGCTTGCCGTCAACTGCCGTAAGGAGGTGTCCAAATGAACTATCCGGTCTGGGAACTCACAACTTACGGCGGCGGCTTCCTGATCGCGCTCATCGCCATTGTTCATGTCCTGGTCTCTCACTTCGCGGTCGGCGGCGGCGCGTTCCTGGTCGTTCTCGAACGCCAGGCCTACCGTGAGGAGAACGGCGCCCTTCTCGATTACGTCAAAAAACACAGTAAATTCTTCCTGCTGCTGACCATGGTCTTCGGCGGCATGACCGGTGTCGGGATCTGGTGGACCATCGCCCTGCTCAACCCGGCGGCAACATCAGCCCTGATCCACATTTTCGTCTTCGGCTGGGCTGCGGAATGGGTCTTTTTCGTTGGCGAGATCGTCGCCCTGTTCATCTATTTCTACACCTTCGGCAAGATGGATCGGAAAAACCACATGATCATCGGCTGGCTGTACTTCCTGTGCGCCTGGATGTCCCTGTTTCTGATCAACGGCATCATCGATTTCATGCTCACCCCCGGCAGCTGGCTTGAGAACGGCAACTTCTGGTCCGGCTTCTTCAACCCGACCTTCTGGCCGTCCCTGGTGTTCCGCACCGGACTGTCACTGGTTCTGTGCGGGGTGTTTGGGTACGTCACCGCGGCGTTCCAGAAAAACGCCGCCCTGCGCCAGCGACTGATGCGGATCTGCGCAACCTGGGTCGCCGTTCCGTTCGTCCTGATGCTGGTCGGCGGCTGGTGGTACATCGAGGCCCTCCCCGCAGCTCAGGCCGTCATGATTTTCGAAAAATCCCCGGAACTCGCCAGGTATCTGGGAGCCACGGCATGGTTCCTCGCCATCCTGTTTATCGCTTCAATGGTCATGGCTCTCAAGCTGCCGCAGAGCGTCCAGAAAGGCTTCTGCTTTATCATCGTCGCCATCGCCCTGATTTATTTCGGATCCTTCGAATTCATCCGCGAAGGCGGCCGTCGCCCCTATGTGATTCACAGCCACATGTACGCCAATCAGATCTACGTCAAGGACGCCCCGGCCATTCAGAAGGCTGGTTTTCTGCCGTCAGCCAAATGGGCCGAAAACAAAGAGGTCAATGACGACAACCTGATCGCCGCCGGCCGGGAACTGTTCCGCTTCCAGTGCAGCGCCTGCCATTCCATCGGCGGGCCGCTCAATGATATCCGGCACCTGGCCGGTAAATACGACAGTGTGTTTGGGATGGATGCCAAACTGAATGGGCTCGGCAAGATGAACAACTACATGCCGCCCTTTGTCGGCAGTCGAACCGAACGCTGGGCCCTGGCCAACTATATCGTCCACGGTCCGGAGATCAACACCGCCGCCTCAACAGCGCTACCGGTTGCCACCGGGGCCGCAGCTGCTCATTGACGGGAGGGAACAAGATGATGAGAGGAAACAGAAAACAACCGGGCATCGTGACCCTGATCCTGCTCTGTGCCAGTCTGCTGGCAGCGCCAGCGCTGGCCAGTGGCAAACAACCGGCCGCGCATAGCCAGACCATCACCCCCCTTGAGCAGGCGGACGGGCTGAATCTCGGCAATCCGGTGTTCGAGGCGAAAGACCTGCCGGTGGAGATCCCCCCCTTTGACAAAGACCGGAATGACTATGTACTGCTGGCCTGGAACAACCTGGGGATGCATTGCATTTCCGACAGTGACCCGTACTGGATTCTGCTGCCGCCGGCCAACGACATCTTCGCCCAGCTGGTTAAACGTGGCGACAGCCCCGAAATCATGACCGAAGGGGTCGAACTGTCCTACCAGGTCGAAAAGGGGTTCGAATATCCCGAACGGCATGTGCGCTTCTGGGAGTTTGCCGAAAAACTCCTGGGCGCGAAGCTGCCTTCCGGGGTGGGGGTTGGCGGCCAGCGCGTGTCCGGGACGATGAAGCTTGAAGAGGCGCATCGCGCTTTTGTCGCCCCGTTCATTCCGGTCGTCCCATACACCGAGGACGGCAGCTACAACCCCTATCCGATCTTCACCATCACTGCGACCAGCAAAGAGACCGGCGAGGTCCTGGCCGTCACCAAAACCGTCGCTCCGACATCAACGGAAATGGGCTGTAAAAACTGCCATGGCGGTGGCTGGCGGGTCGATGGCGTCGCCGGGTTCACCGATGCGACGAGTCTCGATGTCCTGGCGGCCCATGACAAGAACAGCGGAACCAACCTGGTGGAAAAAGCCCGGAACGGAGAACCCATGCTGTGCCAGGGGTGTCATGCCGATCCGGTTCTCGGCACCAAGGGGAACCCGGAACTGCTCAATTTTCCAGCCGCTCTGCACGGCTGGCATGCCAACTACCTGACCGATCGCGAAGGGATGCAGGCCTGCGTCGCCTGCCACCCCTCCCGACCTGACGGACCGACCCAGTGTTTCCGCAGCCACCATTCCGAGTTCATGGACTGCACCAATTGCCACGGCACCATGGAGGACCATGCCCTGTCCCTCCTCAAAAAGGAGCATGAGGCTGGCAAGAAAGGTGCCGCCCGGCTGATGGCCGGGCTCAAAAGCCGCAACGTCGCGTCCGTTGACCTGATCAATCCCCGCACCCCGTGGATCAATGAACCTGACTGCCTGAACTGTCATGAAGATTTCCAGATGGGGTCAACCGTTGATGCTTTCAACACCTGGACGGATGGTCCGGAAGGGCTCTACCGCAACCGTCATGACCAGATGGAAGCAATGATGTGCGAGGCCTGCCATGGCAGCACTCACGCGGTCTATCCGGCCACCCTCAATAAATTCGGCAGCACCCGTGACAGCATCCAGCCGCTGCAGTATCAGGGGAATAACCGCCCCATCGGCAACGACTGCACCGTCTGCCATACCGTTCAGCCGGAATTCGAGGGACATCATCCCAATTCACTGCGCCTCTAGAGAAGAAGGTACCAGGTATCTATCCGGGCATCGACAGGCAGACAGGTTCCACTGTCTGTCTGTCGAACCGTCCCGGAGGCCCAGGTCGCTTTTTGCGGGCGTAACCATTCCTTTGAAGAATGTCGTGCCGTGGTAGCCAAGAAAAGATCAAACTCTCCATCATTGATCCTTCCATCAGCAGGCGGAAGGATCAGCCTCTTGCGCAGCTGCACATTACTACTGCCTCCGGCTTCTTCTGGTCCTCATCCAGGGCCGCTGTTAGTGGTTCCACGAACGGCTCCAGCTTGGGGCGAGGTTGGACTTTACGCTCGTAATGCAGTTCCGTGGCATCGGAGCGGAGTATGTTTCGGACAGTATTTCGGGCCAGATTCATCTCCCGGCAAATCTGCCGGATCGACTTTTAGTCCCGGTGGTAGGCGCGGCGGATTTTAGCAATGGTTTCCACAATCAGCATCTCCCTCAAAAGGCTCCTCTCTCTGCAAAAAGCAAAGAGCTTGGAGGATATGCTGAGGTGGGTCAATTTTGGACGCCGATTACCCCCGGAAGTGGGGCATTTTTGCATGCCAATCAACAGTTTTACGGAGGGTCTGCCCTGGTCTGCCAGACAGGCGTTGTTTCCCTTTCTGTCCTGGTGGGACACCCCCCGCAGCTTGCAGGATCATCAGCCATCATCGGCTTTTTCATGGGCTTTCTGGCGGCGTCAAAAGAGACCCGCATCATTGAAAGTTCGCCACCACTGCTCAGTCCTCTGGCCCCTATCGTCGGCTTCAGTCTGAAAATCGAAATACAGATTCTGCTCCTGATCGGCCTCTACTTTCTTTGTGGAACCGGCGGCGTCATCAATCTCCAGACCCGGCCCGGCCACCTTGATCTGCTGTACCCCGCTTTTGGACTCTGCTGTGGTTACCTTGGGGGATTGATCTCCCCCAGAAAAGCTTCCGTACTCCCGGGAGAACCCTCTCATCGCCAATTCGAAGATGTCTGACTGGCCGCGATATGAAAGCATCAAGGACTGGCGGCTGTTGTCGATGTTTGGGAAAAACAGAAGGATTTGACTTGCCGGCCAGATTTGTATTTGCATCCCTTTGCCGTCTCTACTAAGATTTCCAATCCAGTCGTTGATTGAAAACATGTCATGTCCTTCTGCGGAAGCGATATCAAAGGAAATCGAAACAGAATGCACGTTACCAACGTTTCCATCATACCGACCGAAGCCGCCAGAGCTGCGGGTCGCCCGGCACTGACGCCTGAACTGCTGGCGGCCAGCGGGGCCCGTTATTCGCGTAACAATGAAGGGCTTGAGGCGATCCTGGCCAAAATAGACCCTGACAATCTGGACAAGTCCGTTGACGGCATCTTCAAAATGATCGATTACGGCCATCAGTCCATTGCCGACATGGCTCCCGTCGCCATGTTCATGGATGACGTCTCCATCCTGCTGGCCTACCTGGTCTGGAGCTGGTGCCCGACCGCCGGAGGCCAGGAATCATCGACGCGCTATATCAAGCTTGATGAATCAGGACTGGTCGACCCTGCCCTCCTCGGAGTTCCGGATGACCAGCATGAACCGTGGTACCGTTTCATGGGTGAGTGTTTCAAGGCCTATGAAGCCGCCCTGCACTTCTGGGACAAGGTCGGGACCAATAATCCCGAGCTGACCCTGATTCCGAGCACCCTGCTGGCCGACACCAGTGAAAAAGCCCGCAAGCAGGTGGCGCGGATGAAGCGAAACTACGCTTTTGACCGAGCCCGCTACTTTCTCCCGGTCGCCGCCAAAACCAATATCATGCTGGTCATGTCCTCACGGGGCTGGGTCCAGCTGTGCCAGAACCTGATGTCTCACTGGCTTCCCGAGGCCAGGCTGCTGGGCGAGAAAATCAAGACCGAACTGGCTCTGTCGGCACCCCGGATGATCAAACATGCCGAGCCGAAGCCCTCGTTTGTGAGCGGGCATCAAAGCGATTTCAACACCCTTTCACAGCGCGCGGCACAGGAACCCGTACCCGCAGGGGAAGCCGCCAGCACGGCCATGTTTGACATCTACCCGCCAGCCGGAGTCACGGAAAGCGACCTGATCGCAGCCCTCGAAGGTCACGACAACCGCTACGCCATGATCGGCTCCGCGGCATCGCGAACGGCCGTTCGTTTCGCATGGTCGGCCATGACCATTGCCGAGATCCGTGATCTGAACCGGCACCGCACCGGGCAGAAATACTGCCCTTTGCTCCCGCGCGGCTTTTACTGCGCCGAGGAGCAGCTTCCGGCAGACCAACAACTGGACGAAGGGTTCCTGAAGCTGGGGCAGCAGTCAACCTCACAGGCCCGCTCTGAGCTCGCAGCCGGAAGCAGTGGCTATTGCGCCTGGCTGCTGCTGGGGTCCCAGTTCAGTTTCGAGCACACCACCACGCTCGATAAGTTTGTCTACGAAGCCGAGCTGCGCACCGGAACCGGAGCTCATTACAAATATGCCGCCCACCTGCGTGAAGCGGTCGCGGCCCTGGGAACACACTACCCGCGATTCGCGGAGTCGATTACTCTGGGTTCCAACGAGCCGGAATAGGCGCTGCGAGCGACGAAAGTCGTCTTTTCAAGCGGCGAAAAATCCATCCCATCCATATAAAAAAAGGCGGGGATTCTCATGCTGAGAGTTCCCCGCCCTTTTTTTGTCCGGCGATAAGAAGCCAGTGTCATACCTTGCCCCGCCCCCGTTATCAACAAGGAGCGAGAAGCGCCTTTCCGAAATAGAGAACCTAGCGATGAGAGGTTGCCAACAAGGCTCCGAAACCGATGAAAATGGACCCGCTGACCCGTCCGAACAGCCTCATCCGTGAAGGTTTGAGTAACCAGAATTTAGCACGGCAGGCAAGCAGAGCGTAAAAAACAAGAAACAGAAATGAGAACAGCATCAACGTCCCCATAAGGATCACAAACTGGGGAAGAACCGGGTCGCCAACAACAACGAACTGGGGAAACAAGGCCGTGAGAAAGACAATCGCCTTGGGATTGCTGAGAGCCACCCCGATCGCCTGGAGATAAATTTTAGCCGCGGATTTGACGGCCGGATTGAATTGTCCCTGCCGTTCAGTCAGGTCGACCCCCCGCTGCAGGATAAGCCGTGCCCCCAGGTAGACCAGGTAGGCGGCTCCTGCATACCTGATCAGATCGAAGGCCTGCTCGGAAGCGCTCAGCAAGGCCCCGAGGCCGGTCATCGCCGCCAATCCCATCAGCAGTAACCCGGTGATATTGCCGAGGGCCGCAAAAACCGCTTTGCGCAAACCGTGCAGGGTGGCACTGGTCATGGCAAACAACACAGCCGGTCCCGGGGTTGACGTCGCGATCAGCACCAGGACAAGATAGAGCAACCAGTTATGGACAGACATGTCAGGAGTTCTCCGTGATGCAGCAGATTTGTCCCATCAGATAGAAGATACCCGGTCTTGATACGTTCGTCCATCGGTAACCCAAAGAAAAAGGAGCGATGCCAGGCACCGCTCCTTCATAACCACCTGCTCAGGTCAATGCTAGTGATTTTTCACCTTGACCGTTTTCTGCTCGGACATGCCCCTGGAAACCGCCTTGGTCATGCCAAACAGCACCAGCAGGGCCGGAATCAGCTGGGCCACGATGATCAGGGCACAGAATCCGACAAACAGCAGGACAAGCAGTCCGCTGGTGTAAGTTACGGTCGTGTCAACGGCAAACACGGGAGTGAACAGCATCAAGGTCAGAACGATTGACGACAGTAACGATTTGACTGAAAACATAAGCTTCCCCTTTCCTGATTGCAGGCTCTCCTGGGTCCGTTCCTCGTATTTCCGGAAAGCACAGCAGACCGCCTGATAAATTTCCGATTCATTCTCCTGCCCTACGCTCCTGAGGGCATGGTAGAAAATACCTTCCTGGCGAATCCGCTTGACGAGATTGAGTGGAAGTTCCTCCGAAACCAGGATAATCGACAGGTTACGGTTGCATTTTTTCAGGAGCGGAATCACCCGAACGACATTCTCTTCGTGGCAGTCACCATCGATCACGACAACCTGGATCTCCTTGTTGATGATCCCTTCCAGAGCGTTGGCTACCGAATCGGATGTGACGACCCGACAATCGTCCTTTTCGAAGAGACAGGCCAGCCGCTCCCTGGCGTCCTTGTCTCGATTTGCTATAAGCAGGCCTTTCATGACGTCACCTCACTTTGGATAGCCGCAGGATCAGCGGTGCGTTGTCGCCTTTTTCTGGTCCCTGCCGAATATACCGCGCAGCATGCCGATCAGCATGAGGGTTGCGGGGACCAGTTGAAAAACGATAATCAGAGCGAAAAATCCGATAAACAGGGACAGCAGCAGACTGCCTTCCCCGGCTCCTGACGTTTCGGCCGCAAAAGCTGATGTCGCCATCAGAGACAGTCCCGTCAACAGGTAAGTTATTTGCTTTTTCATAGCGCCCTCCTTCTCAAGGTGTGCTTTTTTTGAGTGTTCTTTAAACTAAAGAGTTTGCAGCGTTTATGCCAACCCTAAAAAACTCAAAAAGAAATACCTTAACCTGTTGTTATTATAAGCATTAATCAAATACCATAAAGATAATTTCCAGACATGACATGTATATTCCCCGCATACACTTTCTGGCCTTCGAACCGGACCGATCCCGCCAGATATTTCCATAACAATTTGATTTTATTATTTTTTCTACTGTCTACCCTGATCATACAGCAGCTTTAAAAATAGATATTTTATTTATCCTCCCCTCCTCCCCGTGAGCAGCCCTGGTATAATCGAAAATCACAGACCAATGAAACGGTTGGCCCTGTCACCCAAAGGAGGATCTCATGCCGCATCTGCAGTTCGACATCAACAAAGAGCTTGCCGCTCGCGACAAGCAGACCTTTGCCGAAGACGTCAGGCAGCTTTTTTCCAGGATCATGGATACCGGAACCGACCACATCAGCATTTCGATCAGAGAGTACCCGACCGACAACCTATCCATTGGCCGGGTCAAGGAGCCCGACAAAGGCATCGCCCTGGTTAATGCCGACATCCGTGCCGGACGGTCCCTGGAACAGCGCCGCGAGTTGTCTCTCGGGTTCATGACGCTGCTGGCCTCAACCTGGCAGATCCCGAAAGAACATATTTACGTCACCCTGACCGAACACAAGGGGGAGGATTTCCATCTGGTTGAGCGTTACCTGGCAAGCTGGCGGGAAGGTGAGGATCCCCTGGCGGACTGACGGCCGGAGACAAACCGGGTATGGGCCCCAGGGGAAGGGAGTGAAACCGTGAGCCGTTACGGGCTCACCCCGGCGACAGGGTGTTTTTGACCGCTTTCTCGAGGTCGGCAAAACGGAACGGCTTGACGATGCCGTGACAGAAGCCGTGCTTCCTGAGGTTCTTCATGACCGGGTCATTGGCATAACCGCTGGAGGCGATGATCCGAGCGGCAGGGTTGATTTCGAGAATTTTCCCGGCCACGTCGAGCCCTCCCATTGCCCCCGGAAAGGTCAGATCGATGACGACCAGGTCAAACGGCTGGTCACTGTGCCAGGCCTCGGCATACTTGTCCAGGGCGTCCCTTGCCCCGGCCGCCGGAACCACCTGGCAGCCGAGCTCTTCAAGCATGGCCGCGGTCATATTGCGGATCAGCTCTTCATCATCGAGAAGCAGGGTCTTGTGCCGTTTACCTGCCTCCTCACCGCGAGCCGAAGGGGCGGGACTGTCCAACCCGCAGGCCCCTAGAGCCGGCAACCGGACAATAAACCTGGTCCCCCTGCCCACCTCCGAGACCACATTGATGGACCCCTTGTGCTTGTTGATAATCGAATAGGTAGACGCCAGCCCGAGACCGTTCCCCTGCTTTTTGGTGGTGAAATAGGGGTCGAATATTTTCTCAAGCGCCTCGGGGGGAATCCCGACCCCTTCATCAGAAACGGTGAACTGAACAAACGGCCGGGCGGCCATGGTCAGGTTCTCGGCTTTTATCCTGATGGTTCCACCGGTCGGCATAGCCTGCTGGGCGTTGATCACGAGGTTGGTCACGACCTGGCCCAACTGCCCCGGGTCGGCCTGAACCGGCCAGAGCATGCGGTCGATGTCGCATTCCAGCTGAACATTCTTCCCCTGCAGGATAAAGTTGGCGTTTTCCTCGATCACCGGCCCCAGCTGGACAGGACGCTTGATCGGGTCCCCCCCTTTGGCAAAGGTCATCAGCTGACTGGTCAGACCGGTCGCGTTGTTGAGGGCGGTCATGGCCGCATCGAGCAGCGCCTGAGCCCGATGGTCTTCAGGCAGGGACAACTTGGTCATTTCGATATTGCCGAGCAGGCCGGTCAGGAGGTTGTTGAAATCGTGGGCGATCCCTCCGGCGAGAATCCCCAGGGATTCGAGTTTCTTGATCTTGAGGTTTTTCTCTTCCGCCTGTTTGCGCTGGGTGACGTCCTCGACGAAGCATTCCAGGTAGTCGCCCTTTTCATCCCTGCGCAAAGAGGCATTCAGCGACACCTCAACCGTTGAACCGTCCCGTTTGCGCAGCCTGGTTTCAAAACCGATGACCGAACCGTGGACCTCCAGCCGGGTCAGCAGTCTCTCATAATCGAGGGAATTGGCGAACAGATGTTCGCCCAGGTGCCCGCAGGCAATAAGGTCAGCGACCCCGTCATAACCGCAGAGACTCACCATGGCCGGATTGGCGACGATGATGTCACCGGTCAGGCGGGCCTGGAAGATTCCGCCGAGAGCCCCGCTGAATATCCGTTCGTACCTGTTGCGCTCCTGGCGCAACTCCTCCATCTTTTTCTGCAGCTCGGGATAGTAGCTTTTCCGGGCAGAAAATTTGCCAAGACCGATAATCCCCTGGACATCCTCCTCGATGGCGGCAGGGTCCCTGGAGTCGATACGATTCGGGTCCGAATGATCTGTCATATGATCCTACAGGCGCAAGACACGCTCACAGCGCCTCCTCGAAAATCACTTCAACATCGCGCTTGGAGGCCTTGCGGGGATTGGTCAGCATGCAGGCATCGGTCAGGGCCTTGCCGGACAGCACCGGCACATCAGAACGGGTGACCCCCTTCTGGTTCAGGTGCTTGGCGATGCCGACATCCGCTTTGAAGGTCGCGACTTCCGTCATCAGCGCTTTTTTGATCTGGGAGGTGGTCATCCCCCTGACATCGAGCCCCATTGCTTCGGCAATGATCTTGAACTTTTCCGGCGAGGCGTCGTAGTTGAAAGCGATAACGTGATCAAGGAGCATGGCATTGCACTCACCGTGAGCCAGATCGAGAGCGCCACCGAGACTGTGGGCCATGGCATGCACGGCCCCAAGGCTGGCATTGGAAAACGCCAGCCCGGCCTTCATACTGCCAAGCATGACTTTCTCTCGCAGTGCGATATTGTCCGGATGCCGGAGCGCTCCTGGAAGATTCTCCCGGATCAGGCGGATCGCCTCGAGGGCCGAAGAGTCGGTCAATACGCCGCTGCCCGTCGAAACGAAGGCTTCAATAGCGTGAGTCAGGGCGTCGAGGCCGCAGCAGGCGGTCAGGAAATGATCGGCAGACAGGGTGGTTTCCGGATCGATCAGGGCCACATCGGGGACGATGGCCTTGCTGACGATGGCCACCTTTTTAAGGGCCTGGCGGTTGGAGATGATGCAGAACTGGGACACGTCGGCCGACGATCCCGCCGTCGTCGGGACGAAAATCAAGGGCGGTACGGGAAGAAAGATGCGGTCGACACCTTCGAAGCTCAAAACGTCCTGCTGATTGGAACTGACGATCCCGATCGCCTTGGCACAATCCATGGGGCTGCCGCCACCGACGGCAACGATGACATCGCAACCGCTGTTGTGGTAAAGCTCCGTGCCGGTCATGACTTCTTCAGCGCGCGGATTGGGGGATACCCCGGTAAAGGTTTCGTAGAGGATGCCTGCCTCGTCAAGGCTGCGCTTGACATCAGCCAGCCACGGCGTAGCGGCGACGATCCGGTCGGAGACCAGCATGACCTTGGTTGCCATGAACTGTTGAGCGTACTTGCCGACGAAATGCCGTGCCCCGGACCCGAAAATGATCTCGGGCGTAACAAATTTTCTCATGTTGAAAGCATGGGACATGACATTGCTCCACCGTTGTCTAACACTGCACCAAGGTTATCACAAAATAATTAGCTTTTGCAAATCTTAGTAGAGATACCCGTTCAGCCTCGCCGACCACATATGAAAATAGTACCAGAAACCGGCCTTTTCACAGCAATGAAGCCTAAAAGCCGGTCTCCCTCCGCGGGAAAAGTTGTCCCGCCCCTGCGCAAGAGTTCTGAAACAGGTCAGCCAGACAAGCTGTTTAAACAGAGCAGCGCCGTTCGCAGAAAAAGGGAAACGACCGCTGTTTTCTGCCCTGAAATGCCCTGTGGACAAGGAGGAATTATGGCAGGATGGAGAGACTGCAGGCGGAGAGGACGAGAGAGTTGCGACCCGCCACAGGATCATCGGGCTGACGCTGCTGCCGGTAACGGTCCCGGCAGTCCTGTCAGCGCTCCCCCACCGCCAGCCGAGACCAGTCGGAGGCCGGCCCGGAAGAAAAGGAGTTCGTCACCCGGCCGAGCAGAGTGCGGAAAGGACGCGGCGAACTCCGGGAATGGTCCTGTTCCCGCGGCCGCCGTCAGGCCGTGGTACCGTCGGAAGAGCCTGGACCCTGACGTTTCACACGCTTGCGCTTTTTGATTTCGTCCTTGTGGGCGTACATCTTCTGGTCGGCAAAAATCAGCAGATCCTTGGCGGTGTCGGCATCTTCGGGATAGCAGGCTTCGCCAATCGCGCCGCTGACGATGGAAATCGTTTTTCCGAGAGAGATCAAAGGCTCCGCAAGGGCTTTCTCCAGGGTGTCCCGAATCGGTTTCAGGTCGTCCCGGGAGGCGATACTGCCGAGCAGAACCACGAACTCGTCCCCCGCGAACCGGGCCACAAAATCCTCTTTGCGCACATGGGTCCGCAACCGCAGGGCCAGTTCGATCAGAGCCTGATCCCCGGCATCATGGCCGTAACAGTCGTTGACCAGCTTGAAATCGTTGATATCAATGAAAAACAGGGCAAACCGGTCGCCCCCCTCCCCTTGACCGGCCTTCTCCACGGCCGCGCTGAGAGCCTGCTCGAAAGCGTAGCGATTGGGCAGCCCGGTCAGGTGGTCGGTCTGCAGCCGATACTGCATGGCCTGAAAGCTCTTGGCCAGATCTCCGATTTCATCGCTCCTCCGGATGGAGATGGGTTCTTCCACAAAACCGCTGCCCACCTTGTTGACGGCCACGGAAAGCTTGTTCAGATCGCTGGTCACCCAGTGCAGGATCCTGCTTCCGACCAGAACCACCAGAATCGTCGCCAGGATACCGAGCATCACGGTCAGGGTGATATTTTTACGGATCCCCCCCATGAAATCGCGGTCAGGCAGCGCGACGACATTGATCCAGCGCAAACCGGCGCTGTCCGAAAACATCTGGAAGGCCACATTGATGATTTCCCCGGCCTGGTCGGCAAAGGTAAAGGTGCGAACGGCGAAACTGTCCAGGTGCTCCGCCAGTTCCGGTTTCAGGTGCTGATAGATCTGGGTCAGCAGCGCATTTTGGCTGTCGCTCGCATTGATCCTGACCACCCGGCCGTCCGACAGTTCCCTGACGTTGGGGCTCTGGGACGAGGCGATCAGCTTGCCGTCAGGCTCGATGATGAAGGCGATGCCGTTGGGGGAGATATCGAGGCTGCCGACAAAGTCGTTGAGCTTGCGCAACGGCATGTCCGTCGCCACCACCCCGGCCAGGATGCCATCCGGACCGAGGACCCGCCGCGCCCTGGTGGCGACCAGGTCCTGGGTCCCGAAATCGATGTAGACCGAGGTCCAGATGTCCCGTCTGGAGGTCTTGGCTGCCTGGAACCAGGGGCGGGTGCGGGGATCGAACAACTTCTCTTCGACCGATTGAAACTCAGGGCGCCCGCCGATCCCCCGGACCAGAAAACGCCGGCGATACTCACCGGCCTCGTATTTGACCCGCAATTCCCCGGCGTCTTCGGAGAGCCGGTAGAGGCCGACCGCCTGCCCCTTGATGTTCCCGTAATAGACGTAATTGTTGGGATCGGTGTGCAGGGACGTCGCGATCCACAGCCGGGTCAGGATGTTGCTGAAATCATCTTCGATGGCGTCCGGCGCCTGCATCCCCTCCGGAAATGCGGTTTTCAGGGTCGCCACGGAGCCGACCACGTGCCGGTCGACGGCCTGGCTGATGCGACTGACCGTTTCGTGCAAAAGGTGATCGGAGACGGTGTTGACCGCTCTGCTCCCGGCGAGATACGACAGAATGCCGATGGCGATGGCCAGGCAGACCACCAATGCCACGTAGGGACAGATCAGAACGGTTTTCAAAGAAAAGGTCGTCATTTTAGGGTGTGCAGCCATATTTTTCGCCGTGGTCTTGAGGTTGATAGAAAATCCAGGCCGACCTGCAATGAAATCAAACAAGCTGTCTTTTTACCCCAACATGGGCATGACCCGAAAATATTTTTTTTCCCTGTTTTCTTTTTCGGCCTCCGAAAAGAAACAAAAAGGCGCCTAACCAACGAAAATCACATACCAAGAGGAAAAGACGCAAAGACCTGAAAAAGATCGGGAGCATTTTAAAAATAAAACAATTTATGTCTTTTTTTACTTCAAAGCACTCCAAACGGTTGCCCGGCGTTGTATAATTTGATCCATGCAGAGAAGAAAACACCCACTTTAGGACCCGACTTTCCCACGGGAGGATCAACTATGGCTCAGGCAAGAACAAGAAAGGATAACCGGACTCTCGACCACCATCTTCAAGCGGTCAAAGAAGGAACGCGCCAGTTCGAAAATGCTTTCCAGAGCGTTGCGCGGATGATTCTTTCCCAACCCGTCAAAAAGGTTGTCGTCAACGGACGGACAACCTACGACTTCGAAATATTTCGAACCGGGGCCAAGCACGCCATCGGCATGTACGACGAGATCAACAGCTTTGTTTCCTTCGTCAAGGATGCCGCCGAAGGGGGCTCGTCGAAAGAGATGGCTTTCGTTCTGGTCGGCGAACCGGGGAACGGTAAAACCTTTTTCGTCGAATATCTCTGCGCCAAGTACCGTGATTTTCTCCAGCAGCCGGAGAATCGCAAATATACCTTCCGGTTTACCGGCCTGGACCAACTCGGCAGCTACGGACGGATCGACACCATAGAATCCCAGACCTATGAAGACCCCATGGTCCTGGCTATGAACCTGGGCGAAACCATCACCCAGAGCAAAGAGCTCCTGGCCAAAACCTACGGTTTCGAGGACCGCCAGATCGACACCTTCTTTCAGAACTATCGTCCGCTGGGAGCCTGCAGCAGCTACATCCTTGAAGAACTGCGCGCGGCGGCCGGCGGCAAGCCGGCCGAGATGCTCAAGCATATCGAAATCATTCCGGTCCCCCTGAGCGAATCCCTGGGGACGGTCACCGGCAAGTATGCCGCCAAGGACAAAATCACCTCCAGCGCGGTTGACTTGCTCGGTGAAGAATCGATTCAGCGCCTGCTGCACATTTCCGATACCAACAATCCCTACCGGTTCGACCTGCGCCGTGGAGCCCTGGCCCGGGTTGCCGGGGGCGGGATTCACTTCAGTGACGAAATCTACAAGAACAAGAAGGACCTGGTCCAGGTCTACCTGGGGGTCATCCAGAACCGGCTGATCGAAATGGACGGCTACAAGTGGCCCATCGACACCCTGATCATCGCCACCAGCAACAACGCCGAATTCAACCGCTTCCTCTCCGAGAAGGAGGAAGCGCCGATTATCGACCGCTGCCGAATCTGCTATGTCTCCCACAACACCAACTACAAAATGCAGAAGGACCTGACCGATTACGCCATCGGCAACGAAAGCAAGACAACCTTCACCGGGCAGATCCTCCACCAGGACCCGAATCTCAACTACGCGGCCAGCGTGGCCGTGGTCCTCACCCGCCTGCCCCACAGTGAGAAACTGACCGCCATCGAGACCATGAAACTGGCGGCCGGGGAAGTCGCCGGGGAAAAAAGCATCAAGACCCTGGCCGAAGTCATCGACATCCTCAACCAGGAAGCCGACATCACCAAGCGCTTCGGCCAGAAGGGCCTGGGACAGAGGAACCTGGGCCGGGCCATCCAGCTGATGATCGAGTCGTCGGAAACCAACGAGGGGCAGTGCATGTTCGCCTACGACATCTTCCACACCCTGGAGCGGATCATCCTCGATTACGTGGCCGACAACAATGATCGTTCCAAGTACCTGGCCGATCTGAAACTGGCCAGACAGCTCTACCGCGAACGGATCATGACGGAGATGTTCAACGCCTACATGGATGAACCCCAGGCCATTCGCAAGGATGTCATGAGCTATGTCAACATGGTGATCGGCATCGATGCCGACAACCTGGGCCCAGACAAAATGTGGAAATACCGCGATCCCCAGACCGACGAACTGAAGGCCCTGAAAATCGATCAGCGCTTTATTCAGAACGTCGAAGACCGTCTCGGCCTGAAGACCGACGAACAGCGGGAAAGCTTCCGGACCTCGATCCGCAAGATCTACGGCCAGAAGATCTCCATCGATCCCACCTACAATTTCATGGACAACCTCGAACTGGTCAAGGCCGTGACCGACGTCCGCCTCAAGTCGGATATCGCCGGAGCGGGATCGCTGGTCGGGGCGCTCGCCAACCGGACCAACGAAGAGAACCAGAAGCTCTACGACCGCATGGTCAACACCATGCTCGGCCAGCTTGGCTATTGCAAGACCTGCGCTCAAAAAACCATCGAGTATTTCTGTACCCAGGAAGACGAAAGCTGAGATGAGCCTATGAAAAAACCGCAACACCCCGACCCGACCCGGGCAACCGAGCCTGACGGTCACCGGGAAGGGGTCACCATACGCAAGGAGAATGTTCCCGAAGCGAGTGCCTACGACCATCCCCCGGCACCCATCAACGACCTGTTCGCCACCGACGATCTGTGCGCCATGCAGGATCTGGATCCCGGCAAGTCCCCTGTCTATCAGAGCCTGCGCAGTCTCGACGAGCTGCTGGAAAGAGACCGGATCCGGGAGCAGGACGGGTTCCCGCGCAAGATCAAGATCGGCAAGCTGGTCAAACCCTTGCGGGGCAGCGGCAAGAAGGTGATCGTGGTACCGACCACCGTCGAGGAAAAGTTCCTGCACGACAACCGGTTCAAGGAGCAGTCAGAAGGAGGTCAGCAGGGAGCCGGCCAGGGGGAAGGCGAAGAAGGGGAGATTGTCGGAGAGCAACCGGTCCACGAAAGCCAGGAGGGGGAAGGCGAAGGCGCCGGCCAGGGGGAAAGCAGCCCCCACGAGGTCGATGCCAGCGCCTACGATCTGGGCCGGGTTCTGACCGAACAGTTCCAGCTCCCGAACCTGAAGGAGAAAGGGAAAAAGCGCTCCCTCACCAGGTACACCTACGATCTCACCGACAAGAACCGCGGTTTCGGGCAGATCCTCGACAAGAAAGCGACCCTGCGCCAAGTCCTGGAAACCAACATCGGTCTCGGCAAAATCAGCGATCCGGCCGAGATCGATCCGACCGGGTTCCTGATCGCCCCCAAGGACCGGGTGTACCGGGTCCTTTCCCGGGAGAAGGATTACGAGTCCCAGGCGGTGGTTTTTTTCATCCGCGACTATTCAGGGTCCATGGCGGGCAACCCGACGGAGCTGGTGGTCACCCAGCATATTCTCATCTACAGCTGGCTCCTCTACCAGTATCACGGCCGGGTCGAGCTCCGCTTCATCCTTCATGACACCCGAGCCAAAGAGGTCCACGATTTTTACACCTATTACAACTCCAGGGTTGCCGGCGGCACCCAGGTCGCGGCGGGCTACGACCTGATCAATTCCATCGTTGCCGAGGAGAGCCTGGCCACGGACTACAACATCTATGTTTTCCACGGCACCGATGGCGACGACTGGGATCGTGACGGCGAGCAGACCATCTCGGAACTGAACAAGATGCTCGGCTACGCCAACCGGGTCGGCATTACCATCGCCGAGCGCTCCCATGTGGCGCCCGGCACCACCTTGATGGAGCTCTACCTGAAGCGCTCCGGTCTGCTGAGAAGAGCCGGAGACGCCCTGCGCGTCGACTCGATGAAGGACAATGCGCCGGAGGACAGAATCATCGAGGGGATCAAAACCCTGGTTTCTGAATAGCGGGCGGCAGGCAACCCGCCCGCAGAGTCCCCCTGGAGGCTCCCACCCAGGCGGGACCCGGTCGCCAACCAGTAGAGGATACGCCTTATGCAACTGATCGATCAGAAAACCAAAACTATCATGGAAGGGTGCAAGGAGCGGGCCCGGGCCGCAGGGCTGACCTTTGAAGACGAAACCCTCGAATATATCATCAGCAACCGGGACATGATCGAGCTCATGCAGAAAGACATGATCCCGACCCTTTACGACTACTGGGTCCACGATGTCGACGTTCTGCGCGAAAAAGGAAAGTACGAACTCTACCCCCACAATCCCTACGAAACCGTCATCAACACCAGGCCGGCCATCTCCTTCTACAACGACAACAATCCGGACTGGCTCAATGTCATGATCTTTTATCATGTCCTGGCCCATATCGATTTCTTTCAGAACAATCTCTATTTCCAGCACACCTGGGACTATGACCTGACCGGCAAAGCCCTGGCCGACAAACGCCTGATCAACCGACTGCGTTCCGAGCACGGCCGCTGGGTCGACTACATCATCGAATTCGCCCGCGGCATCGACAACCTGGTCGGTTACCATGCCGAGCTGTCCAGGTTTCATCAGGTCGACAACCGCTGCTCAAAACGGGTCGACTATTACTTCGACGTCTTCCTCCAGGAGAACAAGCATGTCACGGTCAGCGAATACATGACCGAGGTCGACCGCTACAACAGTGCCGTCAAGGAACACGGCAACCTGGGCGAAGATATCTTTTTTGCCGACATCCTGAGCCGTCACCCCGAATTCGATGCCGCTCTCGACAAGTACCTTGCGAGACACAAGCCCAAAAGTGTCGACCTGCTGCAATTCCTCATGGAAAACTCGCCCTTTATCAACCGCAACGAAAACGAATGGATGAAATCCGTCTTGGAAATTATCCGCAGCACCTCCATCTATTTTCAGCCGCAGGTCCGCACCAAGATCATGAACGAGGGCTGGGCCAGCTACTGGCATGAAGTCCTGTTCCTGCAGGATGACCGGATCAAGGGGAACGAAGTCAACTTCGCCCGCATCAACGCCAAGGTGACGGCCATGCCCAAGATGGGGCTCAACCCCTACGCCCTGGGCCTGCGCCTGTTCAACTGGATCGAACAACAGGCGGAACGGGGCTGCTACTCCTTTGAATACCAGCGCCTGCAGGACATGACCCGGCGTCGGGATTTCAATAATCTGGCCTCGTTCAGCAAGGGGCGTGACTTCATCTTCAAGGTCAGGGAGAATTTCTGCGACTTCACCTTCATCAACAGCTTTATCGAACAGGATTTCATCAACACCCATAAGCTCTATGTCGCCGGCCGCCGGCTCAACAAGTCCCGCATGGTCTGGGAATTCTACATCCGCAGTCGCAAAGCCCAGGACTACCGGCAGATGCTGTTCGATTCTCTCTATCATCCCCCGAAGATCGACATCGATCTGGAGAAAACCGCAGAAGGGCCTCTTTACCTGACCCACATCAACGAAGGAAAGCCGCTGGTCGATGAGTATATCGCCAATACCATGCTCGGAATCGAATATCTCTGGGGGGGACCGGTCAAGCTGGAAACCGACGAAGCGGAAATCATTGAAGACCGTGAACGCGACCAGGAATCCCCCCCAGAATCAACTGGACCAGGGTTCTGTTCACCATGCAGGACCGCAAGCTCAGCAAAGAAAGGCTCTAGTGCCTATGACCAACAGAATGATCACTCAGGATGACATGAAGAATCCCGTCACTCGGGCCATCCATAACTTTGCCAATGTGCAGAGGACCCATTACCACACCGAGACCATCCCCTTCGATCATTACCTGGAGATGGTCACGGCCGACCCGACCAAGGCCATCCGGAATATTTTCCAGGTGTTCCACGACATGATCAAGAGCTATGTCAAGGAAGGAATCGATGAATACGAGGGGGATCCGGAATCGATCAACTACATGTACTACGACACGGCCCGGCTGTTCGTCGAAAACGCCGACAACCCGTTTTTTGCCGATCGACTGTTCAGCAACCGGCTGGTCAAGCTGGTCGAGAACTTCCGCAGCAGCATTCCCCAGAACAAGATCTATATCTTCCGAGGTCCGCCCGGCAGCGGCAAAAGCACCTTTCTCGACAATCTGTTGCGGGTTCTAGAACAGTATGCCAACAGCCCGGAAGGCTGCAGTTACGAAGCGGTCTGGCGCCTCGACCGCAGACTCCTCAACCAGTTCAGCGCGGTCCAGATGGACCGGCTGCTGATGAAACTGGCCGAAATGATGGATGAGCAGGAGCTGCAGACGTCTTCCCTGCAGCAGGCCCAGCGGGCGCTGCAGCATGGCGAACTTTTTATCGAAGTCCCCTGCCCCAGTCATGACAGCCCGATCCTGATGATCCCGCGCGAATACCGCCGGGACTTCTTCGATGACCTGTTCAAGAACGACGAAACCAAGTGGAAACTGTTCACCGAGAAACAGTACGAGTGGGTCTTCAAGGACACCCCCTGCACCATCTGCTCCTCCATCTACGAAGCCCTGATCAAGCGACTGAACAATCCCAAACTGGCCCTGCAGATGCTGTTCGCCCGCCACTACCAGTTCAACCGCAGGCTGGGAACCGGCATCACCGTCTTCAACCCGGGGGATCCGGCCCTGAAAAAAAATGTCCTGACCAACGAATTCCTGCAGCAGCGCATCAACGCCCTGTTCAAGGACAGCAGCCAGGTGCAGTACCTCTTCTCCAGCTTCGCCAAGACCAACAACGGGGTCTATGCGCTGATGGACATCAAAGGGGATAACGTCGACCGGCTGCTGAAACTGCACAACATCATCAGCGAAGGGGTTCACAAGGTCGAAGACATCGAGGAAAAGGTCAATTCCCTTTTCCTGGCCCTGATGAACCCTGAAGATGAGGAGAGCATCAAGAACCTGCCCTCCCTGTCGGACCGGATCGAGTTCATCAAGATCCCCTACATTCTCGACCTGCGCACCGAAGTGGAAATCTACCGCAATATCTTCGACCGGCATATCGACGACAGTTTTCTGCCGCGGGTTCTGCATAACTTTGCGAGGATTATCATCTCGACGCGGCTCAAGCGCAATTCTCCGGCCATGAAAGACTGGATCAGGGATCCTGAGCGGTACAGCAGTTATTGCGATAAGAACCTGCATCTGCTGAAAATGGAAATCTACACCGGCAATATTCCGTCCTGGCTCGAGGAGGATGACCGCAAGGCACTCACCGCAAAACGGCGCAAGCAGATCATTGCCGAATCGGAAAATGACGGAGACCAGGGTCTCTCCGGGCGCGATTCCATCAGGATCTTCAGCGAGCTCTATGCCACCCACGCCAAGAAGGGCTCGCTGATCAACATGACCACCCTGAACAAGTTTTTCCGCAAGAACGAATTGTGGATGCACATGATCCCGGCCGGATTCCTGGACGCCCTGATGCACATGTACGACTACACCATCACCCAGGAGATCAAGGAAGCCCTCTATTACTACAACGAAGAACAGATTGACCGGGATCTCAAGAATTACCTGTTCGCGGTCAATTTCGAAAGCGGAGCCACCGTCGACTGTATCTACACCGGTGAACGCCTGAAAATAGGCGAGGACTTTTTTCACCCCATCGAGGCCCGGCTGTTTGCCGGAGCCGACGATCATGAGAAAGCCCGGGCCTTCCGAACCGGAATCCAGAAAGAATACACCAGCAGGACGCTGACCCAGGAAATCCAGCTGGAAAAGAAAGACATCAGGGAGACCAGGCTTTATCAGTACCTGCATGAACGCTACGTTCATTTTCTCAAGGAAAAGGTTCTGGAACCGTTTTTGGAAAATGAGAATTTCCGCATGGCGATCAAGGATTTCGGCAGCGAAGATTTCAAAACCTATGACACGCGCATCCGCAACGATGTCACCTTCCTGATCAACAACCTGTGCGAAAAATTCAGCTATTCGCGCCTCGGTGCCAAGGAGGTCTGCCTTTATTTCATCGACAACCGGATCGCCGAGAAAGCCGCGCAGCCGGTTGCCGCACAAGAAGAGCAGGAGGTCACCGAAGACGTGCAGGACTAGGCGGGAAACGGCAAACCGGGCCCGGCGTCCGTCATTTGGTCCTCGGGATTTGGATGGGCGGGGCGCTCCCGTAGCGGGCGCGGACTGTCTGCCGACCAGATTTCAGGAACGGGTGCCGCATTGCTATTTGCGGCAAAACCGGCTAGCATTCCATGACACCAGACCGGTGGCTGCTGCATGGAAGAGGTGAAGGATGAGCGTTCCTGAGGATCCCCGCGAGTACGGGCCCGTGCTGAAAAAAATTCGCCGCCGGCGCCTGTGGCTGTGGCTGGTTATTGCCGTCTATCTCCCCGCCATGAAGCTGGCACTGGATTCCCCCGACTACCGATTCTGGGCAGGCCTGGTATTCTGGTCCTGGCTGGTCCTGCTGATTCTGGCTGTCGGCTTCGCCTGCGTTATGCGCTGTCCGCGCTGCGGCAAACTTTTCCACACCCACGGCCCCACCTTCTTGCCGCTGCGTCGCTGCCTGCACTGCGCCCTTCATATCAATGCCGACAAGCGTTCCGTGGAGCCGCCGCCCCCGGAGCATAAAAAAGATATCAGGCATTAAGTATTCAGGCGGTTGCCGAGCGCTGACAAAGCAAGTACCCTTTTAGAGAGACGGAACACTCCAACCAGATGAGTGCAGGAGGCGATATGGAAGCTGCCAGCGAAAGCCGGGAAACCATTCTTCATCAGGGGCTTGCCAGAATCCGCCGCCGGCGCTGGTTTCTCTGGACGCTCATCATTCTTTACCTGCCCGCCATGATGGCCGCCATGCGCGCCCCCAACGCCGAGCAGATGATCATTACCGCATTTTCAATCTGGCTGGTTCTGCTGATTATCGCCGTCGCCCTGCTGGCCCTGGCCAGGTGTCCACAATGCGGTGAATGTTTCCATATGAACGGCTACTCGTTCCGACCGGTACGCAAGTGTTTTCACTGCGGCCTGCCCCTGACGGCCGACAAACGCTCCCACCCCCATAAATAACGCTCCCCCAAGTCAACAACCAACCAGGTTTTCAACTATTTTCAATCTTGTCCTGGACAAAACTATAACCCTTAGATATAATACCAATAAAGTAACAATTAATTCTTTGCCTGACGGGATAAAGGGACGCTTATGAATAACCGACCCGGAAAGAGGTCACGCTTCACATTCACGCTGATCGCCCCGCTTCTGATGCTCCTTTTCCAGGGCTGTAGCATCGATATGAATCGCTATGCAGCCAACCAGCCGCAACTTGATCTCTACCGATACTTCAACGGAACCACCAAGGGTTGGGGTATCGTTCAGGACCGCAAAGGTCAATTACTGCGGCAATTCGTCGTTGCCATCGAAGGAACGGTCAATCCGGCGGGAGAGTTGGTCCTGGATGAAACCTTCCACTGGAGCGACGGCGAAGTCAGTCAGCGCACCTGGACCATCAGCAGGACAGGACCCAACTCCTTCTCAGGTCAAGCGCCCGACGTGATCGGGGAGGCCACCGGCACCACGGCCGGCAATGTTCTGAACTGGAGCTATCTGCTTGACCTGCCCGTCGGGGAACGAACCTGGTCTATCCGTTTCGACGACTGGATGTTCCAGCAACCGGACGGCATCTTGCTGAACCGGGCGGAAATGACCAAGTTCGGGTTCCGCGTCGGAGATATTACCATCGCCTTTATGAAACCTGCCGTTCAGGAGGACTGACATGCTGAGAAACAAGTTTGCGCTGCTGATCTGTATCCTTTTTCTCGCCACCGGCTGGGGCGAGGCGGCAGCTGCGAAGGTCGTGACGGAGAAAATGACCAGGCTCGGCCAGGGGGAAGTGCGCTATCTGAAACTGATCAAAGTGTATTCCGCCAGCCTTTATGCCGACACGCCCGATCTAAGGCCCGGAACCTCCCGCTGCCTTGTCCTTGAATACGCCGTCAGCCTGGATCCGGACGCCATGGTCACGGCGGCAAATCAGATCCTCGGCAGGCAGCACTCCCCGGCAACCATCGCCCGCTTTCAGAGCCAGCTGGACGCCCTTCACAGCAGTTACCGGAAGGTTGAAAAAGGCGATCGCTACAGCCTTTGCTATAATGCAGTCAAGGATGAAACCAGCCTGGCCCTGAACAACCAGGTCCTGGTCTCCATCCCTTCAGCCGCCTTCGCTGAACTCTATTTCGGCATCTGGCTGTCAAACCGGCAGCCTATTGACGACACCTTGCGGCAACAGTTGCTTTCCGGTGCGAACCAGGGGGATAGAACATGAAAGCACTTGAGCATTTCACCAGAGTCTACCGCGAGCTGAACAGGAGTAACCTGGAAACCCTGCGGACCATCTACAGTGACGATGTGTCTTTCAGCGATCCGATCCACAGGATCGCCGGAATCGATTCCCTTACCGGTTACTTCACTGAACTTTATCAGAATGTGGACGAGGTCAGTTTCGAGTTCGGCCACCTGATCGCCTGCGATTCCGAGGCCTCCCTGGAATGGCTCATGACCGTGCGTCACCCGCGCCTCAACGGGAGCCGTCCCTTCAAGGTGGAGGGCGTCAGCCTGCTCCGTTTCAACGCCGCAGGGCTGGTCAGTTATCACCGAGACTACTATGATCTGGGGTCTTTGCTCTACGAACGGATCCCCCTGCTGGGTCGCGTTATCAGCAGTCTTAAAGAAAGGCTGGCGTCATGATCATCGTCATTACCGGAGCCACCTCCGGAATCGGCCGCCAGCTGGCCCTGGACTATCATGGCGCAGGGCACCAGGTGTGGGCTCTGGGACGCTCTGAGGAAGCCTTGCAGGATCTGGCCGACCAGGGGTTGCGCACCGCCCGGGTCGATCTGCTCGACCGGGATCAGGCCCTGGCCTGGTTCGCGACCCTCCCGCGCGTCGACCTGGCGATCCTGGCCGCCGGCACCTGTGAATACATCGACCTGCCCCATTTTGACAGCGCCCTGCTGGGCCGCGTCATGCGCGCCAACGTCGACACCATGGCCGTGACCATCGAAGGACTGCTGCCGGCCCTGCGCCAGAGCGACAATCCCAAACTGGTTGGTATCGGGTCATCGGCATCCTACCTGCCCATGCCTCGGGCGGAAGCCTACGGCGCCTCCAAGGCGGCCGTCGCCTACCTGCTTGACACCTTGCGCATCAGCCTGAAAGGGGAAGGCATCTTCGTCAGTCACGTGTGCCCCGGCTTCGTCAAGACACCGCTGACCGACCGTAACGATTTTCCCATGCCGTTTCTGATCGACAGCGCGAGGGCAAGCCAGGTGATCAGAAACGGTATCGCCGCCAATCGCCCGGAGATCCACTTTCCCAAAAAATTCACCCTGATCCTGAAAACCCTGGCGCTGCTGCCCCGGGGTCTGTGGGCCAGGCTTGCGCAAAGGATGGTCCGCAGATGAAGAAAATCGCCATCATCGGGTCCGGCATATCCGGTCTGACCTGTGCCTACTACCTGTCCCGCCGCTACCGGGTTACGGTTTTCGAGGCCAACGACTACATCGGCGGGCACACCCACACCGTTCCCGTCGACCACGCAGGGGAGCAGGCAGACATCGATACCGGGTTTATCGTCTTCAATGATCGCACCTATCCCAACTTCATCCGCCTGCTCCACGAGCTTGAGGTCCCCTACCAGCCGACGGAAATGAGTTTTTCGGTCCGCAACGACAGGATCGGGCTGGAATACAACGGTCATAATCTGAAGACTCTGTTCGCCCAACGCGCAAACCTGGTCAACCCCACTTTCTGGCGTCTGCTATGGGACATCCAGCGCTTCAACCGTGATGTCCGCAAAGCGGCCAGAACCGGGAGCATGGCCACCATCGGGGACTACCTGGAGGCCAACCGCTTCGGCGCTCTGTTCGCCGAAAACTACCTGCTTCCCATGATTGCGGCCATCTGGTCGATGGGGCTGGAGGAAAGCCGGCAGTTCCCTCTGAAATTTTTCGTCCAGTTTTTTGAAAATCACGGTCTGCTGAACCTGATTCGGCGCCCTCAGTGGTACTCCATTATCGGGGGATCCCACAGCTACATTCCGCCGCTCACCGCGCCGTATCGGGACCAGATCAGGCTGTCATGCGAAATTACCGGCATCGAACGCGGTCAACAGTCCGTCAAGGTCAGCGGGCCCTGGGGAGAAGAGAGATTTGACGAGGTCATCCTCGCCTGCCATAGCGATCAGGCCCTCAAGCTGCTTGCCGAACCGAGCGAAGCCGAACGACAGGTTCTGGGCGATCTCACCTTCACCGACAACCGGGTCATTCTGCACACCGACACCAGCCTGCTGCCCGCAGAGCGCGAGGCCTGGGCCAGTTGGAACTACCGGGTCGAACCCGACAACCAGAAACCGACCCTGACCTACAATATGAATATTCTGCAATGCCTGGACACGCGGCAGGTTTTCCTGGTGACCCTGAATCAGGAGATCCCCCCGGATAAAATCCTCGCGACCTTCAGCTATTCGCACCCGGCGTATACCCCCAAAACCCTGAACGCCCAGGTTCAGTGGCGCAAAATCTCCGGAGCCGAGCGTATCCATTATTGCGGCGCCTACTGGTTCAACGGCTTTCATGAAGATGGCGTCAACAGCGCCCTGCGGGTCTGCCGGGATCTTGGGGTGACGCCATGAGCGCCGCGCCATCCGGATTCTACGTTGGCTCGATCCGCCACGAGCGCTACCTGCCGAAAGAGCATCAATTTCAGTACCCGTTCTTCATGTGGCTGCTCAATCTCGACCGCCTCGCCAGCCAACCCGATCTGGGTCTCTGGTTTTCTCCGCGGCGCTTCGCCCTGAGTCGTTTCAAACGCAGCGATTACCTCGGTGACGCCGACACCCCCCTGCATCTGGCCGTCAAACGGCGCATGGAAGAGCTGACCGGGGTGGAGGTCAGCGGCGAGGTCAGCGGCCTGCTCAATCTCAATACCATGGGCCTCTATTTCAGTCCGGTCAATTTCTACTTCGGCTACGACCGCAGCGGTCGCTGCAGTCATTTTCTGGCGGAAGTTTCCAATACCCCATGGAACGAACGCCATCATTACGCATTCACCGTCGCCGGCGACCAGGGCTCGATAACCCGGAGCCACGCCAAGCAGTTCCACGTATCGCCCTTCAACCCAGATCAGCAGCAATACAGCTGGGCGATCACACCCCCAGGGGACCATGTAAATATCGACATTGCCGTCGCAGATGAACGTGGCCAGGTCTTCAAGGCGATGCTCAGACTCTCCTATTCCCCCCTGACCCTGAGTTCCGTCAGGAAGCAACTGATCAAGCGTCCGGTCATGACCGCCCTGACGATGATCGGGATCTACTGGCAGGCCTTGCGCATTTACCTGAAAAAAATCCCTTATGTCCCTTACCAGAAGGAGCCGCTATGAAAACACTCAATCCGGCCAGGGAATGGCAAAACCGGAAAGAACGACCCGCCTGGGCAGAGAGCCAGAGCAGAAAGCTGATGACGAAGCTGCTCGAAGGCCTGAAATTCGGCCGCCTCGGACTGATCGATAACGGTCAGGAGCTGACCTTCGGAGAGGCCGAGAGCGACATCAGTGCCACCATCACCGTCAACAGCGGAGCCTTCTACCGCAAGGTTCTCCTTGGGGGGTCCATCGGCGCCGCCGATTCCTATATCGACGGCGACTGGGATACCGACAACCTGACCCAGGTCATCCGGATCATCGCGCGCAACCAGCAGGTCCTGGGGCAACTGGAAAAACGCTTTGCCCTGCTGACCATCCCCCTGCAACGACTGCGGCACCTGCTCAGACGCAACAGCCGGACCGGCTCAAAAAAAAATATCCTCGCCCATTACGACCTGGGCAACGCCATGTACCGGACCTTCCTTGACCCGACCATGATGTACTCGGCGGCCATCTATCCCGCGGCCCAGAGCTCCCTTGAGGACGCCTCCGTCTACAAGCTGGACCGCATCTGTCAGAAGCTGAAGCTGTCAGAGCGTGATCACGTGATGGAAATCGGCACCGGGTGGGGTGGCTTCGCCATCCACGCCGCCGGCAACTACGGTTGCAAAGTCACGACCACGACCATATCTGACGCCCAGTACGACGAGGCGAGGCGGCGTATCATGACGGCCGGGCTTGCGGACAGAATCACTCTGCTCAAACAGGACTACCGGGAACTGGGGGGACAATACGACAAGCTGGTCAGCATCGAGATGATCGAGGCGGTCGGCTACAATTACCTGCCGGATTTCTTCCGGAAATGTTCGGAGCTGCTGAAAGAGGACGGAATGATGCTGCTTCAGGCCATCACCCTGTCTGACCAGCACTACAAACAGTATCTTAAGGGGGTTGACTTTATCCAGAGCCATATTTTCCCCGGCGGCTGCATTCTGTCCAACCAGACCCTGTTCGAGCAACTTGCCCGCAATACCGATATGGTGGTGCGCAACCTCGAGGACATCGGTCTTCACTATGCCCGCACCCTCAACGACTGGCGCGCCAGGTTCCAGGCCAACACAGAGGTAATATCCCGCCTTGGTTACGATGAACGCTTCCGGCGCCTGTGGGAATTCTATTTCTGCTATTGCGAAGGCGGATTCCGTGAACGCACCATCAGCACCGTCCAGCTCACGGCAACCAAACCGGGGCAGCTCGGCAGCCCGTCGGCCTGAATCATGCGCCTGGCCCTCAACGTCCTCAATTATCAGGCGATCTGGTTGCTGTGCGTACTTGGCGGCAACCGGATGGCCTGGCTCGGCCTGGTTCTTATCGGCGCACACCTGCTCTGGAGTCACCAGCGCCGCAGCGATCTGATTCTGATCGTCATCTGGGCCGGCGGAGGAATGGTGCTTGACGGCGTGCTGAAACTGCTGGGGCTGTTCAGCTTTCGCGGTGACGCCTTTCCCATTCCGTTGTGGCTGATCGTGATCTGGATGGCCCTTGCCACCCTGCCCAATCACAGCCTGGGCTGGCTGCAGCGGAAACCGCTATGGGCCGCCCTGCTGGGAGCGATCGGCGGCCCCCTCGCCTACTGGGCCGGGGTTCGCCTCGACGCGGCGACTTTCCACTGGCCGCTGTTGCCGACCCTTGTCACCCTGATGGCGGTCTGGGGAATAGTCACTCCTTTGATGATGCAAACGAGCGTTCTGCTCACCAGAAGGTAGGGCTCCTCTTTTTGCGTAGCGATGTTCCGGGGCATTTAAAGCCGGCAACCATTGACCTTGCACCTGATTCCCCATTAAAGTGACAAACAACCAGACCTCAACCAGGGCGGCGATTACTATGAATGCATCCTCACACCACCAGGGCAGAACGTCATCCCTGCGCATCTGGCGAAAGTTTCACCGCTACAGTTTCGGCTACTTCAGATGGCTCAGCCTGATCGTTTCGATTTTCCTTCTTGTCTGCACGATCACCGGAGTCCTCTATAATCATCAGCATGATTTCGCCGTTCTTGAGAAGAGCCGGATATCAACCGCTTTTCTCCCCGACAGCTACCAGGAACGCCTTGATCGGACCCGCAAAGCCCAGGGCCTGGAACATCTGTTTCCCGAGGAGGCGAACAGCGTCCCTGTGATGTGGGTCATCAAGGATCTTCATACCGGAGCGATTTTCGGTTTCTGGGGACGTATCTTTTATGACCTGCTGGGCATCATGCTTGTCATTCTCACCGTGACCGGTTGTTACCTTTATCTGGCCAGGAAGCCAAGGCCTAACAGACCCCGAAAGGATCCCTGACGATGAAAACACTCTCCCTTGCCTGCAGTTTATTCCTGCTGCTGTCACTAGTTGCGTTCCAGACGCCGGCGACCGCGGCCCACCCCCTGACGGTCCCCGAGCTGACCAATCAGATTTCCGCCGTTGAAAAAACGGAGATCACCCTGACCGGAACCATCCTGGGAGCCTGCACCAGCGGCTGCAAAATATGGGTCGGCCAGGGAAAATATAAAAAAGGAGACCCCTACGTTCTGGTCTGGGCCAAAGACGATGCCTTTAAATTCAAAACCAATGCCGCCGGGCAGGCCGTCACCCTGAAGGGTTTTGCCGTCGGGGAATATATCGACCTGTGCGCCACGGAAAAGAAACAGGCGGAAGGGATGAAGGAAGGAGAAAGCTGCCCCAAACCAACCGCCCTCAACGGCGAACATGACAAGCAGCTTAAATCGATCACCTTCTTTGCGACCGATGTCGAGTATCTTTAACCACCGCTGAGAGTTGTCTTTCGACCTTGGTGCGCCATGTCGGAAGCCCCGCCAGCCTTTGGCGACATCAGCCTGTCCGCGGAAAAACCCCAAAGACAGGGACTCCATTCAGATCGAAGTAAAACCGGGGCTCCCATTTCTGGAAGCCCCGGTTCCTCTTTCTACACAACCACTGTTCACCACCGCGTATGAAGCCCGTTAAACTTGATACCAACAGATGAGAGAGATCTCCTGATTGTGCAGAAACCATAATGGCGGTCGTGCTGAGCGCCACCCGCTTTACGTCAGCCGTTATGTTTCAAATGCCACGATTGACCTGTTTCGGTATCACCTAAATATTAACGTTTACATAAAAAATGTCAAGATCTTAAAAAACTAGAACAAAGTCTACAACTATCTATTTTTTAATGTTTTTTTATTTTATGAAAATCCGAACCTGCTCTTGTTTCAGTTCTTTTATGAAATCCCTTACATTGCCGAACGAAGAGTCTCTTTGGCATCAGTGGCTGACCGGCCTCAAAGGGGCTGAACACCTGTCCGAGGGGGGGGCAGGATAATAAGAGACTCTTTTCGATGACGCGCTTACAGAAAGGAGTGTTGCCGGGGGGCAGTCACATCACATTACGGAAAACAACCAGGCTCCGCCGGACGTGGCGACGGCTCCCCCTGCCTGATGACCGCAGAAAGAGCTACAATTTAAGCTTGCGATTCTGCTGCTGACGGGCCTTGCGGGTGGAGGAGGCGTTGGAAACGGCAAACTTGTCCATGTTTTCCCGGTAGTAGTCATCGAACCGGGAGAAGTGATGCCGCAACTCTTTCTTGGCCTCGTCAAGATCTCCGCGTTCAATGCACTCGACAAACCTGACGTGGTCCTGAAAGGTCTTCTCGATATGCTTGGGGCGCTTGGCGCTGCGCAGCCGGAGGGCGGCGTGCTTGCCGGAAACCTGGGTATAGGCGTCCCGCAGATAACTGTTGTCACACAGGTCGAACAGGACCACGTGAAAAGAGCGGTCATAAACCAGATATTTATCCAGATCGTCCTTTTCCAGCTGCAGCTTCATCGCGTCAAGGTTGTCCTTGAGGGTGCTGATCAGCTTGTCCCTGTTGAGCTCGTAAGCCAGATCAAGGGCCGCAGACTCGAGAATAAAGCGCATCTGCGACAATTCGGTCTGCTCTTTGGGGGTCAGGGTAAAGACGAAGGTCCCCTTCTGCGGAATGATAGTCACCAGACCTTCCGCCTTGAGCTGAGCCAGGGCTTCGCGGACAGGAGACTTGCTGATCCCGAGAGATTCCGCCAGAAGCGTCTCGGAAAGCGGCTCGCCAAGCATGAAATCTTCATTTATGATAGCATTACGCAAGGTTTCTACAGTACGCGCCGTCAGGCTTTTAGAGCGTTTCAGTGCTTTCATTCAGGATTCCTCAAGTTATGATAAGCCATGCTATTACGAAAATTTGATTGACACAAGAAAAAATATCTAACATATTAGTTTTGAAAGCACCTCCTGATATCTGATATGTCAGTTTAAAGAATATTTTACCATATCCGGCCTCTTCCTCTCTTTAAGCAGAAAGGACACCCCGAAGCAATGCTAGACCAAGCGATTCTCGAACAATTGCGGACCATCTGCGGCAACGATCATGTCACCACCGAGAAAGCCGATCTCATCTGCTATTCATATGACGCAACCCAGCGCCAGTTCCTGCCCGATGTTGTGGTTCATCCCGGCAGCCGGGAAGAGATCAGCGCTATTATGAAGCTGGCCAACGACAACAAGGTTCCGGTCTTCCCCCGGGGAGCCGGCAGTGGTTTCACCGGTGGCAGTCTGCCGACCAGCGGGGGCATTGTCCTCGGTTTGAGCCGCCTGGACAAGATCATCGAGATCGACGAGGAGAACCTGGTCGCCACCGTGGAACCGGGGGTTGTGACCGAAGAATTTCAGAAAGCCGTCGAGAAGGTCGGCCTGTTCTATCCGCCCGATCCGGCCTCCCTCAAGGTTTCGACCCTGGGCGGCAACGTGGCCGAATGCGCCGGGGGCCCACGCTGTGTCAAGTACGGCGTCACCAAGGACTACATTATCGGCCTGGAGATCGTCACCCCGACTGGCGATATCATCAGGACCGGCGGACCGACCATGAAAGGGGTTGTCGGTTATGACCTGACCAAGCTGATCTGCGGTAGCGAAGGCACCCTGGCCGTCATCACCAAGATCATCATCAAGCTGCTCCCCAAACCCGAAGCGAAAAAGACCATGCTGGTCCTGTTCGACTCCATTGACGGGGCAGCCCGGGCCGTTTCTGCCATCATTCGCGGCAAGATCATCCCGACGACTCTCGAGTTCATGGACGGAAGAACCCTTGAATGCGTCAAGAACGCCACCGACCTGGTCGTGCCGGAAGAAGCCAACGCGGTCCTGATCATCGAGGTCGACGGCGACCGCGAATTTCTCGACAAGCAGGCGGCCAGGATTGCGGATATCATCAAGCCCCTCGGGGTGGTTGAAACGCGGATTGCCGAAACCCCGGCCGAGAGTGAAGCCCTGTGGCAGATCCGCCGTTCGGTTTCGGCCTCCCTGCGCCGGGTCAATCCCGATAAATTCAACGAAGACATCTGTGTTCCCCGCTCCAAGGTTCCGGACATGATCCGCAAGATCGACAGGATCTCGGATACCTACGGAATTCCCATCGTCAACTTCGGACATGCCGGCGACGGCAACATTCATGTCAACGTGATGATCGACAGCAAGATTCCGGGGCAGAGTGAAAAGGCCGAAAAAGCCATCGAAGAAGTCTTTGCCGGGGCACTCGAGCTGGGCGGCACCATGAGCGGTGAACACGGGGTCGGGATCATGAAAGCGCCCTATATCGAGATGGAGCTGAGCAACGCCAATATCGATTACATGAAAACCATCAAAAAAGCCCTTGATCCCAACAATATCCTCAACCCGGGCAAGATGTTCCCGAGCGATGTCGCTGCCAAATAATTGCAGGAAAGGAATAGCCACCAAGACACCAAAGCACCACAAAAAAATTTCTATCGCAGAGACGCAGAGCACTTTTTCATTATTTTATCAGGACCATTCCCTTGGTGCTGTCTCTGGTCATAAGGGTGCGCTCAGCGGCCCTTCCGTCTCAGCGCCCCTGCGCTGAAATCACGTCGTGTCTTCGTACCTTGGTGGCTCAATAAACGATATGGCAAAACTAAAAAAACTCGAAGAATACCGGGCCGAGATCGAGCAGTGTGTCAAGTGCGGGGGCTGCCGCGCCCACTGCCCCGCGTTCGGTGCCGAAAAACATGAAGGTCGGGTTGCCCGCGGCAAGATCGCCCTTGCCGATGCTCTGCTCAAGGGGGATGTCGATCTCGAAGATCAGTTTCTTCTCGACATGTCCCAGTGCCTGCTCTGCGGCAGCTGCTATTCCCAGTGTCCCAACAAGGTCCATACCGAAGATATCGTCGCTGCGACCCGGCGTGAAATCGCCGAGCGCAAGGGCCTTTCAACCTTCGGCAAAGGAGTGTCCACGGTGCTCAAGCACCAGGGGCTGATGAACTTCCTGGCCAAGAGCGGCGGAACCTTTTCCAGGCTGCTGTTCAAGAAAGTCCCCGAGCAAAGCGGCCTGCGCCTGCGCTTTCCGGCCCCCTTCATCAGTTCTGACCGGACCCTGCCACCGATAACGGCGAAACCTTTCCGCGAGCGGCATCCCGAAGTGATTCCCGGCGAGAAAGGCAGGCCGACCGTCCTGTTTTTTCACCGGTTGCGGCATCAATTACATGTATCCCGACAGCGGTGAAGCCCTGCTCAAAGCGCTGAAATTTCTCGGTATGACCGTGATCATTCCGGGGGATCAGGGCTGCTGCGGGCTGCCGGCGGTGTCCGCCGGGGCAACCGACACGGTCGAAAAACTGGCCCGGGACAACCTGGCCATGCTGCAGAGACACACCTTCGACTATATCGTCACGGCCTGCGCCTCCTGCCATTCCGGCCTGACCCAGGTCTATCCCGGAATGGGGGAGGAGTTCGACGATTACAAGGACAGGGTCCGCGATATCTTTGTTTTCCTGGTCGAGCAGGGTCTTCCGGACAAACTGGCCGAGCTGCCTCCAGCGGAGAAGCCCCTCAAGGTGACCTACCACGATCCCTGCCATCTGCGCAATCACGGGATCACCAAGGAACCACGGGCGATTCTCAGGGCACTGCCCCAGGTCGATTATGTCGAGATGGAGAATGCCGGCAGCTGCTGCGGGCTGGGCGGAACCTACTCGGTCTATCACTACGACACCAGCAAAAAGATCGGAGCCAAAAAAGCGGCCAATATCGAAACCAGTGGTGCCGCACTGGTGGCCACCGATTGCCCCGGCTGCATCATGCAGTTGCAGGACAGCATCAACCACGCCGGGGGGCCGCAGCAGGCGGTCCATATTCTCGATCTGCTCGCCGAGGCGCTGCCGGGTTAACCGACCCGGCGGCCGACCGCTAAGATGTTAGCGCTACCATAAACTTCCACGCGTCAGGACTCCGTCGATGAATCACACGCTGAAAACAACCAATGAAACGGTTGCGAATATTGTCTCCCATATCCAGCTGCCCCGCATGGTCAAAGTCAGGCAGAATTTCTGCCGCGATCGGGTTGACGACATTCCCCAGGCGGTCCGCCGGGAACTGGACGGGGACCTGATGTCCCGGATTCGCCCGGGCGACAAGATCGCCATTACCGCGGGAAGCCGCGAAATCGCCAATATCGTCGCCATTCTCAGGGAAGTCGTCACCTGTGTTAAGGACCGTGGCGGCGAACCTTTTATCGTTCCCGCCATGGGCAGTCACGGGGGAGCCACGGCGGAAGGACAGGCCGGTGTCCTGAATGCCATGGGCATTACGGAGGAAGCCGTTGGCGCTCCGCTGAAGAGCAGCATGGAGGTCGTCCGGATTGGCACGACGACCACCGGACTGCCGGTCTACATGGACAAACACGCCTGCGAAGCCGACGGAACCATTATCGTAGCAAGGGTCAAGCAGCATACCTCCTTTCGGGCTCCCATTGAGAGTGGCCTGGCGAAAATGATCGCGGTCGGGCTGGGCAAACGGGATGGCGCCGAGGCCTGTCACGCGGCAGGCGTCCCGAACATCCCCGTGCGGGTCAGGGAGATCGCCGAAACGGCCCTGTCTTTGAACAATGTCCGGTTCGCACTGGGCATCGTCGAAAACGCCTACGACCAGACCTTGAAAATCAGTGGCGTTGCCGCGGAAAAAAATCCTTGCCGAGGAGCCGGCCCTGCTCGCCCTGGCCAGCAAGCACATGCCCCGGATCCTGTTCGATGAATGCGACGTTCTGGTGGTTGACGAAGCCGGAAAAAACATTGCGGGTACCGGTATGGACCCCAACGTGATCCGGAAAAACTACGTTGATACCGTGGTCATGGAGCCCCTCGCCCAAAGAATCGTGCTGCTGGACCTGACGGACAAATCTCATGGCAATGCCAACGGCATGTCCAATGCCGATGTCTGTACCGAACGTTTTTTCAACAAGATCGATTTTTCGGCCACCTACCCCAACCCGTTGACCAACGGTATGCTTCAGTCCTGCCGCATACCGATCGTCATGAAAAACGACCTGCTCGCCATCCAGGCCGGGATCAAGGGCTGCTTCAACATCGATCACAACAACGCCCGGCTGATCCGCATCAAAACACCTTGAGCGTCGGCGAGCTGATGGTGTCAGAAAACCTGCTGCCGGCCGTTGCCGCCCATCCGGACATGGAGGTCATCGGCCAACCGCAAGAGATGATGTTCCAAAAGGACGGTTCGCTGGCGAGTTGAATCGTGAGCCGCAGCCGCCCCATGAAACCTGTCCAGGCTAAAAATGTCACTGCTGCCAGAATGGCGCGAACAACCGGAGGAGGTCCAGGGGGCGCGCCGCCTGATCGTTAAACCGACCTGTTTTTTTTACCCGAAGACTCAGTTATGAGTTATCAGAACCTGTTGAGGAGTGTGTGTA
>CAXXLS010000005.1:0-240546 GCA_963677135.2 Geopsychrobacteraceae bacterium | reverse complement strand
CCCATGCCCGGCCGTTGCGGCATAAAGCAAAACTAGAGGTCTTTTATCCACACGCAACAACACATGTGACCAAAGGAGAAACGCAGAGTCATGTCTTTCGAAAAATCATGGAAGGGATTCCGGGGCGAAAACTGGAAAGAAACCATTAATGTCCGGGATTTTATCCAGGCGAACTACACACCCTACACGGGCGATGCCGCGTTCCTGGCACCACCGACCGAGGCCACCACGGCCCTCTGGAAGCAGGTGGCGGAACTGAATAAGCTTGAGCGCGAAAAAGGGGTTCTCGATGCCGATACCGACCTGCCTTCGACGATCACCTCCCATGGTCCGGGATATATCGACCGGCCGTTGGAAAAGATTGTCGGGCTGCAGACGGAAGCGCCCCTGAAGCGGGCGATTATGCCGAATGGCGGCCGGCGCATGGTCGAAACAGGGCTCGAGGCCTATGGTTTCAAATTCGACGACAAGCTCAACGAGTTTTACCAGAAGCATCGCAAGACTCACAACGACGGGGTGTTTGACGTCTACACTCCGGAAATGATGGCCGCCCGTTCCGCCGGAATCATGACCGGGCTGCCCGACGCTTACGGCCGGGGCCGCATTATCGGCGATTACCGTCGGGTCGCCCTTTATGGTATCGAACGACTGATCGAAGATAAAAAACAGCAGAAGGCAGCGAGCGATCATGCTGACATGAGCGAAGAGGTCATGCGCGCCCGGGAGGAATTTTCCGAGCAGCTGCGCGCCCTGGCCGAACTGCAGGAGATGGGATCCGCCTACGGGTTCGATCTGGGGCGTCCGGCCGAGACGGCCCAGGAGGCAATTCAGTGGACCTATTTTGCCTATCTGGCTGCGACCAAGGAGCAGAACGGCGCCGCCATGTCTCTGGGCCGCGTTTCGACGTTTTTTGACATTTACATCGAACGCGATCTTGCCAGCGGTCTCATCAGCGAGACGGAAGCCCAGGAGCTGATCGACCATTTCGTCATGAAGCTGCGGATGATCCGTTTTCTACGGACCCCCGCCTACGACCAGCTCTTCTCGGGGGATCCGACCTGGGTCACCGAGGCGATCGGCGGAGTCGGAGTCGACGGCCGCCCCCTCTGCACCAAGACCAGCATGCGTTTCCTGCATACCGTCTACAACCTCGGGCCGGCGCCGGAGCCCAACCTGACGGTTCTCTGGTCCGAGCAGCTGCCGGAAAATTTCAAAAAGTTCTGCGCCAAGGTGTCCATCGACACCAGCACCATCCAGTACGAGAATGATGACCTGATGCGCCCGAAATTCGGCGATGATTACGGTATCGCCTGCTGTGTTTCAGCCATGCCCATCGGCAAGCAGATGCAGTTTTTCGGTGCCCGCTGCAATCTGGCGAAAGCGTTGCTCTATGCGATCAACGGGGGTCGTGACGAGAAAAACGGCAAGCAGGTCGGTCCCGACTTCGGGGCGATCACCTCGGAGTATCTCGATTTCGATGACGTGATGGAGAAGTTCAAGAAGACCCAGGCCTGGCTGGCCGGCCTCTACGTCAATACCCTCAACGTCATTCATTACATGCACGACAAATATGCCTACGAGCGTCTGCAGATGGCTCTTCACGGGGCCAAGGTCCATCGGACCCTGGCGGGCGGCATCGCCGGACTGTCCATCGTCGCCGACGCCTTTTCGGCCATGAAGCACGCCCGGGTCAAGGTGGTGCGGGACGAATCAGGTCTGGCCGTCGATTATGTCATTGAGGGGGACTATCCGGCCTACGGCAATAATGACGACCGCGTCGACCGGATCGCCTGCGACCTGGTTGAAGGGTTCATGCAGGAGCTCCGCAAGCATAGGGCTTACCGCGATTCTGAACAGACCATGTCGATTCTGACCATTACTTCCAACGTCGTTTACGGCAAAAAAACCGGCAACACCCCGGATGGACGAAAAGCCGGCGAGCCTTTCGCTCCCGGGGCCAACCCGATGCACGGGCGGGATCGCAAAGGTTCCGTTGCCTCCATGGCGTCGGTGGCCAAGTTGCCCTATGACCATTCGGAAGACGGGATCTCCTACACATTTTCCATCGTGCCCAAGGCCCTGGGGAAAACGGAAGAGATCCGGGTTCAGAATCTATGCGGTCTGCTGGATGGCTACTTTGCCGAAACCGGACATCACATCAACGTCAATGTGTTCGATTGCGAGCTGCTCAAGGATGCCATGGAACATCCCGAGCTGTATCCCCAGCTGACCATCCGGGTCTCCGGGTATGCGGTCAACTTTACCCGTCTGACGCGGGAACAGCAGCTTGATGTTATTTCGCGGACCTTTCACGAAAGGCTGTAAATCCTCCATGAAGCCGTCGGCCCTGTTCTCACATCAGGGTCGACGGTATTTTGATAAATGATCTGTGCCCTCCAAGCCGCGCAGCGGCTTTGCGGTTCTGCCCGTTGATGCGTCAGCATCCGGGCGGGTTGTTGTCTGCTGGTTCTGACAATAATTCGCAGACGGACTCAATTGTCGTCAGTGTGTTTGACCTTCAAGGGCATTTTTGCTTCCTTTTGTTGCCCAGGACAAAAGGAAGCCGGCTGCCGGGCCGGGACCCGGCGACCTTGATGTTGCTTTAAGGTTTTAACAGACACAATCAAAGACAAGACCGCGGGGACGCGCCCCCGCCCGGCGCCTGACTATTTGTCCCAGGCGGGCGACAAATAGTAAGCACAAAGCGCCCTTTTTACCTGTCCGGATGACGATCAGCAATTCCCGGTAGGGAGCATTCAGGCTGGCAACGACCCGGCCCACGCTGATCAGGCTCAGCTAAAGGCCAGAACCGCAAAAATGCCGTTGGCATTTTGATAGAGGCAAAATATTCAATGTCCAAGCCGCGCAGCGGCTTTACGGTTCTGCCCGTTGATGCGCCAGCATCCGGGCGGGTTGTCATATGCTGGCGACAGCAATAAATCGCAGACGGACTCAGTTGTCGTCAGTGTATTTGACCTTCAAGGGCATTTTTGCTTCCTTTTGTTGCCCAGGACAAAAGGAAGCCGGCTGCCGGGCCGGGACCCGGCGACCTTGATGTTGCTTTAAGGCTTTAACAGACACAATCAAAGACAAGACCGCGGGGTCGCGCCCCCGCCCGGCGCCTGACTATTTGTCCCAGGCGGGCGACAAATAGTCAGCACAAAGCGCCCTTTTTACCTGTCCGGATGACGATCAACAATTCCCAGTAGGAGACATTCAGGCTGGCAACGACCCGGCCCACGCTGATCAGGCTCAGCTAAAGGCCAGAACCGAAAAAATGCCGTTGGCATTTTGACAGAGGCAAAATATTCAATGTCCAAGCCGCGCAGCGGCTTTGCGGTTCTGCCCGTTGATGCGCCAGCATCCGGGCGGGTTGTCATATGCTGGCGACAGCAATAAATCGCAGACGGACTCAGTTGTCGTCAGTGTGTTTGACCTTAAAGAGTTTCTTTTCCTCCCTTTTCTTTGCGACCAAAGAAAAGGGAGTCGGCTGGCGGGCCGAGACCCGCCGACCTTGATGTTGCTTTAAGGTTTGAATTGAGACAATCAAAAGCAGGACCGCGGGGTCGCGCCCCCGCCCGGCGTCTTACTGTTTGTCCCAGGCGGGCGACAAATAGTCAGCACAAAGCGCCCTTTTTACATGTCCGGATGACGATCAGCAATTCCCAGTAGGGAGCATTCAGGCTGGCAACGACCCGGCCCACGCTGAGCAGGTTCAGCTAAAGGCCAGAACCGCAAAAATGCCGTAGGCATTTTGACAGAGGCAAAATATTCAATGTCCAAGCCGCTAAGCGGCTTTGCGGTTCTGCCCGTTTATGCGTCAGCATCCGGGCGGGCTGTCATGTGCTGGCGACAGCAATAAATCGCAGACGGACTCAGTTGTCGTCAGTGTGTTTGACCTTAAAGAGTTTCTTTTCCTCCCTTTTCTTTGCGACCAAAGAAAAGGGAGTCGGCTGGCGGGCCGAGACCCGCCGACCTTGATGTTGCTTTAAGGTTTTAACAGAAACAGTCAATGAATAGACCGCGGGGTCTCACCCCCGCCGAACAGGCCCAGCTCATGGCCTGAATCGAAAATACGCCGTAAGGCGTTTGACGGTAAGATGAGTCAACACCAATCAGGATTGGGAAGGTCGCTATGACGATTGAAGAAGCCAGACAGATCACCGGGCGCATCAGCGCCTTTGAAAGCTGCGGAACGGTCGACGGACCCGGCCTGCGTTTTGTCGCCTTTCTTCAGGGCTGTCCTCTGCGCTGCCTCTACTGCCACAACCCCGAAACCTGGGACTTTGAGGGCGGCCAGGAGATCAGTGCCGGTGAACTTTTCGATGAGGTCCGCAAGTATCGGAATTTTATGCGCGCGTCCGGTGGCGGCGTGACCTTTTCCGGCGGCGAACCGTTAGGTCGCCCCCGGTTTCTGGAAGCGCTGCTGACCCTCTGCCAGGCGGAGGGGATCCATACGGTTGTCGATACCAGCGGCTTCACCGCCCTCAATGACACCGTGAAACGGGTTGTCGACCTGACCGACCTGTTTCTGCTCGATATCAAGAGCATCAATGCCAGTATGCACCAGATCATCACCGGCGAGTCGAACACCAGACCGCTGGCCTTTGCCGAATACCTGGCCGAGGTCCGCAAGCCGGTGATCCTGCGCTATGTCCTGGTGCCGGTCCTGAACGACCGCGGGCACTGCCTGCACAAACTGGCCAGGTGGGCCGTCGGTCTCGGCAACATTGAACAGGTTGAGGTGCTCCCCTTTCATAAAATGGGGGAATGGAAGTGGCAGGAATATACCTTGCCCTACCGGCTTTCCGAAACCCGCGAACCTTCCGCCGACGAAGTCGAAGCCGTCGTGGACCTGTTCCGTTCCTACGGCCTGACAGTCGAATAGTGCGACCATCTCTTGCAGCATGTCCGGTGTCCATCCGGATATGCTGCAAACCCTCTTCCTGACTTGCCCCCCCCCCTCGACAGCCAATCAACAATCAGAAATAATCCTGGAGCCCGTCCGGGAGTTTTTCATAGCCGAACAGGGACATCAGCTTTTCGCTATCTGCGGGCAGGACGCTATGGACGGGATCGTTCAGCCATTTCAGATACCGGGCGGCTTCCTCGGCGTCAAGCAGCAGGCTCCTTGCCGGGAGTCGCTCGCTGACGATCCTGCGCCCGCTGGGAAGCCTGATATCCCGGAAGGGATAGCGATATGACAGGTGTTCTCTGACCGGGGTTTCCGCATAGGATACCTGCAGTTTCATGGTCGGACTGGCCAGGAGTAGCGGCACGTCCGCGGCAATGTTCAGAGCCTCGCCGCTGCGGGAAGGAACCCATTTGTCCCCGGAAATGCCGGCCGCCTCCAGTCGGCCGACCAGCGTTCTGACCTGCTGCACCGTATCCTGCACCTGCAGGCTTCTGAGGTACCCGGCCTCGGTCACGTCTTCCCAGGATTGTCGGAAAAATGGTGCGCCACGGCCCCGGGCGGCGGCCCGCTGGTAGCGATGCTTAAAGACGAAGGAGCAGTAGTTGACCGACAGGTCGATCTTTTCGGCGATCCCGTATCTCAACAGTTCCAGGGCGGCCAGTTCCGACTCCAGAACGGTCATTTTTTCACCATGCAGATAGGTGTAGGAGCGCCCCTTGAGGCGTTTATGGTTATAAGGGGTCAGCCGCAGCTGGTGCAGGTTGAGATGCTTGATACCGTAATCGGCCATTGCCCGGAGCTTCTCCTTGAGGAGATCGATCTTTTCGGGCAGGACCGGGATTTCGACGGTCACCGTAGGAATGATATCCACAGCCAGCTTCGCTTTTTCCAGAGAATAGTCGAGGGCCCCGATATCGAAGCGAATCTCGTCGAGTCCGGCATCGCGCAGCGTCTTCAGCAGCTCGTCGGTGATCAGACTGCCGTTGGTATAGAGCCAGCTGTGCAGGCCTGGTCCGAATTTTCTTTTCGCCGCCCTTAAAAATGCCAGGCAGCGCCCCGGTGTCAGGGTCGGTTCCCCGCCGGAGAGACTCATCCCCCGGAAGTCGAACTGTTCCAGGTAGGTTACGTAATCGGCCGGTGACCGGAAGGTCACGTTATTGGTGGTCGGCAGTCCGATGTCGTCCTGGCTGGTAGGGCAGTAGACGCAGCTGCGATTGCAGCGTCCGTTGATGAACAGGCATGACCAGGCCCCTTCACTGCAGAGGCGACAGCCCGGAGACAGTTCCCCCGAGAAGATCTTGGTGTCACCGCACAACGATCGGCCTCCGGTCGCTATGGCGGTCAGCAGTTCCTCGCGCCGGCGGCGAGCATCGGCCGCTGCGGCGGGGGTCGGAAAAGTCAAACTCGAATAAATATCGCTGTAATCCTCGCGGTTGCTGGCGATTAGAGCGCTGCGCCGGGAGAGATCCGGTGAAATGGCCATGGAAGACCTCCGCAAATCAGGTGAAATGAGCTGCGAATATGTATCCGGAACGGCCCTGGAAAAGCAATAAAAAAATGCGCGAAATCAGGAGGCTGGAGGCTTTATCAAAGGGAAGAACGACAACAGCCCCGGCCAGGAAGGCCGGGGCTGTTGTGTTGTTCACATCAAGGGCTGGTCTAATCAGTACTGGAAGGTCTCCAGCCGGACCTTGGGCAGCAGGCTGGCTTCACCCATCAGGTACTCATCGACGCAGCGGGCCACCTCACGTCCTTCCGCGATGCCCCAGACGACCAGACTCTGGCCACGGCGGCAGTCACCGGCGGCAAAGACGCCATCGACGGAGCTCATCCGGGTCTTGGGATCGGTCTTGATGTTGGAGCGGGGATCGGTTTCGCAGCCGATCTGCTCGATCAGGCCTGACCGGGGGCCAAGGAAACCCATGGCCAGCAGAACCAGATCGCACTTCCAGATCTTTTCACTGCCGGCAACCTTTTCCGGCTTGCCGCCCGACCAGTCAACCTTGACGGTTTCAAGGCCGGTGACTTTACGACCGCTGCCGACGAACCGGGTGGTCATGATTTCGTAGTGGACATCGCCACCCATGACCTGCATCTCTTCGACGGATGAGCTGATCCGCAGGACCCTGGACCACTGCGGCCAGGGGTTGTTTTCGGCCCGCTCGAGAGGGGGCTGACCTAACAGTTCGAAGTTGACCACGCTGGTGGCACCCTGACGGATGGATGTCCCGATACAGTCGGAGCCGGTGTCGCCGCCACCGATAACGATGACCCGCTTACCCTGGGCATTGATGGGCAGCTTCTTGGGATGCAGCTCGGCGACGTTGAAGTCGCCCCAGTTGGCCTTGTTTTGCTGGGGAAGGAACTCCATGGCAAAGTGAATCCCGTCGAGATCGCGCCCCTGAACGGGCAGATCCCGCGGCTCTTCGGCCCCGGTCGCGACCACAACCGCATCGCAGGTCGCCTTGAGATCGTCGAAACTGATGGTGACACCCACCTCGGTATTGAACTGGAAGGCGATCCCTTCGGCCTCGAGAAGGTCGACCCGGCGCTGGACTTTTTCCTTGCGCAGCTTGTAGTGGGGAATTCCGTACATCAGCAGGCCGCCGGCGCGATCGGCTTTTTCATAGACGGTGACCTGGTGACCGGCCCGGTTAAGCTGCTGGGCACAGGCCAGTCCCGCCGGTCCGCTGCCGATGACGGCAACTTTCTTGCCGGTTCGTCGGACCGGAGGCTGGGGAACGATCCAGCCCTGCTCGAAGGCCTGGTCGATAATGGAGATTTCGTGCAGCTTGATGGTCACCGCCGGCTCGATAATGCCGAGGACGCAGGAGGTTTCGCACGGGGCCGGGCAAACCCGGCCGGTAAACTCCGGAAAGTTGTTGGTGGCGTGCAGGGCCTGAAGGGCCTGGCGCCACTGGCCGCGGTACACCAGGTCGTTCCATTCCGGGATCAGGTTGCCCAGAGGGCAGCCGCTCATGCAGAAGGGCACGCCGCAGTCCATGCAGCGGGAAGCCTGGGTTTTCACCTCTTCCTCGCTGGGATAGTTATAGTGTTCGTCGTGATGTTGCAGACGGTCGTGGACAGGTTGAATCGATTTGTCCTGACGTCCATATTTCATAAAGCCGCGAGGATCACCCATGGACGGCCTCCTTTGCTGTTTCTGCCTTGGCTGCCATTTCATTCAGCACCCGGCGGTATTCATGTGGGAAGACACGCACGAAGCGGGTCAGGTAGTTGCTCCAGTCGGCGAGGATCTCGGCCGCGCGGGGAGATCCGGTCAACTCGTAGTGAGAGGTAATGATCTGTTTGAGCCAGACGGCGTCTTCGTTATCGGCGGCCATCTGCTCGATGTCGACCATGGCCGGGTTGCAGCGCCGGCGGAAACGGTTGTCGTCGTCGAGAACGTAGGCGAGTCCGCCCGACATTCCGGCCGCGAAGTTGCGTCCGGTGCGGCCCAGGCAGACGACCCGGCCGCCGGTCATGTATTCACAGCCGTGATCACCGGTGCCTTCGACGACGGCGGTGACCCCGGAGTTGCGGACACAGAAGCGCTCCCCGGCCTTGCCGGCGAAGAAGGCTTCCCCACCGGTTGCTCCGTAGAGCACGGTGTTGCCGACGATGGAGTTTTCGTGCCAGACAAAGCCGGCCTTGTCATCGGGACGGATGGTGATCCGGCCGCCGGCCATCCCCTTGCCGACATAGTCGTTGGCTTCACCGACCAGGCTCAGGTTGATGCCCGGTGCCAGAAAAGCGCCGAAACTCTGCCCGGCAATGCCGTTGAGCTTGACATTGATGGTTCCTTCAGGCAGACCCTCGCGGCCGTGCATGGAGGCGACCATCCCCGAGAGCATGGTACCGAAGGTCCGGTTGGAGTTGCGGATCGGCAGCTCGATGGTGACCGGTTCTTTGCGCTCGAGGGCCGGAGCGGCCAGGTTGATCAGGCGGTGATCGAGCTGTTTCTCAAGGCCGTGGTCCTGGCCCTGAATGCGACGGGTGGCGACCTCAGGATCGACCTCCGGCTTGACCAGAATCCGGGAGTAATCCAGGCCCTGGTTCTTCCAGTGCTTGATCGCTTCGTCCATTTCCAGGTACTGGGTCTGACCGATCATTTCATCCAGAGAGCGGAAGCCGAGCTCGGCCATCAGTTCACGGATCTCCTCGGCGAGGAAGGTGAAGTAATTGATGACATGCTCCGGCTTGCCGGCGAACTTGCCGCGCAGGGCGGCATCCTGGGTTGCGACCCCGACCGGGCAGGTGTTGAGATGACACTTGCGCATCATGATGCAGCCGACGGTGATCAGGGCGACGGTGGCAAAGGCGTATTCTTCGGCACCAAGCAGGGCCGCGATGAGGACATCGCGGGCGGTCCGCAGCTGACCGTCGGTCTGGACGATGATCCGGCCGCGCAGGTCGTTGAGAACCAGGGTCTGCTGGGTTTCGGCCAGGCCGATTTCCCAGGGCACCCCGGCGTGCTTGATGGAGGAGATCGGTGAAGCACCGGTCCCGCCGTCGTAACCGGAGATGATAACCCGTTCGGCGTGCCCTTTACTGACCCCGGCGGCAACCGTACCGACGCCGACTTCACTGACCAGCTTGACGGTAATATCCGCTTTCGGATTGCAGTTTTTCAGGTCGAAGATGAGCTGGGCCATATCTTCGATGGAATAGATATCGTGGTGCGGCGGCGGCGAGATCAGGGTCACGCCGGGCACGCTGTAACGCAGCGAACCGATGTGCTCGGTCACCTTGTGGCCGGGCAGCTGGCCGCCCTCGCCGGGCTTGGCGCCCTGGGCGATCTTGATCTGCAGTTCGTCGGCGTTGACCAGGTAATGGGGGGTGACGCCGAAGCGGCCCGAAGCAATCTGCTTGATGGAGCTGCGGCGCAGATCGCCGTTGGCATCCGGAGTAAAACGGTTGGGATCCTCGCCCCCTTCGCCGGTGTTCGACTTGCCGCCGATCTTGTTCATGGCGATGGCCAGGGTTTCGTGGGCTTCCGCGGAAATGGAGCCCATACTCATGGCCCCGGTACAGAAGCGTTTGACGATGGCGCTGACCGGTTCGACCTCCTCGAGGGGAACGGGGTCGTTGAGTTTTTTGAACTTGAACAGGCCCCGCAGGGTGTAGAGCTTCTCGCTCTGGTCATCGACCTGCTTGGAGAACTGTTTGAATTCCTCCCGGTTGCCGGAGCGCACGGCATGCTGCAGCAGGGCGATGACTTCCGGGTTCATCAGATGCAGTTCGCCGTCCCGCCGCCAGGAGTATTCGGAGCCACGATCAAGGTCGCGGTTGCTGTCGATGAGATCGGCGAAGGCGACATTGTGACGCATCAGGCTCTCGGTGGCGATCTCCTTGATGCCGGCGCCGCCGATCCGGCTCGAGGTGCCGGGGAAATACTTGCTGGTGAACTCCTCGTTCAGGCCGACGATTTCAAAGATCTGGGCGGCGCAGTAGCTCTGCAGGGTGCTGATCCCCATCTTCGAGAAGACCTTGAGCAGGCCTTTGCCGATGGCCTTGATGTAATTTTCGATGTACTTGTTGATGACATCGGAGGTTTCGTCGGCCTGGTCGTTGCCGTCCTTGCCCGGCAGCATCCCCTGGTTGACCATGTCCTGCAGGGTTTCAAAGGCCAGGTAGGGGTTGATGGCCGCGGCGCCGAAGCCGACCAGCAGGGCAAAGTGATGAACCTCGCGGGCCTCGCCGGTCTCGACGATCAGCGAGCACTGGCTTCGTTTGCCGACCCGGATCAGGTGGTGGTGAATGCCTGACAGGGCGAGCAGGGCCGGAATCGGGGCTTTTTCCGAGCTGACCCCCCGGTCGGACAGGACCAGGATGGTGCGGCCGGAATCGACGGCGGCTTCCGCCTCGATGAACAGCTCCTCAAGCCGTCTTTCCAGGCTATCGGGGCCCAGGGTGCTGTCGAACAGGGTGCTCAGAGTGGTCCCGCGGAAGTTCGGCAGGTCACTGTGGCGCAGCTGTTCGAGAACATCGTTGGTGATGATCGGATGATCGAGTTCCAGCATCTGGCAGTGTTCCGGACCGGGCATCAGGATATTCCGGGCCGGTCCCAGATACTGGGTGAGGCTCATGACGATCTCTTCCCGCAGCGGGTCGATCGGCGGATTGGTGATCTGCGCGAAGAGCTGCTTGAAATACCAGTAGATCAGTTTGCTGTTCTGGGACAGCACCGCAGCCGGGGTGTCGGTGCCCATGGAGCCCACCGGTTCCTGGCCGTTGAGGGCCATGGGGGCCATGATCACTTTCATCTCCTCCAGGGTGTAGCCGAAGCTCCCCTGGGTACGGCGCAGTTCACCGTGGCTCGGCACCTTCTTGGTGGCCGGAGCCGGCAGGTCTTCAAGACGGATCAGGTACTCGCTGACCCAGGCTGAATAGGGGTGTTCAGTCGCCAGCTCCTGCTTGATCTGCTGATCTTCCTTGAATTCGCCGCTTTCGACGTCGACCATGATCATTTTGCCGGGCGCGAGACGTTCTTTGCGCAGGATTTTTTTCCGGCGGCACATCGAGAACCCCGGCTTCCGAGGCATAGATGATCTCATCATCGCTGGTGATCCAGTAGCGGGCCGGGCGCAGACCGTTGCGGTCAAGAATGGCGACGACCTGCTTGCCGTCGCAGGCAACGATGTTGGCCGGACCGTCCCAGGGTTCCATCATGGTGGCGTGATATTCAAAGAATCCCTTGATATGGGGATGCAGGTTGGTCTTGGACGCCCAGGCTTCGGGGACCATCATGGCCAGAGAATGGGCCAGGCTGCGACCGGTGACGACGAGCAGCTCGAGGGCGTTGTCGAGACAGGCGGTGTCCGAGCTGCCTTCGATAATGACCGGATCGAGGTCGGCAACCGCTTCGGCCAGATCCATGTGGGCAAACAGAGCGGTTCTGGCCCGCATCCGGTTGATGTTGCCGCGCAAGGTGTTGATCTCGCCGTTGTGAGCGATGTAACGGAACGGCTGCGCCAGATCCCAGGTCGGGAAGGTATTGGTGCTGTAGCGCTGGTGAACGAAGGCGATGGCGCTGACCACCCGCTCGTCACTGAGTTCCGGGAAGAAGGTGTTGAGCTGTTCAGAGAGCAGCATCCCCTTGTAGAGAATGACGCGGCTGGACAGGGAGTTGACGTAAAACAGTTCGTCGCCGGCGAGGCCGTCGTTGCGGATGGCGTTTTCCGCCCGCTTGCGGGCCAGGTAGAGCATCAGCTCGAACTGCGCTGCCTCGACGTTGCCGCGGCCGACGAAAATCTGCATGACCCGGGGCTCAACGGCCCGGGCATTGCGGCCGATGTTGCTGCTGTCGGTGGTGATCTCCCGCCAGCCGAGCAGGCTGCAGCCGACCCTGGTGATCTGCCGGTTGAGGGTTTCAATGCAGGCTTCGCGGGCCGTGTCGTTCTGCGGCAGGAAAACGATTCCGGCAGCATACTCGCCAACGGCAGGCAGCTCGAAATCGCAGATGTCGCGATAAAAGGCATCCGGCATCTGAATCATCAGGCCGGCACCGTCACCGTCAAGGGGATCCGCACCGACCGCACCACGGTGGGTCAGGTTACAAAGAATTTCAATACCACGCTCAACGATACTGTGGCTCTTTTTTCCTTTGATGTTGGCAACGAAACCGACACCACAGTTGTCGTGCTCATTGGCCGGATCATACAGGCCCTGGGCGGGCGGCATACTTACGTGTTTCTTCATAGTCTGGTCCTGGGTTCATGGGGGGAGCAGGGGCAGAGAGGCAGACGAACCGTCGCCGTACCGGATGGTTGTATCCTGTTCTGCTCGCACCCGTTGATGAAGAGACCTGGTGACGAATTGCGCAGTGACGTCGACTGCCGGGTCGTCGGGCAGGGTGTGAACCGGTCACACCAGGCTGTCGATACCAGCGATCCGAAGGGTCTCTATTTACCTGTGTCGAAAGTGGGTTTTATCTGAAAACAAAGGGATTTATGCCAGTAAGTTATTCCTGAGACTGGACGTTCCCGAAGTGCCTGTAGAGGTTCAGCACCCGATATAACAGTCCATCTATATAAATCAGCTGGTCCCTTGCTGTCAAATTCTTTATCTCAAGGGGGGGCGCAGGGATGGGAGGCTAACTCCTCTGATAAGGGAGTTTTTTATTCGTGGCGGAGGGCTTCGATGGGGTCGAGGCGGGCGGCGCGGACGGCCGGGTAAAGACCGAATACGATGCCGATCAGCATACTGATGCCGAGGGACAGCAGCAGGCTGACGGGGGTGACCAGGGTCGGCATTCCGGCCAGCCGGGTAATCAGCCAGGGGATCAGCAGGCCGATGGCGATCCCGATCAGGCCGCCGCAGGTGGACAGGACCATGGTTTCGATCAGAAACTGCTTGATGATCTGTCGGCGTTTGGCGCCAATGGCCCGCCGGATGCCGATTTCCCGGGTCCGTTCCGTGACCGAGGCGAGCATGATGTTCATGATGCCGATGCCGCCGACCAGCAGACTGATACCGGCAATGGATCCGAGGACGATATTGAAGGTCCGCTTGGTCGCCTCGGCCTGCTGGAGAAGGGCAAGGGGGACCGAAACGGAGTAGTCCTCTTTTTTGTGGAAGCGCCGCAGCATGGTTTCGATCGCCGCGGCGGTCGACGCGACGTTTTCGCTGCGGTCGACTTCGACGATGATCTGGTGCAGTTCAATCAGTTCCCGGCTCCGGGTTCCCGAAGAGCGCTGGGTGATCATGTCGCCAAAGCGGCTGCGCATGACGTTCAGGGGGATGTAGGCGTCGATCTGCTGGTCCGGAGCCTGGACACCGGTCCCCTGGTACCCTTCGCTCCGCACGATGCCGATCACCTCGAAGTAGTCTCCGCCAAGCTTGATCCGCTGGCCGATGGTGCCGGCATTGACCAGCAGGCGGCGGCTGCCGAATTCCGTCAGCACCACGGTGTTCGCGGAACTCTCCAGGTCCTTCGCGGTGAGGATGCGCCCGGCGACCAGGGGGCGTCTGACCAGGTCGAACCAGTCGGACGTGGTTCCCAGCAGGCGCATGTCCATGGCCTGATCGCCGAGGCGGCCGACCTGGCGGTTGATCTTGACGGGGACGGTGCGGACCACGTGGGGAAAGCTCTCTGCGATGCGCAGTTCATCTTCGTAGAGGAGCCCGTAGATATTGATGAAAGAGCGGGTCGTGACCTGGCTCTGTTCTTCAACCGGTTTCTGTGTTGAGATGATGATGTTGTTGCTTCCCAGCCGGCGGATCTGCTCCAGGGCTTCCTGGCTGGCGCCTTCGCCAACGGCGAGCATGGCGATCACGCTGCCGACCCCGAAGACCATCCCCAGCATGGTCAGGGAGGATCTCAGCTTGTGTTGCAGCAGGTTTTTGACGCCCAGCTGGATTTCCCGAAGATAATGACCCTGGCGCAGCATTCCCGTTTCCTATCTGATCTGTTCGATGCGGCCGTCCTTCATGTACAGGTGGCGGCCGGCATAGGCGGCGATGTCGGTTTCATGGGTCACCATGACGATGGTTTTCCCCTGGCGGTTCAGTTCGCTTAACAATTCCATAATCTCCCGCCCGGAAACGGAATCGAGGTTGCCCGTGGGCTCATCGGCGAGCAGGATGGCCGGATCGTTGGCCAGGGCCCGGGCGATGGCGACCCGTTGCTGCTGTCCCCCCGAAAGTTCCATGGGGCGATGCTCCAGACGGTGGCCGAGACCGACCCGTTCGGCCAGCTCACGGGCCCGCTGCTGGCTTCGGTCCGGGTCCCAGCCCTGGTAATAGAGGGGCAGGGCGATGTTCTCGGCAACCGTCGCCTGGGGCAGCAGGTTGAAGCTCTGAAAGATAAAGCCGATGGAGCGCAGGCGGATGTCGCTGAGCTGATCGTCCGTCAGGCGGCTGACATCCTCGCCGCGAAGCAGGTAGCGGCCGGCGGTGGGGCGGTCGAGACAGCCGAGCAGGTTCAACAGGGTGCTTTTGCCCGACCCGCTGGCCCCGAGGACCGCCCAGAAGGATCCTCTGGCAAAGGAGATGCTGATGCCGTCGAGGGCCTTCACCTGGTTGCCGCCCATGGTGTAGATCCGCGAGATGCCCTCCAGGACAGCTTCCGCCTCAGGCCGGGGTCCGGGATATTCAGGGACGCTAGCCATCAGTTTCCCTGGGGTCCGGGTTTGGGACGCTGATCGGCCGCAGGATTGCCCCCGTCCTGGGGACGGCCCTTGCCGGCGGTCGCTCCGTTCTCCCGCTGTTGCTGCGGGTCGGCCGGCTGCTCATGCTTTTCCCCCGCGGCCAGGGGTGGGGTCAGCAGGACCTGATCGCCGGGCCTGAGACCTGTAAGAATCTGGATCATCCGGTTGTTGTCGAGGCCGGTGGTGACCGGTCGGGCCTGGAACTCTTCGCCGGTCGCCAGGTAGACGGTCGGCCGGCCGCCGACCTGGAGGACCGCCTGAAGGGGAACGAAAAGGGTTTCGGCAAAACGTTCAACGACGATTTCGGCCTGGCAGCTCATGCCGTTGCGCAGTTCTGCCCCGTTGCCGTCGATTTCAATCTGGGTATTGTAGACCTTCAGATCCGGGTTCATGAACATGCTGGTGGCATCGGGCAGGGGGGCGATACTGACCACCCTGCCGGTGAAAGAGCGGCCGGGGAGAGCGTCAATGCGCACCTGGACGGGCAATCCGACGCGGATCTTTTCGAGACTCGATTCATGCACCTTGATTTCCGCGTTATAGGAGGACGTGGTCGGCAGGTAGATGAGTTCCTGGCGTTCACGGACCGCCTGCCCCTCGTCCAGGGGCTCGGAGTTGCTGCGCCAGCTCATCCTGGTACTGGTGGCGTAGATCACCGTGCCGTCCATCGGCGCGTAGATCTTGGTTTTGCTGATCTGGTTTTCGATCCGGTTGAACTGGTTTTTCTGCTGCTGCAGCTCCGCCTCGCTCGCCTTGAGCTTCGCCTCGGCCTGGACGATGTCGGCGGAGGCTTTTCGCCGGATGCGTTCCAGGGCCATTTCCGCCTGGCTGGCGGCGCTCTGCAGCTCGGCGAGCTTGCGGGTGTAGGTGAAGTTTTCCAGCAGGGTCAGTTCGTCCCGGGCCAGTTCCAGGTCGATACGGGCTTTCTGGCGGCTCAGTTCATCCTGTTTCAGCTCGGCTTCGGACAGGTATTTTTCCGCGTACAGTTTCAGGGACCACTCATAGGTGTTAGAGGCGTTGGTCAGGGTTTCTTCGGCCAGGGTGATGGCCGCTTGTGCTTCTTTCCGGAGTTTTGGGAACTCCCCTTCGCGGTACTGGATGAGATCCTGACGGGCGAATTTGAGATCAAGTTCCGCCTGGTCGATGTCGGCCTGGGCCTGGCTCCTGACCACGGCCAGGTTCTCCTTGGCGTTGACGAAGGTGGCTTCGGCGTTGATCACCTGGATCTGCTGGCTGACCCGCTGGTCGATGAGCTGGCTGGCATCTAGCTCGACCAGCAGGTCCCCCTTGCTGACTTCGGTCCCCTCGTCGACCAGGAAGAGGATGACCGCGGAGCCTTCGACCTCGCTTTTCAGGATAATCTGTTCCCGGGGACGGATGGTGCCGGCTTCGACGACGCTGATGGTCAGCGGGCCGGGGGTGACGGTAAAGGTCGGCTGGGCGGGGTCAGGATCTCTCCCTTGCTCCCGGTCCCAAAGGACGGCCAGGACGCCGGCGCTCAGCACCGCCACGGCAACCAGGGCGAGCAGATAGTTTTTCCAGGGCAAAGTCGCTTTCGGGCGCGGTTCAGTCGTCATGATTCTGCCTTTTCCGGGGTGTATTCCTGCCAGAGGCCGTTGCCATCAACCTTGAGAACGCCCAGGTCGCGCTGCAGTGACAGCTCGGCCAGCCGATAGCTGATAAGGGCCGAGGTCAAGGAGTTTCGGGCCCCGAGCAGGGCTTCCTGGGCGTCAAGCAGGTCGCGCATCTCGGCCCGGCCGGCCTGCAACTGCAGTTCGGCGCCCCGCACCCGGCGCTGGGCCAGCTTGACCGCCTGATCCTGGATGCGCAGACTGGAGCGGGTCAGCTCAAGCTGGCGCAGGGTGTCGCGCACCTGGAGCTTGATGCGATCCTCCAGCTCCTGGGCGGTTCTGACCGCCTGCTCCAGGGTAATGAAACTGTCACGGTAGGCGATGGCCTCGGCGGTCCGCTCAAGGGGCAGGTCGAGGGTGAGAAGCCCCTGGAACGTCCCCTTGTCGAGGTCGAGACGGTGACTGCTGTCCGGCTGCAGGGCGGCGATACTGCGTCCGGTTCCGGTCGCCGCCGAACCGAACAGGGTGAGTTCGGCGCGCAGGGCGTCGGCAGCGACAACGACCTGGCGCTGGGCGTCGTCAATCCGGTCCCTGGCGACTTTCAGATCGAGCCGCTGCTCCAGGGCGATCCGGCTGGCGGTGGCGTAATCCAGTTCCAGAGGGCCGGCCAGCTCAGCGGCCGGGGGCGTCAATGCCACCGGGCTGTCGGCGGCGAGGCCGGCTTCTTTCGGAAAGGGGCGAAACAGCCGGGTCAGGCGTTTTCTCGTGCTTTGTTCCAGTTCAGCCAGTTCCCTCCGGTCGAGGCGGATTTCGGCATCGGTGGGCAGGCCGAGCAGCAGTTTGAATCCGTCGATGGCCCCTTCCAGGCCGACGCGGGCTGAGATCCAGCGTTCCCGGGCCCGCAATTCATTCTGGATGGCCTGGTCGACCTGGATCTGGGGGAGCTTGCCCGCTTCGGCCAGGCGACTGGCGCGGCGGGTCGAGATAACCAGACCCTTGTAGTTCTGCTCCTGGTTGCGGAGCAGGTCCTCCGCCTGCAGGACCGCCAGGTAACTGGCCACAATGTCGATGCTGAATTCCTTCTTGTAGCGTTCGAAGGTCCAGACCGCGTAAAGGGTATCGCGCTCAGCCTGGGTGAGAGGTTCCGCCGCGATGTGCCGGCCCGCACCGCGCAGCAGGGGGATGGTGATAGAGGCGTCACCGTAGAGGCCGCTCGAGACATCACTGCCGGGCTGCAGCATGCGTACCAGGTCCCAGCCCAGCTGGGTCGTCAGGCTGACCCCCGACTTCAGCAGCCGGGTGGCGCTGCCGCCCAGCGAGCCTCTGGTGCCTTCCGTAGCCTGGCCGCTGCGGTCGTTGAGATAACCGCCCTCAAGCTGGCCGTCGTACTGATTGCTGAAAGTGCGGCGCTGATAATCGAGGTTCAGGGCGCTGCGGAACAGGGTCTCCTTCGCGTCCTGGTAATCACGGCTGTTGCGGGCGGCAACCTGCAGGGCGTCGGCCAGTGACAGGGTCAGGGGTTGACGGATCGGCACGGTTGCGGGCGGTTGCCCGCCGTTGTCCGGTTCCGGCCAGTGGGGTGGCGGCGCCAGGTGGTCGCTGCCCAGGGATGCGGGTCCCGCAACCGCAAGCTGCTGCCCCTCAAGCAGCCGCCGGCGCAACTGGTCCTCCGCCGGGGAAATGCTGAACGGCTGTTCCTGTCCCAGCCCCTCGCGCTGCTTTGCGGCGATGATTGCGGCCACCCGGATGTCGGTCTGTTCACGGTAATGGCGCGGCGAACAGCCGGTCGCAAGCAGGGTCAGCACGGCCACCGACAGCATGACCGGGATAGCGATGTAAGTTGTATTTTGCCGGGAGAACAAGGCACCCCTCACTTATCGAAAAGTCAGCACTAACAGATCAATATTTTAGCCGCCAAGGTCCGCAGACGCGAAGGAAAATCTTTTTAAACGCCAAGGCTTGGAGGCCAGGTGCGGGGCGAGCCAGAAGCAAAGGCCTTGTTTTCTGTCTTCGGCCTCTTCGGGCGGCATGATGACATCCCTCTGGATCATGTTAGAAACTATCATCACAGATTGCAATAATGACGGCTCTAAAAAACAGGGTCCGGATCCTGTCTTGACAATCCGCGGTTATCGACTAATTGGTTTAATACCGGCACTGCAAAGATCTCATTTGTCTCCCTGGCTTCTCCACGGTTGGAGCGGAAAAAGTATGACCTAGTAAACCTTTTTCAGGAAAAGGAGCCAGCTCTTGAATCGGGTTGTCATCGAAAAAAGCCTGCTGGCCGAACTGGTCGAATTTTTAGCCCTCCGTCAGCAGGTGATCGGCCCGGTCCCCCTTGACAACGGCCAGTTCAAGCTGGCCGAGGTCGGTTCCCTCGCCGAAATGTCCCTGGATTATATCCCGACCATTCTGCCGCCCAAAAAATATTACCTGCCCCAGCACGAGACGCTGCTGAAATATGATATCAGCAGGGGGCAGGAGATGGAAGCCGTGGTCGAGGTGGAAGAGCTCGTCCTGTTCGGGGTGCATACCTGCGACCTGGCCGGAATTCAGTGTCTCAACGTGGTTTTTTCCGACCGACCCCGGGATCTGCATTACCTGATCCGCAAGGGCTACATCACCCTGATCGGTCTGGAGTGCAACGCTTACTGTGACAGTTATGCCAACTGCGCCATGTTGCACAACCATCTGCCCAAAGGGGGATACGACCTGTTTTTCAGTGATCTGGGCGATGGCTATTTCGTCCATGTCAATACCGATCGCGGCGAGAGGATCGTGCACGACAGCGGTCTGTTCAAGCCGGCGACGCCGCTGATCGAACAGCAGCTGCACGACCTCAGACAGCGTAAAAAGAAAATATTCAGAAGCGAGGTGCCGATCCGTTACCAGGATATTCCCCGCCTGTTTGACGAGACCTTCGACAGCGATGTCTGGAAGCGGCTCGGCGAACGCTGCCTGTCCTGCGGGAACTGCACCAATGTCTGCCCCACCTGCTACTGTTTCGACGTAATGGACGAACCCGACCTGGACCTGACCAGGGGGCGGCGGATCCGGGTCTGGGATTCCTGCCAGCATGAGACTTTCGCCAAAGTTGCCGGCGGAGAAAGTTTCCGCCAGGAACGCTACGACCGCAAACGGCACCGCTTCAACCGGAAGTTCCGTTATCCCATGGTGCGTTACAACCGGGTGTTCTGCGTCGGCTGCGGGCGCTGCAGCCGGACCTGCATGGCCGCTATCGATCTGAAGGAGACCATCAACGCGCTGATCGAGGAACGGAGCTGATATGGACACCATCGTCATCCATCATTCCGGATATCAGATCAAGCGGGGGCGCATCGTCAAAATCGTCGCGCTGACGGAACTGGAAAAGCTGTTCCGCATTGTGTTGCCCGATGATGAGACCCTCGATCACGATCCCGGCCAGTTCGTCGAGGTCTCTCTGTTCGGGGTCGGCGAAGCGCCCATCAGCATCTGCTCTTCACCGACCCAGTTCGACAGTTTCGAACTCTGCGTCCGCCGGGCGGGGCGCTTCACCGAGGCTCTGCACCAGCTCAGGGAAGGGGACGAAGTCGGTATCCGCGGACCCTTCGGGGTCGGTTTTCCCGTCGTCCCCCTGGAGGGGAACGACGTCCTGCTGATCGCCGGCGGTCTCGGCATCGCGCCGCTGCGGTCACTGGTTAACTTCATCATCGATAACCGCCGGGATTTCGGCAAAGTCGACATCCTGCTCGGCTGCCGCGATCCTCAGAGTATGCTGTTCAGCCATGAACTTGATGATTGGCGGAAACGGATCGATATCAATTTCATGTGCAGTGTGGATCGGGCCGCTCCGGACTGGCAGGGGAACGTCGGTCTGATCACCCAGCTGATTCCGGGAGTCAACCTGAATCCCCTGAAAACCTTTGCCGTGGCCTGTGGCCCGCCGGTCATGTACCGGTTCGTGGTTGCCGAACTGCTGAAAAAGGGGATTCCGGAAGGGCACATTTACCTGTCCCTGGAACGGCATATGAAATGCGGGCTGGGGAAATGCGGGCATTGCCAGATTCACGAGGTCTACTGTTGCCAGGACGGCCCGGTGTTCACCTACAGCCGGGTCAAGACAATCAGAGGAGCGATATGATGGAACGACCAAAGGTCGCCTTCTTCGACCTCTCCTGCTGCGAGGGGTGCCAGTTGCAGATTGCCAACCTGGGGGAAGCCCTCATCGATATCCTGGGGCTGGTCGACCTGATTGAGTTTCGGGAAGTCATGTCGGAAACCTGGGACGGCCCCTACGATATCGCCTTTGTCGAGGGGAGCGTCGTCAATGACGAGGGGGCGCAGCGGCTCAGGCGCATTCGGAAGCGTGCTGGCAAGCTGGTCGCTTACGGCAGCTGCGCGACCATCGGCGGGGTGAACGGCATGAAGAACCGGCGACCCCTGGCCGCGGCCCAGGCGACCGTATACGGTGACCGGGGGGATTGGTTTCCGGTCACCAGGACCTTCGCCCTGCATCAGCTGGTCAGCGTCGATTATTTTGTTCCAGGTTGTCCGATCCACCCGGACGAGTTTCTCAAGGTCCTCAAGTCGGCCCTGGCCGGTCTGTCCTACCAGGTCCCTGATTATGCGGTCTGTGTGGAGTGCAAGTTCAACGAAAATGTCTGCATGTATGAAAAAGGGGTGACCTGTCTCGGGCCGGTCACCAGGGCCGGTTGCCAGGCCTGGTGCGTCTCCAACGGCAATGTCTGCTACGGTTGCCGTGGGCTGGTCTCCAACCCCAATCGCAGCGGTGCCGAAGAGGTGTTGCGCAGCTACGGCCTCGATGCCAACCTGATTGCCAACAAGATGATGATGTACAACGCCGCGATGGAGCAGGACGATGAGTAGAGATCTCTCGGTCAATGTGGAGTTTCTGACCCGGGTCGAAGGGCATGGCCATATCGTCATCGACGTTGCGGGCGGGGTTCTGAAGAAGGCCGAACTGCAGATCGTCGAAGCGCCCCGTTTTTTCGAGGCTATGCTGCTGGGCCGGTCCATTTTTGAAGCCCAGCATATCACTTCGCGGATTTGCGGCATCTGTGCCTGCGGCCACAGTCTGGCTTCGATCCAGGCGGCGGAAAGTGCTCTCGGTTTTGTTCCCAGCGAGCAGACGCTGCGGCTGAGGCGGTTGCTCCTGCATATCGAAAACCTGGACAGCCACCTGCTGCATATCTATCTGCTGGTTGCCCCCGATCTGCTCGGGGCGCAGAGTTTCATGGGGCTGCTGGTCGACCATTCGGATGCGGTGCGCCGGGCCCTGCGCATGAAGAAGGCCTGTAACGATATCTGTGCGGTTCTGGTGGGACGCCACGTTCATCCGATTGCGGCGGTGGTCGGCGGTTTTACCCGATTGCCCGATAGGCAGGACCTCGAATTGATCAAGGCCAGGCTGACGGAGATCCAGAACGACCTGGTCCCGACGGTTGAACTGGTCGCTGCTCTGGAGTTTCCGACGTTCAGCCGCGAGACCGAGTATGTGGCCCTGGTGGGCGATTCCGGGGCCTATCCCCTGCTGGCGGGTGACGTCGGCTCCTCCGACGGCGTTCGCAGGCCCAAAGAGGACTACCCGGCCATCACCAATGAATTTCTCGTTCCCCATTCCACGGCCAAGCACGCCCGCCTCAGTCGCAGCTCCTACGCGGTCGGGGCCCTGGCGCGCTTCAATCTCAATTCCGCCGGACTGCACCCGTTGGCCAGGGCCGCCGCCGCAACTATCGGTCTGAGCGCGCCCTGCAGCAACCCGTTTCTGAATACGGCGGCGCAACTGGTGGAATGTGTCCATAGTGCCGCCGACGGTCTGAGGATCGTGGACGAACTGCTCGCTGAGGGGGTTGACCGGAGCGAGACGGTGGTCGTCGGGGTGAACGAGAACCGGGCCATTCCGGTGCGGGCGGGGAGCGGTGTCGGGGCCGTGGAAGTGCCGCGGGGGCTGCTGTTTCACCATTACCAGGTGGACGAACAGGGACTGATCGAAAAAGCCGACTGTGTCATTCCCACCGGGCAGAACCTGCAGAATATCGAAGACGATATGCGAAAACTGGTGCCGGAGATCCTCGACCGATCAGATGAAGAGATGACCCTGATGCTGGAAATGCTGGTGCGCGCCTATGATCCGTGCATCTCCTGCTCGACCCACTTTCTGAAGGTTGAGCTCGTCGGGCGCTAGGCGAAAGCCGCCGGCCGCAGCGGGGGAGGGCCGCGCGTCAGTGCCTCTCTTCCGGCAGGCGCAGCATGATGACTTCGACCCTGTCCCCTGCGGCCAGGTCGGAACTGTCGATGGCGACCGGGAGCAGGGCCTGGGAGCCGTGCAGACTTCGATTCTGCCCGGACGAACCGATGCGAGCCGGCTCAAAGCCGATCTCTCCGGCCTCGCTGTAAAGACGCCCCCAGATAAACTGCTGACGTTTGCCTCCCCCTTTGACCGGGGCCAGCAGGCGGACCTTGATCCGGGGCGGCAGGGGCGTCCGGCTGCCGGCCAGCAGCCGCAGGGCCGGTCTGACCAGCAGTTCGTAGGTGGCCGCCGTCGAGGCGGGGTTCCCGGGCAGGCCGAAGACCGGCATGGACCCGATGTGGCCGAACAGAACCGGCTTGCCGGGTTTGATGGCGACTTTCCAGAAGATTCTTTCGAAACCGAGCTTGGTGAGGGTTTCCTGAACGAAGTCTCGGTCGCCGATGGAGACTCCGCCGCTGGTGATCAGCATGTCGCAGGCCAGTCCGCGGCGCATGCAGCTCTCCAGGTTTTCCCGGCAGTCGCGGGCGATGCCGAGCATCTCCGGCTGGTAGCCTTCTTCCCGCAGGCGGGCCGCCAGCATGTGGGCATTGGAGTTGATGATCTTCCCCGGCCCGGGATGTTCCCCCAGCTCAACCAGTTCGTCCCCCGTCGACAGAACGGCGACGCGGGGAGCCGGGTAGATCCGGACCCTGGCTCTGCCGGCCGAAGCGAGCAGGCCGATGGAGCCAGGGGTGATGGTGTCTCCGACCCCCAGAACGGTATCTCCGGCCTTGACCTCCTCCCCCTGCAGGCGGACATGACTGCCCGGGGGAGGGACTTCCTTCAGTTCTACGATATCCTCATGGACATTGACCTCTTCGACGGGGACCACCGTATCGCACCCCTGGGGGAGAGGGGCCCCGGTCATGATCCGGACCGCCTGGCCCGGGGGGACTGGCTGCTGGTGCTGCTCGCCGGCAGGGACGAATCCCGCCACCGGCAGCTGCCGGTCTTCCGGCACCGCGGCATGGGCGAAGGCATAACCATCCATGGCAGAATTGTCGGCAGGGGGGAGGTCGTACCTGGCCGGGATGTTCTCGGCCAGGACCCGGCCCAGGGCTTCGGCCAGGGGCACCTTGATCCCGTCAAGGGGGTTGATGTGTTTCAGAACCAGTCTGATGGCGTCATCATAGCTGATCACTGCTGTTCTCCCTCACTTCGTGATATCTGATGCCGGGCCGGCTTGGCGGATCGCACCAGGGGCCCGGATGTTTACCCTGTTTCCTGCTCTGCCCGGCTCAGGTCCTCCGGGGTGTTGAGATTGCTCAGAGACTTCTGCCAATCGTCGACCTGTTCCGTCGGGTCGAGGACGTTGACCGGAATCCGGTCGAAAAAATCATAAATCCGGAACCTCTTCTGTTGCAACAGCTGTTCAAGGTGGGGCAGGCAGGTCTTGTGGTAAAGGGCAAACAGAGGTTCAAATCCCGAAGGGGTCTTGAGAACGACGGCAGCGGCCCGGTCACGGTGGTTAAGCAGGCATTCAAGCAGTCTGGCGTCGGGAAACGGCATATCGCAGGCGACTGCGAAAATCCATTCGGTGGGGGCATGGAGCAGGCCGTTATGCAGTCCTCCGAGGGAGCTGCCGGGATAGATGTCGGGATGGCAGTCGATTCCCCGGCGGGCCAGGTCGGGTCGGTTGCCGGCGATCAGGGTGTGGGGAAAACGGTCCTGCAGCCATTCGAGCATGCGGTCGGCCATGGTCTGGCCGGCAAAGATCAGCCCGGCCTTGTCGCGCCCCATACGGCGGCTTTTGCCCCCGGCCAGCAGGACGCCGGTGACATCGCAATACCTGGATTTTGGCGTATCGTCGTTCATGGAGGGATATGATAACGGATATCCGTATTTTTGCAGCAAAAAAGTCCGATATTTCAGGAAAATTGTTACCGGAAGTCATCGCGGCGCCAGATGAACCGTGCTGGCTGATGTTCCTGACGAACGGATTGGATACTGCAGCCTGGGGGCATGGATCCGGAAGCTTCCGGGCTGCGCCCTCTGGATGTTGTCAATAGCCCTTTCTATGCGCAGGCAACTAGTTGAAATAGATATTTGTCACCAGCAGAAAAAACACCAGGACCCCGAGAATGTCGTTGCTGGTGGTAATAAAGACCCCTGTAGCGAGAGCCGGATCGATTTTGAAATAATCGAGCAGCAGCGGAATCATGGCCCCGATGGTGGCCGCGATGATGGTCACCGCGACGAGGGAGATGCCGGCCGCAAGGGCCAGCTGTGCCGCAGCGTTCACATCGACAATCTGGGCGGCTCCCAGCACCAGAAGGGCGAGCATGAGCGCCACCGCTGCACCATTGAGGAGACCGCCGACACATTCCTTGCCGACCCGCCAGCCGAGATCGCCAATCTGCAGCGAGCCGGCAGTGAGCCCCTGGACCGATACCGTTGACGCCTGAATTCCCGCATTGCCGGCCATGGCCATGACGATGGGAATGAAACTGGCCAGGATGGCGGCCTGTTCGAGCTCCGCTTTGAAGGTGCCGACCACCGCGGCCGCCAGACTGGCGCCGACGAGCCCGGTGACCAGCCAGGGCAGCCGCCCCCTGACAATGCGCAGGATCGATTCATCGGAACGGGAGTCGACGGCGACGCCGCTCATCAGTTTCATGTCTTCATCGGCCTCTTCCTGAAAGACCTGCTGGAAACGATCGGCGGTAATACGGCCGATAAGCTGGCCGGCGTCATTGATGACGGGCACCACCGACAGCTCGTAGCGCTCGGCGAGGTGGGCGGCGATCTCCTGGTCGATTTCCGGGGTGACGGTGATCAGGTCCTGGCGCATAACGGCGGCGACGATGGCCTCCCGGTCATTGACAAGCAGGTCGCGCAGCTTCAGAAAACCGATGGGCCGCCGCTCTTCATCGACAATGAAAACGGCATAAAGCTTTTCGATGCCGGTCGCTTTGGTCCGCACCTCCCTGATGGTCCGCTCTATGGTGTAGTCCTTCGGTACGGCGATATATTGACTGCTCATGATGCTGCCGGCCGTCTCCTTCGGGTAGGAAAAGTTGATTTCGACATCTTTGCGCGCTTTCAGATGGGGGACCATCTGGGCGATGATCCCTTCCGGAAAATCATCAAGTATTTCGATGATGTCTTCCGGATCGAGACTGTCGAGGAGCGAGGAGACCCGGGCTATCGAGACGTCCGCCATCAGGGCGGTGCGAAAATCGGGGGTGAGTTCGGCAAGGATTCGTGCGGCGGTCTTTTGAGGCATCCATTTGAAGAGTTTGCGGGCGCGTTTCAGCGGCAGCGAACGGAACAGTTCGACAAGGTCGGTCAGCGGCCATTTGCGTAAAATGGAGACCAGCTGTTTTTTTTCTTTGGTCCTGATCAGCTCCGCGATGCTTTCCGTCACTCTGGAATTGTCTTCCTCGGACCCGGGATTCCACAATAATTCCGGTGTCTTGACAGTTTCATCATTCATGGGCGACTCCGCTTTCTGGGTGGCTTCGCGGGTTTCTGACCCGCCGTTCTTGACTGCTTTTCTGGGACAACCGCTAACACGATTCTAACAATGTCCTGATAATGACCTGCCAATCCCAGGAGGGTTTATATGACATCAGGTTTATTTAAAAACGAAGCTGAAGAAAATCATCATAAAAACGCTATTAAAGTGCTCTGCGAAGAATACCCGGAATATTCGGGCTTCATTCATTCAAAATACAGTGAAATTCTTAATGACTCCCTGCCGACCGCGACCATCCGTCATTATCTGCCGATTTTCATCAGCCGCAAGGTCAGGGATCGGATTCAGAGCAAACTCAAAGAAAATTCCCATTAACCTGGCAGATAAGTCGTTATCTTCGGCAGCCTGCTTTTTATGCTCTTGGCGGTTTGTTGAAACCAAACGTTTCAGATTGAATTCCTATTAAATCATACCGTGCAGGACCCTGGGCGCCGAAAAAATGCCGATCCCGTAGTGGCGATCGGCATAACTGTCTTTCCTGGTCGCATCCCTGCCGCTGAACGGGGTGGTCTCAAGGCTGGGATGGAGGATCGTCAGTCCAGAACGTTTTTCATGATCTCATAGAGATCGGTGTTGTCGAGGGCGGCGTTGAGATGCTCACTGCCGGGCCCCTGACTGTAGATAATGGTGTCGACCGCGGTGTGGTCGCCGCTGACAAAGCCGTATTCAACGATGTCTCCGGCTTTCGACAGGGATCCGTACGGTCCGGTAACGGCAAAGCCGGAGGTATCGTGGTCGGCAACAACGATGACCAGGGTGTTCTGTCTGCGTTTCGGATTCGCGTTGACCCAGTCAAGGACAACGCCGACCGCTGCATCAAAACCCAGGGATTCGGCAATCTGCCCTGTTGCGTCTTTGGCGTGGTCTTCCCAGTCGATCTGGGATCCTTCAATCATGAGGAACATGCCGTCGCGGTCCTGTTCCAGAATATCAAGGGCGCTGGCGGTCATTTCGGCCAGGGTCGGTTCGGTTTCGGGATACGTTTCATGGTCATCAACACGGAATAATTCCACTGTCTTGCCACCGTTTTTGAACAGTCCGAGAAGCTTTTTCTCCCCGTTGGCAACGGCACTGACCATCTCCCCCCTGGTATCGGCAAGCGCATAGCCGGCAAAGGCGAAATCATCAAGAAGAGCCTCAAGGTAATTGTCGGACGAAGGGGTCAGGTTGCAGGATCCACGGTTGGAGGCGATTCCGCCGCCCATCAGGACATCGATTCCGCGTTCGAGATACTGCTTTGCAATGTCCTCTTCGCACTTGCGGTTATGAACGTTGGCACCGAACGCCGCGGGAGTGGCATGGGTGATGTCGGAGGTGACAACCAGGCCGGTTGCTTTTCCCTTGGCTTTGGCGAGATCAAGGATGGTCGGAACCGGGATATCATCACAAACCGCGTCGCCGTCATCATCGTGACAGGAAATTTCCCCGTTGTTGTACTTTGCACCACTGGCCCAGGCAGATGCTGCCGCAGCGGAATCGGTGACGGTACTGTTCTTCGAATGAGTGCGCTGGTGACCGATGTTCTCTAGGGTTTCCTGGAGCAGCGGGGCACCGTTGGGGCCGTTTTTGAAGATCCGGGCCGCCACCACGTTGGACAGCCCCTGGCCATCGGGAACCATGAAGATAATGTTTTTGGCTTCTCCCGCGCCTTTGAAATGGTGAGGTTTATGGTGCTGGCCGTGATAACCGGCCATGGCCGGGGCGCTGGCCAGAGTCATTCCGAAGGCCATGGATACCGCGATGGTCGTCAACTTTTTTGTCCGTTTCATCATGTTTGTCTCCTTTGAGATGGTCTCATGCAACTGGAAAGTCAAAGGGAAATGATTTCCCCAAACAGGTTGTTGCATGTTTAATGAGGAAACGTTAGACGCTCATTGTTACGAGATGAGTGTTTGGTGAGAGGTATACCCTGCCACCATGAGGGATTCGCAAAGTTCGGTGGCTGGGCCCGGTCGGAACCGCACGAACGGACCGGGAAAGATCACTTGCCAATCCGGTCGGCAAGGGTGCCCGCGGCCACGGCGAACGCCAGTGAGCGGTTCCATTTCAGCAGAACCTGGAAATTGTCATGGACCAGGTAGGCAGGGCCGCCGGGGCCGTCCGGCAGAATCAGCGCGGCCGTCGGATCGCTGGCCGGCAGTTCTCCGCCGTCGGGGAGGGTCAGCCCGAGGCGGCGCCAGCGGCTGGTCGGCGAGGGCTGGTCGAGCCCGGCCGGGGACGGGTCGAAACCGGAGGGCAGGGCGACCTCATAGCCCCAGTCCTGTCCCGCCTGCCAGCCCGATTGTTTCAGGTAGTTTGCGGTCGAGGCGAAGACGTCGGGCAGGGAACTCCAGATGTCCGTCAAGCCGCCATCGGCATTGACGGCATAGCGGCGGAAGGAAGAGGGCATGAACTGACACTGCCCCATGGCTCCCGCCCAGGATCCCTGCAGCAGGTAGCTTTTGATCCAGCCTTCTTCGAGGAGCCAGAGAACATCTAGCAGCTCGCGGCGGAAATAATCGCTGCGGCGTCCGTCGAAGGCCAGGGTTGCCAGGGCGGACATGACCGGAAATCCCCCGGTATAATCACCATAGTTGGTTTCAATTCCCCACAGGGCGACAATGAAACGGCGCGGAACCTGATAGTGCCGTTCAACGCGCCCCAGCCAGGTGGGGTAGCGCTTGAGCATTCGCCGCCCCTGCTCGATGCGTCGGCGAGTGACCCTGGCCTGCAGGTACTGCGGCAGGGTCTGGGTCAGTTCCGGCTGGTGGCGATCCAGTTCAATCACCCGGGGCAGCATCTCGACCCCGGACAGGGCGGTTGTCAGGGTCAGTTCGGAAATCCCCTGGCCGGCGGCCTCTTTTCTGAGTTCGTCCAGCCAGGCCGAAAATTCCGAAATTCCCCCTGCGGCGGCAGTGGCTGCGCTCGGGCTGATCAGCGCTGCGACCAGGATGATGGCGGAAAAGAGCTGTTTTAACGGCATACAGACATCCCCCCTTGAGACAAGTGTGCAGATGAACAGTCGCTCATCGTGCTTAGACGCGTTTACTGCTTCGACCGAATTGACTATTCTTGGTTAACTGGTCCACATGGTTTGCTAGAGGGTTGAATATGTTCAGAAACATGACATGTCATCAACTTGCCCTGCGCCTGCGCTGGCTGGGGCTGCTCAGCGTTCTGCTGCTGTGCCTGCTTCCTGCTGCAAAGCCGGTTTCAGAGCGGCTCACCACGATTGAATCCAGTGCCTGGGCCGATCTGTTCGAAGCCGATGGATCCGTCTGCCCGGAGTGTTCCGGTCACGCCCTGGATCTGCCTCTCGTTGAGGACATGGAGAGCCGTTGCGACCTGACGGACAGCCAGCTGACGGTCACCATGGCACCCCGTTGTTCCGTTCATGCGACCAGTCCTCTTCACGCTCATTTTATCAGACCTCCTCCTTTGTACCACTCCTGATCTCAAATAACCAAACCAGCTTGAAAAAATGACGGGCCGGTCCCGGTTTGCTGCGCCTGCCGCAATCCGGCTGCACGGCTCTGCTTTTTTACTGATCGATTATCAATGGTTCCTGCCAGGTCACGGGGCAGGTAAGGCAACTATCCGTTTTTATTCATCAGAAAAGAGGGTGAAACATGATTCAAGTACATCAGATCAGTCGTCGTTACGGAGATTTCCTGGCCGTAGACGATGTGTCTTTTACCATCCAACGCGGTGAAATTGTCGGCCTGCTTGGTCATAATGGGGCCGGCAAGTCAACCATCATGAAAATGCTGACCGGCTACCTGGAACCGAGCCGGGGGACGATCCGGATTGCCGGCAGGGACCTCTGGGATCCCGATCCCCGCCACGCCCAGGAGCGGATCGGTTACCTGCCGGAGAACTGCCCGGTCTACCCGGATATGACGGTCATCGATTTTCTCGGCTATGCGGCGTCCCTGCGCGGACTCGATGGGGCCGGGCGCGATCAGGCCCTGAAGCGGGTCATCGGCCAGACCGAACTTGAACCAAAGGCCACGGCGCCGATAGCGACCCTGTCACGGGGCTACCGGCAGCGTGTTGGCGTGGCCCAGGCCCTGCTCCACAGTCCCGAGATCATCATCCTCGACGAACCGACCAACGGCCTCGATCCGTCCCAGATCGGCCATATGCGCCAGCTGATCCGCGAACTCGGCAGGACCGCCACCGTGATCGTTTCGACCCATATCCTGCAGGAGGTGGAAGCGGTCTGCGACCGGGTCCTGATTCTGCGCAAAGGGCGCCTGGCTCTGGACGCCCGCCTCGAGGAGCTGACCCGGGGACGGGCCCTTATCCTGACCTGCAGCGGCGCCGCCGAGCAGGTCCGGGCACAGTTGCGGGAGTTGCCTCAGGTGGCGGCCGTCGACCTGCTGAACCGGGAGGACGGTCGCTGTCGCTACCGGTTGACGCCGGTCCCAGGGGAGGATGATATCGCCTCCCGGGTTGCTTCCCTGGTGGTCGGAAACGGGTGGCAGCTGCATGAGCTGCGCCGTGAGGAGCGGACCCTGGAGAGGGTTTTTCAGGAGATAACCGAAGCGGTCGAGGAGGTTGCCGATGCTGCGTAATACGTTACGGGTCACCCGCAAGGAGCTGGCCGGTTTCTTTGCTTCGCCGGTCGCCTACATTTTCCTGGGGGCGTTTCTGGTCCTCAGCCTGTTCGTGTTTTTCTGGGCGGAGTCGTTTTTCGCCCGCAATATCGCCGATGTCAGACCCCTGTTCGAATGGATGCCGCTGCTGCTGATCTTCCTGGTTGCGGCACTCACCATGCGCATGTGGAGCGAAGAACGGCGCATGGGGACCCTCGAATATCTGCTGACCCTGCCGGTCAGGCCGATCGAGTACCTGCTCGGCAAATTCCTCGCGGCCCTGGCTCTGGTGGCCCTGGCCCTGGTTCTGACCCTGCCGCTGCCGGTGACCGTCTCCCTGATCGGACCCCTCGACTGGGGACCGGTATGGGGCGGCTACCTCGCGGCCCTGTTTCTGGGGGCGGCCTATATCGCCATCGGCCTGTTTCTGAGCGTCCGCAGTGACAATCAGATTGTCAGCCTGATCGGTACGGTTCTGGTCTGCGGCCTGTTCTACCTCCTCGGCAGTGATCTGCTGACCGGTTTCTTCGGCCATCGCGGGGCGGAACTTCTCAAGCTGCTCGGCAGCGGGTCCCGCTTCGAATCGATCACCCGCGGCGTCATCGATCTGCGCGATCTTTACTACTACGCGAGCCTGGTGGGGGTGTTTTTCGCCCTGACCCTGTTCAGTCTCAAACGCCTGCGCTGGGACACCGGAGCCGCCGACAGGCGGGGTCACCACCGTCTGCAGGGCGCCGTTACTCTGGTTCTGATCGCCAACCTGGTGGCCGGACACCTGTGGCTGCAGCAGATCGGTTCCGCCCGGGTCGACCTGACCGAGGGGAATATCTATTCCATTTCTCCGGCGACCCGCCAGTACCTCGCGCAGTTGCGCGAGCCGCTGTTGATCCGCGGGTATTTCAGTGCCAAGACCCATCCCCTGCTGGCCCCCCTGGTCCCCCGGCTGCGGGACCTGATCCGGGAATACCAGCTGGCCGGGCACGGCCGGGTCAAGGCCGAGTTCATCGATCCCCAGCAGCATCCCGACCTGGAAGCGGAAGCCAATGAAAAGTACGGCATCAAGCCGGTTCCTTTCCAGGTGGCTGACCGCTACCAGGCAGCCCTGGTCAATTCCTATTTCCAGCTCCTGATTCAATACGGCGACGAGTATCAGGTGCTCGGTTTCAGGGACCTGATCGAGATCAAGCAGCAGGGCGAACAGCGGCTCGACGTCGAGCTGAACAATCCTGAATATCAGCTCACCCGCAGTATCAGGCGGGTCATGAACGCCTTCCAGGGAGGGGGCGACCTGCTGGCCGGTCTGGCCCGGCCGCTGACTTTGCACGGCTATATTTCGGACCCCGGCAAGCTGCCCGATTTCCTGCGTGATTTCAAGCACCAGCTGGAACAGCTCGGGGCTGAACTGGAGCAGGAATCCGGCGGCAAGCTGAGCCTCCGGGTGCTGGACCCGGAAGCCGGTCAGGGGGAACTGGCCAGGGAGCTCGAGCAGAAGTACGGTTTTCGGCCCCTGCAGGCCGGGCTCCTCGATCCCCAGCGTTTTTATTTCTACCTGGCCCTGGATGACGGCAACCAGACCGTGCCGGTCCAGTTGCCGGAGGATTTCACCAAAGAAGCCCTCAGGCGGAATATCGAAGCGGGGATCAAGCGGTTTACGGCGGGTTACCTGAAAACCGTGGCACTGGCGGTGCCGCCGCCACCGAATCCCTACCTGGCCCAGTACGGCATGGGGCAGGACAGCAGGCAGTTCAATGTTCTCAAAAAACAGCTGGAGCAGAACTACCAGGTCCGCCAGGTCGATTTGAGCACCGGAATCCTTCCCGAAGAGACCGACGTGCTGGTGGTCGCGGGACCGGAGTCCCTGGATGTCAAGGCGCTGTTCGCGATTGACCAGTTCCTGATGAAAGGGGGATCGGTTCTGATTGCGACATCCCCCTTCAAGGTCAGCCTGTCCCGTTCGAGCCTGACGTCCACCAGGCAGGACTCGAAGCTTCTCGACTGGCTTGAGCATAACGGTCTGACCATGGCCTCCGAACTGGTCCTGGATGAGCGCAATCAACCCTTTCCGATCCCGGTCAGTCGCACCGTCGGCGGGTTTACCATTCAGGAGCTGCGGATGATTCCTTATCCCTATTTCATCGATCTGCGCGGGGACGGGCTCAACGCTGAACTTCCGGTGACGGGCGGACTGACCCACCTGATGTTCAACTGGGCGGCTCCCATCAGGGTCGCCGATGAGGTCAGCAAGAATCACCAGGTTAGCTGGCTGTTGAAAAGTTCGGCGGACGCCTGGACTTCGGATTCCGAGAACCTGCTTCCGAAAGTCACGGCCGATGGCGGGCAGGGCTTCACGCCGGCCGCCGAGCGGCAGGCCGAACTGCTGGGAGTCGCTGTGCAGGGCCGTTTCAGCTCGTATTTTGTCGGACAGCCGTCGCCTCTGCTCAAGGGGGAGGACAGCGCGGATGATAAAGCCGGGACGGCGGAGGGCGGCGGTACGCCGAAGGTGACCGGAGTCATCGACAGGTCGCCGGAGTCGGCACGGATTGTCCTGTTCTCGTCGGCGGATTTCCTCAGTGACCAGACTCTACAGATCGCGGCCAGCGTCTCCGGGAATGATGATCTCGGCGGGTTGCAACTGCTGAACAACAGCCTCGACTGGGTCCTTGAAGACGAGGGCCTGTTGAGCATTCGCGGCCGTGGGCACTATGCCCGAACCCTGGTCCCCCTCGATCTGGAAAGTCGCATGATTCTCGAATATCTCAATTATGGGCTGGCCCTGGCCGGCCTGCTCCTGGTCTATGTCATCCAGCGCCTGTTGCAGCGGCGCACCCGGAGCCATTATCAGAAGTTGCTGGAAAGGGGGGTGTAAGTCATGAAAAGGACATTGATGATTCTGAGCCTGGTCCTGCTGATCCAGCTGGGACTGGGGGTCACCATCTATCTGAATGCCCAGGCCCCGGCCACCGGTGAAGACTCAGGACCGCTGCTTTCATTCGATCCGCAGGAGGTTGCCGCGCTTGAGCTGACCGGAAGCGATCAGCAGCACCTGGTCCTCAGGAAAGGGGCGGCGGGCTGGTTTCTGCCGGGCCATGGCGACGCCCCGGCCGATGCCGAAAAAGTCAACGCGTTGCTGACAACCCTGGGGGCTATCGAGCGCCCATGGCCGGTGGCCAGAAGCGCGGACACCCACAAGCGGTTCAAGGTGGCCGAGAACGATTTCGAGCGACGCTTGGTCCTGCGCGGAAAAGACGGGGAGCTGGCTGATCTGCTGATCGGATCCTCCCCCGGCTTTCGGAAGGTTCATGCCCGCCTGGCCGACGAGGACGAGGTTTTCGATATTCCCTTCAGCAGCTACCAGGCCGTCCTGAAGCCTGCCGACTGGATCGACCGGACGATTTTTCAGGTCGATCCTGACGGGGTAACGACCCTGGAGCTTGGACATCTGCGGCTGGTCAGAAAGGACGGCGGCCTGCAGCTTGAAGGGCTGAACGGGGGCCAGCGGACGGCGACGGAAAAGGCCGCGCAGCTGCTGCAGCGTCTGGCCAGCCTGCAGGTCCGTGATCTGTATGAAGCGGAGCAGCCGTTCCCCGAGCAGGGTCGCGACGTCCGGCTGGAGCTGGAGGACGGAAAAATACGCAGCTATAGGTTTGCCAAGGGCGACAAAGACGACTATGCTCTGCTGCGTGCGGAAGGGTTCGGTCAGATCTACGAAGTCGACAGGGCCCTCTGGGACGAGGTGGCCACTCTTCAGCGCAGTGATCTGATCGCCCCCGCGGCGACCGATGAAAATCAGCCGGCAGCCCCTCCCGCCGCAGACACGAAACGCTGACGATAGGCGACAAAGTCTGTTTTTCCGGCCGCCCTCGGGCAGGGCGGCCGGATTTTGGGTCAACGACTGTTCGGAGCTGACTCCGAGCGATGAAAAACCTTCGGAAAGGGAGTCCTCCGGGTCTTCCGGAGAGACATTCACAGCAAAGGAAGATACGACATGGATTCCGTGCAACAGCGATTCCAGGCCCTGGCGGCCAACCTCGAACAGCAGGTCATCGGTCAGCCGGAACTGATCGAAAGCCTGCTTATTGCGCTGCTGGCCGATGGCCATCTCCTGGTGGAGGGCGCGCCCGGCCTGGCCAAGACCAGGGCCATCCGTCAGCTCGGTTCCCACCTTGAAGGGAGTTTCCACCGGGTCCAGTTTACCCCGGACCTGCTGCCCGCGGACCTGACCGGAACCGAAATCTTCCGGCCCCAGGACGGCAGTTTCGTGTTTCAGCGGGGGCCCCTGTTTCACAACCTGATTCTCGCCGACGAGATCAACCGCGCTCCGGCCAAAGTTCAGTCGGCGCTCCTCGAAGCCATGGCCGAACGGCAGATCACCGTCGGCCAGACCAGCTATCGACTGGCCGATCCGTTCCTGGTCATGGCAACCCAGAACCCGATTGAACAGGAAGGAACCTATCCGTTACCGGAGGCCCAGCTCGACCGGTTCCTGCTTCATGTCCGGGTCGATTATCCCGATGGGGAGGTCGAAAAACAGATCCTGCAACTGGCGCGCGGGGAAGCCGCTCACCGCCCGGTCGAGACCTCTTTTGCGCCTCTGACCGCCGGGGAACTGCAGCAGGCCCGTCAGCAGGTCCTCGCGGTGTATCTGGCAGAGAACCTCGAAGAGTACCTGGTCCAGCTGATTCTGGCGACCCGCCAGCCGGACAACTGGGGTTCCGAACTGGCCAGCTGGCTGATTTACGGGGCCAGCCCCCGCGCTACTATCGCCCTTGACCGCTGTGCCCGCTCCCGGGCCTGGCTGGCCGGGCGTGATTTCGTCACCCCCGAGGACATTCAGCAGCTCGCTTTCGGTGTGCTGCGTCATCGCCTGCTCCTCAGTTACGAGGCGGAAGCCGAGGGGATCAGTCGCGAGCGGGTGATCAGCGAGCTTCTGGCAAGAATACCTGTCCCTTAATGGCGGCGCGGAAAGCGTCACTGCCGGCGTTACGCCTTATGTTTCAGAACTTTGCCCTGCGGGTATCGACCTGTGTCTCTGAAGCGAAGGCCGCCTGGGCAGCAGCAATTTCTGCTCAGCTATTTTAACAAAGCATAAATAGACGAGGGTTTTCGTGTGAAATCAGTCAAAACAGCATCGCCGGTCAGGGTGAGCCTGACCGAACTGGTTGCCCTGCGGACCGGCCCGGCCGTGGGCGCCGGTTCGCGGACCCCGGCCCGGGCGGCCCTCAGTGGCGGACACCGGTCGCGTTTTCGCGGTCGGGGGATGGAGTTTGCCGAAGTCCGCGCCTATCAGCCGGGGGATGACGTGCGCTCCATCGACTGGCGGGTGACGGCGCGGCGCGGCAAGGTGCACACCAAGCTGTTTCACGAGGAGCGTGAACGCCCGGTGCTGTTTGCCCTCGACTACCGGCGGCCGATGTTCTTCGCGACCCGCGGCTGTTTCAAGGCGGTCATGGCGTCCCAACTGGCGGCCATTCTGGCCTGGGGTGCCCTGGCCCGCGGCGACCGTGTCGGCGGGTTCCTGTTTTCGGAAGAGGAGCGTACCGAACTGCGCCCCCAGGGCGGACACCGCGGGGTTCTGCGCCTGCTGCGGGCCATGGTCGCCGATCCGGCCTGGCAGCGTCCCTCCCACCAGCCTTTTCAACCGCGCCAGCGGCTGGCGGAAACCGTGCAGCGCCTGTTGCGGGTGGTGCGTCCGGGCAGCCAGGTTCATCTGTTCAGTGATTTCAACCAGTGGGATGACAAGGTCGAGAAGCACCTGGCGGGTCTGGCCAGACAGGCGGAAGTCACCCTCTATTTCCTCTATGATCCGCTGGAAGCGGAACTGCCACGGGGCGGCAACTACCGGCTCAGTGACGGTGAGCGGGATCTGACCATCGTCACCGACCGCCCGCGGGTGCGCCAGGAGTACCAGCGTCACTTTGCCGTCTTGCGGCAGCGGATCGAAGCCTTCTGCGCAGGTTACCGGATGCGGTTCGTCATGGCTGCGACCGATTGCGAACCGCACCAGGCCTTGCTTGCCAAAGGGGGTGACCATGCCCGCCGCTGAGCCGCACCCCGGCGGTACTCCGATCCTTCCGCTGCGAGACCTGCATCTGCCAGAGCCTCCCGGGTTCTGGCCTCCGGCTCCCGGGTGGTGGCTGGTCTTCGGCGGGTTGCTGCTGGTCCTGGTTCTGGCCTGGGTCCTGGGGAAACGCCGAAAGCGACTGCGTTACCGGCGCGCCGCTTTGCGCCAACTTGCCAAGCTGGAAAGGCAGAAGCTTGCCGATCGGGACCTGCTTGTCCGGGTTTCGAGCCTGTTGCGGCGGGCGGCGCTGGCCGCGTTTCCCCAATCCGGATGTGCCGGATTGCAGGGTGAAAATTGGCTGCTCTTCCTTGACGCTCATGACCAGGGTGCTGATGCTTTCAGCCACGGCCCCGGCCGCTGCCTGGCTGCCGGACCCTACCAGCCTGCCCCGCAATATGACCGCGCGGCACTGCTCGGTGTGTGCCGCAGCTGGCTGAAGCAGCTTCCCCCGCAGCCCCGGGCAGGGAGAGGACGATGATCCATTTTGCCTGGCCTTGGGCGTTTATCCTGCTGCCCCTGCCCTACCTGGTTTACCGTTTCGCGCCGCCGGCCCTGGCGGCCCGGGAGGCCGCCCTGTGGGTGCCGCAACTGTCCCGCTTCGGTGTTGCCCGGCATGAACAGAGCCAGGCGGCCCGCTCCCGGTTTGCCACTCTGCTGACGGTGTTCTGCTGGGTATTGCTGGTGACCGCCTGCGCCCGCCCGCAATGGCTGGGCGAGCCTGTCGATTTTCCCGTCAGCGGGCGCGACCTGCTGCTGGCCGTTGACCTTTCGGGGAGCATGGATACCGCCGATTTCGAAATCGGCGGCAAGGCGGTCCGCCGCATCGACGCTCTGCAGGTGATCGCCGATCAGTTTATTCAGCGCCGCAGGGGGGACCGGGTCGGGTTGATCCTGTTTGCCGATCAGCCCTACGTCCAGGCCCCGTTGACCTTTGACCTGGCGACGGTGCGCCGGCTGCTGCAGGAAGCCGCTATCGGCATGGCCGGCAAACAGACCGCCATCGGCGATGCCATCGGTCTGGCTCTGAAGCGGGCCACTGCCGATGACGCCAAGGACCGGGTTCTGATCCTGATGACCGACGGGGCCAACACGGCCGGTCAGCTGACGCCTCTTAAGGCGGCCGAACTGGCGGCCGGGCAGGGGCTGAAGATCTACACCATCGGCATCGGGGCCGACGAGATGCAGGTGCGCAGTTTCTTCTTTTCCCGGACCATCAACCCCTCGGCCGATCTTGACGAGCAGGCTCTGACCGCCATCGCCGAGGAGACCGGCGGGCGCTATTTCCGGGCCCGCAATACCCGGGAACTGGAGGAGATCTATCGGCTCCTCGATGATCTTGAACCGGCCGAGCGGGAGCAGGATCGCTACCGCCCGGTCAGTGACCTGTTCTACTGGCCCCTGGGCCTCGCCCTGGGGGGTGTCCTGCTGTTGGTGCTGGCCGACAGCCTGGCGGCGCTGAGGAGGCGGGCATGAGTGATTTTCATTTTCTGCGTCCCTGGTGGTTCGCCGCCCTGCCGGTGCTGTTGGTGCTGCTCTGGGTGCTTTGGCGAAGGCGCCTGCACAGTCGCAGCTGGCGGGAGATCTGTGATCCCGAGCTGCTCCCCCACCTGCTGATCGGTCATTCCACCCGGCGCGCCAACTGGCCGCTCCTCATGCTGCTGGCGGGCTTTCTGCTGACCGTGACAGCCCTGGCCGGACCGACCTGGCAGAAACAGCCGCAACCGGTGCTGCGGCAGCAGTCCGCCCTGATTATCGCCCTGGATCTGTCCCGCTCCATGCTGGCCGCCGATCTTAAACCCAACCGTCTGGTGCGGGCCCGTCTGAAAATCGAGGATATCCTGCGCCAGCGCCGGGAAGGGCAGACCGCCCTGATCGCGTTTACCGGCGACGCCTTTGCCGTGACGCCGCTCACCGACGATGTTCGGACCATCCAGTCCCTGCTCGGGAGCCTGCATCCCGATATGATGCCGCTCCAGGGGAGCCGGCCGCAACAGGTCTTTGAACTGGCCGGACGGTTGCTGAAACAGGCTGGCGGCCGGTACGGGGTGCTGATGCTGATCACCGACGAGGATCGTCCGGAGTTGAGCCGCCAGGCCGCGACCCGGCTGCCGGAGCTGGGCCTGACCCTAGAGGTGATCGGTGTCGGTACTCCGGAAGGTGCGCCGATTCCCCTTGCCGGCGGCGGTTTTTTCAAGGATCGCCAGGGCAACCTGGTGCTCCCCCGGCTCAATGAAAACGGCTTGCGTGAGCTGGCCCGGGCCGGAGGCGGTGACTACCGCCGGCTGGCTATCGATGACAGCGATTTCAGCCCTCTGCTTACAGATCTGGACAGTCGGCGTCTGGACCGGGCGGCCCGGGGTGCCGAACGGACCGGCGACCTCTGGCAGGACGCAGGGGCCTGGCTGGTCTGGCCCCTGGTGCTGCTGGCGGCCTGTGCCTTTCGGCGCGGCTGGCTGCTGAGCCTCGCTCTGTTCCTGTTGCTGCCTCTCCCGGCCCAGGCTCTGGACTGGTCGGGGCTGTGGCAAAACACGCAGCAGCAGGCCTATGAAAAATACCAGCAGGGGGATTACCAGGCGGCCGCACAGCAGTTCCGGGATCCCCGCTGGCAGGCCGGCAGTCATTACCAGGCCGGCAACTACGCGGAGGCGCTGCAGGCGGCTCCGCGGCCGGAATCGGCGGATGACTGGTATAACCGCGGCAACATCCTGGCCCAGAACGGGCAGCTTGAAGAGGCCATCAAAGCTTATGACGAAGCTCTCAAGCGGGATCCTGATGGGGCTGACGCCCAGGTCAACCGCGAGATTGTCGAGCGGGCGCTTCAGGAGCGGCAACAACAGCAACAGAGCAGTAAGAACGGGCAGGGGAACAGTTCCGATCACCAGCCCCCCGACCGACCATCCCGTCCTGACAAGGGGGAGCGGCCATCTTCCGAACAGGAGCGGCAGCAGAATTCCGGGTCGCAAGCCGAACGGCCGTCCCCTGGCGACCTGGATCAGCAGAGACCGGAAGCTTCTCCCGACAAGCAGCAGGCTCGGAAGGCTGAACAGGAACAGCAGGCCGAAGCCGCCCGGGCTGCTGAACGGCAGGAGCCGCGAACGGAGAACCCTGAGCAGCAGAGCGCCGCAGGCCGGGAGGAGCCCGGGATCCCTGACGATCATGAACTGCAGCAATGGCTGCGGCGGATACCGGATGATCCCGGCGGTTTACTGCGGCGTAAATTTCAATATCAATATCGTCAGAAGTATCAACAGGGCGGTCAGGAGGATGAGCGGCCATGGTGAGATGGATAATGGCACTCTGGGTGGTGTTTTTTCTGATAGTCGAACCGGTTTTTGCGGCTCAGGTGACCGCTGTTGCCGACCGTGACCGTATCGGTCTCGGCGAGAGCCTGAACCTTGAACTGCGGGTCGCCGGCAAGGCTGACGACGATCCCGATCTGAGCGTTGTGGAGCGGGACTGGGATATCCTCAATCAGTCGAGCAGCAGCCAGATGCAGATCGTCAACGGTCATATGAGCCGTTCGAAAGTCATCAGCCTGACCCTGATGCCGAAACGCAGTGGCGACCTTCCTGTCCCGGCCATCTGTTTTGGCCACGATTGTTCGATGCCGTTGACCATTCAGGTTGCCGAACAGCAGGCGACGGCAGCGCAAGGGGATGAACTGCTGCTGGAGGTTGCGGCGGAACCCCGTAGCGTCAGGGTCGGTCAGCAGGTGCTGCTGACCATTCGGGTGCTGCACCGGGTCAGTCTGGCCGGGGCCGGGCTTGACCATGTCCAACCCCAGGGGGTGCCGGCAGATATTGAACAGCTGGGCGATGATCGCAGTTTCGAGACCCGGCGTGAAGGTTTCCTGTACCAGGCCATCGAGCGACGCTATGCGCTGTTCCCCGGCCAGGCGGGGACCCTCGTTATTCCCCGGCTGACCCTGCAGGCCCAGATTCCAGAGGGGGGCGGGTTCGGTTCCTTCGCGACCCGAACGCGAACCTTGCGGCGTTTCTCCCGGCCTCTGGACATTCAGGTGGACCCGCCGGAGGACACCAACGGCAGGCTGTGGCTGCCGGCCTCCTCCGTCACCCTGTCCGACAGCTGGCAACAGCAGCCTCCCCGGTTCCGGGTCGGAGAACCGGTGACTCGCACCCTGACCCTGCAGGTCAAGGGCCTGCCTGCCGCGCACCTGCCGGATCTGAAGCTGCCCCTGCCGGGAAACTGGAAAAGTTATCCGGATCAGCCGCTGCGGGCCGGCAGTCATGACGCCAGCGGCATGGTCGGCACTCTGCAGCAGAAAATAGCGGTGGTACCGACGGAAGCGGGAACCGTCAAATTGCCGGGGTTCGACCTCGACTGGTACGATGTGGGCAGCGGTACCTGGAAGGTGGCACGGATTGCGCCGCTGACCGTCACCGTCGCCCCGGCCGCGCCGGGCAGTGCCTCCCGGCAAAACCCGTCGGCTGGCAAGCCGATCCCGACCCGTCCCGATCCTGAACCGCAGCATTCTGCTCCATCTGTTGCGCCGGAATCGAAAGCGTCGACCGTGGCCCCGGTGCAGGACGGTTCCGGACCCTCTCCATGGCCATGGGTGAGCGCCGGGCTGGCCGCCGGCTGGCTGCTGACCTTGCTGGCGTGGTGGCGGAGGAGCCGCCGGCAGGCGGGCGCCGGGCATGAACAACCGGGTGAGGCCAAAGACGAGGTTCGCGAACAGGACGCCTACAGGCAGTTGCTGGGCATCGCCCGGGGGAATGATCCGGCGGCCACCCGCCAGGCCTTGGTGTCGTGGGGTCAAAGTCGCTGGCCGGGCCAGATCAGGCATCTCGAGCAAATGGCCGGCAGGCTGGACGGACCCCTCCAGGCCGAGATAGGCCGACTGAGTCGCGCCCTCTACAGTAAAGCCCCCGGCGACTGGCAGGGGGATGATCTGGTGCGGGAACTGAAGCGCTGGCGCGGGCAGGAGGGGGCCGGTGAGCGGCAGGGAGATCTGCCGCCGCTGTATCCGACCGGCAAGTAATCAGGTGGTGATGAGGCGTTTAAGGTTGGAACAGAAACAGTCAAAGACTAGACCGCGGGTCGCGCCCCCGCCCGGCGTGTTACTTTTTGACCCAGGTGGGCCTCAAAAAATAACCCCAAAACGCCCTCTTTTACATGTCCCAGTTTGACCTGCGATTCGCTGTAGGCACTAAAACAGTATTGAACGACCCGGCCCACGCTGAGCAGGCTCAGCTCATGGCCAGAACCGCAAAAATGCCGTAGGCATTTTGACAGAGGCAAAATATTCAATTTCCGAGCCGCGCAGCGGCTTTGCGGTTCTGCCCGTTGATGCGACAGCATCCGGGCGGGTTGTCATGTGCTGGCGACAGCAATAAATCGCAGACGGACTCAATTGTCGTCAGTGTATTTGACCTTCAAGGGCATTTTTGCTTCCTTTTGTTGCCCAGGACAAAAGGAAGCCGGCTGCCGGTCCGGGACCCGGCGGTTTTGATGGTGCTTTAAGGTTTAAACAGAAACAGTCAAAGACAAGACCGCGGGGTCGCGCCCCCGCCCGGCGCCTTACTATTTGTCCCAGGCGGGCGACAAATAGTCAGCACAAAGCGCCCTTTTTACATGTCCGGATGACGATCAGCAATTCCCGGTAGGGAGACATTCAGGCTGGCAACGACCCGGCCCACGCTAAGCAAGCTCAGCTAAAGGCCAGAACCGCACAAATGCCGCTGGCATTTCGATGGCTAAAAAGTTTCTTTTCCCACCTCAATGTGAAAAACCGTATCCGGACCCTCAAGCTCCTATCGCGGATGTAACTGAAGGAAACTTTCAGGTATTTGATTGACATCGTGGGAAGAGCATGCCATGTTGCGTAACACGAAAATAAAAATCGTAATAACGCCACGAGGGGACCGGTCATGAAATATAAACTTCTGTTTTTTCTATCGCTCTTATTCTTCCTTGCTGCTGGGGCCCACGCCCTGACCCTGACCGACAGCAGGGGACTTCAGCATAATCTGCCCGATCATATCACCCGAGTGATCTGTTCAGGCCCCGGCTGTTTGCGCCTGCTGACCTATTTACAGGCCGCTGACAAAGCGGTTGCCGTGGATGATATTGAAAGCCGGCGAAACCCGTTTGATGCGCGCCCTTATGCACTTGCCAATCCTTCTTTTAAAGCGCTTCCTGTTTTCGGAGAGTTCAGGGGAAAGGATAATCCCGAACGGATCCTTTCTCTGGATCCGGCTCCCCAGGTTATCTTTAAAACCTTCGCCGGCAGCATGGGGTACGATCCCGACGAGCTGCAAAGCAAAACAGGAATCCCTGTGATTTCTCTGGAATACGGTAACCTTGGACAAAAACGGCCTGTGTTCTACAGGTCCCTGCGCATTATGGGGAAAGCCCTGGGCAAAGAGGCCAGAGCCGAAGAGCTTATCTCCTTTTTTGAGTCCCGGATTGCTGAACTGGTCAACCAGACCAGTGATATTCCCGAGACTCAGCAACCGAGTATCTATATCGGTGGGATAGCGTACAAAGGGGCCCACGGGTTTGTCTCCACCGAGCCGACCTACCCTCCCTTCGTCTTTGTCCATGCCAGGAATGTCGCCTTCAGCGGACGCGATATCGATCATGCCGATATCGCCAAAGAAACGCTCTTGGCATTGGATCCCAATATTCTTCTCGTTGACCTGGCAACCCTGCAACTGGGAGATCATTCCAGTGGCCTGTTTGAGCTGCGCACCGATGACATTTATCAGACCTTGTCCGCCGTACGCAGAGGGAAGGTCTATGGTGTTCTGCCCTACAACTGGTACACCAAAAACTATGGGTCTATTCTCGCCAACGCCTTCTTTATCGGTAAACTGCTTTATCCCGAGCGTTTTGCCGACCTGGACCCGACTGAAAAAGCGGATGAAATCTATTCATTCCTGGTTGGAAAACCGGTCTTTGCGAAGATGAATGCGTTGTTCGGGAACCTGGCGTACCAACAGCTTGATGTACAGCAATAATGCATTTTGTCGATGGTCAGATACCCGCGGCCTACCAGCGCTATATTGCCGGGAAGCTCATGCTGCTGTTGCTGGCGCTCCTGGTTCTGGTCCTTGGCGTCGTGGTTGGGATATCTCTGGGGACGACGGACCTGCCATTGAAAGAGGTGTTCAGCTGCCTGTTCAGGGTCAGTGATTCGGCAAGGCACGAGGCGATCGTCTGGAATATTCGCCTGCCCCAGACATTGACCGCCGCCGTTGCCGGGGGCGGGCTTGCGATAGCCGGTACCGTCATGCAGGCGACCTTGCGTAACCCGTTGGGGTCGCCTTTTACTCTCGGAATATCGCATGCGGCAGCTTTCGGGGCGGCGCTTGCCGTGATGATCAAGGGGAGCCCATTGTTTGCTTCGGTGGTTATGCCGGCGGAGGGCCTGTTCGGCCCATTCTGGGTTACTTGCGGAGCCTTTACCGCCAGCCTAATCAGCGCGTTTATCATTATCGCCCTGTCCCGCCAGAGGGGAACCTCTTCGGAGGTGATGGTTCTCGCTGGCGTCGCCCTGGGAGCTCTCTTCACCGCCGGAACCATGTTTCTACAGTTTTTTGCTGACGATGTGCAGTTGGCGGCCATAGTCTTCTGGACCTTTGGTGACACGGCTCGAGCAAGCTGGTCTGAACTGCTATTCCTGGGGCTGGTGGTCGGTTCGACTGCAGCGGTCTTTATGGCCAACAGCTGGATTTATAACGCTCTCGATGCCGGTGATGAAACGGCACGGGGATTGGGCATCAAGGTTGATCGCGTCCGTATTTATGCCATGTTGTCGGCCTCCTTCCTAACTGCCGTCACCATCGCTCTGCTTGGGATTATCGGTTTTGTCGGACTTATTGTGCCACATATGATGCGGCGATTGATCGGTGCCGATCATCGGTTTCTGCTTCCGGCAACCCTGCTGGTCGGCGGGGTTCTGTTGGTGGCCGCCGACACCGCTGCCCGCTTGATATTGAAGCCCTATACTTTGCCGGTTTCGGTTCTGACGGCATTTCTGGGAGCTCCCGTTTTTTTCTTTCTGGTCGTAAAGGGGCGTCACTGATGTTATTAACCGTGCGTAATCTCGACTTCAGTTATGGCGATAAAAAAGTACTGAATGACATCAGCTTCAGCCTGGATCACGGTGAACTACTCGCGATTCTGGGGCCGAACGGCAGCGGCAAAACCACGCTGCTCAAATGTATGAACGCCATTTCTCGACCTCGGCGAGGATCGGTTTTGGTCGCTGAACAGAATGTCTTAACCATGCGTGCAAACCAGATTGCCCTGGCGATCGGTTATGTGCCGCAGCAGGTTGACGGTGCGCAGTTGGCGGTTTTCGATGCTGTACTGCTGGGGCGCAAACCGTATATCCGTTGGCGGCCTTCCGAAGATGATCTGAAAATTGTCGATGCGGCCTTGAAGCGTCTCGGCCTCGACCACCTGGTGTTGCAGAGAATCGATCGCCTCAGCGGCGGTGAACTGCAAAAGGTGGCCATCGCCCGGGCATTGGTTCAGGAACCGCAATTGCTGTTACTTGATGAACCGACCAGCGCTCTCGATCTGAAAAGTCAGTTTGAGGTGCTCAACATGGTTCGTTCGGTCGTTGACGGGCATAAGATCGGTGCGGTCATGACCATGCATGACCTCAATACGGCGTTGCGCTATGCCGACAAGGTGTTGTTTTTAAAGCATGGCCATGTGCGTGCCCTGTGTGAAACGGTGCAGGTGAGCGCTGATATGATCGAAGATGTCTACGGTGTTACGGTCGATATTCATAAGATTTCAGGAGATCCGGTCATCGTTCCGGCGGCCTGAACATAAAAGGAGAATGGTATGTCCTGTTCATTTCCAGCTCATGTTATCGAACAAACAATAGCTTTTCATGGTCATTATTGCCCTGGCCTGGCGATCGGCATCCGTGCCGCGGAAGTCGCTATCACAAGGCTGGGGAGTCCTGAAGAGATCCAGATGGTTGCGGTTTCGGAAACCGATATGTGCGGAGTCGATGCCATTCAGTTTTTAACCGGTTGTACGTATGGCAAAGGGAACCTCCTGCATCGTGATTTTGGCAAGATGGCTTTTTCGTTTTATGATCGTAACTGCGGAGAGGGGTTTCGAATTGTCCTTAACCGCGCCACCAAAGACATGCTTGACGAGGAGATCAGGCCCCTTATAGCCAAGGTTGGGGAAGGGGCGGCAAGCGAGGTGGAGCATAGGCATCTACAGGGATTGCGTGAAGCGATGAAGCAGAAGCTGATGGCCATCGATTTGGATGAGCTTTTTGTTGTTGGAAAACCGACCATGGCGATGCCCCGTCCGGCGCGGATTCTGGACAGTCTGATTTGTGAAGAATGTGGTGAAGGGGTCATGGAATCCCGGACCCGGCGCTTTCAGGGGCTGACACTGTGTATTCCCTGCTTTGACAAGGTTGAGCAAAAACTCTAAAAAACCTATTATCTGTCTGATATCCGTATTCTGGTCAAATTAACTGCCAAGAAAAGACGAGGAAAATCAGATGACAGAATTGTCCCGGTTCGGGGTGTCGATGGATGCTAAATTGCTCAGTCAGTTTGATGACCTAATCCAGCAGAAGGGTTATTCCAATCGCTCGGAGGCGGTTCGCGATCTGGTGCGCAATGCCTTGGTTGAAGACCTTTGGACCAACGAGGATGAACAGGTTGTTGGGACCGTTACCATTGTCTACGATCATCATATTCGCGAGTTGGCGGCTAAATTAACAGACCATCAGCATTCTCACACAGACAATATCGTCAGCACTCTGCACATCCATCTTGATGCACATTTTTGTCTCGAGGTCGTGGTAGTGAAAGGGACGACTGCTGCCGTACGCAGGATCGCCGATGAGCTGATTGGGACCAGGGGGGTTGTGCATGGCAAGCTGGTCTGCACGACACCTGGGGATTTGCTGACAAAATAATGTGTTTACCACATCCCCAAGTGGGGATACGCCGATCTTGATCTTGCCTTAAGGTTTTAACAGAAACAGTCAAAGACAAGACCGCGGGGACGCGCCCCCGCCCGGCGCCTTACTATTTGTCCCAGGCGGGCGACAAATAGTAAGCACAAAACGCCCTCTTTTACATGTCCGGATGACGATCAGCAATTCCCAGTAGGGAGCATTCAGGCTGGCAACGACCCGGCCCACGCTGAGCAGGCTCAGCTCATGGCCAGAACCGCAAAAATGCCGTAGGCATTTTGATAAATGATCTGTGATCTTCAAGCCGCGCAGCGGCTTTGCGATTCTGCCCGTTGAGGCGTCAGCATCCGGGCGGGTTGTCATGTGCTGGCGACAGCAATAATTCGCAGACGGACTCAGTTGTCGTCAGTGTGTTTGACCTTAAAGAGTTTCTTTTCCTCCCTTTTCTTTGCGACCAAAGAAAAGGGAGTCGGCTGGCGGGCCGAGACCCGCCGACCCTGATGTAGCTTTACTTTAAGGTTTAAACAGACACAATCAAAGACAAGACCGCGGGGTCACGCCCCCGCTGACGTCTTCCAATTTATCCGGCACCCCTACCACTCCCCAGGGTGTCTGTATGAACGAGATCGGCGCAAAAAAACCTATTTGATAATCCTTCGCACCATCAGCGCAATCGCCAGCGGCAGCAGAATCAGCGCCGCGATCCCCAGGTAAAGCACGCTCCACCACAAATTTGCCGTCCACATGTGAAGGGTGCAACTGCGCACCAGGTTGACCAGGTGGGTCAGGGGCAGGAACCAGGCGATACCTTGCGCCCAGCCGGGCAGGTTCTGGAGGGGGAAGAAGGTGCCGCTGAACAGGAACATGGGGGTGATACCGAGGAAGATCGGCAGGTTGAACAGGTCGATGGTCGGGATCAGGGCCGTGCAGATCATTCCCAGGGAGGCGAAGAACAGCCCGCCCAGTACCGCAAGTACCGGTAACAGTAGCGCTCCCGGATAGGAAAGCAGCCCGAACAGGGTGAGCATGACCGCCATCAGGGTCGAGGCGATGAGCGCCTTGGTGGCCGCCCAGAGAATTTCCCCCAAAATGATCTCTTCGAGGTTCAGAGGGGTCGCCAGCAGCGCATCGAAGGTTTTCTGATAGTACATGCGGACGAAGGAATTGTAGGTTGTTTCGAAGAACGAGTTGTACATGATGGCGACCGCAACCAGGGCCGGGGCGATGAACCGGGTGTAGCCGACGGTCTGCCCCTGGACCTCGAATTCCCCGACCATGACGGACAGGCCGACCCCAAAGGCGAGGATGTAGAAGACCGGCTCCATCAAAGGGGGAATAAAGGAGACCTTCCAGTTCTGACGATAGACGTCAAAGTTGCGCTGCCAGACCCGGAAGGTGCGGCGGCTGAATTGTGTCGGTTTGGGCCAGATCATTCTCGCAACTCCCGTCCGGTCAGTTTGAGAAACAGGTCTTCAAGGGATGCGGGCCGCAGGGTACAGCCTTCACTGCGGATATCCCGGGTCAGTTCCAGGAACAGCTCGCTGCCGTTGTCGAGATAGACGAGGAGGCGCTTGTCGAGATCTTCCACCCGAGCCTGCCGGCGGTGCAGAAATTCGCGAATCTGTTCGTCAGGATCGCTGATTTCCAGAACATCGCGGCCGATTTCCTGCCTGATCAGTTGCCCGGGGTGCCCTTCGATAAGAATACGGCCGTGATCGACGATCACCAGCCGGTCGCAGAGCCGCTCGGCCTCTTCCATGTAATGGGTGGTGAGGAGGATGGTCAGTCCCTGCTGTTTGAGCTGGGCGAGTTTCTCCCAGAGCAACTGGCGGCTCTGGGGGTCCAGGCCGGTGGTTGGTTCGTCGAGAATGATCAGTTCAGGGTTGTTGATCAGGGCGCGGGCCAGCATCAGTCTGCGCTTGAGCCCCCCTGACAGAATCCGGACATTGTCTTTGGCCCGGTTTTCCAGGGAGAAGAACGCGAGCAGTTCGTCGGCCCGGCGCTGGGCTTCCTTGCGGGAAATCGAAAAGTAGCGGGCGAAGCCGATGAGATTTTCGCGCAGGTTCAGGTCCGGATCGAGAGAGTCTTCCTGCTGGCAGATGCCGACCCGGGATTTGATGTCGCGAATGTGCTCGTCGATATCCAGCCCGAACAGTTTCAGGGTGCCGCTGTCGCGCGGGGTAAACCCGTAGAGCATGCGGATGGTGGTGGTTTTCCCGGCCCCGTTGGGTCCCAGCAAACCGAAACATTCCCCTTTGCTGACCCTCAGGCTGATACCGTCAACAGCGGCAAGGGAACCATACTGTTTGCGCAGCTCGGAAATTTCAAGAACAGGTGACATGACAATCCGGAATCGGTAACAGGTTGAATGGCCGTAACAACAGCTTAAAGGCCATAGAGTTTCATCTTCTCCCAGAGATTTTTGCGGCTGATGCCGAGCAGGTCGGCGGCTTCGGTCTTGTTGCCGTCGGTCTTTTTCAGCGCCCTGAGTATACATCGCTTTTCCGCGTTGGCAACTGCTGCTGCAAGGTTCAGTTCCTGACTGTCGTCCTCCGCGGGTGCGGTACCGCGCAGTTCGGCCGGCAGGTGCCAGAGCTGGATCTGTGATGACGGGGCGAGAACGGTCAGCCGCTCCATCAGGTTGCGCAATTCCCTGACATTACCGGGGTACGCGTAGGCGCCCAGGGCCTGGGCTGCTTCCTCCGACAGGGAAAATGACAGGCCCCGCTCAGCCCCGAATTTCTTCAGATAATAGGTGGCCAATTCCGCGATATCTTCCTTGCGCTGGCGCAGGGGAGGCACGGTGATCGGAATGACCTGGAGACGGTAATAGAGATCTTCACGGAACTGTCCGTTTTTTACCGCTTCGCCGAGGTCCTTGGCGGTTGCGCAGAGAACCCGGACATTGATCCGGATCGGCTGTTTTCCGCCGACCCGTTCGATCTCCTGTTCCTGAAGCACGCGCAACAGCTTGACCTGCAGGTCGGGGGGCATGTCACCGATTTCGTCCAGCAGAATCGTTCCCTGGTCGGCCAGTTCGAACTTGCCCTCCTGGGTTCGGTCCGCGCCGGTAAATGCCCCTTTCTCATGGCCGAACAGCTCCGATTCGAGCAGGCCCGCCGGAATTGCGGCGCAGTTGACCCGAATGTAGGGTTTGTTGACCCGCTGGCTTTCATGGTGAATGGCGGCGGCCACCAGTTCCTTTCCGGTACCGCTCTCCCCTTGAATGAGGACGGTCGCGTCGGTGGGGGCGACCTGGCTGATAAGCCCCAGGACCTGTTGCATGGCAACGCTGGTGCCGATCAGCGGGTGACGTCTGCCGGCGCCGCTTTCCAGGGATGCGCACCGGGCCTTGATTTTCCTGATGCCGATGATCCGTTCAATCCGGCAGGTCAGGTCATCCAGGTCAAAGGGCTTGAGGATGTAGTCGGCAGCCCCTTTTTTAAGGCAGGTGACGGCATGGTCGGTGCTGCCGTGGGCGGTCATCATGATGACTTCGGTGGCCGGGCTCATCTGTTTGACGCTGGTCAGCAGTTGTTCGCCATCCATACCCGGCATGCGGATGTCGGATACGACGAGGTCATAGTCATTTTTCCTGACCAGCTCCAGGGCCTCCTTGCCGGTTGTCGCTTCATCGACCTGCCAGGCAAAGCTGCCAAGGTGATCGGAGACGGTAATGCGCATGATGTCATCGTCTTCTACGACCAGGATACGTTCCTTCATTGGCTTGCCTCGGATGGATTGGAGAGGGGGGATATCGATCATGAAACAGGCACCGCCACCCGGATTGTTGGAGGCCCGCAGATCGCCGTCAAGCTGTTTGACCAGGGAGTGAGACACCGACAGGCCCAGGCCGGTCCCGTCGCCGACCTCCTTGGTGGTGAAAAAAGGCTCGAAGATCTTGTCCAGGTTCGCCGCCGGGATTCCGGGACCGTTGTCACTGATGCGGATCTGCAGGGTATGGTTGCGGAGCCTGCTGCTGACCTTGACCTCTCCCGGGCCGGGGCCGATCGCCTGGACGGCATTGCCGGCCAGGTTGAGAATCACCTGCTTCAGGGCCTCGATCCCGGTGGTGATCTCCCTGCCGACTTTCAGGTCGAAGGTGACGGTGATGTTGCGGTGGCCCATGCAGGAGAGTTCGACACAGTCGCGAAGGATCCGGTCAATATCCTCCTTGCGAATTTCCAGGGGCTCCCTGCGACCGATGTTGAGCAGTTGCTGAACAGTGTTCTTGATCCGGTCGACTCCCTGGCTCAGCAAGGTGAGATAGCGCGCCAACATTTCAGGCTTATCCGGATTTTTCTTGAGGATCTGCAGGCAGTTCTGCATGCCTCCCAGGGGATTGTTGATTTCGTGGGAGATGCCGGCAACCATTCGCCCCAGGGCGGCGAGCTTTTCATTCTGGAAAACCTGTTCACGGGTTTTGTCGAGCTCCTGCTGGGAGGTTTCAAGGCGCTCACACAGATCATGAAAGTGGTGGTCCAGAATACCGATCTCATCTGCCTGGTGGCTTTGTTTCGGATCATGCTCAAAGGGATGCTCCGGGTAGCGGTCCATGGCCGTTGCCAGCCTGTTGAGTCGTTGCCCGACCAGCTTGTTGAATAGAAAAAAGATGCTCACTGACACCAGGACGATTGTTGCCAGGGCAATGTTCAACAGCAGCCTGTTGTTGCTCCTGATCTCGGCATAGGCCCAGTCCATGGGAATAGTGACGTTCATCCCTCCGCGGATATCGCCAATCTGATAACCCTGCTTGCCGTGGCACATCAGGCAGCGCTCATCGACCGGCAAAGGGGCCATGTAACGCAAACGATAACTGCCGGAGATCTTTTCAATTTCAACGGCTTCTGGTTTGCCGTTTTCAAATTCATGCAGGGTGCGTCTTTCAAATTCATCGGGGGCATTGAGGGGATTGACCGGTTTCAGGCTGGTGACATTGAACTGACCCATCCCTTCTTTGGCGGCATAGAGGGACAGTTCACGGGTGACCATGGCCGGGTTGCGCCTGACCAGCCAGTTTCCCTGCTGATCCTGAATCTCGCTGTTCTCGAGAAACGGGTTGGCTTCGACCCCGGGTTCTTTTACCAGGAACAGGCCGTTATGATCGGCGATCCACTGCCGGGTCAGGCGGATCTGATGAAACAGCATCTTGGCCTGCATGGTGGCTTGCTCAACAACCAGTTCCTCCTGGAAACTTGCTGTCCGGTAGAAGGTGACACCATATGACAGTGACACGATCAGGCCGATGAACAGGATAAATTTTGTCTTCAGCTGCATAGCCAAGGTCTCCGTCCTCAAAACAGGTGTTTTGCCGGATGCTACCGAATGGTAACACGGCTTTGCGGGGAAAAGCTACCGAGAGGTAACGCCGGGAGATCGGGAAAATTATAACTATATGAAAATTTTAGATAAAACTTTTTGGTATGCGGTTTGCTAACAGAAGGGCAACCACGAGGAATCCCGTTGGATGACAAAGGGAGGTGATGCTTCTGTGGATTGGATAGGTACGGAACACTGGCAGGGCTCAGGTGCCAGTCGGTTAAAGGGACCCATCAATTAAATTGCCGTATACGGAGACTGGAAACATGATGAAATACCTCGCAAGCTGCTGTGTTCTGATCGTACTCGGACTGTTTGGCTACGTGGTTCACGAATCCAAGGCACTGTCCTATCTGTCCAGTGACCCGAAAGTCTGTATCAACTGCCACACGATGAACACCCATTATGCTACCTGGCAGCACAGCTCCCATCGTGATCGGGCCAGTTGTGTGGATTGCCATCTGCCACGCGATTCTTTCGTGAATAAAATGTTGGCCAAAGCGAAAGATGGCTACAACCACTCGATGGCCATGACCTTTGGCGATTATGGCTACAATCTCAGGGCCAGTGCCAGCGCTGCGACTCGCATCCAGGATAACTGCATCTCCTGCCACGAGAGCGTGGTGTCACAGATGCTGGATAACAGCAAGCTGTACAGCCGGAATGACAGCCATGTCCAGATGGGACGACGCTGTTGGGACTGTCATCGCGAAGTCCCGCACGGGACCACTCGAAACCTTACGACAACGCAGAACAATCTTGGTGTTAAAGAACTGCAGGCATTTTAAACTGGAGAGGAAATCATGAAAAAATCGACCCTTATTACCGTTCTGTCCATTTGTATTATGGTCCCACTGATTCTGTTGATCGTTTCCATCAAGGAGAACAAGGCGGAGCAGCAGGTTATCAATTCAACGCCCCAGATCAAAGCCTTTGAATCAAAAAGCGCCGAGTGGGGCAAGTATTTTCCCCGGCAGTACGATTCGTACACTCAAACCAGGAAGAGCGATGAAATTGCCGACATTCTGAAGGATGATCCGGCCCTGGTGGTCATGTGGGCCGGCTATGGATTTTCCAAGGACTATAATAAACCGCGCGGTCATTATTACGCTCTGGAGGATAACATCAACACATTACGCACCGGAGGTCCTGTTGACCAGCAAACCGGGCCGATGCCGACGGCCTGCTGGACCTGCAAGTCTCCTGATGTTCCCCGCCTGATTGAGGAACGGGGCGAGAATGACTTTTTTACCGGCAAGTGGGCGCGCTGGGGCGGAGAAATTGTCAACAGCATCGGCTGTGCTGACTGTCATGATAATGAGACCATGAAGCTGACCGTGACCCGTGATTACCTGAAGCGTGCCCTTGACGCAGAAGGCAGCGAGCCGTTTGCGGACGCGACCCATCAGGATATGCGGACTCTGGTCTGTGCCCAGTGCCACTCCGAATACTATTTCAAAGCGACGCCCTGGACCGATCCGGATGGTGCTGAGAAAAAAGCCATGGTTGTCACCTTCCCTTGGGATAATGGGCTGTCAGCCGAGGCGATGGAAGAGTACTATGACAATATCGATTTCGTCGACTGGACTCATAAACTGAGCAAGACTCCGATGCTTAAGGCGCAGCATCCAGGTTATGAAACCTTCAAGACCGGTGTTCACGGTAAAAACAACCTGGCCTGCGCCGACTGCCATATGCCTTATGTGCGTGAAGGTGGAGTCAAGTATTCAAACCACCAGGTCGGCAGCCCGCTGAATGATATCGCCAACACCTGCCTGAACTGCCACAGTGGTACGGAGGAAGAATTCCGCGCAACTGTTGAAAGAAAACTTGAGCGCAAAAACGAACTGTCCAAGCTGGCTATGGATGTTCTTGGCAAGGCGCACCTTGAAGCAGCAAAAGCCTGGGAGCTTGGGGCGACGGAGGAAGAAATGAAACCGGCATTGATGGATATCCGCCACGGTCAATGGCGCTGGGACTATTCTGTCGCCGCTCACGGTGCTTTCTTTCACGCTCCTGAAGAAGTCCTGCGTACCCTTGGCAGCGCGATTAATAAAGGTCAAGATGCTCGTCTGAAGTTGCGGACCGTTTTGGCTAACTACAATGCCGCCGACTATGTTGCTCCGGACTTCTCCACGAAGGAAAAAGCCCAGGCGGTTATCGGGCTGCCATATGACAAGCTGGTCGATGAAAAAAATACGTTCCTGAACAGTTTGCGTAAGGAATGGATCAAAGAGGCCTCCAGCAAGGGGCTTTATGACCCCAAAACCAGAGAGGACATTGTTCACAAGACGTCCTATAGCAACTAACTGCAAGTCACGGAACCCTGCTTTGAAAAGCGCCCTGAAAAGAGATTTTCAGGGCGCTTTTGTTGCTGGGTAACGGGGCCCTGCCCAATCGGTGACTGCGGGTTGTCGCCCGTGTTTGAGGTTGAGGGCGTTCAGCAGGCCTTCCGGTTCATCTCACCGCAGATCCGATGAAACTTGTCGGCGATGAAGGGGAACAGGCCGATCCGGTCCGTCGCCTGACGCAGTTTCTCAGGTGCGGCCAGGAAGTCCCTGAGAAAGATAATTTCCGACGCCTTGGCGTAGCTGACAAAGGCAAAATCGGGATTGATTCCGAGGACCTTTTCAAGGATCTGCGCCGTCGGCGTCTCTTCCGGAAATTCGACGAGCAGTTCCGCCCGGTCGAGGAGCTTGTTCAGGTAGAACAACAGGCTGCTGTCGACGCTGTCGATGGTGACGCGATGTCCCGGCAGGATCACTTTCCCCCGCAGGGAGGCCATGTTGGGCAGGCTCTGGCAGTAGGCGTCATAGTTTCTGAAGCGGTCGTCGGTATGAAAATCCCATTCCAGCAGGGGCGTCTGGAAAATGTTGCGCAGCATGATATCGCCGGTCACCGCCCAGTTGTCCCGGCACAGGGCGAGGTCGCTCTGGGAATGTCCCGGGCAGGGAACAACGTCGATCCCCAGCTGCCCGGGAGAGGCCGGCCTCGATGATTTTATAGTTTTCCGGCGGGGTCGGATAAATCAGTCCGGGAGTGTCGATCTCTTTCCGGAAGCGATCGAGGAAGTCCTCGGAGAAGCCTGCCTTACGCAGCATCTGCAGGATACGCTCAAGATTTTCCCGGTGCCGGCTGATTCTGAGATGGTCGCGATAAGGCAGATAAACGGTGGCGGCAGTTTTTTTTTGCAGCCAGTCGGCCAGTCCGTAGTGTTCGACATGGCAGTGGGTGATGATGACATGTTTCAGCCGCTCAAGGGGGAGGTGTTTCTGCAGGTCATGCTTTGCCTCCTCCAGCGGCGGGCCGCTGTCAAACAGGACGAGTTCACCATTGATGTCGAGGCTGTAGCAGTGAACCGATCCGACCAGGTATGGCGTGTCAAGGGTATGTTGTCTGGGAACCATGATAAATCACTGATATGACATGAGGTGTACAGAGCAATTCCAGGGGGGCGACGGAATGTCGCTTCCATCCCTGGGAAAATATCCATTACCTTACTGCAACTTTTATCCGGGAAAAAGGTGTTTATCCATTTTTGCCGTTTGTCCTTTCATGTGTCCTCTCGTGGGCGGGAATCGTCAAAAGGGCGGAGATAGAAAAACAGCAGGACGATCAGCAGGCTGGCCAGAAAATAGGGGAGAGGCTGCCCCAGTTGGTAGAGGCTGGTCCCGATCAGCGGGCCGAGAATGAATCCGGCCGCGGGGCACGACGCGATGATACCGCCGATGGCTCCCTGCTCGGTCGGCCCGACGGCCAGTGATGCGCCGCCGGTGAACGCGGGCGCGATCAGTCCCAGCCCCAAGCCCAAACCACCCAGAACCAGAAAGGTCAGGGGGATGCTGTTGATAAACGGCAGGACTGCGTACCCCAACGCCAGGATCGGCAGGCCGCAGCGGATCAGCTGCAGCGGTTTGAGGCCGAGGCGAGCCACCAGGAAGGATTGGGAGACAAATGACATGAGGGCGGAGATCATCATCCCCGTGCCGAGAACCTGGGCCGTGGCCTGGCCGTTGAGGCTGAACCGATCCTGAAAATAGAACCCGATGGTCTGAGTCATCATGGAAAAGGAAATGAAGGTGATGAAACCGGTGATGACAAAGCTGCGGTAACGCTTGTCCAGCCAGCGGAGGTTTTTCTGGTTTTTCCTTGGCGGACTGCTCCGTTTCGGTTCCTTGAGGATGGTGGCGATGATGACGGTCGTTACCAGGGTGATTGCGGCGGCGATATAAAGGGGGGCCAGCAGTCCGAAGACGGCGAGCATCCCGCTCAGGGCCGGGCCGAGAATCGCTCCCAGGGTGCGCGCCGCGCCCATGCGGCCCATGCCGGCGACCCGTTGTTCGGCGCTGGTGGTGTCTGCAATGTAGCCTGCCGCGGCACTGGGCGCCGCCGACATCAATGACGCCATCAGTACGCGCACCAGGATGATCGCAAGAAACAGCCCAAGCCCCGACAGGCAGCCCTTGAAACCGAACAGGAACATGGTCGCGAAGGCCGCGCAGCCACCGACATACCCGGTCAAACCCAGCAGCAGGATCGGTTTGCGTCCCAGGCGGTCGCAGGTTCGTCCCCACATGGGGCTCATCAGGGTGTAGGTGAGAGCCGCAGAGCTGATGATAATGCCGATCTGAACTTCGATCAGGCCGATCTCCCGCCCCAGGGGCGCGAGCAGGGCAAAAGTCATGGACTGGCCGATTCCGATGGTCAAGACACTGGACAGGACCAGTGCGGTGGCCAGCCTGGATGGTTGCTCGATTGGGGTATTCGCTGAAGTCATGGGTTCTTTGGCTGGAACGAGGGCCTGAAGGGCAGGCCGATTCTCTCATAAACAGGTCAATCAGAGGGTTGCTGATGGTGGCTGACAGTCTGTTCTGGGCTGGTATCGCTTATTTTCTCAGACCGCTGGAGGCAAACGCGATGGCCTGGTGCGGGCAGGCCAGAAGGCAGGCCCCGCAGCTCAGGCAGAGCGCGTAGGAGACCACGGCTTTTTTTCGGCCGAAGCCGTCCGGACCTTCCGTTTGCAGGGAGATGGCCGCAGCCGTGCAACTGGCGACACAGGCTCCGCACCCGGTACAGTGATCCAGAACGACAACAGGCATAAAAGCCTCCATCCAGGATGATTGGCCATCCTGCTCTTTCAGGCTGGTGAAATAAATTCGGCGAAACGGTCTGCCAGCTGAGGATATAAGCCGATCTCTCTGGTTGCCTGACATAATAGCTTCGGTTCGGCCAGAAAATCACGCAGAAAAATGATCTCCGAGGCTTTCAGGTAGCTGATGAACGGAGAGGTCAGCTTGTCGCCGACCAGGTTGCAGATGGTTTCCACGGCGTTCATGCTCAGGGGGAACGTCTTGACCCGCGCGGCGCGGTCCAGCAGCTTTTGCAGATAGAAAAGCAGGCAGCTGTCGACACTGTCGATGCCGTTGCGGTGGCCGGGAAGAATCTTCTTGCCCCTGAGGGTCGCCAGCTTGACCAGGCTGGTGCAGTAGACCTGGTAGTTGCGGAAGCGTTGTTCCGAGAGCAGGTCGACATCGAGCAGGGGGGTCTGGAAAATCCCCTTGAGGAGCGTATCCCCGGTGACCGCCCACCCCGGCCCCTGGAGAACCAGGTCGCTCTGCGAGTGCCCCGGGCAGGACAGGGGGACGATGCCAAGGCGTTGGGGAAGGTCGCTCTCCTCGATAATCCTATAGTGTTCCGGTTCGCTCGGAGTGAGTTCCTTGACACTTTCCCGGCTCAAAAACCGGCTGACAAACGCCTCGCCAAAACCGATCTGGCGCAGCAGGTCGTGGAGCAGCTCCTGGCGCCGGGACTGGTTCTGGAACCTGAGGGCGTCGCGGAAGGGGATGTAGACGGTGGCACCGGTGCCTTTCTCGAGCCAGTGAGCCAGGCCGAAATGATCGAGATGGCAATGGGTGACGATGACATGTTTCAGGCGCGTCAGGTCGAGATGCTCCTGCAGGTACCTGCAGGCGGTCAGGGTCGGCGGGCCGGTGTCGAAAAGGACCAGTTCTCCGTCAATCTCGGTGCTGTAGCAGTGGACCGGTCCGACGAAGTAGGGGGTGTCGATGGTGTGCTGTCCCGGAATCATGGCGCCAGTTTACGCCTCAGCGCTCTTTAAGACAAGAGGAGCGCTGAGGCGATTTTCAATCTGAAATTTCAGATCTGATCTCATAATTCGGACTGGCCGGCCGAATGAGTCAGAAATTGTAACTGAGCTGGACGCTGACGATATCGACGGAGTTCTCAAATTCGCCGACGACGGTGCCGCGGGATGCATCTTCGGGAGTTGAAGCGGATTTTTCCATTTTCGAATCGTCGACGAACAGGTGCACGTACCCGGCGTCAAGGGCCAGGCGCTCAAGAATCTGGAAGCCGACCCCCAAAGACAGCCAGATGCGGTCTTCGCCCGGAATGCGCGGGGTGCGGTACTCGTCGGAAATGGGGGTCTCGTCGTAGGCGAGGCCGGTTCTGAGCAGCAGCCTTTCGGTGGCCTGGTAGCTCGCGCCGATGGCGTAGCGCCAGGTGTCGTCCCAGTTTTCGGTGGTGGTGGTGTCAGGATTCCCGGCGATGCCGGTCCCTTCAAAGTTAATCGTCAACTCATCGAAACTGCTCCATTCTGTCCAGGAAATATCTGCCATGAGGGCGAGCTTGTCGGTCAATTGATGGAAAAAACTGATCGATGCCATCGCCGGCAGGGTGATGGACCCGTTAATGTCCTGGGTCTGGAAATAGCCTGCCAGGGTGGGATTGAGGGCGAGCAGGGCGGCAGGAACAGACGACTTTACTTGCCCTTCAAGCTTATGCTTGATCTCTGACCGGTAAGAAAGTCCCATTCGGGTGCCTGGCGTGAATTCGTACATCATTCCCAGGTTGTACCCATAGCCCCAGTCGTCCCCGGTGTTCTCGACCAGAACATCATAGGCGGGATTGCTGACCAGTCCGGCATAGGCAGAATTGTATCCCGATCCGGCATAGACAACCAACCCACCGTCAACCATACTTGACAGTGTGGCATCCATATATTGAGCGCTGATGCCGAATCCGAAACTCAGCTTGTCTGTTGCCTTGAAGGCGACAGCCGGGTTGATATTGACGGTCATCACATCCGATTCGACGGCGTGATAGCGGCCAACCCAGGTTTTGTCGTATTCAGTAGCGAGACCGAAAGGGGCGGTTATGCCAAGACCGAAGGCCAGTTTTTCAGAAATCCGGTTGGTGTAATAGAGGTTGGGAACGACTTTGTCGACGCCTCCTTCACCCCCGTTGTCGTTGCCAAGTGTCGTCCCTATGGCATTGGTGGCCGTTTCAGCTTTAAACTTGGTCGATGGCATGATGAGATGGGTGCCGGCCGTTATCTGCTGCCCTTCCAGCAGCATCATGCCCGCCGGGTTGAAGAAGACCGTGCTGGAATCTTCGGCGCCGGCGGCACCGCCTGCGAATGAATTTCCAAGTCCCGAAACAGACTGCTCGATAATGGCAAATCCCGAGGCCGAAGCCTGACCACAGCAGAGCAGCAAGAGCATCATTACCAGAAACAGAGATTTTTTTGTCATAAGCGGCGGATCCCTTTCAATGAAAATTAAAACCTGGAAAAGTCGTTTGCAACGAAATTTGGTCATAGTATTCGAATTTGTATGTTTGATGCAATAAAACACTATTCTTTTAGGTGAAAAGTGGGTCTGTATTTTGTCCGGGCGGGACAGGCTCATTTCTTGACAGCCCAGGGAGCCTGTGTTAACGAATTCGGGTTGGTGTTTTCTTTCGGACTCATAATCGCAAGCCGCTGTCTTCAATGGCTATCTTCTCAGGGAGAAACAATCTATGAACCACCAGAAATCAGAAGCTCTGTTCAACGCCGCCAAAAATGTCATTCCCGGTGGAGTCAACAGCCCGGTGCGGGCATTCAAATCGGTTGGCTGCAATCCGATCTTTATCGAGAAGGCGGCAGGTTCGAAGATTTACGATGCCGACGGCAATGACTATATCGACTATGTCGGCTCCTGGGGGCCGATGATTCTCGGGCACTGTCACCCCAAGGTCGTCGAAGCGATCCGCGAGACCGCTCTGAGCGGCGCCTCCTTCGGCGCACCCACGGCGCGCGAGACCGATCTGGCGGAGCTGGTGATTCAGGCCTATCCGAATATTGAAAAGGTCCGCATGGTGTCCTCCGGAACCGAAGCGACCATGAGCGCCATCCGCCTGGCCCGCGGCTATACCGGGCGTGACAAGATCCTCAAATTTGACGGCTGCTATCATGGCCATGCCGATTCCTTGCTGGTCAAGGCCGGCAGCGGTGCGGCGACCTTCGGTGTCCCCACCTCGCCCGGGGTGCCGGCAGACTTCGCCAAGTATACCCTGACCGCGACCTACAACGACCTTGACGAGGTGAAAGGTCTCGTGGCGGCGAATAAGGGAGAGATCGCCTGTATTATCCTCGAGCCGATCGCCGGCAACATGGGGTGCGTTCCTCCGCTGCCCGGGTTTCTGGAAGGTTTGCGCGAGCTGTGTACCGCCGAGGGGATCGTCCTGATTGTTGATGAGGTCATGACCGGCTTCCGGGTGGCCTTCGGTGGCGCCCAGGAACGGTTCGGAGTGCGTGGCGATCTGGTGGCCCTGGGAAAAATTATCGGCGGCGGTCTGCCCGTCGGCGCTTTCGGCGGCAAGCGCGAGATCATGGAGTGCCTGTCTCCTGAAGGGGGCGTCTACCAGGCCGGGACTCTGTCCGGAAATCCTCTGGCGATGAGTGCCGGGATCGCGACTCTCAAACTGCTCAGGGAAGACGGGTTCTATCAGCAGCTGGAAGAAAAAAGCGCGTACCTTGAAAAAGGTCTGCTGCAGGCGGCGGGCAACAGTTCGGTGGCCACTTGTTTCCAGCGCGTCGGTGCGATGTTCTGTACCTATTTTTGCGCAGGTCCGGTCAATTCCTTCGCCGATGCCGCACAGAGCGACACGGAAACCTTCAGCAGGTTTTTCCGGAGCATGCTGGAGAAGGGGATCAACCTCGCTCCTTCGCAGTTTGAAGCCGGGTTCATGAGCATCGCCCACAGCCGGGAGGATCTTGATAAAACCATCGAGGCCGTAGCGAGTTCTTTGAACGAGTTGTAACAGGCCGCACGAAAGTTTTTGGCGGGATCTGTAACCTGTTTAAAATAAACATATTTTTAAATCAAATGCGGTTTTAGTCTGAGGATAAAGCGATTGACTTCAGGCTGCTGCTGTGGTATCAGGAATCGCCTTGCAGGCGCAGCCGGGGCCGGACGTGATGTCAGATGAGCGAAGATAAACGCCAACTATACAAAAGCCTGGGATTTCTTTCCAGTGTCGGAATTTCACTGGTTGTCGCCATTCTGATCGGTCTGGCCATGGGCCATTACCTTGATCTGTGGCTGGAAACGAAGCCGATTTTTACCCTGGTGATGCTGGGGTTCGGCATCGTCTCCGGGTTTCGCAATGTTTTTATCCTGACCAGGCGTGAACTGCGCCGTCAGGAAGAGCAGGAACGGCAGAACGATAGCGATCATGACGGATAATGATGATCAGTTGCTGGCTGAAATGGCTCTGCGCAACTGGATCATACTCATCGTGTTGTTGCTGCTGAGTTTATTGTGGCAGGATATGAAACTGTCACTGGGAGTGCTGGCCGGGGGAGTGCTGGCGATCATCAACTATCGCTGGCTGGGCAGGTCGCTGACCAGGCTGATTAACGAGCCCCATCTGGCGTCGAGAAAGGGTTTTCAAAGAAACTATTTATTCAGGCTGCTGTTTATTGCCTGTGCAATTTATCTGTTGCTGGTCCGGGGAGGACTTCACCCCCTGGCTTTATCGGTGGGCCTGTCGGTCATCGTGATCAATCTGCTTTTTACACTGTTAAAGCGTCTTTATTGAGATGAATTGATATCTAGGACAGGAGAAAAACCATGACGCATCCGTTTTTGTTTCTTCAGTGGCTTGAACAGCAATTGCATCTCCATATTGGCGAGCATGTAACCTATACCTGGTTCGTTATGCTGGTCCTGCTGCTGGTTGCCTTTCTGGCCTCCCGCTCTCTGTCCCTGGTTCCTTCCGGCCTGCAGAATTTCATGGAGACCGTGATCACCGGCATCGACGGCCTTCTGGAAGAGACCATGGGCGAGGAAGGCAAACAGTTTTTTCCGCTGATTGCGACCTTTGCTCTGTTCATTCTGGTCAGTAACCTGATTGCCCTGATCCCGGGATTTTATCCGCCGACCGCAAACCTCAATACCAACGCCGCCCTGGCGCTGATTGTCTTCTTCATGACCCATTATGTCGGCATCAAGAAGCATGGGGTCGCCTACCTCAAGCATTTCATGGGGCCGATTGTCTGGCTGGCTCCCCTGATGTTCATTATCGAGATTATCGGTCATCTGGCCCGCCCGCTGTCTCTGACTCTGCGTCTTTTCGGCAACATGTACGGCCACGAAATCGTTCTGATGATTTTCATCGCCCTGGTGCCGCTGTTCCTGCCGATACCGATGATGCTGATGGGGGTTCTGGTGGCCTTCATTCAGACGTTCGTTTTTACTCTGCTGGCCATGATCTATATTGCCGGAGCTCTTGAAGAGGCTCACTGATTCTTGATTCTCAGGCTTTTCACATGGGTGAAAAGCAAGTCCCATACAGATATGGGAACAATCGAATACATTATTGGAGAAGGAGAAAGAACATGGAATTTTTCGCTTGGTGTATGCTTGCTGCCGGACTTGGAATGGGACTTGGCTCGGTCGGTACCGGGATCGGTCAGGGGATGGCTATCCGCAGTGCCTGTGAAGGCGTTGCCCGTAACCCCGGTGCTTCCGGTAAAATTCTGACCACCATGATGATCGGTCTGGCCATGATCGAGTCCCTGGCCATTTACGTTTTCGTTGTTGCCATGATCATCCTGTTCGCCAACCCGTTCACCGAGCAGGTCGTCGCGCTGGTCACCAAATAAAGAGTCATTTTGCAGAAATTTAAAAAAGCGCCTCGTAAAGAGGCGCTTTTTTTGTATATTGTATACAAGATCAATTTGCCGGAAAAATCGAAAATGCCTTAGTTTTTCAGTCAGTTATTAGCTTTTCTGAAGGGCTCATCAGAGATTTTTAGTTGCAATATTTCAAGGATAAGGTTACTGTCCGCACTGTATTCTGAAACCTCTATGTATTGGCTGTCGAAAACCCCTCGGTTTCCGAATCGTTCTGCCTGACCTGCCACTTGCAGAATGATTGCTCTACATCGGATTGGATATCAGCGACACACGTGTTTGGTATGCGGGACGACCCGAACTTTTTGCAATCAAGGAGAGTGTTCATGCGAAAGTTTCTTTTTGGCCTACTGCTGTTGGCGGTTCTTCTGTGCGCATCCCAGGCGATGGCCCAGGGGGTTGTTGCTTCCCCTGAAACCTGTCTGGAGTGTCATGAGGATGTGATCTCCGCCGAGGAGTTTACCAATTCCGTTCACGGAGCCAACGGGTGTGTCGCCTGTCATATCGAGCTGATCGATATCGATCTGCACATGGAAGGCGAACTGATGCCGGAACCGGTCAAGTGCGTTCGCTGCCACAAGGAAGAGACTGAACAGCACTACGCCAGTGTCCATCAGCTGAATGAAATCGGGTGCGCGACCTGCCACTCCGAAATCCACAGCCAGCAGGCCTGGCATGACGACAAACGGATCGCCGTCCAGAAATGCGCGGAATGTCACGATGACGCTCATGAACAGTTTCATGGCTCCATTCACGGCAAGGCCCTTCAGGACGGCAACATGGATTCGGCCGGCTGCATGGACTGCCACGGTCTTCACGAAATCAAGGAACTCGGTGATCCCAATGATCATGAAGTTCGCGCCTTTCATACCGATGTCTGCCTGAAATGTCACGACGATGAACAGCTGATGGAGAAGAACGGCATCACCAACATTGCCGTTGAAACCTACCTGGAAAGTTATCACGGGAAAAACTACGCCCTGGGTTTCCCAGAAAAAGTGGCCGGTTGTGCCGACTGCCATACCTCGCACTCCATTCTGCCTCACACGGACCCTGAATCGAGTCTGTACGGAGACAATCTGGTTGAGACCTGTGCCAAATGTCATGAAAATTCTTCGGCCCAGTTCGTTAAATTCTATGCTCACGGCAAGATGACGGATAAAGACAACTATCCGATCCTCTATTATACCTATGTCAGCATGACCGCCCTGCTGGTCGGCACCTTCGCCGTGTTCTGGATTCATACCCTGCTGTGGCTGTTCCGCGGCTTTGTGGAAAACCGTGAGAAGAAACGCGCGATGATTGCCGGACATCATCATGTCATTCCGGATGGTCACAAAATTTACCGGCGCTTTACCAAGGTTCATATCTTCCTGCACCTGCTGGTTATCATCAGCTTCCTGCTCCTGTCGCTGACCGGTCTGCCGTTGAAGTTCGCCGATCAGCACTGGGCCAAGGTGATGATGACCTTCTACGGCGGGGCCGCCAACGCGGCGCTGTTGCACCGGGTCGGTGCCGGAATTACTTTCATCTACTTTGCTTCGGCCCTGTTCATGAGTGCCAAGTTCCTCTTTTACAAGCTGCAGTATCCGGCCGATTTCTTCCGGCGCCTGTTCGGTCCCGAGTCGCTGTGTCCGAACCTGCGCGATATCCAGGATGTGACCAATATGGTTCGCTGGTTCCTGTTCATGGGGCCCAAGCCGACCTTTGATCGCTGGACCTACTGGGAGAAATTCGACTTTATCGCCGTCTTCTGGGGTATGTTTGCCATCGGCGGATCCGGGCTGATGCTCTGGTTCCCGGAGTTCTTCGGCAGCTTCCTGCCCGGCTGGGTGTTCAACGTGGCGACCATCATCCATTCCGATGAGGCCCTGCTGGCGACCGGGTTTATCTTCACGGTGCATTTCTTCAATACCCACGGCCGGCCCGAGAAGTTCCCGATGGACTTCGTTATCTTCAACGGCGAACTGCCCAAGGAAGAATTCATGGAGGAGCGCGGCGATCAGTGGAAGCGCTATGAAGAGGCCGGTATTCTCGAAAACTATGTCAAGGAGAAGCCGAGCGGCATCGCCTACGATTTCTTCATCAAGGGCTTCGGTTTCACGGCCGTTATTATCGGGATCTCCCTGCTGGTGCTGATGCTCTATGCCTTCATCGCCGGCGGACATCACTTCTAAAGTGATGATGGTCATCGATCAATCCGAAAGGGGTTGCCATTCGGCAGCCCCTTTCGTTTAGCCGTCATTGGCGTGGCAAGGGATCTGAACCGGGAAGGTCATGGCGCGTGGCCCGGCATGTCGGAGGAGCACAGAGAAGGATGAAAGATAAGGATCTGATTTTGTCGATTCTGGCCATAGGCGTTTATGTCATTGGCGGAATCGCCACCTTTACCGGGATCGTATTCATCTTCCTGCTGAGGAGCAGGGACCTCTGGGGCTGGGGGAGTGCCGAAACCATGGGCTATGTCCTGGTCTGTGTCGGCCTGGTTCTGTCGATTCTCGGGGTTCTGGTCATGCGGATTCTCAGAAACCGTCTATAATATGAAGGACGTTGGTTCCGATCCGGGAGGAAATGGGGTAACAATAGATTATCATTGACTGTTCTTTACCTTGGTGCTAGGGTTTATTTGATAAAACTTTGTTTTATAAATGATCTTTTTTGTATTGTTTCCCTGGTTTTCCCGAGTTTAAAGGAGAAGGTTTCTCATGGCTAGACTGACCGATATCCCCAAGGCGTTTATCAAGGGCATCACTCACAGCTGGATTTCCCTGCTGGGTGCCATGGTTGTGACTATCGTCTTCCCCTTTCTGGTTGGTTCCGTCCTTTATGACGTTCTGATTCACATCGACAACCCCTACCTGAGCGGATTCATCTACATGATCCTGGGGCCGGCCTTCGTCGGTGGCCTGATTCTTGTTTTTATCGGGCTGTTCTTTGCCAAGGGGAAAGAAGAGGTCCGCCTGTTCACCCTCGACTATCTGCGGGATAAACTGAGCGATGAAGCGGGGTACAACCGGATCCGCAAGCTGGTATTCGTCGGCGTTTTTCTGACCTGCGTCAATATTTTCGTGGTCGGCATTCTGGCTTACAGCGGTTATCATTACATGGAATCCAACTCCTTCTGTGGCGAAGTCTGCCACGTTCCCATGACTCCCGAATATACGGCCTATCAGAATTCCGCCCATTCGCGCGTGCGCTGCGTCGAATGTCACATCGGTTCGGGGGCCTCATGGTTCGTGAAGTCGAAGATATCCGGAGCAAGGCAGCTTTATGCGGTTGTTGCCGATACCTTTTCCCGTCCCATTGAAACTCCCGTGCATGGCTTGCGACCGGCGCGCGATACCTGTGAACAATGCCACCGCCCGGAAAAGTTTCATGGCGACAAGCTGGTGATCTACGACAAGTACCTGGATGATGAAACCAACACCCATGTTCAGACCATTCTGCTCATGAAGATCGGCAGCGCCGGGGATCGTACTGCCGATTCCCATGGTATCCACTGGCATGTGGCGCCTGAAAATGAAATCGTCTACACCGCGGCGGACTGGCCCCGGAATATCATTCCGGAAGTTTCCCAGAAGACTCCGAACGGCAATATCATTGTCTACCGGTCCCCGGAAGCCGATGACCAGATCGCTGCGGCGACCGATCTGCAAGAGCGGGTCATGGACTGTATCGACTGTCACAACCGGCCGAGCCATATCTACCTGTCCGCCGACCGCGCGGTTGACTCGAAGATCATGACCGGTCAGATTTCCGTTGACCTGCCCTTTATCAAGCAGCAGGCCATGGCGGCGGTTGAGGTGGAATACAAAACCCAGGACGAAGCCAGGTCGGCAATCGCTTCGCACCTGACCACGTATTACAAGCAGAATTACCCGGACATTTACAGCACCAAGCGGCAGCTGGTTGAAAACGCCATCGCCGGGGTTCAGGCTGCGTATGTCGAAAACGTGTTCCCGGAGATGAATATTCAGTGGAACACCTATTCGAGCAATCTTGGCCATGATAACGAGCTGGGTTGTTTCCGTTGTCACAACGAGGAACACGAATCGGCTGAAGGGGAAGTCATTTCCATGGATTGCGATACCTGCCACACCATCCTCGCCGAAGAGGAAGAAGATCCGGAGATTCTCAGAACGCTGCTGGGCGGTATGTGATCTGTCATTGGGTAAGTGAACGGCATGTGATGACTTAAATCAAGGAGAGAGTAAACATGAACGTAAAGCGAATTGTCGGTCTAGTGGTCCTCGTCTTGGTTCTGTTCAGCAGTTCCGCAATTGCTGACTCGCACAACAAGGCGACCGTGTCTGAATGTATCAGCATGTGCAAGAAAGCTGCGGAAATGATTCTGGCGGATCAGGACGCGGCCCTGGCGGAAATCGCCAAGCCGGATGGCAAATTCGTCTGGAAGGATTCCTATGTCTTCGCGATGAACCTGAAGGGGAAGATGCTGGCTCATCCGATGATGCCCGGTCTGACCAAAATGGACAGTTTGCTGACTGTTCCTGACAAAAATGCCAAACACCCCAAGATGCTGTTCGTCGAGTTTGTCGTCAAGGCGGCCACCGAGGGCGAGGGGTGGGTCGACTACATGTGGCCCAAGCCGGGTGAAACGGATCCGTCTGTCAAGGAAACCTACATTTATCGCGTTCCCGGAACCTCCCTGTTTGTCGGGGCGGGGATCTATCGCGACTGAGCAGTGAAACGTTCGGAAGACCACCAGGAGCGGCATTTCCCAGGCCGCTCCTTTTTTGTTGCTCGGTGATATTGAGAAAAAAACCGGACACTGTTATTTTGAGCGTTGTTTCTGGTCACGGATTTTAAAGAAAAGAGGAACGTTATGACTTTGATAAAGGAAAAATACTGGCTTGATCCGACAAAAGCCGCCCTGCTGATGATCGATATCCAGGAAAAGCTGGTGCCGGCCATGAATAAAGAGCTGTGCCAGCCGTTACTGCAGAATACCGGATTGCTGCAGCAGGGTTTCGCTGTCGTAGGGGGCCCGATTCTGGCCACGGAGCAGTATCCCCAGGGGCTTGGGCATACCGTGTCGGAACTCAAGGACGGGATCAAGGATGCCTGTGTAGCCAAGGTGGCTTTCAGTTGCTGCGGCGAGCCGGAATTTCTCGCCGCCCTGGAAAAAAGCGGCATCACGCAGGTCGTGGTGACGGGCATGGAAACCCACGTCTGCGTTCTGCAGACCGTCTATGACCTTCTCGACCGGGGGTATGTTGTGCATCTGGTCAGGGATGCGGTCGCCTCGCGGTTTGTCAGCGACTACGAGAATGCGCTGCGGCTGGCCGAACAGGCCGGGGCCGTCATTACCACCACCGAAACGGCTTTGTTTCAGCTGATCAAGGTTGCCAAGGGGGATGAGTTCAAGGCGATTTCCAAACTGGTGCGTCAGCGGACTCCTTAGGCGCGGCGCTGCTGACTTGTCGAAAGTATCATTATTATGTCCAATATGCTGTTGATTGTCCTGATGGTTGCCGGCGGGGTGGCCGTCGCCGTGCAGCCATCGATCAATGCCCGTCTGGCGGAAAAAACCGGTTTTCTGGAAGCGGCCACCATCTCCTTTGCGGTGGGTACGGCAATTCTTTTCATCACCTCCCTGCTGGCCAGTGACGGCAGTCTGCGCCGTGCCGGCGAGGCCCAGTGGTGGCAACTGTCGGGAGGTCTGTTCGGGGCCTTTTTCGTGACTATGACCATTGTCGGGGTGCCGCGGATCGGCACCACGGCGGTTTTGGCCCTCACCATTGTGTCCCAGCTGGTCGCCGGCCTCGTGATGGACCACTACGGCCTGTTCGGGATGCGGGGAATCGCTTTCGATATGCGTCGGGGGATTGGGGTCTTGCTGCTTTTGGTCGGGGTTTTCCTGATCTGCAAGCGCTAGCCGCTAGCGGAGGAGGAGAGGCTCCTCAAACACTCCGGGGCTGCAGTCTTAGCGGCGCCTGTTATTCCTGCCAGAAATAACCCAGAGGATCCTGCTCGATGGCTTTGAGCAGTTTGCCCAGTTCCAGGGTGGGCGGTACGTTCAGGTAAAGTTTCCAGCGGTCATCGTGCTGATAATGCAGGGTCCACTGGTTCAACTCCGGGGTGTAGCGCAGCCGGGCCATGCCGAATTCAGTCTGCCTGTCGGGATCATGGCGGTGCCGCCGGACCTCGAACAGGGAAATGCTGAGTCCGTCGACCCGGAAACGTACGATCCGGGGCTGGAAAGGATCGTTGGCCGCCTGCAGGCAGAAGGTGTCGAGGAGCTTTTCCGCCTGACGCTTTAACAGTTCCGGCAGCTTGTTCATGGCGGGCATTCCGCGCAGCTGGAGCGGAACAGGTTGGTGCTGAGATAGCGGTCTCCACGGTCTGGCAGCAGCACGACAATGGTTCCCTGGTCGATATTCTCCGCGAGCTGCAGCGCTCCGGCGACCGCCGCGCCGCTCGACATGCCGGCGAACAGTCCCATTCGCAGCGCCAGCTGGCGGGTGGTTTCGTAAGCGTCTTCATCCCCGACCAGAAGCTTTTCAGTCAGCAGCCCTTCGTCATAGATGGCAGGTACAATGGCTTCCTGCATGTTTTTCAGCCCCTGGATCTTATGGCCGAGGCCAGGTTCAACCCCGATAACCCTGACTTGCGGGGCGTGATCGGCAAAAAAGCGGCTCATGCCCATCAGGGTGCCGGACGTCCCCATCCCGGCGACGAAATAATCGATGTCTCCGCCGGTCTGCTCAAGGATCTCGGGACCGGTGGTTTCATAGTGAGCCAGGGGGTTATTGGGATTACTGTACTGGTTCGGCATGTAGTAGCGATCGGGTTCTTCGGCAAGAATGCGGTGGGCCAGGTTAATGGCGCCGTCCGTCATTTCGCATCCGGGAGACAGCACCGTCTCGGCACCGTAAGCCTCGAGAATACCCCGCCGCTCGGTGCTGACGCAGGCCGGCATGACCAGCTTGACCCGGTATCCTTTGGCGGCACCGATCATGGCGATGGCGATGCCGGTATTCCCCGACGTCGGTTCAAGAATGATCTTATCCCTGGTCAGCTCCCCACTGGCTTCCGCTTTATCGATCATGTAGAGCGCCGGCCGGTCCTTGACAGACCCGCCGGGATTGCTCCCTTCCAGCTTGGCGAGAAGCCGGATTCCGGGTTTGCCGAGGAGGGCGGAAATGTCGACCAGCGGGGTATTCCCGACCGCCTGGATCAGGGTCGGGATATAGGTGGTTTTGAGCTGAGGGTTAAGCATAACAAAGACTCCGTTAAATAATTCCATGCAGAGGACCGCCCGGTGCGGCGAGCTGGTCGACCTGCTTTTCAATGCCGGGATCGTCAATCAGGGCCGGTGCGTGATGGGGTTTGCTGCGCGCATCTATAACCAGGGCCCCCCGGCAGCCCCAGTGCTTGGCTTCGGAAAAACTGTCGATACCGTAGATATCCGCCGCCGGATTGGAGCGGGTAAACACCGTCCACAACCAGTTGTTGAGGCTCTCGGCGCAAAAGTCGCTGTCATCGACGATCAGCAGCAGCGGGAACGTGTTTATCGGTGCAGCTGCTTCGAAAGCGGCACAGAACCCCATCATATCAGGATCTGCGCCGGGCCGATAGCGCCGGCAGGCTGGTCCCTCGATCAACAGCATCCCGGGCATGGCCAGGCGCGGCCGGCCGAAGCCTGGTGGCAGTCCAAGTTCGCCCGGCAGTTCCCGGGGCAGCTCCCGCCTCGGTTCACCGACCGCAGCCATCACCACTTTTGATCCCTGGTTGAGCCCCTGGCCGCTGTAGTCCAGGGTGTCGATGGTCGTTGCGGTCTGAAAATGCAGGTCCCGACGCCAGTCCACCCGTTCCAGGAGATGGTGGAAAAAGGCGGGGATATCGTGGATATCGAGTTCCGGGTTGTCTTCCGCGGCCGCAATGAGCAGGTATTTCGCCAGCGACAGCTGCCCCTGGCCGAGGATGGCATTGGCCTGGGTGAGCAGTTCCTGGGGGCGCTCGCGCCTGCTGTACGGGGTGTAGCGTTCGCTGCCGATGGCCAGCAGCAGGGGATGGACCCCGGCGGCATCGACAGCATGAACGGCCTTGATGCCGGGCAGGACATCGGGAATCAGGGCCCCGGACAGTTCATGGATAAAGGCTCCGAAGCTGGTGTCCTCCTGGGGCGGCCGGCCAACGGTGGTGAACGGCCAGATCGCGTCAGGGCGGTGATAGACCTGTTCGACCCTGATGACCGGGAAGTCATGCACCAGGCTGTAGTAACCCAGGTGGTCGCCGAAGGGGCCTTCAGGTTTCTGCCGGGTGGGGTCGATGGTTCCGCTGATGACAAAATCGGCTTCGGCGGGCATGGGGAGGGCGTCTCCGGGTCTGACCATGGGAATCCGGTGGCCGGCCAGCAGCCCGGCGAAGGCCAGCTCGGGCATGCCTTCCGGAAGCGGCATGACGGCGGCCAGGGTCAGGCTGGGCGGGCCGCCGACAAAGATATTGACCCGGAACGGCCGGCCCTGCTGCAGGGCTTCCTGGTGATGAACGCCAATCCCCCGGTGGATCTGATAGTGCAGGCCGATTTCCTGGTTGGTGACATAATCGTTCCCGGCCAGCTGGACTCGGTACATGCCCAGGTTTGAAGAGCGCAGGCCGGGCTTGTGAATACTTTCGCTATACACCTGGGGCAGGGTGATGAACGGGCCACCGTCCTGCGGCCAGCTTTTGATCTGAGGCAGTTCGCTGATGGTTGTCCGGCCGCTGAGGATGGGGCCGCTGTTAACTTTTTTCGGGAGCAGGTGCCAGGCCGCGGAGGGGGCGGACAGCAGCGCGCCCGGGGAGCGCAGCAGGGCTTTGGGGTCGAGCTTCAGCCTGACCAGGGTTTCGACCTGGCGCAGGGTGTCGCGAAACAGGTAACGGGTGCGGGCCAGGGTTCCGAACAGGTTGGCAACCGCAGGGAACCGGCAGCCGGTCAGGTTGGTGAAGAGCAGGGCGGGGCCCTGGTTCTGGTAGACCCGGCGCTGAATTGCCCCGGCCAGCAGATCCGGATCGATCGGCTGATCGATTCTGATCAGCTGACCACTGTTCTCCAGGTCATGAATCGCCTGGCGCAGAGTTTGGTATCCCATCCCGAAAGCCGTCCTGTTTGGGTATTGTCCGATTCAGGTATTAAGGTCAGGCAGATTTTATACTTCAGAGCGAGGCAAAAGGCAATGGCGACCTCGTTGGCCGCTTAATTCGGGACGACCGGTTAATGACTTGGCACAATCAGTGAATGACGATAAATTGCACCTGGTTGGTGCTGCAAACCGCCCGCTGTCATGATTCCTTAATCAAAGGATGTCCTATGCGTATCCGTCTGGCAATAAGATACACGGTGATCTCGAGCATTGTCCTGCTGATCGTTATGTCCGTATCGGCGTTTCTGCATATCAGCAAAGTGCAGAAGGTGTTTCTTGAAGAGTCGAAGGTGGAAACCGATGTCATCCTGGATATGATTCTGCGCGATACCCACCACATGATGCAGGAGAATGATCGCGAGCAGTTGCAGTTGACCATGGAGGAGACCGGCAACTCCCCGAGAATTCACCAGATCAGGATCCTCGGCAAAGAGGGGGTCGTCAGTTTTTCCAGCAATCCCGGGGAGATCGGGACGGCTCTTCCCGAAACTGCGGACAGCTGTTCCTTCTGTCATCTCGAGAACTCCAAGGTGCTTGAGAATGTCCCCATCGAATCCCGCAGCCGGGTTTTCAGTGATGACAGCGGCCGGCAGTATCTCAGTGTCACCCGGGGTATTTACAATGAGCCCAACTGCTACACTGCGTCTTGCCATTTTCACCAGGCCGGAGAAAGTAAAATCGGAGTTCTGGATATCGCGGTGTCTCTTGAGCCGATGGTGCAATTGGCTCATTCGCACCATGCCGACGTGATTACCTCGACCATTATCATGCTGCTTTTTTTGTCGCTGTGTCATTACCTGCTGACCAAGTTCTATATCTGCAGCCCCATCCAGGGGATTCTCGAGCAGACCCAGTCCCTGGCCCGGGGCGACCTGAATGCCAGGGTGGAACGGCCGGGCCAGGACGAGATCGGTGAGCTGGCCCGTTCGTTCAACAATATGGCGGATAACCTGGCCCATGCCCAGCAGGAATTGAAGGAATGGGGGAATACCCTTGAACACAAGGTGGAGGAGCGGACCGAGGAGATCCATGCCATGCAGGATCAACTGCTGCGGTCTGCCAAACTGGCCTCCATGGGAGAGCTGGTGGCCGGAATCGCCCATGAAATCAACAACCCCCTGACCGGAATCCTGATGTTTGCGTCCCTGTCCGCCAAGTATCCCGATTTGCCGGAGCAGGTCAAAGGCAACCTGGATGTCATCGTCTCCGAAACCGGTCGCTGTGCCAGGATCGTACGGGGGCTGCTCGAGTTTGCGCGGGAATCGATCCCCGAGAAAAAACCGGAATCGATCAACCGCGTGATCCGCCATTCCCTGGACCTGGTCACCCAGCAGACCATCTTTCAGGACATCGATATCAAGTGCTATCTGGATGCGGGGCTGCCCGACCTGTCCCTTGACGCCGACCAGTTTCAGCAGGTTTTTTTCAATATGTTCATCAATGCCGGTCAGGCCATGCCCCATGGGGGAACGCTGACGATAGCGACCTCCCTTCATGACGGTGACCGCTCGGTGAGGATCGTGGTCGAGGACACCGGCTCGGGAATCAGTAAAGAGGACATGGGACGGATCTTCGACCCCTTCTTCTCAACCAAGTCCCAGAAAGGGTTCGGCCTGGGGCTGTCCGTCTCTTACGGGATTGTGCGCAACCATGGCGGGCGGATCGATGTGGACAGTCAGGAAGGGGAGTGGACCCGCTTTACCATTTATCTGCCGGTCAGGGAGGGGGATATTCTCTACGAGAAGGGGGACCGATAACGGGGGGCAAGCGATATCAGGAGATATGGTCCTTGACCGAGATGCCCAGTTTTTTCAGGAGGGCCTGGAAATTGGGCCTGAGCATGCCGGTTTCCTCGGCGGCTTTGGTCACATTCCAGTTGTTCCGCTCAAGGGCCGCATAGACAAAGGCTTTTTCAATCGGCTCGACGGCCTGTTCGCGGACTTTGCGCTTGATCTCCTTCAGTTCCTCGGAGGTCAAAGGTGCGCTTATCTCTTCGGTCGGTGCCTCCGTGGCCTCCGGCACCGGAAGTTCCAGGCAGTCGCTCGGGATCATGTCGCCCTGGCAGAGGACAACCGCCCGCTCGATGATGTTTTCCAGTTCCCGAACGTTGCCGGGAAACTGGTAGTCATGCAGGGCAAGGTGGGCATCTGCCGACAGCCCCTTGATATCCTTGCCGATCTCCTCGGAGAACTTCTTCAGGAAGTAGCCGATGAGCAGGGGGACGTCGCCGCTTCTTTCCCGTAGCGGGGGCAGCTCGATGGGGATGATATTCAAACGGAAATAAAGGTCGTCGCGAAACGTGCCTTCAGCGACCATTTTGTCGAGACTGCGGTTGGTCGCCGCAATCAGCCGAATATCGATGGGAGTGGCCTTGGTGCCGCCGATGGGTGTGACTTCCCGCTGCTGCAGGACCCGCAGCAGTTTGGCCTGGGTCGCCATGCTCAGATTGGCGATTTCGTCCAGGAACAGAGTGCCGCCGCTGGCGACCATGAACAGCCCGGGCTTTGACTGGGTGGCCCCGGTAAAAGAGCCTTTGACATGGCCGAACAGCTCGCTTTCCAGCAGGTTTTCCGGCAGCGAGTTACAGTCGACGGCGACAAACGTCTGCTCTTTGCGGGGACTGTGGCTGTGAATGGCCCGGGCGACCAGTTCTTTGCCGGTGCCGCTTTCGCCGGTAATCAGCACCGTACTGTTGGTTGGGGCGACCTGGAGGATCCGCTGAAAGACCTTCTGCATGGCCGGGCTTTTACCGATAAAGGAATCGGACAGGAAGGCTTCGGTCTGATGGGCGTTGATCTGGGCCGCTTCCAGGTTGAGGATGCGTTTCTTGATGGCCGCTTCCACTTTTTCGATGATCTGATCGGGCAGAAAAGGCTTGGTAAGATATTCGAATGCTCCGTTTTTCATGGCGTCTACGGCGGAATCGACCGTCGCGAAGCCGGTGATGATAATGACCGGAACGTCCGGCTGCAGGACCTGGATGGTTTTCAGGACCTCGATGCCGCTCATGATGGGCATTTTCAGGTCGCTGATGACAACACTGAACTCGTTTTTCTGCAGGCGCTCCATGCCGGCTTTGCCATTGGCGGCGACTTCGACCTGATACCCCTCAAGAACCAGGGTCTGGCGCAGGCCCTCCCTGATGACGGCTTCGTCGTCGATGACGAGAATTCTGTGATTGGCTTTATCGCTCATAATAAGTATCGTTTCGGAGCAGCAACGGTAACTTGACAGATCGTGCTTATTAACCAAGCAAATATCAAGCCGAATCCATAGTAGTAATGGACAGAATCCCCGTCAAGCGATTGATTTCGTCATCAAACCTGCAAACCCGATCGCCCGGTCATGCCGTTCGAAGTCTTCCTGGGGGTATTCATCATCCAATGATAACCCAAGGTCCTTCGGGTTGTATGAAATAAATATTCTATACGCGTAAAATACCGATATTTTTTTTGTACGCCTGGAACCTCCAAACAAATTTCCAATTTATTGTCTGATCCCGGAAAGTTAGCAAGCTGCCCTCCAGCACGTTCAGGGTATTTCCGGTTTGTACTGTATTTTTTTTCCATACACCCCGGTTTTTTCTCATATTGCTTTCCAAAATGGTCATGTTTTTGGAAAGGTCTGTAAAAACATCCTGTTAGCTCTATCCATTTAAATATTCAGAAAATGGCATACCCTCTGCAGATTCAGAAACCTATCCGGTGGTCATGTTTGTCTGTGCCGATCCTTCGGCCAGCCTGACCGGGGGAAGCCTCCGGAGTGAAATGAAACGTCGATTGCCGGCAGCCCGGCAATCGCCCTTCCTGACGAGGTGCTGTGATGATCGATTTTTTTCTGAATGTCGGACAGGTCGAGCAGATCTACACGGTTGTTGATTTCTATACCTACATCAAGGGTCTGGAATATCTGATCTGTCTGCTGCTGTTCACAGTTTTTCCGATTTTTTACCGCTACATCCATAGTGAGGACGAGGATTGAACCCGTTTTTGTGATTTGAATGTCCGGTGGCCGGATTCGCACCGCCGGAACGCATCGGCGCGGAATGTTTATCAAATAATGAGGAGAAAACGATGAGACTGCTGGGGAAACAACTTGTGACAGTGACGCTCGTACTGGTTACGGCTGTCCTGTTCTCTGGGAGTAGTTTTGCCATGGAGGATTTTCCGGACGAGGTCGAGCTCGCGGCCCTGGAAAATCTCTATGAACCTGTCATCTTCGATCATGCCATGCATGTGGATGTCGCGGAAGACTGCTCTGTCTGTCACCACCACACCACCGGAACAGAACCGGTCAACAGTTATTGCCTCAAGTGTCATTCGGAACCGGAGGAGATGGATGTTGTCGCCTGCCAGGATTGTCATGCCGCCGATGCGCAGGTTGCGGAAAACCTGCATAGGCAGCAGACGGAATTCGTCTTTCATGATGACCAGCCCAATCTCAAGGCGGCTTATCACCTGAGCTGTCTCGGCTGTCATCGCGAGGTCGGGGGGCCGGTCGGCTGCGAAGATTGCCATGCCAAGACCGACGCCGGTGAGAAATTCTACCATTCCGGCAAATACGCCCCGGCGGCTCAGGGGCATGAGGCCAAATCCCATTGATTTGCACTGTCAGTTGTCTGGGGAGAAGGAGATTGACATATGAGTAAGATATCACGAAGAAAATTCCTGGCCGGCAGCGTGGCAGGTGGCGCGGCAATGATGATGACTCCAGCCAAAAAGGCCCAGGCCGCAGCCGGATTTGAAGGGTTTCCCGATGGCATGGGGGTGCTGGTCGACCTGACCCGCTGTGTCGGGTGCCGAACCTGTGAAGCCGCCTGCAACAAGGAGCAGAATCTGCCCGAACCGGCCAGGCCGTTCGATGATTATTCGGTGTTCGACGAGCTTCATCACGGTCAGAAACGGCGTACCACTGAAAAAGCCTATACCGTGGTCAACCGTTACGAACCGGAGGGAGCCGAGCCGGTTTACCGCAAGATTCAGTGTAACCATTGCAACGAACCGGCCTGCCTGACCTCCTGTTTCGTCAACGCCTACACCAAGACTCCGGAAGGTGCGGTCATCTACAATCCCAAGGTCTGTGTCGGCTGTCGGAACTGCATGATCGCCTGCCCCTTCGGAATCCCGGCCTATACCTACAGTTCGGCCCTGAACCCGGTGATCAAGAAGTGCATCTTCTGTTACGACACCCGCCTCAAGGAAGGTCGTCCGCCGGCCTGCGTCGAAAGCTGTCCGCAGCAGGTGATGACTTTCGGCAAACGGAAAGACCTGCTCAAGATCGCTCACGAACGGATTCGCAAGAATCCCGGCAAATACGAAGATCACGTGTACGGTGAAAAAGAGGTCGGCGGGACCGGCTGGCTTTACCTGTCGGCGGCCCCCTTTGAAGAGGTCGGCTTCAATACGACGCTGCCGAAAGAGCCGATCATCAACAACGTCAAGGACTTCCTGGCTGTCGTACCGATGGTCCTGGCCATCTGGCCGGCACTGTTCACCGGGTTCCATCTGCTGTCGACCAAGGGCAAAAAATCACATGATCACGAAGATCACCACGGGCGGGAGGAGTAGTTGACATGAAAAAGCTTGCGAATTACGGAATCAGACCGCACGACGCGGAGGTGAAGCCCGACGGTCAGCAGTGGACGCTGATGGAAAAGCTGCTGCTCGGTCTGACCCTGGATCAGTATCTTTCCCAGTTTGTCCGCAACAAGTTCAACTGGGTCCTCGCGGTTATCTTTGCCATCGGTATCCCGGTCATTCTTTATCGCTACGTCTTCGGGCTTGGCGCCGTCACCCACAGCTCCTACGACTATCCCTGGGGCCTGTTTCTGGGGTTCGGCCTGTTCTGCATGGTCCCTCTGTCCGCTTCGGGATTCATGCTCGGGACAACGGTCGAAATCTTCGGCCGGCATGATTTCGCCCCCATCGAAAGGCTGGCCCTGCTCAACGGTCTGCTCGGCTATTTCTTCGCGGTCGTTTATCTGCTGGTCGACCTGGGACAGCCCTGGCGGCTGGCTTATCCCATGGTCTATTCCTGGGGGCCGGCGGCGGTGCTCTTCCTGGTCGGCTGGCATGTCGCGACCTATCTGTCGGTCCAGGTGGCGGAGGTGTCGACGGCGTTTTTCGAGTGGATCGGTTTTCGGCGCGGTTATGAGTTCATCCGCAAGGGGACCGTGGGGCTGACGGTGGCCGGCATCATCCTGTCGACCCTGCACCAGGGGGCTCTGGGGGCGCTGTTTGTCTATGCTCCGGGCAAGGTTCATCCGCTCTGGTACTCGGCGTCCTTCCAGTGGATTCACTTTTTCACCTCGTCCATCCCCGGCGGGCTGTGCATGGTGATCACCGTCAGTACCATCGTCTATTACACCATGCGCTGGCGTTGCGACGACAGGTTCATCGAAAATCTCGACCGGATCACCATCTCTCTGGCCAAAGGGGCCGCCATGGGCCTGATAACCTACCTGTTCATCAAATTCCTGGCGGTCGCCCATGACAACGAGTGGGCCTATCTGGCAACCGGTTGGGGGGCATGGTGGTTGTTGGAGATCGGTTTAGGTGTTATTCTCCCATTAATTGTGTTGTCTTTCGGGATTCATCACCGTATTGTCGGGTTGTGCCGGATCGGTGGGGTGCTGACTGTCCTGGGCATTGTATTGAACCGCCTCAATACCGCCCTGATCGCCTTTAACTGGAATCTCTACCAGGAGATTCCCCATATTCTGGAAGTCATCATCAGTATCACGATATTCGCCATCTATATTGCGACATATCGCTTCATCCTCAACCGCCTGCCGATTCTCTACCAGCTGAAGCCGCATGCCGCGGCCGTAACGGCTGAAGAACCGGTCGCCGCGGCGACGCTGGGCCGTGACGAAGCATCGGCACAAGCCTGACGGTATTGCTCCCGGAGTTCCTGTGGCGGGAACTCCGGGATGCGGATCAAGAGAGGGAGTATGTTCGATAATCTGATTGCCAGGGCGATTGTACCGGTGACCATCGCGGTCACGGGATTTGTCATTTTCGGTTGTCTGCTGCTGTACTCTTTTATCAAGTCCGACATGACGGACGAGGCCGTTCGTCACGCGGATGACCTGGTTGTCACCGTTTACAAGTCGACCCATTACGCCATGATGGAGGATGACCGCGATTCCCTGCGCAATATCCTGGCCAATGTCGACACCCTGCATGGGGTGGAGCGGGTCAGGATCTATGACCAGCACGGGGTTCCCAAATACTCCGACCTTGAACAGCCCGTCGCCGAAACCTCCTTTGCTCCCAAAGTCGACGCCTGGTCCCAGTCGTTGATGGCGAAAAGCCAGCAGGAGAGGGACAAGGCGCGCCATAAGGTTGATCATGATAACGGTTATATCGCGGTGACCATGCCTATTCTGAATGAACCGAAATGTTCTACCGCGGCCTGTCATTTCCATGCCGAAAATGAACCCGTCCTGGGATTTCTGAGTGTCGGTATCTCCAGTGCCAATCTAGAGGAAACCCTCTCGCTGCTGCGTAGCCGGATGGTTGCCTTCAGTGTTATGGTACTGTTTCTGACCGTGGGGGGAGTCGCAGCTCTATTACGTGTGAATCTGTTTCAACCGATCCTCCGGCTGGCTTATAATCTCAGCCAGGCCGTTGCCGGTGTCAGCGAGTCGGAACTGCCGGCAAGCGATCATAAACTGGGGCAGATAAACCGGGATTTCCGTACTCTTGTCAAGCAGAGAGATCAGGCCTGGAAAGATCTTCAGACCTTGGACCCATCGCATAGAGAGGCAGATGAGCGATCCGCAAAGGCAACAGCCGGAGGAGCCGTTTCCGGACGTCAACCCGCTGCGCAAGCAGGTACAGAGCAAAATAAAGAGACTTGAACTGCGTGCCAGTTCGGGGCTCTGGTTACTTGCTTTATTCACCCTGATCAGCATGGGGGCGTATCGGAACTTCGATTTTCTGCCCCCGCTGAGCGAGGGGATGCGTGCGCTGCTTGGGGAAGGGCCGTCACCCAATCTCATCAATTGGGCTCTGGTGGTCTATGCCTTTTCGGCGCTGATCATGGTGCTGACCCAGATGTCCGGCGATAAAAAGCCGGGCAGTGCGCTGCCCCATTTCGGTTACCTGGGCGGGTTTTACGCCTTCTATCACCTGACCGGCTCCCTGGCGGAAAATTTCTGGGCCATTTTCGTCGTCGGCCTCACCATCCTCGGTTTGCAGAGCTATTTCGTCTGGAACTACTACCACGAACAGATTCGGGAGCAGAAAGAGATCCTCGCGGAGCTTGACAAGCTGCTGGATTAGTTATGCCTGGTCGCCTGTTTTTCCGTCTGATGGGGAGTATCAAGGGGCGTCTTCCCGTTGTTACTGACCGGGACAGTTAACGATAATCGATTGTTTTACTTCTTCTTCTCCACCAAGCTTTCCAAATCTTCCAGCTCGATCTCGATAGCCCTGGTACTGATGGCAATCTCCAGCAAAGAACACAGCAGCGACAACGCCAGTAAGCAGATACTGACGGCGAAAATCCACTCTGCATAAATCGTCAGTTTGATGAAAATCAGCAGCATGGTCAGCACGCAGAGCAGAAAGCTGAGGACGCCGAGCCCCTGCATCGCTTTGACCAGCAGCAGGCGCAGGCGCAGGTTGCTGATCTGACGCAGCTTGGTCTGGGTGATGTCGTCGCGCTGGCTGTGCAGCTGGCGGATCAGCTGGGCGAGGACCAGGAAGCGATTGGTGTAGGCCAGCAGAAGCAGGGAAATGGCCGGGAACAGCAGGGCGGGGGTGGTCAGGTCCATGGGGTTATCCGCTTGTCTGGTGAGGCTTGCGGGCGACGCCGCGAATGGTTCTGCTGACAAATGCCGGGGTGCCGACCATCGCCTCCTCCCTCAGTTGCTCGATGATCAGCCCGGCGGCGGTGATGGCGCTGCCGGTATCCCGGGTCAGGCGACAGTCTCCCGCACACAGACTCCAGGCCGGTTCGAGCCGCTTCTGCCAGCGCCGGGTGCCGGGATGGTCTGAAACAATATGTTCCATGAACAGCAACTGCCCCCCTGGCCTGAGAATCCGGTAAATTTCCTGCAGGCTGGAGCGGAGGCAGCCGACCGAACAGAGCACCAGGGTTGAGACCACCGTGTCGAAGGAGCTGTCCGGCAGGGCGATATCTTCCGCGACCCAGGGTGCCAGGGTGACGGGTCGCAACTGGCCGGCGAGTTTTTCCTTCAGTTTGCGCCGCATGTACGGGTCCGGTTCACTCAAGGTCAGGCTGGCGGTGCGGTCGGGATAGTAGGCCAGGTTGAGACCGGTCCCGGCGCCGATTTCCAGCAGGTCACCCCGGGCCGCTCCGAGCAGGTCCCGGCGCCAGGCACTCAGGCAGCGCTGCTCGGTACTGTTCATGAGCAGATCGTAACTGGCGGCCATCAGCAGGGAGCGGATTTTTTTCAGTGGGTTCATGGTTTTTATGCTCAACTCTGTTGAAAGGGTTGTCTGTATCATCTCTTCGGGATCGCCGGCTTGTCAAGCCGCCGGCAACCGGGATGGCGGGCAGGCGGTTTGCTCAAATCGCATGATGCCCCGCGCCGGCCGGTAACCCAGGCCGTCCCCCGGGGGTTTGCGGGCGGAAGGTTCCGGAATTTCATGCGTTCAGGCTGGTCGCGTCTTGCCAGCTTGCTGACGGGGTTGTATAGTTCTCGCCATGGATGCTTTAACAATAGACACGATTAAGAAGACGTTCGACGGAAAGGACGCGGTCAAGGGGATCAGCTTTGCCATTCGGGAAGGCGAAATCTTCGGGCTACTTGGTCCCAACGGTGCCGGCAAGAGTACCACGATCAATATGATTGCCGGTGTCTGCCGCATCGATTCCGGGCGGATCACCGCTTTCGGATACGATAACCAGAAGGATTATCGCCATACCCGCAGGCTGCTCGGCGTGGTCCACCAGGAGATCGTGACCGATAATTTTTTTACCGTCGACCAGGCGCTGAAGCTGCATGCCGGTTATTACGGGGTCAAGGACGATCCTGCCTGGCGGCAGCTGCTGATTGACAGGCTCGACCTGCGCCCCCATCTGGGCAAGACCATGATCAAGCTGTCGGGAGGGATGAAGCGCAGGTTTATGATCGCCAAGGCCCTGATTCACCGTCCCCGCCTGCTGATTCTCGATGAGCCGACGGCCGGAGTGGATGTTGAATTGCGCCATGGTCTGTGGGATTTCGTACGGGAGATCAATCGTAACGGCACCTCGATTCTGCTGACCACCCATTATCTGGAAGAGGCGGAGGAGATGTGCGATCGCATCGCCATCATGAACCATGGCGATATCATCGCGCTCGAGGAAACCCATGAGTTGGTGCGCCGGCTCTCCAACCGTCAGATCCGGCTCTGGCTGGAACACCCACTTCCGGACATGCCGGTCGGCCTGGACTGTTATTCGCCGCGGATCAAGGGGGATGGCAAGGAACTGTTGCTTTCGCTGCCGGCCGGGGAGAGCGCCGGTCGGCTGCTTGGTCTGATCTGCGGACTGGGGTTGAAAATTCGCGATATCGAAACCGACCAGAGCGGCCTGGAGGAGGTCTTTATTCAACTGACCGGAGTCAACGGGGGAGGGGATCATGACCGGAAAGTCTCCTGATTATTATCCCTGGCTGCCCTTTTTCACCCTCTTCCGCAAGGAAGTTCTGCGGTTCTGGAGGGTTGCCCGCCAGACCCTGCTGACCCCCATCATTACCGCGTCTTTGTACCTGTTCGTGTTCGGCGCGACCCTTGGTCAGCGACTGAGCGTTCTGGACGGGTTCAGCTACGCCCAGTTCGTCATTCCCGGACTGATTATCATGGGGGTGATCAACAATTCTTTTGCCAATACCTCGTCGTCCCTGTTTGTTTCCCGCTACATGGGGGGGATCGTTGACCTGCTGGTCACTCCCGTCAGTCCGGGACAATTCATCATGGCCTATACCCTGGCGGCGATGATCAGGGGCTTGCTGGTCGGCAGCGTGGTCTGGCTGATTTCCACCTTTTTCGCCAGTCTGCCCTGGACGGATCCCTTCCTGGCTGTCCTGATGGCGATGATCGCCAGCTTCATGTTTGCCCAGTTCGGCCTGATTGCCGCTATCTACGCCTATAATTTTGATACCCTGTCGATGTTTACCAATTTTCTCATTCTGCCGCTTATCTATCTCGGCGGAGTGTTTTATCCGATCTCCATTCTGCCGGCGCCGTGGAGTCATCTGTCGTACCTGAATCCGCTATTTTATCTTATTGACGGTTTTCGCCACGCCATCATCGGCGTTGGTGACACCAGTTTCCCGGTTGCCTTCGGGGTCAGTCTGATGATGGCGACGGGATTGTTCTGCTGGGCCGCCTGGATGATCGGACGTGGTTACCGTTTACGTCAATAACGCCTGTTACTGAGGGATATATCTGTATGAAGGATCACCTGGTTAGAGTTGTCAGCAAGGATGGTCTGTTGCGGGGGATGGTTGCCGCAACGACCGATTTGGTACGGGAAATCAGCGCGGCGCAGCAGACCGATCTGACCGCCACTGTCGCCCTCGGGCGGTTGGTGACCGGGGGCGCCCTGATGGGGTGCCTGCTCAAGGGGAATCAGCGTCTTGCCCTGATGATCGAAGGGAACGGGCCGCTCAGGAAACTCAGCGTCGAGGCTGATGCCTATGGGCGGGTCCGCGGTACGATTGCCGAGCCGATCGCCGGACTGCCTCCGAAAGATGACCGCTTTGATGTGGCTGGCGCCATTGGGAAGGCAGGTTTTTTGCATGTTTGGAAAGACCTGGGGCTGAAGAATCCCTACCAGAGCATGGTTCAGTTGCAGACCAGTGAGGTGGCGGAAGACCTTGCCTGGTACCTGACCAGCTCGGAGCAGGTTCCTTCCTGCATCGGTCTCGGGGTCGAACTGGGGCACCAGGGAGATGTTGCCGCGGCCGGCGGCTTTCTGGTCCAGGCCCTGCCTCCGGGGGATGCCGAGCAGGTTGATGCCATGATCGACAGGATCACGGCCCTGCCGCCGGTGACCACCATGCTGCGCAACGGGATGACTCCCGCCGCGATTGCCGGAGACCTGTTCGGCTCGGTCGATTTTACCGTCCAGGAAGAGACTCCGTTGAGTTTCTTTTGTCCGTGCGGGCAATATCAAATTGAGAATATGCTTATCGGATTGGGAAAAACCGAGCTGCAGTCCCTGGCTGACGAGCAGGACGAGGTGGCGGTGACCTGCGAATATTGCCGAAAGGTCTATCGCTTTGATAAAGAGGCCATGAGCAGATTAATCGACGCGGCGGTTTAGGGGATTATAATTTTTCCGCTGCACCGTTTTCCAGTGGCCAGGAATTCGATATTCTGGTAACTTGTTTCGACAGGAAGGATTGATATCCTTTTTATTAGGACGATTGAGCCGTTTTCCACTGCCACCCCGACTGGTTGATGAACCGGCTTCGGGACGGTTCGTTCAGAGTCCTGATTTTTTGTTGTGCAACCGCTCTTATTTTAATACTGATATAACAGTGTTACTCATTCAATAAATATAATTTCCATATACAAGAAAATGGGAATAGTTTGGTTTTTGTGCCGAGCTAAGATCCTAAAACTTAAGTTATTTCACAATAAAGCACTACCTGATTGGTCGGGTTAATTGCATACAGTATACTGTATTTTTTGCTTGACATGGTGGTCGTAAGTATCCTAATTTTCCTCACGCTATTACATGTTTTATTGACTATTCGGACACGGCAAGAAGGTCCATTTTCTTCATTTTGGAAGGAGCGGTTTTATGCTGGATATTTACCTGCCGATTCTTGTCGTTATCGGCATCGCCTTTGCTTTCGCGCTCGGTTCGGTCATTCTGTCCCGCCTTATCGGAGTAAAGAAACCGAGTGAGGTCAAGCTGGCTCCCTACGAATGCGGGATGCCGCTGATCGGTTCAGCTCAAGAGCGGTTTTCCATCAAATTCTACATTGTCGCAATGCTCTTCATCCTGTTCGACATCGAAGCGGTCTTCCTCTATCCCTGGGCGGTTTTGTTCAAACGCCTCGGGATTTTTGGTTTTGTCGAAATGGGAGTATTTATCATCATTCTTCTGGTCGGCTTTATCTACGTGTGGAAAAAAGGAGCTCTGGAATGGGAGTAGATCAACCCAAAACGCTCGGTAGCGGGTTCATCACGACGAGTCTCGACAAGCTGGTCAACTGGTCACGGGCAAGTTCCATGTGGCCGATGACTTTCGGTCTGGCCTGCTGTGCAATTGAAATGATGGCCACCGGCGCCGCTCGCTTTGACCTTGACCGGATGGGGATCCTGTTCCGGGCCTCGCCGCGCCAGGCCGATGTCATCATTATCGCCGGGACGGTCACCAAGAAGATGCTTCCGGTTATCAAAACCGTCTATGAGCAGATGCCCGAACCCCGCTATGTCATCGCCATGGGCGCCTGCGCCTCTTCCGGCGGAATCTTTGATACTTACAGCACTGTTCAGGGTATCGATGAGGCGCTGCCGGTCGATGTGTATATTCCGGGTTGCCCGCCGCGCCCCGAAGGTCTCCTTTACGGGCTCATGAAGCTCCAGGAGAAGATCAAGAAAGAGCGTAATACCTTCGGTGCCGCAATCGGCGTTGGTGACGTTATCCGTGAAGCCTGATGAGGCCAGCCATAACAGGGAAAAATCCATGAGCGACCAAGTGATTGTCGAAAAACTGAAATCCCGCTTCTCCGACGAGATTTTCGATGTCGTCGAGTATCGCGGGGAAACAACCGTAACGGTCAAGAAGGACCGGATCGTCGATATCTGTTCCTTCATGAAGCAGGAGTGTGGCTACAACCTGCTGTGCGATCTCTGCGCCGTCGACTATATGGGGCAGGCACCACGCTATATGGTGGTTTACAACCTGTACAACCTGGCCACCAAGCGGCGGATCAGGATCAAGGCGCCTCTGGAAGAGGCCGATGCGACCATCGATACCGTCACCGGTGTCTGGAGCACCGCCAACTGGCTCGAGCGGGAGTGCTGGGACATGATGGGGATCGTGTTCAACAACCATCCCGATCCGCGCCGGATTCTCATGCCTGCTGACTGGGAAGGGCACCCCCTGCGCAAGGACTACCCGGTTCAGGGTCCCGATCGCGAACCGTACCAAGGCCGGCTCTCATAACGCTTTATAGATAATCCTATTCAGGACGAGGCATAAAATGGCAGCAAATTCCACCGAAACAATGACAATCAACATGGGGCCCCAGCATCCGTCGACGCACGGGGTGCTCCAGTTGATCCTTGAACTCGATGGCGAAATCGTTCAGAAGGCGACCCCCCATATCGGTTTTCTGCACCGGGGTGTCGAAAAACTGTCCGAGCACCGGACCTATCATCAGGTCATCCCTCTGACCGACCGTCTTGATTATCTGGCGCCGATGAGCAACAACCTCGGTTATGTGCTGGCGGTCGAAAAGCTGCTCGGGATCACCGATCAGATTCCGGAACGGGCCCAGCGCATCCGCGTCATTATGGCCGAGCTGACCCGTCTCAAAAGCCACCTGGTCTGGCTGGCCTGTCATGCTCTCGATATCGGGGCGATGACCGTTTTCCTTTACTGCTTCCGTGAGCGCGAGTGCGTCATGGACATTTACGAGAAGGTGTCCGGAGCGCGGATGACCTCGAGCTACCTGCGGGTCGGTGGGCTGTCGGCCGATCTGCCGGACGGGCTTGAGCAGGAAATTCGTGAATTCGCCGAATCAATGCCCGGCCATATCGAGGAGTACGAGGGGCTTCTGACCGGCAACAAAATCTGGCAGAAGCGGACTATCGGCGTTGGTCATATCGATGCCGAAGCGGCCATTGATGTCGGGATTACCGGGCCCGCCCTGCGTGGCTCTGGGGTCGACTGGGACCTGCGCCGCGACAATCCCTACAGCGGCTACGAGGACTACGATTTCGAGGTGCCGGTCCGTGAGGAAGGGGACACCTTCGCACGTTACAAGGTCCGCCTCGACGAAATGCGCCAGGCCAGCCGGATTATCCTGCAGGCCCTCGACAAGCTCAAGCCGGGACCGGTGGTGGCAGATTGTCCGAAAATCACGCTGCCTCCCAAAAAGGATGTTGTCAACACCATCGAGGGGCTGATTCATCACTTCAAGATCATTACCGAGGGCTTCAAGCCTGAGCCCGGCGAGATTTACCAGAGCGTTGAGGCCCCCAAGGGCGAGCTCGGCTACTACCTGGTTTCCGACGGTTCGGCACACCCATACCGGATGCGGATCCGGCCCCCTTCATTTGTCAACCTGCAGGCTCTGCCGCAGATGGTTGAGGGGCGTCTGCTGGCAGACGTTATTGCCGTCATCGGTACCCTTGATATCGTGCTCGGCGAAATAGATCGTTAATTTTTAAGGTACAAGAGGACGTTATGACTGAAAACGCCGCGCAAGTCGAAGAGCAGGAAGTTGATCTGACCGCCGCCAACGAGGTGATCGACAAATACCTGGATATGCACGGAAATCTGATGCCCGTACTGCAGGGGATTCAGGAGGCGTATGGCTATGTCCCGGAGGAGACGGTCTTTCTGGCTGCCGAGCGCCTGAATGTCTACCCCAGCCAGATTTACGGAGTTCTCACTTTTTACGCCCAGTTCCATTTGAAGCCGCGCGGAAAATACATTATCCGGGTCTGCATGGGAACCGCCTGTCACGTTAAAGGGGCGGGGCGTATCGGCGACACCATCAAGGACCGGCTTGGCGTAGGCCACGCCGAGACGACTCCGGATCTCAAGTTCACCGCTGAATATGTTGCCTGCATCGGAGCGTGCGGCATGGCTCCGGTCATCATGGTTAACGATTCAACTTATGGCAGTATGACCGTCCAGAAGATGGACGAGGTTATCGCGAAATACAAGGAAATGGACTGATCCAGGTCATACCCCATATGCCGATAGCAAGGAATGCTTTATGTCCGAAACGTCTGAAAATTTGAAAATTCTGGTCTGTACGGGAACCGGCGGGCTGGCCTCCGGCGCAGCCGAAGTCGTCAAGGCTTTTGAAGCTGAATTCGCGAAGCACGGAGTGCCCGGAAAAATCGGTGATGCCTGCGACATCAACGGCACCGGATGCCGGGGCCTGTGCGCCAACGACGTCCTGGTCGACGTCTGTATGCCCGGCCAGGAAGCGGTGACCTATGATTTCGTGACTCCTGAGCTGGTGCCGCAGATCGTCGAAGAGCACATTCTTGGTGACGGGCCGGTGGAAAAAAAGGTCGCGGGCCCCTATTACCATAAATTCCTTGAAAAACAGCAGCGGATCATCTTCTCGCGGTGCGGGACGATCGATGCGGAAAGTCTTGACGACTTTCTGGCCCACAAAGGTTTCGAGGGGATCAGGAAAGCCGTCACCATGACCCAGGATGAGGTCATCAACGAGGTTAAAAAATCCGGACTGCGGGGCCGAGGGGGCGGCGGCTTCCCGACCGGAATGAAATGGACCTTTGCAAAAGGCTCTCCGGGGACCGAAAAATATCTGATCTGTAACGCCGACGAAGGGGATCCGGGCGCCTTTATGGACCGCTCCATCCTCGAGGGGGACCCCTACGGCCTGATCGAGGGGATGATGATCGGCGCTTACGCCATCGGCTGTAAATTCGCCTATGTCTATGTCCGGGCCGAGTATCCGCTCGCCATCAAGCGTCTTCAGATGGCTATCGACACCTGTTATGAAAAAGGCTATCTCGGCAAGAACTGCATGGGGCTCGGGTTTGATCTCGATATGCGGATCAAGGCCGGTGCCGGCGCCTTCGTCTGTGGTGAAGAGACGGCGCTGATGGCGTCCATTGAAGGGCAACGGGGGATGTCACGTCCTCGGCCGCCATTTCCGGCCGTCAAAGGACTGTGGGGCAAGCCGACCAATATCAACAACGTCGAGACCTACGCCAATGTCGCCTACATCTTTTACAACGGCGCTGACTGGTATTCTTCCATCGGGACCGAGGGGACCAAGGGGACCAAGATTTTCGCCCTGACCGGCAAGGTCAAGCACACCGGTCTGGTCGAGGTTCCGGCTGGAACCACCATGAAGGAAGTCATTTACGACGTCTGCGGCGGGATTCTCAACAACCGGAAATTCAAGGCCGTTCAGGCCGGTGGCCCGTCCGGCGGCTGTCTGCCGGCGGAAGCCCTGGATGCCGAGGTCGATTACGACTCGCTGATCAAGGCCGGGGCGATGATGGGTTCGGGCGGCCTGGTGGTCATGGACGAGACCACCTGCATGGTGGACATCGCCCGCTTCTTCCTCAACTTCACCCGTGTTGAGTCCTGCGGCAAATGCATTCCCTGCCGGATCGGCCTGAAAATCATGCTTGAAATCCTTGAGCGGATCTGTGCCGGGGAAGGTCGCGAAGGCGACATCGAGCTGCTTCAGGACATGGCCTACGACATCAAGAAAAGTTCTCTGTGTGGCCTCGGCCAGACGGCTCCCAACCCGGTGCTATCCACCATCCGCTACTTCCGGCACGAGTATGAGGCGCATATCAAGGAGCAGGAATGCCCGTCCCACTCCTGCAAGCCTCTGCTTCACTTCCGGGTTATTGAAGAAAAGTGCAAGAAGTGCGGGATGTGTCCGCGGGTCTGTCCGGTGGATGCCATCAACTGGGAGAAGGGTCAGGTCGCAACCATCGACCTGGACAAGTGTACCCGCTGTACCTCCTGTTACGATGCCTGCCGCTTCATGGCGATTGAGTAAACGCATACACTGCTTAAGCTATACGAGGTCAAGATGGTTAACCTGACGATTGACGGAAAACAGATCACAACCAGCAAGACGTCTACGATTTATGAGGCGGCAAAGGAAAACGGAATCTACATTCCGGTGTTGTGTTACGCCAAGAAATTGCTTCCTTACGGCGCTTGCCGGATCTGTCTGGTGGAAGTCGAGCAGATGAAAGGACGCCTGATTCCGTCCTGTACGACGCCGGTCACGGAAGGGATGGTTGTGACGACCATGTCCGATGAAATTCGCAAGGTTCGCAAAACCGTGCTTGAGTTTCTGCTGGTCAATCACGTGGTCGACTGCCCCGTGTGCGACAAGGGTGGCGAGTGCGACCTTCAGGACCTGACCTACGAATACGAAGTGGTGAACAACCGCTTCGAAGGGGAAAAGTTCGACCTGCCCAAGGACGAAGTCAACCCGCTCATCGAACGCAACATGAACCGCTGTGTGCTGTGCGGCAAGTGTGTCCGGGTCTGTGACGAAATCGTCGGTTACGGCTCCTATTCCTTCATCAACCGGGGCTTCGAGACAAAAATCGCCACCGCTTTCGACCGCGGCCTCAACTGCGAATTCTGCGGCCAGTGTGTTTCCCTGTGTCCGGTCGGAGCTATCCTGCCCCGCCCCTTCAAGTTCAAGGCCCGCCCCTGGCAGCTGACCGAGGTCGACTCGGTGTGCGGCTACTGCGGCAACGGCTGTACCGTCACCCTGGGCGTCAAGGACAATGAAGTACAAACCATTCGCTTCAACGACAAGACCGGCGTCAATGACGGCAACCTGTGTGTCCGTGGACGGTTCGGCTATTCCTTCGTCAACAGCAAGGAGCGGCTGACGAAGCCGCTGGTCAGGGTCAACGGTGAACTGAAGGAAGCCACCTGGCAAGAGGCTCTCGACGCCGTGGTCGCCAATCTCAAGAATGCCGGTGAGCAGGTCGGAATTATCACCGGCGGCCGGTTGAGCAACGAAGAGCTGTTCCTGGCCAAGAATATCGCCAAGAGTCTCGGCACCGCCAACCTCGATCACTCCGGCGGGGAATGCTACAAGGGCGTGACCGAAGGGCTCGCGGAAACCCTGGGAATTACCGCCTCGACCGCGACGTTCCCTCAGGTTGAAAACTGTAACGCGATCCTGGCGATCCGTTCCGATTTCTATGAAACCCACCCGGTTTTCGGCATGGTGGTCAATCAGGCGGTCCGCCGCAATGAAGCCCAACTGTCTGTGGTCGCCGACAAAAAAGGCAAGCTGGATCGTCTCCCCCATGCTCGCACCCTGCTTCACAAGCCGGGCATGGAACTGAATGTGCTTAATGCCCTGTGTCAGGTCATCCTGGCCGAGGGCCTGGCCAAGACCGACGGCCTTGAGGGGCTGGCGGAGCTTGAAGCGGCCCTCAAGGATTTCACCCCGGAACAGGTTGCCAAAGAGGTCGGAGCCGACGCCGAAGCCATCAGGACCACGGCCCGTGAGCTGGCTCAGGCCGAAAACGCGGCCATTCTGCTCGCCTACGGTCTGCCATACACCGCCTACAGCAGGCAGCTGGGAACTGCGGCCGCCAATCTGGCCCTGCTGACCGGAATCGCCGGGCGGCCCGGTTCGGGACTCTATCTGTGCGGTGAAAAAGCCAACAGTCAGGGGGCGATCGACCAGGGTATTCTTCCGGGAACCGCGGGTCTTGGCGTCCAGCAGATGCTGACCGCCGCGGCCGGTGGCGACCTGCGGACCCTCTATGTGGTCGGTGAAGACATGCTGGTGTCCTATCCGGACCAGGCTCTGGTCGACAAGGCCCTGACGGTGCCGTTCGTGATTGTCCAGGATCTGTTCCTGAGTGCGACAGCCCAAAAAGCCGACGTGGTACTGCCGGCGGCTTCCTTTGCCGAGAAGGATGGAACCTTTACCAACGCGGAACGCCGTATTCAGAGACTGCGCGCCGGAATCACATCTCCGGGCGAGGCGAGAACCGACTTCGCCATCTTCCAGGAGATCCTCAGGGCTCTGGGCAGCGCGGCCCCGGAAACGCCGCAACAGGCCTTTGCCGAGCTGGTGGCCCAGACCCCGGCCTACGAAGGCGTCGTTTACGATGAAATCGGACCTCAGGGGACGGTCTGGGGCGGCGAGACCCTTGTTCCTGCCAAGCGGCAACTGGTTGCCGTCGGTGGCGGCGAGCCCCTTGACGCGCCCTACCAGCTGCTGGTCGGCAGTGCGCTGTATCACAGCGGGACCGTTTCGACCCACGCCAAGGGTCCGCTGGCGGTCGTTCCCGAAGCCTATATCGAGCTGGGCCGCGAAGATGCCGCCGAACTGCAGATCGAGGAAGGGGACATGCTTAAACTCAAGGCGGCCGGAGGCGAAATCCAGGCCAAGGCGAAAGTCGACCGCCGTCTGCCCAAGGGGGTCCTGTTCGCCCCGTACCATTTTGGTTCGCTCGAATTGAACAAGATCTATACCGGACAACCGGCCATCGCCGTCGAACCGGTCAAGCTGTAATCGGAATCCCGGATTGCCGACCCTCGGGGCGGCTGAAATCGGCAGCAATGCCATAGACTGATGAAGGAAGAGGATGGTCATGACGCCAGAAGTTCTGACACTCTCGGAAACGCCCTACCTGTATACCGCGGCGATGCTGATCAAGATCGCAGTTGCATTCGTTGTCATGCTCTTGATCGTCGCCTATGCAACCTATGCGGAAAGAAAGATCATCGGGGGCATGCAGACCCGGATGGGGCCGACCATGACCGGTCCCAAAGGCCTGTTGCAGCCGATCGCCGATGGTCTGAAGCTGTTCTTCAAGGAAGACATCATTCCTGCAGAGGCACATTGGTTCGCCTTTATCCTGGCGCCGATGATGATTCTGGCTCCTGCCTTTGTTGCGATCTGCGTCATCCCCTTCGGCGGGGATGTCCAGTTTACCTATGACGGCACGCTGTACACGGTGCCGCTGCAGATTGCCGATCTCAACATCGGCGTCCTGTTTATCCTGGCCATGGCCGGGCTCGGTGTCTACGGGATCGTCCTGGCCGGGCTGGCATCGAACAGCAAGTACTCGCTGCTCGGCGGGATCCGCTCTTCGGCGCAGATGATCTCATACGAACTGGCGGCCGGTCTGTCCATCGTTTCGGTCTTCATGCTGTCGGAGACCCTCAGCATGCGCGGCATCGTCCTGGCCCAGCAGGGCCCCCTGTGGGGGATTGAGGCCCTGAGCTGGCTGCCCGACTGGTATGTGTTCACCCAGCCCCTGGCCTTCGGCCTGTTTGTGGTCGGCTCCATGGCTGAAGTCAACCGGACTCCCTTCGATCTTCCGGAAGCCGAGACCGAGCTGGTCTCCGGTTTCTGTACCGAATATTCATCCATGAAATACGCTCTGTTCTTCATGGCCGAGTACGCCAACATGATCACCGTGTCCGCCATCGGCGCGACCCTGTTTCTCGGTGGCTGGGGTGGCCCCTTCTGGGGATGGATGAATTTCCTGATCAAGATTTTCGCCTTCATGTTCTTCTTTATCTGGATTCGGGCGACCTTTCCCCGCCTGCGCTACGATCAGCTCATGTTCATCGGCTGGAAGGTCATGTTGCCCCTGGCGCTTGCAAATATCGTATTCACCGGTTTTGCCGTGCTGCTCTGGCAGTAAACATCGTCGTGTAGAGGATAGCTATGTTTAAAGAGTTTGCCAAAGGCTTGAGTATCACACTGAAGCACCTGTTGCCGGGGAACACCACCACGGTTCAGTACCCCAAGCAGAAGCTGCAGATGTCTCCCCGTTTCCGTGGGCTTCACCGTCTGGTTCCGACTCAGGATCGGGAAAAGTGCGTGGCCTGCTATCTCTGCCCGACGGTATGTCCCGCCAAGTGTATCACTGTCGAGTCGGCCGAGAATGAAAAAGGGGAAAAGTATCCCAGGGTTTATGAAATCGACATGCTGCGCTGTATCTTCTGCGGCTACTGTGTCGAAGCCTGCCCGGTCGAAGCCATCGAAATGACGAGTGCCTACGAGCTGGCAAACTATAAGCGGGATGATTTCGTGTTCGACAAAGAACGTCTTCTCAAGTCGTAACAAGGAGCCTCACTATTATGGAAGCTTTTCTTTTTTATCTCACTGCCTGTGTTGCGATTGTTTCGGCTCTGTTTGTTACCAAGTGCCGCAATCCCGTCAACAGTGCGCTGAACCTGGTCACGACATTCATCTGTCTCGCGGTTCTCTACGTCATGCTGGAAGCTCCCTTTATGGCCGCGATCCAGATCATGGTCTACGCCGGCGCCATCATGGTCCTGATCATCTTCGTCATCATGCTGCTCAACCTCGGGCTGGCCACGAAGAGTCGTTATACTCATGCGCTGCCGGCCGGGGGCGTGCTTGCGGTCCTGATGCTGCTGGTCAGTTACGCATTCCTGCGGACCGGTGAGCCAACTGCCACTGGCGGACCGGTCACTTCGGAGATGATCAATCAGTATGGCCACACCGAGCTCATCGGCAAGGCCATGTTCGTTGATTTTCTGCTGCCCTTTGAAATCGCTTCCATTCTCTTGCTGGTGGCCATTGTCGGTGCAGTTATTCTCTCCAAACGTAAAGTTTAATGAGATAGGCTCGGGAGATACATGATGATTACCGTAAATCACTACCTGGTGTTGAGCGCCATTCTGTTTGCCATCGGAACCTTCGGGGTCCTGACCCGGAAAAATGCCATTGTCATCTTCATGTGCATCGAGGTCATGCTCAACTCGGTCAACCTGACCTTCATCGCCCTGTCACGGCACGTCGGCAACATGGACGGTCAGATATTTGTTTTCTTTGTTATGACGGTTGCTGCTGCTGAAGCAGCTGTAGGTCTGGCTTTGATGATCGCCTTCTTCAGAAACAAGGAATCCATCGAAGTCGACGATTTCAAGATCCTCAAGTGGTAGGTTCCCACTGTTACGGGTGTTTCAGCTAATAGGAGAGTTTGATGTACAGTAATCTGTGGCTCATCCCATTCTTCCCTCTGGTCGGTTCGATCATCAATGGCCTGCTGGGTAAACGCATCAAGAAAGAGGCAGTCATCGGTGGTATCGCCACCTTCATGATGTTCCTGTCCTTCCTGGTCGCCACTCAGAATTTTTTCACCCTGCTTGGTGACAGCCAGAAGGTTCACGAACTCGTGATCGCCTCCTGGATTTCCATCGGTGATCTTCAGGTCAACTGGGAATTCCTTCTCGATCCGCTGTCAGCTGTCATGATCATGGTTGTTACCGGAGTCGGGACCCTGATTCACCTCTACTCCATCGGTTACATGCATGGCGAGGTTGGTTTCTTCCGCTTCTTCAGCTACCTGAACCTGTTCGCGTTCTCCATGCTGATGCTGGTTCTCGGCGGCAACGCCCTGGTCATGTTCATCGGCTGGGAAGGGGTCGGTCTCTGCTCCTACCTGCTGATCGGTTATTACTTTGAAAAGAAAAGCGCCGGTGACGCCGCCAAAAAGGCCTTCGTCGTCAACCGGGTTGGCGATTTCGGGTTCTTGTGCGGTCTGTTTGTGCTGTTCTGGACCCTGGGTAACAAGGGCGTCTGGACCCTCAATTTCATGGAGATCACGGAGAATGCCCACCTGCTGCAGAGCGGCGGCGTGATCGTCACCGTGGTGACCCTGTGCTTCTTCCTCGGCGCCACCGGTAAATCGGCCCAGATTCCACTCTATACCTGGCTGCCCGATGCCATGGAAGGTCCGACCCCGGTTTCCGCCCTGATCCACGCTGCGACCATGGTCACCGCCGGTGTCTACATGATCGGTCGGATGAATATCCTCTTCGCCATGGCCCCGGCAACCATGATGACCATTGCCATCGTCGGCGCCGCGACCGCCTTCTTCGCCGCGACCATCGGCCTGGCCCAGAACGATATCAAGCGCGTCCTGGCTTATTCCACCGTTTCCCAGTTGGGTTACATGTTCCTGGCCATGGGGGTCGGCGCCTTCTCGGCAGGTATCTTTCACCTGATGACCCACGCCTTCTTCAAGGCCTGTCTGTTCCTCGGGTCCGGTTCGGTTATCCACGGCATGCATCACGCCTATCATCACGCTCATCTTCACGATGATCCCCAGGATATGCGGAACATGGGCGGGCTGCGCAAGAAGATGCCGATTACCTATATCACCTTCCTGGTGTCGACCATTGCCATCGCCGGTATCCCCCTGTTCTCGGGCTTTTTCTCCAAGGATGAGATCCTCTGGTGGTCCTTCGGATCAACCCGCGGTCACTGGCTGCTCTGGATTATCGGTGCCGCTGCGGCCGGGATGACCGCCTTCTACATGTTCCGCCTGGTGTTCATGACCTTCTTCGGGGAACAGAAGACCGATCCGCGAGCCAAGGATCATATCCCTGAATCGCCCCTGACCATTACCATCCCGCTGATGGTCCTCGGATTCCTCGCCGTGGTCGGCGGTTACGTCGGTGTTCCGGCGATTCTGGGCGGCAGCAACCGTTTCGAGCATTTCCTGGCACCCGTCTTCGAGCATGCCCAGCATCTGCACCATATCGAGGCGCACGGTGCCCATGCCACCGAGTATGCGCTGATGGCCATCTCCGTCATCATCGCCGTGGTCGGTATCTTCATCGCCTGGAATATGTACATCAAGAATCCGGAGCTGCCCGCCCGGTTTACCGCAAAATTTACGACCGCTTATCGGGTTATTTTCAACAAATGGTACATCGATGAGCTGTATGACTTTGTCTTTGTCAATCCCTGCAAGAAGATCGGGACCTTCCTGTGGCGCGGTTTCGACGTCAGGATCGTAGACGGCATCGTCAACGGCTGTGCCTGGGTGGTCAAGGGGATTGGTGCCGGCTTGCGCTACACCCAGTCCGGATATTTGTATAACTACGCAATGGCCATGGTGGTCGGCGTAGTCGTGATCGTCGGCTATTATATTTTCGGTTGATGTTGTCTTAGTTTGCCAGCGAATACGATAAAGCTTTAAGGAGCGATTCCACATGGCTGATAACCTTCTCAGTATTATGACTTTCCTCCCGTTGTTGGGAATGCTGATCCTTCTGCTGATCCCGAAGGACAACGATGGCCTGCTCAAAGGGTTTACCCTGGCGGTGACCCTGGTCACCTTCGTGGTCAGTTTGCCCCTGGCATTTGACAATGTCTTCACCACCTCCGGTGGGATGCACTATCGGGAATTCTACCAGTGGATCAACATCGGCGACTTCTTCCAGATGAACTATAATCTGGGAGTTGACGGGATCAGCCTGTGGCTCGTGATGCTGACGACCTTCATCATGCCGATCACGGTGCTCTCGACCTGGCAGGCCGTCGACAAGAACACCAAGGGCTTCATGGCCATGCTGCTGCTTCTGGAAACGGGCATGCTGGGCGCTTTTATCTCCCTCGATCTGTTCCTGTTCTACGTCTTCTGGGAACTGATGCTCATCCCCATGTATTTTCTTATCGGCATCTGGGGGGGGAAAAACCGCATCTACGCGGCGGTCAAGTTCTTCATCTATACGGCGGTCGGTTCCCTGCTGATGCTGGTCGCGATTATCTTCGTCTACTACTACGGCGTCAAAAGCGGCGTCGCTCTCAACGGTTTCAGCGTTCAGGACTTCTACAAGCTGAACATTCCGTACCAGGCCCAGTTCTGGTTGTTCCTCGCCTTCGGTTTCAGTTTCGCCATCAAGGTGCCGATGTTCCCCCTGCATACCTGGTTGCCGGACGCTCACACCGAGGCGCCCACGGCCGGCTCGGTTATCCTGGCCGCGGTGCTGCTGAAAATGGGTACCTACGGATACGTCCGATTCGCCATGCCGCTGTTCCCTGAAGCCTTGCCGACCTTTATCCCGTATCTTGCCTTCCTGTGTGTCGTCGGCATTATTTACGGTTCACTGGTCGCCATGATGCAGGAAGATGTGAAGAAGCTGGTGGCCTATTCCTCCGTCGCCCACCTCGGGTTCGTCATGCTGGGGGTCTTCGCCATGAATCTCCAGGGACTGGCCGGCGGCATGATTCAGATGATTAATCACGGGATTTCCACCGGAGCGCTGTTCCTTATCGTCGGGTTCATTTACGAGCGCCGTCATACCCGGCTCATCACCGAGTTCGGCGGCCTGGCTCACAAGATGCCGGTGTTCGCAACCATTTTCATGATTGTGACCTTCTCCTCCGTCGGGCTGCCGGGGACCAACGGTTTTGTCGGTGAATTCCTGGCCCTGATGGGAGCGTTCCAGAGCGGTCTGCGCTGGTATGCCGTTTTTGCGACCACGGGCGTCATTCTCGCCGCGGTCTACATGCTCTGGATGTACCAGCGGGTCATGTTCGGCGAGGTGACCAATCCGGCCAATGAAAATCTTAAGGATCTGTCTACCCGTGAAGTTGTCCTGATGCTGCCTCTGCTGCTGTTCGTGTTCTGGATCGGGATCTATCCGAATACCTTCTTCGATAAGATGAATCCCGCCATGGAGCAGGTGCTTGAGCAGATGAAAAACCGCCAGGTTGCGGTGCTCGAGGTTGAACAACCGACTGTGGCCAAAATTGAGACTGACGCGTCATTTGTGATTGAATAACCACTGGTTCCGAGGAGCTGTTCGATGGAAAATCTGGTTCAAGAAGCCATCCAGAATGTTAATTTGCAGGCCATTATGCCGTCGTTGGTACTGTGCGCCTTCGGCATGATCCTGCTGCTGGTCTCAGTCTTTTCTCCCCGCGGGAAAACCGCCCATGTCGCATGGTTGAGCATCGTCGCCCTGGTCATTACCGGGATGATCACCCTGGCCGGCTGGAATGAGCCTCAGTCCGGGTTCGCCGGCAGCGTGCTGCTCGACAATTTCGCGACCTTCTTCAGTATGGTCTGCATCATCGCCGCCGGGTTGACCATTCTGATGTCGGACGACTACCTCAAGCGGGAGGATTTCCCGGTCAGCGAATATTATCCGCTGATCCTGTTCACCACCGCAGGGGCCATGTGGATGGCTTCGGGAACCGACCTGATGACCATCTTCCTCGGTCTCGAGGTTCTTTCCGTGTCCCTTTACGTGCTGGCCGGATTCTTCCGCGACAAACTGACCAGCAACGAGTCGGGCCTCAAGTACTTTTTTCTCGGCGCCTTTTCGACCGGCTTCCTGCTCTACGGCGTCGCCCTGCTTTACGGGGTGACCGGAACGACCAAGCTTCAGGGGATCGCCGAATACGTCAAGACGAACCCGGAGGCGGCGACCAACATGATGTTTATCGCCGGCGGGTTGCTGCTGCTGGTCGGCTTCCTGTTCAAGGTTGCCGCAGCTCCCTTCCACATGTGGACTCCCGATGTCTACCAGGGGGCGCCGACTCCGATTACCGGGTTCATGAGCGCCGGTCCCAAAGCGGCAGCTTTCGCGGCCTTCATCCGGGTTGCCATCATCGGTCTCGACGGCATGGAGAGCGAACTGACCTCGCTGTTCTGGCTGCTGGCCGTACTGACCATGACGGTCGGTAACTTTATCGCTCTCAATCAGAAGGATATCAAGCGCCTGCTGGCCTATTCGTCCATCTCCCATGCCGGTTACGCCCTGGTCGGCCTGGTTGCCTGGAATACCGTCGGGCTCTCGGCCATCATGTTCTATATGCTGGTTTACACCTTCATGAACGTCGGCGCCTTCGCCGTCCTAGTGCTGCTCGGGAAGAAAGGTGAAGAAAACCTGACCCTCGACGGCATTGCCGGGCTGGGTTACAAGAAGCCGTTTCTGGGGATCGCCCTGTGCATCTTCCTGTTCTCCCTGATGGGCCTGCCGCCGACCGCCGGGTTCACAGGCAAGTTCTACATCTTCGCTGGCGCCATCAAGGCCGGATACATCTGGCTCGCTGTCCTCGGGGTTTTGAATTCGGCAGTGTCTCTCTACTACTACCTGAAAATCATGGTTCAGATGTATTTCAAGGACCCTCAGGAGGATTTCGCCTGGGTTCGTTTCAACATGCCGACGGTCATTTCCATCATCATTTCCATCGTCGGGGTGCTCTATCTCGGCATCGTTCCCGGGACCCTGATGCAACTGGCCAAGCTTGCCGGACTGTAAGCAGCACATGACGCGCTTATTAAAGCCCTCCAGGATCCTGGAGGGCTTTTTTGCTGGTGCCGTTTCGGTTAGTATAGCGGCATGACGTTAAGGCAATTTCTGGCAGATCTGAAAGCCGAGGGTGATCTCAGGCACATCTCCGTTCCGGTGAGTACCGACCAGGAACTGGCGGCCTTGACCCGCAGGGAATTCCTCTCCTCCGGCGGCGGTCGGGTCCTGTGCTTTGAGCGGCCCGTTCCGGGAAAGTTCGCGGTCGTCAGCAACCTGTTCGGGTCCGCCCGGCGGATGAACCGGGTGCTGGCGTGCTCAGGTCTTGAAGCTTTTGAGGACAGGCTGGCCGACTTTCTTGCCCGCGGAAGGGGAGATGCCGCCGAACGGATTGCCGCCCAGGTCGCTGCCGACCCGCTGCGGACTGTGGCGAACCCCTTCAGCGAAGGGGCGGACCTTGCCGATCTGCCGGCCCTGAGAAGCTGGCCGGGAGAGGGTGAACCCTATCTCACCCTGGCCCTGACCGTGACCTGTGATCCGGAGGTCGGCCGCCGGAACATCGGCCTGTACCGGGCCCAGATCAAGAATGACGGAACCATCGCCCTTAATTTCTCGCCCTCCTCGGGTGCTGCCCAACATCTGGCAAGCGCCAAAAGGCAGGGCGCGTTATTGCCCGTCTGCCTGATCCTGGGCTGCGATCCGCTGCTGACCTGGGCGGCTGCGGCGCCCCTGCCTTCGAACTGCGATGAAATCGGATTCTGCCGCAGCTTTTTTCAGGTCAAGGCCCCACTGACTGAGGCCATGACGCAGCCGCTCCTGATTCCGGCGAACGGCGAAATCGTCATCGAGGGGGAGGTCGATCCGCAATCGGTGACCGAGGAAGGACCTTTCGGTAACCACACGGGCCAATACGTCAGTCGGCCGGATTGTCCGGTCATGCGGGTCACCGCCGTCCGTCACCGACCGGAGGCCATTGTGCCGGTGACCGTGGTGGGTCCGCCACCGAGCGAAAATATCTGGCTCGGGGCGGCCAATGAGGTTGTGATCCGCAGGATGCTGGCCGTCGACTATCCTGACATCGCCAGGATGTTCATGCCGAGACAGACCCTTTTTCATGGCGTGACCCTGATGACCCTGTCCGCGGGGTATTCCGGAACCGTCAGGCAGCTGGTCGAGCGATTATGGCAGACAGGACCACTCAAACATGCCAGACTGATGATCTTTTTTGATGACGACATCGACCCGGCGGAGATGGACCGCTGCTGGTGGCGCACGGTCAACCGCATTTACGACCTGAAGGTCTATCAACGCGCGGGAAGAACGGCTATCGACGCAACCGGACTTGACCCGCGTGCTCTGGTAGGCGAAGATAGCGCAACCCGGCAGTTGCTTGCCCGGCGTCAACAGGAACCCGGCTATCCGCACTACTGAACATGAGATCCTCCGTTTTGTCACAAACTAATCTTCAGCCTCCCTCAATCAATGCCACCCTGCAGGATGTCTTCGGGTATCAGCAGTATCGTCCTTATCAGGAGGAGGTGATCACGGCTCTCATCGCCGGTCGCGACGGCTTCGTCCTGATGCCTACGGGGGGCGGGAAATCCCTCTGCTACCAGATTCCGGCCCTGCACCGCCCCGGAGTCGGTATTGTGGTGTCGCCCCTGATCTCGCTGATGAAGGACCAGGTCGACAGCCTGCTCGCCAACGGGGTTGCCGCCGCCTGCTACAATTCGGCACTGGCGCCGGACGAGGCCCGACAGGTACTCAGAGACCTCCATGCCGGGCGCCTTGATCTTCTCTATGTCGCTCCCGAACGCCTGCTCAGTGGCGAATTCCTGGCCAGGTTAAGGACCCTCCCCATTGCGCTGTTTGCCATCGACGAAGCCCACTGCGTCTCGCAGTGGGGGCATGATTTTCGTCCTGAGTATGTGGAACTGGGCAGGCTCAGGGATGACTTTCCCGACGTGCCGATGATCGCCCTGACCGCCACCGCCGAGAAGCAGACCAGGAACGATATCCTTCAGCAGCTCAACTTGCGGGATGCCTACCAGGTGGTTGCCGGCTTTGACCGTCCGAACATCCGCTATACCGTGATCGACAAAAGCAAACCCTACCTGCAGCTCAATGCCTTTCTGGACCAGCATCGGAATGAAGCGGGGATCATCTACTGCCTGAGTCGCAAACGGGTCGAAGAGGTGACGGAAAAACTTTGCCTGGACGGGTTCCGGGCGGCGGCCTACCATGCCGGCCTGAAGGGCGAGGAGCGCAAACGGGTCCAGGAGGAATTCCTGCGGGACAACCTCGAGATCGTTGTGGCGACGGTCGCCTTCGGGATGGGGATCGATAAACCCAATGTCCGTTTTGTGGTGCATTACGATCTGCCCAGAAATATCGAAAGCTATTACCAGGAAACCGGCCGGGCGGGGCGCGACGGTTTGCCCGCCGAGGCTCTCCTGCTGTTTGGTTACGGTGATATCGCCATCAGCCGCGGGCTGATTGAACGAGGGCCCAACCCGGAGCAGAACCGGATCGAGATTCACAAGCTCAACGCCATGGTCGCCTATGCCGAAGCGGGGATCTGCCGCAGACGGGCCCTGCTGGGTTATTTCGGGGAAACCCTGGACGCGGATTGCGGCAACTGCGATACCTGTCTGAATCCTCCCCAGCGCTATGATGCCACGGAAGATGCGCGCAAGGCGTTGTCCTGCGTCTATCGGGTCGGCCAGCGGTTCGGCATCAATCACGTGATCGAAGTGCTCCGCGGTTCTAAAAACCAGAGAGTTCTCGATCTGCGTCATGATCAGCTGTCCACCTACGGCATCGGCCGCGACAAGAGTACCGACCACTGGTCCCACCTGCTGCGGCAACTGATCCATTATGGCTACCTGGAGCAGGATATCGCCAATTATTCGATCCTGAAATTGACGGAGGCGGCGCGGCCGCTGCTGCGCGGGGACATCTGTCTCGAACTGACCCTGCCCAGGAACAAGCCGGGACGCAAGAAAAAACCGGAGAAGAAGATCGTCGGCCTTGAGTATGATCAGCACCTGTTCAACCAGCTGCGAGCCCTGCGCAAGGAGATCGCCGACCGGGAAGGGGTGCCGCCCTACGTGGTTTTCGGTGATGCGACCCTGGCCGAAATGGCGGCGACGCTGCCGACCGATCAGGAGGCGATGCTTCAGGTCAACGGCATCGGGCAGACCAAGCTGCGTCGCTACGGCAACGAATTTATCGAGGAAATCATCGGCTTTCTGTGCCGGTAACAGACCTTAGCCAAGGAAGACACGCGTGAAGCTCATATCTTTCAATATCAACGGCATCCGGGCCCGCATCCATCAGCTGGAAGCTCTGGTTGAAAAGCATGCTCCCGATATTATCGGGCTGCAGGAAATCAAGGTTCACGACAGCCAGTTCCCCCATGAGGAGCTGGCCGGACTCGGTTATCACATGGTTCATCATGGCCAGAAGGCGCACTACGGGGTCGCCACCTTTTCGCGGCTGGAGCCGACGGAGGTGGTAAAGGGCTTTCCGGGGGAGGATGAAAATCACCAGCGGCGCATGCTGATGACGCGCTACCAGCTCAGTGACGGTCGCTTTCTGCGGATCCTCAACGGCTATTTTCCGCAGGGGGAGAGTCGGTCGCACCCTGAAAAATTCCCCAACAAGAGGACTTTTTATGCCAACCTGCAACGCTGGCTTCAGGAACAGGCCGATCCGGACGAACTGCTCGCGGTCATGGGCGATATGAACATATCTCCGCAGGACAGTGACATCGGCATCGGGGAGGACAACCGCAAGCGCTGGCTGAAGGCGGGCAAGTGCAGTTTTCTCCCTGAAGAACGGGAATGGCTGCAGCAGGTCATGTCATGGGGGCTGGTCGATACCTTCCGCCACGCTCATCCCGAAGTCAATGACCGGTTCAGCTGGTTCGATTACCGTTCCCGAGGGTTCGAACGGGAGCCGAAGCGGGGACTGCGGATCGACCTGATTCTCGCGTCGGAACCGTTGAACCGGCTGTGTGCCGGCACCGGGATCGATTACGAACTGCGGGCCATGGAAAAACCGTCGGACCACTGTCCGATCTGGGCGGAATTCACGCTCTGACCGTCCGGCGCCAAATCTGGTCGAAGCGACTTAAAACAGGGAAAATGAAGGGGAAAGCCCGTTAAGTTGCCGCGACGCCTTGTCTGAGATCTGTGGCCGTGGGAAAATGACTTGATCATATCCATTCAAGTCCTTACTATAACTCACCATTTTTAATGGTGAAGGCTCATGCTTAAAAAGGGGGTAGGTCATGACGTCACGGCTGACATCGTTATTAGCGCTGATGGTTCTGCTGCTCGCCGTTGTTTCGGTTTCTTCGGCAGCAGAGACACGTTACACCAGGTACAACATTCATGCTCAGGTCAAAGAAGGGAAGGTGGCCAATGCCAGCTATGCCAACTATACCGATCCCGGGGTTGGCCATATCATCGTTCCCGCCGGCACCCTGATCACCATTGACAAGAAAAGCCGCAAACGCTTCGAGTTCACTTACGGCAATGACGGCATGCGGGTGCGTTTCGATTATCACAGCAAGCGGATGGGGATGGGGGTCGACGAATACATCGACCTGATTACCTCCATCGATCCGGTTGCTTTTAAAGGGTTGTCCCAACTCGACCGAAAGGGGCTGCAGGAAGGAAAGGCCTTCAAGGGGATGACCAGGGATGGGGTGCTTGCCGCTCTTGGTTACCCGGCGGCGCACAAGACCCCGTCCCTCGATGCGAAAACCTGGATTTACTGGACCAATCGCTTCGGGACGGTGGCCGTCGAATTCGATGACAGCGGCAAGGTCGCAAATGTCAGGAACTAAGTTCGGTAACTTAATCAGCACGTTTTTCAGAAAGTTCGGATTTCATGCAGGATAAGCAGATCGCCCTGGTGACCGGGGCCAGTAAAGGGATCGGAGCGGCCATCGCCCGGGAGTTGGCCCGGGAGGGTTTTCATGTCTGGCTCAATTACCGCAGTGATCATGAGGCCGCTCGCAAGCTGGCCGATGAGATAGCCGCAGCCGGGGGCAGTACCACGCTGCTCCCCTTCGATGTCGCCGACAGCCAGGCGGTGGAGGCGGCCCTGGAGCCGCTGCTTGAGCAGGACGTGCCCTATGTTCTGGTCAACAACGCCGGCTTCGCCCGGGACGGCATCCTGGCGCTGATGAGCCAGAAAGACTGGGATGATGTCATGGCTGTTCACCTCGGGGGGTTCTTCCATGTCACCAGACCGGTTCTCGCCCGCATGCTCAAGAAGCGCAAAGGGCGGATCATCAATATCGTCTCCACGTCGGGTGAAACCGGGATGCCCGGGCAGGTCAATTACTCGGCGGCCAAAGCGGGCCTGATCGGGGCGACCCGCTCTCTGGCGGCGGAGGTCGGTCGCCGCAGGATTCTCGTCAACGCGGTGTCACCGGGTTTTATCGCAACCGAAATGACCGCCGATCTGCCCATGGATCAGATTCTGCCCATGATCCCCCTTGGCCGGGTCGGCCAGCCGGAAGAGGTGTCAGGACTGGTCGCATTTCTGTGTTCCGAGCGGGCCGGTTACATCACCGGTCAGGTGTTTGCCGTCAATGGCGGTGCTCATATCTGAAAAAACTATGGGTCGGGACGTCGCAAAGACACGAAGAAAACCTGAATTCTTTCTGTTTTGCGTTCCAGTAAAGCATTTGATGGCATAAAAAGTCATACCGTACAGGGAAAAGGATCAGAATTTTGTACAGAGTCGCTATCACCGGTATCGGTATTGTTTCCTGCCTGGGAAACGACCTGGAGACAGTCGGCGCGGCCTTGCGGAACGGACAGTCGGGGATTGTCATAGACCAGGAGCGGATCGGACTCGGGTTCCGCAGTCCGCTGACCGGGCGGATCAATAATTTCGACGCCGGCCTCCTGTCCCGCAAGCAGCGCAAGAGTATGCCCGAGTTTGCGGTCTGGACCTATGCCAGTGCCCGGGACGCCCTGGCGATGGCCGGTCTTGCGGATGACGATATCCGGAACGACCGGACCGGTCTTCTCTATGGTTGCGACTCCAGCTGTCTGGCCGCCATCGAGCAGGTGGATATCCTGCGCGAGCGTAAAGAAACCAAGGCCATCGGCAGCGGCCAGATTTTCCGCTCTATGACCTCTGTCGTGACGATGAATCTCAACACCCTGCTGCAAACCAGGGGCGCCTGCTGGAGCCTGAGTTCCGCCTGTTCCAGCGGCGGTCACGCGGTCGGCCAGGCCGCCGACCTGATCAGATTAGGACGGCAGGACCGCATGATCTGCGGTGGAGCTCAGGAGATCAACTGGCAGTCCATGTGCAGTTTCGACGGCCTGGGGGCCTTTTCCACCCGGGTCGACGACCCGGCCGGCGCCTGCCGGCCCTTCGATGCCGATCGCGACGGTCTGGTTCCGAGCGGCGGTGCCGCCACTGTGATTCTGGAGCGTTACGATCTGGCCGAACAGCGTGGGGCGCAGATTCTCGGGGAACTGGTGGGCTACGGGTTTTCCAGTGACGGAGAGCAGCTTTCGGTGCCCAGCGAAGACGGTCTCAGCCGGGCCATGGTCATGGCCCTGGACGACAGCGGCATGGCCGCCGCCGAGATCGATTATCTCTGTGCCCACGCGACCTCAACGCCGGCTGGTGATGCTGCCGAGGCGACCAATATCCGCAGGGTGTTCGGTGAGAAAACCCCACCCCTCTCGTCATTGAAGTCAATGACCGGACACGAGCTCTGGATGTCCGGGGCCTCCCAGGTGGTTTATACGACGATTATGGCGCGGCAGGGATTCATCGCCCCGAATATCAATTTTGCCAAACCGGGGGAGACGACCGCCGGTCTGAATGTTATTCGCGAGACCATACCCCATCCTCCGACCCGGGTGCTCTGTAACTCGGCCGGTTTCGGAGGGACCAATTCGGCGCTTGTCCTCGCTTTCAACCAGTAACCTCCATGCGCTACGATACTGTCATTGTTGGTGCCGGGCTGTCCGGACTGATTACCGCCGTGCTTCTGGCGCGCCATGGCCGGCGGGTCGCGGTTCTGGAGCAGCATGAGCGGCCGGCTCCTGTGGTCCGGGGCTTTTCCCGGGGCGGGAGTTACTTTGATACCGGTTTCCATTACGCCGGCGGTCTCGGTGACGGAGGTGCCTTTGCGCCCCTTTACAGGCATCTTGGTCTGGCGGAAAAACTGAAGCTGATCCCTTATGACCAGGACGGGTTCGATGCCCTGAGAATTCTGGCCAGCGGCGAGACCATCAATCTGCCGGTGGGGTATCGGCGTATCGAGGAGGCTTTGAGCGCCCGTTTCCCCGGGGCGGGCAAGGATCTTACCCGTTACCTGGGGCAATTGGAACAGGGCTGGTGGCGTTTCCCCTACCTGGACCTCGCGACCGGCCTGGAGCAGTTCTCGACGCCCTCGGTCCATGGCGAAACCCTGGCCCAGCGTCTTGAGATCTTTGCCGGGTATCCGGAGCTGCAGGCGTTGCTGAGTATGCACACCCTGCTTTACGGGATCGCTCCGCAGGAGGCTCCGGTCGCACTGAATTCCCAGGTGGCCGGTTCTTACTACCACTCGGTACATGGCATTCAGGGCGGGGGCAGGGCTCTGGTCGAAGCGCTGCTGACTTTGGCCGAAGCCGCCGGGGTCGAGGTGCGCTGCGGAGCGCACGTCGATCGGATATTGACCGGCCCCCGGGGCGCAGCCGGGGTGCGTCTGGCCGCCGGTGAGCAGTTGTCTGCGGCCGAGATCATCGTCACCTGCAATCCGGCCAGCCTGCCGGCCATGCTGCCGGAGGGGGCGTTGCGTCCGGTTTATCGCAAGCGGCTGCAGGGGCTGCGGCAGACCCCTTCGGCCTATCTGCTGTTTGCCAGGGCCGGGGGGACCGAACGCATTCTGAACAGGCGGAATCTTTTTATCCAGCCGCAAGCCGGACTGATGTCCACCGGGGAAGACGCTCCTCTGACCCGGCGCAGCCTGTACCTGGCGCGGATGGAGTCCGGGCCGGATCAGGCCGAGAATTCGCTGGTCGCCATCGTACCGGCTCCATTTGCCGAGGTGGCCCCGTTTGCCGACGGTCCGGGGGGCCGGTGTGCGGACTACCGAAACTTTAAACGCCAGGTGGCCGACCAACTGCTGGAACACCTTCAGCGCAGCTGCCCTGAACTGACCGGCCTGGAAGGGGTGTCTCTGGCGACCCCGCTGACCCTGCGCGATTACTCGCTGGCTCCCCGGGGAGCCATTTATGGCGCCGGTCATTTCAGTGGCCAGTACAATCCCCAGTCCCAGACCCGGATACCGGGCCTGCTGCTGTCAGGACAGGCAACCGCGGCACCGGGTTTTCTCGGGGTGGTCGTCGCGGCTTATCTGACCTGCGGGATGCTGGTCGGCCATGAACTCCTGCGCGAAGAGGTAAGGTTATGTCGCTAGAATCTGTGGTAATTACGGGAGCCGGGGTGATTACGCCCCTGGGCCATAGTCTCGATACGCTCTACGCGGCATTGCGTGCCGGTGAGAGCGGGGTACGCTATGACGCGGCTCTTGAAAAAATCGGCGGACTGCGCTCCCAGCTGGTCTCCAAGGTCAGCGGGATCGATCCCAAACAGATTCCGCGCAAGATCCGCCGCTCCATGTCGAACATGTCCATCTTTGCCTATCTTTCCAGTCAGCAGGCGCTGGCCATGGCCGGCTACCCCGAAGCCGGACTGGCGTCGGGAAGGATGGGGGTCATGATCGGCTCGACGCTGGGAAGCACGGAGACAACGGAGGCCTTTTTCGCCGACTATTTTCGTGACTACAGCCTGGAACGGATGAAGTCGGGGCTGTTTTTTCAGATCATGGGGCATTCCTGTGCTGCCAATGTGGCCCAGTCCCTCGGCATTACCGGCCGGGTTTTTGCGCCATCTGCGGCCTGTGCCACGAGTTGCCAGGCCATCGGCTATGCCTATGAACAGATCGCTTTCGGCCGGCAGGATGCCATGCTCTGCGGCGGTGCCGACGAGCTGCATCCCCTGACGACCGGGACTTTCGATGTCATGAATGCGGCATCCACCAGTTACAATGACAGTCCCGATGCGACTCCGCGCCCCTTTGACAGCGGCCGGGACGGGATCGTCTGCGGCGAGGGGAGCGGTATTCTGCTGCTGGAAAACAGGAAGCAGGCGGAGGCCCGGGGCGCCAGGATCCTGGCCGAGGTGATCGGCTTCGCCACCACCTCGGATACCTCGAGCATCGCCAATCCCGATGTCGAAGCCATGTACGAGTGCATGCGGCTGGCGGTTGCCGATGCCGGGATTGACGCCGCCGACCTCGATTATATCAACGCTCACGCCACCGGGACCCGGCAGGGGGATGCGGCCGAAGCCGATGCCATCCGCCGGCTGGTCGGCGACCGGGTTCCGGTCAGCAGCCTGAAAGGGCACCTGGGACACACCATGGCCGCCAGCGGCGCTATTGAGTTATCGGCAACTCTTGGTATGATGCAGGGCGGCGAACTGATCGCGACCCGCAACCTGGAGCAAATCGACGACGACTGCGGGGGAATCGCGCATCTGCAGCAGAACAGGCATGCTCGGCCGCGGCTGATACTGAAGAACAATTTTGCAATGGGTGGCATCAACTGCACCCTGATTATAAGGAGTAATGACAATGACTGAGCAGGAAGTAATTGAGCTGATCGATTCGAGCCTGGCCGAGGAGTTCGAGCTGGATCGTGAGGATATGACACCGGATGCCAATATTTACGAAGATCTGGGGCTGGACAGCCTCGATACCGTCGATATGGTCATCGTGCTCGAGGGCGCCTTCAATTTTAAAATCCGCGAAGAGGAATCGGTCCGCTCCATTCGCACCCTCGGGGACATTCACCGTTTTGTTCTGAGCAAGATGGCAGAGCAGGACAAGTAAGATATTCATGATGGAGATGGCGACGAATGCCCGTACTCAGAGAGGTGTGCTTGCGGTGCTGGTGACGGGTCTCATGACGCTGCTGATGAATCTCTGGTGCTACCCGCTGATGGTGCTGTGGACCGCCGTCGGGATTCTGCTTTTCCCCCTCGCTTACGGAGTCGGCCAGGTTCTATTGAGGCTGCCTTCCGATCGGGTGATGCGCTGGGTTATCTGGGCCTACGGGCGCGGCTGGCTGGCGCTGATGGCCCCCTTCGTGCGCTTTCGGCGGGAAAACATGGGGCATCTCAGGCGCGGCGAACCGTGCCTGTTCGTGGTCAATCACCTCTCCTTTTTCGACACCTACTGCATGGCCCTGCTGCCGGTCTACGACATCACCTTCGCCGTGCGATCCTGGCCGTTTCGCATGTTCTGGTACAGCCGTTTCATGCGCCTGGCCCGCTATCTCGACGTCGAAGGGAACAGCTGGGAACAGACCGCTGTCGAAAGCCAGCGGGCCTTTTCACAAGGAGGGGCGGTCCTTTTCTTTCCGGAAGGGCACCGCAGCCGTGACGGCCAACTGCAACGGTTCTACTCGGGAGGGTTCAAGGTGGCCATTGATTCCGGAGTGCCGGTCATTCCCCTGTGCATCGACGGAACCGATGAACTGCTCCCCCCGGGCAGGACATGGCTGCGCCCCTGCCGGGTTACCCTGCGTGCCCTCGATCCCGTCGACACCGGGGAGTTTGCCAATGAAGACGGGCATTTGCGCTTGCGCAAGCTGGTGAAGCAGCGGATGGCCGACGCCCTGACGGAGATCCGGGCCGATAAAACCGCCTAGCCCATGAAAGCAGACACAATGATCGATCCTACGGCTGATCCGGGGGATATCGCCGCCCGGCAGTTGACCTTACTTAAAAAGCATCTCGAGTTTATCGGCCAGCATTCCCCCTTTTACCGGGCCAGATTCGAGGACCTCGGGTTTTCCGCCAACGATCTCGCTTCGTTGCAGGATCTGGCCCGCTTGCCCCTGACCGGCAAGCAGGACCTGACCCTTCACAACGACCGGTTCCTGGCGGTTCCCGAAGATCAGGTGGTTGACATTTGCCAGACCTCCGGCACCACCGGCGAGCCGGTCGCCTTCTGGCAGACCGAAAGCGACCTGGAACGACTGACCACCAACGAGTATCTGGCCTTTACCACGGCGGGCATAACCCGCCATGACCGGGTTCTTATCGGTGCGGCCCTGGACCGGGCATTCATGGCCGGGCTCGCCTATTTCCTGGGACTGCGCAAGATCGGTGCGACCGTGATTCGCAGCGGTTCCGGGCAGCTGATGCTGGTGGCCGAGTTTATCCGGCGTTATCGTCCCAACGTCCTGGTCGGGGTGCCGAGCCTGTTTTTGGCCCTCGGGCGGATGCTCCGGAATGACGGCAGCGACCCGGCAGGCTACGGGATCGAAAAGCTCATCTGCATCGGCGAGCCGGTGCGCAATCCGGACCTGACTCTGTCTCTGCTGGGAGAGGAGCTGGCCGCCACCTGGGGGGCCCAGGTCCTGGGGACCTATGCCAGCACCGAGATGGCCACCTCTTTCTGCGATTGCGGGGCGGGACGGGGCGGACATCTTCCCCCGGAGCTGATGGTGGTCGAGATCGTGGACGAGCAGGGACGTCCGGTTGCGGATGGTGTAGCGGGCGAAGTTGTGGCCACCCCCCTCGGCATTACCGGGACGCCGCTGCTGCGCTACCGGACCGGGGATATCGCCAGCCTGCACGGGGAGCCCTGTGCCTGCGGGCGGACTACGCCGCGGCTCGGACCGATTCTCGGTCGCCGGGCGCAGATGTTGAAATGCCGGGGAACCACCCTGTTTCCGGCGGCTATCGGCAGCGCCCTGATGACCCTGCCGCAAGTTCAGGGGCATTACCTTGAAGTGTTTCATGAATATGATCTGTCCGATCGCCTGCGGGTCGTCGTTGGCAGTCGGGGGGAGCTCAGTGCCGAACGGGTGGCCGAAGTGATCGCAGCGCGGACGCGGGTCAAACCCGAGGTCGTGCTGGTGACTCCAGAAGAGGTTCAGACCCGCACCATCCGGCCGGACAGGCGGAAGCCGGTGACATTTTTCGATTATCGCCAGAAGGAACCAGAAAAGGAAAAGAACTAGATGGCCAATAAACCCACAGTCTTTTTGAACGGTCATGATCTGACTGCTGATGACATCGTCGCCATCGGTATCGGAGACAAGCAGGTTGCTCTCGATCCGGAGGCGATTGAACGCTGCCGGGCCAGCCGCTCCTTCCTGGAGGAAGAAGTCGCCGCGCGGCGCGTGATTTACGGGGTGAATACCTCCTTCGGGCCGATGTGCAACAAGATTATCGATGACGAACAGATCGAGGAACTCCAGGTCAACCTGATTCGCAGTCATGCGGCCGGCCTGGGCGAGCCCCTTAAGGACTACATTGCCATCGCGGTCATGGCGGTCCGTCTGAACACCCTGGTCAAGGGGTACAGTGGCGTACGGATCGAGCTGCTCGAGCATATGCAGTGGCTGATCAATGAGCGGGTGGCCGCCTATATTCCGGAATGCGGCAGTGTCGGCGCCTCCGGCGACCTGATCCATCTTGCCCACCTGGCCCTGGCCGTCATCGGCGAAGGGCAGGTCTACTACCGGGGCGCGTTGCGGCCGGCCGCGGATGTCTACCGGGAGCTGGGGCGGGCGCCCCTGACCCTGCGCTTTAAAGAAGGGATCGCCCTGATGAACGGCACCAGCGCCATGACGGCGCTGGCGGCTTTTGCCATCTTCGGGGCCCGCAAGCTGCTCAACATCAGTTGCGTGACCGGGGCCTTCGCCATCGAGATTTTCGGCGGCATCGACGATGCCTTTGACGAGGATCTGCACCTGGTCAAGCCCCATCGCGGCCAGCTGCAGGTATCGGAGACCATCCGCAGACTCTACGAAGGTTCGGGCAACATCACCCTGCGGTCCCGGATGCACGACCTGATCCGTCAGCAGAAGACCGTGGACGGCCCGGTGTTCGAGACCAGCATCAATGTGCAGGACGTCTACTCGGTGCGCTGCACGCCGCAGATCCTGGCGCCTGTTGCCGAAGCCATCGACGAGGCGGTGCGGGTGATCGAGACCGAGGCCAATTCCTCCAATGACAACCCGATCATCATTCCCGAGAAGAAGAAAATCATTCACGGGGGGAATTTCCATGGCCAGAGCATCGGTTTCACCATGGATATGCTGTGCGTCGCCCTGGCGACCCTGTGCACCCTGTCGGAGCGGCGCACCAACAAGTATCTCGACCGCAGCCTGAACGAAGGGCTGCCGGAGTTCCTGATTCCCGGGACCCTGGGGCTGACCATGGGATTCATGGGGGCCCAGTATCTGGCCACCTCGACCACCGCGGAAAACCGCCAGCTGGCCAATCCGGTCAGCACCAATTCGATCAGTTGCAACGCGTCCAATCAGGACGTGGTGAGCATGGGGACCGTCGCCGCGCGCAAGGCCTTCAAATCGGTCAGCAATGCCAAGCACATCATCACCCTGGAAGTTCTGGCCGATCTCCAGGCCCTGTCCTTCCGCAACGCGGATCGCCTGGGCCGGGGCACCGGCCGTATTTATGAGCTCCTCAACCGGGAATTCAAGCTCTACGACAACAGTCGCATTTTTCATGACGACCTGGCTCACTTCCGCAAGCTGCTTTTTTCGAGCCAGCTGTTCGATGACCTGAGCCGTTACTGGAGTGCGTGATGACCGTCCTATCCTTGCCCATGGAGGCGGATCAGCTGGTGCCCCACCGGCTGCCCATGCGCCTGGTCGACAGCCTGGTGGCGTGTGACGACCAGGGCGGGGTGGTGGAAACCGAAATCGGCCGGGACCATGCCCTGGTGGATGAGAACGGAATTCTGGAACCGGTGATTCTGGTCGAGCTGATCGCCCAGGGCTATGCCGTGTTCAGAGGGTACACCGACCGCCTGGCGGGACTGGGGGTGCGCCGCGGGCTGCTGGTTGGGGTCAAGCGGCTTGAATGCTTCGGCCGGGCGTGCCGCGGTGACCGGCTCAGGATCAAGACCCGGACTGTCGTCGAGCTCGAGGATTTTGCCGTGGCGGAAGGGGAGGTCTGGCGCGGTACTGAACTGCTGGCCAGCGGAGAAATCAAGGTCTGGGTGCAGGAAGGCGCCATCTAGGCCTTGCCGAAAACGGAAGGTTCAAGACGAGTAGACAGCGATGAACAAGAGAATTCTGTGGATAGGTCTGTGGATAACCCTGTTGGGATTGTGGGTTTCTCCGCTTGGTGCCGCCGAACTGGAGGAGGTGCTCGCCGAAATCAAAGGGGCGGCCGGCCAGACCGAGACCCTGCTCAGCGATTTCGTCCAGGAGAAAAATCTCTCCCTGATGGCCGAGACCCTCGTTTCCAGGGGGCGCTTCGCATACCGGAAACCGGACATGCTGCGCTGGGAATTGCTCGAGCCGATCGCTTCGGGCTTTGTGCTGCGCGGCAGTCAGGGGGAACGCTGGAACAGTTTAAGCCGGCAGGTGGAGCGCTACTCGGTTGCCCGTGATCCGGTTATGGGGATGGTCGCCAGGCAGCTGCTGGCCTGGGCCAGGGTCGACCTGGACTGGCTGCAGAGTCATTACCTGATGACCCTGAAAAGCGAACAGCCTCTGGGCCTGCAATTGACCCCGCGCGATCAGGCGGAAGCCGGAATCATTCGCCATATCGAAGTGACCTTCGCTCCGGATCGCAGCCATGTCGAACAGGTCGCCCTGGCCGAACAGAGTGGTGACAGCACCGTCCTGAAATTTTTCAATGTCACCCTTAACCGTTCGCTGCCGGACAATATCTTTGCCGCCCCGGATTTTTGATGAAGTTTGTTGCTGCCTGTTATCAGACCCTCGAAGCGCGGCGCGGCCGGCTTATCCTGGTGGTGTTCCTGGTTCTGCTGGGCGCCGCCTGCTATCTGCCCCGGCTGCAGGTGGCCGACAGTATCGTCGCCATGCTCCCGGATGGCGAGCTGCCGGTCGCCCGGGATTTCGAGCTGCTTCAGAAGACCCCCTTCGCGCGGAAACTGGTGATTCTTCTCCAGGCGGAGGCGGGGACCAGTGAAGAGACCCTGCTGTCGGCGACCCAGCGTCTGGGGCTGCTGCTGCCCGGGGAGCTGTTCAGGAATATTCAGAGTGGGCCCGGGGATGTCAGGAATCTGAGCCTGCTGAAGACCCTGCCTGAGTACCTGCCGGTGTTGACGGATGCCGCCGACCTCGAGGACATTGCCGACCAGCTGACTCCGGAGCAGGTCGACCGGCAGCTGGCGCACAACCTGGCGCTGCTGCTGCAACCCCAGGGAATCGCCCTCAAGGGACAGATCGCGCAGGATCCCCTCGGGTTGAACAACCTGGCGCTGCTGAAGCTGCGCTACCTGAACCCCCTGCCGGGGGTCCGGATCGAGCAGGGCCGTTTTTTGAGTGACGACCGGCGCAGTACCCTGATCCTGGCCGACACCAGCATCCTGATCACCGATCCGGTGGGCAGCAGGCAGCTGATTGACGGGTTCCGGCTGGCCAGGGCCGGCCTGCCGAAAGGGGTCTCGGCAACTCTGCTCAGCGGGCATCCCTATACCCTGGCCAACACCGAGGTCATCAAAGGGGATATGAGCAGGGTGCTGTTGTTGTCCGGGGCCGGTCTGCTGGTGGTGTTCCTGGCGTTTCTCCGCAGACTGCAGGCGCTGACCGTCTTCATTCTCCCCTTTGCCAGCATGGTGCTGGGCCTGGTGGTGACCGCGTTCTTTTATCGGCCGATGTCGGGAATCACCATCGGTTTCGGTGCGGTGCTGCTGGGAATCACCATCGATTACGGTCTGCATGTCTACTTCGCCCTGCGGCGCGGCACCGGCCCGCGGACTCAGCTACTGACCGCCCTTTCGCGGCCGGTCCTGTTCGGCGGGCTGACGACCCTGGTCGCTTTTGCGGTGCTGCTGCGCTCGGAACTTCCGGGACAGCGGCAGCTCGCGGTGTTTGCCGTCGCCGGTATCGTGACCGCCCTGATTCTGGCCCTGCTGGTCCTGCCCCACTTCGTCGGCAAGGCGGACAACGGCGGCTGGTCGCCCCAGCGTTTCCGGCGCCATCTTTTCGAGCGGCGTCCCCGGCTGCGCTGGCTGGTCCTCGGCAGCTGGCTGGCGATCATGCTGTTCAGCGCCGTTCAGGCACAAAAACTGGGGATCAACGGCGAGCTGAAACGCCTCAGTTACGTGCCGCCGGAATTGCAGCGGGCCGAGGGGGAGCTTGCTGAACACTGGGGGAATATGCGCGGCCGGGCCATGATTTTTGCCGAGGCGGCGGAGCTGGACACCGCCCTGCTGCGGAATGAACGGGTCTGGAAGACGATAACCGACGACAACCTCGCCGACCGGGCGGTCAGTCTCGCCCCCTTGCTGCCGTCCCTGCAGACTCAGCATCGGAATCTTGAACAGTGGCAGACCTACTGGGCCCAGGAACAACCGGCCGCCGCGGCCCTGCTGGAAGACAGCGGAAAAAAGTACGGCTTTTCGGACACCGCTTTTGACCCGTTTCTGGACAACCTGAGCCGCACGCCGCGAGTTCTCGATCCGGCGACGCTCAGAGAGTGGGGCCTGGGGCCGTTACTGGACAATTTTCTGCAGCAGGAAGGGGGCGTCACCCGGCTGCTGACCCTGGTTCCGGATGATCCCGGACTGGTGGCGCGCCTTGAACCGCAACTGCGCCAGATTCCCGGGGTCACCCTGGTCTCGCAAAGCCGCTTCGGACAGCAGCTCAGCCGGGCCATAGCCGTTGATTTTAGCACCTTTGTCAGTTCCGCCGGGCTGATCGTACTGGTCCTGCTGGTGGCCCTGTTCCGCCGGGTTGCCGATGTCCTGCTGGCGCTTTTGCCGGTTCTTTCCGGTCTGCTGTTCATGTTCGGGGGGATGGCCTGGCTGGGCCTGGAGATGAACCTGTTCAACGTCGTGGCGTCGATCCTGATCATCGGTCTCGGGGTGGATTACGGGATCTTCATGACCTGTCACAGCCGGGAGCCTCAGGATCTGGCATCGAGCCGGGCCGTGCTGGTCTCAGGGCTCACCACCCTGGTTGGCTTCGGGGCCCTGGTGCTGGCCCGTCACCCGGCGATGAATTCCATTGGCGTGACGGTGCTGCTGGGGATCGCCGCCGCCGTGCCGACGGCGGTCCTGGTGATCCCGGCCGTGCGCCTGAAGAGATTATAAAACGATGCGCAGTGTCCTTCTTGCCGGTGTCCTCTTTTTGCTGAGCGCGTGCGCTCCGACCCTGCCGCCCCAGCAGTTGCCCGGCGACTGCCGGGGGGAGTTCAGCGGCGAGCAGCTGCGCCGCGGGCAGTGGCTTCAGGGGAGCGGAGTCTGGCGGCTGCGACAGGGGGCTCTGCTTGAGGTCGGCATGAAAAAACTGCCCCTCGAAGGGTTTCTGCGCCTGGACCTCGAAGACCGGACGGCCCGGCTGATGGCCCTCAACGAAATCGGCCTGGTGCTGTTTGACCTCCAGGTCGATGCGACCGGTTACCAGTTGCTGCGGGCCGTTCCGCAGCTGCAGAGTCGTGAGTCCTTCATTGCGGGAATCGCCCGGAGCCTGCGCAGAACCTTTCTGCAGCGCCCCCTGTCCGGCAGCGAGCCGCTGACCGCGGTCGGCGGCCTGCAGGAACTGCGGGTGCCGGCGGATTCCGCAGCGGAGCTGTTCGGCTTTGATTGCCGGGGCGATCTGCGCGAGCTCAGGCCCGCCGGGGGCGACTGGCTGGTCCGGTATAACCGGTACCGGGAGTATTCCGGGCAGCGTCTGCCGGAAGAGATGATCTATTATGACCGGGGCCACGCCCTCAAACTGTCCCTCTGGTTGCGTGAAGCGAGGCAGGAACCGTGAACAAGATGCGTGAAGAGATTGCCGCTGCCGCCGTCGGGCCGATTCAGGCGACTGCCGACGGCGGGCAGCAGGAGTATTGTTTCAGCCGGGAATTTGCCGGTTTTTCCGGACACTTTCCCGACTACCCGGTGTTCCCGGCGGTGCTGCAGATGCTGGTTGCCCAGCAGCTGGCCGAACAGCTGGCCGGCGAACGGCTGGACGGCCTGGTGGTCGAGCGGGCCAAGTTTATGCGCCAGCTCGGACCGGGAGAGGCGTTGACGGTCAAGATCCGGTTGGCTCGCCAGCCTGGTCCCCTGCAGGTTCATGCCGATCTCGCGGTCCCGGCCGGAACCGTCTCCCGGTTTACTCTGATTTTCAAAGATGGTACAGACAGATGAGAAAAGCCTATTTCAAGACCGCCCCGGACGCGCCCCTGCCCCTGACCCTGACCGTCGAGCGGACCGTGCGCTTTGAAGAGGTCGACCCTCTCGGCATCGTTTGGCACGGTCGTTATCCAAGTTATTTCGAGGATGGCCGGGTGCTGCTCGGACAGAAATTCGGCCTCGGGTATATGGATTTTTACCAACAGGGGATCGTCGCGCCCATCAAGCAGATGCATGCCGACTACCATCTGCCGCTGCGTTTCGGTGAACCCTTTACCATCGAGGCGATCCTGCACTGGAGTGATGCGGTGCGGCTCAACCACGAATTCATTCTACGCAACGCCGCCGGGCAGATCACGACTACGGGATACTCGGTGCAGATGCTCCTCGACCGCGAATTCAACGTCCTGATGATTCCGCCGCCCTTTTTTGAGTCGGTTCGGGACCGCTGGCGCAATGGAGAGCTGGGCGGATGACCGGGGTTGTGCTGACCAGGAGCGTGGCGGTGACCGCCCTCGGGCCCGATGTCGAAACCCTCTGGCAGGGCCTGCTGGCCGGGCGCAGCGGTGTCGCCCCCGTGACCCGGTTCGACTGCGGCAACTATATTTCCCAGCTTGCCGCCTGTATCGCCGGTCTCTCCCATACCCCGGAGCGATCACTGTTCAGCAGGCTGCTCGACCTGCTGCTGCCGCAGCTCGGTCAGGTGCCGGAGGATTGTCGTCTGCTGCTGGCCTCCACCAAGGGGGATGTCGATCTGCTGCAGCGGCAACATGGTCAGCCGCTGGCCGCGGAACTGCTGTTTGAAACCCTGCTGACCGATCTTCGCAGCCGCCTCGGGGTGGCCGATTGCGGCCTCAATGTCAATGCGGCCTGTGCCTCGTCGACGGTCGCGGTGGCCCGCGGCGCCGGGCTGATTGCCGCGGGACTTGCCGACGCCGTGCTGGTGGTGGCGGCCGATGTCGTCAGCGAATTTGTCTATTCCGGATTCTCGGCGCTGCAGGCCATGTCTCCGGAACCGGCCAAACCCTTTGATCGGCAGCGCCGGGGGCTCAATCTCGGCGAGGCCGGGGTGGGCCTGTTGCTGATGAGCGAGGAACGGGCCCGTCGCGACGGGGAACCCGTTCTGGCCCGGGTGCGCGGCTGGGGGGTGGCCAACGACGCCTTCCACGTGACGGCTCCGGCGCGCGACGGGCGCGGCCTGATCCGGGCCTGCCGTCAGGCGTTCCGGCAGGCCGGTATCGAAACGCGCCAGATCGCCGCCGTCAATGCCCATGCCACGGCCACGGTTTTCAATGACGCCATGGAACTGGTTGCCTTCCATGCCGTTTTTTCCGACCATCTGCCCCCCCTGCACGGTGTCAAGGGGAGCCTCGGGCATTGCCTCGGTGCCGCCGGCGGCGTGGAACTGGCCATTGCGGCCAGAGCGCTGGCGGAGCAGCGGATTCCCGGGACGGTCGGCTGCGACAATCCGGAAGAGAGTGCCGGCGTCGCGGTCAGCGCTTCGCCTCAGCCGATCAGCGGCGACTGCCTGCTCAGCAGCAATTCCGGTTTCGGGGGGATCAACGCGGTCGTTATTCTGCAAAGGGGGGAGGCATGAACGCCTGGCTCAACGGTATCGGCTGGCATACCCCGGCGGGGTCGGGGCAGGGGCATCATTGCGGGGAATCCCCGCTGGTCTCAGGCCCCCTGGAGATCCCGACCCGCAGACAGATCTTCAGCGAACCGGACAAGCGCTTCGGCCGGCTTGACGACTTTTCCCGGGTCGGTCTGGCGGCTGCAGCGTTCTGCCTGCGCGACGCAGAGCGGGACGAATTCCAGGAGGTGCGCCCCATCGGTATCGTGACCTCCAGCCGCTACGGGTGCCTGGCCACGGATATCGCCTACCTCGAGACCATGCTGCCCGACGGCGGCCGGTTTGCCAGCCCCAATCTGTTTGCCTATACCCTGGCCAACAGTTTCCTCGGCGAGGTGGCCCTGCGGTTCGGTCTCGGCGGCAACAGCCTGGTGATCAACCGGCAGGACGCCAACGGGCTGGCCGCCGTGCATTATGCCCTGGAAGAACTGGCCACCACGGAACAGACCGGGATGCTGGCCGGGATCTGTGATCTGCCCTGTCCCAGATTCGATCGGCCGGGAGATATTCCGGGCGGCCTGTTCGTGCTTCTGGAAAAAGAACCGGCAGCCCAAGGATACGGATGTTTGACAACCTCCGGGACGATTCTTTACCTGAACGAAAAACCGGTCAATGACCTGGCTGACCTTGTCAGCAGTTGTCAGAACCGCCGATAATGAACCGTACCGGCCGGCAATGCCAAGGCCGGGAGAAGGAGAAAAGCCGCTTATGAAAATGGAATTGATCTACCCGCGCTGGCCCAAGCTGGACCGCCAGACCGAGTTTCATCTGCCGCCGCACGGCCCGGTCGTGTTCGCCGCCGCCGTCCCGGAGGAGGTGGAGATCAACTTTACCGACGAAAACCTGCAGACCATCGATTTCGACGTCAGCTGCGACCTGGTGGCCATTTCGACCATGCTGACCTCCCAGCTGCCGCGGGCTTTTGACATCGCTCGGGAATTCCGGGAGCGTGGCCGAACGGTCATTTTCGGCGGGATCTCCACCATGCTTCATGCCGAGGAAGTGCAGCAGCATGCCGATTCGGTGTTTCTTGGCGAAGCGGAAGGACGTTTCGGTCAGGTGATCGAGGATTTCCAGCGCGGCCAGCTCAAGCCGGTTTACAACTACATGCACAACCATCCCGACATCAACCTGGTCGGTACCGCCCGGCGCGATATTCTCGATCGCGAGCTCTACAACTACCGCGGCGTCCAGATGCTCGATCTGGTGCATGCGTCGCGGGGCTGCAAATTCAACTGTTTCCCCTGCTGTACCGGTTACCTGGGCGGCAAACAGTTCCGCCCCCGGCCGGTGGAGAAGGTCATCGCCGAGATGGAGGCGATCCAGAACAACCGGATGTTCATCGTCGACAATTCCCTGGCCCAGGACAAGGAGTGGCTCAAGGAACTGTTCAGCGCCATGATTCCTCTCAAGAAGAAATGGGTCTCCCACCCGATCCTTGACGATGACGAGGTCCTCGATCTCGCGGCCCGGGCCGGAGCCTGGTACGTGTACCAGGCGGTCTTCGATACCTCCGATGTCATCCGCGACCGGATCAGGCGGCTCAAGGACCACGGCATCGGCATCGAAGGGACCATTATTCTCGGGACCGATGACCAGAACGAGGATGACATCAAGCGGCTCGTCGATTTCCTGATGGAGGTCGAGCTCGACGTGGCCGAATTCACCATCATGACCCCTTTCCCCCATTCGCCGATCCGCGCCCAGCTGGAGAAGGAAGGGCGGATCCTGTCCAACGACTGGCTCAAGTATACGGCGGACAAGGTGGTTTTTCAGCCCAAGCAGATGAGCCCGGACAAGCTTCAGGAGATGTACCATTACGCCTGGGACACCTTCTACGCCGATGGCGGTCACCAGCTCAAGATGGGGGAACTTTTCAAGCAGGTTATCCGCCGCGAGATGGATGACGGCACCTACCATCGCTACAATCCTCGGAAGCGCAGACTGTTCAAAAAGGAGAGGGCGTGAGCAGGGTTTTCTTCATTTCCTGTAACATCGCCACCGATCCCTATGCCGTCTATCCCCTGGGGATGGCGGTCGTATCGGGAGCGCTGAGCAGGGCCGGGCACCAGGTCGAGCAATACGACTGCCTGGTGCACGGGCGCGACAGTGCGACCATCCGGCAGGCCGTCGAGCGGTTCAGGCCGGACCTGATCGCCATCTCCCTGCGCAATATCGACAACGTCGATTCGTTCAGCGGAGAAGAGGGCTGGTACCTCAAGCACGCCAGGGACCTGGTCTCCGAGCTGCGCACCATGAGCGACGTCCCGATCCTGCTCGGGGGACCTGCTCTGACCATCATGCCGGAAGCGATAGCCCGCTATATCGGGGTTGATCATGCCGTCATCGGCGAGGGGGAACAGGCGGTTCCCGACCTGGTTGCGGACCTGGCCGCCGGCCGGCAGCTGCCGCTGATCATCGAACGGCGTCCGCCCCTGCCCGGAGATCAGTTCGCCTCCCCGGTCTACGTCGACGAGATGGTACAGTACTACCAGCGGGAAAGCGATGTCATCAACATGCAGACCAAGCGCGGTTGCCCCTACCAGTGCAGCTACTGTTCCTACCCCCACCTGGAAGGGCGACAGTTCCGGGTTCGCGACCCCAGGCAGGTGGTGGCAGAGCTGAAACAGCTTAAAAAGGATCATGGCGCCGACAGCGTCTTCTTTACCGATTCGGTTTTCAACGACCCTCAAGGTCACTACCTGGAGCTGATCGAGGAGATGCTGCGCAGTGACGTGCAGGTACGCTGGTCGGCATTCTTCCGCCCCCAGCACCTTGACCGCGCCAAGCTGGCACTGATGAAACGGGCCGGGCTCTATGCCCTCGAACTGGGGACTGATGCGGCGTCGGACAAGACCTTGCGCGGCATCAACAAGAACCTTGAGTTTGAAGAGGTTTTTGCCGTCAACGAGGCCTGTCTCGCCGAACGTCTGCCGGCGGCCCACTATGTCATTTTCGGCGGCCCGGGTGAAGACGATGCTTCCCTGGAGGAAGGCCTGCGCAACATGGAGCAGCTCGGTCCCTCGGTGGTGTTCGCTTTTTCCGGGATCCGGATTTTCCCCGATTCCCCGCTGCATCCCCAGGCCATTGCCGAGGGGATCATCGGCGCCGATACCTCGCTGCTCAAACCGGTCTACTATTTTTCCAGAGAGATCGATCGCCGCGCCATGGAAGAGCGCATCAAAACCCGTTGGGCGGGCAGGAAAAACCGGGTTTTTCCCCCCTCGGAAGGGCTCAAGCGGATCGCCGTGATGCGCGATTTCGGTTACCGGGGGCTGATGTGGGACCACCTGGTCCGCTTTCCCAAGGCCCGGCAGGCGGTCCCGGGCAGATAGCGTGGTGGACAGGATATGATCGGACTGAACGAAAAAAATATTCTGCTGCTGCATCCCCTGGGCTACCGGGCCGAGGCGGCCGGTCGCGATATCTCGCGTAAGGCCAACATCATGCCCCCCCTGGGACTGGCCAGTATCGCCGCCTACCTGGACCGGGCCGGCTTCAACAGCAGTCTTCTCGATTGCTACGCTCATCCCGATGCCGATGACCGCTTTATCCAGATGCTTCGTGAGGAGCGTCCGGCCATGCTCGGGATCAGCTGTACCACCGCCAGTATCCACGACAGTGTGCGCATGGCCGGAATCGCCAAGGCGGAGCTCCCTGACATCAGGGTTGCCGTCGGCGGTCCCCACGTCTCCGCCCTGAAAGAGCAGGTCCTGGAATTTTCGGAGGTCATCGATTATGCGGTCATCGGGGAAGGGGAGCAGACCACCCTGGACCTGGCCCAGCTCGGCGGTGGTTCGCCGGACCGGGTCGGCGGGGTTGTCTGGCGGTCTGGCGACGGAACCATTGTCAACAATGGCTACCGCAGCGAGGCCCTGGTTCTTGACGACCTGCCGTTTCCCGCCTATGAAAAGCTGGCCGGTTATCCCGATGCCTACAAACTGCCGATTTTCAACTACCCGAAAGCGCCCAACAGCAGCTGTATCTCCAGCCGGGGCTGTCCATACAGCTGCAGCTACTGCGACCGCAGCGTGTTCCGCCGGACCTTCCGCTACAATTCGGCGGATTATCTCTATCGCCACCTGGCCTATCTCCGCGAGCGTTTCGGGATCCGCCATATCAACTTCTACGATGATCAGTTCACTTTCCATCGGGGCCGGGTCGAAGAATTCTGCCGCCTGCTCATCGATCGACCGCTGGGCATGACCTTCAACTGCGCGGTCAGGGCGGAACATGTCGACCGCGAGCTGCTGGAGCTGATGAAGGCCGCCGGATGCTGGATGGTCAGCCTCGGCATCGAAAGCGGCGACGAACAGCTCCTCAGCCAGCACCGTCAGAACGCCGACCTCGATCTTCTGGCCGACACCATCCGCACCATCAAAGCCTGCGGCATTCGCACCAAGGGGCTGCTGATGATGGGGCTGCCGGGCGAGAGCGAAGCGTCGATCCGGCGCAGTATGGACTATGTCTACTCGCTGCCTATCGACGATTTCAACCTGGCCAAGTTTACTCCGTTCCCCGGCTCGCCGATTTATGAGAATATTCATGCGCTCGGCACCTTCGACGAGGACTGGCAGAAGATGGACTGCATGCATTTTCAGTTTGTTCCCCACGGCATGGAGAAAGAAAAGCTGGAAAAACTGTTCATCGAGTTTTATAAGAATCATTTCCGCCGCTGGCCGGTGCTGTGGGGGTATGTCACCATGCTCTGGAAATCGCCCGACAGCTGGCTGCGGTTCGCCGCCAGCGCCGGACAGTTCCTGCGCTTCGCGGTCAGTAACAAGCGCTATGGAGGATAGGCCGGTGCAGATTCTGGTGGCCATCCCGGTCTATAACCATGGGGCGACCCTGCGCCAGGTTGTGGAAGGGGTGCTCGGCTATCACGACCGGGTGCTGGTGGTTGACGACGGCAGCAGCGCGCCGGTCCGGGAACGGCTTGCCGATCTTCCCGTTGAGCTGCTGGAGCATGCCGAAAACCAGGGGAAGGGGGCGGCCCTGCTGACGGCGGCGCACTGGGCGCGTGAACGGGGGTTCAGCCATATGGTCTGCCTTGATGCCGACGGCCAGCACGCGCCGGCTGACCTGCCCGCTTTTTTTGCCGCGGTGCAAGCGTATCCCCGGGCCCTGATCGTCGGGCACCGTGATTTCGATCAAAAGAGTATTCCCGGCGCGTCGCGGTTCGGCCGCAAATTTTCCAATTTCTGGTTGCGCCTGCAGACCGGGTGTGCGCTCGGGGACAGCCAGAGCGGGTTTCGCGCCTATCCGCTGTTTATTTTCGACCACCTGAATTTCTGGACGCGGCGCTACAATTTCGAGGTCGAAGTGCTGGTCAGGGCGGCTTGGGCGGGAGTAGAGTTGCGTGATGTCGACATCTCGGTTTACTATCCGCCGCAGGATGAACGGATTTCCCATTTTCGCGGATTTCTTGACAACTGGCGGCTCACTCTGCTCAATACCCATTTGACCCTGCGTTCCATCGTCCCCTGGCCGCATCGCAAGATTTTCGTCCGGACGGATGACAACCGCAGGGTCAGGGCGCTGTCGGTGATTCATCCGCTGCGCTCGCTGAAAACTCTGGTCAGGGAAAACCGTTCCCCCCGGCAGCTCGCCTATGCGGCCGCCCTCGGGGTATTCCTGGGAACCCTGCCGCTGCTGTTCTGCCATACCGTGGCGATCCTGTTCGCCTGCAGCTTCTTCAGGCTCAACAAGGTGGCCGCGGTGACCAGCAGCCAGTTATGCATGCCGCCACTGGTCCCGGCCCTGTGCATCGAAATGGGCTATTTCATGCGGTATGGCGAGTGGCTGACCGAATTTTCGCTGCAGACCCTCGGTTACCAGGCCTTGCAGCGGGTGTACGAGTGGCTGCTCGGATCCCTGTTGCTGGCTCCGCTGCTTGCCGCGCTGGTCGGCGTGATCACTTTTGTCCTGGCGGAGCTGGTCAGCCGGCAGCCGGATCCGGTGAAAACCAAATAAGCCGTTTTCTTACCCTCTGGCCCGCTCCTTCCCGGGAGGCCGGGTTACCGCGGGTGAACAAGGCGAACGGCGGGATGAAGGATCGATGGCTCAACACACGCAAAACAGCCGTACCTGGAGCAGTCGCAGTATCGGCAGTTCCTGGCAGCACCAGGTTTTTTACCTGGCCATCCGCCTGGGCGGACGGCGCATCGCCTATCTGCTGCTGTACTTTGTCGTCGCTTATTACGTGCTGTTCAGTCGCCTGGCGCGCGGCCGGGCGTCCCACTATCTGCGGCGGCGCTTTCCGCAGGCCGCAGGGGTGGTCCGGTTGTGGCACTGCTACCGGCTGATTCTCGGCCTGGGCAAAGTCCTGGTCGACCGTGCCGTGGTCGGGATTCTCGGGCCGGACAGCATGGCCGTCGACCTGACCGGGCGGGAGGAACTCCTGCAGCTGCGCGACGAGGGGAAGGGGCTGATCATGATGACGGCCCATGTCGGGTGCTGGCAGGTGGCCATGTCGTCCCTGGATTTTCTCGACCGGCCGGTGCATATGCTGATGCGCCGGGAGGATGGCGATATCGACCGGCATTACCATGAGCATGCCGGCCTCGAATGCCCCTACCGGGTCATCGATCCGACCGGTTACCTGGGGGGAACCCTCGAGATGCTCGGGGTGCTCAAACAGGGCGAAATCCTCTGCGTCATGGGCGATCGCCCCATGGGGAGCGAGCGCAGCCTGGTGCCGGTCGATTTTCTCGGCGGACCGATCAGCGTGCCGTTCAGCGCCTACAAGATTGCGGCGACCACGGGAGCGCCCATCGCCGTGTTCTTCAGCTGGAAGGACGGCGCCGACAGCTATCGTCTCAAGCTGGCCAAAGTGATCCGGGTCCCGGAGCTGGCCGGGCGCAAGGCGGACATTTTTAAACCATTTGCGCTGGAATTCTGTACGGCCCTCGAAGAATACTGCGAGGAACATCCGTACCAGTTTTTCAATTTTTTCAATATGTGGCTGCGCCAGGAGCAGCCGGTCAACACACAGGATCGATCCAAGGAGTCATGATGGATATCAAAACAAAGCTGAAGCAGGTTCTTATTGATGAATTGAATCTCGAAGATTTTGCCCCGGAAGAGATCGATGATGATGCCCCCCTGTTCGGCGAGGGGCTGGGCCTCGATTCTCTCGATGCCGTTGAACTGGTGGTCGTGGTTCAGAAGCATTTCGGGGTCGAGATCAAGGACATGGAAGAAGGCCGTCCGGCTTTGCAGTCGATCAACACCCTGGCCGCCTTCATCGAGGAAAAACAAGAGGGATGAACGCGCCATCTGCAGCCTCCACCATGGGGCAGCCGCCGGTCGCCGTGACGGGCGCGGGATGCCTGTGCGCCGCGGGGATGACCCTGCCGGAGGCCTTCGCAGCCATGCTGCGGGGGGAGCGGAACCCGCAGCCGCCCAGGGCCTTCGCCACCGCCCATGATCCGCGCCTGCTCGTTTTCGAGATCGCCGAGGCGCTGCCCGCTCCGGGCAGCGATGCCGACCTGCTGCGCACCAGTCGACTGGCCCTGGCCGCTGCGGCCGAAGCCCTGGCCGATGCCGGGCTGAGCATGCCGGACCTGGCCGGTCTCAAGGTCGGGGTCTGCATCGGGACCACCGTCGGCAGCGCCATGAACAACGAGGAATTTTATCGCGATTTCCGTGCGGGCGGCGAACCTGACATGGGACCGATCACGCGCTACCTGCGCAGCAATCCCGCCTCGGTCGTTGCCCGCCAGTACCGTCTGGACGGGCCCTGCCAGGTCGTGGTCAACGCCTGTTCTTCGGGAACCGATGCCCTTGGAATCGCGGCCGGCTGGATTCGCCAGGGGCTCTGTGACCTGGTCCTGGCCGGCGGTGCGGATGAACTGTGCCGGACGACCTGCAACGGCTTCGCCTCGCTGATGATCGCCGATACGACGCCCTGCAAACCTTTTTCTGCGGAGCGTCGCGGTCTGAACCTCGGCGAAGGGGCCGCCGTGCTGATTCTGGAATCGGCCGAACTGCTCGCCAGACGGGGGAAAAAACCGCGCGGGTACATCCTTGGCTATGGCAGTGCCGGGGACGCCTACCATCTGACCGCTCCCCATCCGCAAGGGGTCGGGCTGCGGCGGGCGATCGCGGAAACCCTGGCAAGCGCCGGGCTGCGGCCGGAGGAGCTGGCATTTGTCAATGCCCACGGTACCGGCACCCCGGATAACGACAAGGTTGAAAGCATGGTTCTGCATGAGGAGCTTCCCGGGATCCCCTTCGGGTCGACCAAGTGCTATACCGGCCATACCCTGGGTGCCGCCGGGGCCATCGAAGCGGCACTGACCCTGATCAGCCTCGAACAGGGGATGATTCCGGGCGTTGCGGGCTGCACCACCCCCGACCCGACTCTGCCGGTGGCCCCGGTCCTGGCCGCCACCCCGGTCCGGGGGCGTTACGCCCTGTCCGAATCCCTGGCTTTCGGCGGCAACAACTCCGCTGTCCTGATCGGACTGGAGGGCGTGTCATGAGTGTTCATATCTCCGGGCTGGGACTGGTGGGCGGCTTCGGTTGCGGCAAGGAGGATCTCCTCAAGGCCCTGGCCGGCGAGGCGGTCGTTCCGCAGCCTGCGGCGCTGCGCGACGGTGACATCCCCGTCTACCGGGCTGACAGCGGGCCCCTGGAAAATTACCTCAACAAGCGGGCCCTGCGGCGCATCGACCAGTTTTCGCGCCTGGCCCTGCTGGGCGCGTTTCAGGCCCTGGCGGACGCTGAGCAGCCCGACCTTGACCGCAGTCGTCTGGGGGTGGTCCTCGGTTCAGGGTTCGGGGCTCTGACTACGACCTTCGGCTTTCTCGATTCGGTCCTGAACGACGGCGATGTGTTCGCGTCGCCCACCGCCTTTTCCAATTCGGTGCACAACGCCGCCGCCGCCCATATCGCCATGCAACTGAAGATCAGCGGCCCGACGCTGACCGTGAGTCAGTTCGACATGACACCGGTTTCGGCCCTGGTGACGGCGCTTCAATGGCTGGCCGATCAACGGGTCGATGCCGTGCTTCTGGGGCTGGTGGACGGATACTGCCCGGTGCTCGGTTATTGCTGGCAGCGCTTTGCCGCCGGTGCCGACCAGGGAGGAATGACGCCCTTCGATTTTTCCCGGTCGAGCGCCGTGCCCGGCGAGGGTGCCGCGTTTTTCCTGTTGCAGTCGGAAAAAATCAAGCGCAGCTATGCGACCGTTGAAAGAGCGGTCATGGGGTGCCTGCGACCGTCCGAGCAGCTGACGCTGCCGTCCGGGACTCCCCTGGTGCTGGCCTGCGACGGGCTTGCCGAGTTCGGCCGGGGCTACCGGGAACAGCTCGATGAGAGCAGCCTGGTGGGCTGCTACACGCCACTCTACGGTGCGTCCCCGATCGGCCAGGGGTTCGATCTGGCCGTGGCCGCCCTGGCGGCGGAACGCGGCCGCCATTTTGCCAGTCGGGCCAGTGGCGACGATTGCCCCGGGCGGCGGCTGGGCGAAGAGGATGTCGACCGACAGACGGTCTGCCTGCGGCTGGGGATCGCCGGTGAGTACGGCCTGATTGAACTGGGGAGGGACGAGGCATGCTCGCCAGGATAGCCCTCAGCCTGGTCCTGGTCGGCTGTCTGGCCTCCGCGGCCCCGGCATTCACCCTCTCCACTCCGCAGCGGAGAGGCGTTGCCGCGAATCTCGGTTACGCCTATGATCCCGGACCGGGGTTCGGGTTCGGACAGGTGAGTATCATGGCGCTCTATGACTATGAGCGGATCTTTCCGCACTCTGCTCCCGAACCTCTGCGCTTCAAACTGGAAGGAAGCTTCGGGCTGGCCGACAAAGAAGGGGGGCGGCTGCAGGCTTCGGCCAACTTTTTGGCCCTCTACTATCTGCCCTGGCTGCAGGGAACCGCGTTGCGTCCGTACCTGGAAGGCGGGGTCGGCCTCGTCTACACCGATTTTCAGGTCAAGGACCAGGGTCTGCGGATCAACTTCAACCCCCAGGCCGGGGTCGGCAGCGAGTGGCGCGATGGGCGGGGAAACACCTGGTATGGGGCGCTGCGGGGCTATCATCTCTCCAACAGCAAACTGCATCCTGAAAACCGCGGCATCAACGCGGTGCTGCTGCAGGTGGGGCGGATGTTTTAAGGGGCCCGGACCGGGGCAGGACTCTGTTGAAGCCAAACCTGTATCCCGCCTGGCTCCGTGTCACAAATGACGATGCTTTGGCCGTCTGAAACAGGATAATAATGTGAAGCAGAACGACGTGCCGCAGGACGCGGCGATACTTGAACAGTGGCGCGAACTTGCCTATGCGGTCGATGACCGGGGGGAGTATGCCCTGGTGCCGACCGTCGGCTGGGACCCCGCCAACCTGGCCAACCTGCAGGCCTGGCAGGTGATTGCTGCTGATATGGCCGCTGCCCTGGAAAGAATCCATGCCGGGCAGGCCAGCCCGCTGGCCTTTCACATGGCCCGTCACCAGATGGATACCGCCCTGCTGGCCAGTTACGCGGGCCTGTCCCGCTGGCGGGTCAGGCGGCACCTGAAGCCGGGGCCCTATGCGCGCCTGTCCGCGTCATTGCGGCGGCGCTACGCCGCGGTTTTTGCCATCGATGAGGCCGAGCTGGATGAGCTGCCCGCCAGAGCGGAGGTCCCGGTCTGTCTTGATGATATTGAAAAGGAATAGGATCTTTGTCAGTCGAGTTTTCCCACCGGCAGTCGGCCCACTGCGAAAGCGGGGTGACGGCCAACCTGTTTAGCCACTACGGTTTTCCGCTCTCCGAAGCCCTCGCTTTCGGGATCGGCAGTGGCCTGTTTTTCGGTTATTTTCCCTTTGTCCGGATCAACAAGTTGCCCCTGGTCACCTTTCGCTGCGCTCCCGGGGCCATCTTTAAACGTTGTGCGAAGCGTCTCGGCATCGAAGTGCAGTCGCGGACCTTCCGCGACCAGCAGGAGGCCATGGCGGCCCTGGACCGCTCCCTCGAACAGGGGACGGCGGTCGGCCTGCAGACCGGGGTTTACTGGCTGCCCTACTTTCCGGCGGCGTTGCGGTTTCATTTCAATGCCCATAACCTGGTGGTCTACGGGCGCGATGGGGATGACTACCTGATCAGTGATCCGCTGTTCGAGGTCACGGTACGCTGCCCGCGTGCCGATCTGCAGCGCGCCCGCTACGCCGCCGGGGCGCTGGCTCCCAAAGGACGCATGTACTGGTTGGGCGCCGGACCCCGGCAGCTCGACCTGAAACCAGCCATCCGCAAAGGGATTGTCGAGGTCGCCAACCGCATGGTGCGGGCTCCGATTCCGATTATCGGCGTGCGCGGCATCAGGCTGCTGGCGCGGCAGCTGGAGCGCTGGCCCGACAAGCTGGGTGAGGACGATGCCCGCCTGCACCTGGGTCACCTGATCCGCATGCAGGAGGAAATCGGAACCGGCGGCGGTGGCTTCCGTTTCATCTATGCGGCTTTTCTCCAGGAAGCGGGAGCGCTTCTCGACCAGCCGAAGCTGCAGGATCTGGCGGGCGAGCTGACCGACATCGGTGACCACTGGCGCCAGTTCGCGCTGCTGGCGGCGCGCAACTGCAAAGGCCGGGCCGGGGCGAATTCCGGCTATCCGGAGCTTGCCCAACTGCTGCGGGAATGTGCCGAACGCGAGAGGGACCTGTTCCGGTCCCTGCTCAGGCTGGTGTGAAAGCGGACTGGTTATGAGGCGAGATTTTGTTATTGCCGATCACCTTCAGCTGACTTATCCCGGGGCCACGACCCCGGCCCTCGACGGGCTGTCCCTGACCATCGCGGCGGGGGAGGTTTTCGGCCTGCTGGGTCCCAACGGGGCCGGCAAAACCACGGCGATCTCCATCATGTGCACCCTGCTGCGCCCGGGAGCGGGCTCCCTGACCATCGCCGGGCACGATGTGCTGCGCAAGGCCCGGGAGGTTCGTCGCCTGATCGGGCTGGTCCCCCAGGACATTGCCCTGTACCCGCGCCTCAGCACCCGGGAAAACCTGCTTTATTTCGGACGTCTCCACGGGTTGCGCGGGACCGGGCTGCGGGACCGCTGTGCCGCCTGCCTGGACCTGGTCGGTCTGGCCGACAGCGCGGATCGTGCGGTCGCAACCTGCTCGGGCGGCATGAAGCGCCGGGCCAACCTCGCAGCAGCGCTGCTGCACCAGCCTCAGCTGCTGTTCCTCGATGAACCGACCGTGGGGATCGATGCCCAGTCGCGCAACATGATCCTGGAAAATCTCGTTCGCCTCAAGGAGCAGGGGATGACCATGGTCTATACCACCCACTACATGGAAGAAGCCCGACAGCTTTGCGACCGGATCGCGGTCGTTGACCACGGCCGGGTCCTGCGCAGCGGAACGCCGCAGGAGCTGATCGACGCAGAAGCCGACTGCGACAACCTGGATGAGCTGTTTCTCAAGCTGACCGGACGACAATTGCGGGATTGACCATGGGACAGTTACTGGCAACCTTCTGTAAAGACCTGCTGCTGCTCTGGCGCGACCGGGCCGGCCTGGCGATCCTGTTCCTGATGCCGATGGCCCTGGTCCTGGTGATTTCCCTGGTGCAGAATAACATCATGGCCGCGACCGGTGAAACAGCCTTGCAGGTCCTGTTTGTCGATCAGGACCGGGGCGCCATAGCGGCGGACTTACGGACCCGCCTGGAGGCGGCCGGCGGCCTGGTCCTCATCGAACGGGTTGCCGGAGAAGCCATCGACGAGCCCCTCGCCCGCACCCTGGTCGGCAAGGGGGAATACCAGTTCGCGATACTGGTCCCCACGGGGATGTCCCAGGCGTTTGACGCCCGTCTTCAGGAGCGCCTGGATGCGCGGCTGGGCGGGCCGACCGCCGCCAGGGATGCCGGCCGGATGGACCTCGAGGTCATTTTCGATCCGGCGGTCCAGGGGGTTTTCCGGACCGCGGTAACCGCGTCACTGCGCGCTGCCCTGGTCAGCCTGGAAAGCGAACGGCAGCTGGCCGCCCTCGTGACCGGGCTCGGTGCCTCGTACGGGATGGCGGTTCCGGACGCCACGGAGGCGCAGCAGCCCCTGCTCGCCATCAGTCAATCTCTGGTTCAGGGCGGGGACGACCCCCTCAAGGCCAATGCCGTGCAGCAGAATGTGCCGGCCTGGGCCCTGTTCGGAATGTTCTTTATCGTCGTTCCGCTCTCAAGTATTCTCATCCGCGAGCGGGAAGAGGGGACCTTGAGACGTCTGCTGACCATGCCGATCTCCTATCTGGCGCTGTTGAGCGGAAAGACCCTGGCCTATGTGACTGTCTGCCTGGTGCAGTTTGCCCTGATGCTGCTGGTCGGCAAAACCCTGCTCCCTCTGCTCGGAACTCCGAGCCTGGAACTCGGCGGACAATGGCCGGCCATCGCTCTTTTGGCCCTGTGCGCGGCGCTGGCCGCGACCGGTTACGGACTGCTGGTGGGAACCCTGGCCCGCAGCCATGATCAGGCCTCCATGTTCGGGGCGGTGTCGATCGTTATCGCCGCGGCTCTGGGCGGCGTCATGGTCCCGGTTTACGTGATGCCCCAGGGGATGCAGCTGATCAGCCAGTTCTCCCCGCTGGCCTGGGGGCTGACCGGTTTTATCGAACTGTTTGTCCGGGGGGGCGGGATCGCCGCCGTCCTGCCCAATATGCTGGCGCTACTCGGATTCTTCTGCGCGACCCTGTGCGGCGCCCTGCTGGTTTTCTGGCGGCGCAGCCGCTACGGTGGCTGATGCGATTTTGACCTTGGTAAGGAGAACAATCATGTCGGATTCCCAGGAACTTGAACAACAACTCAAAGCCTTGATCATCGATGCCTGCGGCGTCGAAGACGCTCCCGAGGATTTTCCCGGCGACGCGCCGCTGATCGGTCCCGAATCCCCTTTGGGTCTCGATTCCCTTGATGCGGTGGAGGTGGTGGTGACGATTCAGAAAAAGTACGGGATCCGCATCGGCGGGGAAGATACCAGCCGCGAAGTGCTCCGGTCCATCGACACCCTGGCGGCCTTTATCCGTGCGGAACGGGAGCAGTAGGCTTTTCCCCTGATCCCCTGGTAACAAGCCGGATGCTGACGGACGCGCAACATCCGGCTTGTTTCAGGGTCTGTCAGGCCGGGCGGTTTTGCAGGTAGAGGTCGATGGCCTCGGCGACACGCCGGCCTTCGCGCATGGCGAGAATCACGGTTTGCGGCTCATGGACCACATCCCCGGCGGCAAAAACGCCCTGCCTGGTGGTCATGCCGTAATAGGGCGCGTCCTCGGTTATCACAAACCCTTTTTCATTGATTTTGATGCCCGTGGTGGTTGAGACGATCCGGGTGAAGGGTTTTTGGCCGATGGCGATGATAATTTTATCGCACGGCAGTGATTTTTCGGTGCCGGGAACGGGCAGCATGACCCGCTCCCGGCCGACAACCTGTTGACTGAAGTGCTGGATTCTGGCTCCGGTGACCCGGATGTCCCCTTCAATTTCGACCAGACTGCTTTCAAAAAGAAAGCGCACGCCTTCCTGGATCGCTTCTTCATATTCCTTGTCGTTGGCCCGGCGTTCTTTTTCCGCAACGATGTCGATGGCCGTCACGCTGTGCGCCCCGAGGCGCAGGGAGGTGCGGGCGGCGTCGACGGCGACATTGCCGGCACCGACAACGATAACCCGGTCCCCCGGGGCCACAGGCGGCGCCGCCCCGGCGAGGCTGCCGTCCTGAATGAGGGTCACGGTCTCCAGGAAATAGATGGCCTGCATCGCCCCGGGCAGATCTTCCCCGGGGATGTCCAGCTTGCGTGACAATCCTGTTCCGGTCCCGATAAATATGGCCTGGTAGCCCATGGCGAAGAGCTGATCGAGGGTCAGGTCCTCGCCGATGACAACCCCCGTCTCCATGCGGACTCCGAGGTTGCGGATAATTTCGATCTGCTTGTCGACCACCTGGTTGGGGAGCCGATATTCGGGGATTCCGTAGCGGAGTACGCCGCCGGATTTGCTGTGTGCTTCAAAAATGGTGACCCGGTAATTCTGCTTGGCCAGAATCGCCGCGACGGAAAGACCGGCGGGTCCGGAACCGATAACGGCGATTTTTCCGCGCAGGCGGTTCAGGGCGAGTTCCATCTCCTTTTCAGCGAGGAAGCGCTCCAGCTTGCTGATTCTGATGCCCTGACCTTTTCTGGCCAGAACGCAGGAGCCTTCACACTGTTCATTGTGAGGACAGACTCTGGCGCAGATGATGGCCAGGTTACTGTTGGCATTGATAATGTCGATGGCCTGCTGGAAATTCCTTTGTTCGATGGCTGTGGTGATCTCGGGAATACGATTTTCGATAGGACAGCCTTTGACGCAGAGGGGATTTTTACATTTCAGACAGCGCCGGGCCTCGGCAATGGCTTCTTCTTCGGTAAAGCCCTTTTCAAGTTCTTCAAAATTAAGCATGACAGGTTCTCTCCATTGAGGTGCAATAGGACATTCAACAAAAACAGGGGGTGGACCCCACGGCTGAAATAGCCCGCGGGAACACCGGGAGCAGCAGGATGACCTGCTGAAGAGGGACAAACGTCACGGGCGGTCCGCCGTGAAGATCAGACGGGATCAGACCACCGTGAGCAGCATGTAGCACATGGAAAAGCGTCCGCTTTCGGGGACGAAACAGAGCAGTTTCTCGCCGGGGGTGAGGCGACCGGAATGGAAAAGTTCTTCCAGGATGATGTAAATTGAGGCTGACCCGGTATTCCCCTTGCTGCTCAGATTGGTAAACCAGCGCTCTTCCGGAATGCCGAAATCGATCGCGGCCATTTTGGAGGCCAGCTCGGGACGGAAATAGTCTGACGAATAGTGGGGGAGAAACCAGTCGACCTGGTCCGGGGTCAGACGGTGCTTGGCGATCACCGCGGCCAGCATCCGGTCGACCGCGACTGTGACGATATTGTCATTAAGCAGCTTGACGTCCTGCTTGACCAGGAAACTGCGCGCTTCAAGAGCATCGGCAAGGCGGGCGTGCTCACGCCAGCCGCGCAGGCGGCCATCCGGCAGTTTGTCGGCTCCGGCGTACATGCAGGCGGGGAATTCACTGGCAAAGGACTGCAGTTCGATCCATTCCACCTTCAGCGACAGGCCTTCGGAAGCCGGTTTAGCGCTCAGAAAGGCAGCTCCGGCGCCGTCTGACAGCATCCATCTTAAAAAGTCGGCTTCAAAGGACAGGGCCGGCTGGCTTGCGAGGGCGGCGGCCCGGTCTTGATCAATCCCTCCCGTCATTCGGGCGCGCATGTAGGATGAAGCGATTTCCGACCCGGTGGCCACCGCATTGCCGGTCAGGCCGAGGGCGACGTTCATCCAGGCGTACTTGAATGCGCTCATTCCGGAGGTGCAGATCCCCGATGCGCTGAGAATATCGCAGGGGCGGCCGCCCAGCTCGCCGTGAACCATGGGCGCGTGCCCCGGCATGAGCTGGTCGGGAGAGGATGTTCCGCAGCTCAGACATTCGATATCGGCGACCGTAAAACCGGGGTAGGGCTGCAGGCGGCGGACCGCCTCGGCGGTGAGTTGCGCGTTGTTGTGGGTTGTTTCCCCGGTGCGGGGGTCGATAGCGTAATGCCGGGTGGCGATCCGGTTGTTTCTCAGAATGATCTTGCGGGTGCGGGACGGCAGCTGGTTGACCATGCCCAGGATCTCTTCCATCTGTTCGTTGGAAACCGGGGCGTTGGGCAGAAAGGCGGCTAAATCATTTATGTAAACGGGCATATCGGGTTAGACCTTTGCGTTGCGATGACCGTCCTGAAGCAGGGCCGCATAGCGCTGGTAAAACAATTCTTCATCGAGGCGCGTCGGGACCACGGCATTGGTCAGGGTGTAATAATCGAGATCGTGAAGAGTTATCTGATCCTGCATGCGCTGATAAAGCCGCGTTCCGGGGAGCGGCGTCATAACCGTGTACATGGGCAATTCGATGGCTTGTTCGCGGACGAAGCGGCCGAGCCGGTCGAAGTCGGACTCCAGGTAATCGGGGGAGATGATAAAATCGCCGACGATGGTCAGCCCGAGGTCGTGGAGAATGCCGATCGCATCACGGTTATTCGCCTGGGAGTTGGCCTTGTTCATCCCTCCCAGGGCACCGTCGTCGATCTCTTCGAAACCGATGATGACGGCCCTCAGGCCGATGTCTTTCCAGCGTTGCAGAAGATCGGGTCTGCGCACGACCAGATCGGAGCGGACATCGGCGAGGTACTGTTTCCTGATGCCGGCCGCGGCGATGGCTTCCGCCAGCTCCAGCGCATGTACCGGGTCGCCGAAGCTGTTGGCATCGACCAGGCGGATCACCGGGCTGTCGCTCAGCGTCCGAATGTCTTCAACGACCCTGTTTGTTTCCAAGGTCAGGTAGCGGCCGCCGGTGACCGGCGCGATGCAGCAGAAATGACAGTCGTAAGGGCAGCCGGCAGCGCTGGCGACCAGGCCCATCTGGAGGCCCAGCCCCTGCAGCGTGTAATGCTGCCGGTAATGGGACACCAGGTCGTAGCGGGGAGCACGGTGATTCGCAAGGTCTGCCGGGCCGTACGGCCGGGGCTGCCAGTACAGGGGGCGGCCCGGAGTGGCGGCCGCGACGCCCGGAATGGCCGGTTCTTTTTCCGCAGCAAGATCAGCGACGAGTTCTGCCAGGCTCTGCCGGCCCAGGCCGATAACGATCCAGTCGACCGAAGCGCAGTTGAAAAAATCGGGATCGCAGGACGCATGAACCCCGCCAACCACCACCCGCGCACTGCTTTCCGCCTTCACCCGGGCGGCCAGGCGACGTACCGTATTGGCTTCACAGGTCATGGCCGTAAATCCGACCAGATCGGGATCGTATTCGGCCAGGGTTGGGGACAGCCGGTCCGGTTCGACCTTCAGATCGAGAATCCGGACATCATGATCGTTCAGATTGCCGGCCAGGGTCTCCAGCGCCAGGGGTTCCCCCTTGAAGATCTGCTTGATGGAACTGATCCCGTAGCGCTCTTCGGGGATACTGCGGCCGCAGTTCGGTGGATTGACTAACAGAATTCGCATGGTGCTTTCTTGAAACAGGGGCTACTGCAGAGTTCTTCAGTGGCTGTGAGGCGGTTTTCCGCAAAGGATTAAATATCCTGAAAAAGAGTCCGGGTGTCAAGAGGAATGGACCGGAGATGGTCAGGATATCAAGAGCTTATGAAAGGGGCGGGAAGGCCGGAGGCGAGATGGCGCTGCAAGAGCGGAAAAACAACGGGTTCGGGCGTCTGGTGAAAGTTTATGCTATAACCTTTGCAAGGGACTCGCCTCCCTGTTGACCGAATTCAAGCGTCCGACCCAAAATGAAAAGAGGAAAAAAACATGCTCAACCTGTCGATGGCACGCTTTCTTCACCTGCTTGTATTCCTGCTCCTGATTGTGCGGATTCCCGTTGCCGTCGCCGACTTCCGGGTTGCAGAGAGAATGTTGGCGGAACCCGTTTTTGGCGGCACGATGCTGGTGCGGGAAGCCGGTCAGGAGCAGGAGCGGATGCTTCTGCTGGTTCACGGTTTGGGGGCTGAAGCGGGAACCACCTGGGATTCCGTAATGGCCGAACTCGCCCGTGACTACCATGTCGTGGTGCCGGATCTGCCTGGCTTCGGCCGGTCCGCCAAAGGGAACCAGCTCTATTCTCCTGACAACTATGCGGCCCTGCTCGACTGGCTGGTGACCAGCCTGCCGGCCAAGCCGCTGTCGCTGGTGGGGCATTCCATGGGGGGCGGCGTCGCGATGATTTATGCCGCCCGCTATGCCGGCCACCTGGAGCGCCTGGTGCTGGTCGACTCCGTCGGTCTGCTGCATCGCCTTGCCGTCAGCCAGGATTTTGTCGGTCGGCAGATAAAGCTCGATGTCCCCCTGGTGTCGTCGGTTCTGGAGAGCTCGCTGGGAAAAATTGCCGGGCTGGTCCTGGAAAAGACCTCACGGGTGCCCCTCGATCCCGGTGTCGTCCTGGATCATCCCGCCCTGCGCAGCAGGCTCCTGGCTGGTGAGCCGTCCCGCATCGCGGCCCTGGCTCTGGTCCAGACCGATTATTCGCTGCTGCTGAGTCTGATCAAGACGCCGACCTGGCTGATCTGGGGGGAGGAAGACCAGGTCGCCAGCCTGAGGATCGCCAAAGTGCTGCAATGGATTCTGCCCCGGGTCGAGCTGAAGGTCCTGCCGAAGCTGGGCCATTCCCCCATGCTGGAAGCCGGGGAGGTGTTCTGCCGGACCCTGCGGCGCGCTCTTGTGGAGACGCCGCGCACCCTGCCGCGACCGCTCCACCGGGAGGGCAGTCCCGACGGTGTCTGTGAGAATCAGTCCGGAGGATTGTTCCAGGGGAGCTACCGGACCCTGCGGATCACCGGGTGCAAAAATATCCGGCTGGTGAACGTGTCTGCGCGCAAGCTGCAGATCACTGATTCCGAAGTTGAGATCGAAGCGACACAGATTCAGACCGACGGGTCCGATCCCGCGATCAGCCTGGTGCGCTCGAACCTGACGGCCACCGGTATGGATATTCATGCCGAGACCGGGATCATGACCGACCAGAGCCGACTCGATCTGGCCGGAGTACGGTTTGTCGGAGCCCGGACCGCCATCCGCGCGCAAGGGAACCCGTCCGCGTTGCTCAGCTCGGCGTCCTTCAAAGAGTTTTCAGGGATAAAAACGGCTGTTCACCTGAGCAGGGCACTGCAGGCGGGCGATGCTCTCTAGAGCGCCGGGGCAGGCCGCCGGGCGTCAGGAGTTCAGATGCCCGGCAACCACTGCCTGGCCCAGGGCCAGGCCGCCATCGTTCGGAGGGACCAGGCTGTGGGTGACGGGCCGGAACCCCGCGACCTCAAGCAGCGGGACGACGGTTTCGGTGAGGAACCGGTTCTGGAAAACGCCACCGGACAGGACGACCCTGTCAAGGCCGGTCTTGGCTCTGAGCACGCTGCAGACCTCGACCATCACGGTTGCCAGGGTCTGGTGAAAGCCGCCGCTGATAACGCCCGGAGGGACGTGGTTTCGAAGATCTTCGACGATGGCCCGGACCGTGGGCGCCGGATCGAAAATCAGCTGATCCTCTTCCTCTCTGAGCCGGTAGGGATAGGCAGAAAACCCATCGCCGCGGATGGCCATTTCCAGCTCCAGGGCGGCCTGCCCTTCGTAATGAACTTCCGAGCGGATCCCGAGCAGCGCCGCCACGGCGTCGAACAGCCGGCCGCAGCTGCTGGTCAGTGGGCTGTTCAGGCTCTTTTCGATCATTTGGATCAGCAGGGTCCGGTTCTGCGTGGGGACCGATTGTAGAAACGGCAGATCGGGGACGTTGCGGCCATAGGCATGGTACAGCAGGCTGATGGCCATGCGGTAGGGTTCGCGGGTCGCCGCGTCCGCGCCCGGCATGGGCAGGTATGCGAAATGGCCTGCCCGGCGAAAACCCCGGTAATCCCCGACCAGGAATTCTCCCCCCCAGATATGGCCGTCACTGCCGTAGCCGATGCCGTCAAAGATCATTCCGAGGCAGCTTTCCGTCAGGTTGTTTTCAGCCATGCAGCTGGCCAGATGAGCATGATGATGCTGTACCGCGACGCTGGGTAGAGCGGTCTGTTCCAGGGCATGGCGGGTAGACAGATAATCGGGGTGCAGATCATGAGCGATCACGTCCGGCTGCCATTCCAGAAGCCGCTGCAGATGCTCGATTCCGGAAACAAAAGAGCGGTAGGTTTCGGCATTTTTAAGATCCCCGATATGCTGGCTCAGAAAGGCCCGGTCGCGGCGGGTCAGGCAGAAGCTGTTCTTGAGTTCGGCTCCCAGGGCCAGGACATTGCCCTGGTGGGCCGGCAGGAGGGCAGGCTGGCCGGGACGAACCCCCGGGAGCGCCGGATCAGCAGCGGTCTGCCGGCCATGACCCGGGCGACGGAATCATCGGTGCGGATGTGGATAGCCCGGTCGTGACCGAGCCGGTAGTCGGCGATTCCGGCCAGGCGGCGCTGCGCGTCGTCATCCGTATAGGCGATGGGTTCATCACTGAGATTGCCGCTGGTCATGACCAGGGCGGGGAGATGCTGCACCAGCAGGTAATGCAGTGGCGTCGACGGCAGCATGACGCCGAAATAGCGGTTGCGGGGAGCGACCATGCCGGAGATAGGAGTATCGGCGCGTTTTTCCAGCAGCACGATGGGGCGCTGGGGGCTTTCCAGCAGCCGCGCCTCGGCCCGGCTGATCTTGGCGTAAGTGGCGATGCGCGTCAGATCAGAGCTCAGCAGCGCGAAGGGTTTTTCGTCGCGGGCCTTGCGCCGGCGCAGTTCCGCGACCGCCGCATCGCTGGTGGCGTCGACGGCCAGGTGGTAGCCGCCCAGCCCCTTGACGGCGACGATCCGGCCGCGGGCGAGCAGGGCGAGGGTCCGGGCCAGGGGATCGCCCGGCACCGTCCGCCCGGAGGCGTCGTACAGGGCCAGCCGGGGGCCGCACACCGGGCAGGCGTTGGGCTGGGCATGAAAGCGGCGGGACCGGGGATCGTCGTATTCTGCCCGGCACTGGGGGCACATGGGAAAGGGGGCCATGGTGGTATTGGGACGGTCGTAGGGGATGCCCGTGACGATACTGTAACGGGGGCCGCAATTGGTGCAGTTGATAAACGGGTAGCGGTAGCGACGGTCGTCCGGGTCGAACAGTTCGGCCAGGCAAGCGGGGCAGACATGGCTGTCCGCGGCGATCTGGATGTTGTGGTCAGCCGCTTTTTCGCTGTCTCGGATGACAAAAGTTCTTTCCCCCCGGCAGGGGATGACCTCCCGGGTCAGGCGGGTGATCTGGGCCAGGGGGGGCAGGCCGGTTCTGATCCCCTGGACAAATTCATCGAGCACCCCATCGTCCCCTTCGACTTCGATGAGCACGCCCCGGCTGTTGTTGAGCACCCAGCCGGCCAGGCCGCAGCGCAGCGCCTCCCGGTAGATGAACGGACGGAACCCGACCCCCTGGACGGTCCCTTCGATATGAAGACGGATTCTGGTCGGTTTTTCCCTTGGCGAGGTGCCCATGGTCAGCAGATCCGCGGGAGCTGTTCGCCGGTCAGCATGCCGATGGCCCGGATTCCCCCCAGGGCGGTTTTCATGACAACCCGCCCCGGCGAGGGCTGCGTGACGCTCCCGATCATGGCGGCGTTTTTGCCGAGGGGGTGGCGGCGCATGATCCGCAACGCCCGGTCCGCCTGTTCGGAGGCGACGACGACCAGCATTTTTCCTTCATTGGCGACGAACAAGGGATCCAGACCGAGAATCGCGCAGGCTCCGGCCACATCGTCACGAATCGGCTGGGACGCTTCGTCCAGCACAATATCAACGGCTGACTGCAGGGCGATCTCGTTGAGGGTGGTCGCGACGCCGCCCCGGGTCGGATCGCGCAGGGTTCTCAGGGCGCCGCCGATCTCGTCGAGCAGGGTATCGACCAGGCCATTGAGAGGGGCGCTGTCACTTTCAATGGCCGCTTCCAGGGCCAGACCTTCCCTGGCGGTCAGGATCGCCATGCCGTGATCACCGATGGTGCCGCTGATGAGGATCTTGTCGCCCGGACGGGCGTTCCTGCCGCTGAGGTTGATTTCATGCCTGAAGACCCCGATCCCGGAGGTGTTGATGAAGATCCTGTCCGCCTTGCCGCGGGGAACAACCTTGGTATCCCCGGTGACGATGCTGACCCCGGCGTTACGGGCCGCCTGCTTCATGCTGTCCAGCACGCGGCGCAGGTCTGCTTTGGGGAGCCCCTCTTCGAGGATCAGGCCGACACTGACGGCCAGGGGGCTGGCGCCGATCATGGCCAGGTCGTTGATGGTGCCGTGAATGGCCAGGTCGCCGATAGTGCCGCCGGGGAAGAAAATCGGGTCGACCACGTAGGAATCGGTGGTAAAGGCCAGTCGCTCCCCCTTGTGAAGCAGGGTTGCCGCATCGTCCTGATCCTGCCGCGCAAGGTGCGACAGGGTCGGGATGATCAGGTCGTCAAGCAGCTGGTGACTGAGCTTGCCGCCACTGCCGTGGCCGAGAAGAATGATGTCCTGGTCCATCTCGTTTCTGCTTTCTTTGAAAAATGCGGCTACGACGTCACGACGTTCATCCTGTTCCAGCGCAAAGCCGACAAGGGAACGAGTGCGCAGAGAGAACCTTGTTTTTGGTTTTGAATCTGAGCAAAAACTCTCCGTGTCCTCTCTGGCTCCTGCGACTATTGCGTTGCCAAGTCTTGCCTGTTGCCTTGGCGACCAACAACCTCACTAAACCGCGTATTTATATTCCGCCGCACAGATTCCTTCGCTCGCGACCATGCAGGCTCCGACCGGATTTTCCGGAGTGCAGCCGGCTCCGAACAGCGGGCAGTCGCGGGGTGCCAACTTTCCCTTGAGGATCTCCCCGCACCGGCACCCGGCCGGTTCCGCCGCCGGTTCAACTGCAACCTGGAAGCGCCGGGCGGCATCCAGGGCGGCGAACGAAGGTCGGATTTTCAGGCCGCTGCCGGGGATCGGACCGAGGCCGCGCCAGACGCTGTCGCAGGGTTCGAAGACGGTGGTCAGCAGCTGCCGGGCGCGCCGGTTCCCCGCCGGTTTGACGTAACGGCGGTACTGGTTTTCGACGGTGGCGATCCCGGCCGCAATTTGGCTGACCAGCATGGCGATCCCCTGAAGGATATCGAGGGGTTCGAACCCCGTGACCACGCAGGGGACCCGCCGGTCGGCGGCCAGACCAAGGTAGGCATCGGCCCCGATAACGGTGCTGACGTGGGCCGGGCACAGATAACCGTCAACCTGAAGCTCGGGGTCAGCCGTGAGTGCCTCCATGGCTGCCGGCATGGTCTTGTGGGCGCTGAGAACCGAAAAGTTGGCCACCCCGGCTTCCCGGGCCTGCAGGAGCGCACCGGCCACGGTAGGGGCCGTGGTTTCGAAGCCGATCCCCAGGAACACGACCTGGCGGTCGGGATTGCCGCGGGCCAGGGTGACGGCATCCAGGGGGGAATAGACGACTCTGATATCGCTGCCGCGGGCCTTCTGTTCAAGCAGGCTGGTGCGGGAGCCGGGCACCCGCATCATGTCGCCGAAGGTGGTAATGATCAGGCCGGGCAGGCGGCTCAGGGCCAGGGCCTGGTCGACATAAGCAATGGGGGTGACGCAGACCGGGCAGCCCGGTCCGGACACCAGGGTGATGCCTTCCGGTAGAATTCCCCTGAGACCATGCTGATGAATAGCCATGGTGTGGGTTCCGCACACTTCCATCAGGGTGACGGGCCGGTCGAGGGGGGCGGCTGCCGCGGCGATCCGCCCGATGAGCCCGGTCGCGACCTGTGGGTCGCGGAACGCGGCCTGCCCGTTCATGACGGGTTCCCGTCAGGGCTGATTATTTCGCGAAACAGCTGCAGGGTTATTTCGGCCTCCCGGGGATCCAGTTTTTCAATGGCGAACCCGGCGTGGATGAGGACAAAATCGCCGACCGCGGCGGTGTCGAGCATCATCAGGCTGGCATGGCGCCGCACGCCATCGATTTCGCACACGGCGGTGTCCTGATCAATGGCAATAATCTGCATCGGCACGGCGAGGCACATAATTCCTCTCTCTTTCGGTGAATGCCGCCACCAGGTCACGAAGTTCATCCGACACCGCAGCGGGCGCGAAGGGGGAGAATGCTCAGAGACGGTTCTTCCCCGTTCTATCAGGCCCGCCGATGAATTGATCCAGGCATCGGCAGGATCTCGTGGCACCTTGGTGCCCTGGCGGTCAACATCTTTGGATTCTCTGCGTTAAAAATTGGCCCGCTGCCTCAGCCAGGCGAGCCAGGCGTCGAAACCGTCGCCGTTTCTGCAGGACAGCTCGAAAATGCGGATAGCCGGGTTGACCTGCCGGGCGAATGTTTTGCATTGCTCCAGGTCGAAATCGAGATAGGGGAGCAGGTCGGTCTTATTGATCAGCATGATTTCGGCCGCCCGGAACATGTGGGGATATTTCAACGGTTTGTCTTCCCCCTCGGTCACCGAGAGAACCGCGACCTTGTGATGTTCGCCCAGGTCGAAAGACGCCGGGCAGACCAGATTGCCGACATTTTCGATCATCAGCAGGTCGGTCGTGGCCAGGTCGAATCCTTCAATGCCGTGACTGACCATGTGGGCATCCAGATGACAGCCGGCCCCGGTATTGATCTGCTTGACCGGGACGCCGGTTGCGGCGATCCGGTCGGCATCGTTGCTGGTCTGCTGATCCCCTTCCAGAACGGCGATCTTCAGCCGGTCCTTCAGGGCCACAATGGTTTTTTCCAGAAGGGTCGTTTTTCCCGACCCGGGTGAACTGACCAGATTGAGGACAAACAGGTTGTTTTGTTGAAACAGCTCACGATTCATGGCTGCCAGGCGATTGTTCTTGGCCAGCAGATTCTCCTCGACGGTCAGGATGGTGCCATTGTGATCGTGGTGATGATGGTCGTGATGGCCGGTTTCGCCGCAGCCGCATTCGTTGCACATGTCAATCAATCTCCATTTCCGTGATCCGCAATTCATTCCCCTGGATGATGGTCACCATGAAACTGCCACATGCCGGGCACGCAAAGGTGAGGGGTTCGGCCGGGAAAGCATGGCGGCATTCTTCGCACGTCATCCGGCCGGGAATCCTGTTGACGACGAGGGTGGCTCCTTCGGTCAGCGTGTTCCGGCTGACGGCGTCAAAACAGAATTCGACGGCTTCGGCAACAACGCCTGACAGGTCCCCGATAGCAACCGTGACGGACAGGATCCGTCGGCAGCCCGCCCGGCGGCCATGTTCCTCGGCAATGTCGACGAGGTTTCTGGTGATCCCGACTTCATGCATGATTCATGCGGCCTCTGATGATCGACCGTGATCGGTTCCGATACATAATCTGTTGTCTGTCTGAAACAATTATGCCACAGTTGCAGCAGATATCATGTCATCAGGTTTTACGCCAGGGGATACCGGCCCTTTTTCGGGGCCGTCGGTCCGGTGTCGATCCGGGCCTCCTGATTCACTGTGACTGTCATGATGACCAAGGGTGGATGTCCATGGCCTACTGTATGATCCCGGCGGCTCGAAACCTGCGGATGCTGACCCGGGCCTATGCCCCCGCCATCGGCAGTCCGTCCCACGCCGAGCAGGTGTCCTTTGTTTAGCTGGCGGGTCATCGGGCTGGGCAATCCCCTGCGAGGGGATGACGGGATCGGCTGCCGGGTTGTCAGGGAACTGGAACGGCTGGCTTTGCCCGCCGATATCGACCTGGTCGACGGCGGCGCCGGGGGGATGAATATCATGCCCCTGTTCGAAGGTACGCGGGCGCTGCTGCTGGTTGACGCGGTGGACGTGGGTGGTTCCCCGGGAACCATTGTCCGCTTCGACAAGGATCAGCTGCTGGCCGGGGTCGACGCCCGGGCTAGAATCTCTGGGCATGGCAATAATGTCTGCCAGATGCTGCAGCTGGCCACGGCCCTGGGAATGCTTGGCGAGGTCGTGCTCCTGGGGGTGCAGATCGGCAGAACCGATTATGAAACGGGACTTTCGGAGCCGGTGGCGGCCGCCCTTCCCGAACTGCTCGACCAGGTGAAAATGATTTTGGACGAACACTGACAATGAGATCGAAATCGATTTTATTGCAGCTTTTGTTCTCCGGCAGGAGTACACTGCCAGATATTTTATGTTTTTAGGTTGATTTCAAGGAGACAGATCCAATGCACATGGCTGATGCTTTATTGAATCCACAGGTTGGGGGGGCGCTCTGGGGGGTGACGGCCGGAACCGTGGTTTACTGTTCAAGAAGGGTGCGCAAACTTCAGGACGACAAAACCATTCCCCTGATGGGCGTGCTGGGCGCCTTCATTTTTGCCGCCCAGATGATCAATTTCACCATTCCCGCGACCGGTTCGAGCGGCCATTTGGGGGGCGGGATGATCCTGGCGATTCTTCTCGGTCCCGCCGCGGCTTTTCTGACCATTGCCTCGGTGCTGCTGGTTCAGGCCCTGTTTTTCGCCGACGGCGGATTGCTGGCCTTGGGCTGCAATATCTTCAACCTGGGTTTCATTCCCGCTTTTATCGTCTATCCATTGATCTTCAAGCCCCTGGTCGGAGCGGCTCCCGGCGGCCGCAGATTGTCTTTTTCCTGTCTGGTCAGTGCCGTTGTTGCGCTGCAGCTTGGCGCGCTGGGGGTGGTCACCGAGACGACCCTGTCGGGGATTTCAGCGCTGCCGGTCGACTCGTTTCTGCTGGTGATGCAGCCGATCCACCTCGCCATCGGAATCGTCGAAGGGTTGGTGACCGCCGTGGTGGTCAGGCTGATCTGGAACAGTCAGCCCGATCTCCTCAATATTTCTCCGGCGCGGGCCGCGGGACCGGCCGGCTCCTGGCGTAAAGTCGCCGCCGCGCTTCTGGTTGTCAGCGTTTTCGTCGGCGGAGTCCTGTCCTGGTATGCTTCGTCCCGGCCCGACGGTCTGGAGTGGTCGATTGCCAGGGTGGTCGGCCATGATCTCGAGGACGCTACGGCCCCCCTGATCGCCGGTCTGGCCCGAATCCAGGAGCGGATTGCGATTCTGCCCGACTACGATTTTTCGTCGGCCGCTGAGGATGGCTCCCTGTGGGCCAGCCGCCTCGGAACCAGTGTCTCGGGTATTGTCGGCGGGACGGCCTGCCTCGGCCTGATTGCCCTGTTCGGGGCGTTGTTGCGCAAACGCGGCCAGCGCTGACCGGCGCGGTTCCGTTTCCGGAGTTTTGCCGGTGGCAAAAATTGATGACAGTCTGTTCGATTTCGGCGCAATCGATGCTCTAGCCTGTCGTGACAGTGCCGTTCACCGGCTCGATGCGAGGGCCAAGGTCCTCGCCGTGCTGGTGTTCGTCGCGGTGGTCGCCTCCTATTCCAGGTATGCCGTACTGGCGCTCCTGCCGATGCTGGTCTTCCCTGCTGTGCTGATCCTTCTGGCCCGGCTGCCGGTGATGTTTCTCCTGAAACGGTTGTTGCTGGTCGCCCCTTTCGCCGTCCTGGTCGGGGTTTTCAATCCGTTTTTCGATCAGCAGGTGCAGCTGCAGCTCGGTTCCCTGGCGGTGACCGGCGGCTGGCTGTCCTTCTGTTCGATTCTGCTGCGTTTTCTTCTCACCGTCGGCTCCGTGCTGGTGCTGGTAGCGGTCACCAGCTTTCCCGCTATCTGCCAGGCCATGGGCCGGCTCGGGGTGCCGTGGGCCTTCGTTCTCCAGTTACTGTTTCTCTATCGCTATATCTTTGTGTTGGGAGACGAGGCCAGACGGATGGTCAGGGCGCGGTCCCTGCGCTCTTTTCACGGCCGGGGTTCGGGCCTGAGGGTTTATGCCTCCATGCTGACCCAGCTGCTGTGGCGGACCCTGGAGCGGGCCCAGCGGATTTACCAGGCCATGCTCAGCCGCGGTTTTGCCGGGCGGTTTCGCCTGCTGGCGGTCCCCCGGTTCCGTTTGCGGGACGCTCTGTTCGTGGGGGGCTGGAGCTGTTATTTCATTCTGCTGCGGGTCTATTTTGACAGCGCAGTCGTCCGTGCCTGGTTAAAAGGGATTGTCGCCTCATGAGTCATCATCTCGTGGAAATGAAAGATGTCAGCTTCGCGTACGCGGATGGCACCAGGGCCCTGCAGAGTATCAGCTTTCGCATCACCCACGGCGAGTCGGTGGCCCTGGTCGGGGCCAACGGGGCCGGCAAGTCGACTCTGCTGCAGCATCTGAATGGTTACCTGCGACCCACGGCCGGCGACGTCAGGGTCGGAGATTTTCCCGTCAACAGGCAGACGCTGCAGGATGTCAGGCGCAGTGTCGGGATGGTGTTCCAGGATCCCAACGACCAGCTGTTCATGCCGACGGTGATGGAGGATGTGGCCTTCGGCCCCCTTAATCTCGGCCTGTCCGGAGAGGAGGCCGCCGAACGGGTCGAAGATGCCCTGCGTCAGGTCGGCGCTCTGCATCTGAAAGATCGCCCTCCTCATCATCTGTCCGGCGGTGAACAGCGCGCCGTCGCCATCGCGACGGTGCTGGCCATGTCACCCGACATCCTGGTTCTTGACGAACCAAGTACCGGCCTTGATCCGGTCAGCCGTCGCCACCTGATCGAGTGGCTGCGCGGCTACCGGCACACCAAGATCATCGCCAGCCATGATCTGGACCTGGTTCTGGATCTTTGCCAGCGGACCATTGTCCTGGCCCAGGGCCGGATTATCGCTGACGGTCCGACCCTCGACATCTTTACCGATGAAAAACTGCTGCTCCGCAGTAACCTCGAAAAGCCTCTGCGGTTGCAGGCCTGCCCGGTCTGCGGCAAATAGCGGCCTAGCTCCCCCCGGGAAAGTCGATCAGGGGGCGGACTTCGGTCACTCTGAAGAAGGCAACCGTGGTTATCATGCGGGCCGCCATTTTTCCCGCCTGCTTTTCAATAGCCCTGATGGTCTCATCGAAAACCGGTCCCGATTCGGCCAGTTCCCCGAGCTTGAGATAAATGCGGGCTCCCCGCCAGTTGAAGACCGTGGTTCCCGGGGTTGCAAAGAGCAGGGTGGCGTGCGGGTTGCGGCGCAGGTTGGCAAGGGTCCGGTTGTTGCCGAGCCCGATCAGGACCGTCTGTTCATCGATCAGCCGGCATGATCCGAAGATCGCGGAATCGACCTGTCCCTGGTCATCGGAGGTGGAAACAACCCCGGTATCGTGGGCTTGAAAGATCTCTTTCAGGTTGGCTTGTGTCATCAGTTCGGGTTTCCTGTCTTGATAGGTTCACGAAAATTATTCCCGGCCGTCTCTGCCCCCTGTTTTTAAAGCAATACACGCCGCCTTGTAAAGGCTCCGCGTTACGAGGGGGCGGTTATGATCCGCCAGCGGTTCCGGGGCGGTACCATTCTGCGACACGGCACGTTTGCCGCAATAGGGGTTTTTAAAAACCGCCCGGACCTGTTATCTTTACCTACATAACCTGAAACAAGAAAGGAAGTTCAGTATGTTACAGGATTTTACCTACTACAATCCGACCAAGATCTATTTTGGGAGGAAAGCGCTGCAGAAGCTTAAGGGGGAGCTGGCCAATTACGGGGATGCCGTCCTGCTGACCTATGGCAAAAGCTCTATCAAAACCATCGGCCTGTACGACGAGGTGGTAGCCATCCTCAAGGAGTCCGGGAAACAGATCGTCGAACTGCCCGGGGTCATGCCCAACCCGACCTATGACAAGATGATGGAGGGGGCGAGACTGGTCCGCGAACACAACGTCAGTCTGATTCTGGCCGTCGGGGGCGGCTCGGTTATCGACTGCGCCAAAGGGATTGCCGTCTCCGCCTATTGCGAAGAGGACCCCTTTGAAAAGTACTGGCTGAAGCAGAAGCCGGTGACTAACCCGGTTGTTCCGGTCGCATCGATCCTGACCATGGTCGGGACCGGTTCCGAAATGAATGGCGGGTCCGTCATTACCCATGAAGAGAAAAAAATCAAAGCCGGACGGCTCTTTCTTCCCGAGGTCTATCCCAGGTTCTCGATCCTGAATCCCGAGTATACCTTTTCGGTGTCCGAATATCAGATGGTCAGCGGGGTGTTCGACACCATGTCCCACCTGATGGAGCAGTATTTTTCCGGGAACGATAACAACACCACGGATTACCTCATTGAAAGTTTATTGAAAGCCTCCATCGACAATGTCCGGGCGGCCCTGAAAAATCCCCGGGACTATGAGTCAAGAAGCAACCTGATGTGGAACGCGACCCTGGCCCTGAACACCGTGACCGGACTGTCCAAAAAGCAGGACTGGCAGGTTCACATGATCGAACACCAGCTGGGCGCTTACACCGACTGCGCTCACGGCATGGGGCTCGCAGCCATTTCTCTGCCGTACTATCGCCACATCTATCCCAGCGGTCTCGACAAGTTCGTCCGCTTTGCGACCGAAATCTGGGGTGTGTCCGCAGAGGGTAAAACCAAGGATGAGATCGCCAGGAAGGGGCTGGATGCCCTGGAGATGTTCCTGAAGGAATGCCGCATCGTCACCTCGATCAAGGAGCTGGGCGCCACCCGGGAGATGCTGCCCAAGATTGCTGAATCGACCATCCTCCTCCCCAACGGTTACAAGCAGCTCACCGCGGACGAGGTCCTGAAGATTCTGGAAGAATGCTTCTAGACCGACCGATATGCAAGGGACAAAGGAACATCCGGTCGTGCACGTATGGCCGGATGTTCCTGTCTTCTCTGTGGTCTTGGGTTGACTCGAAGGGAAAAAAGGCGGGTCAGCCTGCATAGCGGTTGTGGTGGATCTTAGCGTCCCTCAGGGTCTCGCGCGGGTGTCCCGGCTTCTCCTCATCCGCATAACCGATGGCGACAGCCATGGGAACCTCCATCCCCGGCGGCAGGCCAACCAGAGTGCGGACAACATCGGACGCACTGGTTCTGTCATCGTGGGGCCGGCAGCGGAACTGCGCCCAGCAGCTTTTCAACCCCAGCTCCTCAGCAGCCAGCTGCAGGTCGGTGGCGGCGATCGAGGCGTCCTCAATCCAGACGTCCGATATCTTCGGATCGGCGGCAATGACAACGGCCAGCGGGGCACTGTTGAAAAAAGCCGCCCCGTGGGGTTTGGCCTCGCTCAGACCGGCGAGCAGGTTCCGCTCATCCACCAGAATAAACTGGCAGGGTTGCCGGTTCCGCGAGGTTGGCGCTCTCAACAAGGCTTCGGCCAGCACGGCCATCTTCTCCTCTTCTATCGGCAACGATTTGAATTTTCGAACACTTCTGCGTCGACGCAACAACTCTATCATCATTGTTCTCCTCGATAATCACATGCCGTCTCTAGGCCGGTTGCGGCCGGCCGGTCCAAATCAGGGGGCGGGACCTGCCGCCAGGCGCATCCGCAAAGCTCAGCTGGCGGGCCCTCTGGCGAGGGAAAATGTTATCCGGCCTAAAATTACGATAATATTATGTATAATTACTTTTGGGGTCCGCTGTGGGGGAAGAAAAATATTTGCGAAACATTCAAAAAGTCATATATAATAATTTTCATTATTCTTGTGGTTGATATTCCTGATGTCTTGGTCAGGGGGATGTTTTCCGCGTCTGGAGGTTTGTCAATGTACCGGCTTGTACTGATTCTCATGCTGCTTGCTCTGCCTTGTTCAGCGTTGTCTGCGACATCCTACACCTTGAATGAAGCGGTCAGGACAGGCCTTGAACGCCACCCCGGTTACCTGGCGGCCAGGGCCGACAGCGACGCGGCCGCAGCCGGAGTCGCTGAAGCGCAATCCCGGAGGTTGCCTCGGGTCAACCTGAGTGAACGGTTCCTGTGGACCAATGAGCCCGGTAGTTCCCTGTTCATCTGGCTGAACCAGGAGCGCCTGGAATTAAGCCCGACCGCGGATATCTACAATGATCCGCCCGATCGTCATGATTTTGAAACCCGCCTGCAATTATTGCAACCTGTTTATGATCCCGATATCGGTTACGGTGTAGAGCGCGCCGAAGTCTCTGCACAGGCCGCCGCCGCCGGAGAGCGGGCGGCACGGGACCAGGTCGCCTGGCGGATATTCTCGGCCTACCTGGACGTCCAGCGCAGCAGGGCGGTGATCGACTGGGTCTCCAGTTCGGTTCGGGAAGCCAAAGAGATTCAGCGCCTGGCGGAAGAAAAGGAAAACGCGGGAACCGGTTTGAGGGCGGATACCCTGTCCGCCCGCGTGCATCTTGCCGAAAGTCGGCGCCTGCAGATCAGCGCTGAGAATGCTCTGATTCTTGCCCAGCGGCGCCTGGCCCTGGAGATGGGCCTAGGAGACGAGGAGGTCGATATTGCCGGACCTCTCGAGACCGATCTGATCACGCCGCCGGTCAGCGATCAGCCCCTGCAGCGGGGCGATCTGGAGGCCCTGCGGCTTCAGGAGAAGGAGAGCGTCCTCGCCCGTCAGCAGAGCAAGGCCGCCTGGCTGCCGCGGCTCAACGCGGGCGCGTCGTGGTCGCTGCATGATCGCGATTATCCGCTGTCCGATCGGGCCGACAGCTGGATGGTTCAGGCCCAGTTGACCTGGGAGCTGTTTGACGGCTTCAGCCGCAAGCATGCCACCGGCCGCGCCCTGGCCGCGGAACGGGCGGCCAACGCCCGCTATCGCCAGGCCATGGACCAGGCCCGCTTCGAGGTTGAGCAGGCGCGTTTGAATACCGAGACCGCGCGCCTGCAGCTAAAGGCGAGCGAAAGCGGTTATGCCGCCGCCGAGGAGAGCTATCAGCTGCTGGCCAGTCGCTACCGCAATGGCCTGACCCCCCTGTCCCAGCTGCTGACCGCCCAGTCGCGGGTTGAAAAAAGCCGGGCCGACCTGGTGACGGCCAGGGTTCAGTTGATCCGCAGTCTTGCCCAGCAGCATTATATCCTCGGTACCTTCACCGAGATGATTCTTCAGTAAGGAAGGGGCGATGCCATGAAACGATTAATCCTTTTACCGCTGATCGTACTGACCCTGGTCGGTTGCGGCGACGAAATCACACCCGGGCGGACCGAAGGTCGCGCCGAGCAGGTTCTCCAGTTACCCGTGATGACGGTTGAAACAGTCAAGCAGTATGGAGCGGAACAGTTTGTTGGCTCGGTGGAGAGCCGCGATCAGGCCCGCCTGGTGTCCCGCAGCAGCGGCAAAGTCACCAACCTCGCCGTCCGCGAAGGAAACCAGGTCAAAGCCAACCAGCTGCTGCTGGAAATCAGCGACAACTCCGCCCAGGAGCAGTTAAGGGCGACAGAGGCGGCCATCGAGGTGGCGACCCGGCAGATGGAATCCGCCCGCGCCCGGCTGACCCTTGCGCAGCAGACGGCCACCCGCTATGAGCAGCTCCTGAAGGCTCAGGCGGTCACTCCCCAGGAATACGACCAGGTCAGCGCCGAGCTGAACATGGCCCGGCAGCAGCTGGCGGCGGCCGAGGCCGAGGTCGAACGCGGCAAGGCGGAACGGGACCGCGTGGTGCAGCAGAACAGTTACAACCGGGTGGTCGCCCCCTTTGCCGGGCAGGTGGTCAGTGTTCAGATCAAGCAGGGGGCAACCGTGCTGCCGGGGACCCCGCTGCTGGTCATTGACCGTGAAGGGGAGCGCCAGGCCCGGGTCAAGGTCCCGGAACGCCTGTTGGGGCAGATCAAGGTCGGCACCGGAATGCAGGTGGAACTGCCTTCTCTGCAGCGGGTGCTCGACGGCACGGTTCTTCGTGTCCAGGGGGGGAGTGATCCGGCCAGTCGCAGTTATGATGTGATTATCGAACTGCCGGACGGCAAGGACGTCCCGACCGGAATTTTCGCCCGGGCCCGCAGGACCCTCCCTTCGGAAGAACTGCTGCTGATTCCGGAAAGCGCTGTCACGACACGCGGGCAGCTGACCGGGGTCTTTCTGGTCGAGGACCAGGTTCTCAAGTTCAGGCTGGTGCGGTTGGGGCGTCGTTTTGGTGACCGTCTCGAAGTTCTTTCGGGCCTTGAGGTCGGAGATCGCATCGTCAGTGCCGAAGTCAACCGCGCCCACAACGGCGCGCGCGTGGAGTGAGAGCCGTGAGTGAAAAAAAACACACCTTCGCAACCAGGATCGTAGATCGCTTTCTGGACGGGAACCTTTCGGTCATCCTGATCCTGCTGGCGGTTCTGGCCGGTATCGCCGCTCTGACCCTGACCCCGCGTGAGGAAGAGCCGCAGATTGTGGTGCCGCTGGCCGATGTCTATGTCCATATGCCGGGAGCCAGTGCCGCCGAGGTCGAAAAGCAGGTGTCGACGCGGCTCGAAAAGCTGCTCTGGCAGGTCGACGGCGTCGAATATGTCTATTCCATGTCACGACCCGATCTGGCCATCGTCACGGTCCGGTTTTATGTCGGCGAGGATCGCATCGCCTCGCTGGTCAAGCTGCACAATCAAATCACCACTCACATCGACATCGTTCCGCCGGGGGTGACCGGCTGGGTGATCCGCCCCGTCGAGGTTGACGATGTTCCGATCGTCAATCTGACCCTGTATTCGGAAACCCAGTCCGATCATATGCTGCGGCGGGTTGCCGAAGAAGCCGTCGACCGGCTTCAGGCGGTTGACGATACCGCTAAAACGCAAATTATCGGCGGCCGGCCGCGTCAGATCAAGGTCGAGGTCGACCCGGCGGCCCTGGCTGCGCGCCACCTGGATATTCTCAGTGTCCAGCGGGCTCTCGACGGTGCCAACCTGGAACTGGCGGCCGGGAGCTTTCAGCAGAACAACCGTGAGATCCTGGTGCGGGGGGGTGGTTTCCTGACCTCTGCCGAGGAGGTTTCCGGGCTGATCATTGCCGTCAGTGACGGGGCCCCCGTCTATCTGAGCGATGTCGCCGAAGTCAGTGACGGCATCGCTGAGCCGGTCAGCTACACCCGGCTGCGCTTCGGTCCGGCCGAGCCGGATGCTGATATCGGGCGTGAATACCAGGCGGTGCATATCGCCGTATCGAAGCAGAAGGGAACCAACGCCGTCAGTGTCGCCGAGGAGGTCATTGCCAAGCTGCATGCCCTGCAGGGGGAGGTCATCCCCGATGACATCCAGGTCCGGGTGACCCGGAATTACGGGGAAACGGCCAATCACAAGGTCAACGAACTGATCACCCACCTGGTGATCGCAATTGTCACCGTCCTGGCCCTGGTGCTGTTCGCCCTGGGCTGGCGCGAGGCCTTCATCGTGGCGGTATCGATTCCGATCATTTATTCTCTCACCCTGCTGGTTAACTACTGGTTCGGTTACACCATCAACCGGGTCACCCTGTTCGCTCTGGTCCTGGCCCTCGGTCTGCTGGTGGATGATCCCATTGTCGATGTCGAAAATATCTACCGCCATTTCAAGATGAAGAAGGAGCCCCCGCGCGACGCGGTCCTGACGGCGGTGGACGAGGTGCGGCCCCCGGTCATTGTCGCGACCCTGGCGGTTATCCTGTCTTTTCTGCCGATGCTGTTCATCACCGGCATGATGGGGCCCTATATGCGACCGATGGCGGTCAACCTGCCGCTGACCATGGTCATGTCCCTGCTGGTGGCGTTTACGGTGACCCCGTGGATGACCTATCACGTTCTGAAAGGGGAATACGGCAAGACCGAGGAGGAATCCTTCGTTCTGGAAAAAACCACAACCTACCGCGTCTACCGTCGGCTGCTGATGCCCTTTATCAAGCACCGCAGCCTGGCCTGGCTGCTGATGCTGGTCGTGGTCGTCCTGCTGCTGATTTCGGTGGCCATGCCGGCACTGAACCTGGTGCCCCTGAAGATGCTGCCCTTCGACAACAAGAATGAATTCCAGCTGGTGATCGATCTGCCGGAAGGGGCCAGTCTGGAGGAAACCGATGCTGTTGTCCGTGACCTGGAGGATTACCTGGCCACCGTCAATGAGGTGACCGATTTCGAAGCCTACGTCGGGACTGCCAGTGCCGTCGATTTCAACGGCATGGTGCGCCATTACTACATGCGCCAGGGGGCCAACCTTGCCGATATCCGGGTCAACATCGTGCCCAAGGGTGAGCGGGCCCAGCAGAGTCACGAGATCACCCTGCGCCTGCGCGATGATCTCACCGCAATCGCCAACCGCCACGGCGCCCTGCTGAAGATCGTCGAACTGCCCCCCGGCCCGCCGGTCATCGCCACCCTGACCGCGGAAATTTATGCTGACGACGGCGTCGATTACGCTGGTCAGCTGGCGGCCGCGGAACTGGTGCGGGCCCGAATGGCCCAGGAGGACAAGGTCGTCGACGTCGATACCAGCATCGAAGCGCCGCAACGGCAGCTGCAGTTCGTCCCCGACCGCGACAAGCTGTCCCTGGCCGGGGTCACGACCGCCGAGCTGGCCAGAACGCTGCGGATCGCCATGTCCGGGGCGCAGGTCGGCACCCTGCACGTCGACAGCGAACGCAACCCGCTGCCGATTCTGCTGCGGCTGCCCCTTGATAAGCGATCGTCCATCGAAGCTTTGAACAACCTGCAGTTGCGGGGCGCGGAAGGAAACCTGATTCATCTGTCGGAACTCGGTAAATTTGTCGAGCAGCAGCTGGAGCCGACCATTTACCACAAGAATCTCAGGCGGGTCAGTTATGTTTTCGGGGAAATGGCCGGCAAGAGTCCGGTCAACGCCATTCTCAACCTGCAGAACCACTTCAACGCCAACCCGCTGCCCCACGGCACCTCGGTGGTCTGGAGCGGGGAAGGGGAGTGGAACATCACTCTCGACGTGTTCCGCGACCTCGGAATCGCCTTCGGTGCGGCCATGGTGCTGATCTACCTGCTGCTTTTGATCGAGACCGGATCCTATGTGATGCCGCTTATTATCATGGCCGCCATCCCCCTGACCATGATCGGGATCATGCCGGGTTTCTGGCTGTTGAACGTGATTGCCAACAACCCGGTGGGCGGTTATGACACCCCGGTTTTCTTTACCGCGACGGCAATGATCGGCATGATTGCCCTGGCCGGCATCGTGGTGCGGAATTCCATCATCCTGATCGATTTTATTCATCATGGCCAGCTGCGCGGGCTGCCTCTCCATGACGCCCTGATCGAAAGCGGCGCTGTCCGCTTGCGGCCGATCCTGCTGACGGCCGGCGCTGCCCTGCTGGGGAACTGGATTATTACTCTCGATCCCATCTTTTCCGGTCTGGCCTGGTCGATCATTTTCGGGGTATTCGCCTCGACGGCCTTTACCCTGATCGTGATACCGGTGGTGTACTGGTTGATTTACGGTGAAAAAAACGTGAAGCTATAAAGACTCAGTCCGCCTTTACAAAAAAACAAGCGGCTGCCGGATAAAGGCAGCCGCTTGTTTTTTTCTGGGCTGGTTTCGGGGATCGCTGTCGATACCCCGGAGACATCCCCTCTGTCTTATGATAAATCCCCAAGGGACTCAGTACTTGCCGAATTCCTCGTCATCAAGCGCGATCTGCGGTGATGTTTGAGCCGCCTCTCCCCAGTTGGCGTGGGCGGTAACTTTCTTGTCGGCCTTGGGCTCCCGTGCTGGAACCGGTCTGCGGGCAGGGGCCGACAGTGCCGCTGCCTGCTGGCCGCGCAGCCTGAACTGGGCGAGGATCTGGCGCATGTAGGCCGACTGGCTCGACAGCTCTTCCGCCGCCGCCGCGCCTTCCTCGGCGCCCGCCGTGTTGCGCTGGGTCACCTGGTCGATCTGGCTGATGCCGTCGTTCACCTGGTTGATGCCGTCGGCCTGCTCCCGCGAGGACGCGGCGATCTCCCCCACCAGGTCCGCGGTCTTGCCGATGCCGGTGACGATCTCTTCCAGGGCCGCCGCCGTGCGATTGGCGATCTCGGTCCCGTTCTCCCCCTTCTTGACTGTGCCTTCGATGAGCTCGGCCGTCTCCCGGGCCGCCTTGGCGCTGCGCGCGGCCAGGTTGCGGACCTCCTCGGCGACCACCGCGAAGCCCTTGCCGTGCTGTCCGGCCCGGGCCGCCTCGACGGCGGCGTTCAGGGCCAGCAGGTTGGTCTGGAAGGCGATCTCGTCGATGGTCTTGATGATCTTGCTGATATTCTGCCCCGACTCGTTGATGTCCTGCATGGCGGCCACCATCTCCTGCATCTGGCTGCTGCCGCTGTGGGCGGCGTCGCGGGCGGTGATGGCGAGCTGGTTGGCGGTCTGGGCATTGTCGGCGTTCTCCTGGGTGCGGCCCGAGAGCTCGCTGAGGCTGGCGCCGATCTCCTCGATGGCGGCGGCCTGCTGGGTGGCGCCCTGGGAGAGGTCCTGGGCGCTGTCGGAAACCTGTCCGGCGCCGGAATCGATCTGCTCGCTGGCGGCGTTGACCTGGCTGATGATGTCGTTGAGCTTGTCGGTCATGTTGCGCAGGGCGCGGCCGAGGACATCCTTGTCGGAAGTCAGGGTGACGTCGCGGGTGAGGTCGCCATCGGCAATGGCCTCGGCGAGTTCGGCCCGCTGCTGGAGGCTGTCGGCCATGCTGTCGAGGGCGTTGGCGAGCTGGCCGATTTCATCCCCCCTGGTCAGACGCAGGCGCCCGGACAGGTCGCCGGCCTGGATCTCCCGAGCGAAGGCGACCCCTTTGTTCAGGGCTGCCGTGACCGGGCGGATCAGCAGGATAATGACGGCGATCAGGGCGAGGACGATCACGCTGTTGATGATGGCATTATGCAGGGTCAGTTGGTTCAATTCACTGAAAATATCACTTTGGGCAGCACCGGCGGCAACGATCCAGCCGGTCAGTGGCTCGGTTCGGAACGCGATGAGCTTCTCTTCCCCCTGCCATTGGTAGGTCATGATGCCGTTCTTTTGAGCCAGAATCTTTTTCCCCCAGTCGAATTGGCTGATATCCGTTTTCAGGATTTGTTCCTGGTCGGGGTGGGCGGAAACGATGCCGGCTTTATCGGTCATGTACCCGTAGCCTTTGTTACCGATCTTCACCGGAACGATGAATTCATCGGAAAACTTCGAGAGCTCGATGGACGAGTAGAGAACGCCGACCACCTTGCCATTATGCTTTAACGGCTCGGCAAGGTTAAAAACCGGGTTTCCGGAGACCTTGCTTTTCAGAACGTCAGTGATGCTCGCCTGCCCCTGCATGGCTTTCTGGTAATAGCCGCGGGATGACAAATCGAGACCGACCACCTTGGAGTTGGAATGAGCAATGACGATGCCGTTAGTGTCGGTCATGCCGAGGGAGGCATAGACGGAATACTGATCGATGAAATCCTTCATATATTGACAGGTCGCCTGGGTCTGAGCCTGTTCAGGCCGGTCCTGAATGGCCAGATTGGTGAAAATCTCCTGGCGACTCTGAACACGGAGATCGGCCTGAAGATCCTGAATCCAGGCACCGATCTGAGACGAAAGTCTTTGGGTTGTGGTTTCGATCTGATGGGTGATGTTCTGGTGGATGATGTCCGAGGTTGCCGCATTGGATAGAAACCCGGAAATGAGCATGCCGATCAGGATCAGGCCGATGATCGGCAGCAGGATGCGATAGCGTAACGAGAGTGTTTTCATGAACGGGTGTGCTCCTTTTAGGACGTTTTCTGATAGCGCTGTTAAAATTTGTCAGATTAGGAGCATGTAATGTGCCAGGTTTTAAAAAAGGCGATCTGTTACAATTTCAGTCTGTTAGGATCTGTTAATTGGCAGGCGGGGGCGGAAGATGATCTGCAGGATTCTTGCAGGCACCCGTCGATGAAACATTAACTTCCAGAAAATATTGAAGAAAGGCTGATTTGCAAGATATCTTGCGGAAGCAATATTTCTTGCAGCCCTTTGAGAGGGGAAATGAACGAAAAAATCGCGGGTTGCAGGACATGACGGAAGGTTTGCAGCCACTGAAGATATCGGACCTTCCCTTCAGTGGCTGCATTGTTGATGATCAGTATTTACCGAACTCGTCGTCATCCAGGGCGATGACCGGTTTCTCCGGTTTGTTCAGCGAGTCCCAGCCACCGGATGTCTTCGGGCGGGGGGCTGCCGGCTTTTCCGCCGCCTTCACCACGGATTTTTGAGGGGTGGCAGAAGGGGCTGCCAGTGGTTTGGAGGGTGCCGGTGCGGAAGGCATGGCAAGCTGGCTCTGCTTTTGGCCGCGCAGCCTGAACTGGGCGAGGACCTGGCGCATGTAGGCCGACTGGCTCGACAGCTCTTCCGCCGCCGCCGCGCCTTCCTCGGCGCCCGCCGTGTTGCGCTGGGTCACCTGGTCGATCTGGCTGATGCCGTCGTTCACCTGGTTGATGCCGTCGGCCTGCTCCCGCGAGGATGCGGCGATCTCCCCCACCAGGTCCGCGGTCTTGCCGATGCCGGCGACGATCTCTTCCAGGGCCGCCGCCGTGCGATTGGCGATCTCGGTCCCGTTCTCCCCCTTCTTGACCGTGCCTTCGATGAGCTCGGCCGTCTCCCGGGCCGCCTTGGCGCTGCGCGCGGCCAGGTTGCGGACCTCCTCGGCGACCACCGCGAAGCCCTTGCCGTGCTGCCCGGCCCGGGCCGCCTCGACGGCGGCGTTCAGGGCCAGCAGGTTGGTCTGGAAGGCGATCTCGTCGATGGTCTTGATGATCTTGCTGATATTCTGCCCCGACTCGTTGATGTCCTGCATGGCGGCCACCATCTCCTGCATCTGGCTGCTGCCGCCGTGGGCGGCGTCGCGGGCGGTGATGGCGAGCTGGTTGGCGGTCTGGGCATTGTCGGCGTTCTCCTGGGTGCGGCCCGAGAGCTCGCTGAGGCTGGCGCCGATCTCCTCGATGGCGGCGGCCTGCTGGGTGGCGCCCTGGGAGAGGTCCTGGGCGCTGTCGGAGACCTGTCCGGCGCCGGAATCGATCTGCTCGCTGGCGGCGTTGACCTGGCTGATGATGTCGTTGAGCTTGTCGGTCATGTTGCGCAGGGCGCGGCCGAGGACATCCTTGTCGGAAGTCAGGGTGACGTCGCGGGTGAGGTCGCCGTCGGCAATGGCCTCGGCGAGTTCGGCCCGCTGCTGGAGGCTGTCGGCCATGCTGTCGAGGGCGTTGGCGAGCTGGCCGATTTCATCCCCCCTGGTCAGACGCAGGCGCCCGGACAGGTCGCCGGCCTGAATCTCCTGAGCGAAGGCGACCCCTTTGTTCAGGGCCGCTATGATGGGGCGTATGATCAGGACCGTCACCAGGATGAGGGCCAGGACAATAATGACGCCGGTCACGGCATTATTGGTGATCAGGTGGTTGACGGAGCTGAAAATATCGTCGGTTGCCGCGCCGGCGACAACAACCCAGCCCGTGGTGGGCTCGGTTCTGAATACCACCATTTTTTCAATGTCCTCAAAGGTGTAGACAGACGTGCCGTTCTGCCGGGATATGATGTCTTTGCCCCAGTCATAATCGCTGATTTTCAACGTGAGGATGGCTTCCGGGTTTGGATGGGCAAGAGCAACGCCATGACTGTCGGTCATAAAGGCATGGCCCTCTTCGCCGATTTTTATGGAAGAGATATATTTGTCGCTGAAGCTTTTCAGCCGGATCGCGGCGGTGAAAACGCCGCCGATTTCGTCAAGAACAGTGATCGGTTTTGCGATAACAAAGATCGGTTCGCCGGACACCCGGCTTTTCATGACATTGCTGATGACAGATTCGCCCTTCATGGCTTTGGGGAAATAGGGGCGATCACTGAAATTCAGCTTGCCGACGCGTTTCGGGTCGGAGGAGGCGAGGACCAGTCCTTTCTCACTCAAGAGGCTGACCGAGTCGTAGACGTCGTAACGTTCCTGGAATGCTTTTAACGCGGCATTGGCTTTTTCAACAAGATATTCGGAATTTCCGAAGCCCTGATTGAGCAGGATATCGCTGTAGATTTCGGTTTCGCTCTGGGTCTGAAGATCGGCATTCAGGTCGGTGATCCACGATGAAATCTGGGTTGTAAGATTGTCGGCGACCCCGGCCATCTGGATGTCGACAAGCTCGTGAATACTGCTGGAGGTCGCCCGGGAGGACAGAATGGCTGAAACGGCCATCCCGATAATCAGAACACTGATCAGCGGGAGCAGAATGCGAAGGCGTAACGAAAGTGATTTCATGGTAAGCATCCTCGAGTTAGAAAAAAATAACATAAATGATTTTTACTTCTAGCTTAAGAAAAAATTAATGTCAAGATTTTCTAATCCCTTCCCCTGTGATCACGTTTGCTTTTTCGGTTCGGGAACCCTGGTCATTAAAAAAGGCCGCTGACTCAGGAAGGAGTGTTTCGTCCTTCAGAGAAAGCGGCCATAAGGATGGCGTGCTAGCGGTTTCTCAGGCCCTTTCAGATAACGGGATGATCAATATTTGCCGAATTCGTCGTCATCCAGGGCGATGACCGGTTTCTCCGGTTTGTTCAGCGAGTCCCAGCCACCGGATGCCTTCGGGCGGGGGGCTGCCGGCTTTTCCGCCGCCTTCACCACGGATTTTTGAGGGGTGGCAGAAGGGGCTGCCAGTGGTTTGGAGAGTGCCGGTGCGGAAGGCATGGCAAGCTGGCTCTGCTTTTGGCCGCGCAGCCTGAACTGGGCGAGGACCTGGCGCATGTAGGCCGACTGGCTCGACAGCTCTTCCGCCGCCGCCGCGCCTTCCTCGGCGCCCGCCGTGTTGCGCTGGGTCACCTGGTCGATCTGGCTGATGCCGTCGTTCACCTGGTTGATGCCGTCGGCCTGCTCCCGCGAGGATGCGGCGATCTCCCCCACCAGGTCCGCGGTCTTGCCGATGCCGGCGACGATCTCTTCCAGGGCCGCCGCCGTGCGATTGGCGATCTCGGTCCCGTTCTCCCCCTTCTTGACCGTGCCTTCGATGAGCTCGGCCGTCTCCCGGGCCGCCTTGGCGCTGCGCGCGGCCAGGTTGCGGACCTCCTCGGCGACCACCGCGAAGCCCTTGCCGTGCTGCCCGGCCCGGGCCGCCTCGACGGCGGCGTTCAGGGCCAGCAGGTTGGTCTGGAAGGCGATCTCGTCGATGGTCTTGATGATCTTGCTGATATTCTGCCCCGACTCGTTGATGTCCTGCATGGCGGCCACCATCTCCTGCATCTGGCTGCTGCCGCCGTGAGCGGCGTCGCGGGCGGTGATGGCGAGCTGGTTGGCGGTCTGGGCATTGTCGGCGTTCTCCTGGGTGCGGCCCGAGAGCTCGCTGAGGCTGGCGCCGATCTCCTCGATGGCGGCGGCCTGCTGGGTGGCGCCCTGGGAGAGGTCCTGGGCGCTGTCGGAGACCTGTCCGGCGCCGGAATCGATCTGCTCGCTGGCGGCGTTGACCTGGCTGATGATGTCGTTGAGCTTGTCGGTCATGTTGCGCAGGGCGCGGCCGAGGACATCCTTGTCGGAAGTCAGGGTGACGTCGCGGGTGAGGTCGCCGTCGGCAATGGCCTCGGCGAGTTCGGCCCGCTGCTGGAGACTGTCGGCCATGCTGTCGAGGGCGTTGGCGAGCTGGCCGATTTCATCCCCCCTGGTCAGGTGCAGGCGCCCGGACAGGTCGCCGGCCTGGATCTCCCGGGCGAAGGCGACCCCTTTGCTGAGGGCGTTGACGATGGGGCGGATCAGCAAAACAATGACCAGGATCAGAATGCCGACGATGACAAGACCGATAATCGTATTGTTGAGGTTCACCTTGTCAAGTGCTCCGAAGACGTCATCGGTGGCGGCTCCGGCGATAATGACCCAGCCGGTACTCGGCTCGGTACGGAAAATGGCCAGTTTCTCGATTCCTTTAAAATCATAGACCAGGGTTCCGTTCTGCTGCCTGAGGATCTCCTTGCCCCAGGCCGGGTCGTTCAGATTCAGGTTCAGGATGACGTCCGGGTTCGGGTGGGCTGAAACCGTGCCAGTGGCGTCGGTCATATAGGCGTACCCCTCGGTCCCGATCTTGATGGGGAGGATAAACTCCTCGGAAAAACGCGCCATTTCAATGGCACCTAAAATAACCCCCTGAACTTTGCCGAAGACTTCCACCGGCTCGGCCAGGACAAATATGGGTTTTCCGGATGCCCTGCTTTTTACCGTGCTGCTGATGGCTTCTTCGCCCTGGATGGCTTTCTGGAAATAGTCCCGGTCATGGATGTCAAGCTTGCCGACCAGGTCCGGATCGGAGGACGCGATCGCTTTGCCTGATTCGTTGATCAGAACCAGGGAATCGTAGAGGCCATAGCGCTCGGCGTAGGCAGCCAGTCTTTTGTTGGCCATGTCGGCATAATATTCCGATCCGAGGCCTTGGTTCATCAGGCAGTCTCGATAGACCTCCCCTTCGGAAAGGGTGCGCAGGTCGGCCCGCAGATCGGTAATCCAGCTGGAGACCTGGGTCGCCAGATTGTTGGTGAGAAGTTCAAGTTGTTCGGTGATGAGATTGTCAACGATTTTAGACGTTGCCCTGGTGGACAGGGTGGCGGCCGTGCCCATTCCTATGACGATGAGAGCGATTATCGGCAGCAGGATGCGGTTTCTTAACGAAAGTGATTTCATTGTCTTGTGTCCCTCCACGAGATTGGCGATATGATATTATTTATATCACATTAAGTGTAATTAATTGTCAAGTGTGTTATTCCATAACTGGTATTTTTTGTGCCGCTTCTACAGATACGCGGTCGAGTTTTTCGAGACCATGAACAATCCGGATAATGGTGAAGTGGTGGTCAGCGAGCAGAACAGTTTCGGGAGCTATGTTCTCAAAACGCCCCTGCGATTCCAGAGCTGCCGGGATCGTTTCGCCATGGCGGTCTGAAGGCTTCTTCTACGATCTGGCGGGCCTCAGCCTGAAGACCAGGAAGCCGCCGAGCATGGCGGCGCCGGCACAGAGAAAAAGGACTGTAAAGCCCGCCCATTGACCGACCAGGCCGAGGAGCATGGCGCCGAGGAACGATCCACTATCGATGCCGCCGGTGAAAATGCCGGTCACCTTGCCGCGCACGGCGTAGGGTTCCCCGCGAATGGCCATGGCATTGAGAGCCGGAAAAAGCAGCCCGTGGCCGATACCGAAAACAAACCCGATGCTGAGCAGCGACAGGTCGCTGGTGATGAGGGGGACGAGCAGCAGGGCCAAGGCCGCAAAAGTGAGTCCCCAGGGGATGATCTGGTTCTCGCCGATCCGGTCAGCCAGGCGGCCGGCGATAATCCGGACGCCGATCGCGGCAACGGAATAGGCCAGAAAGTACAGGGAGAGATGGTCAAGCTGCCGTTCTTCGGCGAAGGGGGCGATGAAATTACTGCTGGCCGCCAGACCGATACCGAAGATCAGGGCAAGGCCGCCACTGACCATCTGTTTGCGGGTCTTCAGGAGGGCGAAAAAAGAGGGTGCCGGCTCGGGTGATGACAGTTGTTCCCGGTAACGGTCCTCCACCGGCAGGTGCAGCAGCATGGACAGGGCGGCAAAGCCGGAAGCGGTCAGAAAAAAGGCCGGGTAGCCATAGGTTTTCAGGACCGGCTCGGCCACCAGGGGGCCGATGGCCAGCCCGATCAGGCCGCTGGTGCCAAAAATACCGATGCCTTCGTTCAGTCGCTGCACCGGAATCAGGTCGATGATGAAGGTGAACACACCGGTAAAACAGATGGCCAGACCGATCCCGTGAAGAATCCGTACCAGCAGCAGGACGCTATAGTGGTCTGCGACGGGGCCGAGCAGAAGCAGATGGGTCAGGGGCAGAACCGTCATCATGGTCGTGCCGATGGTATAGCTGCGCTTCCGACCGAGGCGATCGATCATCTCCGAAACCCAGGGGCGGGAGCAGGCCGAGGCCATGGCAAAGATCCCCATGATCATGCCGATATCCCGGCTGTCGCCGCCGTATTCGGTAATGTAGAGGGGGAGCAGGAAGAAGGCCGCGAAACTTGAGACCATCGAGAGATTGGCCAGAAACAGAGCGGCAAATGCAGGCGTATAAAGTTTCATCGTCGGCTGTCCGGTGTGGATGGTTTGATTGTCTGAGGCCGATACTGGTCTGGCCTGGGCCGGAGCGAAGTGAACCTCCCCGGCGGCCGGCGCCGATGACGGAAGCAATAAGCAGGATGACCCGCACAGGGTATTGCTCGCCAGCTCAACTCAGGAGTTTCGCCCCTTCCAGGGTCACTATCATCAGGCTGCCGTAGCGCAGTCCCTTGCCACAGACAACCAGAACGACAAATCGCACCGGCGGTGTTCCAAGCATCCCGCTCACCAGGCACAAGGGGTCGCCTATGACCGGTAGCCATGAAAACAGCAGGGACCAGCTGCCATAGCGGTTGAACCACCGGCTTGCCTGCGCAAGTCGTCGGGCATCGATGCGCAGGGTTTTGCCGTTAAGCCAGCCTCCGCCATACCTGCCGATCAGGTAATTGGTTCCCCCGCCGAGGCTGTTGCCCAAGGTGGCGACGACCACCGTGGCAAGAGGGGAACTGCCGTTCAGCAGCAGGCTAACCAGCAGCCATTCGGACCCCAGGGGGAGCAGGGTGGCGGCCAGGAAGCTGATGAGGAACAGGGACATCAAGCCGTATGCGGAGATCAGTTCAGCCATGAGCAGGGATCATAGCAGAGAGTCGGACGGAAACAAATCACCGAAAAGCCCTTGTGGCAAGTTCAGCTCGGGTGTAGATTACCAGTTTGTGTCAAGTTCGTCCTGGGGCAGCCTGTCCCGGAGTGAAGAGAGATATCGCGTTCGCCCGGCCAAGGGCTCAGCAGACTGTTTGCCGACAGTCTGTTTGCTGTTTTGGGCGTCCTTCAGTTCTATTCATTGGTGCTCACAAGGTTGGCAATTTATGAGTAAAAGCCAGTTGTTCGGTAAAATTCAAACCCTGCTGGAGATGATCAAGTTTTCTCATACGATCTTTGCTTTTCCTTTTGCCCTGATGGGCGTGGTGCTGGCGTCCCTGGCCAGTGGCCGCCCGCCCGGGTTTCTTCAGGTGCTCTGGATCTGCCTGGCAATGGTGGGGGCGCGTACCGCCGCAATGGGTTTGAACCGCCTCATCGACGCCCGTATCGACGCCGAGAATCCGCGGACTGCTGAACGGCATATCCCGGCAGGCAAGGTGGCCGTCTGGGAGGCCGTCCTGTTCATTCTGGCGGCCCTGGCGGTTTTCTTTTTTGCCGCCTGGATGCTCAATCCCCTCTGCTTCAAGCTGGCTCCGGTTGTGGTCGGGCTGTTTGTCCTGTACGCCTACTGCAAGCGCTTTACCCATTATGCCCATGTCGTTCTGGGAATCTGTCTGGGAATCGCGCCCATCGGGGCCTGGATTGCCCTGCGCGGAGACCTGGGCTGGCCGGTGATCTCCCTGGGGGTTGCGGTGCTTTTCTGGGTGGCGGGATTTGATATTTTTTACGCTTTGCAGGATTATGAATATGATGTGAAAAAAGGTCTGCATTCGGTGCCGTCACGGTTGGGCAAGGAGAAAGCCATCAAGCTGGTGCGGATTTTTCACTTCGTCATGCTGCTGTTTCTCCTGCTGGTGATGATCGGCAGCGGTCTGGGCTGGATTTACTTTGCCGGGGTGGTCGTCGTGGCCCTGCTGCTGGTTTACGAACACCGGCTGGTCAAGCCGGACGATCTGTCCCGCCTCGACGCCGCGTTTTTCAATATGAACGGCTATATCAGCGTGACGATTTTTGGGTTTACACTGATTGATGCGTTGGTTTGATGAAACTGGAAACCAGAATGTAGAATTCAGAATATGAGTATCCAGAGCAGGGCTCGATTCTGGGATAGGCTTCTTCTGACTTCTACCTTCTATAGGATAAATTCAGAGTCTTTATCATGAAAAACATCGTCGTCGGCATAACCGGAGCTTCCGGATCCGTCTACGGCCTGCGCCTGGTCGAGGAGCTGTTGCGAGCCGGTTGTGCCGTGTCACTGCTGTTGACCGGGGCAGGTCGGCAGGTGACCGCTTTTGAAACCGGGCTGAAATTGGCCGACAACACGGCAGAATGCCAAAAGCAGCTGCGCGAGTATTTCAGGGTGGAGGACGATCTCAGGACGTATGCTCAGGACGATTTTTTCGCCCCGGTCGCCAGCGGATCCAGTGCTCCTGACGCAGTGGTCCTCTGCCCCTGCTCCATGGGGACGGCCGGCCGGATAGCTGCCGGCCTGTCGGATAACCTGCTCGAACGGGTCGCGGATGTCGCCCTTAAGGAAGGCAAAAGACTGCTGCTGGTGCCGCGTGAAACTCCTTTCAACCGGATTCACCTGGAAAACCTGTTGCGCCTGACCGATGCCGGGGCACAGGTTCTGCCGGCCATGCCGGCTTTCTATCACCGGCCCGAGACGGTTGCCGACCTGGTCGATTTCGTGGTAGGCAAAGTGCTTGACCGCCTGGGGATAGAGCATTCGCTGTTCAAACGCTGGGGGGACACTCTTTAAATCCAATCCGGAATGAGATTTTGCGGATTGCCGGTTCTGTCCAGGTGATGAGCCTGCTGAACTCAGAGCCCGAATCGAGAAAACACCTATCGGTGTCGTGGTGGTTATCGACAATGAAGACCTTATTTCATTCACTGCAGGAAAAGATTGCCAATAATGAGCGGGTGACCGAGGCCGAAGCGCTGGCCCTGTTCGAGTCTCACGATCTGCTTGCCATCGGTGAACTGGCTGCAACCCTTAATGACAAGAAAAATGGCGACCGGGTTTTTTTTAACGTCAATCGCCATATCAACTACACGAACCTCTGTGTCAACCAGTGCAAGTTCTGCGCTTTTGCCAAGGAAGAGGGCGCCAGGGGGGGCTACACCCTGGCCCTGGACCAGGTTCGCGATAAAACCCGGGAGGCGGTTGCCGCCGGTGCGACGGAAATTCACTCGGTGGGCGGGCTGCACCCATCCCTGCCCTTCGATTTCTACCTGGAGATGCTGGGAGCGATAAAAGAGGTTGCTCCCGATCTGCATATCAAGGCGTTTACTGCGGTCGAGATCGATTATTTTGCGCGCATTTCAAAGAACAGCGTGACCGAAGTGATTGCCGCTCTGAAGAAGGCCGGACTGGGCTCGATGCCGGGGGGCGGCGCCGAGATCCTCGGCCAGAGCGTCCGTGACCGGATCTGCCCCGAAAAAATATCCGGAGAGCGGTGGCTGGAGGTCACCGAGCTTGCCCATCGCGGAGGACTGCGCAGTAATGCCACCATGCTGTTCGGGCACCTTGAACATTATGCCGACCGGGTTGAGCATATGCGTCTGATTCGTGATCTCCAGGACCGGACCGGCGGTTTTCAGGCTTTTATCCCGCTGGCCTTCCAGCCTGACAATACCCGGGTCCCCGGAGCGAAGGGAGTAGGGGGCGTCGACGCCCTCAAGACTCTGGCTGTCAGCCGAATCTATCTGGATAACTTTCAGCATGTCAAAGCGTACTGGGTCATGCTCGGGCTGAAGATCGCCCAGACCGCCCTCTGTTTCGGCGTCAATGACCTGGACGGGACGGTCATCGAGGAACAGATCGGTCACGATGCCGGGGCCGATTCGCCCCAGGCGCTGGCTCGCAAGGGGATTGTTGATCTGATTCGCAAGGCCGGGAAGACCCCGGTGGAACGCGACACTCTTTACCAGCCCCTGAAGGTGTACTGATGATCCCCGCGGCCCTGAAAGACAAACTTGCCAACGGCGCGACCCTTGATCGCGCTGACGGCCTGGTTCTGCTGACCGAGGTCGACCTGCTCTCCCTGGGGACCCTCGCCGATGCCGTCCGCAGGAAAAAGCACCCCGATAACCGGGTGACCTTCGTGGTTGACCGCAACGTCAACTATTCCAATGTCTGTGAATCAAAATGCCGATTCTGCGCCTTTTACCGCAATGAAGGCGATCGTGACGCCTATCTGCTCAGCTACGACGAGATTTTCGCCAAGGTTCAGGAACTGGTCGATCACGGCGGGACCCAGCTGCTGATGCAGGGAGGGCTGCATCCCTCTCTGACAATCGAGTGGTTTGAGGAGCTGTTCCGGCAGTTGCGGGAGCGCTTTCCCCAGGTGCAGATCCATTCCCTGTCACCGGCGGAGGTGACTCATATCGCCCGTCTTTCGGGGCTGACCATGCCGGCGTGTCTCAAGCGCCTTCAGGCCGCTGGGCTGGCTTCGGTTCCCGGTGGCGGCGCCGAGGTCCTGGTTGACGATGTTCGCCAGGAGATCTCTCCCAACAAGATCGGCTGGAGACAGTGGGCGGCCGTGATGGAGGAAGCGCACCGGCTCGGGATGCGCACTACGGCGACGATGATGTTCGGCAGCCGCGAGAAACCGGAGGATATTGTCGAGCACCTGTTTCGCATTCGCGAAATTCAGGAGCGTACCGGCGGTTTTACCGCGTTCATTCCCTGGACCTTTCAGCCCGACAATACCGAACTGGGCGGCGCAGCGGCGACCGGTGTCGAGTACCTCAAGGTGTTGGCCCTGTCACGCGTGATTCTGGATAATGTCGATAATATCCAGGGAAGCTGGGTGACCCAGGGGGCAAGGATGGCCCAGGTGGCGCTATTTTTCGGGGCCAACGATCTGGGGGGAACCATGCTGGAGGAGAATGTCGTGGCTGCGGCCGGCTGCTCCTTCCGCATGTCTCAGGACGAGATTGTCGACCTGGTCCGCGGCGCCGGTTTTGTTCCGGCCCGGCGTACCACCGAATATCAGGTGTTGATGGAATATTGATGTTTATAGCCACGAAGCCTCTAAGGGAGTCTTCCAACGCATCAGGCGCCGAGAAGAAGAGAACGGGGAGAAAGCCGGTTTTTGTTAAGCGAAACCTGAGATCTTCTCTGCGGACTCCGCGGTTCTGATTCTCTGCGTTGAAAAATCTATTTTTCCCGGAGTCTTCGTGCCTGCGTACCCCAGCACAAGAACAGATAAGGACTTAAGCTATGTTGCCGTTGCGAAAAAATATCGCCGAAATGGCGGGCTATGTACCCGGATATCAACCTGAAGACGCCGGTTGGATAAAGCTCAATACCAATGAAAATCCCTATCCGCCGTCTCCCCGGGTGGTTGACGCAATTATGGCCGAGCTGGTGAACGACGGTGAAAACCTGCGAAAATACCCGGACGCCGGGAGTAAGGATGCGCGCCAGGCGGCGGCGGAACTGTTCGGGTTCGATCCCTCCTGGGTGATTATGGCCAATGGTTCCGACGAACTGCTTAACAACCTGATCCGGGCTTTCGCCGGGGAAGGCGAGGAGATTGCCTATGTTCATCCGTCCTATTCCTATTATGCGACCCTGGCGGAAATCCAGGGTGCGAAAATCCGGACCTTTGGCATAACGGACGAGCTTGAAATCGCTGATTTCCCCGCATGCTACGAGGGCAAGATATTTTTCCTGACCAACCCCAACGCGCCGCTGGGGGTTCTGTTCGACAACCGCTACATTGCCGAACTTGCGACCCGTTGCAGCGGTATCCTGGTCGTGGATGAGGCCTATGTCGATTTTACCGATCTGAATGCCATGGACCTGGTGCGTGATTATGAAAACGTGGTGGTCACCCGGACCTTTTCAAAGAGTTACTCCCTGGCCGGGATGCGCCTCGGCCTGGCCGTTGCACGGCCTGAGGTGATCGGCGCTCTGGATAAAATCCGCGACCACTATCACCTGGACCGCCTGGCCCTGGTGGCGGCGACGGCCGCTCTCATGGATCAGGATTATCTGCAGATGACAGTCAACCGGGTCCGTGAAACCCGCGAGTGGTTCTGTGGCGAGCTGCGCAAGGTCGGTTACAGGATCCAGCCCTCCCACGCCAATTTCGTCTTTGCCGAACCTCCTGACGGCAACGGTAAACGGGTTTACGACGCGTTGTACGCGCGGAAGATCCTGGTGCGTTACTTTTCGGATCCTCTCCTGCAGCATGGGATGCGGATCACCATCGGCACCCGTGAGGAGATGGAGACCACCCTGGCGGCCATGGTCGAAATTGGCTGAGCTGCCGTTTGATGCGGGCGAATGTGCCCGGCGCCTGCTGGATTGGTACGATCGCCAGGGGCGAGACCTGCCCTGGCGGAATACCCGCGATCCCTACCGGATCTGGTTGTCCGAGATCATGCTGCAGCAGACGACGGTTGCCGCGGTGATCGGTTATTATCAGCGGTTTCTTGAAAATTTTCCGACCGTAGAACAGCTGGCTGCGGCGCCTCTGGAGGCGGTCATCGATCTGTGGGCCGGGCTGGGCTACTATTCGCGGGCCCGCAATCTTCACGCGGCCGCCCGGAAAGTGGTTGAGGACTATAACGGAGTCTTCCCCGCCGAGCCGGACCAGTTGCAGAAACTGCCGGGGATCGGTCGATCCACCGCCGGAGCCATTGCCGCCCTGGCTTTCGACAGGCATGCGCCGATTCTGGACGGCAACGTCAGGCGGGTTCTGTGCCGGTTGCTGGCCTGGCAGGAGCCGCCCCGGTCCGCGCGTGCGGAAAAACAGCTCTGGCTGTGGGCCGAAGCCCTGACGCCCGAATGGCGGGTTCATGATTACACTCAGGCGATCATGGATTTTGGCGCGACCCTCTGTACGCCCCGCCAACCCGGGTGCGACGAGTGCCCCCTTGCCGGCCTCTGCCGGGCCAGGGCCCAGGGACTTGAGCAGCAGCTGCCGGTCAGGCCGCCAGCCAAAAAAATACCGACCCGGAGGGAGGTCGTCCTGCTGGTTGAACAGGGCGGTCATGTTCTGACCCGGCGTCGTGCCGCAGAGGGTTTCCTGGGGGGGTTGTGGGAATTTCCCTGCCTGACTCTGGCGGAAAGCCAGGATCCTGCCGCCGGAATCAGGCAGTTGCAGCAGGATTTCGAAATGCCGGGAGTCGCTGAACCTCTTGGAGAAGTTCGTCACGTCTACAGTCATTTTCGCCTGGAATCGTTGATCTATTACCTGGCCTGCGAGCAGATGCCCGGAGTCGCCGAGGGAGCTGGCTGCTGGCAGCCGCGTGCAGATCTCGGTGCCCTCGCTTTCCACGGGGCCCATAAAAAGGTCCTCGAAAAATTATTGAATTACGGAGTTTGAATGTCTTTATCTCCCATCCTGACCACCACCGATGACATTGCCGATTTTGCACGGCACCTCGAAAAGTTTCCGGTTATCGCCGTCGACCTGGAAGCTGATTCCATGCACCATTACCATGAGCAGGTCTGCCTGCTGCAATTCACCACCGCGGAGCAAACGGTATTGATCGATCCTCTGTCGCCAGAGGCCGACCTGACCCCCCTTAAGCCGGTCCTGGCCGATCCGCAGGTCCGCAAACTGTTTCATGCCGCTGACTATGACATCCGGTGCCTGGCCCGTGATTTTGATATCCAGATAACAGGTCTGTTCGATACCATGATTTCCAGCCAGTTTGTCGGCGAGGAACGTTTCGGGTTGGCTGACATGCTGCGCAAATATTTCGGGATTGAACTGGATAAAAAGTATCAGCGTGCCGATTGGACCTTACGGCCGTTGACGGAAGGAATGATCCGCTATGCCGCTGAGGACACCCGCCATCTCCAGCGCCTGGCGGATATCCTGGAGGAAAAACTGATCGAAAAAGGGCGCCTCGAATGGGTGCAGGAGGAGTTTGAAATCCTTGAAAATGCCCGTTTTTCAGTTCACGAAGGCCCGGAATTTCTGCGCTTCAAGGGGGCCGGAACCCTGAAGCCCCGACAGCTTGCCGTGCTGGAAAGCCTGCTGCGGTGGCGTGATCTTGAAGCCCGGCGGCGTGATTGCCCTCTCTATAAAGTGATCGGTAATAAACAGGTCCTGGACATCGCCCGGGTTATGCCGCGAGGACGCAAGGATCTGGAGCAGGTTGAGGGGATGCCGCCCCGGCTTGCTCAACGCTATGGCGGGAAACTCGTCGCCGCCGTCGCTCAGGGTCTGGAGGTTCCGGATGGTGATCTGCCGCACTATCCCCGTAAGCCGAGGCTGCAAAAAGATCCCGAGGTTGAAAGGCGCCTCAACCTGTTAAAGGAATGGCGCAAAAAGGCCGCCCGGAGGTTGGAGCTTGATCCCGGTGTGCTGATCAATAACGCAACTTTGGAAGAGATCGCTAAGCGTCAGCCGCGTAATCGTGATGAGCTGGAAGCGATGGCGTTGTTGAAGAACTGGCAGGCCAAGGAGTTTGGAGAGGCTATTTTGAAGGTGGTTAATTGATCGCCAACAAATATCTTTGGCTTTAAGGGGCTGTTTTCTTTTCAATGATTGTCATGCCGGAGGCATGTGCGGTTCTGGCCAATCAGGCGTGATTTTGGCCGTCTGGCCGGCTAATCCTTTGCTGGTGGATTCATTGAAGACGCGGTGCTCGCGTACGGACAAATAAAGAGGGCCTTTTTTGCTGACTTTTTGTGGCCTGATTGTGACAAAAAGCCAGTCGCCTGCAGGGGCGAGACCCTGCGACCCTTCTTTTGGCAGTTTCTTTTAAAAGCCAACCTTAAAATCATAACACTATCCTAAGATCGCCGGGTCCCGGCCCGGCAGCCGGGTTCATTTTCTTTCAAGCGCTAAAGAAAACGAACCAAAAGAAAGCGCTGAAAGTCAAAAGATCTGACGATAACAGAGTCAGACTACTGTTTGTTGGTGCCAGGAGTAAGCACAGTCGGCCAAAATGCTTCGCATTTAACTGGGCAGAGACAAATTTTATAAAACTAAGGGCTGAATAAACATGGATCCCCGAAGGATCTCACCGGGGATTCCTCTTGTTTCATAAGATCATGCCGTAGTCTTTTACGGCCTAAGCTTCAGTCAGATATTATTGAATCGATGTCCTTTTTGGAAAGACAGATTTAATTTGCTCAGCGGAAAAAGGTTTCGACGAATCTTTCAATAACTGCCCTTCCGGAGATATGAGGTAAACATGAAAGCCTCTTTCTACAAAAAATTCAGGACGTTCGTCTGGAGCAATATAGTATCCTTCATGGCAGTTGCCATCTGAGCAATAGTCGATAAAGATAAGGCCTCGCTCTTCAATGTCATCTATATGCGCTAAGATATCGCTTTGAGCTTTAAATCTGTAATCATCATTTTTATCTGTTTGAATCAGCACAAGCCCAGGTTGGTAGTTAATGCCATAAGCTTTTTTAAAATCGTTGCTGAGACTGGAAGATGAATAGTGATTTTCCGCGTTATCACGAAACTGAAAATATAATGAATTATTGACGGCATATGCGGGAATGGCTAGTGATGTGAGAATGGATATCCTTAATAGAAGCTTGAAAATATTCATTGGTCCAATACCTCCAAGCTAAGCTTTGTATCCGCTGAGGATGCTGCGATAAAATCATAAAATGATTTTGCATTTGAGCGGATTCCTATGCAGCCGTTTGTTCCATAAATATTGCCATCAGGATGAATACCAAGTCTGCCGTCCTTACCGCGGGACGTCGTGAACTGAGGATAAATTGGAATAAAAAATCCTTTGCCGCTACTGTCCCTGAATCCAGCTCCAATTTTAGTTGTATACTGAGAGACCTCTCTGCGACCTACTTTGTAAAGACCGGGTTCGAGTTTTCCTTTCCCATGAGGGCCACTTACTGCGTCCCAACGACCTTTTCCTGCCCATGATAAAATGCCGCTGTTTCTTTTAAACGTCATGTTTGCCATCTTTTCATTTGCCTTTGTTTTTAGGTTTTAATGTCAGGTCCCAATCGACTGAAAATTATTGTATTTTCAATGTCTGACATAAACCTGAATTTTCTTGTTTCATTTGATTTTATGCCGCAGGCATTTCGGTCCTGGCCATCAGGCGTGATTTTGGCCGTCTGGCCGGTAATCATTTGCTGGTGAATTCATTGAAGAAGCGGCAATCGAGTACGGACATATAAAGAGGGCTTTTTGTGCTTACTATTTTTAGCTTGATTGTGAAAAATAGTACGTCGCCTGCAGGGGCGAGACTCTGCGACTCTTCTTTTGGCAGTTTCTTTTAACAGCCAACCTTAAAATCATAACACTATCCTAAGATCGCCGGGTCCCGGCCCGGCAGCCGGGTTCATTTTCTTTCAAGCGCTAAAGAAAACGAACCAAAAGAAAGCGCTGAAAGTCAAAAAAACTGACGAGAGTTGAAACGAACTACGCTTGAAGGATGTTGTAAAGTAATTAACTGACAGCCCGATATGCTGCGCATAAACGGGCAAGGGGCTGCGGCAGAAGTTAAGGCTGCCACGTGTTTTATGTTCTTCATGTTCCCCGATTTCAATGAATCGGGGAACATGTTAATTTTAACCCAGTGGATGAGTCATCGCCTCTGGATCAAGTAGTTTATCCAGCACCTCTGCATCTATCCCATCACGTAACGCAAGTTCCCTCAATGTCTTGCCCGTCTTGTGGGCTTCTTTTGCCAGTTCTGCCGAACGGTCGTAACCGATTTCAGGGACCAGAGCCGTGACCAGGGCCAGGCTTTGTTCCAGCAGGTCGCTGCAGCGTTGCTGGTCGGCCTGGAGACCGGCCAGGCACTTTTCATCGAAAACCCTGATGCCATTGCTGAGCAGTTCGATGCTCTGCAGAATATTGTGGGCCATCACCGGCATCATCACATTCAGTTCAAAGTTTCCCGACAGGCCGGACAGGGCGATGGTTGCGTCATTGCCGAAAACCTGGGCGCACACCTGCATCAGCGATTCGGCCATGACCGGGTTGATTTTTCCGGGCATGATCGAGCTGCCCGGCTGGACCGCCGGCAGGATCAGTTCTCCGATGCCGCAGCGCGGTCCGCTGGCCAGGAAACGAATGTCGTTGGCAATCTTGAAGAGGCTGACGGCACAGCTTTTCAGACTGCAGCTGGTGGTCACCAGGGCGTCTTTGGCTCCCTGGGCTTCAAAATGGTTGCCTGCTTCCCGGAAGGGCAGGCAGGTTTCGCGGGCGATCGCGGCAATGGTCCGGGAAGCGAACTCCGGATGGGTATTGATCCCGGTTCCGACTGCCGTGCCCCCCAGGGGCAGCTCGTAGAGGCCGCTGGAAGCCACGCTCAGCCGCTCATGGGCCAGTTCGACCTGGCGGGCGTAGCCGGAAAAGACCTGGCCGAGCCTGACCGGGGTTGCGTCCTGCAGGTGGGTGCGGCCGATTTTCAGGACATCCTTGAATTGTTCAGATTTTTCCGCAAACTGCTGAAGCAGTTGTTCAAGGGCCGGGAGCAGGCTTTTGTGGAGTTGCTCGGCACAGGCGATATGGATCGCGCTGGGAAAGACGTCATTGCTCGACTGGCCCATGTTGACATGGTCGTTGGGATGTACGGCCTTGCTGCCGATCGGTTGCCCCAGCAGCTGGGCGGCACGGTTGGCGACAACTTCGTTGGTGTTCATGTTGCTGCTGGTTCCCGATCCGGTCTGGAATATGTCGACGGGGAACTGGCTGTCCCATTTCCCCTCGATGACTTCGGTTGCCGCTTGCGCGATGGCCTCCGCCAGTTCCTGGGACAGCAGGCCGAGGCTGGCATTGGTCCCGGCCGCATGCTTTTTTAATAACCCGAGGGCGCGCAGCATCGGCTGTGGCAGCGGGATGCCCGAGACCGGAAAATTGGCCACGGCCCGAGCCGTCTGGGCCCCGTAGAGGGCCTCTTCAGGGACCTTCATTTCGCCCAGAGAATCTTTTTCAATCCTGAAGTTGGTCATATGTGAACGTCCTTTCTATGCGTGTGTGGCTGGTTCGAACTTTTGGTCACCGCGTCGCCGAGGCGGTTGCTAACGGTGAGGCTCAGGGGGCTGCACTGACCTCATGGCGATCAGCTTTTCCTTGTTTGCAGGGAAATGACCGGACAGGACCTTTTTCTCTATGGTCTTTCCCCGACTCAGGGTGATCAAGTTCTCTGAGGGGGTGTGTGCCCCGGTCCCCATAATGAACTCCTACAGTCAGATTTTAGTATACCCCATCCAGATCAGCAAATGGTGGTACGGATAAATTGCAGGAGGCTTGAAAAGGGGAAGTCGGCGGGGTATGCTGAGCCCTTGTCTGAGACCAGCCCAGGGAGATGGTGGGATGAAAAATATAGCCAATTTTCTGTTTGAAGTCGGGATGCTCAAACGCACCCCCCGGACCGGATTCCAGTTCCTCGGTTCCGGCGCTCAGTCCGTCGCTGAGCACAGTTTTCGGACGGCGATGATCGGTTATGCTCTGGCCCAGCTCGACGGCAACGCCGACGTCGCCAGGGTTCTGCAGTTGTGCCTGTTTCACGATATTCCCGAAGCACGGACCGGTGATCTGAACTATGTCAACAAAAAGTATGTCACCGTGGATGAGGAAAAAGCAGTGGAAGATCTTGCCAGCCAGCTCCCCTTCGGGGATGACTACCGGCAGACGGCCCTCGAATACATCGCCCGGGAGACCCACGAAGCGAAGCTCGCGCACGATGCCGATCAGCTGGAAATGATCCTGTCACTGAAAGAGCGCAAGGATCTGGGTAACCGGTACGCCGATGAGTGGTTTCCTTTTTCGGAAGAACGTCTCAAGACGGATGTTGCCAAACAGCTGGCGAAAGAAATCTGGGAGACGGATTCGTCGAAATGGTGGTTTGATGATGATCATGACTGGTGGGTCAACGGCAGCAGGGAGTAAGCGCTGCTACCCCTATGGTCTGATCCTGCCGGGTCCCTTGCCGCTGAGGTAAATCGCTTCTCCGGATGATCTTTCAGCGCCAGCAGCCTCATGGTCCTCTCTTTCAGGGTTAGGGGCGCATGCGGCACCCCTTTCACTCCCGCAATCCTTGACCCCTGCGGGGAGAAGTGTTATCAACGTTCGTTCGTTGTCTATTTAATCGCATGGAGGAATAAATCATGCTCGATATCAGATATTTACGGGAAAACTTTGAGGCCGCCCGGCAGGCCCTGGCGAATCGCAGCGGTTCGGTTGATCTGTCCGGATTCATCAGCCTGGATCAGCGGCGGCGTGAGCTGCTTTCCGAGTCCGAAACCCTGAAGGCCGAGAAGAACCGGGTTTCCGCCCTGATCGGCAAGACCAAGGACAAGAGCCAGGTCCAGGGCGAGATCGCCCAGATGAAAGACGTCTCGGCCCGCATCAAGGATCTGGACGGCCAGCTGGCTGTCGTCGAAGAGGAACTGAATGCCCTGCTCATGGGGATTCCGAACATTCCCCACGAAGAGACCCCCATCGGTCAGTCCGAAGAGGACAACGTCGAGGTCCGGGTCTGGGGAGACAGACCCGACTTTTCCTTTATCCCCAAAGCGCATTGGGATATCGGAGAAGAGCTGGGAATTCTTGATTTCGAACGGGCCAGCAAGCTTTCCGGAGCCCGCTTCGCCCTTTATCTCGGGGCCGGGGCCAGGCTGGAGCGGGCACTCATCAATTTCATGCTCGACCTGCACACGACCGAGCATGGTTACACTGAGACCCTGCCGCCGTTTCTGGTCAACCGGACCACCATGACCGGTACCGGTCAGCTGCCCAAATTCGAAAGCGACCTGTTCCATACCGAGGAGGTCGATCTGTTCCTGATTCCGACCGCCGAAGTTCCGGTGACCAACATTCACCGTGACGAAATCCTCCAGGAGAAGGATCTGCCCCTTTGCTATACGGCCTATACCCCCTGCTTCCGTAAAGAGGCGGGGTCCCACGGCCGCGATACCCGTGGGCTGATCCGTCAACATCAGTTCAACAAGGTGGAACTGGTCAAGTTTACCCGTCCGGAAGAGTCCGACGCCGAACTGGAAAAGCTGCTCAACAACGCTGAAAAGGTTCTGAAATTGCTGAAACTGCCCTACCGGGTGGTCGATCTCTGCACCGGAGATATCGGTTTTTCCGCAGCCCGCACCTTCGACATTGAAGTCTGGTTGCCCGGCCAGGCCTGCTACCGGGAGATCTCTTCCTGCTCCAACTTCCGTGATTTCCAGGCGCGTCGTGCCGCCATCAGATTCCGCCGGGAAGGGGCGAAGAAGGCTGAACTTGTCCATACCCTGAACGGCTCCGGTCTCGCCGTGGGACGGACCCTGCTCGCGATTCTTGAAAACTACCAGCAGGAAGACGGCTCGGTGGTGGTTCCCGAAGTGCTCAGGCCTTACATGGGCGGATTGGAAAAGATCACGCAAGGGTGATGCCGCTCCAGGAAAAACGATGGGACAGAAAACTTTTTCTTAGGGGTTGCATTTTGAAAAATTTTCCGTTACATTCCCAAAGTTTTTTCGGTAAGATTTACTTTCACCGAAACGCGGAAGAGTGGCCGAGTGGTTTAAGGCGGCGGTCTTGAAAACCGTTGATCGAAAGATCCGTGGGTTCGAATCCTACCTCTTCCGCCATTTAACTCCGTCAATGTTTCATAGGATTCGAAGCGGAGCGAACGCTGACTTCATGTCAGATAAGCGGGCAGGATGCCCGCGGATATAAAAAAACAGGTTGTATTGCGGAGAGGTGACCGAGAGGCCGATGGTGCTCGCCTGCTAAGCGAGTGTGGTGTATGCCACCGGGGGTTCGAATCCCCCCCTCTCCGCCAGTTACAATAAAAAAAGAATCTCAGCAGGGATTCGAAGCGGAGCGAGCGCTGACCTGATGTCAGAAAAGCGGACAGGATGTCTGCGACAGCGAGCGCAGGGGGGCCAACGCAGGAATCGGCGTGACGCCGGTGACGAAGTGGGCGAATCCCCCCCCCCTTCTCCGCCAGTTAAATTGAAAAAACGAAGAAATGTATTGACAATTCTTCGAGGATGAGCGATAAAACTGCTTCTTTGCGCCGGTAGCTCAGCTGGATAGAGCGTCTGACTACGGATCAGAAGGTCGCGGGTTCGAATCCTACCCGGCGCGCCATTTAAATAAAAAGGCGACAGCATTTATTGGTGCTGTCGCCTTTTTTGTTGTTTTTGGCATTTCGGGCAGGTTATTCCCACCAGACCGAAAAATTGCCTGAATAGCTGATCTGCTTGATGGCTGTCTCTTCCTGCTGGATGTTCTCGGTGAGATAGAATTCAACCTTGAGCTGCAGCAGTTGCGGGGCGTCAATCCTGGCCCAGATGCTTTTGATGCGTTCCATCGCTCCGTAGTGGCGCGAGTCCGTTTTTTTGCCGACGTCCTGACGGCTCTTGACGATTCTGAATTCAAGGCATTCGGGATCAATCCGCTGAATTTCCCCTTTGGTCGATTTGGCCAGGATGGGTTCCGGGTCCAGCCCGAAAATTTGTGCGAGTCTGCAGATATCCTCCCCGAGAACAGAAAAACCTCCTCCTTCGTATTCCCGAAATTCCCTCCAGCCGCAGCCGTCGGCATTGTCGTGGGTGAAAAGGCAGACGCCGGCATCATGGAGTTCAACAAACTCTGCGGAGCGAAATTCTTGCGAAGGCATAGACTCTCCTGCAATGGGTGGATGGGTTGGCAGCGGACCGTTTTTTGACTGGAACAAGAGGGTGTGGACGGGGGGCCGCCGCTGAATTTGCTTTAATATATATATCAATAAAATGATATAAAATGCAAGAAAAGGTAGCCGGTTTCCCGGCTCTTAAGGGTTGGGGATTTTTACAGGATCAGCCCGGATGCCGTGGTCGACCACGGCATCCGGGAGCAGGGCCGTCGGGACAGGGCCGAAATTTCTATTTTTCCCAGAGAGACTCCCAGGTATGCGGACTTCCGGGGATGGTCCAGGCGTTGCCCGTGTAATAGCGGCGGTTGCGGTCAAGTTTGGCGATGGCCGCCATATCGTCCTGGGTCAGCTTGACATCCAGCGCGGCAAGGTTCTGCTTGAGGCGCTCCGGGTTGACCGACTTGGGGATAACGTTGGTGCCCATGTCGATGGCCCAGCGGATCAGGACCTGGGCTGGGGAAGCGTTGATGCGCTTGGCAATTTCGACGATGGTCGGTTCTTCCATGAGAACCGGTTCGTCGGCTTCCTTGATCCGGGCCGGCCGGTCGGGGGACCCGAGGGGGCCGTAGGCGGTCAGGAAAATACCGTTCTCCTTGCAGAAAGCGAAGAGCTCGGGCTGCTGAAGATAGGGATGAAGTTCGACCTGGTTGGCTTCAGGACGGATGTTTGCTTTGCCGAGCAGGTCCTGGAGCTTGGGGACGTTGAAATTGGAAACGCCGAGATGACGGCACAGCCCGGCATGGTACAGGTCTTCCATCGCATTCCAGGTGACGTCGATGGGGATCTCGCTCAGGGGAAGAATGTCCTCGGCCGATTCGGGAATGAACTTTCCCCTTTGCAGGGCGACCGGCCAGTGCATGAGGTACAGATCGAGATAATCGAGCTGCAGGTTTTTAAGGGTCGTCTCGATGGCGGGACGGACATCTTCGGGGAAGTGGGAATCGTTCCAGAGCTTCGAGGTGATCCACATCTCTTCGCGGGTCACGATTCCTTCGGCGAAAGCCTCACTCAAGGCCTGGCCGACCTCAGCTTCGTTGCCGTAGATATGAGCGCAGTCGATATAGCGATAACCGATTTTTATGGCTTCTTTGACCGCCCCGTATACTTCATTGGGGGCCGACTTCCAGGTGCCAAGGCCCAGTACAGGAATTTTGTCACCGTTGTTGAATTCTTGAGTTTCCATTCAATCTCCTCCGTTGTCTGTGGGACCGATGCTGGTATCGGTCCGGATGGATGGTTTTGCGAGGATTCTTTCAGAAGACTCCCGGATTGGCCAGCTGGCGGATCTTGTTTTTGGTGCAGCCCATTTTTACGGAAATCTGGGCCGCGGTTCTGACCACGTACTGGGCGTAGTCCTTCCAGCTGATGTCGGGGTTGACCTTGATCTCCCAGGCGATACTGACCGCGGCAATGACCCGGTCGCGATAATCAAAAATCGGCGCACCGATGCAACGGGTTCCCAGCTCCCGTTCTTCGTCGTCAATCGACCAGCCGCGCTCCCTGGTCTGCCTGATTTCAGCCATCAGCGCATCAAAGGTCGTCAGGGTTTTGGACGTCAGTTTCGGCAGGTTTCTTTCCGGGTAGAGTTCTTCGATTTCTCGATCCGTGCAGCCGGAAAGCATGGCCTTGCCGAGGGACGTGACATAAAGCGGAAGTCGTTTGCCGATAATTGTGTAGCGGCGCATGCTGTTGTAGGCTTCCGCTTTATCAATGTATACCACATCGGTGTGATCCATGATGGCGAGAAAGACGGTTTGACCCGTCGTTTTTGCCAGATCGTGAATAAACGGGCTGGCCTCGGTTTTCAGTTCGAGGCTGTTGAGGTAGAGACTGGCCAGTTCAACGAAGCCAAGTCCCAGCTTGTAATTGCCGCTTTCCGCTTCCTGTTCGACGTAACCGCGTTTGCGCAGTGAGGTCAGCAGGCGATGGACGGTACTCTTATGCAGATCCAGGCGGCGCCCGATTTCCGTCATCGGAATGCTGCGGGATTCCTTTGACAGGAGTTCGATGATGTCAAAGGCGCGGTCAAGAGATTGAACACTCATGTCATTTCCTTCGGGAATTTCGTATGTTTTCGCAACCTGTTAAAATCGCATCTGTCTTTGCTGCTGTCAACCTTTTGCCATGCCGATTGTGTCGATTGTTCATTGGTCTTCCCCTCACTTTCCCCCTCTTCATCAGCGAGAGATGGTGCTCATGTGGACGTTTTAAATTGGAAACGAGGAGCTTTCGCGGTGGCCAGGAAATCACGGGCTTGCACGGAGGCGCAGGGTTTTGGGACGCCCAGGCAAGCCCGCAGATTGACAACATCGCAGCGGAAAAGAACCGTTCCCGGCTAAAAAACCCGGTGAAACCTGTCAGGCTTCTGATTTCCGGACTCCGGACTGAAACTACTTGAGGTCCTGCATGGCGACATGATCCATGTCGTCAAACAGCTGATTTTCTCCGCACATCCCCCAGATGAACGTGTAGTTGGCCGTGCCGACGCCGGAATGGATCGACCAGGAAGGCGAAAGGACGGCTTCTTCATTGCGCATCACCACGTGCCGGGTTTCGTCCGGGGTTCCCATCAGGTGGAAGACCACCTGGTCTTCGTTCATTTCGAAGTAAAAATAGGCTTCCATTCTGCGCTCATGGGTGTGGGTCGGCATGGTGTTCCAGACGCTGCCGGTTTCGAGTGTTGTCATGCCCATGACCAGCTGACAGCTTTTGATACCATCGGGATGGATGTATTTACGGATCGTTCGGTGGTTGCTGGTGGCCTGGTCGCCAAGTTCCACCGGGGTGGCAGCGCTGAACGGGGCGGGGGTGGTGGGATAGTGGGCGTGGGCCGGGGAGCTGTTGAAATAGAACTTTGCCGGGTTTTCGGGATCGTCGCTGATAAAGGTGATATCCCTGGCTCCCATGCCGACATAAATGCCATCTTTGAAGGCGATGGGGTAGGTTGTCCCGTCGATAATCACCGACCCGGCGCCTCCGACGTTGATAATTCCCATCTCCCGGCGCTGCAGCAGGAAATCGCTGCCGATGATTTTGCGGTCAACTTCCAAGGGCAGGGTTTCGGTCGGGCAGGCGCCGCCGACAATCAGGCGGTCATTGTAGCTGTAGACCAGTTGGATTCGGCCGGGAACAAACAGTTTTTCGATAAGAAAATTCTGCCGCAACTCAAAGGTGTTCATCGCTTCGGCGTGCTCTGGGTGAACTGCATATCTGATATCCATTCCAATACCTCCTGATGGTTTGGTTGACGGTTTCGACTCCGGTGCGGAATTTGTCTTGGTAATATAGGGAGTTTTTCATTTTTTGGCAAATGGTTTTATAATGCGAAACAAAAGTCAGGCGTATCTTCTCAGCGGTCTCATTGCCGGGCATGGTCTGGAAAAATAATAAAAATATAAGAAACCAGTATGATTTTATTGTCTTTATAAAGGCGGAAAGGGGTTTCAAGCGAGCAGCCTTACAGAAAAATCTTGACAAAAACTGGAACTATCGTTTTATATTGTGAAACTCAAGCTGCTCTTTTCTGATGTCGACAGGTTGCGACCCGTTGGCTTTCATCCGGAGGGACCGGAGGATAGCTGGCCGGTTTTCAGTCTGAACGCCAGTTATGACGACTCATAGACAGAGGGATCTGGAAAGATGGAAACCGCTAGCGCATCTAAAGAAGTTTTGGTCGACGCAGATGAATTGCAAACCCTTGTCTCCGCCAGATTGAAGGAGGCCGGGCTCAATCAGGAGCATGCCCGGATCACCGCCGATGTGCTGGTCCATGCCGATCTGCGCGGTGTCCACTCCCATGGCGCCATGCGGACCGAGCATTACGTTCGGCGTCTGAATGCCGGCAGCCTCAATAAGCATCCTCAATTCACCTTCGCCAAAATCCGCAGCGGTTGCGGTCTGTTTGATGCCGACGACGGCATGGGGCATGTCGCCACCAACAAGGCCATGGACCACGCTATCGACATGGCCAGAGAGTCGGGCCTGGCCATGGTCGGTGTGGTCAACAGCAGCCATTGCGGGGCGCTGTCATATTTTGTCTCTCAGGCGGTTGCTGCCGGAATGATCGGCATCGCTCTGGTTCAGACCGACAAATGCGTGACCCCCTTTGGCGGTGCCAAGCCGTTTCTGGGGACCAATCCGATGGCCTTCGGCTTTCCCTGTCAGAAAAATTCCCCGGTTATTCTCGATATGGCCACAAGTAACGTTGCCTATGGTAAAATTTTGCATGCCCGTGAAAAAAACATTCCGATTCCCGAAGGCTGGGGACTGGATGACAGCGGCACTCCGACAACCGATCCTTGCCAGGTCAAGGGATTGACTCCCCTGGGCGGCTACAAGGGGTACGGCATCGCCATGGTCGTCGATATCCTGACGGGAGTGTTGCTGGGTGCCCAGTTTGGCCCCCATATCGCGGCCATGTATGAAGGATTTGACCAGAAGCGTAAACTTGCAAGCCTGGTGATCGCCATAGATCCTGCCACCTATATTTCCGCCGATCACTTCATGTCGCAGATGGATGCTATGGTCGACGAACTTCATGCTCAGCCGACCGCACCCGGCTTCGAAAGAGTCCTGGTCCCCGGAGATGTCGAACTGGAACTTGAAGAACGTCATCGCCGCGCCGGTATCCCCGTTGTGACAAGTATTTATGACTACCTGAAAGGAGAATAAGACAGGCATCACCTGAAATAACTATCTCTGACCAGAGATTTGCATTGTCATTGTCGTAATAAAGGCTCGCGTAGTTCAAAGAGATAAGAGCAAAATAAAGGAGTGGTATGGGATGCAAAGTGTTGTAGCGTTTTGGGACAAAATCAACAGTTTAGTCAAGTTGATCGAAAAATGGTCCCTGATTATTCTGTTCGTCGGAATGCTCGTGTGCGGAGGTCTGCAGATTTTTTCACGCTTTATCCTGCATGCACCGATCGCCTGGTCAGAAGAGTTGCTGACCTATTCGTTCGTCTGGTCCAGCTTTATCGGCGCCAGCCTCGCCATCGACCAGCTGGCTCATTTCAATGTCGATATCTTTATTCATCATTTTCCCGAAAAACTGGCCAAGTTCGTCCTCTACGTCGTCTGGCTGACAATGCTCTGGTTTACCGCCTTTCTGGTCTATAAAGGGACTATTCTCGCACAACTCAATATTGTGCAGACCATGGATGTTCTTCCCTTTTCAATGGTCTGGGCTTATGCGTCCATTCCGGTTTCGGCTGCCTTCATGTTTGTTCATACTCTGGACAAGGTTTTGACGGGTAATTTTCAGCCGGCTGTCAGCGAATAACAAGGGAGGTTTCGTTCATGGCAACAATTCTGTTTATCTTTTTTGTGGTGTTTCTGATTGTTCAGATGCCGGTTTCCTTTTGTCTGGTGATCTCGACCGTGCTGGCCATGTTTATTGCCAGTGATATCGATAGCATTGCGATTGTCCTCAAACTGTTCCGTTCCTGCGGCAACTATCATCTGATTGCCATTCCGTTTTTCATTCTCGCCGGTGGTTTCATGGAGTCCGGTGGGATTTCCCGCCGCCTGGTCAATTTCTCTTCAGCGCTGGTCGGACATATCCGCGGCGGTCTGGCCAATACCAGTGTCGGCGCAGCGATGTTCTTTGCCGGTCTGTCCGGTGCTGCCGCCGCTGATACGGCTGCGGTCGGCAGCTTGCTGATTCCGGCGATGAAGAAAAAAGGCTATGGTTCCGATATGGCAACCTCAGTCATGGCGACCGCCGGTTCCATCGGCATCATTATTCCTCCCTCGATTCCGATGATCATCCTCGGGGTGACCGCCGGTGTGTCGATTGGCGGTTTGTTCATGGGCGGCGTTCTCCCCGGCATTCTCATGGGCGGCAGCCTGATGCTGGTCAACTATGTCTATTGCAAGGTACGCAAGATCGAACCGGAACAACGGGTCTCCTTTAAGGAATTGATCCGTTCCTGTGCCGATTCGATTCTCGCAATCATGACGGTCGTGATTATCGTCGGTGGGATTGTGGGCGGCATGTTTACTGCGACCGAGGCTTCGGTGGTGGCAGCACTCTATTCCTTTGTTGTCGGTTTCTTTATTTACAAAGAGCTCAGCTTCAAGGATTTGCCCGGAATCTTTGTTAAATCGGCAGTCACCACCGGCGTTGTCGTGCTGACCGTTGCCGCCGCGTCCGGTTTCGGCTGGATTCTGACGGCGGAAAATATCCCCGGCCAGATCGCCTCTTTTGTTGTCGGCCTGTCGGAGTCAAAATGGATCATCATGCTGATGCTCAATGCCGTGTTCCTGCTCATGGGAACCTTTCTCGATCCGTCCGCGATCATTATCATTCTCGTTCCGATCGTCTGGCCCATCGTTATGAAGATCGGTATTGAACCCATTCACTTCGGCGTGGCGATGATCGTCAATATGGCTATCGGCCAGTGCACGCCACCCGTCGGAATCGCGCTGTTTGTCGCGTCAGGTATCTCCGGCATAACGCTTAATCAAGTCATGCGCTGCTACTGGAAGTATCTGGCAGCCATGGTCGTTGTTCTGTTGCTTGTTATCTTTGTTCCGTTTTTCTCCACATGGATTCCAACCATGCTGGGCTACATCCAACCCTGATAAGGAGGCTTACAATGAAGAGGCTGATTGTTCTAACCCTGATGTTCCTGATGGTCGCCAGCAGCGGTTTTGCTGCGATTACTTTGAAAGCGACCAACACTCTGCCCGAAGACCACCCGATGACCATGGCGTTGCGTTACATGAGTAAGGAGATCGAAAAGCGCACCAATGGTGAAGTCAAGATGGATGTCTATCCCAACAGTCAGTTGGGCGGCAACAAAGAGATGGTTGAAGGTGTCGTTCTTGGTACCGTTGATATCGCTCAGCAGTTTGCCGGGACCTTCTCTTCTTATGTCCCGGAAATGGACATTCTGGCTCTGCCCTTCCTGTTCCAGTCAGAAGATGCCCTGTTCGAATCCCTGCAGGGCGAGGCCGGTGATATCCTGGCCAAATCCCTGGAGAAAAAAGGTTTTATTCCTTTAACCTATTTCTATGGCGGCGCCCGCAGCTTCATCAACAACGAGCGTCCTATCAACACCCCTGAAGATCTCAAGGGGCTGAAAATCCGCGTTATCGGCGTCAAGATGGTTATCGAGGCCATGAACGCCCTCGGTGCGATCGCCACTCCGATGAGCCAGTCCGAAGTGTACTCAGCGCTGCAGCAGGGCGTTCTGGACGGCTGGGAAAACAGCCCGGTGACCCTGTACACCCTGAAACTTTACGAGCAGTCCAAATACTTCTCCTACTCCAAGCACCTGCTGACTCCTGACCTGGTCGCTTTGAGTAAAGTCACCGCCAAGAAGATGGGCGACAAGAACCTTGCTATCCTGAAGGAAATTGCCCTGGAAGCCAGCAAGCTGGAGCGCAAGTGGTGGAACGAAAAAGAGAGTGCCATGGTCAAGGAAATGACCGAAAAGGGCTGGTGCGAGTTCAACGAGATTGACGACATTGCACCTTTTGTTGAAAAGGTGAAGTACCTGCAGGACGAGTACGAAGCAAAATACAAGAATGGTCTGATTGACCTTATCCTGAAAAACCAGAAGTAATCCGCCTGCCGGATCGACCGGCTGGCATGCAAAGGTCTAACTGGGGAGCCGCTGGACAACGGCGGCTCTCTTTTTTGGGGCCACGAACGCTCACTGCGTTTCGCGATGGCAAATCTGAAATTTCAAATTTGCCATCGCGAAAAAGAGGGAGTGCCAATGCCTAAGTGGCCAATAAGAACCTTTCGACACGGATTCAACTTCTCCATTTATTGTCATAAAAGGATAAATACTATGGACACAATGAAAACGTTAACGTGTGAAACTCCGGGCAAATTTGTCATGTCCGAGCAGCCGGTTCCGGTTCCCAAAGAGGGTGAAGCCCTGGTGCGTATTACCCGGGTCGGTATTTGTGGTACCGATCTGCACGCCTTTGCCGGGAATCAGCCGTTTTTCAATTATCCGAGGGTCCTGGGGCACGAATTGGCTGCCGTTGTCGAAAAATTGCCCGCCGGGGTCACCCATCTGGCCGTCGGCGATCAGGTTTGCATTGTTCCGGTCATCGGTTGCGGTACCTGCATCGCCTGTCGCAACAACAAACCGAACTGCTGCGTCAATATCAACCTGCGCGGGGTTCACAGTGACGGCGGCATGTGCGAGTACATGGCCCTGCCGGTTGAAAACCTGATCAAAAGTACGTCCCTCACCCCGGATCAGCTGGCCATGGTCGAATGCTGTGCCATCGGCGCCCATGCCGTGCGGCGGGCCGCCATCAATCCGGGCGAAAAGGTTCTGGTTGTCGGTGCCGGTCCCATCGGTCTCGGTCTCATGCAGTTTGCCCGGGTCGCTGGCGGTGATGTTATCGTGATGGACGTTTCGCAAAAGCGGCTTGCGGTTGCCAAAGATGACCTGGGGTTCGACAACTTCGTCCAGGTGGGGGTTGACGATCCCAAAGAAAAGCTGGCCGAGCTGACCAACGGTGATATGCCCACCGTTATTTTCGACTGCACCGGGAACCCCAAGGCGATGATGGACGGGTTCCTGCTGCTTGGGCATACCGGGCGCTACGTTCTGGTCAGCCTGGTGACGGCGGATATCACCTTCCCCGACCCGGAATTCCACAAGCGGGAAACGACCCTGCTCTCCAGCCGCAATGCCAACAAGGAGGATTTCGAGTGGGTCATGCAATGCATGGCCGAAGGGTCGGTCAATAGTGATCCGATGATCACCCACCGTTGCCAGTTCGGGGAAGCGATCGACACCTTCGAAAGCTGGACCAAGCCGGAGACCGGGGTGGTCAAGGCGGTTATCGAAATCTGATAAGTAGAATTTGGAAGATAGAACTCAGAAGGGAGAAGTCTTCATTCTCATATTCTCTCTTCTCGATTCTCTCTTCGTCATATTGAACGGAGTTAATTTCATGGACATGTTCTCTCTCGCAGGGAAGACCGCATTGGTAACAGGTTGCAAACGGGGTATCGGCAAAGGGATGGCTGTTGCCCTGGCCAAGGCCGGGGCAGATGTCATCGGTGTCAGTGCCTCGCTGGAGCTGTCCGGCAGTGATGTCGAACAAGAGGTGACGGCTTGTGGCCGCAGCTTCAAGGCCTATCAGTGTGACTTCAGTGATCGCCAGGCACTAAGGGCCTTTATCGCCGAAGTGACCTCTGCCCACCCGGTCATCGATATCCTGGTCAATAATGCCGGGACCATCAAACGGGCGCCGGCGGCGGAACATCCCGACGAAATCTGGGACGAGGTGATCGAGGTCAATCTCAATTCACAGTTTGTCCTGTCCCGCGAAATCGGCAGAGGCATGGTGGAGCGCGGCTCCGGGAAGATTATTTTCACCGCGTCGCTGCTGACCTTCCAGGGGGGCATCACGGTTCCCGGCTATGCCGCCAGCAAGGGGGGGATCGGTCAGTTGACCAAAGCCCTCGCCAATGAATGGGCCGGTCGGGGGGTGAATGTCAACGCCATCGCACCCGGTTATATCAAGACCGACAACACCCAGGCCCTTCAGGACGACCCGTCCCGCAGCAAGGCGATACTGGAACGGATCCCGGCCGGACGCTGGGGTGTTCCGGAGGATTTCGCCGGTCCCATCGTCTTCCTGGCCTCGTCCGCTTCCGACTATATGCACGGCGAAGTGATGGTCGTTGACGGCGGTTGGATGGGACGATGACAAAAACCGTGAAGTGTGAAGCGTGAAAGTCAAGTTCTTCTTGTGCAAATATGAATGCAGATAAAGACGGATGGACGCTGCTGAAGTTTTCGTACGTTTTTATCCGTATTCTCCTTTAATGCACTGATATACGCTTCACGCTTCACGGATTCACGATTCACGGATTCCCATGAAGCCATTCTTCCAGCGTTTCGCCCGTAAGGGGCTTGTCTGCGCCCACCGCGGTGCCCGTTCTATTGCTCCGGAAAACACGCGCTTGGCGCTGGAGCAGGCGCGGGCATGCGGGGCTGATTTGTGGGAGACCGATGTTCAGCTCACTGCCGATGGTGAGCTGGTCCTGTTCCACGATGAAACACTTGAAAGGACAACCGACGTTACCTGCCGCAAGAAGTTCAACACGCGAAAAGGGTTCAGAGTCAGAGACCTTACAGCTGGCGAGTTAAGTCAGCTTGACGCCGGCAGTTGGTTTGTTGTTAGCGATCCTTACGGGACAATCCGTTCTGGGGATGTTGGCCCGGAAGCTGTTGAAAAGATCAAAGGGCAAAAGGTTCTCAGGTGCCGTGAAGCGCTGGAATACTGCCGTGACCATCACTTTCCTGTTAACCTGGAAATGAAAGATCAGGGTGATTCTGCACTTGGTGAAGCAATCGTTGATACCCTGCTTGCGCTGATCGATCAGACCGCTACTGCTGACCTGGTCCTGATCTCCTCCTTTAATCATGCTTATCTGCACCGAATCAGGCAGTATGGTTCTTGCCTGGCCACAGCGGCCCTGGTCGAGGACGTCCATCCGGAAAAACTGGTCGAATATCTTAAGGATCTTGGCTGCGATGCTTATCATCCCCACAGGTCCCTTGCTGATCAACGTTTGATTGCGGAATTGAACGGAAATGGCATCGAAGTCAGTGTTTGGACCGTAAACGACCTTGCCGAGGTCCAAGCATTCAGGGCTGCAGGGATCTTTTTTATCTGTACCGACTGGCCGCAGTGTTTTCTTTAGCTCTGATTCTGGTTGAAATAAAACGGGTTTCATGTTAGAAGCTCATCCTGCCGAACAAGAACGATCAGGTTTAGGTTAAATGGATAATGCAGCGGAGCTGGACAGCTTCTTCATGCGGGAGGCGCTCAAAGAAGCGGCTCTTGCCGAAGATCTTGCCGAAGTCCCCATCGGGGCGGTCATCGTCCACGACGGGGAGGTTGTCGGGCGTGGTCACAACCTGCGGGAAACGAGCAACGACCCGACCACCCACGCCGAGATGATAGCCATCCGCCAGGCGGCTGAAAAGCTCGGATCATGGCGCCTGATCGACTGTACGCTGTACGTGACCCTGGAACCCTGCGTCATGTGCATGGGAGCCATCATCCTGGCGAGGATTCCCCATCTTGTCTATGGGTGTCGCGATCCCCGGGTGGGAGCGGTCGGTTCCATTTACAACTTCGCCGAGGATGATCGTTTCAATCACAAGGTGGACGTTCGCGAAGGGGTTCTGAGAGAAGAATGCAGTACCCAGCTGAGCGAGTTTTTCAAGCGCCTGCGGCAGCGCAACAAAGAACGAAAACAACAAAAAAGGTAACAACGGAGAGGTGTCCGAGAGGCCGAAGGTGACAGACTCGAAATCTGTTGTCCCGCAAGGGACCGGGAGTTCGAATCTCCCCCTCTCCGCCATAATGAAAAGGATGTCCGATGTTTTCGGACATCCTTTTTTAATTTATTCTGCAGCCGGGAGATTCGAAGCGCAGCGAGCGCTGACTGAATGTCAGAAAAGCGGCCATGGAGGGCCGCGTCAGCGAGAGGAGGGGAGCCGACGCAAGATTTTGCGTGAAGCAGAATCTGTAGTGGGCGAATCTCCCCCTCTCCGCCATAATGAAAAGGGTGTCCGATGTTTTTGGGCATCCTTTTTTAATTTATTCTGCAGCCGGGAGATTCGCAGCGCGGCAAGCGCTGGATGACGGCGTCCTGAGGTCTCTTCCGAGCTGCTGATCAATTTAATGCGCCATCCATAACATAATGAAAAGATAAAGAAAAGGGTTGAGAAAATTTCTAAAGACGGCCATATTGTTGGCGCACAGTTTAGCTGGCATCACATATTCAGGTTATAAACTCAAGGAGGGGGACCCTTGGCTTTATCAGCAGATCAGTCGCGACTGACCCTTCGGGTCGGTGGTGCTGACTATCCCGTCGTGCGCCTTGCCGGGCGCGAGCGTTTCAATCAGCCATTCCAATTCCAGCTTGGTATCGTCGTTGCCGATTATGCTTCGCTGACACCATTGCTCAATACCGGGGCCCGGGTCTGTATGGCGGCCCCCAACGGTGAGCAGCGCCTGATCCATGGCCTGGTCAGCGCCGTCGGTCATGAACGGGAGCTGCCAGATCGTCGCCAGCTCTGGCAGGTGACGGTCAGCTCCCAGCTCTATCGTCTTCAACAACAGAGCGACTGCCGCATTCTTCTCGACCGCAGTCTGCCCGAGATTATCCGCATAACATGCGGGCGTCACGATCTGACCACCCCCTCCCTGTTCTGTCGCTGGAGCAGAAACTATCCGGTCCGGCCGACAACCCTGCAGGCGGGGGAGAGTGACTTTGATTTCCTGGCGCGGCTGTGCAGCCGCAACGGGATTCTGTTCTGGTCGGAGGCGGCAGATGGGCGGGAGCTCCTGCACTTCAGCGACAGTCCCGGCAACTGTCGTCCCCTGGGGCGGGCTCCCCTTGTTTACCGGCCCGGTGCCGGCCTCGAGCATGATGCCGCTGGCAATGACCTGATCAGTGTCAACCTGGGAGCCAAAATGGTCAGTGACCGTTACCTGGTTCATGATGTGGCCGAAACGGTGCCGGAGAACTGTTTGCTGGCAACCCGGGACCTGCCCGGTCTGGGCCGGTCGGACTACGGTACCACGGCGGTGAGTTTTGGCAGCGGTCTGGTCGGTATCGACCAGGCTGACGACGAAGCGGGACTGCAGGCCCGGATCGGTGCCGCCGGACAATGCTTTCTCGATATCAGCAGCCACGCCGTCGACCTCCAGGTCGGTCGAACCGTGCGAATCGACGCGGATCGTTTCGCCAGAACTGCCAGCGGCGATTACCTGATCATCGCCATGACTCACCAACTGCGGCAGGATGGCGGTCTTGGCCTCGGTGGCGACCACGATTGCCCCTACACCAACCAGGTGACCCTGGTTCCCAGGGACCTTCCGTATTATGTGCCCATGACCCCACTGCCCAGGCTGCCGCTGACCTTCACCGCGCGTATCGAAAGCAGCGATCAGACCGCCGACCTTGATGACGATGGCCGCACCCGCTTTCGGCAGCATAACGACAGCGACGGCAACGCCTCTGTCCGGAACTCGCGCTTCACCCGGCAGATGCAACCTTTCGGGGGGGCGGGAAACGGCCATCAGCCGGGCTGGCATATGCCCCTGCAGGACGGAGCTGAAATTCTGGTCAGCTGTCTCAACTCCGACCCCGATCGGCCGATGATCGTCGGTGCTCTGCCCAACCCGGAGAACCGTTCCCCGGTCACCAGTGCCAATCCCCAGCAGAACATCATCCGCACGGCCGGCGGGCAGGAACTGGTCTTTGATGACACAATCGATGAGCCGGTCATCACCCTGAAAACCTTTGCCGGACACAACATGCTGCACTTAAACGCCGACCGGGCCGAACACCTGATCCGCCTGGCCAGTGACCAGGGTCTGGCTGAAATCTACGCCAAGCAGACCATCCAGACCCAATGCGGCGACAGCCTGACCGAAACCGTTGGCAACAACCGCACCCTGGTGGCTGAAGACAAGCACGAGATCGTCACCACCACAGGGGAGATCCACCATCAGGCTGCAACCGATGCAACCCTTTGCGCTGGCAATACTATCCAGCTGGAAGCGGGGCAGAACCTCGAATTCGAAGCAGCTCAGGACATGACTCTCGACATCGGCGAGAGCGCCACTGTCAATGTCGAAGGTGCAAACACAGCCATCACCATCGACAGCGGCAGTCTGACCCTGCAGGCCGATGGCGCAATCACCATCGAAGGGGACGGCGGCGGCGATATCGTCATCGGCCAGAACGGCGGCGGCATCAGGATGGATCCGGCCGGAAACATCACCCTGTTCGGCAACACCGTTGCCATTCAGGGGGCGGTCAGCCTCAACGGCAAAGTCAACATGGAGATCACCAGCCCGCCAAAGGTGACCATGCCGGCGGGCGTCGCGGTCTCGAGGGTCATGGGGATCGGTCGCCTGGATTATGCGCTCAGCCCGGAAGTGCAGGCGCGTAAGCAGCGCTACCGGGAGCGGAAAGTCCTCATTGGCAATGCCGATAAGCAGAACCCGGAGCAGGCCGCGGCCGCCGAGCGTCTCGCTTTCAACAATGATAATATCCTGCGTGCTGAGGCTGCGGATTATGTCTATCGGGTCGATGAATATCGCCGCGGCCATATCGACGCGTTGCCCGAGGCTCCGGTCGGGTTGGAGGTAATGGAGGGGAAAGATGTCCCCGGGCTTGAAAATGCTGTTTTTATGAGTAAGGAATCAGGGTTCGGTGCGGCCCTGTTTAAATCGGACATTAATAACGAAACCATGCTGACCTATCGCGGGACCAATAACCAGGTCACCGGGTTTAAAGACTGGGCGACAAATATCAAGCAGGGGATGGGGTTGGAGACCAAACAATATGACCAGGCGATGCGTTTAGGAAGAACTGTTGGAAACGTGTTGTCGGGCGAAGATATTGTTATAGTCGGCCATTCCCTTGGCGGGGGGTTGGCCTCAGCAGGAGTTGCGGTCAGTGGCATGAAGGGGTATACCTTCAATGCGGCCGGTCTCCATCCCAACACCGCGGCCCGCCGGGGAGGGATGTCGAATGACGAGGCGGCCAAATTGATACAGGCCCAGACCGTCGAGGGGGAGATCCTCTACAAGGTGCAGCGGGACGGCCGCCGTTACCTGACCGGCGGTCTCATGGCTGCCGGTGCGTCCTTGGGCGGGCCGGTCGGCATGCTGGCGGGTCACCGTCTGGGAGACAAGCTCCCGAAGATTCCCCAGGCCATTGGCCAGCAGCACCGGCTCGACGGACACGGCTGGAATCCGGTGAATCGCCACCTCATGGACCAGGTGATTGCCGGGATCGAGGCCCAGAAACAGGACGATATCAGGAGGTTAAAAGGGTGAAAAAGCTATGCTGAAAAGGGTATTGAAAATCCTGGGTGGACTGTCTTTAGGGGTGCTGAGTGCGTGCAACTTAGGGGGGAATCATATGAAGGTCAGCGATTTTTTCAAAGAGGACATGGTGGAGTTGATCCGGACCATTCAAAAAGGGGACAAAGCTCAGGCCAGAACGTTGATCGAAGGGGGACTGTCTCTCAACGTTCATGGTGAAGAGGGAATTACACCGCTTTTTTACTTGATGATGAAGAAGGATAAGCCAGCCATGCGGTTGGCCCTGTGCCTGGGAGCGGACCCAAACATGACCGCTCCGGATGGAGCGTCGCCATTGGGTTTGATTGCAGGTTCTGATGACGATGAAATGATTCGGATTCTATTAGAACATGGCGCTGATCCGAATACCAAAAATCGTGACGGAGAGCCGGTTATGTTTGATGCCATAGGTATGGACCGCCTGGATCAAATTGAACTGTTGATTCAATATGGCGCCGATGTCAATTTAGCGGATCGCACAGGAGCGAATGCGTTGCTATATTGTTCTTATATAAACAAATATGAAATAGCCTATTCGTTGATAGTTTCTTATGGAGCAGATTTCAAAATTAGAGATGCGACTGATGCGGATATTGCATGGATGATTCATGATTCTTTGACCAGAAACCTGCTTAACCCCCAATATCCCGCCCACGGTTGGGCCCTCAAAGTCAAACAGGAACTGATCGATCGCGGGTATCCGTGGCCCCCGCTGTCACCGCGGGAGGTGCGCTGGGCGGAGAATCGGCCGAACAAGTTCGACCTGGAGGCCAGGCAGAAAGAGGAGCGGGGGGAGTAGCGCCTTTTGACACTGTGAGGCGATTGATTCGGGGGCTGGCTCCACAAGAGCCGGTCCCTTTTGTCGTATTGGCCTTCTGCCCGGGTATCGAGGCCCAGAAACAGGACGATATCAGGAGGTTAAAAGGGTGAAAAAGCTATGCTGAAAAGGGTATTGAAAATCCTTGGTGGACTGTCTTTAGGGGTGCTGAGTGCGTGCAATTTAGGGGGGAATCATATGAAGGTCAGCGATTTTTTCAAAGAGGACATGGTGGAGTTGATTCGGACCATTCAGAAAGGGGACGAGGCTCATGCCAGGGAATTGATAGCAGGGGGGCTGTCGTTGAATGTTTATGGCAGCGACGGAATCACTCCTCTGTTTTATTTTCTGGTCACCCGGGATAAGCCTGCCTTGAGGCTTGCGCTGAAACTGGGGGCCGATCCGCAAATGACAGACGATGATGGTGATAACCCGCTGGCATTGGCTGTGGGTGAAGAGGATACAGAACTGGTCGAAATACTGCTGGCAGGGGGGAGTGATCCGAACAGTCTTGATCGAAATGGCGAGCCTGTATTGTTCGAAGCTATTGGACAAGAGCGCCTGGATCAAATTGAACTGCTGATTCAATATGGCGCGGATGTCAATTTACGTGACAGGCAGGGAAGAAGCTGTTTTCTATATTGCGCCTATCTGAATAAATATGAAATAGCCTATCATTTGCTGACAGAGCATGGGGCGGATCATACCGTCAGGGATAAGGTCGATTCAGATATCGCCTGGCATATCCACGACGGGTTGGAAAATAATCTGCTTAACCCCCAATATCCCGCCCACGGTTGGGCCCTCAAAGTCAAACAGGAACTGATCGATCGCGGGTATCCGTGGCCCCCGCTGTCACCGCGGGAGGTGCGCTGGGCGGAGAATCGGCCGAACAAGTTCGACCTGGAGGCCAGGCAGAAAGAGGAGCGGGGGGAGTAGCGCCTTTTGACACTGTGAGGCGATTGATTCGGGGGCTGGCTCCACAAGAGCCGGTCCCTTTTGTCGTATTGGCCTTCTGCCCGGGTATCGAGGCCCAGAAACAGGACGATATCAGGAGGTTAAAAGGGTGAAAAAGCTATGCTGAAAAGGGTATTGAAAATCCTGGGTGGACTGTCTTTAGGGGTGCTGAGTGCGTGCAACTTAGGGGGGAATCATATGAAAATCAGCGATTTTTTCAAAGAGGACATGGTGGAGTTGATTCGGACCATTCAGAAAGGGGACGAGGCTCATGCCAGAACGTTGATCGAAGGGGGACTGTCTCTCAACGTTCATGGTGAAGAGGGAATTACACCGCTTTTTTACTTGATGATGAAGAAGGATAAGCCAGCCATGCGGTTGGCCCTGTACCTGGGAGCGGACCCAAACATGACCGCTCCGGATGGAGCGTCGCCATTGGGTTTGATTGCAGGTTCTGATGACGATGAAATGATTCGGATTCTATTAGAACATGGCGCTGATCCGAATACCAAAAATCGTGACGGAGAGCCGGTTATGTTTGATGCCATAGGTATGGACCGCCTGGATCAAATTGAACTGCTGATTCAATATGGCGCGGATGTCAATTTACGTGACAGGCAGGGAAGAAGCTGTTTTCTATATTGCGCCTATCTGAATAAATATGAAATTGCCTATCATTTGCTGACAGAGCATGGTGCGGATCATACCGTCAGGGATAAGGTCGATTCAGATATCGCCTGGCATATCCACGACGGGTTGGAAAATAATCTGCTTAACCCCCAATATCCCGCCCACGGTTGGGCCCTCAAGGTCAAACAGGAACTGATCGATCGCGGGTATCCGTGGCCCCCGCTGTCACCGCGAGAGGTGCGCTGGGCGGAGAATCGGCCGAACAAGTACGACCTGGAGGCCAGGCAGAAAGAGGAGCGGGGGGAGTAGCGCCTTTTGACACTGTGAGGCGATTGATTCGGGGGCTGGCTCCACAAGAGCCGGTCCCTTGTGTCGTACTGGCCTTCTGCCCGGGTATCGAGGCCCAGAAACAGGACGATATCAGGAGGTTTCCGCGGCCATGAAGGCGGATCTCGTATTGACCGCGCTGGAACAAGCGCAGTGGTCACGACAGAAGTGTTGGAAATTGGTTCATCGTAGCGACTGTGGTGGCCTGTAACTTTCGATTCGAGACTCAGAACGCTGAGCTGAAGATGGAATCAATGCTTTGGTTGGTACAACCGGAAACTTATGCGATAACCCATTGGCAGAGACAATCATCGGCCTTTAAAAAAGAAGTCATTCGCCATTGCGGCCTCTCGAAAAGTGGTGAGGCGGTTGAGCATGCAACACGGGAGTAGGTTGCCTGGTTCGGCAGTTGAAACCATTGGAAATATACCACCGGCAGAGCGAGAGATTGAATATTATCGGCAGGAGGAGTCAAGCGAAGCGGCCTGACTCAAACAAAAACTGTTTCCGAAAAAACCGGCTTGACCCAAAAGTGAAAAACGGCAGGAAAAAGGTTCTGTAAAATCTGTCTGGAGATGTGATGTATGACTATTAAAAGAGTATTGAAAAACTGTCTTTATTAACATAGTATGTGTGAAAAAAATAAACATACTATGACAAATAAGACAGTTTATGCGAATTGATGACTTGAGAAAAAAAATACCTTCAGAGGAGTTTGATTATCAGTCTTTGACAGACGCTTTGTCGGGTTATGCCCAACCAAGGAGTAAAATCTCCAACCTTCTTGCACAGGGAGTCATAATTCGCATTAAGAAGGGCCTTTATATTTTTGGCCCATCCTACCAACGGCGACCCTATTCCAGGGAACTCCTTGCGAATTTGATCTATGGTCCTTCGTGTGTCTCGCTCGAGTTCGCTCTTCATTATCATGGGCTGATCCCAGAAAAAGTAGAAGCGGTGACTTCCGTTACGACCAAGCGCCCGAAAAGCTTTTCAACTCCTGTCGGCCTCTTTATCTACAGTAATGTTCCTGAAGCAGGTTTCCACATTGGTGTCCGGCGAGTTGAGGAGGATGGCAGGGCTTTTTTAATTGCGGCGCCGGAGAAGGCTCTTGCTGACAAATTGAGAAGTGACCGAGGCCTAAACATCAGGACACAGAAAGAGTGCTTAGAATACGTGGTTTCGTCTCTCAGAATTGCCGAGAATGACCTGTGCAATCTCGATCCACTTCTGCTGGAAAAACTTAGTCTCGCATACAGTTCAAAACGAATTTCAGTCTTATCTCAAACCGTCAAGCGAATGAAGAAACGAGCAGGTTCATATGAATGATGCGATAGCGCAGATGCTTGAAAAATATGACTGCCGGCGCGCGGAAGATTATAGCCAGGCCCTCAGAGAAATCCTTCAGGAAATAGCCCTGTTAGGACTTTGGAGAAGCAAGTTTTTTGAGAAGGCGGCATTTTATGGTGGCACTGCTTTACGTGTTTTGTATGGTCTTGACCGTTTTTCTGAGGACCTGGATTTTTCTTTGCTGGCTGCCGATCAAAAATTTGATCTGGACATCTATAGTGCGAGTCTGGAAAGAGAGTTGGCCGCTTTTGGCTTTGAAGTGCAGGTAGAAAGGAAGAACAAATCTGTCGAAACAGCTGTTCAGTCTGCGTTTCTTAAGGCGAATACCGCTAACCAGCTCCTGGTAATCAAAACGGGGGAAGAAATTGTTCGCCAAATTCCTGCCGGGCAAGTGATAAGGATAAAAATCGAAATAGATACAGACCCGCCTGGAGGGTTTGAGACGCAGAGCAAATTCTTGCTGCAACCGATCCCGTTTGGAGTGAGGACCTACACGTTGCCCGATTTGTTTGCAGGAAAAATGCATGCATTGCTTTGCCGCCGTTGGAAAAATCGGGTCAAGGGGAGGGATTGGTATGATCTTGTCTGGTATTGCGCGCGCTATCCGGAATTGCATTTGTTTCATTTAGAGCAACGAATGCGTCAGAGCGGGCATTGGGAAGCCAATGAGCCATTAAGCGAAAAGGTTTTTAGAGACATCCTCTCTGAAAGTATCGACAAGGTTGATATTGAGCAGGCTAAGCAGGACGTTGTGCCATTTGTTCGGCACCCCGAAGCTCTGGAAGTCTGGTCGAAGGAGTTTTTCCAGGAAATTACAAATAAAATTGTAATCAGGTAAAAAGGGGGGGGGCTGGCTCCATAAGAGCCGGTCCCTTGTGTCGTACTGGCCTTCTGCCCGGGTATCGGGCAGTATGGGGCGGCCCGCCTGGCTACGCAAGCGCATCTATGGGCAGAATCGGAGATCCAGCCTGCTCCCGCCTTGAAAATTTCTGGAACAGGTGAAGTGCATTAACCGTGACGCGAGTTTTGGGGGATAATGAATTGTGCGATGCTTGCCAATTTTCAGATATTTTTTTAACCTCGGGGGAACAGGGAAAAAAGAATAGTTCTTTCATGCAGAATTTGCTATAAACCAAATTCCGGTTTTTCCTGTCACCAGTTTTTGTCATATTGATCATCTTTTTCCCGGTCTTCAACTTAAAACGGGGGGGCTAATGTTTGCAGGACCAGTCTTGCTGTGCCGTCTGCTAAGTCTGGCTATAGCCATATCTCTTTGGTCTTCTGATAATGGTGGTTTGCAGGGCGTGTTGGTTTTATGATTATTACCAGTTCTCTTTGCAGGCTTACTTTTAAAACTTTTTTACTATTGTTGGTCAGTTGTTTCGTCTCTTTTTCTCTGTTTGCAGCAACATCCATATCCAGGGGGGGGGGGAGAGCAATATAGTAAAAGAGTCTGGTCGCAAGATGACACCCTATTGGTGGCTTCCGGGTTTGTGGCTGTCGCGGGGTTCTCATTAATGGACGAATCAGTCCGTCATCGGTTCCAGGATAACCGTTCTGATGATGGCGACCGGTTGGCCGATTTGTTTTCTGATTTAGGGCATCCTTTGACAATTTTCGGGATCGGTGGCTTGATCTGGGGCTACGGGATCTGGCAGCAGGACCGGTATCTTGCGGAGACCGGAGAACTGGCCCTCAAGGCTGTTCTGGCCAGTCAGGCGGCCACTGCGGTGGGGAAGGTCGTGGTCGGCAGGACGCGCCCCGATGGGGATGACGATGCCTATGATTTTTCCCCTTTGAGCCTGGACGATGACAACCAGTCCTGGCCTTCGGCCCATACTGCCGGGGCCTTTGCCCTGGCATCCGTCGTGCGCCTTCGTAACCCATCCTCACCGGCCGTATGGGCCGGTTACGGGTTTGCCACCCTGGTCGGTTTGAGCCGGATCTATGACGATGAGCACTGGCTGTCGGACGTGGTCACCGGCGCGGTGATCGGCGAACTGGCCGGGCGGGTGACGGTGAAGCTGCATAATCAGGGATTCCGCTGGTTCTCCATCGCACCGACGGCCGACAGGGGAGTGGTTGCCAGTTTACAGATGGAATGGTAGTGTTTTCAGCCGCAGATATCATCTGACCGCGGCTGATGCTTGACGTCTGTTATGGCCGAACGCAGATAAGGCCGCATAAACGCAGATCGACACAAGAACCTTATGATCTGGTTTTAAACCTAATGCTGAGGGTTTGGTTTTGTGCGCAGTTATCAGTGTCTCTCTGCGTTCGATAAATGGTTGGATAACACTCTGAAAGGTTTTACCCGGTTTGCTCAGACTGTTTCGCGTCAAACATAAGATCAGAGGAAGCATGATGTTCTCATCATTGAAACATAGTTGTCTCCTGCTCTGTACATTTTGCCTGCTGCTGACTCCGACGGCGGTCCTGGCCGTTCCCGCCAGCAGCCAGGTGCCGCTGGACAGCTGGGTGTATTCCGCCCTGGACAAGCTTTCGGGGTTGGGGCTCATCGATTCCTCATTGCAGGGAACCCGCCCCTACACCAGGTATGAGGCGGCCCGGCAGGTGGAGGCCGCGGTCAATGCCGCCCGTTCCCAGGACGTTTCTCCGGCCATTGCCGGTCTGATACGGCGGCTGGAAAAAGAGGTGGCCGATACCCTGGCCGACCTGCAGACAGGGACGGCAGAGGGCTATATCAAACCCAGGGAAGCTCAGCTGAGATACGTTTATCAAAAAGGACCGGAGGTGACTTCCAGCGGTAACGGTGTCGCCATCAGTCAGTTTCCTCTTAATTATAATAATTACGGCCTGAGCTACCAGGAGCAGAATGCCCTGCTGCTGGTGCAGGGGGAGGCGCGGCTTGGCAGTTTTCTGCTGGTCGAAGCCCGGCCTCTGCTGCAAATTCAGAATGGCGATGAATCCGAGGCCGATGTCAGTCTGCTGGATGGCCGGGCCGTTCTGCAACTGGGCGGCCTGGAAGTTTCCGTGGGTCGGCAGTCCCTGTGGTGGGGGCAGGGGCGTCATGGCAGTATTGTTCTGACCAATAATGCCAAGCCCCTAGACATGATCAGGATAACCAACCCGACCCCGACCCTGCTTCCGTGGATTTTTAAATATTTAGGGCCGATTCGCTTTGACGTGTTCTGGAGCCGCCTGGAAGAAGATCGGATTGTTCCCGAACCCTATTTTGCCGGGCTGCGCATTAATTTCAAACCACTACCCTGGATTGAACTCGGAGCGTCTCGGGCTGTCATGTTTGGCGGTGAAGGAAGGCCAGATCTCAACTGGGATGATTATATAACGATCCTTGGCGGCAAAAACCTGTCCGGTGCTGAAGATACCAGCAATTCCGTGGCCGCAATTGACGGCCGGATTCGTTTGCCTTTTCTTTGGAACACAGAGATTTATGGCGAACATGGTGGTGAGGATGAGGCCGGTTATTTTCCATCAAAAACTGGATTTGTCGCTGGGATCTACCTGCCGCAGATCGAACCCAGCCAGCGCTTGAGCCTGCGATTTGAATACGCCGATTTGCACTTGGCAACATGGTACCGGCATTCTCAATACCAATCGGGGTACACCTATGAAGGCTCTATCGTAGGTCATCATATCGGAGGCTCCGCCAAAGATGCCTACCTCGAAATACAAGCCATCATGACGGAGAATCTGCTGCTGACCCTCGGTTTTGATTATCAAGAGCGTGGATTTGATCGACCGATTCAGGAGAAATATTCCCAAGGCCATTTGAAAATGGACTGGGCTTTTTCCGAGCATTATTCAATCGATTTTTTAATGGGTTTTGGTACAATCGAAAATTTCAGATTTATTGCGGACAATAACGAGGATATCAGCCTGATGTCCGTTGGATTCCGGGGCCACTGGTAATGTGTCGGCGCGTGGCAAGCGCCGGTCTTTTGGGGAGCGCATGACTGTCCTGGCTTTTTAGTAAATACCGCATTCTGAAGCAGAAACTGGTGACTCGCTGTCCGGAATTCCGGCCAGCGAAAAAATACAAGCAAGGCTCGTGGAGTTTTTACTGTGGTGACAAATAGAAAAATGATGATTGTGATGCGGACTTTCCTTTGTCTGTTTATCGTGCTTTTTTGCTGTGGCGCGTCTTTTGCCCAGGAGATGAGCGGCACTGGCAGTGAGCAGATGCTCCGTGATCTGACGCCCGAACAACAGCGCCAGTTGCAGGAGTACCGGCAAGCCCGGCAACGTCAGGGAGACGATATTGTCTACCAGCAAGTCGGCGCACCATCGACAGGCCAGGCATCTCCTGCCAACCCGACGGTTCAGATGCCAGCCACAGGAGTGCGCCGTAATGGAAAACCGGCAGCTGAGACATCTGAAACAGAAAAGTTTTTTGCAGACTCTCTTAGCGATGTCAAACGGCCGCGTGAGAAAGTTGAGAGAGCGTCTCATAATCTCAAGCAGTTCGGATTTGATTTTTTCAAAAACGCGGGAGCATTTACCGCGGATTCTGCGTCATTGGTTGGTCCTGATTATGTGCTCGGTCCCGGTGATTCCCTGAGGATCGATGTCTGGGGCAATATTGAAGGTCATTACCAGGTGACCATTGACCGTAATGGTGAAATCGTTCTTCCAAAGGTGGGGGTTGTCAACCTCTGGGGGCAGTCCTTTGCCCAGGCGAAGGAATCGGTACGGAATCAGATTGCAAAATATTTCAAACAGTTCCAGGTCAATGTCTCCCTCGATGCACTCAGGGCCATCAATGTTTTTATTGTCGGCGAAGTTGTCTCTCCCGGCTCTTACCAGATCAGCTCCCTCAATACCGTATTAACGGCCCTTTCTGTCGCAGGGGGGCCAGCCAAAACCGGGAGCCTGCGAAACGTCAAGGTGGTGCGTGGGGGGCAGGACGTCGCCCATGTCGATTTTTATGATTTTCTGCAGACCGGAAATAACAGCAGCGATATCCGGTTGCAGTCGGGCGATACCATCCTTGTCCCTGTTTCCGGGCCTCAGGTGGGGATTGCCGGAAATGTCAGACGGGCCGGCATTTATGAAATTCTGCCAGGAGAATCTCTTGGCGATTTGCTGAAAATGGCCGGTGGTGTCGTGTCCACAGCATACCTGCAGAAAGTCAGAATCGAGCGGGTTGAAGACCACAAATACAAGTCCGTCATGGATGTCGAACTTTCGGGAGGGATGGGAGATCAGGCCACCGCAATGACTATCCCCCTGCAGGACCGTGATCTGGTCGAGATTTCGAGCATCGCCGATGCCTCCGGGTATGTCGTTTTGAATGGTTATGTCGCTAGGCCTGGGGAATACCAGTTGACTCAAAATATGCGGTTGGCCGACGTCATTCTCCCTTACGATAACCTGCTGCCGGAGTATTTTCCCGGGCTGGCTCAGATCATTCGCTACAGTCCGCCAGAGTATCGACCCGAATCCCTTTCCATTGATCTGGAAAAGGCATTAAACGGGGACCCTGCTCATAACATCAAGCTCCAGGAGTATGACGAGATCAAGCTGTTCTCCCGTGAGCAGATGGAAGAGACGCCGCAGGTGGTTGTCTCCGGAGCTGTTCTCAATCCGGGGACATTCAGGCTTTATGACAATATGACGGTCAAGGACCTGGTCACCCTGGCGGGTAATGTCAAGCGGGTTGCCTACCTGAAGGAAGCGGAAATCACCCGCTATCTTCCCGAGGCGGATGGGACCCGCACAGAACGCCATCTGCTCAACCTGGGTCAAGCCCTTGCGGGTGATCCTGAGCATGATCTGCAATTGTTTCCTGATGACCACCTGATTGTCCGCAGTATTCCGGACTCGGGTGAGAAGTATTACATTCAGATCGAGGGAGAAGTCATGTTCCCCGGATCCTATGCCATCAGCAAGGGCGAGCGCCTCAGCTCGGTATTGGAGCGTGCCGGAGGTTTTACCGACAAGGCTTACCTGAGAGGCGCCGTCTTCACCCGGGAAACCCTGAAAGCCGTTCAGCGTCAGCAGATCGAAAAACTGATTTTCGAACAGGAGCAGGAAGTTTATCGTGTTTCCTCCGAACTTGCGGCCGGAGCTTTTGATCAGGCCCAGGCCGAAGCGGCCCAGCTGAACCTGGAAAGTCGCAAGCAGTTGCTGCAGAAGTTGCGGCAGGCCCCGGTCACCGGTCGCATGATCATCCATGTGACCGATCTCGACGACTTCCGCGGCAGTGCCTATGATATCGAAGTCCTGCCCGGCGATACCCTGAGGATTCCCGAGGACCCCAAATCCGTGACCGTGCTGGGGCAGGTCTACAATCCGACCTCCATGGCCTACCTGCCCGGAAAGCCGGTGGCATACTACCTGAGCCAGGTTGGCGGCCTGAAAAAGGCTGCCGAAGAGGATGAAATGTTTATCGTCCGCGCCAACGGGACCGTGGTTAGCAAGCAGCAAGGGGGAATGGGCATCAAGTGGGACAGCGAAAACTGGCGCTGGGTCGTCGGTGGGTTCAATGTCACAGAGCTCTACCCGGGCGATACCGTCCTGGTCCCGGAAGAAGTCAAGAGTACCGACTGGATGCGTGAGATGAAGGATATCAGTACCATCATCTACCAGATGGCCTTGGGTGCGGCAGCAGTTGCTAGTTTTTAAAACTGGAATAGAACGCAGATAAGGGCGGATAAACGCAGATAGAGTCTGAAGTTTTTAAGGGTTTAAGTTTTAACTCTAAAAAGAAAAGGTTTTGATCTTATCCGAACTTATCAGCGTCCATCTGCGTTCGATTATGAGGTTTTAAGTGCATCTGAAGAGAGGGGGCAGATGTGGTTAAGGATGAAGCATATTATTCCAGCATTACCGAAGAAATAATAGGCTGTTCATTCAGGGTTAGTAACCTTTTAGGTGTTGGTTTTCTGGAAAAAGTTTATGAGAACGCTTTGGCCTATGAACTTAAAAGGTCGGGCCTGAATATCGAGCAGCAATTCCCAATAAGTGTCAATTACGAGGAGGTTGTCGTTGGTGAGTATTTTGCGGATCTCCTTGTTGAAAATGATGTCATTGTTGAGTTGAAGGCGGTGTCAGCGTTGGACCCGAGCCACTTTTCTCAGTGTATGAATTATTTAAAAGCTACGGGATACAAGGTCGCGCTTTTGATTAATTTTGGAACTTCTAAATTACAGGTTAGAAGGATTGTAAATTCTTTTTGAATAGAACGCAGATAACGGCGGATATACGCAGATAAAATCGGATAAACGCAGCTAGAGTCAGAAGTCATGTTGGGTAGGCCTTAACCTCAAAAAGAAGATTTTGATTTTATCCGAATTGATCAGCGCTCATCTGCGTTCGATTAATTAGCTTTTTTTTATGGAATTTAAAGATGTCAAATAACATTGATGATAGCTACTCGGCCCCTCAACAAACCGCCGACGACGAAATCAACCTCCTCGAACTGCTCCTGGTGATCGTCCAACACAAGAAAATGATTTTCCTCACCTGCCTGGTGACCTTCATCGTCACCTGCGGGATTACCTTGCTGATGCCGAATATCTACACATCAACGGCCCGGATTCTCCCGCCAAAGGATAGTAAGGGTGGGTTAAGCTCAATGCTTGGCGGTATGAGTGATTTGGCAGCCCTCGCCGGAATTTCGACCGGTGGAGGCTCGGGTGAATTGTATATTGGCATGCTGAAAAGCCGCACTGTCAGCGATGCCATCATTGATCGTTTTAATCTGATGGAACATTACGAATGGGAAACGCGGACCGGTGCTTATAGTAATCTGGCTACTAAGGCAAAATTTACCCTAGGCAAGGACGACGGGATTTTGTCTGTCAGTTTTGAGGATGAAGATCCAAAATTGGCAGCTGACATTGCTAATGCTTACATAGATGAACTTCAAAAACTTAACGTTAAAATTAATCTGAACAATGCCGGGCGCGAGCGAGTCTTTCTCGAAAATCGCCTGGATCTTGTCCGTAATGATTTAGCTAAGGCAGAAGATGCCCTTAAAGAGTTTCAAGAGAAGAACAAGGCGATTCGTATTGATGCTCAAGCCAGTGCAATTATCGAGGCGATCGCGTCTTTAAAGGGGGAACTGGCCAGCAAAGAGGTTGAGCTTGGAGTTCTATTGTCTTCCCAGACCGAGCAGAATCCCCAGGTTATCGCTCTGCGGGAGGGAATTGCTCAAATTAAAGATCAGATTTCTCGGCTGGAACGTTCGCCCGATGGAAAAAAAGTATCAGATGATATCTTTATGGCGACATCAGACGTGCCGGAATTGGGTGTTCAATATGCACGATTATTGCGAAATTTCAAGGTTCAGGAAACGCTCTATGAGCTGCTGACCAAGCAGTATGAAGTCGCCAAAATCAGTGAAGCAAAAAATATGTCAACCATTCAGGTTCTTGATGATGCAAGTCCACCTGACCGTAAGAGTAAGCCCAAAAGAGCCTTGATTGTCATTCTGGCGACCTTTTGCGCCGGTTTTTTGTCGCTGATCGTTGCTTTTGTACGAGGCTTTGGCGGTAATTTACAGGGGCAGGACCGGCAACTTTGGGAGCAGATAAAGGTACAATTATCGCTTAGAAAAACAAAAAATTAAGCATAATGGAAACGAACTATTTCAATAAAAACTAAAACTAATTTAATGATGAAAAAAATCCTTTCAATTTTTGGTACCAGGCCCGAAGCCATAAAAATGGCACCAGTGGTAAGGGCCCTTGCTGAGTATTCGGATATCTTTGACAGTAGGGTTTGTGTAACTGCACAACACCGAGAAATGCTTGATCAGGTATTGAATTTGTTCGAAATAAAGCCGGATTATGATTTGAACATAATGAAACCAGGTCAGACATTAACCGATGTGACTTGTAGTGTATTGCAAGGGCTTGCACCGGTTCTTGCTGAGTTTCAGCCTGAAGTCATTTTGGTTCACGGTGACACAACAACGACAATGGCTGCAAGTCTTGCAGCATATTATCAGAAGATAGCAGTTGGTCATGTTGAAGCTGGTCTGCGTACCGGCAATATTTACTCTCCCTGGCCAGAAGAAATGAATCGGAAATTGACTGGTGCAATGACCCGTTACCATTTCTCTCCAACAGAAAAGGCACAACAGAATCTTTTGGCGGAGGGCGTTGCCAGAGAATCCGTTTATGTCACAGGTAATACGGTTATCGACGCCTTGCTCAAAATTGTAGAGCGATTGAAAAATGACACAGCACTAAGTCAGCAGATGGCAGAGCGTTTTTCTTTCCTGGATGAAGGCAAGCGACTGATATTGGTCACTGGCCATCGCCGTGAGAATTTTGGCCAGGGATTTGAGAATATTTGTAAAGCTCTTAAGGAGATAGCACAGAGCTATCAGGATGTGGAGATCCTCTACCCAGTCCATCTCAACCCGAATGTTCAGGACCCTGTAAAAACGATTCTTCAGAATGTCGATAATATTTTTCTGATTGAGCCGCAGGATTATCTTCCCTTTGTCTACTTAATGAATCGTTCTTATCTTATTTTGACTGACTCTGGAGGGATTCAGGAAGAGGCCCCATCTTTAGGTAAGCCTGTCTTGGTTATGCGCGATACAACAGAGCGGCCAGAGGCCGTTGATGCAGGAACTGTACGTCTTGTTGGGACGGATATAAGAAAAATAACAACAGAAGTGAACAGTTTGCTGAACAATCAGGATATTTATAGCCAAATGAGTCTTGCTCATAATCCCTATGGTGACGGCAAGGCAAGTCAAAGAATTTGTCAAATACTTTCAGAATAAAGGTTAATGAATAATATGGAATTCAACACAATCTCGGTTGTTGGTTTGGGATATATCGGTCTGCCGACTGCAGCTGTTTTTGCTTCGCGTAAAAAAAACGTCATTGGGATTGATGTTAATAAAAAAGCTGTCGAAACAATTAATCGAGGAGAGATTCACATTGTTGAACCTGATCTCGATATGGTTGTGCGTGCAGCTGTTACTGAAGGCTATTTACGGGCAACTTTAACTCCTGAACCAGCCGATGCATTTCTGCTTGCGGTGCCAACTCCTTTTAAAGAGGATCATGTCCCGGATCTTTCTTATATCGAGGCTGCTTGCAAAAGTATTGCTCCGGTATTGGCAAAAGGAAATCTGGTTGTGTTGGAGTCGACATCACCGGTCGGGGCAACGGAACAAATGGCTGCATGGCTGGCGGAAGCACGGCCAGATCTCAGTTTTCCGCATCAGACAGCCGAGCATTCAGATATTCGCATCGCGCACTGTCCGGAGCGGGTTTTGCCGGGGCAGGTTTTAACGGAGCTCGTGCAGAATGACCGGGTTATTGGGGGCATGACTGAAAAGTGTTCTGAAGCCGCAATTATGCTTTATAAGACCTTTGTTAAAGGGGAGTGTATTGTTACCAATGCTAGAACCGCCGAAATGTGTAAGCTAACCGAAAATAGCTTTCGTGATGTCAATATCGCTTTTGCTAATGAATTGTCGATTATCTGCGACAAGCTTGATATCAATGTCTGGGAGTTGATCCAATTAGCTAGTCGTCATCCACGCGTAAATATCCTGCAGCCTGGTCCCGGGGTTGGCGGGCACTGTATTGCAGTGGATCCTTGGTTCATAGTCAGTAAAACCCCTGATGAAGCTCAGTTGATTCATGTTGCACGTAAGGTGAATGATAGTAAACCGCATTGGGTTGTTGATAAAGTTGTAGCAAAAGCGGAGAGATTCAAAAATCCGGTTATTGGTTGCTTGGGTTTGGCTTTTAAAGCAAATATCGATGATTTACGCGAGTCCCCGGCCTTGGAGATTGTTCGTGATCTGCAGGAAAAAGAGATTGGAACTATAATGGCGTGTGAGCCGAACGTACAGACTGGGTTTGATGAGTTTCCTTTGTATGGGGTTGATCAGGTGATTAAAGATGCAGATATTTTGGTGGTTTTGGTCGACCACGATGAGTTTAAACGGGTTAAGGGGGAAAGCCTTAAAGAGAAGGTTGTTATTGATACTCGGGGGATATGGGGTTGAGGATGCGTATTGTTATGTGGGCTAGCTTTATCTTATTGACTCGGCGGATAAATATTTAAATCTACTTTAATTCGTGTTATTGTAGGGCATGAATAACTTCGATGCCCGAAAACTCAATCAACAAGCGCAATACGAACTACGTAAACAAGTCGTTCGTTTACGTGAAAAAGGTCTGAACAACACGTCCATTTCCGAAATCGTTGGTCTCAGTCAACCCCACGTCAGTACAATCTGGAAAAAGTACGAACGTGGCGGCCTTGATGCCATCAAGCCGGGTCAGCGCGGTCGCCGTCATGGCGACAAGCGAGAATTGACCAGCGATCAGGAAGCCGAAATCCAGAAGCTACTGGTGGACAAGACCCCGGATCAGTTCAAGCTGTGTTTTGCGCTTTGGACCCGTGACGCGATTCGCCTGGTGATCAAACACCTCTATGGTCAAGACCTGCCGCTGCGAACGATCACGGACTACCTGAAACGCTGGGGTTTCACCCCGCAAAGGCCAACAAAGCGTGCCTACGAACAGAGTTCCAAGCACGTCGCCCAGTGGCTTGATTCGGAGTACCCGAAGATTCAGGCCCGAGCCAAGCAGGAAAAGGCCGAAATACACTGGGGCGACGAGACCGGCATCCAAAATGATGCGTATCATGCCCGGGGATTTGCTCCAAAGGGCAAAACCCCTGTGGTGCGAATCAATGCCACCAAGAGCCGGGTCAATATGATCTCTTCGGTTACGAACCGTGGCAAAGTGCGGTTCATGCTGTATCGTGAAACCATGACCGCCAAAGTGCTGATCAAATTTATGTCCCGTTTGATCAAGGACGCGGACCGCAAGGTGTTTCTGATTCTCGACAACCTGCGGGTCCATCACAGCAAGGTCGTAAAGGCCTGGCTGGAAGAAAACAAAGAGCAAATCGAGGTCTTTTATCTGCCGTCATATTCCCCGGAACTCAACCCGGACGAATATCTTAACGGCGACCTCAAGCAGAAGATCCGCTCCGGACTACCTGCTCGAACACAGAAGGACTTGGAGAAAAAGACCCGTTCCTTCATGTGCACCCTACAGAATCGTCCGAGGCATGTGCAAAATTACTTCAAGCATCCAAAGATCGCTTATGCTGCTTGATTTAACTGTTTAATCACCGGAGCAATAGTTGTTAAGTGCCAGCACATCGAAGACAAAAAAATGTGCCATGGCATCGTAGACAAAATAGTTCTCTGACAATCGAATAGCCACCTGTCATTCTGAACATTTTCAATTGTAGATGTTCATGGACGATGAAGAAAAACAACGAGTCTTGGCAGTACGCAGGTTTCTCGCTGGTGAAAAGCCTGAGGCCATCTGCTCATCTCTCGGGCGATCTCGCTCTTGGCTTTACAAATGGGTCCAACGACATTTAGATCTGGACAATACCCGGCACAATAGCTTACCAAAGAAACCGACCAATGTCACACCGACTGAGATTGAGGAGATCGTCAAACTGGTGTGATTGGATCTCTACAATCAGGATCTGTTCTGTGGTGCACAGTCCATCTTCTGGGAATTGGAAGGCCTTGGCTGGCGTATCACCGCTGCCTTCATTGCGCACAATCAATCGGATTCTCAAGCGCAATGATCTGACGCATCGCAGGACCGGCGGGAGCCCCTTACCCCAAACTTCCGGTGCTGCTACCGAATCAGACCCATCAGATGGATATGGTTGACCCCTGCTATTTAACCGGCCCGATCCGATTTTACGGGCTCAACGCGATCGATACGGCAACGGCACGCTGCTGGTTACACTCTGCGCTGTCCAAGGCAGGAGAAGATGTGCTATCCGGAACCTGGTCCATCTGGTCTCGGTTAGGAATACCGGACAACCTCCAGGTTGATAAGGCCATGTCTTTTCTTGGCAGCCCGAGATATCCGCGAGCGTTGAGCCAGTTTGTCCGATTTTTCCTGTGGCATAAGGTCGAGCCGTGGTTTGTGCCCATGGCCGAACCTTGGCGCAACGGAAATATCGAGCAATTCAACGATCATTACCAGCAGAAGTTTCTCCGCAAGGTGATCATGTCCACAACCGATGAGCTGGCTGCTGGGACAATGTCTTTTGAACAACGGCACAACAGCTCCTATCGCTACAGCAAGCTCGGCGGGAAAACACATGTCAAGGCACTTTATGCGAGTAAAGCAACTCTGAGATCCCCGAATCCAGACGACAAGCCTAAACAACGACTGGAGAAAACAGAGACAGGCCGCTACCCTTTGGTTCGTTTGATTCACAGCGATCTCAAGCTCAACATTCTTGGTGAATTGTTTTCCGTTCCGCCGGAACTGAAGCTCGAATACGTGGTGTCGACTATCGATGTCAAAGAACAGAAGTTAATGCTCTATCTGGACAGAATCCAGGTCGAGCAACTTGATTATAAAATTTGCTAACACTGTCGGTTGAGTCCACGATGTCCTTGCACTCAACAACTATATGATTTAGGAAATAATGTGATCACTAATATTGTTAGTATCGTAGCAAGACTATTGTCCTCATTCGGTTTCGCAGCATTAGTTCTATATCTGAAACAGACTGGTCGAGTGGATTATGCAGGTAAAATAACTACTATATTAACACTTGCTATTTTTTTGTCTATGATAGCTAGGCATGGATCAGATATTTTTCTAACTAGATTGACTAGAATTTCTATTATTAATAATAATATAAAAATACTGAAATATGAATTTTTAAAGTCAGTGTTTATTTCACTGTTTATTTTAATTATAACCTTTTTTTCATACTTTGTGATTGAAGACTTATTTATTGAAAATGAAATTATAAAAGAAAAATTTATTTTTTTTGCTCTATTGGTGGCCCTTGTTTTGTCGGGCCTATTTGGCGCAGTGATAAAGGGAAGTCGTAAAAGTCTCTTTTTTCCTTTCTTTGAAGTTGGTTTTTTGCTGACTTTAACCCTATTGGCGGTTCTATTTTTTGATATTTTTAATATAGATATCAACATGAAGTTGATTCCTATAATAATAATAGCCTTTTCTTTTGTTCTTCTTGTTGTTTCTCTATTTAATATTGATTTCCTTTTAATTGGATCTTATTCAAAATATGGCGAGATGATTAATAAAAAAAGTTTTACAAACATTGATAGTAATCGGTTTATGTTTTTTTTGATTGTAATCATGACTTATGGGTTGAGTCAAATGGCACCAGTGTATTTGCATTGGATGGGATCAGACGCAAATACTATAGCAGAATATTTTATAATGTTAAAAGTAATGATGTCAGTTAATCTTATAATCAATTATTTAAATGCAATTTATTCAGGAGATTACGTTGAAAAGCAAATAAAAGGAAATTATGAACTTTCAAAATTTGTTCGTAGTACAAACAGGAAGTTATATCTTCTTGCTTTTCCTGCTTTGTTTTTTGCAATTGGATTTAACTTTTTCTTAATTGAAGAAGAAAATGTTAAAATGGCAATGTATGTCATTGCTCTAGCTCAATCTATAAATATATATACTGGAAATTGTGTTGTCGTTAGTAATATGTGTGGTGGTGAAAAGTGTAATTTTTACTCTACTTTAGCTGCTTTTTTAATTGGAACTTTGCTTCTTGTTGCCTGTGGGGATAAAAACCTAGTCTTGGGTCTTTCTCTTGGTGTCTCCGCAGTGCTAGTCATTAAAAACTTAATGATATCATTTTCCTTGTATCGCTATAAAGGTATTTCGATACTGTGATTAATATTCAAAGTATTTCACTTTTAGGATTGTTCTTTTTAACAGCCTTTTCCTTTATCGTGGGCACTTTGTTAAGCAATGTTTTCGGACTTTTTCTTTCAATAATGGTAGTTTGTAGGCGGCCTAAGATATTGATTGGGGTGTTGATTTTTATTGTCTTTATTGCCTTTAATTCCCTCATTAGGGGGCAAGCAAATGAAGAAGTTTTTAAGGCTGTTATATTGTATCTGCGTGGAGTTGGGCTTGCAGCTGCTGTTTTCATTATTGTTGACAACTTGGGGGAGCGGGGTGTGATGATTTTAGTCAGTGCTAGTAAGGTTATTGTGCTGATATTATTTTTCTCATATTGTGCAGATATTTTTAATTTACCAAGTATTTTTGATCTCATTCCAGAGTCATTACGCACAAGGCAATACTCTGGTAGTGTAGGGTTATATAATAATCCTAATTATTGGGCTGTTTTCTTACTATTGTTGATATATCTAATTATGCTAGGAGAAAATGAAAAAAATAAATTATTCTTTATTTCAGTATTAATGGTTATGCTAATTCTAACTGGAAGCCGTATGGGATTTTTGGCTGGATCTTTTCTTTTCTTTCTTAAGTTGCGAATCAGAAAAAAATATTTTATAACAATTATTATTCTTTTTGTATTTTTATTTTCAAGTTTTACTTTCTTGAATGTTGATATTGAAGCTAGTCAAGTTGTTAAAATGTATGACCGGTTTGCTCGTTTAGCTGAAAACTTCAAGCAAGAAGAACGTTATGTAAGGCTTGGTTCATATGCTGATTATCTTAGTAGCAACTTGCCAATTTTGTTTTTTGGGGGGGGGGTAGGGCAGTACATAGAAGATCTACCTCCACACAATATGGTTGTGACCTTGGTTAAAGATGTTGGTCTAGTAGGAATATCTTTGAGCTTCCTTTGTTTTTTTGTTTGTTTTTATAAGGGAAAAATTAGAATCGATATTTGTTTGAGTTTAGTATTGCTTATACTTTTAGTGTCCAATGATTTTATTGACTCCCGTGCTTTTTGGTTTTTAAGTGGACTTTTTATAAGAAAGAAGCAGGTAGTGGTATGAAAAAAAAGTGTGTATTTCTGCATGGTAGTTACTATGCCCCAAACTTTGGTGATCACTTGTTGTTGTATGTAGCTATTAAAAAATTGAATCGGACTGTTGTCCTTCCTTTTGCTAGGCATAATGCGGTAAGGGGCTTGTCTGGAGTTTGTGTTGGTTTTTTTCGTAATATTTTTAATTGTTCTTCTTTTGTGTTTGGTGGAGGTGGATATTTTGGTGAGCCTGACACTAGGAAGTTTAGATGGTCTTTAATGTTTGTACTGCGGCATTTTATTCCCTTTTTACTTATGAGAGTTTTTGGGAGAAAAATTTATATTATTGGTGTCGGGGTAGGACCATTAACCTATGGCTTTGTTAGGTTGATGGTAAAGATTATCTTTGAATCTTCAGAAGTAATTGCTTTGAGGGATGCTGAATCTGTTGAATATGCAAAAGCGATTACTGATAAAAAAATTTCTTTAATTACTGACTTGGCACAAGATCCCAAGCTTATTGATGATTATATATCTTTGGCTTCTTTAAAAGAGTATAGGCTCCCTTTAAAATATATTGCAATTCACATATCCAAATATATGGTGCCGAGCGAGGGTGATTCCGAAGATCTTAGATTGATATTTGAAAAACTTCATAAATTAAATTATGATTTTGTTTTTTTTGTTGACTCTCCGAGTTACGATAATTTTTTACTAAGTAATAATTTATTTTATAATCTTCTTCCTTCCGGTTCTCGCTGTCATCAGGTAAAATTTCATTCTCCTTTTAATGTTGCTCATATCATTAAAAACTCTTCCGGTTTGCTTACCGGTAAGCTACATGCTGGTATTGTTGCTTGTACCCTTGGAATTCCAACGTTATCATTCCCTAGTCATAGCAAAACAATACGATTTTATCGGCAATTAGCATTGGAACGGTTTTGCTCTGGCAATGAACAGAATAGTGTTGCCGTCGATGAGTTCTTTGATTTAGTGAATAATATTTCTTCTTTAAATAACATGTCAGTTTGCTATCTGTATGAAAAAGCAGAACGATTATTACGGGATGTCTCATGAAAATAGCCTTTATTTCCTTTTTTGAGGAAGGCAGGTTGTCTGGACCAAGTTATTCAAATACTAGTCTTGCAAAGCATTTACGTTCCTGGTTTGAGGTGGAATTATATACAACAAAGTTTAAAAGTGATCCATTCGAATTAAATGGTGAACAGATAAGGTCATTTTTTGATTTTTGTCTAAAACCTAAAGGTGAATATGAATTTGTATTCATATCAGGTGTATTTTATCCAGTGTATTTTCTGATGGGGCTTCTGTCTCGTGTGAAGAAGTATAGGCTTATACTTTCTCCTCGTGGTAATTTGATGAAAGATGCACTTAAACACGGTTTTCCTAAAAAACAACTGTATTTAAGGCTATTTAAGCGCACGTGCGTTCCATTTTTGGCGGGTGTTCATTTTTTATCCGCCGAAGAAAAGAGAAATAGTATTCAACTCCCATGTAATATACCTGATATCGTATCGCCAAATGGTTTTTCTGGGGAATATGCCTATAATAAGGTGCCTAGAAGGAATAATATAACCTATGTTGGACGTCTTGATGTTCACCATAAGGGGCTTGATGTTTTCATAAAGGCGATTGCTCTTAGCCAAAATCTTCTTCGTTCCCAAGGGTGGTCAGTCAAATTATATGGACCATCTAAGGGACATGATGCGGAGTTTTTGCAAAAATTAATTTCTGAGTTTTCTTTGTCAGATTTAATAAAGATACTGCCGCCAATATTTGGAAAGGAAAAGATTGAAATCCTATCTTCTTCAAAAATATTTATGCATCCCAGTCGTTATGAGGGCATGCCTCAATCTGTAATTGAGGCGCTTGTTTGTGGTTGCATTCCTATTATTACAGCGAAGTGTAATATGGCAGAATTCTTACCTGATTCATTTGGGACATATGATCTTACTGCGCAAGCATTGTCTGAAGGTATTAAAAAATCGACGCAATTAGCGAAGGATAATAGTGTCCATGATGAAATAATAGATTTCGCACGTGTTTTCTCTTGGGACAATATTGCTTTAAACCTTGTGTCACAATTACAAAGAATTTAAACACATGAAAGTCCTTTATTTTCACCAGCATTTTTCGACACCCAAGGGTTCTGTCGGTATCCGATCTTATGAAATGGCCCAGCGCCTGATTGAGCGAGGACATCAGGTAACGATGGTATGTGGTAGCTATGGTGGCGGAGAAACTGGCATTACTACTCCGTTTATCAAGGGTAGAAGGCGAGGAATTGTCGATGGCATAGATATTATCGAGTTTGATTTGGCCTATTCAAACAGTGATGGTTTTCTGAAGCGGGTGGTGACGTTTGTCAAATTTGCGCTGCGTAGCATTGGGCTGGTCTTCACCGAACGCTATGATCTGGTATTTGCAACGACTACGCCTCTGACAGCGGGAATACCCGGTATTTTTGCTCGTTGGTTTAGACGGAAGCCCTTCGTTTTTGAAGTTCGTGACCTTTGGCCAGAGCTTCCCAAGGCGATGGGGGTGATTAAAAATCCTTTGGTATTAACTGCCATGTCTTTTCTAGAGTGGGTCAGTTATCGCTCGGCTAATCGGTGCATCGGACTTTCACCCGGTATAGTAGAAGGTATGGCCAAGCGGGGTGTATCTCAAGAGAGCATCGCGTTGATTCCCAATGGCTGCGATTTAGATATTTTTACCAACCCGCAAGCACCTTGGCGACCGGATGGGGTTGATGAAAATGATCTTATGGCTGTGTTTGCGGGCACTCACGGTATAGCCAATGGTCTCGATGCCGCTCTAAATGCAGCTGCAGTTCTTAAAAGTCGTAATCGTAACGATATAAAGTTGGTATTGATTGGCCAGGGCAAATTGAAGCCTGCTTTGCAAGCACGAGCTGAACGAGAAACTCTGGACAATGTCATTTTTCATGATCCGGTCAATAAAGAGCAGTTGGCAGGTTTGATGGCCGCTACCGATCTTGGCTTACAATTACTCGCAAACGTTCCTGCTTTTTATTATGGCACATCTCCTAATAAATTTTTTGATTATATTGCGGCAGGTTTGCCGGTTTTGAATAACTACCCAGGTTGGCTTGCCGGGATGATTTCCGAGCATGGCTGTGGTTTTGCTATTCCACCGGAACAACCCGATGTATTTGCAGATGTTCTTGAGCAAGCAGCGGATGACCGAGATGCTCTTAAACGGATGGGGATGAATGCACGCAAGCTGGCCGAGCGGGATTTTGATCGTGGCAAACTGGGTGGGCAGTTTGTTGATTGGCTGGAAAGGGCGGCTCTGTGATCAAGCGCATTTTTGATATTATTACTGTTGTTGTTGCTCTGATATTTCTGGTGCCTGTTACGAGTATCATTGCATTACAGATTCGAAGGAAGCTTGGCTCTCCCGTCTTCTTCCGCCAAACTCGCCCCGGATTAAATGGCAAGCCTTTCGAAATGGTTAAGTTTCGCACTATGCGGGATGCATATGACGAAAATGGCCTGTCTTTGCCTGATTCTGTACGTATGACGCCATTTGGCCGCTTCTTGCGGGCCACCAGTTTAGACGAGCTGCCGGAATTATGGAACGTTTTAAAAGGAGAAATGAGCCTGGTCGGTCCTCGTCCACTGCTTATGGAGTACCTGCCGCTATATAATGAAGAACAGCGCCGTCGTCATGAAGTCAGGCCGGGGATTACCGGCTGGGCGCAGGTTAATGGACGTAATGCCATTTCTTGGGAGGAAAAATTTAAATTAGATGTTTGGTATGTAGACAATCAATCGTTCTGGCTTGATCTGAAAATTTTGTTCCTGACGATTCAAAAGGTTTTTATTCGGGACGGAATCAGTGCGCAAGGGGAAGTAACGATGCCAAAATTTACTGGAACGCAAGAATGAAAAGGCTTGCGGTTTTAGGCGCCAGCGGGCACGGCAAAGTAGCTGCTGATATCGCAGAAATTCTTGGCTGGAGGGATATTTGCTTTTTTGATGATACCTGGCCTGAAAAACGAAACAATTCTCGTTGGAATGTGGTGGGTAACAGCGAGACTCTTTGCCGTTCCTTAGACCAATATGACGGCTTGTTTGTAGCGATTGGGAACAATCGGATAAGGCATCAAAAAATTGAGTTTTTTAAAAAACAGGACATTGAAATTGTCAGTTTAATCCATCCGACTGCAGCTATCAGCTCTTACACTGCAATGGGGATCGGTGGAGTTGTTATGGCGGGGGCGGTGGTCAACGTGGACACTCGTATCGGAGAGGGCGCTATCATTAACACTGGAAGCAGTGTCGATCACGATTGCCATCTGGAAGATTGTGTCCATGTCAGTCCTGGCGCACACCTTGCTGGAGGTGTTAAGGTGGGTAGCAGAAGTTGGATTGGGATTGGAGCAACTGTTCGTCAGTCTGTAAGTATCGGGATTGACGTGATGGTCGGGGCCGGTGCAGCTGTAGTCAGGGATCTGCCGGATGGCATAACCGTAATTGGAGTGCCTGCACGGCAGGTATCTTAAAGTCGATAGGAAAACCTTATGTTGAATCCGTTATTTTCTCCCTGGCCCTCTTTTACTGAAGAAGAAGCTGATGCTATACAGAAAGTTCTTCTCTCCAACAAAGTCAACTACTGGACCGGAACTGAAGGTCGCGAGTTCGAAAAAGAGTTTGCCGCTTATGTCGGGACGGAATATGCCGTTGCTCTTGCGAATGGAACTGTTGCACTTGATGTGGCTCTTAAGGCATTGGGTATTGGAGAAGGGGATGAGGTGATAGTTACATCACGAACCTTTTTGGCATCCGTTTCTTCCATAGTAAATGCCGGAGCTAAACCTGTTTTTGCAGACATCTCTCCCGACTCACAAAATATAACTCCTGAAAACGCAGAGGCTTTAATTACTCCTGCAACGAAAGCGGTAATTTGCGTTCATCTTGCCGGCTGGCCTTGTGAAATGGAAGGCTTTACTGCTTTGGCTGAAGAGTACGGACTTTATATTATTGAAGATTGTGCACAGGCTCATGGTGCAAAATATAGAGGCAGCTCTGTTGGATCCATTGGCCATGTCGGTTGTTGGTCCTTCTGCCAGGATAAGATTATGACGACCGGTGGTGAAGGTGGCATGGTGACCACCAATGACCGCGGCTTGTGGTCAAAAATGTGGTCCTACAAAGATCACGGTAAGAGCTGGGAAGCCGTATATGAAAGGCAGCATCCGCCCGGATTCCGTTGGCTTCATGAATCTTTTGGTACAAATTTTCGAATGACCGAGATGCAGGCGGCAATAGGGCGAATTCAGTTACGGAGGATGTCTGAGTGGCATAAAGCCCGTTTGTCAAATGCCAAAAAAATATGGCAAAGCGCTGCGGATTTACCTGGATTACGAGTCCCACTTCTTCCTGGTCATATTCAACATGCTGCTTACAAATGTTATCTATTTGTTAAGCAGAGCGAACTGTTACCAGGTTGGAACCGTGATGCCATTATGGATGCTATAAATACACTAGGTGTTCCCTGCTTTTCCGGATCCTGCTCTGAAGTTTATCTTGAACAAGCATTTGATGGCACTTGTTGGCGGCCTGAAAATCGTTTGCCAGTTGCGAAAGAACTTGGAGAGACAAGCCTTATGTTTCTGGTCCATCCCACCCTTTCGGATGCTGCAATAATGAAAACCTGCGAAGTTTTGAGGGAGACCATGCTGATCGCAACAGGTGGTAAGGAGTCTGGCCGATAGCTACAAACTTTATTTTTTAACTGCCTTCTTGTATGCTCTGAATTTGTAAAATATTTCTAAAGAGGGGTGATGGTGAAAGAATTCTTTTTTCGACATCGACTGGCTTCTGTTTTTGCTGCTAAGGCGGCGATTATTGCCTGCTCATTGATTTTAGCCTATGGGCTTCGTTTTGATTTTTCCATTCCGCGGAATTATTTTCCGATCATCTCCTATTTAATTCTGCTAGCTATTCCTATTAAACTTCTTGTCTTCTGGCGTTTTGGATGCTTTAGAGGGTGGTGGCGTTATGTTTCCATGCCTGATCTGATCCAGATCGCCAAATCAAATCTGACGGCATCTCTCATTCTCATTGGCGTTTCTGCAGTTCTTTTCCGCATGGAAAATATCCCCCGCAGTGTTTTGATTCTGGACGGGATTTTTTGCTTTCTTATGATTTGCGGGGTGCGTTTTGTAACGCGAGCTGTCAGGGAACAGTATTTTCCCCTTCGCAAGGGAACGGAATTGAGGCAGACCAATGTTCTGCTTGTCGGTGCGGGCGACGCTGGACAGATGATCGCCAGGGAAATCCGTCAAAACCCTGCAATAGATTTTAATCTGGTTGGATTTGTTGATGATGACCGGCACAAGAAAAAAGCTGTTTTTCAGGGTTATAAAGTTTTGGGAGGGCAGGATCAGTTATCTGATCTTGTTGTGAAATATCAGGTAGACGAAATCATAATTGCGATACCTTCGGCAACGGGGAAGCAGATACGCTCAATTGTTGAGAAGTGTCAGAACACCTGCGTCAAGGTCAAAATTTTACCGGGGGTAGGCGACCTTATTGGAGGAAAAGTCTCGGTCCAGCAGGTCAGGGATGTTGATCTGAATGATCTGCTTGGCAGGGAGCCTATCTCCCTTGACGAAGTGCAAATTAGAAGTTATTTGCATGGGAAAAGGGTCCTCGTAACTGGTGCCGGAGGCAGTATCGGTAGCGAGTTGTGCCGACAAATCGCAGGGTATGAGCCTGAGCGATTGATTCTTTTCGAAAATGCTGAAACTCCCCTGTTTGCCATTGAGCAGGAACTCGTGAATCGGTTTCCCAATGTCTCTATCACGCCCATTATTGGAGACATTCGGAATCCGGCCAGGGTTAACGGGATTTTTGACGAACAGATGCCACAGGTGGTTTTTCACGCCGCTGCATACAAGCATGTGCCCATGATGGAACGGAATCCGGCAGAAAGTGTCAATAACAATGTCCGTGGATCTCGTATCCTTGCCGATGCTGCTGATCACTTCAAGGTTGAAAAATTTGTCATGGTTTCTACTGACAAGGCGGTACGTCCAACCAATATTATGGGCACGACCAAGCGGGTCGCCGAACTCTATGTTCAGGCCTTGAATAAAAAGAGTAAAACCAGTTTTGTCACGACGCGTTTTGGAAATGTCCTTGGCAGTAACGGAAGTGTTATTCCGACATTCAAAGAGCAGATCAAAAAGGGGGGGCCGTTAACGGTTACCCACCCTGAAGTGACAAGGTTTTTCATGACCATACCCGAAGCGGTTCAATTGGTTCTGCAGGCGGGTAGTATGGGACAGGGTGGTGAAATCTACCTATTTGATATGGGGAACCCGGTAAAAATTAAACATCTTGCCGAGGAACTGATCAGGCTTTCTGGATATAAGCCTTATGAAGATATTGATATCGTTTTTACCGGCCTTCGCCCGGGCGAAAAATTATACGAAGAGCTCCTCCTCGATGGTGAAGGGACTTTGCCGACCGAGCATCAAAAAATATGTGTTGCGCAATCGATGGACTTGGTTTACGACAGTTTGAAGACGGACATCGATCTTCTGTTGTCGTATGCCAAAGAGCTTGATATCTCAGGTGTGTTGGGATGCCTACAAAAATTGGTTCCTGAATATGCTCCTGCTGAAAATTCCGTTAAATCTGAATTTGAGAAACGAACTCTGACATCCCAAAGAGGATTATCTGTCGTCAAAACCAATACGAGATAGAATAAGGGTTTGATGAGTGATCTGAATAGGGCATTAGATCTGGTCATGTGTTGGATCGCTCATAGTTCAACCGCATCATGGAGAACCTTATCGCGTATGGCCGGATGAAGGGCATTGGGGGTGGTCATGTCAATTCTGCGCCCCAGCAGTTCTTCAAGGTCTTTGAGTAGTCCCCCCAGAGCAAAAGCAGATGATCCTTGCCGCATCTCAACAAGAAAATCGACATCGCTTTTTTCTGTGGCTTTGTCGGTTGCCATAGATCCAAATAGCTTGATCTGAGTTGCGCCACGACGTCTGGCTAGCTCGAGGATTTGCTGTCTGTTTCTTTCAATGAGAGGATCCATTGTTCTCTCCGGACTGAGGGGGAATCATAAATATGATATCAAGCAAAACCTTGGGGGTCAAGTCTTGCAATCACATAATGAGTTGCTAACCTTTTCCCATGGCCCGACAATTACGAATTGAATACCCTGGTGCTGTTTATCACATCACATCACGTGGCAAAGGCCGAAACCTGATCTATGCCGATAGAAAAGGGGGCAGGTCTTGTTTTGACTTTTTGCAGACGCATAAAATAAACATTATGTTGCGCGTTGCGCAACTAGACGGTATGCTTCTCATATGATAAAATCTTTCAAACACAAAGGACTTGAAAAGTTTTTCACACATGGGGTGAAAAAAGGTATTCAGGCAAAGCATGAAAAAAAATTGAGAATGCAATTAGCCGCGATCAACACAGCAAACGTGATTGATGATATTGATCTTCCAGGTTGGCATCTCCATTCACTCAGTGGGGATCGCAAAGAGATTTGGTCAATTTCAGTGAGTGGAAATTGGCGATTAACTTTCAAATTTGTTGAAGGTGACGCCTACATACTGAATTATGAGGATAATTACTAATGATTATGTTTAACCCACCCCATCCTGGCGAATTTATTAATGAGGTATATTTGGAGCCGTATGCAATAAGCGTTCGGTCGGCTGCGGCAAACCTTGGGGTCAATCCCTCGACATTAAGCCGTCTGATAAAGCAGCAAAGTGGGATATCTCCAGAAATGGCTATGAGGCTGTCGAAAGCTTTTGGCCGATCACCTGAAAGTTGGCTTGCCATGCAAGACCAATATGACCTTTGGCAGGTGAAGCAGCAGCTTGATTTGAACGATGTGAAACCCATGAACTTTGATAAGCAGGTGGTTGTGTAGTTTTTGTTGGTAAAAATTTTATCATTTTTATCATCTATTCAAAATTGGGCTAACTTAGCCAAGAACTAAGGGGTCACGTCTTGCAACAATGCAATAACGTGCTAACATGTTCACATGGCCCGACAATTACGAATTGAATACCCTGGGGCGGTCTACCATATCACCTCGCGCGGGAATGGTCGCAATCTGATTTACTCGGACGACGAGGATCGGAACAATTATCTGAAAATCCTTCATCATGCCGTTGAGCGTTACCGCTGGATCTGCCATGCTTACTGCCTGATGGGGAATCATTACCATTTGCTGATTGAGACCCCCGAGGGGAACCTGTCAAAAGGGATGCGTCACCTCAATGGTGTCTACACCCAGTGCTACAATCGGCGTCACAGGCAGGTGGGCCATCTTTTTCAGGGACGTTTCAAGGCGATTCTCGTGGAAAAAGAGAGTTACCTTTTGGAACTGTGCCGTTACATTGTGAGAAATCCTGTTGCTGCGTCTATGGTCTCATCGGTGGGTGATTGGACCTGGAGCAGTTATCGGGCCACTGCGGGGTTGGCGCCGGTCCCTCCGTTGCTGACGACGGACTGGATCCTGGGGCAATTTGCTCAGGAGAAAAGCGTCGCCCAGGTCCGCTACCGAAGTTTTGTCGCAGATGGTCCGCTGGATGCGAGCCCATGGGATGCCCTTGTCGGCAGGATTTTTCTCGGCAGTGACGGTTTTATCGCACGTCTCGACTCGTACCTTGGCGATAGGGATCCCTTGGCAGAGATCCCGAAGGTAGAGCGCTTTGCCTCACGCCCTGATCTTGCAAGCCTGTTGGGTCGATCTTTTCGTTCCCGGTCTGAAAAAGATGGTGCGATTTGTCAGGCCTATCGCAACCATGGTTATACCCAGAAGCAGATTGCAGATTTTCTTGGGGTCCACTATGCAACGGTGAGCCGGGCCATCAGGCGTGCCGAGCGTTCATAACCGTCATGATTTGCCTTCCATTGACCTTATCCGGCTTGATCTGCGTGCGTCAGCGTCCGAGGACCATGAATTTAAACTTTTGTGGTATCCAAAGATCGCAGTTGACCTCTTCCTTTCAATAAAGAAACTTGATATTGCTCAGAAATTTGCTATTCTCATTCAATCTCCGAGGGGGGCTCGGTTTGATACTGACATCGAAGGGAGAAACAAATGAGAACATTGAAAAGTTTTGGCGTTTACTTGCTGTTTTTTCTGCTTGTGGCATTCACCCCGGCAGCGGTTTTTGCAACCGGAAAGATCAACCTCAATACGGCGACCGTGGCTGAACTGACGCAGTTGAAGGGGATTGGAGAAAAGACCGCGCAGAAGATCATCGATTATCGGTCACAGCACAAGTTTAAATCGGTCGCTGAACTGACCAAGGTCAAGGGGATCGGCGAGAGCACCCTGGCGAAATTTAAGGATCAGGTGACTGTAGAGAATAACAACTAACGCGTCTGTTAACGGTCCCCTTGGTAGATGAAACGGGAAGGCATTGTCCTTCCCGTTTTTTATTACCAGGTTCGATTGAAGAGCGTTAACCTCTCATCAGCCAGGAAAAACGTGATTCAAAAAGGGTAAGATGCTAAAATCCCGTCGATTCACGATTCACGATTCACGATTCACGATTCACGATTCACGATTCACGATTCACGATTCACGATTCACGATTCACGATTCACGATTCACGATTCACGAACAGGAGCTACCATGTCTATTCTCGTCACCGGAGGTGCCGGTTATATCGGCAGCCACACCGTTGTTGAACTGCTCGCTTCCGGTCAGGACGTCGTTATTGTCGACAACTTTTCCAATGCCAGTCAGCAGGTGCTTGGGCGTATCCAGGAGATTTCCGGAAAACAGGTCGCCTGCTATGACGCCGATATCCGCAACGGGGCTGCCCTGCGGGAGATTTTTTCCGCCCATAAGATTGACTCCGTGATCCACTTCGCCGGGCTCAAGGCGGTCGGCGAGTCGACCCGGATTCCCCTGGAATATTACGACAACAATATCAACGGCACCCTCGTCTTGCTCGATGAAATGCGTCGGGCCGGGGTGTTCAAGCTGGTCTTCAGTTCCTCGGCGACGGTTTATGGCGACCCGGCGTCGGTGCCCATCCGTGAGGATTTCCCGACCTCGGCCACCAACCCTTACGGCCGGACCAAGCTGATGATCGAAGAGATCCTGCGCGACCTGTCGGCATCGGATGAACGCTGGGCCATTGTGCTGCTGCGCTATTTCAACCCGGTGGGCGCCCACAGTTCCGGGCGGATCGGCGAAGATCCCAAGGGGATCCCCAATAATCTGCTGCCTTTCATAACCCAGGTGGCCATCGGCCGCCTTGAACAGCTGTCGATTTTTGGCGATGACTATCAGACCAAGGATGGGACCGGTGTCAGGGACTATATCCATGTGGTCGATCTGTCCCTGGGGCATTTGAGGGCTCTGGAACGGATTGCCGAGGATAAAGGGGTCTTTACCTACAACCTCGGTACCGGAAACGGTTATTCCGTGCTCGAGATGGTCAAGGCGTTTGAGCAGGCCTCCGGAAAATCGGTGCCTTATCAAATCGCGCCCCGCCGCCCGGGTGATATCGCCGAGTGCTACGCTGATCCTTCTCTGGCGAACAGGGAATTGAACTGGAAGGCGAAGCGTGGCCTGGATGAGATGATGCGCGACAGCTGGAACTGGCAGAAAAATAATCCCGAGGGGTATGAGCCGTAGGGAAGCGGGAAACAGGAAGCGTTCAATCTTTGGTTTTACCCCTGAGAAAGGGGCTGGTTTTATCCGCAATGATCCGTGTTCATCTGCGTTCGCCAAAATGATTTTCAAGGCTGAAACACAAAAAACGCAGATCTGCGCTGATTTTTGCAGGTTTGTCTTGACACTGTCCGGACTTTCCAGATGATTGGGAGAGCAGCGGGAGGGGATTCTTCGTTTGCAATAAAGGTATTTCTGGTCACCCGATGAACAGCCGGAGCACATGGTTTGAAGTCTGAGTCCTCAAGACGCCGCCAGGGGAACGAGCGTTTGCGCACTGAGACGGAGCAGTGTTATCTGCGTCTCGGGTTTGGCTGCCTGGCCCTGATCCTGCTCTTTATTGCTGATCATTACCAGGTGACCGGCGTCGAGCCCGGCACCTACCTGTTTCTTGTCTCCTATGTTTTCTGGTCCTTCTGCTACTATGGATTCGTCAGGCTCTTCCCCTCTCTGCTGGTATCGGTCCGTCCCTGTCTGCCACTGGTGACCGATATTCTGGCCACCGCCTGGGTCATTTACCTGACCGGCCAGGCCGGTTCGGTGATCGTGGCCTTTTTTCTCTGGTACATCATCGGCTACGGGATGCGTTACGGCATTGTTTTCGCCCTTGCCGCGACGCTCCTGACCTCTGTCTGCTGGTGGACCCTGGCCGTTATTTCCCCTTACTGGAACAACCTGATTTATCATGTCGTCGGCTGGCAGATCGCGTTTCTGGTCATTCCCCTCTACTATTTTATCCTGGTCAAGCAGTTGCAGATCACCCGCCGGAAGCTGCAGATCGCCCTGCAGAGAGCCGAGAGGCTGGCTAACTTCGACAGTTTGACCAACCTGGCGAACCGCAATTATTTCAACCTCCAGGTCGAGCAGATGCCCGCCCGCTGCCGCGAAATGGCCGTGATGCTGATTGATCTCGACGGCTTCAAGCAGGTCAACGACCAGCTGGGGCATGAAGCCGGGGACCGGGTTCTGATCCGGGTGGCCAGGGGCTTGAAGAAGCGTTGTCCTGCAGATTGCCTGATCGGCAGGCTGGGCGGGGATGAGTTCATTGTCGCGATTGCGGACCGGGATAAAACCGAGCTTGCCGCCGTTGCGGAAGGGATTCTGGAGGCGGTCAGCAAGGTGGGGGCTGAATTCAACCAGATTACCGCCAGCGTCGGCATCAGTCGCTATCCCCAGGATGGCCAGACCCTGTCGGAATTGAAAAAAATGGCCGATATCTCCATGTACGCCGCCAAGCGGCAAGGGAAAAATCGCTACCTGTTTACCTCCTGACCGTTGCCCCCGTCTATCCTTGATCCCTCTCAGGAAAAACGCTGTCCGGCTGGCGTCTCGGCAAGGCCCCTGTCTCCTTTTTTTTCCAGGATTCGGCAGGTGAGATTTGTGCTCACATTCCGGACGTCAAATTCTCGACATTTTCAGGAATTTTCAGGCAAATTGCTAAAAGGTGTATTAATTGCGTATTTTTGTGTCTAAATATTGACACATTATAAAAAATAGATTATTTGTATCTCATCGTTGTTTTTTCTTCTTTTCCAGCAGGATCCGTCGTTATGCAGACAGCAGCCGCGCAGGCTTTTTCCGGAATGATCGGACACTCGCCGCAGATGCAGGAGCTTTTCGAGCTCATTGCCTGTGTTGCCGAGGACGGTGACAGCACGGTCCTGATCCAGGGGGAGAGCGGTACCGGGAAAGAACTCATCGCCCGGGCCATCCACGAAAACAGCCCCCGCCAGTCCTCCCACTTTGTGCCGGTCAACTGCGCCGCCATTCCCGACGAGCTGCTTGAAAGCGAATTGTTCGGTTATGTCAAAGGGGCCTTTACCGGGGCCCAGCAGTCGAAAATCGGCCGGGTTCAGTTTGCCGATGGCGGAACCCTGTTTCTTGATGAAATCGGGGATATGAAACCGACCCTGCAGGCCAAGCTGTTACGGGTTCTGCAGGAGCGCGAAGTCGAGCAGGTGGGGGGAGTCAAACCGACCAAGGTCGACGTCCGGGTCATTGCCGCGACCCATCAGAACCTGGAAGGGCTGGTGGCGGAAGGGCGCTTTCGCGAAGATCTCTACTACCGGCTGGCGGTGATCCCGGTCCACGCCCCGCCGCTACGGGAGCGGCGCGACGACATTTCCCTGCTGGTCGAGAATTTTATAGATCGCTTCAGCCGTCGCAAGAACGACCGCAGAACCATCATCGATACCACGGCGCTGCGGAGCCTCCAGGCCTATCACTGGCCCGGGAATGTCCGTGAGCTGGAGAATCTCATTCAGCGGCTGGTGATCCTCCATCGCGGGAAAAAGGTCAGTATCAGGGAGTTGCCGGAAAAATATCGCTGCGAGGCCGTCGCGGAAGAGCCTCTGCCGGTAGTCGTCGAACCGGATATTCCAACGGACCTGGCCGGGGTCGAGCCACCCGAGGTGATCTGGTCTGCCGCGGGGCTCGATTTCAACAGGCTGATCAGCGATTTCGAAGACCGGCTGATCATAGAAGCCCTGGAGCGGGCCGATGGCAACAAGAAGGAGGCGGCTCGGCTGCTGAACCTGAAACGGACCACCCTGATCGAGAAGATCAAAAAGAAGGGGCTCGAGGTCTGAGTCGAGTGCAGGCCCCGAGAGTTCAAATCCCATATTTCAGCGTTCACAGGTCATCATGCCGTGTTGGCGAAATATGAGGTCGGGGAGCCCGGCATTTTGGAAACAAGCCATTGTTCGTTGTGGCCAGGAAATCAAGGGGGTGTGCGGAGGCGTAGTCCCTTACGCCGCACAAGCAAAACCGCAGGGTGACGTCGCCACAGCGGAAAAGAGCCGTTTCCGGCTGAAAACTAGCTGGTGTCCATCCGGAAACACCGAAGGGCAACGCGTAAGTTTTCAGATTGGAAACAAGCCATTTTTCGTTGTGGCCAGGAAATCAAGGGCTTGTGCGGAGGCGTCGTCCCTTACGCCGCACAAGCAAACCCGCAGGGTGACGTCGCCACAGCGGAAAAGAGCCGTTTCCGGCTGAAAACTAGCTGGCCTTTTTCAAATGCTGGGTGATTTTTTCCTGAATTTCCTCACCGCTGGCCGGGGTCAGCAGGATATCTCTGGCACCATATTTGACCGCCCGCAATACGGCGCTGCGCGTCCATTCGGGCCCGGCGAAGATGATCGGCGGAAGCGGTCTGCCTGCGGACTGCAGCTTGATGGCGGCGGCGAAGCCTTTTTCTCCGACCTGGTTCATGACCAGGAAAATTCCCTGAATCTGGTTCTTCTGAAAAATCTCCCTGATATCGTCCTGGAATGAAAGCACCCGGCACTGGTATCCCGCCGAGGTCAGGATCTCGACGAAGGTCGCGGCGTTGTCCGGTTGATCGCTCATCACCAGCACCAGCGGTGTCCCGTCCGGCGATTCCTGGCTTCCTGGTGCGCCACCGGGGGGTGTTGCGGCGGGCGCGCTCTGAGCGGCTGCTGCCGGCTGCGATTGGCCGGGAGCGGGCGTGACGGGTGCGGCTCCCCACTCTCCCGGGGCGGGTAGACCTTCGCTGCCAGCGGCGGACGGGGCGGCCGCGGTGGCGGATGCGTCCAGGTCGAACACCTCGGCGGGAAAGAGCAGCAGCAGGCGCTTGAGCTCGTAGCCGTCCATGTGAACGGCAAAGGAGGCGAGGTAGTAGTTCCCTTCGGGAAACGGCTCCTCCGCGTCGGCGTTGATTTTGGTCGGGACAATGGTTTCCGTATCCGTTTTGATAAACCGGATATGGTGCGGGTAGCGATCGAGGAAAATCTGGGTCAGGCTGCCGGCAAGGATGTTGGCGATTTCACCGTAGGCGTCGGCAACTTCGCCGTCGAACTGACCGGCTCTTTTCTGCTCGTCAATCTGATCTTCCGGCAGCATGATCAGGGTGCCGCCCATGATGATGGCGTCGGGCACCTCGGCAATCATGAAACCGAGCCCTTCGCGGTCCCCGGTGACTTTCATGTGGGTCAGGATCGACTTTTCCAGGCAGTGCCCGGAAAAGAAGTCGGCCTTGCTGGTCATCAGCAGCTGGACATCGTCACATGTCAGATCCTGGCCGAGAAGGGCGCCGATCTCCTCCCCGATCTGGGAAATGGTGGATTTGAAGACGACGTCAACCAGTTTTTTCTGTTCCGCGAAGGAGGCTTTCCTGGCCGATGGAGGAGCCTCTTCCCGGGGGGCCGGTTCACCCGTGGCGGCTTCCGGTGCGGGTCCGGGCTGGGCGGGCGGTTGCGGGGCCTGGCCCGGAGCCGGCTGGGGCTGACCGGAGGGTGGGGCGGCGGGTTCTTCGGGGGCGTCCTGTTCCAGTTCGAAAAGCGCCGCCGGGACGATGAGTTCAAGAAGCCCGAGATCCGTTTCGGCCATAGCCATCCGGCAGGAGGCAAGGTAGTAGTTCCCCGGAGGGAAGGGGGTGTCGCTGGCCGGATCGATCTTGGTGGGGATCAGGGTTTCAACGGTTTTTTTAATAAAGCGGAGGGTTTTCGGATATTTATCGACAAACGCCTGGGTGAAAACACCGGCGATGATATTGGCGATTTCGCCGAAAGCGTCGGTCAGTTCGGCGTCGAGTTCCCCTTTGCGGGCATGTTCGTCGATCATGTCCTGGGGCAGCATGATCAGGGTGCCGCCCAGCGTGGCTGCCGCGGCAAGGCGGCTTAGCAGGTAGCTTTCCCCTTCACGGTCGCCGCTGACCGTCATTCTGGTCAGGGCGGTTTTGCCCCTGTCGGGATCGCTGAACAGCTGGTCTTTGGTGGTCAGGTCAAGACGGATGTCCGAGCAGGTCAGATCGTGCCCGAGCAGGGCGCTGATTTCGCCGCCGAGATGATTCAGCGCTGCCTTGCAGACAACATCGATGATAGCACGATGATCCAATGTGACCCCTTCTCCACAACCGACTGAGTTCCCTGACCCGGATGATATCCTTTCACATCATCCTGTCAAGAGAACCGCGGACGTGTATCCAGGCGTCGTCCGGATACACGCATCAATTCAGATGGTATTTTATTTCGATGTAAAAGGTCCCCGATGCGACTGTGAAGGGGACGACAATTCTGTTACTGCCTTTGGGCGCGGAGATCGTGTAGGATTTGCCCGAGACGGCGGTCGGGATCGCCAGCTCGAGGCCGATGTCCTCTGCCGCAAAGCGTTCTTTGAGTCCGCCCGCAATCATGTTGGCGATCTCGCCGAGAGCGTCTTTGACGTCGGCATCTATCTCCTGGATGTCCATACCCAGCATTTCACCCGTGATCGCGAGGCCGACGGCTTCCGGACAGTGGATTCCGAGCATGGCGGAAAATCCCCCGGTCAGCCCGATCATGGCCGAGACATGGCAGCCAAGCACCTCTCTGGTCGCTTCCAGAGGGTCCTGTGCCGCAATGTCCATGAAGATCATGGTGCTAAAGATCTCTTCGGTCGATTCTGTGATTTTTTTAGCAAATTCCACAAGGTTGCTCCAGAAATTTGTAGAAATGAGATTCTGCTCGGAGTCCGGACCGTTTTGTCGTGGCGATGTCACACCAGGACACCTGGCCTGGGCCGGAAATACCAAGGCAGTTTCACGTCCGGTCTGACGCCGCGGCGGCGTAACCCTCTCCGGGGCAGAGGCTGGTTCTTTGGCCGCCGGGAGTTCCGGCGGCCAAAGATTCAGCTTTCAGTGCGGATCTGCAGCTCCACCGTGAACGTATGGTCGTCAAAACTGAAGGGAACGGCGACGGTTTCGGCATCGGCCAGGCAGTCGATGGAATATTCCTCTCCGTATACGGTGGACGGCATCGACAGCTTGATATCGCTGCCGCCGGGGTCCAGAACCGATTTCAGGCTGCCGCCCAGCATGTTGGCCAGTTCGCCGATGGCATCCTTGACGTCTTCGTCGATCTCCTCGACGTCCATCCCCAGAAAGGCGGTGGTTACGGCCAGGGCCGCGTCGTTGGGCAGGTGGATGGCCAGCATCCCCTTGGTGGTTCCGGCCAGGCCGATGATTCCCGAGATGCTGTTGGTCAAGGGAGCGTTCCCCCGTTTGAATGGCGCCCCGGGAGCAACCTCCAGCATGATCATGCTGGAAAAGATTTCCTGTGTGGAATCAATGAGATGTTGCGCGTGTGTCACAAGAGTCTCCTCAATAGATAGGGCCCGCACAGGGGCGGATCATGTGCTGCATGACGCCCCTGTGCGGACTGCCGGCCGGTTAGAGCAGGGCGCCCAGGGTTTCGTTGATCAGGTCGGGAGTGAAGGGCTTCTTGATGGCGCCCTTGGCTCCGTAGGACTTGGCCTCATCGATGATGTCGGCCCCGGTTTCGGTTGAGATCATGACCACCGGAATGTCTTTGATGGCGTCATTTTCGGCTTTGGCCTTGAGAAACTCGAGGCCGTTCATGTTGGGCATGTTGATATCGCTCAGTACGACATCGACACTGTTGCTGGCCAGAACGTCGAGAGCTTCCTGGCCATCGGCCGCTTCGAGAATGGTGCTGAAGTCGATCCCGGCCTGGCGCAGGGAACGGGACACGATTTTCCGCATGGTATTGGAATCGTCAACAATCAGAACTGTTTTACCCATCTTTGAATCTCCTTTGTCTTTATCAATATGGTGTGAAAAGATGTTTTTTATCGCTGTGTGACACCGCCCGTCCTGGGCGGTGTCATGTGTGTCTGCGGAATATCCGGTTTCCCCTAAGAGCCACTCCGGGGTCCAGGCATTCCTGATTGCCTGCGTCGGCCTATTTGTTCAAAGCGACCAGGGACGCCCCGGTGGCGTGAAGCTGGATGGCGTCTTCCTCGCTGGTCATCAGTTTCCAGACCACGGTATCGGCTTCGGCCTCCGGAAACGGACCGTCGCCGAGTTCCGGCAGGCCGAGCTTGTACTGCTGTTCCGCCTCCAGCAGGTTGGTCATGAACAGGCCGGCGATGGTGTTGAGCAGTTCGTTGAGAATATCGTTCTTCTGCGCCGGGGTGATCTCCTCGGTTTCAAAGCCGAAGATATTGCCGGTGAACTTTTCCAGGGTGGCGTCCGCCATGGCCAGGCGGATTTCCCCCTGCACCGGGTCCATGATCAGCAGCGATGTCCAGACGACCTCGTCGGCCGGGATGTCGTAGCTGCGATCGACATGTTCCATGGCCTCCAGAAAAATCATGTTTTCAAGGGTCTGGCTGACGGCGTGGATCATGGCCTGATAAAACTTGTTGTTATCCATGGTAAAATGCTCCTTGCAGCGGAAAACTAGTCGAGAAATTCGGCGAGGGCATCCATCATCACCGGGGGGGAGACCGGCTTGTTCAGGACCCGGTGGGCGCCGAGCTCAAGCAGTTGAGCTTCCTTGGCCGGATTGCCGGCGCTGGTAATGACGATCACCGGAAGTTCGCTGAGCTTGGGACTGGCCTTGACCCATTTCACCAGCGTCTCACCGTCCATGACCGGCATGTTGAGGTCGGTCAGCAGCAGATCGACGGGCTGGGCCTTGGCGGCCGCCAGGGCCTCCTTGCCATGCTCGACCTCGATGATTTCGGCATCCCCCAGGCCGATGATCTGCAGGCAGCGTTTGATAAACATACGGGCGGTGGCAGAATCGTCCGCGACAATAATCCGTTTCATGAGTTGTTTTCTCCCAGGTCATTAAATGACGCTTCGAGTTTTTCAAATTCCATATCGACAGCCAGCATGATGCCGGCCAGGGTTTTCGGGGTGATGGTGACATAGTCGGCGTAGCGCTGGTCGAGCTTGTAGCGCATGCTGTCCGATCCGGTTCCGTACCCTCCCATCATGGCGATGACGTCACCAAGGTGAACGGCATAGACCAGGGGGCGGAACTCTTCTTCCGCCTGCTCCGGATCGTGGTGATGCCGGATGGCGGCCGTCAGCTCGGCCGGAAGCTGCCAGCTTTTGGCCAGTTCGAGCCCGGCCCGGGTATGGTCGAACCCGACCAGTTTCTCTTCGGCGTCGAGGTAGTCGAGGCTGTCCTCCGCGGTGATCAGGTCGACCGCTTCCGGGGCGCTCCCCTGCAGGTAGTCGGATATCAGGGCCTTGCCGATATCATGGAGCAGTCCGGCGGTAAAGGCCAGTTCCGGGCTGATCTCGGCATTCCCCTGAACGACCACCTCACGGGCCGCAATGGCCGAGCGCAGGTCGTGTTTCCAGAGATCGCCGCGCCGCGCGGCATACCCGGACAGTTCTTTTTCGAGCAGGCTGCCGGCACAATCGCCCAGGGCGATACTGACAATGATACGTTCCCCCAGGTAGGAAACGGCCCGGTCGATGGAGGTGACCTTGTTGACCAGGGCGAAGGCTGCCGAATTGACGATTTTCAGCACCCGGCCGGTCAGGTTGGCGTCCATCTTCACCAGGTTGATGACCTCGCCCAAGTCATGGTCGGGCCTGGCCGTCAACTGGAGCAGCTGGCTGGCGCTGGAGGAGAGCAGCGGCACCGATGCGACAATCTTGCGGAGTTCTTCACTGGTAATTTTTTTGACCATGCTCGCCTCCTAAAGGTGCCAGTTGGGTTTGCCGGGAGAACTGAGGGTGATCTGCCCCGCCGCGACCGAGACGGAAACCGTCCGGCTGAAATTGCCTCCCAGGTCCTCCGCCACGGCCCCCATGCCGTAGGCCCAGAGAATCTTCTTGATAGCCAGGGCGTTCCGCTTGCCGATCTGGAAGGTGTCGTTGGTGTCCATGACATTCGCGCCGCCGCACAGCTTGACGATCATCCCTTTGCCGCGTTTGTCGCAGCCGAACTTGCTCATCTGCTCGAGCAGGGCGGGGATGGCTGTATCGGCGAAGTACCCCGGTTTCTCCGTGGCTTTGGCTTTATTTATCGACGAGTCGGGCAGGGCGACGTGGGCCATGCCGACGGTGCGTGTTTTCGGGTCGAGAAGGATCACGGCGACGCAGGATCCCAGGGCGAAGGTTTTGACATCGTCCCCCGGGGTGTTGGATGCCCCGTAATCCCCGACTCCCAGTATGATTTGCCCCATTTATCTTTTCTCCGTAAGAAGACCCAGCAGGGATGCTGCCATCTTGTCCAGAGGAACCAGGCGTTCGGCCCCCCCTTTTTCATAGGCGACTTTCGGCATGCCGAAAACGACGGAAGACGCTTCGTCCTGGGCGATGCAGCGCGCCCCCGCCTGACGCATGGCGAGCATGCCGTTGGCGCCGTCCTGCCCCATGCCGGTGAGCATGGCGCCGATGGCGTTGGGACCGACATGCCTGGCCACCGAATGCATCATGACATCGACGGATGGGCAGTGTCCGCTGACCTTTTCCTCGCCGCCGAGACGGACTTCGTAAAAGCCTCCCGAGCGGGCCACTTCAAGTTGCCTGCCGCCGGGCGCAATCAGGATCAGACCGGTGCGAATGCGGTCGCCATGTTCCGCTTCCTTGACCTGCATGGCGCACAGCTGGTTGAGGCGATCGGCGAACATCTTGGTGAATCCTCCCGGCATGTGCTGGACGATGACCGTCCCCGGGGTTGACGCCGGGAAGCTCTCGATGACCCTGCGGATGGCCTCGGTCCCGCCGGTTGAGGCCCCGATGGCGATGACTTTGTCGGTCGATTCAGCCAGGGCCGACGAGCCGATGCTGGTGGTGCGTGCTGGAGCCACGGGCCGTTTTCCTTTCCAGTGAGAGACATTCGCCGTCGACGCGATCTTGACCTTGGAGCGCAGTTCCATGAGCATGGCATTGAGCCCTGCCGACACGTTGCTGGTCGGTTTGGCGACAAAATCGACGGCGCCGGCGTCGAGGGCTTCCATGGTGATCTGCTTGCCGCGCTGGGTCAGGGAGCTGACCATAACCACCGGTATGGGGTACTGGGGCATCAGTTTGCGCAGGAAGGCGACCCCGTCCATGCGCGGCATCTCGACATCCAGGGTGAGGACGTCGGGCTGCAGCTCGACGATCTTGTCGCGGGCGATGTAGGGGTCGGATGCGGTCCCCACCACCTCGATCCCGGGGTCCATTGCCAGCCCCTGGCTCAGGATGTTTCTGACCAGGGCCGAATCATCGACGACCAGAACGCGGACTGTGCGGGCCATCAGAACTCTCCTTTCTGATAGAGTGCCGGCTTCAGGTAGCGGTAGAGAGTCTGACTGCGACCCAGGGTTTCCGAGTGGCCGATAAACAGGTATCCGCCCGGTTCGGTAAATTTATGGTAGCGGCTGACCAGCGCCTCGCGGGTCGGCTGATCAAAATAGATCATGACATTGCGGCAGAAGATCATCTGGAACGGTTTCTTGAAGGGGAAGGTGGTGTTCATCAGGTTGAATCTTCTGAAGGTCGCTTCTTTCCTCACCCGGTCGCAGACCTGCATTTCTCCGGGGCCGGCCGGGACAAAGTATTTTTTGCGCAGGTTCTCCGGCAACTGCATGACCCGGTCGGTCGCGTAGGCTCCGCGCCGGGCGATGGTCAGGGCGCGATCGGAGATATCGGTGGCCAGGATGCCGGCGTCCCAGGAGGCGTAGTCCGTGCCCAGGTACTCCATCATCAGCATCAGCAGGGTGTAGGGTTCCTCCCCGGTCGAACAGCCGGCGCACCAGATGCGCAGATCCTTACGGTTTTCCCGCTTCAGTTTGTCGATGACCGCGGGCAGGGCGGTCTGGAAAAAATAATCAAAGTGGTCCTTCTCCCGGTTGAAGTAGGTGTGGTTGGTCGAGATCAGGTCGACCAGCTCCCCCAGGGCCGCTTCGGTCTTGTCGTTGGACAGGTAATCGTAATAGTCGGTGAAGGTCGCCAGGTTCAGTTTGCGCATCAGCTTCTGAAGCCTGCCGACCAGCAGCGAGCGCTTCTGTTCGGTCAGGTTGATACCGAAGCGCTGATGAATCAGGTCGCGCAATCTGGCAAACTCCTCGTTGCTGATGGCCATCATGCTGCTCTGGGATTGATTCATTTCCATTTGTCCTGCCATGCGGGAAAGGTCTTACTGTTCGTCAAGGGTGGCAGCGATGTCGAGCATTTCACCGCTGTAGAGCAGCTTGTGGACATCGAGCAGGATTTTGACGTCGTTGTTGATTTTGCCCATTCCCTGGATATAGCTGCTCTCCGAGTTTTTGCTGGTCTTCGGCGGCGGTTCGACGCTGCTTTCCGGAATGTCGGCGACTTCGCTGACCTCGTCCACCACCAGGCCGACTTCGGTTCCGTCGACGTTGACGACGATGATACAGGTGCGGTCGTCGTACTCGCGGTCCTCCAGGTTGAAGCGGGTGCGAACATCCATGACCGGAATGACCTTGCCGCGCAGGTTGATGACCCCGCGGATGAAGTTCGGCATGTCGGGAACCTCGGTGATGTTCTGAATGCCGATGATCTCGATGACATAGCGAATTTCGATTCCGTAATCTTCGCCGGCCAGATGAAAGGTCAGGTACTTGTCCTTCTGAGTATCTTCGTTTTCCAGTCCGGTCATACTCATGTCTTCAGCCATGGTTTCTCCTTCTATCCTTTTATATGTCAGTTTTGTTCTGGTTCAATCTTTTTACGGTTGGCCGATTCCACCAGGGTCCCCACATCGAGGATCAGGCTGATGCCGCCGTCTCCCAGGATGGTGCAGCCGGAAACTCCCTGGACGTTGCCGATGAAATCGGACAGGCCTTTGATGACGGTCTGCTGCTGGCCGAGAATTTCATCGATGAACAGGCAGAAACGGGTTTCCTGGTACTCCAGGACGATCAGGATGCCATCGGACAGCTTGCGTGAATCCGGTTCCTTGTCGAGGATTTCATGCAGCCTGACAATCGGGAAAAAGTTTTCCCGCACCCGGGCCAGTTCCTCGCCGTCCGGGGTGATGGTGATCTGGCTCATTTCCGGCCGGTAGGCTTCGAGGATCGACAGGGTCGGGACGATACAGGTCGTGGTGCCGACCCGGACGATCATGCCATCGATAATGGCCAGGGTCAGAGGAATACGCAGGGTGATCTTGGTTCCCTTGCCGGGAACACTGGTGACGTCGATCTTCCCCTTGATCTTTTCGAGGTTCCGTTTGACCACGTCCATGCCGACGCCGCGGCCGGAGATGTCGGTAATCTGGGCCGCCGTGGAAAATCCGGGGGCGAAGATCAGGTTGTGAATCTGCTTTTCGCTCAGGTCCGAGCCGTCCCCTTCGATGAGGCCTTTGCTGATGGCCTTTTCCAGAATTTTTTCCTTGTTCAGGCCCCGGCCGTCATCCTCGATGGTGACCCAGACTTCTCCTTCTTCGTGGCGGGCGGAAAGCCGCACGGTCCCTTTTTCGTTCTTGCCCGCGGCAAGCCGCTCGTCCGGTTTCTCCAGACCGTGGTCGAGGCTGTTGCGCAGCAGGTGAACCAGGGGGTCGGTAATCGTCTCGATGACGGTTTTGTCGATTTCCGTTTCTTCGCCGATGAGCTGCAGGTCGACCTTCTTGCCGGCTTTGACCGAGATGTCATGCACCAGGCGGATCATGCGCCGGAACAATCCCGAGACCGGAATCATGCGGATGGTCATGGCCATTTCCTGAAGCTCGCGGACCAGCTTGGACATGTGCTGTCCGGCCTTGGCGAAATTTTCCAGCTCCAGACCTTTGAGATCGGGGTTGTGAATCAGCATGTTCTCGGCAATGACCAGCTCGCCGATCAGGTTGATCAGGTTGTCCAGCTTGCCCAGCTCGACCCGGATATCCTGCCGTTTCGCCGGAGTTTTCGTCCGGGCGGCCGGTTTGACTTCGGCCTTGGTCTGGTC
>CAXXLS010000004.1:0-64514 GCA_963677135.2 Geopsychrobacteraceae bacterium | reverse complement strand
GGCAGGCTGCCTTCACCCAGGGCGAACCCGGTCAGGGCGGCGGCATGGGAGACCGAACTCACCCCCGGGACGATTGCGATGGGAACCTCCGGCCAGCAGTCGCGCAGGGCCCGGATCAGGTAGAGGGAGGTGGAATAGAGCTGCGATCGCCGGAGGGTGACAAAAGCGACATCCCGACCCTGCCGCAGCAGTCCGCAGATACTCAGGGCCGTCTTCCGCCAGTGCGCGATGCGCGCCTGGCGATCCGCCGCGACGGAGAAATCGACTTCCGTCACCCGGGCAGCGGTTGAGGCGTGAATGGCCACCACATCCCTCAGCCAGGTTTCCCGGGTCAGCCGGGACACGGGACAAACAGGTCCGGGCTTTGGACAGCACTCTGGCGCCTTTGAGGGTCAGCAGTTCCGGATCTCCCGGTCCGACCCCGACGATAGAGAGACAACCCGTCTTCACGCAGCAACTCCTTTCTGAGCAGGAGCAGGATGGTCCGTGACGAGAAGTTTTGCCGCTTCAGATCAGCCCCGTGGCAAACAGCTGAATCTGTTCGTCGCCAGGCTGAGATCCTCACAACTGACCACCAGGTAATCATTCCAAGCAGGGCGAACTGCTCCGCGCACCAGGCCACGGCCGCCGAGGTCCCTGCCAGCACGGCTATCTTTTCACAGCGGGCCAGCTCGCACCGGCCAGTTCCGGGATCCGTCCATGGGCGCTGATCATCACCGCATCACTCCAGTCAAGAGCCAGGCGTGCGAAGGCCAGCTGAACGGAACTGATTGCCCGGCAGAACCTGGCAGTTGTTCGTCCGAAATGGCGGATCACCGTTGGGCAAGACTGTACAGCCCGGTATCTCCCGGAGGCCAGGACCGCCACCTGGACGGTCATGGAAGGATGCGATTTTCTCCAGAATCGCGTCCATGCACCCCTTGACGACGACCCGTTCACAGGGCAGGTGATCGAACAGTTTCAACAGGTGGGGGCGCCCCGACCAGGACCTGGACTTCTTCGACTGTTTTTTTAACGATCGGACACAGATAATCAGGATGCCCGGGACCGCAGCCGGCGATAATAATCGACTTTGCCTGTACCATCAGCGTTTCTCTCTACTCGATGTCCTTCTCTGCTCTCAGGGATGCGGCCCGCACTGCAGCCGGCCAGTTCTCACCGTGACCGCTGCTGCCCAGGACCTCGCCCGCCAGGTTGATGAGCACTACGGTGGGCTCCGGCAGGCCGGGGAAATCCGCCGCTATGCGGCTGCGGATCGCGCTAGCTGTCCGTTCTGCCAGCAGGCGGCGCTGATCCTCATCGAGGAAGGACATGAACAGTTCCTCCACGGTATTCTGCCCGTCCCCGGCAGGCAGTTGCAGCTCGCGGCACAACTCCTTAAGCAGGGGCAGCGGCGATGCGGTCTGCGAAGAATGAGTCTGCCAGTCGCCGTTGGCCAGCTTGGCCAGTTTGCCGGGATGTCCCACTAAGAGCAGTCTCTTCGGTTTCCGGGACGTCAACCGGGCGAGTATGAACCCCCACTCGTTACTGACATCGACTATCTGCTCCGGGCGGACCTGGAGGTGCTGCAGGGCGGCCCGGTTCCCGATATGCCCGGGGACAAGGACCAGTTCTTCCTCACCATTGGTCACCGCGACATCCAGGGCGCACTGAAGGGCCGTTCGCAGAGCCGGAGCACTGAAGGGGCGGACCCGGCCGGAGGTGCCCAGGATGGAAATCCCGCCGACAATACCGAGGCGCGGGTTGAAGGTTTTCAGGGCCAGGTCTCCCCCCCCGGGACACTGACCGTAACGTCGAACCCCGTCCGGCAGACCTCATGAAGAGCCGCTGTGATCTGCTGCCGCGGCTCGGGTTGATCGCCGCCTCACCAGGGGGCAGGGCGAGACCGGCACGGTGATGGTGCCGACCCCGGAGGCCAGCGAAGAAACGGGTTTTGGTCGTGCCGTTGAGGCTGACCAGGACCTCGACCAGCGCCTCATGGGTGACATCGGGGTCATCACCGGCGTCCTTCCGGACGGCCGCAGAAGCGCCCCCGTCGCGGAACCTGAGATTGAAAACCGGGAGGTGACCCGACTTCCATCCGGCAACGGAACGTCGGCATGGGTCGGCTTATTGCCGCTGATCAGCAGTATCGCGGCCGCCTTGGCAGCCCAGCGCACTACAGGTTCCCGTCGTCAGACCGTGTCGCATCGTCTAGTCCTCCCGCCAGCCACGTTCCCCGAGGTGGACGATCATCGTCGTCATGTAACCCAGGGGTTCAGGCTGCCATCGGCTCAGGTCGGCAATGACCCCGCTCATGATCACCCTGGCCGCCGGCGCTGACCAGACTGGTGCGGGACAGGAGCTGATGCCGGTCGAACAGGGCCAGGAGCTCCTGAAGCCGGGTGGCCGCCTTAAACAGCACCAGCGTCTCGCAGCGAGTCAGGGCCTGTTCCACCGCCGTCAGGTCGGTCCCCGGCATGATCAGCAGGCGATCTTCCTGCAGGGTCAGCGGCACCCCGAAACGGCTGGCCACCATCTGAAAAGAGCTGATTCCAGGGACCAGATGCAGTTGCTCCGGGGCCAGGCGTTCACTCAACGCGTCCAGCAGGTAGGAGCTGGTCGCGTAGATCAGCGGATCGCCCAGGGTAATCTGCACCACCGCCTTCCCCGCCCGACACAGGCTTGCGACCTGATCGGCCAGTTCCGCCCACCGCTGACGGTTTTCAGGTTGTCCCGAGTCATCGGATATTGGTGAACCAGCACCTCCTGGTGGTGAATAAACTCAGCGACCGCCTGCAGGGCGAGGCTCTGCCCCGACGTCTCGGCTTGGGGCGTGACTACGACGTCGGGCCTCTTTCAATGAGCCGGACGGCTCTCAGGGTCACCAGGTCGGCTCTCCGGGTCCTACGCCAACGGCATAAAAATGTCCGGGTTCGGCACTTGTCTTGTTCATTGTTTCACATCGTCCATGGGTCCCGGGTTAACGCCAGATCAGCATCAGCCCGAGGGTACAGAGTAACAGGAACAGCATCCTCAGTATTTGGGCCGAGATCGCAACAAAAGCTCCGGTCCGCGCACCGAGAATGGCGATATAGGTCGGCAGCGCATGGCGCAGGTGCGTACCGGGGCCGTAACCATGGAGCCGAACAGGATGACGATAACCGCCTGCCGGGTGGTGATCTGCCCCGCATCGATAAAGTTGGCGGCGGCAATCGCCCCGTTATAGAGACCTCAAGGCCTGGGCCGGGATAATGGCCAGGGACTCCGCGGGCAGAAACCGGAAACGAAACAGGCCGGCATGGCATCCGCCAGCCAGGAGAAAAACCGTAGTATTCAAGCAGCGCCATGCCGGCGAAGGTCGGCACCAGGTAAAGCAATAACCGTTGCAACGTCCTGCGCGACCGGTTCCAGACCGTCGCCCAGAAGCCGCCTGTGCACTGGCGCGGGGAGGGCCATTGCGGCCTCCACCCGGACGCCGGAAAGAGTCCCGCTCCCCTGCCAGAAGCGGGCGAGAACGGTCCCGGATATCACCAGGGTCAGGACAATCTGCAACCCGATGGCCAGAAAGCGGACCGCAAACAGGGCAACCGTCGCCTCCCATCCGAAGGCGACGCCAATCGGCACGACAAAGGTCGGCAGGTGAGCGAACAGGGACAGTGCGGAGACTACGTACACCGAGGTGTACAGCTCCCGGTCGTTGAGGGTGCCGGCATCGCGCTGCCCGACCAGCATGCTGTTGGCCACGGCTCCCGACTGGAACGCCATCAGGAAGGCGGGGGCCGGCTTCGCGCCGGATTCTGCCCAGGGCGGTCAGGGGCCAGGTCAGCACGGTCAGGATCCTCATGACCCCGGACACCTCCAGGATCTGGCCCACCAGGATGCCCGCCCCGATGAACAGGGCCAGTTCCACCAGCAGCAGCCCTTTGCGCGGCCAGAACGGCAGACGCCGTTTCCAGCTTTTATAGCCCGAGGCAGACCGCTGTTTCTTCCCTTCGGCGGCAAAGGCTTTGCCGGTTTTCCCCAGAGGCTTGACCCGCTCCGACCGGACCGCGACCGCCGGGCCTGTGCCGCCTGAGAGCCCGGAATGTGACCCGGGGCACCCCCCCCTGCAGCCGGACCCTGGCGGCAGGAGCAATATCAGCATCATGAGCCCCGTCATCAGGACCTGTTTTGCACCAGCCGACCATCATCGGAAAACGTCTCAGCCCTTCCGCAGCTGCTCGAGGGCCTGGTCGAGGTGGGAGAAATAGATGTTCAGGATGTCATCGTTCCAGCCCAGTGACTTGACGCATTCACACTGGCGGGCCTGGATAATGGTCTTCCAGCTGTCCCTCTTCGTCCCCCATGACGTCGTTCATGATATGTCACCGGCAACGATCATCAGCGGCACGAAGCGCACCGAACCGGCCTGCGCACTCAGCGCCCGAGCCTTGGCAAGGGGCGCGGTGCCGGGAAAGCCCTCGACACTTGCAACCACAGATTCGGGTACTGTGTCTCGATTTGTTCCGCCAGGGCGATCAACCGGTCGTTGAACTCCGGATGGTGGTCATTGCCGTGGGCGACCACCACCGTCGGCTGGGCAGCGTCGATATCTTTGCCCAAGGCCCGGATAACGGCCTCGATATCGTTATCGGTGGTCATCAGGGCGTCCCCGAAAGCCACCTTGAGACCATTCATAGCAACCGTCTTGAGGCTGGAATACTCCTCGCCGGGAACCACGTGGAGGCTCTGGAAAACGACCTTTTTCACCCCTTCGTTGCGCAGGTCATTAACCACCTCAGCGACATTGCGGGTTTCGATTCCCTGTTTTTTCAGCTTGTCGATGATCATCTGGGAGGTAAACGCCCATGCCACCCGGTACCCGGGATACCGCTCTTTGTCTTGCTGTCGATATAATCGAAAACCTTGCGGGCCTGCTCCACCGACGTACCGAACGCCACCAGGACTATCGCCGGCCTGTCGACCTCCGACGCCACCGCCGGTCCGGCGCATATCCCGCTGAGAGCCAGCATCAGTAATCCGGTCACAAGTTTTCATGTCATTCCCTCCTTTTCGATGCGAAAAATTATGGTTTCCGATGGGCCAGTCCGCACAAGGCATGCAGCGCAGGCCACCGCCAGGGGGACTGCCGCCGCGCCGTCCGTCAGGACGATGGACGGCAGCCCGGTTCTGATCAATTCCTTTTTGCTTTCGACCACGTGCACAAAGCCGACCGGCATACCGACCACCAGGGCCGGCCGGATATTCTCCTCCATGGCCATGCGGTTGAGTTCCAAAAGCGCGACCGGGGCGTTGCCGATCAGCACGATCCCCCCGTCCAGCTGTTTTCCAGCCTTGCGAATGGCGAACAGGGAGCGGGGCAGTCCGGACTGGCGCGCCTGCTCTGCGACATCCTCATCAGCGACATGGCAGAGGATGCTCTCGCGACGGTAGCTGGAGTTGACGTTCTGCAGCCGGGCCACCGACAAGCCGCTGCGAATCATGTTGCTGTCAGCGTAAATGATCCGGCCGGCGCGCAACGCGTCGCAGCCGCTGCTGATCGCATCTTCCGAAAAGCGGATCAGGTCACTCATGGTGAAATCCGCACTGGTGTGAATCAGGCGTCTGACCACCTGCCATTCGTCCGATGTATGCCGATAGCCGTGAGCTTCGGCATCGATAACAGCGAAGGAATAGTCTTCGATCTCCTGGCCGCTGATGGGATCTTCCAGCAGTTTGTGAATCAACGGCCTGCTCTCTCTCTCGGTCATGATAAACAGCTCCTTTTCACATTGCATGGTGTCGATTCCCTTCCGGCAAACCTCCAACCTGTCTGAGCACGGCGACAAAAGAGTCCAGGGCTTCCGGCTGCGAAGCCAGATGAAGGTGTGCATAACTGGCCAGAATATTCCCCTTCTGATACCCCTCTGGCCGAATGTCCCCGTTGCGGTTTTCGGTGAGCTGGTAGGCGGCCTGCCAACCATCCCGTCCGACCGGATCGTCAACCAGTTCCGAGTAATGAAACTCATGCCCCCGGAACACCGCACCGGTTGCCCCGAACAGAGAATTCTCGGTCAGCCGGGCGGCGACGTAACCAAGGGTCTTGCGCCTTGGCAGCATGCGCGTCCAGACCGGAATCGCACCCACCAGGGGGACGGTTCTGTCCGCGCATTCGACCCCCCGGGTCAGGTAGATCAAACCGCCGCACTCGGCATAAACGGGTTTTTCCCCGGTGCAGAAAGCTCTGATCGCGGCAAGCATGTCGACATTGCCGGACAGTTTACCCGCATGAAGTTCGGGATACCCGCCCCCCAGGTAGAGCCCGTCCAGGTTTTCAGGCAGGACCCGGTCCTCCAGAGGCGAGAAAAAGACCGGCTGGCACCCCCGCACCGTCAGCTGATCGAAGAGGTCCGGATAATAAAACTGAAAGGCGGCATCCCGGGCCACGCCAAGCCTGACCGGCCTCCCTCCGGCGGCTGGGACGATCGGTTCTGAGCCCTCCGTGACGGGGCGCGCCGAACGCGCCCGGCTGAGCAGTGTCTCCAGGTCGACGGACTGTTCCGCGGCCGCGGCGAGAGCCTCGATCAGTTCGGGCGGCAGCTGCTGCTCGGCGGCGGAAACCAATCCCAGGTGGCGGCTTGCCAGCCGGGGCAGGCCGTCCCGGGGGACGGCCCCGAGCAATGGGGGTTGACCGGCGCTGTGCAGGGAGTCGCCCAGGAGTTCGGCGTGACGGGCCGACCCGCAGCGATTGGCGATCACCCCGGCCAGGGCAACCCCCGCTGCGAAGTTGCTATAGCCACTGACCAGGGCCGCGACGCTGCGGGCCATGCCATGACTGTCGATGACCAGGACCACCGGGATATCGAGCCAGGCGGCGATCTCGGCACTGCTTCCGGACAGACTGTCGCTGCTACTGCCATCGAACAGTCCCATAACCCCCTCGACCAGGCAGATATCAGCATCCGCCCCGGTCTCGAAAAACAGTCGCCGAAGGTAGTCGCGGGGCGCCATCCAACTGTCCAGGTTGTAGCAGGGGCGCCCCGAGAGCCGGGCAAGATGACCGGGATCCAGGTAATCAGGGCCGACCTTGAAGGTCTGGACCTTGAGACCTCTGCGCCGCAGGGCCGCGACCAAAGCCAGGGTGACGCTCGATTTACCGACCCCGCTCTGGGTGCCGGCAATCAGCAGACGCGGAATGACGCGCCCGGCGACGCTCATCAGTGTTCGATCCCGATCCGCGCCGGAATGCCCGCTTCCAGAGCGTGCTTGTGCGGTACCATCTCCGAAACCGTATCGGCGACGGCGATCAGGGCGGCGCTGGCATTGCGGCCGGTCAGGACAATGTTCAGATCATCGCGCGCTTGGGCCAGCGCCTCGAGGACCTGGGTTTCGTCCACCAGCCCGCAGCTGATCGAACCGCAGATTTCGTCGAGAATCAGCAGGTCGCAGTCCCCGCTCTGCATCTCGGCGACCGCCTCGGCAAAGCCTTTCTGGGCGGCCTCGCGATGTGCCGGGTATTTGGGGTGATCCGGTTTTGGCACAAACCCGAGACCGGTCTGACGGATGTCGATCCCAAGTTTTTCCCGCAGGGTGAAGACCTCCCCGGTCGAGTCGTCCGACTTCATGAACTGGAGAATCTTGATTTTCTGGCCGTGCCCGTAAGCACGAATGGCCATCCCGAATGCAGCCGTCGACTTCCCCTTGCCGTTGCCGGTAAAAATGAGAATGTTCTTTGCCATTATCGCTGTCCTTTCACCCTCGCTTTGGAAAGAGTTTCCGATTTGACGTTTAAAACTGTTTCAATGCAGAGGCCGGGAGCTGCAGAGCTCGCAGAAAACATCATTTTCAGTTCCCCCCTCAGCACACCGTGCCTCTGGGCTCTTCCCGGCCCTGAATCCCTGCGCCGAGCATGCTTTTAAGGCCTGTCAATCGCTAACATCCGCGCACCAGCAACCCCGCCGCCAGCACCAACAGCGTCGTCACGATCATCAAGCGAGTCACCTGCAGAATATGATCGGCCTGCAGCGGCTGATCGGCATCGCCCAGGTAGGGACGGAACGATGTCCTGCCGAAGTAACTGTTCTCTCCCCCCAGCCGAACACCGAGGGCCCCGGCCACGGCAGCTTCGATCTGCCCCCCGTTGGGGCTCGGATGGTTGTGGCGATCTCGGCGGAAAATCCGCCAGCTGCGTCGCCAGTCCAGACCGGAAAGCCGGGCGGCACAGGGAACCAGCAGCGCGGTGATCCGGGCCGGAACCAAGTTGACCAGATCGTCAAAGCGGGCGGCCGCCCAGCCGAACCGCAGATAGCGCTCGTTGCGGTATCCGAAGGTTGAATCCAGGGTGTTGACGGCCTTGTAAAAAAGCGCTCCCGGGACTCCGGCAATCAGGGCGAAAAACAACGGTGCGGTCACCCCGTCGACCGTATTTTCAGCGACGCTTTCAACCGTGGCCCGGGTGATCTCCGCCTCGTCGAGGCCAGCGGTGTCCCGCCCGACCAGCCAGGCGACCCGGCTGCGGGCCTGCATCAGGTCACCGTTGTTCAGGGGAACATACACCGCCAGGGCGTGGCGCCGCAGGTCCTGCATGGCCAAACAGGTGTACAGCAGGACAATCCCCACCAGATCGCCTAGCAGCGGGGAGATCAGTCCCGCGGCGTTCTGGAGCAGGACTCCGGCGCCGACGGTACCGGTGATCACCACCACCACCGCCGCCACGCCGGCCGACCGGGCCTCGAAAACCTGGCGTAACGGGTCTTCCACCCTGCGGGCCAGCCAGCCGATCCCCTTGACGGGATGAGGCAGCCAGCGGGGATCACCGAATATGGCGTCAAGCAGCAAGGCCAGCGCGACCTGCCATGCCGGACCGATCACAGTTTCAGAATCCGGTAGATCCGATCCATATCCAGATGGGCGCGGACATGGGCGGCCAGCCGGTCGAGGGCCGGTTCCAGATCATAAGCGGACCGGGGCACGGCCAGGGGCGGCCAGCCTTTGCGGGCCCGCAGCCCGTCGAGAAACCAGTTGCGAAAGCCGTCGCCGTCGAAAACCCCGTGCAGATAGGTCCCCCAGATCCAGCTCCGGTCGCCGGCCGCGCAGCCCAACAGCGTGCCGTCGTGCCGTTCAATAAGCGGCTGGATATCCTGTCCGGCGCTCTGCCCATGGTGAATCTCGTATCCGGACAGAGTTTCACCGGAAGCCAGATGCCGCGCCTGACAGCGGGTCGTCGTCTTCTGTTCGGCCAGGACGGTATCGATCGCCAGCAGGCCGAGGCCCCGGCACTCCAGCCCCGCCGACTCGATACCATGAGGATCCGAGATCCTGCGGCCCAGCAACTGATAGCCTCCGCATATCCCGACGATGTCCGTACCGCCGCTTTCCGCCAGGCCCTTGATCGCTGCACTGAAACCGCTGCTGTCGAGCCACTGCAGATCATGGATGACGTTCTTGCTGCCGGGCAGGATCACGACATCGGGAATCCCGAGCGCCGATGGTCGATTGACCTTGCGGACATGGACGTCCTCGGCGTCCCGCAGGGCGTCGAAATCGGTAAAGTTCGAAATATGAGGCAGATCGATCAGGGCGATGTCGAGGATATCCCCTTCGGGGCGGGTCGTTTCCAGCAGGCCGTCCTTGAAATCGACGGAATCCTCTTCGGGCAGCCCCAGGCGGGGCAGATACGGGACAACCCCCAGGAACGGCCGGCCGCTCTGCTGCGAGGTCCACTCAAGGGCATCGCCCAGCAGCGTCGCATCGCCACGAAAACGGTTGATGACAAACCCTTCCACCAGCCTGCGTTCCCACTCGCTGAGCAGCTCCATGGTCCCGACGAAGGAGGCGAAAACCCCGCCGCGGTCGATATCGCCGACCAGCATGACCCTGGCTTCCGCGTAACGGGCCATATTCATGTTGACGATATCCCGGGCTTTCAGATTGATCTCGGCCGGACTTCCGGCACCTTCCAGGACCATGACCTGGTGTTCCGCGGCCAGGCTGTCGTAGCAGCGCTGAACCTCACCGAAGATCCCGGCCCGCCGCGCCGCGTAGTCCCTGAAATCCATGGTCTCGAACACCTTGCCGCAGACGATCACCTGGGATCCGGTGGCACTGCTCGGTTTCAGCAGGACCGGGTTCATGCGCACATCGGGGTCAAGGCGGCAGGCCTGGGCCTGCAGCACCTGGGCCCGCCCCATCTCGCCCCCCTGAAAGGTGACGCAGGAATTCAGGGACATATTCTGGGCCTTGAAGGGCGCCACGCTGACCCCGTCCTGATGAAGAATCCGGCACATGGCCGCGGAAAGAATGCTTTTCCCGGCGTTCGACCCGGTCCCCTGGAACATCAAAGCCGGAGTTTTCCGGCGCTGGCGGACGATCTCCCGCGGCCCGAGCAGGCTGCGCAAGGCGTCGCCGAGCCGGCGATTGTCGGCTTCAGTGCGGACCGCAACCCGGATATAGTCCGGCCCCAGCCCTTCAAAGTTCTCACAATGGCGCAGCATAATGCCGCGCTGAAGCAGCCTGTCGACCAGCTGCGCCGCCGACAGCTGCGGATGCCTGACCTGCACCAGCAGGAAGTTGGCATGCCCGGGAATGGGACGCAACCCGGGCAGGGCTGCCAGGGTCCCGAACAGAGCGTCCCGCTGAGCGCTCACATAGTCGCGGGTCGCCGGCAGGAAGTCGTGATCCCGAAAGGCCCTGACTCCCACCGCCTGGGCCAGGGTGTTGACCGACCACACCGGCAGTTGGGCTTTCAGCCTGGCGGCGATGGCCGGCGGGGCCAGGGCCAGGCCAAGGCGCAGCCCGGGAATCCCCCAGGCCTTGGTCAGCGACTGGACGATGATCAGGTTGCCAAGGGCTTCTTTCCGCAGAGAAAACCGCTCGACGTCGCAGAAATCGACAAACGATTCATCAATGACGAAATACTGCCGAGGATGCCGGCGGATCACCTCGAGAAGCCGGTCACGGCCGCACAGCTGTCCGGTCGGATTGTTCGGCTGGCCGATGATCACCATCTGGCCGGGGGCCAGATGCCGTTCCAGCAGGCCCGGATCGAGGGCGAAATCGTCGGCCTCGGACAGCACCAGGGGCGTGACCGGCACCCCGGCCTGAATTGCCGCCCGACGGTATTCGCCGTAGCAGGGTACCGGCAGCAGCAGACTGGTGCAGCCCAAGACCCTGGGCAGAACCGCCAGCAGCTCACTGGCGCCGTTACCGATCACGACCGTTGCGGGAGCAGCGTCGAAAACCTCGGCCACCGCAGCCACCAGTTCCGTTGCATCGGGATCCGGGTAATGCAGCAGCATCTCGATCTGGGAACTGATCAGGGGCCGCAGCCATTCGGGAAACCCGAGGGGATTGATGTTGGCTGAAAAATCGAGCAGCTCGGGTACGGTGCAACCGGACTTCCGAGCCGCAGTCACCAGGTTGCCGCCATGACGAATCATGCCAGCAGCCCCCGGTAAGCCAGGGCGATGATCACCAGCGCCGGGATCAGTTCGGCCAGTTCACTTGCCGCCCCCAGGGTGTCCCCGGTATAGCCACCGATTTTGCGCATGTAATAGCCCTTTAGAACCCTGATAAGGAAAACACTTGTCACGATCGTGGCGAGCCCCGGCCACCAGCCCAGCAGCACCAGGCTGAGCAGACCTACTACCGTCCAGGCGAACACCCCCCGCAGGCGGGCGTCGCCCTCCTGGGTAAAGGCCGCCGTCCCGCCTTCCGGCCTGGCATAGGGCAGCTGACCGCTGAGCACGGCGATGGCGCAGCGACCACACACCGGCATCAGGGCGATCACCGCAAACCTGAAAGACCCCGGCAGGGCCACCAGCAGCGTCCACTTGCCGAGCAGCAGCAGCACCAGGGCAGTCACCCCCATGGGTCCGGCGCAACTGTCCTTCATGATCTCCAGCATGCGTTCCCGTCCCCGGCTGCTGAAAAAGGCGTCGGCCGTATCGGCAAGACCGTCCATATGCAGGGCCCCGGTCACCGCGATCATGGCAGCCAGTAGCATAGCACTGGCCACCGGTACGGGCAGCAACCAGCACAGTGACAGGTCGAAAATACCTGCCAATAGGCCGATTAGCAAACCTACCAGGGGATACCAGTCGACGCTTTTCCGAAAGCTGTCAAGATCGCCGCACCAGCGCTCGGGAACCGGCAGGATAGTCAGAAAGCGGACGGCGGAAAAAAATGGCTGGACAAATTTCATAAACCCTCCGCAGCGTTTGGCGATATCATATTTGCTCTTGCAGAGTTCACGGTGGAGCGCTCCCCTCGATCCCCGGGTTGCCTTGACAATCAACGTGTGTTCGTACCGTCGGGTCCGGATTCCTCCCCGGTTAACGGGCAGCCTGGGACACGGCAGCTTCCTCAAAGGTGGCCATTTCAGTCAGGATGGCGACAGCCCCTTCCACCAGATTCATGGCGACGGCGGCGCCGGACCCTTCGCCGAGGCGGAAGTTCAGATCCAGGAACGGTTCCTTGCCGAGAGCCTGCAGAGCCGCCACCTGCCCTTTTTCAGCACTGCGGTGAGCGCAGATCATGAAGTCGCTGGCGAGGGGCGCCAGGCGGGCGGCGACCAGGGCACCGGCCGTCGAGATGAAGCCGTCGACGACCACCGGTTTCTTCACCAGGGCGGCACCGAGAACGAGTCCGGCAATGCCGGCAATTTCAAACCCGCCGACCTTGCTGAGAACATCGAGGGGATCGGCGGGATCTGGGGAATTGAGTTCGAGGGCCTGCTCGATCACCCTGATTTTATGCTGCAGTCGGGCGTCGTCAAGTCCGGTCCCGCGGCCGACCGTATCAGCAACAGGAAGACCGCACAAAACCGAGACGATGGCGCTGCTCGGCGACGTATTGCCGATCCCCAGATCCCCGGTACCGAAGACATCGGTCTCATCGGCCAATTCCAGAGCCACCCCGATTCCGGCCTCGACCGCCGCGACCGCCTGGGCGCGGGACATGGCCGGACCTTCGGCAAAATTGGCCGTTCCCCGGGCGATTTTCCGGTCAATGACCGCCGCGGCCGTCTTTTCATCCAGGTCTCCGGCAATCCCCATGTCGACCAGGACCACCTCGGTTTTGGATTGCCGGGCCAGGACGTTCACCCCGGCGACCCCGGCGACGAACCCCTGGGCCATCTGCACGGTCACCTCCCGGGGGAACAGGCTCACGCCGCTGGCGGCAATCCCGTGGTCAGCGGCCATGGCCACGATCTTGCGCCGCTTGACCGCCGGGGAGATGGAGCCGGTCATGCCCGCCAGATCCAGGGCCAGGTCCATCAGCCGGCCCAGAGCCCAGTGGGGCATGATCAACTGATCCAGGCGCTCTTTGGCGCCGGCCCTGGCAGCGAGGTCCTGCCCGGTCATGTGATCGATGGTCTTCTGCAATAGGGTCATGGGGCACTCCCTGTTCAATGAGTCAAAAAATCGCTGCCGAAGATCGGACAAACGCTGGCCGGAGACAGGGGCCCATCCCCTGCCATCCGGCCTTTCCCCTGAGAGAGAGGGAACTGTCAAACCTTCTGGCTATTCAAAACTGTCCAACCCGGCTCACCGCCGCCTCTTCAAAGGTCGCCATCTCGGTGAGAATCGCAACGGCACCTTCTACCAGGTTCATGGTCATGGCCGCGCCGGTTCCCTCACCGAGGCGGAAATTGAGATCCAGCAGCGGTTCTTTGCCCAGGGCCCGCAGGGCCGCGACATGCCCCTTTTCCATGCTGCGATGAGAGGCGATCATATAGTCGACAGTCGCCGGGGCCAGTCGGGCAGCGACCAGAGCCCCGGCGGTGGAGATAAACCCGTCAACGACGGTGGGCTTGCCCATGGCGGCGGCCCCGATGATCTGTCCGGCGATGCCGGCGATTTCGAAACCGCCGACCTTGCTCAGGACATCGAGGGGATCATCGGGATCAGGACTATTGACGGCCAGGGCGCGCTCAACCACGGCAATTTTGTTGGTCAGCTGGTCATCATCAAGACCGGAACCGCGACCGGTGGCCTCGTCCGCCGGGATCCGGCACAGGGAGGCGACCATGGCACTGCTGGCCGTAGTGTTGCCGATTCCCATTTCCGCCGTGCCGAACAGGTCGATCTCGGGGGCAAAGGCCATGGCCACCTCGATACCGGAGGTCAGGGCCTGCAGCGCCTGATCCCGCGACATGGCCGGGCCTTCGAGAAAATTGGCCGTCCCCCGGGCCACCTTGCGATCGATGATCAGATCCCTGACCGCGTCGTTCAGGACACCGGCAATCCCCATATCGACAACGGCGACCCGGGCCCCGGCCTGACGGGCCAGAACATTGCAGCCCGCCACCCCGGCAAAATAGCTCTGGACCATCTGCACGGTTACTTCCGGATCAAAACGACTGACCCCGGCGGCGGCAACCCCATGATCAGCGGCCATGACCATGATCAGCTTGCGGGCAACGGACGGCCTGACCGTAGCGTAGACAGCGGCGAGATCAAGAGCCAGATCCATCAGTCGCCCCAGGGCCCAATGAGGCATGATCAACTGATCAAGCCGCTCTCTGGCTGCCCGCCTGGCGAGGTCGTCGGGCTCGGGAATGGACGAGATGACCTGGTGAAGACGTTCCATGAGAGGCTCCATAGTGGGCACTCAGCCGCGATCTGGCTGGGGCTTGAGATTGAGGGGCAGTCCGGAAACCATGAAGATGGCTTCGTCGGCCGCCTGGGCGACCAGCTGGTTACAGCGACCGATCAGGTCACGGTAACGGCGAGACAGGGAATCTTCGGGGACCAGTCCCATTCCGACTTCATTGCTGACGACGATAATGGTGCCCTGGAACTGGCGGCAGGCCGCGAGGAAATGACGGCAGCGGAAAGCGATATCGGCTTCGGTGAGATCCTGCTGACGCTGCCGGGCGGCATACAGCAGGTTATTGACCCAGAGGGTCAGGCAATCGATGAGGATAACATTAAAAGCTGCTGCTTTCAGTAGAGCTTGGTCCAGCGCCAGCGGTTCTTCGATGGTGTCCCAACCGCGTCCGTCGCGCTGGCGCTGGTGCAGGAGGATTCGGTGATCCATCTCCACATCGATGCGCGGACATGTTGCCAGGTAGGCGCGTCGCCCCGGAAGGCTTTCAGCAAGCTGCTGGGCATAAGAGCTCTTGCCGCTCCGGCAGCCCCCGCTGATATAGACCAGGCGTTGTTCTTTTGGTTTCGGCCGTTCGGTAGACAATCAGAATTCCTCATTCTGCGGACCTTTCTTTCCATTCCAAAAGGAATCCCGAAGCCTGCAAAAGACTCCGGGATTCCGTATTCAATCCACTGGTATTTTGGATAACCTGTAAGCTCAGTCCGCGAAGTACAGGTTATGAAGAGCAATCGGGAACAAGTATCTGACTTCCAGGAACACCCTGGTTACAGTGGCGGGTCCGCGACGGAATTTCACCGTCTTCCTTGTTTCCCTTGCCTAACTATAAACGCATGTAAAATTCAAAAACACGTGCCCGACAAGGTTTCGCAGGTCGGGAAAAGTGGCCCGATTAAAATCCAAAACCGGTCTGGCCGCAAGACCTTTTTTTTTGAAAAATCTTTTTTCTGGCTGACAGGTCGATTTTTCGCCTTAACCGGCCCCTGGTTCGGAGCGACCCGCAAAGAAAACGGAAAACTCTTTAAGTTTAAGCAACTTAAGACAAAATAAACATTTGACATCCATCCCTCAATCAGCATATACAGACCCGGAAATCATAGCAATGCTGGTGCAGTTCCTTTAAGGACGCGAAAGGGAACCCCGTGCAAATCGGGGACGGACCCACCGCTGTAACCGGGGACAACGACGACACAAGCCACTGAGAATATGATCCGGACCCTTTCTCGCCAGAAATGGACTCCGGTGATTTTCTGATCTGGTCTTCAGACAGAATTTTTTTCGGGAAGGCGTCGTCCGCGGATGAACCGGAAGTCAGAATACCTGCTGCCCGGCCATACTGTTCTGTGCGCAGGGGACGATGCGACGGAATCCAGGAATCGGCAAAAATGGGGAACCGAAACCGGCTTGACAGGTTTCGGTTTTTTTATGTGCTGTCACCAGCCCCTTCCAGATCCGCGCTGCCTTTCTGCCCACCTCTCACCACTGGATTGGTCGCCTTATGAACTCTGAAACTCTTCCCATTGTGCTGACGAAACCCAAAGTCCTGGTCGTCGGAGGCGGGAAAGCCGCCCTGCTCAAAGCCAGGAACCTGATAAATAACGGCCTTGCGTTCCGCCTGGTCGCCACCTCGGTGAGCGCCGAGATCAGGCAGCTTGGCGTGGAATTCGCTGAACGTCCCTTCAGCAGGAAGGACCTGGCCGAGGCCTCGCTGGTGATCGATGCGACCGGAAACCCGGACGTTACCTGTCAGCTGGTCAGGGCCAAAGAAGAATACGATTTTCTTCTCAACTGTAGCGCCCGCCAGGAACTCAGTGATTTTCACTTCCCCGCGCTGCTGACCCATGGCCATCTCAAAATCACCGTATCGACCGACGGCGCCAGCCCCACTATCAGTCGCCGGGTCAGGGATAAAATCGCCGACGTCATTCCGTCTCAACTGGAAGACCTGGTACGCGAGAACAGGCAGCTGCGCGCGGCCGGGGTCATCGACACCGGTGCCACGGCGACCCGCTGCCAGTCCCTGCTGGCCCAAGTGGCCCTGATCGGCTGCGGTCCCGGAGATCCCGACCTGCTGACCATGAAAGCCTACCGGCTGATTCAGCAGCAGGACGTGGTCCTCTACGACCACTTGTTGACTCCGGAGATCCTCGCCCTGATTCCGCCCGGCACCGAAAGGATCGCCGTCGGCAAACAGAAGGGATGTCACAGCTACAAGCAGGAACAGATCAACGAACTGATTTATCAGAAAGCCCTGCAGGGGCTCAGGGTGGCCCGCCTCAAGTGCGGCGATCCCTACATTTTCGGCCGGGGCTCCGAAGAGGCGGAATATCTGATCAGGCGGGGGATCAGGGTCGACGTCGTCAGCGGGATCAGTTCCGCCCTGGCCGGACCGGCATGTGCCGGGATTCCCCCGACAGCGCGCGGATACGCCACCAACCTTTCCGTGGTTTCGGCCCACCTGGCCGGCAGCCGGATCAATGCGGACTGGTTTCCCCTGCTGAAAATCCCCCATCACACCACCGTGGTTCTCATGGGTTTGAGCTTTGCCGCCGAGATCAGCGCCATGGCCATGGCGCAGGGAATTGCGGGCAGCCTTCCGGCAGCCATTATCGCCAATGCCTCACGCCCTGACCAGCGGGTGCTGATCACCGACCTGGAGCACCTGCCCCAGACCGCCGTTGAAGCCGAACGCCCGGCGCTGCTGGTTTTCGGGGAGGTGGTCACCCTGCACCAGGTCCTCGCCCAGGCGCCTGAGCAGCTCTATCGGCAGGCCCAGTAGGAGCGGAGCGCCGGGACCGGCCGGGCAGGCTCACAAGTCTGCCCCGGTGAATAAGAAGCCTCTCTCTGGCACCCGCCTTGCAATGGAGATCTCCGCATCCAAAGACGGAGACGGCCCATGTACCGACAAAACCTGATTATCTTTACCGACCTCGATGGCACTCTGCTCGACCACCACACCTATCGCTGGGATGCCGCTCTTCCGGCCCTGAGAATGCTCAAACAGCATGAAATTCCTGTCATTATCTGTACCAGCAAAACCGCCGCAGAAGTCAGGGAACTGCACCGGGAGCTGGCCCTGACCACCCCTTACATCGTGGAAAACGGGGCCGGTATCATTCTGCCGGAGAGGGAGACGGTCAATGGCGAATCTGCCCATTTTTTTGGCAGGGAGTACCCGGAACTGATCGATCTGGTGCATCGCCTGCGGCGCGACAGGGGCTATCGGTTCCAAGGCTTCTCCGACTTCAGCGTCTCGGACGTCATGGAGCAGACAGGCCTGCCAAAATCCTCCGCGGAACTGGCCAGGCAGCGCTTATGCAGCGAACCGATCCGCTGGGACGACTCGCATGAGGCGCTGGAACGGTTCCGTCACGACCTGGCCGCAAAGAAACTTCAGTTGCTTCGCGGCGGGCGTTTCTACCATATCCTCGACCGGACAGCCGACAAGGGAACCGCTGTCCTCTGGCTGACGAAATATTATCGTGACCACTTTCCCGGGCACAACTGGTTCAGCATCGCCCTCGGTGACGGACCCAATGATCGCGCCATGATGGAAGCCGCCGACCTGGCGGTTATAATCCCCTCCCGGAGCGGCGTCGCCCCGGAACCCCGCTGCGGCAAGATTCTTCACGCCAAAGAGCCCGGCCCGGCCGGCTGGAACCGCGCAATTCACGATATCCTGTTACTCTATACCGATAAAGGAGCCGATCATGGCTGATTTTTTTCAGAATGGTGTCATCACCACCCTGCACAATCTGACCAGGAGACCCCTTGAAGAACTGGAAAAGGAACTTGAGTGGTTCTCCACCCGCAGTCCCATGAGCCTGGTGCTGCCGTCCCTGTTTTCGGAGCTTGAAGGCCCCGCTCTCGGTCCGATTCTGGATGACCTCAAACATGCCGCGTATCTCAAGGAAATTGTCATCGGCCTCGACCGTGCCGATGAAGCGCAGTTCCGGTACGCCAAGGAATACTTCTCGAAACTGCCCCAGGAACACCGCATTCTCTGGAACGACGGTCCCCGCCTGCGCAGCGTCGATAAAATGCTGGCGGACCAGGGACTCGCCCCGACGGAAATGGGCAAAGGGCGCAATGTCTGGTACTGCTTCGGCTACGTCCTGGCCTCCGGCCGCAGCCGGGCGGTGGCCCTGCACGACTGCGATATCGTCACCTACAAGCGCGACATGCTGGCCCGCCTGATCTACCCCGTCGCCAACCCCAGTTCAATTACCAGTTCTGCAAAGGCTACTACTCGCGCATCGCCGACGGAAGTCTCAACGGCCGGGTCTGCCGCCTCCTGGTCACCCCGCTGATCCGTTCGTTGCGCAAGATTGTCGGCCAGTCCGATTATCTCGATTACCTTGACAGCTTTCGCTACGCCCTGGCCGGCGAGTTCTCCATGCGCGTCGATGTCCTCAACGATCTGCGCATCCCGAGTGACTGGGGGCTGGAAATCGGCGTCATCTCGGAAATGTATCGGAACTATGCCACCAGCCGGATCTGCCAGGTCGATATCGCCGACGTCTACGACCACAAGCATCAGGATCTGTCGGAAGATAATCCGAGCGGTGGGCTGTCCCGCATGAGTACCGACATTACCAAGGCCATCATCCGCAAGCTGGCGACCCAGGGGAAGTCCTGTCCATGGAGACCTTCCGCAGCCTCAAAGCCACCTATTACCGGACCGCCCTCGACTTCGTACAGCGTTTCTACGATGACGCCATGATCAACGGCCTCAAAATCGACCGGCACAAAGAAGAAAAAGCGGTCGAACTGTTCGCCGAGAATATCGTCCGGGCCGGAGACGTGTTCATCAACAACCCGATGGAAACCCCCTTCATGCCGAGCTGGAACCGGGTTATCAGCGCCATTCCCGACATTCTGGACCATATCTACGAAGCGGTAGAGGAGGATAATAAAGGCTAAGAGAGCGGTAAACGTGAAGCGGCAAGCCGGGTTCTCCCGCCTGCCGCTCACCCTTCACAATTCCCGCTTCACAACCACCCTATTCCTCAACCTTTTTCAGCCACAGGACCTGATAGGGCGGCAGCTGGACCAGGTCCTGCAGCCCGTTGACCTCCTCCCCTGTCAACAGCCCCAGCCAGAGTCCTGACAGGCTCTCCTCCAGAGGCCCCTTCAGGTAGAGAGGCAGCAGTTTGTCGGTCATATTGTGGATACAGAGTATTTTTTCCCGGCCATCGAGACTGGTCCGCCAGAAACCGCAGATCTGGTCACCGAGATGGATGATCTGCTGTTTGGCGTCCGGGTGAAATGCTTTCTGCTGTTTGCGAATTTTTATCCGGCGCCGTAATTCATTGAAGACGATCGCCTGAGGTGTTTCAAATTCGCCCAGCATAGGTTCGAGCTTCTCCAGATCCCAGCGGTGGCGATTGATCAGGCGGGCCCGGCCGCCCTTCTCAACTCCCTCATAGTCGTTGGGAGTCGCGAGCAGGCTGTGGATATAAAAGGCGGGCACCCCCCGCAATCCCAGCATCAGGGTCTGGGCAAGCAGAAAGCGGGCGACCTGCCAGCTGTCTTCCCCGATCCAGGTCCCCTTGAGGGCATCAAAATAGGTGATATTGATTTCGTAGGCGCTTTTCGTGCCGTCGTTGCTGGTCCGGTAGCTGATCATACCGCCGAACTTCTCCATCCCGTTCAGAAGCAGATCGATCTCCCCCTGGGGGAGAAGCCCTTCCAGGGGCCGCATACCGATGCCGTCATGAGACGCCGTAAAGTTGAGGAACGTGCATCCCGGCGGAGTCAGGCAGCAGGTCCTGGCCCAATCGTTCAGGTAGCGGGCGTTCCCCCGGTACAGACTGTGCAGCAGCAGCGGCGCCAGGCTGAACTGATAGACCATGTGAGCCTCGTCACTGTCCCCGAAATAACTGATATTCTGCTGATGCGGAACATTGGTTTCGGTCAGCAGGACGCTTTGCGGGACGGCATGACTCATCAGGTCGCGCAGCAAGCGCACGGCTTCATGGGTCTGAGGCAGACTCATGCAGCTGGTGCCGTACTCTTTCCACAGGAACGCAATGGCATCCAGCCTGACCAGGCGCGCGCCATGCGCCAGGTAGTTCAGCAGGATACGGACATACTCGACCAGAACATCCGGGTTGGCGAAATTGACATCGACCTGGTCGGCGCTGAAGGTGGTCCAGACATTTTTCTTGCCGGCCGCCGTTGCGACGGGAGTCAGCAGAGGCGATTCCCTGGGCCTGACCACCTTGTTCAGATCGGCATCCTCCGGCGGGGTAATGAAATAATCGCGGCCGGGTGGCGCGTCCTCGATGAACTGGCAGAACCAGTCATGCTGACTTGAGACATGATTGATCACCAGGTCAAACATCAGGTCGAAAGACTGATGGATCCGCTCGACATCGTCCCAGTCACCCAGCAGGGGGTTGACCCGGTTGTAGTCGATCACCGCGAAACCATCATCAGAGCTGTAGGGGAAAAACGGCAAAATGTGCACAATATTGACAAACCCGTGCAGCCGTTGCCTAAGAAATTGGCACAATGTCCGCAAGGGAAGCTGCTGATCCTGCCGGATCGAGTCACCGTAGGTGATCAGGAGGACGTCTTCCTGATCCCAGAGACGCTCCCGAACCGCTCCCTGGTAGCCTTTTCTGAACTGTTCCAGTTCCTTGGCAAGCCGTGCTGCCAGGGGAGAAACAACGTCAGGGGCGTAGATCTTTTCCAGCCTGGACCTTAGAAGTTCAAAGGGTTGACTCTCCTCTAGCCGTTGGTTCAGAGACATAGATTGACCCTCTTTTCAGCGTGGTTGGTAGAAAATGACGTGGCTTATCCGGGTTTATTCTGCAGAAACCAAGCCAATAAAAATTCCGGGCGGGCCGATCCGGATCAATTTTTGGCACTGTCCGTGCTTGCATGACAGAAGGTAATCCCATGTCATAAAATCCGCCGTTACCAATGAAATGAGTTACTGAACAATGACTGATCAGAACCAGAAACTATTCCGGGCATTGCTTGATGTCGGCAAAGAACTGGCTGCCATCACCGACATTGACCACCTGCTGTCCCGGATTCTCGAAATCTCCCGTGACGTCTTTCATTTTGAAAATGCCATCATCCGCCTGCTCAGTGACGATGGGCAACAACTCGAAGCCGTGGCCTCTTTCGGTTACCAGCAGACTGCCGTTGAAAAACCGATTCCCCTGGGAGAGGGAATCATGGGCAAGGCCGCAAAATACGGCCGCCCCTACCTGATTCGGAGCGTCAAGCAATCCCTCGATTATATTCCCGGCATTGAAGCTGCCGGATCCGAACTTGCCGTCCCCCTCATCGCCCGGGATCGGATTATCGGCGTCTTCAACGTTGAAAGTCCCCAGGAAGAAGCCTTTGATGCCAACGACAGCGACGCCCTGTCCATTCTGGCCGGCCAGGCGGCGATCGCCATTGACAACGCGCGCCTGTACCGCGATCTGTGCAAGGCCAACCGGGAAAAAGAAACCCTGCACAATCTCAACCGGCAGATCCTCTCGAGCATCAGCATCGGCGTCTATACCATCGATAAAAACATGCGCATCACCTCATGGAACGAAGGGATGGCCAGAATGAGCCGGATCCCTGCCGGCAAGGCCATCGGACTGTCCCTGCCCGAGCTGTTCCCCACCCTGGAAGACGAAGGCATCGCGGAACGTCTGCGCGCCGTCCTCAAAGATGGAGAAGCTCAGAAACTGAGGCTGCTGCATCGCGGGCAGACCGGAGAGAACCGGCTCCAGAAAAGATTCCTGGCACCGCTGAAGGAAGGGGGCAAAACCGTCGGGGCGGTGGTTGTGGTTGAGGACATCACCGAATTCGAACAGCTTCTCGCCCAAACCATTCAATCTGAAAAGCTGGCGGAAGTGGGGCGCATGAGTGCCGGAATCGCCCACGAAATAAACAACCCCCTGTCGGTTATCAGCTACGCCTGCGAGCTGCTGCTGGCGGAAGACGGTTACAATGCCGACCAGCAGGAACTGCTGGAACGGATCGATACCGAAGTCGAAAGGCTGATGAGCCTGACCTCGGAGCTGCTGTCCTACTCCGGCTCCCAGGAGGGGAGAAAAAAGCTTACCAACCTTAACGACACCATCGCCAACATCCTCAAGCTGCTGCGCTATGAAATCAATAAAACCCAGACGACGGCAACCCATGAGCTGTCCCCCCTGCCTTTGGCGAACATCGACAACAACAGGTTCAAGCAGATCTTCATCAACCTGATTCTCAATGCCATCCAGGCCATGGGGCACGGCGGTACCATCAGGATTACCACCGGGTATGCAAAAGGGGACGGAATATATATCCGTTTTTTCGACAACGGCCCGGGCATTCCCGAGAAACTCAAAGAACAGATTTTCGAACCGTTCTTCACGGCTCGCAAAGACGGGACCGGCACCGGTCTCGGCCTGTACCTGTGCCGTAAGATCGTCGCCGAATACGAAGGTCATCTGAAAGTCACCGCCGCGCCGGATCGGGGAAGCTGTTTTGAAATATTCCTCCCGGAAAAGAATATCGAGATATAAAAAAGCGCCGGCCGACCGGGAACAGCGCGTGACCAAAACCGCCTCAATAGTACTTTTTAATCCCCCCCCAAGGCTGGTGCTGAATAAATCATCAGCATCCCGAACGGGGCCATTTAAAAAAATCACTGCCGCCCTGAAGAGAAGGGCGCCTTTTCCGCAGTGATTAATTTTTAAGCGATTTTTACCTTTTCTGTATATTTTTGCGTCATGGCAAACAGAAATTCCGGCACGAATTCCCGAAAAATGGAGCTTTGCGATTGGTACAGAGTCTGCAGTATTATGGACAAACCGAACAAACGGAGGCGGCCGACAGCTGCCCCCCCCCCCCTGCCATGTAGAGCAAAGGCGCTCTGATCTCCAGCCACGGAGACAGCGCGCCTTTTTTTATCAACCCGCCTGTAAGGAGACCCACAGGATGAAAAAAATTGAATGCATCATCAAACCGTTCAAGCTGGACGATGTCAAGGCGGCGATCTCCGATCTCGGAATCAGCGGCATGACCGTCAGCGAGGTCCGTGGCTTCGGACGCCAGAAAGGTCACACCGAACTCTACCGTGGAGCCGAGTACCAGATCGACTTCATCCCGAAAATCCAGATCGAACTGGTCGTCAGTGATGAGCAGGTTGACACCCTGGTGGAAGCGATTCAGCGCGAAGCCAGCACCGGCCGGATCGGGGACGGCAAAATCTTCGTCAGTCAGATTGAGCAGGCGGTTCGAATCCGCACCGGCGAATCCGGCAGCGAAGCCCTGTAGTAATGAACGTCTTTTATCTGATGAATACTTTTATGACAAAGAATCTTTAGGAGATATCGAACCATGAGGAAGTCAACCTCTTTACTGTCCATCGCCCTCATTCTTGGCCTTCCCTTTGCCGCCTTCGCCGCTGACGCTGAGCCACTGACCGCCGACACCGTGCAGAACAATCTGAACTTTGTCTGGACCCTCGTCGCCGCGTTCCTGGTGTTCCTCATGCAGGCCGGTTTCGCCATGGTTGAAGCGGGCTTCACCCGGGCCAAGAACGCCTGTAATATCATGATGAAAAACATGATGGATTTTTCAGTCGGCGCCCTGGCCTTCTGGGCCGTCGGCTTCGGTCTGATGTTCGGCACCACCAACGGTTTCTTCGGCACCACCGACTTCTTTTTCAGCGGGGCCAGCGGCGACGGCGAGGCCTGGAATTACGCTTTCTGGATGTTCCAGGTCGTGTTCGCCGCGACGGCCGCCACCATCATCTCGGGAGCCGTTGCCGAGCGAACCAAATTCAGCGCCTACCTGGTCTACTCCGTGTTCGTTTCGGCCCTGATCTACCCGGTGTTCGGCAGCTGGGCCTGGGGTAGCCTGTTCAACGGAAACGGCTGGCTCGAAGGCCTCGGCTTTATTGATTTCGCCGGTTCTTCCGTGGTCCACTCCATCGGTGGCTGGCTGGCCCTGGCCGGAGCCATCGTCGTCGGCCCCCGCGCCGGGAAGTTCGACAAGAACGGCAATGTCAAACCGATCCCCGGGCACAATATTCCCATTGCCGCTTTGGGCGTATTCCTTCTCTGGTTCGGCTGGTACGGATTCAACCCCGGTTCCACCACCACCGGTGACACGTCCATTGCCATCATTGCGGTAACCACCACCCTGGCCGCGGCCGCCGGTGCCGTTGCGGCCATGCTTTACACCTGGGTCAAGTTTGGCAAAAGCGATATCGGCATGACCCTGAACGGGGCCCTCGCCGGCCTGGTCGGCATCACCGCCGGCTGCGCCAATGTCAGCGCTGCCTCCGCCGTCCTCATCGGGCTGGTGGCCGGTTTCCTGGTGGTTCTGTCCGTCATGTTCTTCGACAAGATCAAGGTCGACGATCCGGTCGGTGCGGTTTCCGTTCACGGCGTCTGCGGCGCCTGGGGAACCCTTGCCGCCGGTATTTTCGACAGTGCGGGATTTTCCATCAGCACCATCGGCGTCCAGTTGGTCGGAATTGTCGCCTGCTTCGCCTGGGCATTCATCACCGGACTGATCCTGTTCAAAGCCATCGACCTGGTCATCGGCATGCGGGTCACCAAGGAGGAAGAACTCGCCGGTCTCGATTTCAGCGAACATGGCGCAACGGCTTACCCCGATTTTCACACGGTACGTCTCGGCTCCGTCTTTACCCCGGAAGATACCAAAAAGTAACGTCCCGCCTGCAACACGTGGGTGCCTCCTGCCGTGGGGAGGCACCCACCGCTCTCGATAACGATGCCCGGCTGCCAGTCCATAACGTTCCGGAATGTTCTGATCATCCACCCCTGCGGCCCCTCTCCCCAGAGCAACATAAGCATGCTGACGCCACATCCTGACTAGCGGTTATGCACCGCCCTTCAAGCTTGCCTATTTTTCAGGCAACTTTTTAGTGTTTTCCAAAAATCACACATTTTATCAGATACTTACAAATTGGCACGCTAGCTGCTTATAGAAAGTCGGTAAAGACGTGTTGCTATTTATTTGGTTTGCAGTACCCAACCCTCTGAAAAGGAGACCTCAGGATGAAAAAAGTAGAATGCATTATCAAGCCGTTCAAGCTGGACGACGTCAAGTCGGCGATCACCGACCTTGGCCTGGGCGGGATGACCATCAGCGAAGTGCGCGGTTTCGGCCGTCAGAAAGGGCATACCGAGCTCTACCGCGGTGCCGAATACCAGATCGACTTCATTCCCAAGATCAAGATCGAGCTGGTGGTGTCCGAAGAGCAGGTCGAGCCCCTGGTCGCAGCCATTCAGCGGGAAGCCTGCACCGGCCGCATCGGTGACGGCAAGATCTTCGTCAGCACCATCGAGCAGTCGATCCGGATCCGTACCGGGGAGACCGGTGAAGACTCTCTCTAAGGAGTTTCTGCCTGGACATCGCCCTTTTCCACAATCTCTGCAGCACTCAGCGGATTTGGTTGTGCGGCGTAAAGCACTACGCCTCCGCCCCAATCCTTGATGGCCTTGACCGTGTGAAAAATTGCCGATTTCCACATCAGAAACATGATGAGAACACACATCCGCATCTTTCGGATAAGCAATATAAATCTACCATAGGAGATTGAAACAATGAAAAAACTGGTTATGGTCCTGCTGACCGTACTCTGTCTCGTCCCGACCCTGGCCCTGGCTGACGACGCCCCGGTTTCGGAGATGTCCTACATTCTGAACACCTTTTCCTTCCTGGTCATGGGTGTCCTGGTCATGTGGATGGCCGCCGGCTTCGGGATGCTCGAGTCCGGCCTGGTCCGTTCCAAGAACGTGGCCACCATCTGTCTGAAGAACATCTCCCTGTTCGGCATCGCCGGGATTCTTTTCTACGTGGTCGGCTACAACCTGATGTACGCCGGTGTTGACGGCGGCTTCATGGGCAGCTTCGGCTTCTGGGCCCCTGATGATGCGGCCGCTCTGGCCGGCGACTACTCCGGCGGTTACGCCGCGTCCTCCGACTGGTTCTTCCAGATGGTGTTCTGTGGAGCCGCCTGTTCCGTCGTGTCCGGTTGTGTCGCCGAGCGGATCAAGCTGTGGAGCTTCCTGGCCTTCTGCGTGGTCCTGACCGGGATCATCTACCCGATCCAGGGGTCCTGGGGCTGGGGCGGCGGCTGGCTGTCCGAGATGGGTTTTGCCGATTACGCCGGTTCGACCATCGTTCACTCCGTCGGCGGCTGGGCCGCTCTGACCGGCGCCATCATCCTCGGCGCCCGGAAAGGCAAGTACGGCAAGGGGGGCAAGGTCAACCCGATGCCCGGTTCCAACATTCCCCTGGCGACCCTCGGGACCTTCATCCTGTGGATGGGCTGGTACGGCTTTAACGGTGGTTCCGTTCTGGCCCTGGGCAGCGCCGGTGCCGCCATCGAAATGTCCAACGTTATGGTCAACACCAACCTGGCCGCCTGTGGCGGGATGATCGCCGCCATGATCATGGTTCAGATCATGTACAAGAAGGTCGACGTGACCATGGCCCTCAACGGCGCCCTGGCCGGCCTGGTTTCCATTACCGCCGGTCCTGCGACCCCGTCTCTGGGAGCCGCGACCCTGATCGGCGCCGTTGGCGGCGTGCTGGTGGTTCTGGCCGTACCCTTCTTCGACAAGCTCAAGATTGACGACGTTGTCGGCGCCCTGTCTGTTCACCTGGTGTGCGGCATCTGGGGCACCCTGGCCGTACCGATCACCAATGCCGACGCCAGCTTCACCGTTCAGCTGATCGGTGTCGTTGCGACGGGCGTCTTCGTGATCGTGACCAGCTCCATCGTCTGGCTGGTTCTGAAGTTCACCATCGGCATCCGGGTCAGCGAAGAAGAAGAGATGCTCGGCTGCGACTCCACCGAGATCGGCATGGAAGCCTATCCCGACTTCCAGCGGGTCAGCATCGCCGGTTCCTCCGGCATCTCCGGTTACTCCTCGTCTCCGGAAGGCCGCTGATCTCCGATCAGCCGGTTTAAGACCAAGCAACAACGTGTAACTCCCAGGATAAACTGCTCCCCGCTGGGAATAGCGGGGAGCCATTTAAAGCAGACAGAAGGATCAAACGTGAAAACTGCGTTAGTCGTAGATGATGAACCCCTGATTCGCCGTCAAGTGTGCAAGACCCTTGTAGATTATGGCTTCAATGACATTTATGAGGCAGCCGACGGTGCCCAGGCCGTTGCCATGGCGGCAACTCACAAACCCCTGCTGACAGTGATGGACGTCACCATGCCGGTTCTTGACGGCGTCAGTGCCGCGGCCAAAATCAACCGCGACCCTTGCGGCGCTATCGTCCTGCTCACCGGGACCATCGACAGCGATACTGTTTCACGCGCTCAGGACGCTGGTGTTCACCAGTACCTGATGAAACCTTTCAAGGAAGAACAGCTCAAGATCTCCATCGACCTGGCCATTCACCAGTTTATTGAGCTGTCCAACCTGCGTGACGAGGTCGCCGCGTTGAAAGACAGCCTTGAAACCCGGAAGCTGGTCGACCGGGCCAAGGGGGTACTCATGCAGCAAGGCCTGAAAGAGCCGGAAGCGCATCGCAAAATTCAGAAGCTCGCCATGGACAAGCGTAAGAGTATCAGGGAAGTCGCCGAAGCGATTCTGTTGATGGAGGGGTGATCTGAACACGCACGTGACCCATATCAACCTCTGCAATCTGCCCCCCTGGTCGATCGCATCTGTGTTGTATAACGCCAATCCTCAGCCCCTTGAAATTCAGGGGGCCAAACACATGGGGAGGCTGCTCTTTGACGAGCTCGACCAGATTGACGATCCGGAGGTCAGGGGAAGCCGGTTTCATGATTTTATGGACGTCACGTTTCAGCTTCACCAATGGCAGCGCGAGTCCTCGCGCAGCAGCCAGAAAAGTCTGAAGAACAGTTATCTGCGTTTTTTGCGCGGATGGCTGTTCGACAGCAATTCTATCGAGGGGGCGGTCCTGAAGGGATGGGTTGAATCACGGCTCGGGTTGATTCCGACCTTTCATCGCACCAAGATCAGCGATATCCATTCCCAGGACTATTACCAGTACATGGTCGACCGGATGAAGGGATCGTCGCGCACCAATGCGATCTTTTCGCAACTCGACCTGCTGTACGAATTTATTCAGTACGAACTGAAACGACGGCAGCCTGAATGTTCGCACCTGACCCTCTACCGCGGGGTGAATGATCTGGAAGAGCATGTCATTGTCGAAGAGATTGAGAAAAACCGGTTTTATATGCGCCTGAACAATTTAAATTCCTTTACCGGCGACTTTGAGAAAGCCTGGGAATTCGGCAGCCGGGTCCTGCGGGTCTCGATACCGGTCCCGAAAATATTTTTCCTGTGCGGGATTCTGCCCAGGTCCCTGTTTAAAGGGGAAGACGAATATCTCGTTTTCGGCGGTGAATACGATGTCAAGGTCATGATCGGCGGATGAGTCTGACTGAAGAACATCACTCAAGAGCCCTGGCCGCCTTCCTCGGCCTCGCCATCGGGGATGCGCTGGGGGCGACGACCGAATTCATGACCCCGGGTGAAATTGCGGCGAAACACAAAGTTCATCGCAAGATGATCGGCGGCGGCTGGCTGGGGGTCAAGCCCGGCCAGGTGACGGACGATACGGAAATGTCGTTGGCCCTGGCCCGCGCCGTGATTGACTCCGACGGCTGGAATCTCAGGGCGATTGCCGATAATTTCGTCGGCTGGATGCGCAGCAAGCCCATCGATATCGGCTCGACCGTCCGCAAAGGCATCCGGCTGTACATGAATACCGGGGACCTCCAGGTTCCCCTGAACGAATGGGACGCCGGCAACGGGGCGGCCATGAGGATGGCGCCGGTCGCCCTGGTTTCCCTGGGGAGTGAAGAGCTTTTAAAGCAGTTTACCCTGGAACAGGCCTGGCTGACCCACCACCACGTGCTGTCCGATGCGGGCAGCATCACGGTTGGACGGATGGTTCAGGCGGGAATTCTCGGCGTCGACCGTTTTCAGCTGCACGCCCTGACCAGAGAGCTGACCGACGCCTTCCCGACGTTCAAGTTCAACAAGTACAAGGGGCAGGCCAGCGGTTACGTGGTTGAAACCCTGCAGACCGTGTTCCACTACCTGTTTTCGACGGCTGATTTCGAGGAGTGTCTCATCGGCGTCGTCAACCAGGGGGGGGATGCCGATACCACGGGGGCTATTGCCGGGATGATCGCCGGCGCCTTTTACGGTCTGGATGCAATCCCTAAAGCCTGGCTGAAACGGCTGGACGCCAACGTCCGCCAGGATATCGAGGACCTAACCCCTCGGCTGCTTCGCCTGTCACCACTGGCGAGGCAATAAGAGAATGTCGAGAATATCAAGATCGTGTTTGCTACAGAGAGGTGGCATCAAGTTCAACAGCAGCCGCCCGCCTGTGGTCAACCGGCCGGGGGCAGAACCAGGAGAAAAACGATGAGTGACAATACCTTATTATCGATCAGCGAAGTCGCCAAACAGATGAAGAGCACTGAGCTCAATGTCCTCATGCACGTCAAGCGTGGCCTTATCAAAGGCGAAGAGGTGGAAGGCGAGTGGTTTGTGAGCCAGGCCAGCCTGGCCGAATTCATGGACAGCCACGCCGGCAAAGCCGACGTCTGTGAGAAGAAACATCACTGCGGCGCTGGCTGCGGGTCGTCCTGCAGCTGACAGGAGAACATATGCCGGTACAGATAAAACCATCGGACTTGTTTCATAAATATAAGCACGTCAAAGAAACCCAGCATGAACCCAAGTTTTCCGGCCTGCCGGATCCACATCCGTTCGATCGGGATGATCTTTACGAGGTCATCCCGATGATGGAAGCGGTCATGAATGAACTGGGCTACGAGGATGGGAATATCCTTGAAAAACTCGAAGAGCTGATGATTTTTGAAATGCCCCGGTTCATCGAAACCCGCGAAGAGGTTTTTAGCTTCCTGGTGTCCGTGTCCAGGGATCGGATTTCTCAATGACCAAACTGCAGCTGATCGAAGGGGATCTCTGGGATTATCACCGCAAGGGCTTTGTTGTTGCCATCACCACCGGCGGGCTGGTTCAGAAAGACGGAACCTGTGCCATGCCGCGGGGGTGCGCCCGCCAGGCTGCTGAAAAAATAGACTCTCTTGCCTATACCCTGGGCACTCAGATCAGACTGCACGGAATGCATGTTTTCGACCTCGGCAACAGGATCGTTTCCTTTCCGGTGGAGAACAGTCCTTACGAACGACCGGAACTGGCGATTATTGAGCAATCCTGCTGCGAACTTGTCGAACTCTGCAATTACAAGCAATGGAACAAAATTGTGGTCCCGCGTCCCGGATGCGGACTGGGCGGATTGTCCTGGTCCGACGTCCGGCCGCTTCTTGAAAAACATTTTGATGAGCGTTTCATCGTCATTTCCGCTTCGGACAGTCCGGGGGGGAATGGCTAACGTTTCAGAGATGGAAACCAGTTGCACCCTCAGGAGTAGTTGAAATGAAGTTTGCAAAAAAAGGGGACAGAGTCGCTGTACACTATATCGGCACTCTCGATAACGGCCGCATATTCGACAGCCGTGACGACGACGCTCCCCTGGTCATCACCCTCGGTAACAACGAAATATTTTCAGCCCTCGAAGCCGAGATTATCGGCATGAAGGAAGGCCAGGTCAAAAACATTCTGATCAAGGCGGAGCAGGCCTATGGCCAGCGTCTCAAGGAAAACATGCTGAAACTGTCGCGCTCGACCTTCCCTGCCGATAAAGAAATCAAGGTCGGCCAGAAGCTCAACCTCACCTTTGCCGATGGGGCGGCCCGCACCATGATGGTCTACAAATTTGACGCGGAGACCGTCACCCTGGACGGCAACCATTCCCTGGCCGGTCTCGACCTGACGTTCGCCCTCAAGCTTGCCGCTATTCTTCCTGCCGAATCATGATCCTTGCGGCGAGAGTGTCTTTCGCCTGACACTCTCGCCGTCTCTAATTGTTCGCACCACCATCGCCGAATTGAGGGGCTGAACACTTGCCGGTCTGATTTATATGCCAGGAAACCCGGTTGACGTCATCGGCGCTATCAACCCTTATGTATTTCAGGCTGTTAACTCTATATCTCAGGGGCAAAGCCCCTGAAATGACCACTTTTCCGACTAAAAAAGTCAGGCATTTCAGCTGCTTAGAAAGGTTGCACAAATGATATCCGCATGCTCATTTTCTATGCACACCGGTCATTGTAAATTGGTCTGACAACAGGCTCGCCGGCGGGTGTTTTTTTTAAAAAAAATTTTTTACATGGAAAATCAGCAAGTTATTCTTATTTTCAAAAGTTGGCACAGGTTCTGCTTATATATCTGACAAAACTGACACGGTTCACGACGTCGTGAATCGAATGGACAAAGGTAAAGATGCCCGAACAGAGTTTCTCGAAGTTTTCAGAGAAATGACTGTTTGGGCTTTTTATAGACAACTCAAAAAGAATTGACTCCATGCCGGAGTCATCTCGGGTAAAGGAGCCCGGAAATCAGGGACTGGTTTCCGGGCTTATTTCTTAGCTAGCAGTTATCACTCGGGCAGCGCTGCCCAAATATTCCAGAGACATGGAAAATCAAAAGGCAGTGACCTGAAGACATTTTTCAGGCCGGGCCGACAAGTGCGAGACAACATCAATGGAGATGCCGCCATAAAGCATTTGACGGTCCAGCCACAACCAGGCGGACGCATCCGCCACAAACTCATTTCAGGAGGAAAGAAAGATGAAAGAAAGTATCAGACAGATTGCGATCTACGGCAAAGGCGGCATCGGTAAATCCACTACGACTCAGAATACTGTTGCTGGTCTGGCTTCTCTGGGCAAGAAAATCATGATCATCGGTTGTGACCCGAAAGCTGACTCCACCCGCCTGATGCTGCACGCCAAAGCACAGGAAACAGTTATGGACAAAGTCCGTGAACTCGGCACCGTTGAAGACCTCGAGCTCGAAGACGTCTTGAAGGTTGGTTACGGCGATGTTAAATGCGTCGAGTCCGGCGGTCCTGAGCCAGGTGTTGGATGTGCTGGCCGTGGTGTTATCACCGCAATCAACTTCCTTGAAGAGGAAGGCGCTTACACTGATGACCTCGACTTTGTTTTCTACGACGTTCTTGGTGACGTTGTCTGCGGTGGTTTCGCTATGCCGATCCGTGAGAACAAAGCCCAGGAAATCTACATCGTTGTTTCCGGTGAGATGATGGCGATGTACGCTGCCAACAACATCTCTAAAGGTATTGTGAAATATGCTTCTTCCGGTAAGGTCCGTCTGGCTGGTCTGATCTGTAACAGCCGTAATACCGACCGTGAGGCTGATCTGATCGAAGCTCTGGCCGCCCGCCTCGGCACCCAGATGATCCACTTCGTACCTCGCGACAACCAGGTTCAGCGTGCTGAGCTTCGTCGTATGACCGTTATCGAGTACTCACCCGAGCACCCCCAGGCAAACGAGTACCGGACCCTCGCTCAGAAGATCATCGACAACAAGATGTTCGTCGTTCCGACTCCCCTCGAAATGGAAGAGCTGGAAGATCTGCTGATGGAATTCGGCATCATGGAAGCCGAAGACGAGACTATCGTTGGCGTTGCTGAAGGCGCTTAATCCACTCGTCTCATCTAAGTGACTGATCAGAAGTCAGGATGTGCACTGCATGTCCAGAACCGGCACATCCTGACTTCCCATAAACCGTTTGAAGGAGCAACAAATGGCTGAAAGAAAGCCCATTGAGGGCATTACAAAAGAAAGAACCGAGAAGCTGATCGAAGAAACCCTCGCGTTCATGCCTGAAAAGGCTCAGAAAAAGCGCGCCCCTCACTTGGGCGCTAACGAGCCAAGTGCATCTACCTGTGCTGTCAAATCAAACCGTAAGGTCGTCCCTGGTGTCATGAGTCAGCGTGGTTGCGCCTACGCTGGTGCAAAAGGGGTCGTCTGGGGCCCGATTCGTGACGTTGTTCACGTATCTCACGGTCCGATCGGTTGTGGTTTCTACAGCTGGGGTACCCGTCGTAACCTGATGCAGGGAATTCCCGGGGTCACCTCTTTCCCCATGGACTTCACTTCCGACTTCCAGGAGCGCGACATCGTTTATGGTGGTGACAAGAAGCTCGAAAAACTCCTGAGAGAAGCCAATGAGCTCTTCCCGCTGTGTAAAGGCCTGTCTGTCCTGTCCGAATGTCCAGTCGGCCTGATCGGTGACGATATCAACGCCGTCACCAAGAAGATGGAAAAAGAACTCGGCAAGATTGTTATTCCTTGTAACTGTGAAGGTTTCCGTGGTGTGTCTCAGTCTCTGGGTCACCACATTTCCAACGACTCGATCCGCGACTTCATCATCGGCAAGCGCAAGTTCGCTGAAGAGCCCGGCCCCTACGACATCGCCCTGATAGGTGACTACAACATTGGTGGTGACGTCTGGGCTGCCAAGCCGATCCTCGAAGAGATGGGTCTGAACGTCAAAGCTATCTGGACCGGTGACGGCGAAATCGAAAAGATCGCTGCAACCTACCAGGTCAAACTGAACGTTATCCACTGCTACCGTTCCATGAACTACATGTGTAAGGTTATGGAAGAGAAATACGGTATTCCGTGGATCGAGTACAACTTCTTCGGCCCGACCAAGATCGCAGAAAGTATCCGTGCCATCGCTGAGCGTTTCGACGACACCATCAAGGAAAAGGGTGAAGCCGTTATCGCCAAGTACACCGCCGAGATGGAAGCTGTCATCGCTGAATACAAGCCGCGTCTCGAAGGTAAAACCGCTATGCTGTTCGTCGGTGGTCTGCGTCCGCGTCACACCGTCGGTGCATATGAGGACCTGGGAATCCAGATCACCGGTACCGGGTACGAATTTGCCCACCAGGATGACTATGACCGTACCGCACCGGAAATGGCCAAAGGAACCCTGATCTATGATGACGTCTCAGAATTTGAGTTGGATAAATTTGTCGAGGAGCTCAAGCCTGACCTCGTTGGTAGTGGGATCAAAGAAAAATACGTCTTCCAAAAGGCAGGCGTCCCCTTCCGCCAAATGCACAGCTGGGATTATTCCGGTCCTTATCACGGCTACGAAGGGTTCAAGATCTTTGCCCGTGACATCGACATGGCGATCAATTCGCCTACGTGGGATTTAGTCAAGAGTCCATTTTAACAACTAATTTCCAAAAAACCATTGATACCTGCTTGCCGCCGGTTCTCTGGAACCGGCGGGACAGGTGGACTGTATCCACCATGTCAAGATCGGTAAGTGGTTTTAAATAGAGGAGTTATCGCCATGAGCGAAGCAGTAGAAGCAAAGGAATTAACAGTCCACACCCCCGAAGAGATCGAGCGGGTCAAAAACTGGATCAATACCGAAGAGTACAAAGAAATCAACTTTGCCCGTGAAGCCCTGGTCATCAACCCGGCTCACGCTTGTCAGCCTCTGGGCGCCCAGATGGTTGCCCACGGTTTTGAAGGGTCCCTGCCCTTTGTTCACGGTTCTCAGGGTTGCGCATCCTACTTCCGGAGTACTTTCAGCCGTCACTTCCGTGAGCCTTCAGCAGCAACCTGTAGCGCCATGACCGAGGACGGTGCCGTTTTCGGTGGTCAGAACAACCTGCACGAAGCCCTGCAGAACGCATACACCCTGTACAAGCCGGCCATCATGCCGATCTACACCACCTGTATGCCCGAAGTTATCGGTGACGACCTGAACGCCTTCATCCGGAATGCCAAGAACGAAGGGCTTATTCCCGAAGAGCTTCCGACCCCGTATGCCAACACCCCGAGCTTCAACGGAACCCATATCCATGGCTACGACAGCATGCTGGCATCCATCCTTCAGTACCTGACCGAAGGCAAGAAGGTCGAAGGCAAGTGCACCGGCAAACTGAACCTGATCCCCGGTTTCGACGGCAACACCGGCAACATGCGCGAGTACAAAAAGTACCTCGAGGCCATGGAGATCCCCTACACCATGGTTCCCGATGTCACCGACGTGTTCGACTCCGTCTGCGACGGTACCTATCGCATGTACTCCGGCGGCACCAAGCTGGCCGATGCCGCAGAAACCATCAACGGCAAAGCCACCATCTCTCTGATGAACTGGTCGACCAAAAACACCATGAAATTCATCAACGAAGAATTCTCTGGTGAAAATGTCGTCATGCCTCTACCCATGGGCATCAAGAAAACCGACGAATTCCTGATGAAGCTCAGCGAGCTGTTCGACAAGCCGATTCCGGAGTCCCTGAAAAACGAGCGTGGTCGTGCCGTTGACGCAATGACCGACTCTCACCAGTACATCCACGGTAAGAAGTTCGCCGTTGCCGGCGATCCCGACTACCTGCTCGGTATCGTTTCCTTCCTGATGGAAATGGGTGCAATTCCGTATCACATTATCTGCTCCCGTTCGACCAAGAAGTTCAAGAAAGAAATGGACGCCCTGCTGGAAACCTCACCTTACGGTGCCCAGGCGACCTGTCACATCAACAAGGACCTCTGGCACATGCGCAGCCTGTGCATGACCGATCCGGTTGATGCCATCATCGGTGACACTCACTGTAAGTGGGTTGCCCGTGACGCCAAGATCCCGCACTTCCGGATCGGCTTCCCGATCATGGACCGCGTGAACATGCACCGTAGCCCGGTTATCGGCTACCAGGGTACCATCAACTTCCTGACCGAGATCTGCAACACGTTCCTCGACATCAAAGACGAGACTTGTGAAGATCAGTGGTTTGAAATGATGCGCTAAACCACCTAAGCCCTGTCTGCAGGCGATCTGCCTGCAGACAGGTTGGTGCTCAACGAGCAAATCGGGACGGTTAATATGGCTCGGACCAGAAAACTAAAGCTCGTAGATTCAAAACGTGAACGAGGTGAATCGATGAAAGTTGCATTTGCAAGTACAGATAAAATTCATATTGATCAGCACTTTGGTCGAGCCGAAGAATTTTACATCTGGGAAATATCCAGTGACAGTGCCGAATTCAACGGTATTATCCAGGTCAAAACCGAAGGTGACGATGAGGCGGATCGGATCGAAGCCCGCTGCAGCGGCCTTGAAGAATGCGCCCTGGTGTATGTTGCTGAAATTGGGGGCCCCGCAGCGGCACGCCTCGTCGCCAAAAAAATCCATCCGTTGAAAAGCAAGGATCGGGCACCAATCAAGGAAACCGTAGAAAAACTGCAGGAGGTTCTCAAGGGAACACCTCCGCCATGGCTCAGAAAAGCCATGATGAAAGATGCGGCCACTAATCAGCCTGGCTGATAAAGTTGAAAAACATTAATATTTATTTAAGGAGACAAGAAAAATGGCATTAATGACCGCAAAAAGACGTGACGGTAGCGACTGGACCCAGACTTTCGCCGAGAAAGTCGATCCGGAAAAATGTATCGGCTGCGCCCGCTGCTACAAGGCCTGTGCTCACAAGGTTCTCGAGCCTTTCGAAGATATCGACGAAGAGTCCGATTCCGTACGGATGATCATGACTGTTGCAAGCCCGGAAAAATGTATCGGCTGTGCCGCTTGCGGCGTTGCCTGCCCGAAAAAATGCTTCAGCTTCACTACCGTTGAAATCTAAGTCACACGTAAGGACAAAAGATATGCGTATTGCCGTAGCCTCAAAGTCCGGAACAGCCGTTGACCAGCACTTTGGCCACGCTGAGGCCTTTCTGATTTACGATTATCAGGACGACAATACCGAACTGCTCTGCACGATTGAAGTCGATAAATATTGCGCCTTCGACCCGGACAATCCGTTCCGCCATAAACAGTTCGGCGGCATTCTGAGTGCGCTGGAAGGATGCAGAGCCGTCGTCACCGCTCAAATCGGGGAACTGCCCAGAAAAGAACTGATCAAGGCGGGCATTGTTCCGGTAACGACACAGGCAGAGATCAAGGACGCCCTGAAAATGGCCCATGACATTGTCAATTCAGGCATTCTTGAGCGCCTGCCGGCATGATTACAAAGCAGTAATCTGCCCAAAGTTTACCCGGTATACCAACGTAAGCTCATTTTTTAAGCTGCGATTGCCTCTGGCAGGGGTAGCACATGATCCTGAGGTGCATGTGTTACCCACTTTTTTTCACATCACCGCCTTGGCACAGCGAATGCATTGAGAATGCAGTAACACTCGGACATAATGATGTGTCGGTTTATAAAGGCAACGAAGCCCTGAGTCGCACAAAGAACTCAGGGCTTTTTTATCAGCAAGGGTGCTTGAATCCACAACTACAAGTTTTGACAGGAGAACTGGTATGGCAGGCACTTGTCCGATGATGAAAATGAAGAAACAGACCGATCACCCCTGTTTTGGCGGCGATCACAACAAGGCCGGAAGGATCCACCTCCCCGTTGCTCCCGGCTGCAACATCAAATGCGGCTTCTGCGAGCGTAAGTTCGACTGCGTCAATGAAAGCCGCCCCGGGATCACCAGCAGGGTGCTGACTCCCGAGCAGGCCGTCGAGAGGGTTCGCCTGGTTCAACGGCATATGGCCAGGCAGGATGGCGGGCCCCAGCTCAAAGTCGTCGGAATCGCCGGACCTGGAGATCCGCTTGCCAATCCGAAAACCTTCGAAACGTTCGAGCTGGTTCGCGAAACCTTCCCGGACATGACCCTGTGCCTGTCAACCAACGGCCTGCGGTTGCCTGAAAATATCGAGAAAATCGTCGAGCTGGGTATTCACAGCCTGACCGTGACCATTAATGCGCTGACCCCCGAGACCGGCGCCAAGGTTTACGAATGGATCAGATACGACCGCATGAAACTGGCCGGCACCGAAGGAGCCGCCTTCCTGCTGGAAAAACAGCTCGAGGGGGTCCGCCTGGCGGCCAAAGCCGGGCTGATGGTCAAGGTCAACCATGTCTACATCCCGGGCGTCAATGACCACGAGACTCTCGACCTCGCCATCAAGGTGCGGGAATTGGGAGCGGACATGATGAACATCATGCCGATCATCCCGGTCGGCAAATTCGAAGGGATCGAACGCCCCAGTGACCTGACCATGGAGATGGTCCGCAACCAGGCGGAACTGATTCTGTCCCAGGCCCGTCACTGCAAACAGTGCCGTGCCGATGCGGCCGGACTGATCGGCCAGGATATCGATCTCGAAACCCTTGAAAGCAAGCAGATCGCAAGCTGATCTGAGCAACAATAAAATTCTCGAAAAGCGGCAGCCACGTTACCCGGTTGCCGCTTTTTCATTGCCTCAGGCTGTTGCCCTTTCCGATCGATTCCTGATAAAGTATCGTTATTCTTAATTCGCTTTTTTCCATCAACAGCATAGATCAAGGAGAGACCGGACATGTGGGCATATTTACGCAAGGGCTGAACCTCCTGCAAAAAAGCTCAGGAGTTTCTTGAGCAGAATTCCATCACCCTGGACACCACCGTTGATGCACGCACAACCAGAATGGGGAATGACGACGCATGGGCATTACTTGAAGATGCCGAGAACATCACGGTCGCCAAGGGGAAAAAGGTCGTTACCCTCGATAAGGCAACGATCACCAAAGAGGAGGTTCTGAAGCACGCCATGGGCCCGAGTGGTAATCTGCGGGCCCCGACCTTTAAAGATGAGAACCGCTTTCTGATCGGTTTTCACGAAGAAGCGTACAAAAGCTGGTTTAAATAAAGAAAAGAAAAAGGGGCGATTATCGCCCCTTTTTTTGCGGAAAGATTCCTCCCGAAGGAGGGCCTGATCTCATGCAGGCGCCAATCTAGGCTTCGGTCGCGCCGTTGACGGACAGCTGCTTGAGCCAGTTGATTTCATCCGGCACGAATTCCTTGGCGAATTCACTCCCCATATTGACCGCCCAGTGAAGGCCGGCGGGAGAGAACTGGGCGATGGCGGATCCTGAGAAGGTCGCAAAGGGAACATCCTGCTTGGCCCAGGCGGCGAGGCGTTCTTTACTGTCAAACAACATCATGTAAGGCTTCTCTTCCGATTCAAGAATCATGGGCACGACCCCGCCTTGCTGTTCGATCTCCTCCTCGCTTCCCTGGCTGACCAGGGGAACCAGAAAGTCGCACTCCAAAAACAGGCGATAGTAGGCATCCTGCTGATTTTCATCTTCAATATAAGCTTTCAGGGCGTCGTCAAGCTGACTCATTCCTTTTCCTTTCTCGGTTTAAGCAATCAGTCATGCGGGTATCGCATCACTGATAAATTTCTCAACTATGCAAATGATTTTACCACGCAGGGGCAGTTTTTAGGGTCCCTCTCCCCCACCGAATCGAGGGCCAACCCGATCCAGTTATGAACTTCGGCGACCTCGAATCCGGCCAGGTATTCACGGCCGCACTGCATGAGAGGTCTCACGATGTAGAGAGGCTCGGCTACCATCAATTGAAGGGCCTCTTCAGCGGATACGCCATGGGGGTCAAACTCCCCCGCCTTGATTTTGGGATGAGCCGGATTGAACCACTGAACGACGGGCCTTTCACCGAAAAAGCGCTGCAAGTCGGACACCGTCCAGTTCTCGGTCAGCAGATCCCGCACCTCAAGCTGGTGGCCTGACGCGCTGAGAATCTCTTTTTGCCGACGGTTGCCGGAACAACCCGGTTTCTCCCAGAATATAATTTTTGCCACGGATCCTCCCCCGAAAAAGGTTACTGATAAGCCATCTCTTCAGGCTCAGAGACGAAACACAACACATAATCACTGCAATCCCCGCAATTCGGGGTCTTGCACATGGTCCCGCCATTGAGATCGCAGACCTGCTTGAAAAGGAAACGTTTCCAGCGCATGTTGCGGTCATTGGCTGCGGCCAGCAGGGGCAGATGCCTTCTGATGGCCGCGGAGAGCTGGGGCCGCTGAAAAAAGCCCATGGCCACCCAGAGATGGCCCGGGAAAGCCGCCCGGGCGGCGATGATACGGGCCAGCAGCTCGCCGGCCTGCCGCTCGTTGACAGTGGCGTCGGGAGCGATATAGGAGAGCAGCAGCTGCAGAACATCATCGTTCATGTCCGGCAATTGCGGGAAGCGACGCTCCCGGGCGGCGTTCAGCAGGGTCTTGTCGAAACCCGGAAAGAAGGTCGCCAGAATCCGGTTGACCTCCTTCTCATCCAGTCCCAGGGCCCTGTGAACCGGCCAGGCGTCCTGACTGGCAACGGTAATCAGGCAGGCAAACATCTGGCGATCCTCGATCTCGGCCTGGGACATGGCCGGAACGCAGCCGGCCAGCAGAGCTTTGTACAGAGGATCCTTTTCGGAAACCCGGGCGTCGTCATCCGCCGGTTCACTGACGATCGAGGTCGACACCGGCCGAGACGCGTTCAGGGCGCTGGTCACCGCGGCCCGCAGCGCCTCGCTGGCCAGGTCGGCGCAGTAGGAGCGTTCGGCCGGCAGGGCAAACCCCATGTGCTTGTGGATCGCATCACTGGAAATCCTGGCAACGTCCTCCAGCCGTCTCCCCTCGCACAATTCCGCCGCCGCAGCGCAGGCAGCAATGGTGAACCCGCAGCCGAAGACCTGGAAACGGATCTTCTGGATATGATCCTGGTAAACCGACAGGGTAAAGCGCACCGCCAGCCGGTTCCCCACATGTCCGCCCTCGAGACCGGTTTCACCGATGCCGTCAGCTTTATCGATAAATCCGACGCGGCTGGCATCGTTGACGTACTTCATAATATTTTCGGTGTACAGATTCTCCATGAGAATGCCTCACTCTTCGACCGCTACCGGGTTCCGGTACTAGGCGATTTGTTTCAATTCCACATGCTGATGCTTCTGCGCTTCTCTCCACTGCTCAGCAGCATTGGCAATTTCAAACAGGAAATAGGCTCCGCCTTCATAAAGCACATCGCTTTTCAGGGCGTTTCCGATCTCTTCATAATTGGGGAATCCGCGCATGACAGCCTTTTTTCCCAGCCGATGCGCCAGGGACTCGGTATGAAAGTTGCCGATGATCACATCGTAGGCGGCGCTCATTTTTTCGGCATCTTCCAGATCGCCGACCATCACCTTTTCGGCGTTGATCTCGGCCAGGACCGGGGAGTCGACGGTGGCGATGGCCAGGGCGATCTTGCCGCCGGCTTCCGTGAGGGACGCCGCCATGGCCGCCAGCTGATCAGGCTCCGCGACCAGCAGGAAACGGGTCTGCCCCAGGGAAAAGTGACTGTCGAGCATGGCGTCCTGAAGCCGCTTGCGCCAGCGCGCCACCACTGCGGGTGGCTCTTCCCTGCCGCTGACCTCCAGCAGCCAGGCCACCAGTTCGTCGGTTCCGACCAGGCCGCTGACATGATCGAAATGCCGATGCTCAGTGGCAGGATTTTTTTTCTGCAAGCTTCCGGCAACGCTCTTGACGGAAGCCCCCACGGTGACGATAAAAGCGGCATCTGCCAAATTTTTAATCGTGGCGATGGTGACCCCGCCGCTGCTCAGGGAGGCCTGCTTTTCGCCGAGATGCCCGTCGAGAGACGAGGACAGGTCGGGCACGGCAACGACCTGGAAGCCGAAGGCCTCCACGAACTCCTTGATGTTTTCAACCTCTATGGGCCCCATGCTGACATGGGGAACCAGCACGATCTTTTTACCGTCGACCGTCTCGCATGGTTCGGTCAGCTGCTCGATCAGCGCCTTGGTGGTCAGCGTCCAGCCGCTCTCCAGGGCCCCTTCGTAGTCGGGAGTGTTGACATAGACCAGGGGACAATCGATCTGCTTGGCCACGCCGCGGATATCGTCCCCCTTGGTTTCCGGCAGTCCGGTGGTGTGCAGGCCGATCAGTTCGGGAGTCACCTTGGTGTAAATATTCTTGATCGACTCGACGATACTGTAGTCCCCGCCGTCGAGCACGGCGGTCACATCGGTCACCGCGGTGGTCTGCAGGGCGATCGGCTCACAGAAATGGCGGGTGAACATGACCTTGGTGAAGCTGGCGCACCCCTGCCCCCCGTGCATCAGGGGCATACAGCGGTCAACACCCAAAAAAGCCAGGGTCGCGCCCATCGGCTGCGACAGCTTGTGGGGATTCACCTGCAACGGTTTGTTCGATTTGCGGATTACTTCTCCCATGGTGCTTTCCTTTCAACCAGCTTGAATACCGGATTCTGCAATGAGTTCTTAAGATCCTCCGCCATCGTCAGCAGCCCGTTGTAGCCTCCGTAGCATTTTTTCTTCTCCTGGTTGACGTCGGTAAAGGCGATCCGCTTCTTGATCGCGGTATAAAGGGAACGTCCCCCGGCCAGCAGCAGATCGGCACCGGTATCATCGATAATTTTTGCCTGCTGGGTCGCCGGAGTCGTCATCAGGATCGCCTTTTCACCAAGGTACTCCCGGGCTTTGACTTTATCGTCTTCGGTGGCTTTCCGAACCGATGTCGCCACCACCTCGATACCCAGGTCCTGCAATGCCGATGCAATCGACCAGGACTTGTTGCCGCCGGTGTTGAGAACGGCTTTCTTCCCTGCGAAAACCTGCCGGTAAGGGAGCAGCTGTTCCTCCAGGCGCGCTTCCTCGCGGGCGATGAGCTGCCTGGCCCGCTCGATCAGGTCCGGATCCCCCAGGGCCTCGGCAATGGCCAGAATGCCCTTTGAGGTATCGCGCATGCCGTAGAACGAGCAGGAAATCCAGGGGATGCCATACTCCTCCTGCATCTTGCGGGTCATGGAAATCAGCGATTTGGCACAGACGATGACATTGAGCTTGGCCCGATGGGCGGTGCGAATCTGCCGGATCCGGCCGTCGCCGCTGAAGGTCGAAAGCACGCGGATCCCCAGTTCTTCGAGGAGATGCTTGTACTGCCACAGCTCGCCGGTATTGTTGTGCTCGCCGATCAGGTTGATATCGAAGGGAGTTGTTTCCTCCGGCTCAAGGGTTCCGACCAGGTGGCGCAGAACCGCTTCACCGGCAATCCGGCTGCCCAGGTTTTTGGCCCCGACAAAACCCGGGGAGTGAACCGGGACACAGGGGGTACCGTGCTTCTCGAAGGCCTGCTTGCAGACGGCGTCGATATCGTCGCCGATCAGGGCGGTCACGCAGGTCGAGTAGACGAAAACCGCCTCTGGCGAAAAGTTTTCGACGATATAATCGATGGCTTCGGACAGCTTTTTTTCACCGCTGAAGACCACGTCGTTGATATTGATATCGGTGGCAAACCCGGTCTGGGTCAGGTCGCGCCCTGTCCAGCTGGTGGGCGTCAGGCGCGTTTCCCAGCTGCCACCCACGCAGGTCATCGGTCCATGCACCAGGTGGGCGGCATCGGCAAAGGGGAACAGGGCGATCTGGGCGCCGTCAAGGGCACAGCCCCCGGTCGTTGCCCCCGGCTTCGGGGCATTGCAGGCCGCTTTTTTACTCTTGTTATGTTCGCAGGCGCTCTCGTCGAGCAGTTCTTTGACTTTCGGTTTAGACGACACGACGTAAATCCTTTCGAGGTTTTATCTGGTTAGAAACCAACCCGTCGCATCATTGAGATGGGATTGTCCGGCAATACCGCTCTGTCTTGGTCCGGACGCATTTCACACCAATGGGTTAATGCAAAACACCGGCCAAAACAAAAAAACAACATTTTTCAGGTATTTTTTTTCCTTTGGTTCTCTTTATGGGGAAATATGAATATTTATTGGGCAGGGTGCTTATTTGTTTGGCATTCAAAAAGACTGACTTAAACCCCGGCCAGTCAGCACCAATTGTGCTTGCCGGAGGATCCTGCCCAATTGCCGAAAATCTCTCCCTGATTACCGGAAAAAACACCTTTAATTCGCCCTTCATAAAGCCCTTCAAAACCCGTTAAAACCTAGAAAAAACTAGACTTTTGAAAATTTTCGTCCTATCTTTCAAGAGTCTGCCACGTTTCCGTTTTCACAAACCATGACATTCCTTGTTCAGGGGGTAGTATGGCACGAACCACATCCTTTAAGCTCGTATTGCGTCTCGTCTTCGTCACCACCTTGCTGCTGCCACAGATCGTCTGTGCGGCACAGCTGAATTTCCAGTCGGACACTATCCTGCGGCTGCTCGAGCGTGACACGGCAACGGAAGAATCCGCCGCAGTCCTGCCGATCTATCAATACATTCAGCTGGATATCGACAATCCCGATGAACCCGGCCTGGCCTTCCATCTTTACGGCTGGGGCCGTTGGGACACCGCCGACAATGATTACTACGATGATTCAACGGCAGGGGAACTGCTCTACAGTTATCTTGAATACAGCGGCGAGCAGGCCCACTTCAACGCAAGGCTGGGCCGCCAGTATATTTTCGAAGGAGTCACGAACGACTCGATAGACGGGATCAGAGTCCGTTCCGATCTTGGCAAATACTTCTCAGGTTCCGTTTTTGCCGGACTTCCGGTCGCCTATTCCGGAGAGAACGGCCGGGATGGCGACAGTATCTACGGCGGCCGCCTCGCCAATCATACCAGCTGGTACGACCTGGGAGTATCCTACCAGACCGTTGAAAGCGACAGCGACGACGCGGGAGAAAAAGCGGGAACCGATATCTCTGTCTACCTGCCCCTGGGCATCGGTCTGTACGGACGCTCCATCTATAACGTCGACACGGAAGATATTTCCGAGCATTCCTATGAACTGCGTTTTGGTCTGGGCCCGGTGGCGGTTCGACCTTTCTTCCAGCAGTTCGATTACGACGATTATTTCGGCGACAGCACGACCGGGATCAATCCGTTTGCCATGCTGGCCGGAACCGAAGAAAAACTCACCGTTGCCGGCGCCGAATTGTCGCTTCCTGTCGGGGACAGTCTGGTCCTGGTCGCCACGTATAAAAACTACGACTACGACGTGTTTCACGACAGTTCACAGTATCATGCGCTTCAGGCCACCTGGACCAGCGAAGAGAACAACCAGATCGGTGGTGAAGCCGGCGTCATGTCAGGGGACGCCGCCGAAAACCGTTATTACCTGCTGCGTGCCTTCGGTTACTGGCAGTCCCTGCCTGAAGCGCTGCCACTAGGATTTCTCAGCGGTGAAGTCGTTTATGTCGACTATGATCAGCCGATCTACGAGGAAGACAGCTCCCTGTTCATCTCTCTTGGTTGCGGCAAGAAATTTATGGAGGATGCGCTGTCCGTAAAACTGTCTGCCGACTACAGCATTGATCCCTATTTTGATGAGGATATCCAGGGGATGCTCACTCTCAGTTATCGCTTCAGCAATGAATTTTAATACGACGCAGATGCCAAACAGGAGACCAGAATATGCGTAAAAATATCAGGATAACCATCGGACTCGTTTTTCTCCTCGTCGGTCTGGCGGCCTGCGCTGCCCTGGACAGCGGCAGAGAACTGCCCATGCGCCATATGTCCGAAGAAGATCTGGGGGACAAACTGACAACCTGTACCAACTGCCACGACGCCCGCGGCGAAACGCTGGCATTCGAGAGCTTCAACCACACCGCAACCTGGGGAAAACATCACAATTTCCAGGCCGCGCAGCATGAAGCAGTCTGCGCCATGTGTCACCAGACCAGCTATTGCAACACCTGCCACGCCAATGACGTTGAGCTGAAGCCGTCCCAGAGAAACTCCGGGGACACCTTCCGGCAGACACCGCACCGGGGGGACTATCTCAGTCGCCACCGAATCGACGGCCGGATCGACCCGACATCCTGTTTCCGTTGTCATGGCAATCCCAAAGCAGCCCAGAACTGCGCCCGCTGCCACGGGTAAGGCTCATCACAGGAGGATGATATGAACTACAGACTTGCCCTGCTAGGTATCCTGATATTTTCCGCTGTCGCCATGAGCGGCTGCTCAAGCAGCAACTCGAGTGCACCACCCGACAGTATGGCCCATCCGACTGGCTGGCTGGCCACCCATTCGTCCGCCATCAGCAGCAATGCCGACTATGCCGATTGTACCAGCTGTCATGGTCGCGATCTGGCCGGTAGCGGCGATGCGGTCAGCTGCTACAGCTGCCATTCCTTCAACAGCTCGATACCGTTCAGTATCCACCCTGCGACATGGACTGAAACATTTGTGGATCATAGAGCTTACGCACAAGCTCATAGCGCCGCATCCTGTACCCCCTGCCACGGAGCAGAACTGCTGGGCAGCGCTGTAGCACCGAGTTGCTTTGCCGGCTCCGTTGACGGCCTCAGCTGTCACCCGGAGGGGCCTGGCGTAGCGCCGCATGCACAGGACGGGTCCTACCTGCAGTATGGCAACCACGGGCCGGACGCCAAGGCAGACCTGGAAGTCTGCCAGAACTGCCACGGAGAACTGACTCCTACCGGAAGCAGTCCCCGCTTCAACCTGGGAATCTACAGTATCACCAGCAGCGGATGTGAAGGCTGCCACAATGACTATACCGCCCACCCGTCTGTCGGAGACAGAGATAATGCTCATTGGTACGGAGCAACCGTAACTCACGCTGACAGCGGCAACCTCGAAGCCTGTGCTCTCTGTCATGGCGACACCTATGATGGAAACGCCGACACAGGCGCTCCGGCCTGCCTTGACTGCCATGGTGCCGATCCGGTGGCCAACAATGAGGGTTGCGTCTCCTGCCATGGCATGCCGCCTGACGGCGAAGGGCTTGTCGGCGCTGTCATGCCAAACCGCGCGGGGCAGCATGACAGCGAAGGCCATTCGATATTTATTGACACTGAGGCCGCCCTAACATGTGATCGCTGCCATAATGGCTCCGGATACGGCACTGACCAGCATTATGACCTAGAGGATAATGCTGACATCCAAATCTTCCATCCCGATGCCAGTGATACGATTACGGCGACAGGCTCCGGAGCAAACCTAACCTGCACCGGCGCATGTCATATCACCTATAAATCATTCGACTTCACTTACGATCATGATGCCGAACCATGGTATGAAGATTAAACGACAAAAACCAAAAGGGCCGGAATTTCCGGCCCTTTTGGTTTTCAGAAGAAGAAAGCCCCCTCGCAAAGGCATTGATTGACCCCTACCTGAATATCAGCACATCAACCATTATCATGCCTCTTCATATTGGCCTCGTAACGGCGGATATAGTTCTGGTAAAAGGACTGATATTTCTCAAAATATTCATCCAATTTTTCCAATTGCTGTTCACGCCCAGTGAAATATTGGTTGAGATCTTCTTTTTGATAGTCCAGAAGGGCCTTTAAATTAGGCTCGACATCAATCTGCATGTACATTCCCATATCGGAAAACTCTAGAACAGGATGATTGTCAGTATGCAGTTCCGCACCTGCAACCAGGCGGTCGACATCGTCTTCTCCCAGCAGCAGCATACTGGCAACTTCATACACGTTATCAACCTTGATAGACTTAAGGTCTTTAAGAACAGGTTCCATTCCCTGCTTCAGTTTGGAAATATTCACCCTGGTCTTCTCGGGAGTCCCGATCACGATAATAAAATGGGTCGGATACTGAGTAAAATACCAGACTGTGGTATGCGGAAAAACATGATCAAAGGTTCCTATAAGGATCTGCAGATCCTGAAAAGACAACCCCCCGACAGGCAACCAGGCGGCAGCGACCCCTCCTTCGTCGAGAGAATCCCGCATTAATTCAAAATACTCTTTGGTATAAAGATAAGGATTTCTCTTGTACTTGAGATTGGTGACATCAGTGACAATGGCATCATAGTCAATATCACCAGCATCGATGTAGCTTCGCGCATCATCCAGAATAATATCCAACCTGGGATTACGATAAGAGTGGTTATTCACTTTTTCAAACAGATAGCCGGCATCAACAACCTTCTGCTCGATTTCGACGGCATCAACATCAATGCCGTGCAGCAGCATACTGTACGATGTCGCTCCTGTCCCATAGCCCACGGTCAAGGCATTGTCCGGCTCAGACACCAGCAACAGAGGCAAATGGGCCAACATCTTCGAATCTGCAGCCAGGACAAAATCAGTCCCTGACACATTCTGGCCATCGACAAACAGCCCGCGATAGCCTTTTCTTTCGATAGCACTAACGGTTCCGGACAGCCCCTCCTCATAATAAATGACATCAAATCCTTCTATGTCCTTGTGAAAGGACTTCTGGTCCGTAAAAACAAGAGCATTTGCCAAGACAAACACAAGCAGGAAGGAAACGACATATCGATAGCCGATTTTCTGTTTCCCGAGCACAAGGACAAGCCCCAGGATCAGGCTGAGATTTATGAGAATCAGGGTGGTATTCCACATCCCCAGGAATGGAATAAAGCAAAAACCGGTAAAAAGACTGCCTGCAACACAGCCCAAAGTATTGGCAAAAAACACCTTGCCTGCCTTGAATCCAACGGCATCCACCGTATCAATATAAACACGCAGTCCCAATGGAAACAGAACTCCCATGCAGACGGCAGGGATAAATGAGGTCAGAAAGGCAAGCCCCAGCGAAACGGAAAAAAGATCGGCATTAAGGATATTCCCAAAAGCAAGAGAGATATCATCGAATCTCCGGAATAACCACAGCACACAAGCACCGCTAAGCGCCGTTAATATGCAGAACGCTCCAAAGACGTGCCGATGATTTTGGATATCGTCAATTCTTCTGGAAAGAATCCATGAACCGACAGAAAAGCCAAGCAGGAAACCTGAAACAATAACGGCAAAAGACTGCGAGGTCGAAAGATCATAGGTCGATAAAATTCGCACCCAGAGAATCTCGTAACTCAAACTGATGAAACCCGTCAGAAAAAGGACGGCCAGCATATAGGTCGCCGGTAAACTTTTCCCGGGCGAAGTTTTTCGCGGGGACGTCATATTTTTGAAGAGCAGAATCAATCCGGCTATCAAAAGATTGACGCCGACAGCGATCATGAATGTTTGCAAAACGCCTAGATATTTAACCAGGAAAAAGCCGGTCGACAACGCCCCGGTGAATGCGCCAACCGTGTTCAAAAAATAAATTCGGCTGAAATTTGAGCCAAGGGTTTCCGGGACCGTTAAAAAATACTTTGACAGTAAAGGCAGGGTCCCGCCAATGGCGAAAACGGGAGGGAGCAGGATGAGGATCGACAGCAATAAGCGGATTATTGAAATGCCATACAGGTCAAAAGAGTTATAGGACAGTTCATAAATATATTGATAGATATCCAGAAAGGACACGACAACATACGAGAATATTGACAGACCGGCAATAGCCACCTCTATCAGCATATAAAGTTTGAGAGGATTTTCTGATTTTTCCGACCACTTACCGACAAAATAGCTGCCCAATCCCAGCCCCAGCAAAAAAACCCCGACCACCGTCGCGACAGCGAGGCTGCTGACGCCGAAAACCAGTCCCAGCAGGCGGGTCCATATCAATTGGTAAATCAGGGCAGCAAAACCGGAAAGAAAAACCAGGAGGAACAACAGATTGTTTCCGATCGTCCATGTCATGGGAAAAGCGCCTTTCTCTGGAATATCGTAACATTATGCCTTGGTGAAAATTTTGGAGATATTTATTCGTACGTCCTATCAGGAAAGATACAGGCTAGCATGCCCCTTCCCACACACCTGGCATGACTGACTTGCTGTCAGAAAAAACGCCCCGCACACGAAGCATGCGGGGCGTGACAGTACATTATAAACCTTATGTTAAAGGCTCAGTTATTCAGCTTTATCCAGCATTTCTTCCTTAGTGACATTCGCTTCATAGCCGAATTGCTTAGCATGTGAGCGAATTGCTGCATCATAGTGACATGCGGTACATGCAGCAGCTGTCGGACCGATGACGATATCGTCACTCTGATCGGCATAATCAGTCCCAGGATCGACGGTCAGGGCAACAGCCTTGGTCTGATCGGCAACTTCGTATGCCTCGTCATTGTGACATGCCATACAATCGTTGATCGGTCTCGGATAATGGACGACAGTCCAGTTGTGAGCAATGGTCGAGTCGTTGGTAGAACCGTAGATGGTCATACCGTCGGCCGGCCAGCCTTCCGGCTGCTCGGTTTCATCGGTAGCGAACATGTAGATGCCACGGCTTCTGTACACAGTCCAGGGCTGCTCACGCTTTTCGACACCGTGGATGGCATGGATCATGGTCCGCATGTCGTAGCTCTCAGCAACTTTACCGTCATAAGTTGCATCGGTATTGACAGTGCCATCAGCATTGACAATCTGGAAGCGATCGAGACGGTTGTTCTTGTCGCTGGATGACGGGTTGTGACAGACCACGCACAGCTGCTCGTTGTCAACCCGGTCGCCACCATGCTGATACAGAGTCCCCTGGTGACAGCCCAGACACTTGTCATTATCAACCGCGTCACGACGGGCATCGGCAGCAGAACCATCAGCCGGGTCGAAGGCATAGGTCGGTGACGGCTCACGGGTAAAGTAGGTCTTCGCGGTTTCAACGGCACCGATCTCGAAGGTATCCTGAACCAGCGGCTTGCCGCCGACAGCCAGCAGAACCTTGTCTGCATAGGCGACAGCGTCTTCGTTGAGGGTCAGACCGGTAGTGGTCGCAACATTGTCAGCACAGGTGGTGTTGCTGAGAACACTCAGAGTCGAACCCGGCTGGCCAGGAGAAGTCCCGGCGAATTCGTTCACCCAGTCATCCCCCTTGGCGTAGGCCAGGTAGGCACGCAGGGCGCTGAAGGTGGGTCCGGCCGTCACATCGGTATTACACGGATCGACAGCACCGTCCACGTCGGAAGCGGTCCAGGTAAAGGTCACGTCCGTTCCGTCGACCGTTACGCCGGTAATTTCGAAAGCCACTTCCCGCGGATTGGCGAAGGAAATGTCCTGGCCACGGTAGAAGGAGTTGTAGTGGGCATCGCTGCCCTGGAAGTCGTTGTGGAAGTCACCCACTTCATCCAGTGTTGCGATCGTGCCATGACAACCCATACAGTCGGTGTCAACTCCGGCACCCCTGTGGAAATTGCCTTCGGAAAAGATCGGGTCACCTGCGGAGTAGGAACCATCTTCTGCGTCATGACCATGGACAAAGCCATCCCAGGTCTGGTGACAGGTCATACAGAGATAGAAAGAAACGGGGGCCTCTACGGCAGCAGCCAACTGATCTTCGGTCACGTGACACGCCGAGCAGTTACGCATATCGGAAGGATAGCCGATTGACCACTGCGTACTCGAGCTGCGATAGTATTCACCAGCCGGCATGCTGTGGGAATTGTGGATACCGTGGATGTACTCGGTCAGGTTACTGCCCGGTACGGATCCTTGGTTGACCCACTCTCCGGCAGCATTTTTATAATAAGAATCGGAACTGCGGCTGTAAATAGCGTGACAGGCCTGGCATTCGTTGCCTTTGACCAGATAGTGGTCAAACAGGGAAGATGCCGAAGCACCGTGACAGGCGGCACAGCCAGTGCTCACGCCATCATCGGAGACGAGGTTGCGAAGCGGGCTTGTCCCTTCTATTAAGACAAATGCCGGCTCTTTATCACCCCATTCTGTAGCCGACTCCACACTAGCTAAAATGACAGTGTAAGCAGCATTCGCCTCATATTCTGCAGCAGGGATGACAACCGTGAATTCGCCGGCGGCAGTGGAACTGAAATCAGCGAGCAACCCAGCATCAGCACAGGTAGCAAAGTCGGTACAGCTACCAGGCTCAGCACCTCTCAAACTGAAAAGCTGATCGCGCACATTGGTTGTGGTTGCCGGAATAACATCCGCGTCGTCCAGGGTCGGATCATCATAGGTCTTGTAGACACGATACAGCTGAAAACCTTCGTTGGTAGCTACGCCATCAACCTCAAGCGTGAAGGTGATGGTAAAATCACCGGTCACACCATCAACCGTACCACTTTGACCGACAATAACAGGGACTCCTGTTTCGGCATGAGTTTCTTCTATGCTGGAGTGACAGACGGCACAGGACTCCGGGTCCGCCGAAACAGCCGCGGTAGGATGGAGAGAATCCAGCCACTCTTCTTCCGTACCCGTGAAGCCGTTATCCACGGCAATTTCATAGGCACTCTTGCCATCGGTTCCGGCAGCACCATCGGCACCGTCATCACCGTCGTCGCCGCAGCCAGTCAGCCCGAAACTCAACAGGGCAACCAACATTGCCAACATCATTAGCCTCAGAAACCTCTTCATACCTCACTACCTCCTGTCTAGATGTTGTGAAGGAACAGACTTTTGGTACAGCGCCCTAAAAACCTTTTTTAGAACGCTGTACCAGAGAACGTGTGGCAGTCGTTCCCGACTGTTTGAGAGACGCCCAGAAAACCTTCTCAGCCCCTCTCACCAGCCCTAATCATATAAAGTTTTACCCGATGACCAAGCGCTTCGCAACTGATTTTTTCATCACAAAACGACCAAAAAGCCTATAATTTTCAATACCTTAGGATTTTTGTCAGGAATTCCACATCATTCAACTAAACAATTATTTAGATATTCATATGAAGCGCTGTTGCAATTTTTCTTTTAAAAACAATAATATATAAGACGCAGTTTTTTTACACAAAGAAAGGGTGTTCTTTTTTCCTTTTTACCACCAGTTTGCGAGTGTTTTGTTTTGGTCAATTTTCAGTAGTTTTTATTTTTTTATTTTATTTATTTATTCATGCAGGTTACGGCTATCCCCCGGCCGCGATGGGGGGGTTCCCCGGTGAAACTTTCGTCTTTACCCTCAGGAAGAGACCCGCCTGACACGCAGCGAGAGGGATCTGCCTGCTGAATAATCTGCCAAATGCCTATTTGTTGATCACCGTTCCCCTTTTCTATGGTCATCTCCCCGGCATAATTCCATCAAACAGGCCACGGCACGCTCCTTGCTTGAGGATCTCCCTTGTAATCTGCAGAAGAATGGAATCGTATCGAGAGGCGGGCCCTTAAACCCGGTTGAGGTGATGCATGAAGACAACTCCCCAGCGAAAAATCATTATCGACGACACCACCCTGCGTGACGGTGAGCAGACCGCCGGCGTCGTCTTCAGCCGCAAGGAGAAGATGGCCATCGCGCGGATGCTCGATGGCATGGGGGTGGGCGAACTGGAGTGCGGCATCCCGGCCATGGGGAAATCGGAGCAGCACGCTATCAAGGCCCTGGTCGACATGGACCTGAGCGCGCGCCTGATCACCTGGAACCGTGCCCTTGTCAGCGACATTCAGGCCTCTCTCGACTGCGGCATCAGTTCCGTCGATATCTCGCTCTCCGTTTCAGACATTCACATTCAGCATAAACTGAAAAAAAGCCGGGAGTGGGTGAAGGAGCAGCTCAAGACCGCCCTGGGGTTTGCCAAGGACAATCTTCTATACGTGTCCGTCGGCGGTGAGGACGCCAGCCGCGCCGATCTCGATTTCCTGGTCGAACTCCTTGACATTGCCCGCACCGAAGGGGCGGACCGGTTCCGGTTCTGCGACACCCTGGGAATCCTCGATCCCTTCACCACCTATGACAAGGTCAGCTACCTGAGAAACCATGTCGACCTGGAGCTTGAGGTTCACACCCACAACGACCTGGGTATGGCCACGGCCAATGCGATTGCCGGAATTCGCGCCGGGGCCCGTTTTGTCAACACCACCGTGAACGGTCTTGGCGAGCGGGCCGGCAACGCGGCCTTTGAAGAAGTGGTGATGGCGATGAAACACGCCGTCGGCCTGGATCCCGAGATCAACACCGAAGGGCTGGCCGAGCTGTCCCGGTTCGTCGGCCGGGCCAGCAAACGTCCGGTTCCGCCATGGAAAGCGGTGGTCGGCGAGAAGGTCTTTTCCCATGAATCGGGCCTGCACGCCGACGGGGTGATCAAGAACCCGGCCAACTACGAAGGGTTCGACCCTGCCGAAGTGGGGCTGCAACGGCACATGGTGCTGGGCAAGCACAGCGGCTCCAACGGGTTGCGGCAGCGACTGGCGGCCCTCCAGGTTGATCCCCGAAGCATCGATCTGGACGCCTTGCTGGTTCAGGTCAGGCAGCTGGCCGTCCGCAAAAAACGCGCCCTGACCGACCGCGAGATCCTGGCCCTCTGTCAACGCGCCGCCTGAATGAATCAGTGAAATCCCATGCAGATCGGCCCCCTCTCCGGTAACGACTGGCTTACATTCACATCCTGGGCGGAAAGCGAAGGCTGGCATGTCTCCTTCCAGGACCAGCGCCTGTTCCTCAATCTCTGGCAACGCTATTTCTTCGCCCTGAAGCACCGCGGCGATCTGTGCGGCTTCGTTTCCGCCCTGCCCTACAAGAACAGCGGCTGGATCGGCAACCTGCTGGTTGATCCTGAGCGCCGCAACCGTGGCTACGGCCGCGCTCTTCTTGACCACGCCCTCAGTTTTTTGGAAACCGCCGGTATCACTTGCATCTGGCTGGTGGCCACGGAAAAGGCGGTACCCTTTTTCCAGAGCGACGGTTTTCAGGATTACGACCAGATCACCACCTGGAGAAGTTCGGGGCTCGGCACCCGGCCCCAGGATGCGACCGTCTCCCTGCAGGAGATCATCGCCCTGAATACCGCATGCTGGGGAGAGTCGCAGAAACCGCTGCACGCTCTGCTTGAATTTGACAGTATCCCCATCCGGGCCGGCTCAAGTGTGGCCCTTCTTCAGACCGGTCCCCTCTTCTGGCAGCTCGGACCCTGGCTGGCCGTTGACAGAAACGCCACCGACCTGCGCCAGCTGCTGCAGCAGGCGCGCCGGAAAACCCCGCCAAACCGCCCTCTCAAGACCCATATCCTGGGATCGGCCGACCTTGAACTTATTCTCGTCAGCAGCGGGTTTTCACGCATCGACACCAGAACCCTGATGTTCCGGTCGGCTTCCACCCCAAGCCTTAAAAACATTCTGGGCCTGGCCAGCAGCGGCAGCCTCGGCTAGTTTGTTGCCACCCGGAAACGGGCCTTTTCCGCTTGGCGGTGCAGCCTTCTGGCTGCTGGTGCGGCGTATCGATGTCCGCCTCCGCGCATCCCGTTGATTTTCTGACCGCGACAGAAAATCTCTCGCGTCCCGCCCGAGGACTTTCCAGCTGAATCAGACCGTCCCCTGGACCTCAATCACCTCTGCGTTTCTGCGTTGATCTGTCCCTTGCAAAATTGCGTTCAGGCCCCTCGAACATTATTTGTGCATATGCACATTTTATTATTGACTCTCACCTTCCAGAGGCATAATCTTATTTTGTGCATATGCACAGCGCCATCAAACGGCATCCTTTAATAACGGATAAATTCTGAACCAGACAGGAGAAAGATTATGCCTTTTAAGGACGGAACAGGCCCTCTGGGGCAAGGATCGGGTATGGGCAGAGGTTTGCGCCGGGCGGGAACGAACCAGATGCAGCAATGCGGCGCCGGCTGGGGCCGCGGACAGAAACAGGGCGGCTCCGCAAATGGTTTCGGCCAACGCGGCCAGGGGCGGAGATTCTGCCTGACCAACCAGGAAGAGCCACAGCGTCCGGTCGCCGGGCGCAGAAGCAACTGCCGCTTCCGGCTGATGTCGAACAATCCGAACCTTTAAAGAACACCCGCTGTCCGTCACCCTGCGCTGCAAAGGCCCGGGTGGCGGTTTTCAACGCTGAGCGGCTGAGGGCGGAAGAACGCAGAAAAAAGAATTTCACGACAGCACCAGAGACGCTGCGTTGAACAACGCAGCAACCAACACCTACGGAATGGAGAACAAAAAATGATTGTCGCAATAACGTCAAAAGAGCGCTCTCTGCAATCAGAAATCGATCCACGCTTCGGGCGAGCCGCCTATTTCATGATTGCCAACACCCTGACCGGCGAAGTCTACGCCCATGACAACAGCAAGGGAATTGAAGCGTCCAACGGTGCCGGTACCGGTGCGGCCCAGCTGATGGCCGAATACAAGGTCAACATCCTGTATACCGGTGCGGTGGGTCCGAAGGCCGCCGATGTCCTCGACAAGGCCGGTGTCAAATATGTCGAAAACACCACCGGCACCGTCGAGCAGGTCCTGGACCAGCTGGCCGTCGACGATGACACCCAGCAGGAAGCCGGGGGACAGGACGCCACCGTTGCCCCTCCGGCCGAGGGGGCAACCCGCCTGGCCGTACCGGCCGACACCGATGCCGGAATGAACGCAACCCGCTCCGGCCACTTCGGCAAATGCAACTATTATATGCTCATCGATATCAAGGACAACCAGGTCGTCAACGTCATCCCCCTGAAAAACGGCGGCCACACCACCGGTGGCTGTTTCGCTCCGGTCATGCTGCTCAAAGGGAACTACGTGTCCAACCTGGTGGTCGCCGGCATCGGCGGTCGCCCGCTGCAGGGCTTCCGCCAGAGCGGTATCGAGGTGTTCGGCGGCAGCGGTCAGACCGTTCAGGAGACCGTCGACATGTTCCTGAGCAATCAGCTCCAGCCCCTCAGCCCGGCCCAGGTCTGCGGCGGAGGCGCATAAGTGATCGTCACGGTTGTCAGCGGCAAGGGTGGGGCGGGCAAAACCACCCTTGCTGTTTCCCTTGCCGAGGTCATGAACGCCGCGTTTTATGACCTGGATGTCGACGCCCCCAATGCCGAGTACTTTCTCCAGCCCGAGTTTTCCACCTCCGAGACGATCACCCAGCCTACCCCGGTCTTCAACGAAACGCTCTGCAACGGTTGCGGCCTGTGCACCAAAGAATGTCGTTTCAACGCCCTCTACAAGATCCTCGAAACCGTCTACCTGTCAGAACAGCTCTGTCACGGCTGCGGCGTATGCGAACTGGTCTGTCCCCAGCAGGCGGTCAGCTACCGGGAGACCCCGGTCGGATCGATCCGCAGCGGTTATTCAGGCCGGATCGGCAACCAGGTTCACATCGGTGACCTGATCGTCGGGTCAACCCGGGGCACCTACCTGATTTCAGAACTGGTCAAAAGGATCGACAGGGAGAGGAACGCGGTCATCGACGGTCCTCCCGGGAATTCCTGCGCGGCCGTAGCCGCAATCAAACCGGCGGATTTTGTCATCCTGGTTGCCGAACCCACCCCGTTCGGCCTGCACGATATGCAGCAGACGGAGCAGATCCTGGTGGAGATGAACAAAAATTATGCAATCATTGCCAACAAGGTGCAGAACTGCGAGCTCCTGGATCGCCAATTTGCACAGCACAGCAAAAAACCCGAGATCTGGCTGCCCCTTGACGCGGACTATCACCGGGCCAATCTCGCCGGCCACATTCTGAGTCGGGAGTTTCCCGAAGTCCATCGCAGCCTGTTTGAATTCATTCGTAAAGTCATGGAGTTAGCCTAATGCGCCAGATTGTCGTACTCAGTGGCAAAGGGGGCGCCGGGAAAACATCGGTCACGGCTTCGCTGGTAAAAACGCTCGACCAGGTCATTGCCGTCGATGCCGATGTCAACGCCTCGAACCTGCCGCTGCTTTTGAACCATAGTCGCCAGGAATCCCAGCCTTATTATGGTATGGATATTGCTCGCATCGATACGGACAGCTGCACCGCCTGCGGACACTGCATGGCCGCCTGCCGCTTCGCCGCAATTCGGGCAAGTGCGGCCGGAAGGCCCGAAATCACCAGCGAGTGCGAAGGCTGCGCCCTGTGTACCTTCGTCTGCCCGTCCGGCGCCATCAGCATGACGGATCGGATCAGCGGAGCATGGTATATCAGCCGTCTCGACAACGGGTACCTGGTTCATGCCGACCTGATCCCCGGTGAGGACAACAGCGGCAAACTGATCACCCGCATCAGGCGCGAGGCGACGGCGGTTGCAAAAGATAGGAATATTTCCTACATTATTACAGATGGACCACCGGGAACCAGCTGTCAGGCCATCTCGTCCCTGACCGGCAACGATCTGGTCCTGGCGGTTGTTGAAGAAAGCCTGTCCGGCCTGTCCGATTACCGCCGACTGGCCGGTCTGATAAAGACGTTCTCCATCCCGCACCTGGTGCTGATCAACAAAGCGGGTTTCAACGAGGGGATAGATCGACAGATCATTCAATCAGTCAACGAATACGGTGGCACGCTGGTCGGCAGAATCGCCTACGACCCCAAGATTCCGGAAGCGCTTCAGCAGCGACAGACGTTTACCGACCTTAAGAGTTACCAGGAGTTATTCAAAAAGCTCGTGACCAGGATTTTGGAAGATCCCTGAACTAACCGACTAGACACGAAAGAGGAAACACCTGATGAAGGCAGTCAAAATTACCGAAGGCATTTACTGTTTACCCGTCAACCTGGAAAGCTACCAGCTCTTCGAGGGCATGTGGCCCATGCCGAACGGCATTTCCATCAACGCTTACATCGTCCAGGGTGAAAAAACTGCCTTGATCGATCTTATTGAAGATGTCAATGGCAAGCCGGCCGAGTTCGAGTCCGAACTGCAATCCATTTCCCTTGAAGCCAAGAAAATCGATTACCTGATCCTCAACCACATGGAACCGGATCACAACAGCTGGCTGCCCACCTTTCACAAGAAAAACCCGGACGTCAAGATTTTCCTGACGGCCAAATCTGCGCCGCTGCTCAAAAACTTTTACGACATCGAGGAAAATGTTCATATCGTCAAGGACGGCGACACCCTCGATCTGGGCGACGGCAAGGTGCTGACCTTTTATGAAACGCCCAATATCCACTGGCCGGAAACCATGATGACCTACGAGCAGAGCAGCGGCACCCTGTTTTCCTGCGACGCCTTCGGTTCCTACGGCATTCTGAACGATGTCTACTTTGATGATCAGCTCTCTACGACCCAGCATGAGTTCTTCATCAACGAGGCCCTGCGCTACTACGCCAATATCGTATCCAGTTTCTCGACCTTCGTCACCAAGGGGATCGAAAAGCTCAAGGACCTCGACATCAAGGTGATCGCCCCGTCCCACGGGATTATCTGGCGGGAAAACCCAAAAGCGATCATCGACTCCTATACCCGTTTCGCCAGCTATATGAACGGGCCTGCCGAACCGGAAGTGACCGTCATCTGGTCAAGCATGTACGGTAACACGGAAAAGCTGGTCAACACGATCGTCCAGGGGGTCAGAAAAGAAGGACTGCCGGTTCACGTGCACCGGGTTCCGGAAGAACACGTCGGGGTCATCCTCGCTTCGGCCTGGAAATCCGCCGGACTGATCCTCGGCATGCCGACCTACGAATACGAGATGTTCCCGCCCATGGCCTGGGTCATCGACATGTTCCGCCGTAAGAAGGTCTGGAACAAAAAAGTCCTGCGCTTCGGTTCCGCCGGCTGGTCGGGAGGCGCCCAGCGCGAACTGACCGCGCTGACTGAAAAACTGAAATGGGAATTCGTCGAGCCTATCGAGTGGAAAGGCGCCCCCGGCGATATCGAGATGGATCTCGCGATGCAGCGCAGCCAGGAACTGGCCAGAGCGGTCAAGGAATTCTGCGCGAAATAACTGTCTCACCCCAGATCCACGTCTACATCGGAGCGCCGGGCAACACGCCTGGCGCTCTTTTTTTATCTGTGCCGGCACAGATAATCACCATCCCCATAGTTGACTAATCAGGTCAGGATTTGCATAATCAGATGGCACCAACCTATATTCAGTCATGGCTTTTCAAATCATGACGAGCTGTTGGATCGACTGTGACGACGTTCATCAGGGCCAGGCGCTGGTACGGGCATTCCGCCGACCGCCTGGAACCTTTGCATCATCAAGGACCTGTATGCCAGAAGAAATTGACAAATACCTGGAAAAAGAATACCAGGCCGGGTTTGTGACCAGTGTCGAATCGGACACCCTGCCACCCGGCCTGAATGAAGATGTCATCCGCTATATCTCGACCCGGAAGAACGAGCCGGAGTGGCTGCTGGAATGGCGCCTGGAAAGTTTCCGGATCTGGCAGGAAAAAATGCTCCCCCTGTGGGCGCACCTGAACCTTCCGGATATCGACTTTCAGCAGGTGTCTTATTTTTCTGCCCCCAAAAGCATGAAAGACCGCCCCAAAAGCCTCGATGAGGTGGACCCCGAAGTGCTCGCCACCTATGAGAAACTGGGCATCCCGCTGCAGGAGCAGAAAGCCCTGGAAGGCATTGCCGTCGATGCGGTGTTCGACTCCGTCTCCGTGGCCACCACCTTCCGCGACAAGCTCAAAGAGGTCGGTGTCATTTTCATGCCGATCAGCGAAGCGGTCCAGGAGTACCCGGACCTGGTCCGCAAATACCTCGGCTCCGTCGTCCCCCAGCGCGATAACTTCTTTGCGGCCCTGAACAGCGCCGTGTTCAGTGACGGGTCCTTCGTCTACATTCCCAAAGGGGTGACGTGCCCCATGGAACTCAGTTCCTATTTCCGGATCAACGAATCGAAAACCGGACAGTTTGAACGGACCCTGATCATCGCCGACGAAGGGAGCCAGGTCAGCTATCTCGAAGGCTGCACCGCTCCCATGCGGGACGAGAATCAGCTCCATGCGGCGGTCGTCGAACTGATCGCCCTGGATCATGCCGACATCAAGTATTCGACGGTGCAGAACTGGTACCCGGGGAACAAGGAAGGAAAAGGCGGTATCTACAATTTCGTCACCAAGCGCGGGATCGCCCATCATCACGCGAAAATCTCCTGGACGCAGGTGGAGACCGGCTCGGCAATTACCTGGAAATACCCGAGCTGCATCCTCAAGGGGGACCACAGTACCGGCGAGTTCTATTCCGTGGCGGTCACCAACAATTATCAGCAGGCGGACACCGGGACCAAGATGATCCACCTGGGCAGAAACACCAGGTCCACCATCATCTCCAAGGGGATTTCCGCCGGCAAAAGCCAGAACGCCTACCGCGGACTGGTTCGGATGAGCCGTGGAGCGAGCGGGGCCCGCAACTTCAGCCAGTGCGATTCGCTGCTCATCGGCGATCGCTGCGGCGCCCATACCTTCCCCTATATCGAAAGCCACAACCCGGGCGCCATCGTCGAACATGAAGCGACCACGTCAAAGGTCAGCGACGACCAGCTGTTCCTCTGTCAGCAGCGGGGCATCGACACCGAGAAAGCCATTTCGATGATCGTCAACGGGTTCTGCAAAGAGGTCTTTAAAAAACTCCCCATGGAATTCGCCGCCGAAGCCGGCAAGCTGCTGGAAGTCAGCCTGGAAGGATCCGTCGGCTGAGCCGCGCCGATGAGACCATACAAGAAGGAATTTTTCATGTTATCCATTAAAAACCTGCATGCGAATATTGACGACAAACAGATCATCAACGGCCTCGATCTTGAGATCGGCGCCGGTGAAATCCACGCCATCATGGGCCCCAACGGCGCCGGCAAGAGTACTTTGAGCTATGTCATTTCCGGGCGTGAAGGCTATGACGTGACGACCGGGGATATCGAGCTGGACGGAACGTCCCTGCTCGATATGGACGCCGACGAAAGAGCCCGGGCCGGCGTGTTCCTGGCCTTTCAGGCCCCGATCGAGATTCCCGGGGTCTCCAACCTGGAATTCATGAAAGCGTCCCTTGACGCCCACCGCAAAGCCCGGGGGCAGGAGCCTTTGGACGGCGTCGCCTTCCTGAAGCTGGCCCGGGAGAAATGCCGGGCGGTCGACCTGGATCCGGATTTTCTGAAGCGGGGAGTGAACGAGGGTTTTTCCGGCGGGGAGAAGAAACGCAACGAGCTGATGCAGATGATGCTCCTGGAGCCGAAACTGGTCATCATGGACGAAACGGACTCCGGGCTGGACATTGACGCCCTCCAGGTCGTCGCTGACGGGGTCAACGCCCAGCGCAGCCCGGAGCGATCCTTTATCGTCATCACCCACTACCAGCGCCTGCTCGATTACATCGTCCCGGATTATGTCCACGTCTTCGCCAAGGGGCGGATTGTCCGCTCCGGCGGCAAGGAACTGGCCCTTGAACTGGAGCAAAAAGGCTACGGCTGGATCGAGCAGTAAGGAATGACTATCATGAACGTGACGACGTCTTCATCAGCCCCTGCAAACGCCCCCTCGCCACTGAGCTGGCTGAGCACGGTGCGGGATCGGGCGCACCGGAAGCTGGCCACCCTCTCCTGGCCGGGGCGCAAGACCGAATACTGGCTGCACACCCCCATGACCGAAGCGATCGACAATCTGCCCAGGGAGCGTCCCGTCGACATCCCGCTGCCGACGGAGGACATGGTGACGATGGCGGACCTGGACGGCATCCGTCTGGTGTTTCTGGACGGCCGCTTTCAGCCCGACCTGTCCTGCGGTCTGGACCGCGCCCGCGGCTGTCTGAAACTGTTCTCGCAACTCGCTGACAGCGAACAGGCGGCCTGTGCCGGCCGGATCAACAGGACGTTTGAACTGGCCCTGAATACAGACGCGCATATCGGCGCCTGGCAGAACCTGAGCCTGCTCAGGGACGGTGTCCTGCTGCAACTGCCGCCTCACACGCAACTTGAACACCCGGTCCATGTGGTGTTCATCGCCGGCCCCGGCAGTTGCAGCGATCCGGGCGCCACCCGGATCATCTGCGACCTGGCCGAGGGGGCACGGGGCCAACTGATCGAACACCACCTGTCTCTCACCCCGACGGCCGCCAGCTTCGCCAATCACCTGACCGAGATTGAACTTGCCGCAAACGCCTGCCTCAACCACTACCGGCTGGGAACAGCCGGGGCCGAAGCGGTCGGCCTGTCGGCAGCGCATACGGCCCTGGCGACCGGCGCCCGCTATGACGGCTTCAACCTGGCCCTGGGAGGAAGATGCCAGCGCAATGACCTGGTCGTCCACCACCTGAAAGGCGGATCGCACTGTGAGATGAACGGGATCTACCTGCCCCGGGGCAATGAGCATATCGATTTTCACAGCTGCATTGAACACCGGGTGCCGGATTGCACCACCAATGAAGTTTTTCGGGGGATCATGGCAGACACCAGCACGGCGGTTTTCAATGGCCGCATTCATATTCATCAGGACGCTCAGAAAACCCTGGCCGAACTGAGCAACAGAAACCTGCTGGTCAGTCCCGACGCGGAGATTTATACCAAGCCGGAGCTGGAAATCTATGCCGACGACGTGCGCTGTGCCCACGGCGCCACCGTCGCCCGTCTTGACGAGCAGGCCCTCTACTACATGCAGAGCCGCGGCCTTAAAAAGCAGGACGCCGAAACGCTGCTCAGCTACGCCTTTATCAACGAACTGATCGAGCAGATTCCGCTAACCCCGTTAGCACGCTATCTGCAACCGCTGCTGGACTCCATTCTGACCGCAGCGCCACAACAGCACGGTGACGCCTCATGACCTCGGTGACGCCCTTTGATCCGCAGGTGATCCGCCAGGACTTTCCCATCCTTGACCAGCAGGTCAACGGGCAGCCCCTGGTCTACCTGGACAACGCCTCCACGACCCAGAAGCCGGACCTTGTTATCAACGCGATATGCGATTTCTACCGCCACGACAACGCCAATGTGCATCGCGGCAGCTACGCCCTGAGCGACCGGGCGACCCGCAGATTCGAACATGCCCGCCAGGCGGTTCGGACCTTTATCAAGGCGCGCCACCAGGAGGAGATCATCTGGACCAGGGGGACGACCGAGAGCATCAACCTGGTGGCTCACTGCTATGGTGAAACGGCCCTGAATCCCGGAGACGTGATCCTCGCCCCGACCATGGAGCACCATGCCAACATCGTCCCCTGGCAGATGGCCGCAGCGCGCAAGGGCGCCAGGCTGATCGCCATTCCCGTCGATTCAAGTGGCGACATCGACCTGGAGGAACTGGGCCGTCTGCTCCTCCGGCATCCGGTCAAAATCCTGGCCTGTGCCCACGTCTGCAACAGTCTCGGCACGGTCAACCCCATTGACGAGATCATCAGGATGGGGCATGACGCCGGAGCCGTGGTCCTGATCGACGGAGCCCAGGGGATCAGTCACTGGCCCATCGACGTACAGGCCCTGGGCGCTGATTTCTATGCTTTTTCCGGCCACAAAATGTTCGGTCCGACCGGAATCGGCGTCCTCTATGGCAAACGCGAACTGCTTGACAGCATGCCGCCCTTCCTCGGCGGCGGAGAAATGATCGAAAGCGTCACCTTTGCGAAAACGACCTACAACCAGCTGCCCTACAAGTTTGAGGCCGGCACCCCCAATATCGCCGGGGCAGTCGGGCTGGCGGCAGCCATCGCGTACCTGGACGGCCTGGACCGTGCCGCCCTGGCCCGCCACGAGGCCTCCCTGCTGAGTTACGCCAGTGAACGGGCTCAGTCCTGTGACGGCCTGATTCAGGTCGGCCGGGCCAAG
>CAXXLS010000003.1:0-36678 GCA_963677135.2 Geopsychrobacteraceae bacterium | reverse complement strand
GAGGATGGTATCCTCCAGGTTGTGCTTACCGACATAGCGTCCGGTGTTGACATCGATGGCGGTCAGCGCCTCGGTCTGCTCGATGATGATGGAACCGCCGCTCTTCAGCCAGACCTTGCGGCCCAGGGCCCGGGAAATTTCGACCTCGAGGCCGTAGGCGTCGAAAATAGGCTCTTCTCCATGATAGAGTTCGATGGCGTAGTTGAGCCGCGGCATGAAGGTCCGCAGGAAACGGACAATCTTGTTGTATTCTTCAACGTTATCGACAACGATCCGGCTGACGTCTTCGGTAAGAATGTCACGCAGAACTTTGCTGGTCACATCCAGGTCGGAATGGATCAGGGCCGGGGCCTTGACCTGGTCGAGCCCGCGGCTCAAGTTCTGCCACAAACCGACCAGGAACTCCATGTCGTGGCGCAGGTCGTCTTTGCTTTTTCCCTCCGACACGGTGCGAACGATAAAACCGGTTTCCGGCTCGCGCAGCTCTTCGACGATCTGCCGCAGGCGCTCCCGCTCCTCTTCCGTTTCGATCCGCCGGGAAATACCGACATGATCGACCGTCGGCATGTAAACCAGGTGGCGCCCGGGCAGGGAAATATGGGAGGTGATCCGGGCCCCCTTGGTACCGATGGGCTCCTTGGAGATCTGCACCAGCAGCTCCTGCCCTTCCTTGAGCAATTCTTCAATCGGCGGCAGATGGGGCGGCTCCGGCTCAGCCGCCGGATCGATCAGCTGCTCGTCCCCTTCGATATGCCGCTCGAACTGCTCCACCTCGTCAAGCACATCGGCGACGTACAGAAAAGCCGCTTTTTCAAGTCCGATATCGACGAATGCGGCCTGCATCCCGGGCAGCACCCGAATGACCCTGCCCTTGTAGATATTCCCGACAATCCCTCGCTCGCGGTCGCGCTCAATATAGAGCTCGGCAATATGGCCCCCCTCCAGCAAAGCCACACGAGTCTCATGGGAGGTGGTACTGATGACCAGCTCCTTTGTCATAGCCTACTCCTGTTTCATTTCTGATATATAAAAAGGAAATCGTTGTATTTATTAAACAGTACGGATCTGATATGACGGCGTTCCGACATCATCCGAAAGGGCCATTGTACTTTTCACAGGCCGTTTTGCCAACTCAAATACCGGAATCCCGCAGCGAGCCTTTCTGTCGGGCAGCCTTCGGCATCCGGGCGACCAGATCTTTACGCCTTCAGAGCGGCCTCAACCGCTCTGGTCAAGGCGAAAAATCAAGGGATTGCGCCGCGCCTGCAGATCGTCACCGCGACAGAGGCAGAGAGCGTTTTTTCGAAACGACCTATTTCAGGACGATGGCAATCTTCCGGACGTTCATTCGGCGCACCTCTTCGACGGTCCGCTCAAGGATGTAGGCGGCGACCTGAAGCGGGCTTCCCTTGATCAGTTCGATATGCAGCTCGTCCTCCCTGATGGCGATGTCCACCACATCGGGGCGCAGATCGATCTCCTGGTCACGCCCCTTCTTCTGCCGCATGACGCAAACCTGCGGAGCATTCAGAAACGCAGCGACCCGCTCCCGAACGGTCTCCAGGGGGAACCCGGGCAAAGGAACGCGATAATGGTTTGCGGCCACCGACGACGAGGGGGACGGTGCCTTCCAGGGGATCTCTTCGGCGCTGATCACGTGAAACCCTTCAGGCAATTGTCGATTCAGGCTGTCCCGAAGCTGATCCAGGGGCACCGGGTAATGCAGTTCGAGATCGACAAGCTCGGCCTCGCTGGCCACCCCCATGGGCAGCGCCTCCAGGAAGGAAATCTTGGGGGTAGGATGAAACCCCTGGGAAAACCGCACCGGCAACCCGGCCCGGCGAACGGCCCGATGGAACATCTTCAGATATTCGAGATGGGCCACCATCCGCCCCCGGTCCAGCTTGCTGACCAACAGGCGGACCCGGGTCAGCCGTTCCGCGGTTTTCGGATCGTCACGACGACCGCCGATTCGCGAAGAGGAGATATCGCAACTGTCCAGGGTGCGCATCCGCAGAGTCTCGAAATCACAGACGCCGCAGGCATGGCAATGACCGCCCCGGCAATCCACCGTCGCCGCTGCGCTGCAGGCCTTCTCCCATTCCTTCCGGAAAAAGTCCTTGCTCAACCCGCAGTCGATATGATCCCAGGGCAGAACCTCGTCAGGCTGCCGGGCCCGCAGGTACCACTCGGGAGCGATTCCACAGGCGGCGAACGCCTGCTGCCAACGGGAAAAATCGAAATGCTCCCGCCAGCCGTCAAAGCGGCAGCCGAGTTCCATGGCCTTTTGCAGCACCACCCCGAGCCGCCGGTCTCCGCGGGCGAAAACCCCTTCCATGAACGAGAGCTCAGCCTCATGATACTTGAAGCGCAGCTTTTTCTGGCGCAACCCGTCGCGCAGCAGCTTCTGACGCCGCAGGGTCTCTTCGATCCCGATCTGGGGTTGCCACTGAAACGGCGTATGCGGCTTGGGAACAAAGGTCGACACCGCGACATTGACATCGTTCCCCCCGGTCCCCCTGCCACTCTGCTTGACCTGGCCGGCGAGTTCAACGATCGCCTCAAGGTCACTGTCCTGCTCGGTCGGCAGACCCATCATGAAATACAGCTTGACCAGACGCCAGCCGAGGCGATAGGCGTTGCCGGTCGTTTCCAGCAGATCGTCGGCACTGATCCCCTTGTTGATGACCCTGCGCAGCCGCTCACTTCCGGCTTCGGGGGCCAGAGTGAACCCGGTCTTGCGGACTTTCTTCACTTCTTCCATCAGTTCGGGCGTCAGCGAACCGACCCGCAGGCTGGGCAGGGAAACGGCAACCCGGTCATCGGCATGCTCCGCCATGAGCTCCTTCAGCAGAGGTTCAATACAGCTGTAATCCCCCGTGGACAGGGACAGCAGGGAAACCTCCTCAAACCCGGAATTGTCGAGGGCCCGGTCGATCAGGTTGCGGATGGTCTCCGGAGAGCGTTCACGCACCGGCCGGTAGACGTAACCGGCCTGACAGAAGCGACAGCCGCGGGTACAGCCGCGGGCAATCTCCATGGCCACCCGGTTATGGACGGTATCCATGAAGGGGATAATCGGCCGGGTCGGAAAAGGCGCCGTCTCCAGATCGGTCAAAAAACGCCGCCGAACCGTCCCACGGTCCGGGTTCAGGGCGGCGATCTTCGCGATGGTGCCATCGTCATGATAGGACACCTCGAAAAAGTCGGGGACGTAGAATCCTTCACATGCCGCCAACGCCTCGAGCAGCCTCCGCCTCGGCCATCCTTCGCGGCGCGCCTTGCCGACCAGCGCCACCAGTTCGGCGACGGCGTCCTCTCCGTCACCGATCACCGCGACATCGAAAAAATCGGCCAACGGTTCGGGATTGTAGGCACATGGTCCGCCGACGACCACCAGGGGAGCGCTCTCGTCGCGCTGACGGCGCAGCAGCGGGATACCGCCGAGATCGAGCATCATCAGCAGGTTGGTGTAGCTGAGCTCGTACTGCAGAGTGAAGCCGACGATATCGAAATCAGCCAGGGGGCGCGTCGTTTCCAGGGAGCAGAGAGGCTGGCCGTCGGCCCGGAGTCGCTCCTCCATGTCCGGCCACGGGGCATAGACCCGCTCCGCCGCGACCCCGTCCAGACCGTTCAGAATATGGTAGAGAATGGGAAAACCGATATGGCTCATGCCGACTTCATAGACATCGGGAAAAGTCAGAGCCATGCGGACAGCGACCTCACTGTCGGGCTTGACGATACTCCCCAGTTCACCGCCGAGATAACGGGACGGTTTGCTGACCTGGGTCAATGCGGAAAAATAATATGTATCTGACATGGACATCCATTTAATTCATTGCGACAGCCCGCTGCGCCGGGGGCAAGCATTGCCAAAAGTCCGTCGGACATGACCCGAGAGCCCTGATGCCGCATCATACTGTACACTGATTCAAGTTAAAAAAAGGGAGTTAACCTAGCACTCCTGCCCCGGCAAAACAAGCGTCATTATCGTACCGGACGCTCGTCTTTAGCGCCCCACAGGTCGGCATCGTAAAACTGCTCCCTCAGGCGTTCCTCCGGATACTGTTCCATAAATTTTTCTTTGGAAAAATCGAAGAGGTAATCACTGATGTAAGCAGACACCAACCGGTAGGCCGCATTGATCCGGCGAATCCTGTCATTGTCAGGAGCCGCACCATGATCCGGGTGGTATTTCTTAACCAGCTGCCGGTGGCGGCTGCGGATATCTTTCAGCGTTGCCTGGTGCGGCAAATTCAGCTCAGCCAGAGCATCAAGCAGATCGCGATGGGTCACGGGATCCTCCTTTTGGACTCACTTATGGCGGAAAAATCAGCAGCCTTCATAAAATTAGGTTTATTTTATAAGTTTTTGTTTATATCCTTATTGACACGGACAGACTCCCCGCATAGGATGCCATTTTAAACAAAAACACCGACGGATACCTCGTTTTAAAAAATTATATGGAACCAACGAACCCGATTTTTCCCAGGCACTTCCGAACCCGCCTGAAGCACGCTGAAGGCTTTACCCTGCTGGAAACGCTCATCGCCTGCGCCATTCTGGTCACCCTGGCGGCCATCGCGATTCCGGCTTACAGCAATTTCCTGCTCACCAGCAAGGAGGAACAGGCAATCGAAGATCTCAGGCAGATTGAAAAAATGCTTCACCTGTATGACGTGGAGCACGGCTTCCTTCCGGAGACCCTGAGCGACGCCGATATCGATCTGGTTGATCCCTGGGGGAATCCCTATCAATACACGCTCATCGAAGGAAAACCGCTCACCGGAGCGGGCAAGGTCTCCCCCCGCAAGGACAAGTCGCTGCACCCTCTCAATTCCGACTACGATCTGTGGAGCAAGGGGCCCGATGGTGACACCGCCCTTGCCCTGACGGCCAAAGCCAGCCACGACGACATCATTCGGGCCGGGGACGGAACCTTTTTCGGAGTTGCAGGGGAGTATTGATGGCCAACCGGGGAGGGGGCATCGCAAGGTTGCGCAGCAGGGTATCGCGCCGCATTCTGGCGACGGTGACCCTCTGCACCCTGCTGCCCATCGTTGCCCTGGTCGGCCTGACGTTCTACACCACCGAAGAGCGGCTCGAACAGGACACCGCCAGACGCCTGCGGCATGCCAGCAAAAACATCGGCATGGCCATGATGGCCGAGCTGGTCTCCATCGAAAACGAACTGCGCCAGATCGCCTTGATGCAGCAGCTGACGGGCCAGCAGCAGAACCTGCCGACGGCGCCGACAGCCTTCGACAAAACCTCCCTGGACAGAATCTGGCTGTTCTCAACCATGACACAGTTGACCTCCTCGCCTCTGGCCCCTTCCTCTGAGGTCATCCTGAGGCTGCAGAACCGACTGCCGCAGCTGTCGGTCCGGATCAGCCGCGAAAACAGCACCATCCTCCTCTGGGTCCCGATCAGGGACCAGAGCAATCGGCCCGGGATTATCGTCGGCCAGATCAACAATCGCCATCTCCGGGAACAGGCCAGGCTTTTTCTGCCCAGAGACACGAAACTGCAGATCACCGACGCCCATCACCGTACCCGCCTGCTCAACCGGACGCCTTCCCGGCAGCCGGTCCTTCAGCACCTCGACCAGGGCTTCGCATCCCTTGAATTCGCAGGAGAGCACTGGCTGGCTGCGGACTGGGAACTGTTCCTGGCCGCGGCGTACAACGCTCCTTCCTGGCATATCACGGTTTACGAGCCCAGAAGCCTGGTCTCCTCGGAACTCCTCGATTTCCGGAGGAATGCCGCCCTGACCGCGCTGATGACCTTCTGGCTCATCCTCCTGGCCAGCTGCGTACTCATCAGGCAGATTCTGCACCCCCTGACGCAACTCACGGAAGCAACCCGGCAGATCAGTCGCGGCCGGTTCGATCTCGATTTGGCTATTTCCAGCCACGACGAATTCGCCGTCCTTGCCACATCCTTCACCGGTATGGCCAGAAAAATACAGCACCAGATCCGGTGCCAGAAGACTCTCTTCCGGTCAGTTCGCGACATCTTCGGCGAAAACCGTGAAGAGGACATCATCCAGGCCTTTTTCAAAGGCCTGGCCGACACCCTCGACATGGCCGCGGCCAGCCTTGTTTTCTGTTCACCCGGGACCGGGCAGGACCAGGTCGACTGCTGGATCGCGGACCTGACAGACGGCGGCAGGCCGCAGCGAAGAAAAGTGACGGGTCTTTCGGATCAGGAGTACCGACGCCTGTATTCCTCCCCCGAGCTGTTCGTCTATAACCCGGGCAGGGAGTACCCGACCCTGGAGGCCCCTTTCGAGCATCTCAACGCCAGGCATCTGCTGCACTTCAACATTGCGGTCAGCGCCGAGCGCGGCGCCGTCCTGACCCTGGTCGCCCCCTTCAGGGTCCCCGGAGAAGAGGCGTTGACCGGAGTCCGACAACTGGCCGACCAGCTGGGAATTGCCCTGTCGAGAGCGGCCATGCTGAAGGAGCTCGACGTTCTCAATATGGGCATCCTGACCGCTCTGGCCCGGACCGTTGACGCCAACAGCCCCTGGACTCGAGGCCATTCGGAACGGGTCATGGAGTATGCCCTCGCCATGGCCGATGCTCTGGATTTTTCCCGGGAGGATCATCTGGATCTGCAGCGGGCCAGCCTGCTTCACGATCTTGGCAAGATCTCCATCCCCTCCGAAGTCCTCAACAAGCCGGGCCCGCTGACCGACCAGGAAAGACTCCAGATGGAAAACCACCCGGTGGAAGGAGACCGGATTATCGAACCGATCCCGGCGTTTTCCGGGATTCGCGCCATGGTCAGGCAGCATCATGAACGCTGGGACGGCAAGGGCTATCCGGATGGCCTGCAGGGAGAGCAGATCTGCCTGGGCGCCCGTATTCTGGCCGTCGCCGATGTTTACGACGCCCTCTATTCGGACCGTCCCTACCGGGAAGGATGGCCTCGAGACAAAGTGATCGCCTACCTGCGGCAGGAGTCCGGAAAAGCCTTCGATCCCCGCATTGTCGCGGCCTTTCTGGAGACCCTTCAACGCCGTGCGGCCTGACGGCCGGACCAAACCGCCGGAGCGATTGACAGGGTGAGGTATTCGGCATAGGATACCGCTTTTCACCCCCGGGAAAGGCTCATCGATGGCGCGTCAGAAAACGGTTTATTCTTGTCAGAATTGCGGCTTCCAAAGTCCGAAATGGTTAGGACGCTGCCCTGACTGCCAGCAGTGGAACACCCTGGTCGAAGAAATTCCCATCGCCGCCGCGGGGCATGGTCGCACCCTCCCGGAACCGGGAAGGCCCCTGAAGCTGTCCGAGGTCAACAGCCGCGAAGAGGACCGCATCAGCTGCGGCCTGGGCGAGCTCAACCGGACGCTTGGCGGCGGCGTCGTCCCCGGCTCCCTGATCCTGGTCGGCGGCGATCCCGGCATCGGCAAATCGACCCTGCTGCTCCAGGCCTTCGCCAAACTCGCCGAAACCGGCCCGGCCCTGTACGTGACGGCCGAAGAATCGGCGCGCCAGGTCAAGCTGCGAGCCGAGCGCCTCGGCATCCGCATGGACAATCTGTACCTGCTCGCGGAAACCTCCCTGACCCAGATCAGACAGCGGATCAAGGAACTCAAACCCGCCTTCCTGGTGATCGATTCCATCCAGACTATTTTCAGCGACAGCATCGAATCCGCTCCCGGCAGCGTCAGCCAGGTCAGGGAATGCACCGGACAGCTGATGCTCCAGGCCAAAGGGGACAACCTGCCGACCTTTCTGGTCGGTCATGTGACCAAGGACGGGTCGATCGCGGGCCCCAGGGTTCTTGAGCATATGGTCGATACCGTCCTTTATTTCGAAGGGAGCGCCGGGCACCCCTATCGGATTCTCAGAGCCGTGAAAAACCGCTTCGGGTCAACCAATGAGATCGGCGTCTTTGAAATGCAGGAACAGGGTCTTCGCGAGGTCAGCAACCCGTCCGAACTGTTTCTCGCCGAACGCCCCGAACAGAGTGCCGGAAGTGCCGTCGTCCCCGCCCTCGAGGGCAGCCGACCGATTCTGGTTGAACTGCAGGCCCTGGTCTCCGGAAGCTCCTTCGGCACCCCGCAGCGCACCGCCATCGGCATTGACCACAAGAGAGTCGCCCTGCTGATTGCCATCCTCGAAAAAAAAGTCGAACTGTCCCTCGCCGGACAGGACATCTTCCTGAATGTCGCCGGCGGCGTCAGGCTTGATGAGCCGGCCGTCGATCTGGCCGCGATCTGCGCCCTGGCGTCGAGCCATCTTAACCGGATCATCAATCCCCAGATGGTCATGTTCGGCGAAGTCGGCCTGACCGGGGAGGTGCGCGCCGTGTCCCAGCCCGAATTGCGGGTCAAAGAAGCGGCCCGGCTGGGCTTTTCCCAATGCATTCTGCCGCGCGGCAACCTGAAAAACATCGAGATTCCCGAGGGCATAGAACTGATCGGCATCAGGCATGCCAGCGAAGCGCTGGACCATATCTTTGTCTAGCGGCCGCACAGCCCCGGTCTCCTTCTCAATCAACCATCTGAATTTAAAAGGAATTTTGCAGACACAATAAATCTTGCAACATTATTGGCAAAAACGTTAAAACCTGTTAAATTCTCTGGACGAGAGTGAGGCCAGGAAACGGAAGTACCTGGCGGGGCAGATATCCACCCAATCGATTGGCGTCGTTTTATGGATCCGATGACATTCCGCATACGCAAATCGTTCCTGATCCCCCTCGGGCTGATCGTCCTGCTCAGCCTGATTCTGCTGATCAGCGCCATTTATCTGGATCTGCCGCGGGCCAAGATCATCATCCTCGGAATCCTGGTTGTCCCTGCCGGCCTGTTCTTCGCGGAGAGCGTCACCCGTACCGTCTACCTGGAGGAGAATGCCATCCGGGTCAGAAAGCTGTTGCGCAGCAAGCTGCTGTCGTTCAGCGAGCTGGTCTCCGTCGATATCATCCTGGTACGGAAACGGGCATTTTTGAGCCTCAGCAGCGACGATGATTTCATTATCATCTCGAACAGTTATGAAAACTTCGGAAGCCTGCTTCAGCAGCTGGTGCGTCAGGTTCCGGAAACCGTCATCAGTGAAGAAACCAGGCTCCTGGCGCAAAAACCGCCGGTTAAAGGGAGTGACGTTTTTTCAGTCTGGCTGGCCGTGGTGGTTTTGGCCCTGATTATTTATGTTCAGCTCAGAGGTTTATTCTGAGCTCCTGACCTCCTCAGGATCTAGGTACGATAAGGACAGAGCTATGGACAAAACGACACTGGAAGAATTCAGGAAATTGTTGAACGACCAACTGGCCGCCCTGCATCAGGATGCGGGCCGAACCGTTTCCGAAATGACCGAGGAAAATCCCAACTTTCCGGATCCCACGGACCGGGCGTCCCTTGAATCGGATCGGAATTTCGAACTGCGTATCAGGGACAGGGAGCGCAAGCTGATCATCAAAATCCGCCAGGCTCTGGAACGGATCGACAATGGAACCTTCGGGCTCTGTGAAAGCTGCGAAGAAGAAATCGGCGCCGAACGCCTGCGCGCCCGACCGGTGACAACCCTCTGTATCGACTGCAAAACCGAACAGGAACGCCAGGAAAAGATCGGCTGATCCAGGCTTCATTCTGGCCAGGGCGTTTTCCACCAGCAAACCGGGCGGTCTGCGTCCGGAGGTACCGGAGGACTGCCCCCTGAAAAAAGGAGGGTCAGTACCGTCAGCCTGGGAAACCCGGTTCCTGCCGACCGGGCCACGGCGCCCGGCGTTCGATCCCCCGGTAGGCTTGGAAGCCGCAATAGTCCCGCAACCGGTCCGCGTCCGCCAAAAGATCGACCCATCCGTCCCGGCGACGAAACCGTACAATCCTTTCCGTTGCAATCAGAATGTCGAGGACATCGTTACTGACTTTTCCGTAACTGCCATCCTGATATACCACGTCTATTCGGGTTGCCTGCACGCAAAAAACTCCTCAGCCTGGCTATTGACGCCCCTCCTGGGTGGCAATTTAGCAAAACAGAGCCGAATCACCAAGGTGAAAACACCCTGCTCCCCCCCCTCGGCCCGGAAATCCCCTCCCCGCCATTCAAGTTTGATTGTTTTTTGCCCTTATCCAGTGTATTTTTAAGCCCCGTGATTGACCGCATTAAAAATTCTACCGGACTCAGTATTTCAATATAGCAGAAGGAGGTTTTCATGTTTGGCCTAGGAACTCAGGAATTACTGATTATTCTCGTGCTCGTCATGATTATTTTCGGCGCGGGAAAACTGCCCCAGGTTGGCGGAGCGCTTGGCAAGGGGCTGCGTAATTTCAAAAAAGGAATGAACGATTCGGAAGAAGACATCGAAGAAGGGCAGATTTCCGAGCTGTCGGACAAAAAGAAAACCGACCAAGAAGACAAGAAAGACTCCTGAGCTGCTGCCGATCTTATTTTCGTCCAGGGCCGCAGGCGCTGTCCTGGACGGTTGCCAAACTGCCGTCTGCGGTGACCAATCCCCGACCATCTGTTCTCTGCTGAAGACACTCCCCTCCATTTACGACGACAGCGCAAACAGGTCACATTGAATTCCAGAGCGCGGCTATGCTATTTCTTTTCGTAGACGACCTGAATCAGGACAGGACGACAGCAACAGGAGCAGGCCATTGCCATCATCTGGCTGTACCTGAGTTGCGTCACCGTGAGGCGGTGGCAGCAGAGTTTTTGAGACGTCTGGCGCTGCGGGCAGCGACACTGAGCCGTCATCGCCCGCACGATGACTCAGACACCCATTAAGCGCAGAATTTATTTTTACGGAGAATCAAAAATGACCAAAGCACTGGGCCTGATATCCGGCGGCCTGGACAGCAGTCTTGCTGCCTTGACCCTGATGAGGCAAGGCATAGACGTGACCGGCATCGCCTTCGTCACCCCTTTCTTCAACGCGGAGAAGGCCAAAGCTTCGGCGGAGGAGCTCGGCTTTCCGCTGATTGTCGAAGATATCAGCGACATCCATCTGGACGTCCTTAAATCTCCCCGCTACGGGTACGGCCGCAACATGAACCCCTGTATCGACTGTCACGCCCTGATGTTCAGGCTGGCGGGCGAGCGTATGAGCGAAGGCGGTTTCGACCTGCTTTTTTCCGGAGAGGTGCTTGGGCAGCGTCCCATGAGCCAGAATGCCAACGCCCTGCGTTCCGTCGCCAAGCTGTCCGGATACCCCGAACGCGTTTTGCGCCCCCTCAGCGCGAAACTGCTGCCCGAGACCGTCATGGAAAAGGAAGGACTGGTCGATCGGGACCGGCTGCTCGACATCCAGGGGCGATCCCGTAAACGCCAGCAGGCCTATGCCCGGGAGTGGGGCTATCTCAACTATCCGCCCTCGGCGGGAGGCTGCCTGCTGACCGAGGAGGGCTTTTCCAATCAGTTGCGCGACCTGCTTCAATTCAACCCCGAAGCGACCGTCAATGACGTCGAACTTCTCAAGGCCGGACGGCAATTTCGTCTCTCACCGCAGGCGAAACTGATTCTGGGCCGCAACAAGGCCGACAATGATCGTATCCAGGAGTTGGCCAGACCGGAGCAGGTCACCATGCGCTGCGCCAACTTCAGCGGCCCCCTCGGCGTCTACTGCGGCCCCCGCGAAGGGGAGGAACTTGCCATGGCGGCAGGAATCCTGGTCTCCTACGGCAAGGGGAAGGACGAAGCCATTGTCGATGTCCTCTGTTTTGCGAATGGCCAAGAGACCCTGCTCTCCGTCCCTCCGACAGCGCGCGAGGTGTCGCAGAAATATATCATCAGATGACGGCGGTTGCGCCACCAGCAGAGAGCCCCGGCCTGCGGTACAGGCCGGGGCTCTAAAATTAAAAATCCCCGCCAGGAGCAACCCGGCGGGGATTTTTTTCAGGAACGCTTCAGAAGGGCGAAATTACATCATGCCGCCCATGCCGCCCATGCCGCCAGGCATACCGCCCGGCATTGCAGGACCTGCATTTTCTTCAGGCTTGTCAGCGATCATCGCCTCAGTGGTCAGCATCAGGCCGGCAACCGAAGCCGCATTCTGCAGGGCGCTGCGAGTCACCTTGGTCGGGTCGATGATGCCCACTTCCAGCATGTCGCAGTACTCATCAGTTGCAGCGTTGAAGCCGAACGCCTTTTCGCCGTTGAGAACCTTGTCGGCAACGATGGCCCCTTCGACACCGGCGTTCTTGGCGATCTGGCGCAGTGGAGCTTCCAGAGCGCGGACCACAAGCTGGACGCCGAATTTCTGCTCGCCTTGAAGATCAAGAGCCTTGACGGCCGGCAGACAACGGAGCAGCGCAACGCCACCACCGGGAACGATACCCTCTTCAACAGCGGCGCGGGTCGCATGCAGGGCGTCCTCGACACGGGCCTTCTTCTCCTTCATCTCGGTTTCAGTCGCGGCACCGACCTTGACGACGGCAACCCCGCCGACCAGCTTGGCGAGACGCTCTTGCAGCTTCTCACGGTCATAATCGCTGGTGGTCTCTTCGATCTGAGTACGGATCAGCTTGACACGGCCTTCGATGGATGCTTCATCACCGGCACCGTCGATAATGGTGGTGTTCTCCTTGTCGACGACGATCCGCTTGGCGGTACCGAGCATATCGACGGTTGCGTTCTCCAGCTTGAAGCCGACTTCCTCGGAAATAACCTGGCCACCGGTGAGGATAGCGATATCTTCGAGCATCGCCTTGCGACGATCGCCGAAACCGGGAGCCTTGACGGCACAGACGTTAATGGTGCCGCGCAGCTTGTTGACAACCAGGGTGGCCAGAGCTTCGCCGTCGACGTCCTCGGCGATGATCATCAGCGGACGGCCCTGCTTGGCAACCGGTTCGAGAACCGGGAGCAGATCCTTCATGGTGCTGATCTTCTTGTCGTGGATGAGGATCAGGGGATCATCCAGGGCACACTCCATGCGCTCGGCGTCGGAAACGAAATAGGGGGACAGGTAACCGCGGTCGAACTGCATCCCTTCGACGGTCTCGAGAGAGGTTTCCATCGACTTGGCTTCTTCGACGGTGATAACGCCTTCCTTACCAACCTTTTCCATGGCTTCGGCGATGATGTTGCCGATCGTTTCGTCGCTGTTGGCGGAGATGGTGCCGACCTGGGCGATTTCCTTGTGATCCTTGACCGGCTTGGACAGGTCCTTCAGGGCGTCGACGGCAACGGCGACGGCCTTGTCGATACCGCGCTTGATTTCCATCGGGTTATGGCCGGCGGTCACCAGCTTGACGCCTTCCTGGTAAATGGCCTGGGCCAGAACGGTTGCGGTCGTGGTTCCGTCACCGGCAACGTCGGAGGTCTTGGAAGCGACTTCCTTAACCAGTTGGGCACCCATATTCTCGAACTTGTCTTCCAGTTCGATCTCTTTGGCAACGGAAACACCGTCCTTGGTGATCAGCGGAGCACCGAAGGATTTTTCGATAACTACATTGCGGCCCTTAGGACCGAGAGTCACCTTGACCGCATCAGCCAGGGTATTGACACCGTCCAGGATCTTGGCACGCGCATCTTGAGAAAACTTGATTTCTTTTGCCATGATATGAAACTCCTTAAATCTCGTTTTTATATTCAGTAGAAACTGTCAATGCAGCTTCGATTCTATTTTCCAGCCTGGCGCGAATGGCACGCAAGCGCCGCACTGCGGCAAGCATCCGGACCGCCCGCGGCACCAGCTGGAGCGCAAAAGCGGAATCTGCTTACTCGATAACGCCAAGAACGTCGTCTTCACGCATAATCAGGTATTCTTTACCGTCAATCTTGATTTCACTGCCGGCATACTTGCCGAACAGAACCCGATCACCTTCTTTGATGTCCAGGGGCAGAACTTTTCCTTCAGCGGTCACCTTGCCCTTGCCTGCGGCAATAACCTTGCCTTCCTGAGGCTTCTCCTTGGAAACGGTGTCAGGAATAATAATACCGCCGGCGGTCTTGGTCTCTTCCTCAATGCGCTCAACGATAATACGATCTTGCAACGGTCTGATGTTCATTCTGAAAATCTCCTTTCACATCCATTCATCTGGCCTGGGGCCGTTATCGTTAGTAGGTTCAGGTTCCGGATCAGAAAGCAAGGTGCGCCCTACCGGAAGCTTGTTAGCACTCATAGTCACCGAGTGCTAACAACGAGACATAATAATAACCATATCGATATTGTCAAGTAATTTTTTAATCCATCCCGGGGCACCTGTCGCAGGAGGCGGTGAAAAGGAAAAAATCACGTCCCCTACTTAAATAAGACCAAAAAGAAAACCCCGCCCCGCACGGTTCGCACCGAACAGACCTCCCCATCTGCAGAATGAATCCTGTTGACATTTACCACGTTGTTCGCTATACGGGTTTTGATAACGGTTTTTTATTCATAGTAAATTTTATTCTGGAATCTTTGATGGAATTCAATATCGGTCAGAAAATCAAGGCGTTGCGCAAAGGGAGAAAGCTCACACTCCAAGATGTCGCAGACGAGATCGGGTTCTCTCCAGCCCTCATATCTCAGGTTGAAAATAACAATGTTTCTCCCCCCATTGCGACCTTGTCGAAAATCGCCAGATTTTTCGACGTCAAAATGAGCTACTTCTTCGAGGACAACGAAAGCACCGTCCCCTACGAAATCGTCCGTAAAAACGAGCGCCGCCTGATCAGCAGGGTGATCTCCAGAATCGGCACCGACCACGGCTATACCTACGAAGCCCTGTCATATCGCAAGAAAAACAAGAAAATGGAACCCTTCCTCCTCACCGTAAACGCAAGAGCCCCGGAGGAGAACCTGTACAGCCACGAAGGAGAAGAATTTCTGCTGATCCTGCAGGGGACTGCCGAGATCATCCTCAACGAAGAACGCTTCATCCTCACCGAAGGGGATGCCGTCTACCTCGATTCCTCCGTCAAGCATCGTCTGCTGCTCAAAGAAGACCAACCGGTCAAGGTGTTAGCAGTCGTCACACGCTGAAAAAAATATGTAACCGGCTTGATTCGGCAACTGACCGGCATTCATAATTTATCTGTTTTCTGTTTATAATTCCGGCTGGAAATTTCAATCGCAAACAGACCGCTTGAAAAGACAAAACGCATCTGAGAGAAGGGCAATGACATTATGAGTACTTTCGAAAAGAAAACACTTGCCGACTGGGAAGAGAAGGCAAAAAAAGAGAAAAAGACCGACGACCTTTCCAATTTCAAATGGGAGAGTCCGGAAGGCATTACTGTCAAGCCACTGTACACGGCCGCTGACATCGAAGGGCTGGAGACCGCAGACACCCTGCCCGGTATCGCGCCTTTCGTGCGTGGTCCCATGGCCACCATGTATGCCGGCCGCCCATGGACGGTTCGCCAGTACGCCGGGTTCTCGACCGCGGAAGAATCCAACGCATTCTACAAGCGCAACCTGGCCGCCGGCCAGCAGGGCCTGTCCGTCGCCTTCGACCTGGCCACCCACCGCGGTTACGATTCCGATCACCCGCGCGTCGTCGGTGACGTCGGCAAGGCCGGGGTCGCCATCGACTCCGTCGAGGACATGAAGATCCTGTTCGACGGCATCCCCCTCGACAAGGTTTCCGTGTCCATGACCATGAACGGTGCGGTTATGCCGATCATGGCCAACTATATCGTCGCCGCCGAAGAACAGGGTGTCAAACCGGAGCAACTGGCCGGCACCATTCAGAACGACATCCTCAAGGAGTTCATGGTTCGCAACACCTACATCTACCCGCCGGCACCGTCCATGAAGATCATCGGCGACGTTATGGAGTACACCAGCAAGTACATGCCGCGCTTCAACTCCATTTCCATCTCCGGCTACCACATTCAGGAGGCCGGCGCCAACGCCGCCCTGGAACTGGCCTTCACCCTGGCCGACGGCCTGGAGTACGCGCGCGCCGCCCTCAAAAACGGTCTCGACATCGACGCTTTCGCCCCGCGCCTGTCCTTCTTCTTCGCCATGGGTATGAACTTCTTCATGGAGATTTCCAAGCTGCGCGCCGCCCGCTACCTGTGGGCCAAGCTGATGAGCCAGTTCAACCCGAAAAACCCGAAATCCTCCATGCTGCGGACCCACTGCCAGACCAGCGGCTGGTCGCTGACCGAACAGGATCCCTACAACAATGTTGTCCGGACCACCATCGAGGCGATGGCGGCGGTTCTTGGCGGCACCCAGTCCCTGCACACCAACGCCCTGGACGAAGCGATCGCCCTGCCGACCGACCACAGCGCCCGCATCGCCCGCAACACCCAGCTGATCATCCAGGAAGAGACCCAGATCTGCAAAGTCGTTGACCCTCTGGGCGGTTCCTACTATGTTGAAACCCTGACCAAGCAGCTCATCGATGAGGCCCAGAAGATCATTGACGAGATCGAAGAACTGGGCGGCATGACCAAGGCCATCGAATCCGGCATGCCGAAACTGCGCATCGAGGAATCGGCCGCCAAGAAACAGGCCGCCATCGACAGCGGTCGCGACGTCATCGTCGGTGTCAACAAATACAAGCTGGCCAAGGAGGACCCCATCGAAGTCCTCGACATCGACAACACCAAGGTGCGTGAATCCCAGATCGCCCGCCTCACCAAGATGCGTGCGGACCGGGACGAAGAGGCCTGCCAGGCTGCCCTGGCCGCCATTACCGCCGCCTGCGAAAGCGGTCAGGGGAACCTGCTTGAGCTCAGCGTCAACGCAGCCCGCCTGCGCGCTTCCGTCGGCGAAATCTCCGACGCCATGGAAAAAGTCTACGGACGCCATCGCGCCGAGATCAAACTTGTTTCCGGAGCATATGGTTCTGTCGTGAGCGACGATAACGATTTCAGCGAATTGACCAAACGGGTCGATGAATTCTCCGCCAAGGAAGGGCGTCGCCCCCGGATCCTCATCGCCAAGATGGGTCAGGACGGTCACGACCGGGGCGCCAAGGTCGTTGCGACCGCCTACGCGGACGCCGGCTTCGACGTCGACGTCAGCCCGCTGTTCATGACCCCGGAAGAGACCGCCAAGATGGCCGTTGAAAACGACGTCCACGTTGTCGGCGTGTCCAGTCTTGCCGCCGGTCACAAAACCCTGGTCCCGCAGCTGCGGGAAGAGCTTAACAAGCTCGGAGCCGAGGACATCAAGATCGTCTGCGGTGGCGTTATCCCCCACCAGGACTACGATGCCCTCTATGCCGCCGGAGCCAGCAAGATCTTCGGCCCGGGAACCCCGATCGTCAAATCGGCGACCGAAACCCTGGATGCGATTGAAGGCAAGTAATTCTATTATGAGCCTCGAAGGCACCAAGTCAAAAAGATAAAAACATGATCCTCGGGCGGTTTATTTTTAACCCGCCCGAGGATCACAATGCGTGCCTTCACCCCCATATAGTCTTTTGGGGAGAAATCAACGAGCTTGCTTGTCTCTGCTCATCCGAAAAAGAAACAGCTTATCTGCCCTGAGTGCCTTAGTGCCTTAGTGGCCCTGTCGACGGGTTTAAACAGTGTCAGATATTCAACAACTCTCAAGCGGTGTTCTCACCGGCAACCTCCGCTCCCTGGCCAAGGCCATCACCCTCATCGAAAGCCGCCACCCTGAGCACAACCTGAAGGCGGCGGAACTGCTCGACCAGCTGATGCCTCACACCGGCAAATCGATCCGGGTCGGTATTTCCGGGGTTCCCGGGGTCGGCAAAAGCACCACCATCGAAGCCCTGGGGATGAACCTGATCCAACGGGGGCACAAGGTGGCCATCCTCGCGGTCGACCCGTCCTCTCAGCTGTCCGGGGGCTCCATCCTCGGCGACAAGACCCGGATGGAACTGCTGGCCCGCGAAAAGGATGCCTTTATCCGCCCCTCGCCGTCGGGAGACACTCTCGGCGGCGTGGCCCGCAAAACCCGGGAAACCATGATGGTCTGCGAGGCCGCAGGATATGATGTCATCATCGTTGAAACCGTCGGGGTCGGCCAGTCGGAGATCACCGTCGCTTCCATGGTCGACTTCTTCCTGCTGCTGCAGCTTGCCAACGCCGGGGACGAACTGCAGGGGATCAAAAAAGGGGTGATGGAGATCGCCGACGCCATCGTCATCAACAAAGCCGAAGGGGACAACCGTCCCAAGGCCGAGCTGGCCCGCAACCATTATGTCAACGCCCTGCATCTCCTCAAACCGAAAAGCCCCAACTGGCAGGTCCCGGTGCACCTCTGCAGCGCCCTGCACAACCAGGGGATCGAGGAAATCTGGGACATGATCGCCGACTTCGTCGCCACCATGAAAGATCACGACGAGTTCGAAAGCAAGCGGCGCCTGCAGGCCACCGACTGGATGTGGAGCCTGGTAATGGACGGCCTGAAAGATCAGTTCATGCAGGACAAAAATGTCACCGCCCTCCTCGACCGCGTGCAAACCGGCGTCGCCAGCGGAACAACTTCACCAAGTGTCGCCGCACGACGTTTGCTTGAGGCATTTAAGAGGTACTGATTTTATTAGCCACTAAGACACGAAGGCACAAAGAAAATCTCTTAAGACCAAAGAAGGGGGGGAATGGCTTTGGAGAAGACTGGAGAGGTCGAACAGGAACTCTGGGCAAAAAATATCGTTGATGCAGCCTATCAAGTTCATCGACAACTTGGGCCCGGCTTACTGGAAAAAATATATGAATCCTGCTTGGCATATGAACTTTCCGAAAGAGGCCTAGACGTCCAAAGGCAGGTTTCCGTACCGGTCATTTATAAAGATATTGAATTCAATGAGGGGTTCAGAATCGATTTACTTGTCGAGAACCAAATTATTATAGAGCTTAAAGCCAGTGAACAGGCAACCCCTTTATGGCAAGCCCAATTACTGAGCTATATGAAACTGACAAACAGAAAACGTGGCTTCCTGATCAACTTCAACACACCCCTGATAAAAAATGGAATCCAAAGATACAGATTGTAACTTAACGCAACTAAAGACATAACGGCACTTCTTCGTGCCTTCGTGCCTTAGTGGCCCCAAAGAAAAAGGAGTCTAAACAATGACCAAAAAAGTAAGCCATATCGGCGTTGCCGTAAAAGACCTTGAAGCATCTATCCCTTTCTACCGTGACATGCTCAACATGGAATTCGAAGGAACCGAAGTTGTTGAAGAGCAGAAGGTCAAGGTCGCCTTTCTGGTGACCGGCGAAACCCGCATCGAGCTCCTCGAAGCCACCAGCGAAGACTCCCCCATCGCCAAGTTCATCGAGAAAAAAGGGGAAGGCATCCACCATGTCGCCTACGAAGTTGCCGACATCAACGCAGCTATCGCCGCCATGAAGGAAAAAGGAGTCCGCATGATCGACGAAAGCCCTCGCCTTGGAGCCCACAACAACCTGATTGCTTTCGTTCACCCGAAAGCCAGCGGTGGCGTCCTGACCGAAATCTGTCAGCCCCAGCACTGATACTGCGTGACCACAGGGCAGACCCCAGGTCTGCCCTGTTCTGGTTCAGCCTGCCCGCCACGAAGACCCCGAAGCACGAAGAACTCCTTTTTCATTTTTCAAGACAAAGCGATGTTCCTTGCGACGCCCCTTTTTAATCTTCTGCAAATGTCACGGTTCAAGAGGTTCTCCTGGTAACTTAATGCTTTGGCGGCTAACAGGAATTCCCCCACCTTCTCCCCCCCTAAGAGATTTTTCATTTGACTAATAAAATCGGTGAATTATACTGACTTCGGTTTGTAGACGGATTTAATCAGGACCAGTCAGTCCCAACAGACAGGTGATTATGCCCGGACGCACATATTCCATAGCAGCTTTTCTGCTGGCATTGCTCATTCTGCCGGTGACCTGTTTCGCCCTGCAAAAAGGAGATCAATTCCCCGAACTGTCAGGAAAAACATTGGATTCCCGGGATTTCAATTTTGCTCAGCTCAAAGGCCGCCCCTTCCTTCTGAAAATCGGCACAACCTGGTGCCCGGCCTGCAAAGAACAAAGCACCGAGATCAGCAAAATCAGCACCATTCTGGACAATAACAATATTCGCTATGTCGAGGTCTTCGTCCAGGAGACCGCGGCAACGATCAACAGTTACCTGGAGCGGGATAAAAATCGCCCCCCGGACATCGTCCTCAGGGATCCGGGGGACATCGCCAGAAGGCTCAACGTGTTCGCGATCCCCCGGCTTCTGCTGGTCAACGAAAACTTCCGGGTGTTCAGCGACAGCAATCCCGTTGACAGCGAGACCCTGGCGGACCGAATTAACGACATGCTAACCGGAAAATAACACGAGAAAGAGGGGCGCCTGTGCTATAACCCTCCAGCCGGTCGGCAGCAAAGCCCAAGGCGGCCTGAAGGAGCTGTTGTATACAATCAACACCCGGTGTTGCAGGCCCACAACAAACAGGGGAGCCGCTGCAATCACCACCCGGACTGACACGGACAAAAAAAAACAGTTTTTCAGCAGGTTGCCCCAAAAAGCAGTAAAACGATATTTTCTGGCATAAAACGTGCTCAAGACATAGTCATCATATTAATTTTTAATTTTGGTTGACCGGAGCGGAATCACATTGTACAAATTCATTGCATTAGCCGTAGCAGCAATTCTGCTGGTTTCCCTCGCAGCATGCGCTGGCGCTCCCAAAACAATTCGGGTCAAATGCCCGGCCTGTGGATACGAATTTGATGTTCAGCCGGAAGGCTGAGTTTGTAAAACTGCGTCTACAAATGAAAAGTTTTTGAGCAGATCAAAACACAGTTTTCAAACGCCGAATGGTTCGGCAATTTTCTTACCTAGGAGGTAACAAAAAATGAGCAGAATTCTGAAAGTGATGATCGTCCTGCTGACGATCGCAGCAATGGTCACTCCCGTCATGGCAGAAGACCGTCTTTCCCTGAACGGCCAAATGCGTGTTCGCGGCTGGCACCTGGATGACGGCGGCGACTACACCGATTCCTACTTCGATCAGCGCCTGCGTATCGGCGGTAAACTGAGCATCGCCGAAGGCGTCAGCGTCACCTTCCGTTTTGACGAAACCGAAGCCAAATGGGGTACTCAAAGACCATCTGATGGCGCCAACCGTCAGGGCGTTCGCTTCATCGAAAGCGAAACCGGCATGCAGTGGGACCGCGCTCACCTTGACCTCGATTTCGGCACCTTCAAGCTCCGTGCTGGTCAGTATTATGCTGGTGGCTTCAGTGCTTCCGATGTTGTCAACGCTCAGGACGCAGGTTTCATGGTTACCGCCGGTCCGGTCAAAGCTTTCTGGCAGCTCGACAGCAATGACGGTGGCACCGACAGCTCCGATTTCTACCTCTGGGGTGTAGACTTCGGCCAGAAGATCGATACCATCAAGTACAACGCTTTCGTAGCCGGCCACAAAATGAACGACTACGAAGTTTACCTGGTCGGTGCTGATGTTGCTCTGAACATCGAAGCCATCAAGGTTCTTGCTGAAATCAACTACTTCACTGGTGATGCTGATGCAGATACCGACGCCATGGGTCTCCAGGGCTGGGCTGACGTCTCCTTCGCCGCAACTGAAGTTGTGACCATCGGTGGTCAAGTCTACTATGCTATCGCTGCTGATGATGATGAAGTCCAGATCGATCACCTCGGCAACGACTTCGGCGGCTGGGATCCCCTGGCTGACGTTGGCAACGGCCTCTCCAACGAAGAACTGAAAATCGGCCGTCCCTTCGACCTCTTTGGCGACGATGCTGGTGTCATGGCTCTGCGTGGCTACGCCAATGTCAAAGCAACCGAAAGCCTTGCTATCGGTGCTGGCCTCACCTATGCTCAGCCGGAAGACGACGGCAAAACCGAAGCTGATTCGGCTCTGATCGCTGTTGCTGGCGCTTCTTATGACCTGATGGCTAACACCAAGCTCGACGCAATCTTCCAGTATGTTGACGTTGACGCTCCTGACACTGACTCCGCTTACGGTGTTGGCGTTGGCCTGTTCGTAAACTTCTAATCTCGATTAGAAGCCAAGAACTAGAAAAGCCCGTTGCTTTAAGCAGCGGGCTTTTTTTATTTTAGAAACTGTCACTTTGCATTTCTACCAAAACTCGTTAGAATACGCCTTCGTTCAACGCAGGCCCATCTCCTGCTAAAAAGACTTTTTGATTTTTCCACTCCTTTGCTGTTACAGGCTGATTTTATGAGACGTATTCTATTTGCAGTAATTTTTTTACTCACCCTTTCAGTGACCTCTGCATCGGCCCAGGTCGACACCATCAAAAGCGATTTTTCCACTCTTGAAGGGGTCATCATCATGCCGGTTTCCGGTGAATATCTCATTGATCTCGATATCTCCACCGGGATCAGGGAAGGAGATATCCTGACCCTCGTAAAAGACGGGGAGAAAGTCATCCACCCGGAGACCAAGGAAATTCTCGGAACCCTGGATATCCCTGTCGGCTTCCTTCAGGTCACCCGCGTCAAGAGCGGCTATTCCTACGCCAGGCTGATCCGATCGGAAACAACCCCGGCCAAGGGGGATCATGTTAAACGTTTCGAGCAAGTTCCAGCACTCATCGATGCGACGGTTCCCGGACAGATGGTGAAAGAGCTTCAGGCCAACCTGCCCCAGTTCACATGGACAGATCGGCGGCCCATCGTCACCTTCAGTTTTATCGACCAGCAACTGGTGATGAGTAATCCCGATGGCGTCGCTCTCAGGAAATATTCCTTTGCCGCGGAAACCCCTGTCAGGGTCGCGGCAGGAGACCCGTCAGCCTTGCCGGATGACCCCTTTTCACTGAAGTCCCAAACCAACGACAACCAGTCTCTGCTTAATCAGACGGTCAACAGCATGCTGAGCGGCGTCGGGCTTGGTAAAAGTGATACCCGGCTTGAAGCTCCCGGAATCATCTATAATCAGCAACAGAACGCTGATGTCTGGACAAGTCCGCCCTTTGAAGGCAAACCCATCGGGGTCACAGTGGGCGATTTTGATAACGACAAACAGGAGGAAATCGCCCTGGTCAGCGATAACCAGGTCAAGATTCTGCGCATGACCCAGCGGGACATTGCAGAAATTGCCCGGATTGAAGTCAGTGTCGCCACCAAAATTATCGGAATCGATTCGATTGATCTCGATCAGGACAAGATTCCAGAAATCATTGTCAATGCCGTCAGCGGTACAACCCTCAACGCCCACATTCTGGCTTATGACGGAGCAGGTTATCAGGTAACGAAAAAGGGGCTGCCCTGGTATCTACGCGCGGTGGTATTCCCGGGACTGGGTAAAGTGTTGCTTGGCCAGAAGATAGGCTCTCCACAGACTCCGTTTCAAGGTCCTGTCACCGAGCTACAATGGACTCAGGACAGCCTGGTTGAAGGTGATCGCCTCAAGCTTCCTTCAGACACGCGAATTTTCGGACTGCAGTCATTTAAGGCCCCTGATGGAACGAAACTGTTTGCCGCCTACTCAGCCAAGGACAGTCTTTATGTCCTGTCCCCCCAAGGAGGGGAACTGTGGCGGTCCGGTGAAAACTTCGGTGGCTCAGAGACCGGCTTTTATGTCACTGAAACCAGACAGGACGAGTTGATTCCTATGATCTATGTTCAGCCGAAGCTCGCTGTTTTACCGTCCGGAGAAATCCTGACCGCGCAAAATGAAGGATGGAGAGTTCTGCAGCGGTACCGTAACTACGACAAGAGCCGTGTAATGGCCCTTTCCTGGGATGGAGCTACCATGCGTGAAGTGTGGCGCACCTCCGACCAGAACGGCTATCTCGCCGATCTTGCTGTTGCTGATGCAGACAATGACGGAGAAGAAGAACTGGTCACCTTGGTTCAATTCAAAGGGGGAACCATTATTTCCGGGAATGAGTCCCACCTGATCCTCTATGAACTGAAGCAATAAATACCCGAAAAATAGATTTCTAGAGAAAACGTTTCCGTCTCAATGAATATTTTATCTCTCAACCAGGTCTCCCTGGCCTTCGGCGGACCGTTGCTGCTGGACAAGGTTTCCCTGCAGATCGAATCGGGTGACAGGATCTGCCTGCTGGGCCGCAACGGGGCCGGCAAATCGACCCTGCTGCACCTGATCAACGGCGATCTGCCGCCCGACAGTGGCGATATCATCCGTTCCCAGGGGTTGCACACCGCCTACGTTCCCCAGGAATTTCCGGCCGACTGGTCGGGGACGATTCGCGAGTACCTGTTCCGCCAGCATTCCGACGCTGCGGACAGCCAGGTCGTCATCCAGATCGACCAGGCCATCAGCCAGCTTGAGCTGGATCCCGAGGCGCTTCTGGACGCCCTGTCCGGCGGACAGAAACGGCGGGTCCTGCTGGCTGCGGCCATGAGTCACGACCCGGACCTGATCCTGCTGGACGAACCGACCAATCACCTAGACATCGAAGCCATCACGTGGCTGGAGAATTTTCTGCTGAAAATTCGCAAAACCCTGGTCTTTATCAGTCACGACCGCACCTTTGCCGGCAAACTGGCCAACCGGATCCTGGAACTGGATCGCGGCCAGTTGCACGACTACAAATGCGGCTTCGACACCTACCAGGAGCGGCGTCAGGATGTTCTCAATGCCGAGGACAAGGCCTGGGCGCGGTTTGACCAGAAGCTCGCCGAAGAAGAGATCTGGATTCGCAAAGGGATCAAGGCCCGCCGGACCCGCAACATGGGACGCGTCCGCGATCTTCGAAAAATGCGGGAGGAGCGTCGCCAGCGCCGGGAACGCACCGGCAAGGTCAAACTGCAGTTGGAGGAGGCGTCCCGCAGCGGGCAGATGGTGATCGAGGCGAAAGAGGTCTCCTTCGCCTACCGACCGGATTCGCCCATCATAGCCGATCTGAATCTCCGGATCATGCGGGGCGATCGCATCGGCCTGATCGGCCCCAACGGCAGCGGAAAATCGACCCTGCTCAAACTGCTCACCGGCGAACTGACACCGACCAGCGGCAGCCTGCGCCACGGGACCAATCTCCAGATCGCCTATTTCGACCAGATGCGCGATCAGCTTGATGAAGAGGCGACGGTCAAATACAACATCGCCGAAGACCACGACCAGGTCCTGATCGGCGACAGATCCCGCCACGTCTACGGCTATCTGCAGGACTTCCTGTTTACCCCGGATCGTGCCCGGACTCCGGTCAAGGTTCTGTCCGGTGGCGAAAAAAACCGCCTGCTGCTGGCCAAGCTGTTCCTGCAACCGGCCAACCTGCTGATTCTTGATGAACCGACCAATGATCTGGACATGGAGACCCTCGACCTTCTGGAGGAACTGATTGCCGATTACAAAGGGACTGTCCTGCTGGTCAGCCACGACCGGAGTTTCCTGAACAATATCGTCACCAGCTCGCTGATTTTTTCCGGCCAGGGGCGGGTCGAGGAATTTATCGGCGGCTACGACGACTGGCTGGCCCTCCAGGAACCGACCAGAACCGTCACGAAAGAGAAAAAAGAAAAACCGGAGCCGCCGCGCAAACAACGGCCCCGGAAACTGACCTTCAAGGAAAAGCGGGAGCTGGAGGAACTTCCCGAGCGTATCGATGCGCTGGAAACCCTGCAAAGTCAATTGCACGAACAGCTGGCCGACCCGGACCTTTACAAGGAAGCGGACGGAAACAAAATTACCCGCCTGAAAGAGCAGTTGGAGCAAACGGAAAACGACCTGGCCGCAGCCTATGATCGTTGGCAGGAACTGGACCAGATCCCTGAATAAGCCTCCCCTCGGGAGGGATTTCAGATTGTCTTTGGACCACGAAGACACAAAGACATCAAGAAAATCTTTAGTAACTTTCAACGCAGAGACGGAAAGACGCGAAGGACGCAGAGAGAAACGCTTCTCTTTTTTTTCGGAGAAAATCAAAACCGCAGCACCTGAAGATTGGTTTGATTTTCTCAGCGTGCTCTCCGCCTCTGAGTCTCTGCGTTGAAGAAATCTTAGTGTTTTCGTGCCTTCGTGGCTGCACTTCCAGGATTCAATTCAGCCCCGCAATCCCGGCAATACAGAGCACTTACATCATGCCCTTCGGTGCTGCACTGGGGGCAGACCTGGGTGGAGATATGGCGGTTGAAGGTTAACTCGGACGTCACGATTCCGGTGGGAATCGCAATGATCCCGTAACCGACGATCATCACCAGGGACGCCAGGGCCTGGCCCAGGTTGGTCTGAGGGGAGATATCCCCGTAGCCGACCGTGGTCATGGTCACCACCGCCCAGTAAATGGAGCGCGGGATACTGGTAAAACCGTGCTCCGGTCCTTCCACGATATACATGATGGCACCAAAGATGACCATCAGCAGACTGACCGCAAACAGAAAAACCAGAATCTTGCGCCGGCTCGCCCAGAGAGCTTTCTGCAGGTAATTCGATTCCCCGACATACTGCACCAGCTTAAGCACCCGGAAAACCCGCAGCAGCCGCAGAATCCTGATCACCAGGAAGTATTTTCCGGAAGGGAGCAGCAGACTGACATAGGTCGGGAGAATGGACAGCAGGTCAACGATACCGTAGAAGCTGCAAGCGTATTTCAGCGGCCGACCGATACAGCTCAGGCGCAGCAGGTATTCGATGGTGAACAGGATGGTGAAGAACCATTCAAGACCAAGGAAGAGCGGCCCATAGGCCGCGTGCAAAGGGGCAATGGTATCCAGCATGACCACCAGGACGCTGGCCAGGATACTGACGATCAACAGGAGGTCAAACAGCTTTCCGGCCGGGGTATCCGCCTCGAAAATAATTTCGTGCAGCCTCTGCCGGATAAGACCTGTGCTCTTTTGATCTGATGGTTTCATCGATTACCTTTATTCGGCCAGTGGACGGAATTTCAGACTATCTTTTGGCCACGAAGGCACTAAGACACCAAGAAAACCTTTAAGAACTTGCAACACAGAGACGGAAAGACCCGAAGAACGCAGAAAGAAACGTTTTTTTTTGGGAAAGTCAAAACCTCAACACCTGAAGATCGGTTTGATTTTCTCAGCGTGCTCTCCGCCTCTGAGTCTCTGCGTTGAAAAAAATCTTAGTGTCTTTGTGCCTTCGTGGCTATCTTTCCCGACTCAACCGCCTACTTCCCCTTGCCGAACCATCCGGACTTTTCGGCAAAGGCTTCGACCCGGTTGCGGCCCTTCTTTTTGGCCGTGTACAGGGCCTTGTCGGCACGATCGATCAGCTCGTTCTTTTTCAGCGGTTTGTCCTGAACGGCAAAGTAGGAAACCCCGAAACTGATGGTGACCCGGTAGGTATCGTCCGCAAATTCAAAGGGATGCTGTTCGATGGCCGCCCGGATTTTTTCGGCCACGGTCATGGCGTCCGCAAGTTCCGTTTCCGGCAGCACGAAGACAAACTCCTCCCCGCCGTATCGGGCAACCAGATCGTACTCCCGAATCAGGTCTTTGCACAGCGTAGCGACTTCCTTCAATACGTAATCGCCCGCCTGATGGCCATAGAAATCATTAAATTTCTTGAAATTATCGACATCGGCCAGAACCAGGCTGAGACCATGGCCGAGGCGCAGGGAGCGGCTGATCTCCCGGTCGAGGAATTCCTGAAAATAGCGATGATTGTAAATCTCGGTCAGCCCGTCGAGATTGGCGATCCCTTCCAGATAGCGGTTCTTCTCCTCGAGATCGGTGGTCAGCTTTTCCAGCTGCATCTTGGCCTGGACCAGCTCCCGGTTTATCTGGTCGTAACTCATGTTCAGCAGGCTGAGCTCGATATTGGCCTGCTGCAGCAGTTCGGGAATGGAGGGCGTCCCGCTGATTTTCAGCCCGAAATAATCGGCCGCCCTGGCCACTTCGATATTGGCCAGGGAAAGAATCTCATCTATGGACCGGGCGTCGAGCCGGAACATCTTCTGGGCCCGCTCCCGAAAAGGCGCATGGTAACTGATCGGCTTGCCGGAATACATGATATTGGCAATCAGGGCGGCCAGGTGCACCACCTGGGTCACGACCTTGAGGTTCTTGTCGGTCCCCTTATACAGGGAGGGATCATGGTGATACATGATCGGCACGGTCAGGCTGTCCGGAAAGTTCCAGTGCTTGGCCGCCTCGCCCCCGATGTAGGCATGATCGGCACCGAGGTGCTCCTGTTCCAGCTCCAGCAGGCGCTTCTCGCTCCCCTCGGCCATTTCCAGGAGCGCGTCATACTTTTCCCGGTAGGCGCAGGCCAGAATCAGCTTTCCCAGATTCTGCAGCAGACTGACGGTGAACGCCTCCTCGGGATCGAGGTCCGACACTTTGGCCATAATCAGTTTTGACGCGACCGCCGCCGCCAGGGACTCCTCCCAGAACCCCTCATAGCTGAACCCGGCACCGTGCCGCGGCCTTTCCATGTTGAGGAATGAAAAGGACAGAACCAGGCTGCGCACGGCATTGGTTCCGAGAATGGCAACCGCCTGCTGAATGGTGCCGACCTCGTTGGGAAAGTTGTAAAAGGAGGAGTTGACAACTTTCAGAATTTTGGTTGACAGTGAAACATCCTGGGCGATCAGCCTGGAGATATCGTAGATGGTGGTTTCTTCCCGACCGGTGATCTCGATCAGCTTGGAAGCGACCGTCGACAGGGTCGGTAACGCTCCCGAGGCGATAACATGCTGGAGCACATCTTCTTTCGTGGCCATCAATCCATCCTTTTGCGGCAAAAAATCAGCAGATCGGCAATTTGCTGCATTCTCAAGTGGGCAAAATTTATCATTGGGTGTATAACCTGATTCATTGCCAGGCGCAACGGAAGGACAGGTTCACACACCTCGTGACGCTCCGCCCATCCAATGATTCCGATATATATAAAACGAACGGCAGGCCGATAGACAGATGAAAATCACTGACCGGCTTGTTGCGCTGCCCAAACTGTAATGGAAAAAAGCGCGGCGCACAAGCCTGGCACCATGTTTCAACTCAGTGTTTCCAAAGGATAATCTTGCGGCTAAATCGCCTGCTATGTTATGAAGTATAGCTTAGTTTCCATCCAGAAACGGGCCCTTTCCATGATCTCTACGGCCACCTGCGGGCGTGCTGGAATGACGTCCAAGCCAGGGAGGTTCAGGACCCTGTGAAAGCCTTCCCGTTTCTGACCTGGAAACTCGCCAGTGCAAAGCGGTTCCTTCCGCTCTGACCACCAGCTCGGTTTTTATGCCCAATAAACAGGAGAAATGTACGTCATGGAACTGAAAGTCCTGCCCGTCTCGGAATTCAAGGAGAAATTCACTGATGAAAGCCAGCTTGCCTTCGGCAAACTGTTCACCGACCGCATGTTCGTCATGGAATATGATACCGGCCAGGGCTGGCATTCCGCACGCATTGAGCCTTACGGACCCTTTTCCCTCGATCCGGCGGCAATGGTCCTTCATTACTCCCAGGAGATTTTCGAGGGGCTCAAAGCCTTTCGCCGCCCCGATGGCCGTATTGCCATGTTCCGCCCGCAGGACAACGTCGATCGCTTCAATCGCAGCGCCCGCCGCATGTGCATGCCGGAAGTCGACGAAAAGTTTTTCATGGACGCCATGATCGAGCTGATCCGCCTGGAAGCCGACTGGGTCCCGCAGAGCATGGGCACCAGTCTCTACATCCGCCCGACCATGATTGCCACCGAAGCGATGCTCGGCGTCCGGCCGGCCAATAAATACCTGTGCTATATCATTCTGAGCCCGGTCGGCGCTTACTATAAAGGCGGCATCGCACCGGTCAAAATCTGGATTTCCGATTTCTATGTCCGGGCCACCGAAGGCGGCACCGGTGAAGCCAAGACCGGCGGCAACTATGCGGCCAGCCTCTACGCCGCCAAGCAGGCGGCAGAAGCCGGCTACGACCAGGTTCTGTGGCTCGACGCCAAGGAAAAGCGCTATGTCGAAGAGGTCGGCAGCATGAACATGCTGTTCCTCTACGATGGGAAAATCGTCACTTCGCCCCTCCACGGCACCGTTCTTGACGGGATCACCCGCCGTTCGGCCCTCACCCTGCTCAAGGAGATGGGCTATGAGATCGAAGAACGCGCCCTGACCGTCGACGAGGTGATGGAAGGCGCGGCCTCGGGACGCCTGAGTGAAGCCTTCGGAACCGGTACCGCGGTCGTAATCTCCTCGGTCGGTTCGTTCTGCTACAAGGATCAATGCGTCCAACTGGGGGACGGCAACCCCGGCAAACTGACCATGGAACTGTACAACAAGCTCACCGGCATCCAGTACGGCCAGGAGCCGGACAACCACAACTGGGTCACCCTGCTGTAAAGCTTTTCAGAATCCAGCCACGAAGGCACCGGGGCATAAAAGACAAAGACATTGTTCAGATTTTCCTGGAGCCCTGGTGCCTTCGTGGCAAAAACAAGATCCAGCCCCTGAGATGGCACTCATTTCTCCGCAGCGCCTACCCCCTGCATGCCCTCGAAGATCATCAGCTGTTCACGACTTGACCGGGGAGCCGGTTGACCTCCCCATTCGAGCAGTTCAGCGATCACGGTCTGCGGATCACGTTCCTTCCTGCCCGCGCACCGGGTCAACAGCTGCCGGGTTCGCAGGGCATCGAACCAGACGTGAAAACCGGCCTGGCGCTGCTCCGGGCTGGCGTAGTTCTTCCGCAGCTTTTCCCAGACCGAGATAAAATCAAGTTCTCGCAAAAAATCGGCCAGTGGTCCGAAGCACTCTTCGGCCAGAAACATGAGCTCTTGCCCGGAAAGATCGCCGTGCCGCCTGATGATGGCGAGCCATTCCTTCAACACCGAGAACTCGGGCTGCCCGACAAACTGGTAGGTTAAGCAATTTTCCTGAACATGCCGGCGCAGGGTCGGCCCGGTCCCGATCGGCACCCGCTCGGACAACCGGGCCGCGGGAGCAACGACCGTGCCGCGCAAAAGGTCGACGCCGGAGGTTTTGGCCAGCCGCTGCAGAAAGTAGAAATCCTCCGCCGCCAACCGCCGGACCATGCCCCCGGCAGCGACATAGGCCCGGGCCTGGCAGCAGAAAGCGCTGCCGATGGTATGATAGGCATAGGGTGACCCGGCCAGGGTCAGACCATAAAGATAGCTGCGCAGGTACAGCTCATAATGGCGGACGGCCTCTTCCAGGCGGGCCTCCCGAGGGCTCCGGTGCCGAAACGGAATCACCGCCCCCCCCCGGCGGCTTTGCCGGAAATGATCCTCGACAGCAACCAGATAATGGTCATCGACCAGGGTATCCGCATCCAGAGAGATCAGCACCGGCTCCTGCGCCCAGTCGAGCCGCTCTAGGCTCAAGTCGAAACCGATCTTTCGCGCCAGGCCGACCCCGTCCCCGGGAGGGAGCTCCAGCCCTGGAGACACGGCATCGACGACCGCGAGGTTCAAGCGGGGAAAAGGCGACGCCGCCAGCCACAAGAGCGTTTCCCGATTGTTCTGCTGGATCTGTACGGATGCGTTCTCCCGCTGATTGACCACCACCACGACCAGGGTCCGGTCAAGACAGTCACCAGCATTTTCCGCCAACGCCCCCAGGGTTTCCGGCAGACTCTGCCTTTCGGCCAGGGCCGGGATCACCACGGCCATGCGGAAGGCACTGCACTCCGTCCCCGCCAAGGTCCAGTGTTTGTCCAGCCCGCGCGCACGCCGATACTTGGTCAACGCTTTTAACATCATCGGGGAGCCATCAACTACGAACCCGGGCGTCGACGATCCGGCGCAGCTCTGAAAAAGGATCTGCCGCTCCGTCCAGCCAGTGGATGACAACGCCGTTTTTTTCCATCCTGCGGAAGAAGGTTTCCTGCCGCTTGGCGAATTTACCGATGGCCCGCGTCAGTTCCGCCAGCATCGCATCCCGGTCTTTCCGCCCCTGCAGGTACTGGGCAACCAGACGATACTCCAACCCGTAGAACTCAAGCTGCTCCCAGGGAATCCCCTGCTCATGCAGCCTGCTGACCTCATCGATCATACCGGCGTCAACCCGCTGGCGGAGGCGGACCGCGATGCGCTGCCGCAATACGTCGCGGGGCCAGCGCAGGCCGAACACCAGGGGGGCAATGTGCGGAGGCGGTGGCAGCTCGGCAGCGCGGTCCTGTTCGCCAAGAGCTATTTCAATCGCCCTGATCAGGCGATCGCGCTCTTCCAGGTCGGTGACGTTATGCTGTTCCGGCTTCAGCTCCAGAAGTCTGCACCTCAATTCCTCATCCGTCAGCGGCTTCAGTTCGTCCCGCAGGCGGGGATTTTCCGGAACGCCCACCAGTCGGTAGCCACGCAAGACCGCATCCAGGTACATTCCGGTGCCGCCGCAGAGAACCGGCAGCTTTCCCCGCCCCCAGATATCCTCGAGAGCCTGGAAACAGTCCCGCTGAAACCGGAACAGGTTATATTCCGTTCCCGGTTCGGCAATATCGATGAGGTGATAGGGAACCGCACCGTATTCATCAAGATCCTTGCCGGTCCCGAGATCCATCCCCCGGTAGACCTGGCGGGAATCGGCGGAAATGATTTCCCCGCCGTAACGCCTGGCCGTCTTGACGGCCAGCCCGGTCTTGCCGCCGGCCGTGGCGCCGAGGATGACGAGCATGTTGTATTTTTGAATGGTCATGAGTTCGTGAATCGTGAATCGTGAATCGTGAATCGTGAATCGTGAATCGATAGGAGTGTAACGCTTTCGCCTTTTTAATTCACGCTTTTCGTGGTCATTGATGACAATGGATATAATCAAAAACCTGCTTTGAAGTTGCACCCTAAGACATTATGATTTTCCGATCCTATCCGCGTTCATCCGTCTTTATCTGCGTTCTATTGACCTTCCTTGTTTTAAGCCCCTTAAACCCTGTCAGCGTTTACCCGCAGCCGACACCCATCTCCGCCAACCGGTGACTGAAACCGACCGCACATTAACCCTTTGACCTTGGTCGGGCTTCTGCTATAGTCCGCATGTTTTATCCCATTTGGCAAACATAGTGAACAAATGAATGAAAATATCCCCGTGATCCTGCCCCGGGATCAACACAACATATCGCGCAAGCAGATCGATCCGGACAGCCTGAAAGTTCTGTATCGTCTTCACCGTCACGGCTTCAAAGCCTACCTGGTGGGGGGCAGTGTCCGTGATCTGCTGCTGGGGCGTCAACCAAAAGATTTCGATATCGGAACCGATGCCACTCCCAGTCAGGTCCGCAAGCTGTTCCGCAACTGTTTCCTGGTCGGTCGGCGGTTTCGCCTGGCCCATATCCGCTTTGCCGGCAACAAGCTGATCGAGGTCGCCACCTTCCGGCGCGAACCGGACGCGTCTGAACTTCCCGAAGATCCCGACGAGCATTTTCATTTTGTCCAGAACGTCTTCGGCACCCCCTATGAAGACGCCCAGCGCCGTGATTTCACCATCAACGCCCTGTTTTACAATATCGCCGATTTTTCGGTCATCGATCATGTCGGCGGCCTGCAGGATCTGAAAGATCGGACCATCAGGGTGATCGGCGATCCGCTGGTCCGCTTTGTCGAAGATCCCGTGCGCATGCTGCGCGCCCTCGAGTTTGCCAGCCGCCTCGACTTTCAGCTCGAAGAAAGAATCGTCCCGGCCATCGCCGCTCACAGGGAACTGCTTTCAACAGCTGCTCCGGCCCGGATTCGCGAAGAGGTCATGGAACTGTTCCGACGCGGAATCTCGGCTCCGGTGCTGCGTCAATGCCGGGATCTCGGACTACTTCCGCACCTGCTTGCCGGCTACCCCGGAACCGACGAGGGGATCGCCCTGCTGGAAAAAATCGACCAGAGAACCCGGCAGGGAACACCCCCGTCGGAAGCCCTGGCGATTGCGGCCCTTTATCTCAGACTGTTCATGGACCAGTGCCCCCCGACCGCGGAAAGCAATCTGGCCCAGGTTCTGAAACAGGTCAACGAACTGCTGACCCCGCACTGCCGTTATTTCAGCATCGCCAGCGGCATCAGGCATGAAGCGCGCGAATTACTGATGGGCTGCTTCCGTCTCGCCCGGGGACGGGGTTTGCGTGGCGAAAAGCGCTTTCTGCAGAATCCGGCAACCGCCAAGGCAATGGAACTCTTTTACCTCTGGGCGGACGTTCGCCCGCAACTGGCGCCCCTGGTTCAGGACTGGCGCCAGGCCTCCCACAACCAGGTGCCCCCCGGCAAGAAAAAATCCCGCCCCCGGCGGCGCAGGCCCAGGAAAAAACCCGCAAAAATAACCAATTCCTGAAAATTAGACTGTTGTAACAATTTCGCATTTCTGTTATCGTCTCCTGTGGTTAATATTTTTTAACCGAAAGAACTCCTCTAACCAAACGGGGCGATTATGAAACTGCAAAGTCTTCAGAGCAAAATCGGCGGTACTCTTATCCTGGTCCTGCTTGTCGTTCTGGGCATCGGTTTTTCGGTGACCTCCATCCAGTCGTACAATCTCCTCAACCAGCAGTCGAATGAATCCATCGACGCCGTCCACGAGGTGATTATCGACCAGGCCAGAAGTATTTTCGCCAGCCTGGAGGTCGGGACCCGGGGCTCCCTGGAACGCGGGGAGATGGAAGTTTTCGACGAACTGCTCAGTGGCCTCGGCTCGGTCCCCGGAGTTCTGGAGGTCGGGCTTGTCAATCCGCAAGGGGTCACCAGTTATTCCAGCAGAGAGGGGCAGGTCGGTCAGCGCCTGGCCAAGCTCGATATCCGCAGCACCCGGGAGCCCCTCAAGGTCGAAGAGGAATCGTCCCAAAGCGTCTTTATGGCCCAGAGTCATATGTACGAGGAAAAATGCCTCGATTGTCATGACGACGCCCGGCCCGGTACCCTGGCCGGCGTCCTGTACGTAGAGTACAGCCTTGCCAAGCTTAACGAGGAACGCGAGCACAACGCCGCAATCCTGTCCGGTGCCACGGCCAAAAGTATCACCACCAATACCATCATCGCCCTCACCTGCCTGGCCCTCACCTGGCTGGTCCTGTTCTTTATGATTCGCAGGATGGTCATTGCTCCGCTGGTAAAAATCAAGGACATGCTGACCAGTATCGGGCACGGCCATCTCAGAAACCGTCTCGGTTTCAAACAGCAGGACATGATCGGCGAAACCGGAAGAGCCCTTGACGATCTCGCCGCCAGCCTCCAGAGCGAGATTGTCGACCCCCTCAAACAGCTGGCCAACCGGGACCTGACCTTCAGCGTCACGCCCCATGACCAGAATGATGAATTGCGCCTGGCCATCATGAACCTTGGCGATGACCTGGGCAGGCTGATCGCCGACTTCCAGTCCGCCAGCGAGCAGATCGACATGGGCAGCTCGCAGGTCAGCGAAGCCGCCCAGCAGCTGTCCGACGGCGCCGCTCAATCGGCCGCCGCCGTGGAGCAGATCAGCAGTTCCATGAATCAAATCGGCAGCCAGACCAGCGCCAGCGCGGATAACGCCAGGCAGGCCAATCAGCTCGCCCTGACCGCCCAGAAGGCCGCCGACAACGGCAGCGAGCGTATGTCCGACATGATCCAGGCCATGGGCCAGATCAACGAGGCGGGACAGAATATCGGCAAGATCATCAAGGTCATCGATGAAATCGCCTTCCAGACCAATCTGCTGGCCCTCAATGCCGCCGTTGAAGCGGCCCGGGCCGGTCAGCACGGCAAAGGGTTTGCCGTGGTCGCCGAAGAGGTCCGCAACCTCGCCGCCCGCAGCGCCAAGGCGGCCGCCGAAACCGCCGAACTGATCCAGGGTTCGGTTGAAAAAACCGGCAACGGGACCAGGATCGCCGAAAGTACCGCCGATGCCCTTGAAGAGATCGTCGCGTCTATCGCGAAAGTCACCAACCTGATTTCCGAAATTGCCGCGGCCAGCAGCGAGCAGGCCCAGGGCATCAGCCAGGTCAACCAGGGACTTCAGCAGATCGACCAGGTGATTCAGCAGAATACCGCCAATGCCGAGGAGAGTGCCGCCACCAGCGAAGAACTGTCCAGCCAGGCTGCCGAACTGCGCAGCCAGTTGTCACTATTCCAGCTGAAAACGGCCGGCAACCACCCCTTAAGGCCGGCTCAGAACCAACCACCACAGCGCCCCCTCCCTTCGCCATCCGGCAGCGGCCAGTGGGGAGGCCCTCAAACCGAACCGCGAACCGCTTCAGGCCATCGCGATCTGCTGCAGTGGAGTGACCGGCTGAGTACCGGGGTTCCCCTGATGGACAAGCAGCATCAATACCTGGTGGAACTGATCAACCGCCTGTTCACCTGCATGAGAGATGGCGGCGACCGCATGCTCACCGCCGGCATCGTCGACGAGCTGGTCAATTATACGGTCACCCATTTCCGGGCCGAGGAGGATGTCATGAAAAAGCACAATTATCCGGATTTCGAAGCCCATAAAAAAGTTCACGAAAACTTCATCGAACAGGTCGGAGCGTACGCTGAAAAATTGAAATCGGGAGCCCGGCTCGCTCCCGCCGACGTCTATCGATTCCTCAAGAACTGGCTGGTGGAACATATCGAGCACCAGGACCGGGACGGTTACGGCAGACACATTGCCGGCAACTGAGACGCTAGCGGCGCTGGGGCATCAACCCAGCGCCGTTTTTGTCCCTTCCGCGGATTAAGAGCGTATTAATTTTTTGAAATTTTTCCTTTGTTTTTATTTATTTGTTTTATATAATTAAACCCTGCTTTAATTTAAAACAGCAGCCATTTTTATTATTTTGCCCGTCGAGGATCAGTAATGAGCATGCAAATTGACGACGATCAGATTGAAATCATTCAGGAATTTGTAACTGAAAGCCGTGACATGATTGAGCAGCTGGAACCTGCCATCATCGAACTCGGCCAGAACAGCGACCCTGAAACGATTAATGCCATCTTCCGCCTGTTCCACTCCATGAAAGGGAGTGCCGGCTTTCTTG
>CAXXLS010000002.1:0-297747 GCA_963677135.2 Geopsychrobacteraceae bacterium | reverse complement strand
TGGTGCCGCGGCAGGACAAGTGATGGGGGGAAGATATTTTCAGCGGACGCCAGCCTGTCGAGTTCTGCGGCAACCCTGGCGACCCCTTGCGCAAAGGGATCGAGGTCGATTTCAACCCGCTGTTCGGGAAGGGTATGCAGGTAGAGAGGGTCATAATAGCGAACCATAAGCTCACGGGTCAGCTCTTCCCACTGCCCCTGGTGAAGCAACTGGCAGAAGTCCTCCACCACTTTCCTGCCGAGACGCTCCTTCAGCGCCAGCAAAGGACGCTCAAACTGTTCGCGCAGACGATCGATGGCCGGATACTCTTCAAGAATGACCCTGACGCGGGTCTCCAGGGAAGCGGTCAGCCACAGGCTGGGTTGAACCTGCATGGCCTGGTGGAAGCGCTTGGGGATCACCACTCGCCCGATGTGCAGGCTTTCGCCCTCGGTCACCAGAAAGGGCGCTTCCTGGAACCGGTCGAGGCAATCCCACAGTAACGCCTCAAATTTCTTCTGGGAAGGCTGGGCCTCCAGCCCGAGATTCCCGAATGCGCTGCCGCGATGATTGGCCATCCCTTCAAGGTCGACCACCGGATACTCCCGTTCGGCCAGGGCATGCAGAACCAGGGTTTTGCCAACCCCGGTCAGCCCGCGCAAAACATAGATCGGTGGCCATTCATGATGCTCAAAATAGCGGACCACCATACTGCGAAAGCCCTTGTGTCCGCCGATCAGCTGGCGGGCCGGGATTCCGGCCAGGTTCAGAAAGCTGCAGATGGCCTGGGAACGCATGCCGCCCCGCCAGCAGAAAACGATAACCGGCCCCTTGCGATTCCCCAGGGCCTGTTCCACCGAGGCGATGATCTCCGGTATCCGGGGCGAAACCAGCTCCACACCGAGCCGTCTGGCCGCCTTGTTCCCCCGCTGCTTGTAGAGCGTCCCCACCCGGGCCCGTTCTTCATTGGAGAAAATCGGCACGTTGACGGCGCCCGGAATGGTCGCTTCGGCAAATTCGGCCGGAGTCCGGACATCGATCAGGAGCGCCCCGTCTCGCCGTTCATTCAGCGCCTTTTCCAGTTCTATCGGTTGCTGCATCACTATCTGCTATCCCTGCGGTGAGCCCTTGACATACTCGCATCGCTGCGACAAATGCAGTGGTTCTACACCAATCCCGCCCCGAGAACAATAGTCGATAAAAAAAAATTTCAAAAAAAGGTTGACGCCTTAAAACGAATTCGCTATCTTCATCGACCGTTGCCGCGGGATGGAGCAGTTTGGTAGCTCGTCGGGCTCATAACCCGAAGGTCGGGGGTTCAAATCCCTCTCCCGCAACCAAAAAAATTCAGGGACTTGCATTATTGCAGGTCCCTTTTTTATTGCCCCGACCAAAGCGGGCGGCAAGAATTATTGCTTTTAAATCCAACTTGTACTAGAACGTCCCTTTCCCGAACACCTCGAACCAGACTATAATCGAGATCCCGGCCTGGCGCCTTCTTCAGCGGATGAAAATTCACATCAAGGAACGATAGAATGACAACACTCGGAACCCCTTTTTCTATTCATGCCACCCGCGTTCTGCTCTGTGGCTCCGGCGAACTGGGCAAGGAAGTTGCCATTGAACTGCAGCGGCTCGGATGCGAAGTGATCGCCGTCGACCGTTATGCCAACGCCCCGGCCATGCAGGTTGCTGATCGAAGCCACGTCCTCTCCATGCTCGACGGAAGCGCGCTGCGCAAGGTCATTGAAGAGGAGCAGCCCCATTATATCGTCCCGGAAATCGAAGCGATTGCCACCGACACCCTGGCGGCCCTGGAAGAGGAAGGCTTCAACGTCGTCCCGACGGCGCGGGCAACCCAGCTGACCATGAACCGCGAAGGGATTCGCCGGCTGGCTGCGGAAACCCTTGGGTTGCCGACCTCCGACTATCGTTTTGCCGCCGACCGGGACGCCTATCTCGAAGCCATCGCTGAAATCGGCCTGCCGTGCCTGGTCAAACCGATTATGAGCTCTTCCGGCAAGGGGCAGAGCCTGGTCAGAACCAGTGCAGAGATTGAAGCCGCCTGGGACTACGCCCAGGAAGGCGGTCGGGCCGGCAAAGGCAAGGTGATTGTCGAAGGGTTCGTCGATTTCGATTTCGAAATCACCCTGCTGACTATTCGTCACAACGATGGCAGCGGTAAGATCGTCACCAGCTTCTGTGAGCCCATCGGCCACCGTCAGCAGGATGGCGACTATCAGGAGTCATGGCAGCCCCAAAAAATGAGTGAACTGGCCCTGGAACGCTCCCGGCGGATCGCCAAAGCGGTCACCGACGAACTCGGCGGGCGCGGTCTTTTCGGGGTCGAACTCTTCATCAAGGGGGATGATGTCATTTTCAGCGAGGTCTCCCCCCGCCCTCACGATACCGGACTTGTCACCCTGATGTCCCAGGACCTGTCCGAATTCGCCCTGCACGCCCGGGCCATCCTCGGCCTGCCGATTCCCAACATCGTACAGCACGGCCCCTCGGCCTCCGCCGTCCTGCTGGTTTCCGGGGAATCGAATCGCATGCAGTATGGCAACCTGCAGAGCGCCCTGAACCGTCCCGACACCCAACTGCGCCTGTTCGGCAAGCCGGAGGTGTCCGGCAGACGCAGACTCGGCGTCGCCCTGGCGCGCTCCCAGGACGTGGACGCGGCCCGTGCTCTTGCCCAGGACGTCATCGCCGACATCCAGGTCACCCTTTAGCAGACCGGACGCCGCCCGCTTCGGCCGTCTTCTCCCCGGGCGGCGTCATTGCCTTCATGAAGAGTTGCGTCCCCCCCTTTATTCTTACCTTTTCAGTAATGTATTATAAAGACATGGACTCTCAACACGGGAGGGTCCTGCGCCGGCCCAATGAAGGCCGGCGTCCAGACCGCTAATGTCGGGGCCGCAACGCCTTGGTGAATGAGACCTGCGGCCCTGCTTGAGTTTAAAGGAGTCAGCTATGTCTTACACATTACCCGAACTCGCTTACAGTTACACGGCTCTCGATCCCCACATCGACGCCCGGACCATGGAAATCCACCATACCAAGCATCATCAGACCTACATCAGCAACCTCAACAATGCCCTGCAGGATTCGGCGCTGGGACAGCTCCCGGTCGACACCCTGATAACCCGGCTCGACGAGGTTCCTGAAGCAGTCCGGACGGCCGTGCGCAACAATGGCGGCGGACACGCCAACCACAGCCTGTTCTGGACGGTCCTGAGCCCGGACGGGGGCGGAGAACCCGGGGGAGCCCTGGCGGCGGCCATCGATCGGGATCTGGGTGGTTTCGGTCAGTTCAAAGAGGATTTCGCCAAGGCGGCCCTGACCCGCTTCGGCAGCGGCTGGGCCTGGCTGAGCCTGACCCCGGCGGGGAAACTGGTCGTCGAGAGCACCCCCAACCAGGACAGCCCGCTGATGCATGGCAACACCCCCCTGCTGGGGATCGATGTCTGGGAGCACGCCTACTACCTGAAATACCAGAACCGGCGGGGCGACTATATCAACGCCTTTTTTGAGGTGGTCAACTGGCTGGAGGTGGCGCGCCGGTTCCAGCAGTAAGCGGATCAGGGCGGCCTTGCCAGGCCGCAAAAACGGGAGCCCTCTCTTCAGAGTGGCTCCCGTTGTCACCTCAATGCCATGGACCCTCCCTCGGCGGCACAGCGACCACCGCAGGGGGCAGCTCTCGCCGGCTCGGCCATATCTCAGTCCGCGTATTGACCTCGCAGGTAACGCCAGTTGAACAGATCGAGCATCCAGTAGGAAACGCCCGGCAACGGGTTTTCATAATAGGGCTCGACCCGCTCGAATCCCAGTATTTCATAAAGACGGATGGCGGAAACCAGACGGTCGAGGGTATCCAGCAGCATGGTGGAATAGCGCATGGCGACCGCCCGCTCAATGAGCTCCTCGGCAAGACGCTGCCCGAGACCGAAGCCGCGCGCTGCCGGCCGGATATAAAGCCGCTTCATTTCACAGATGCGCTTTTCAGGCTGGCCGAAAGGACGCAAGGCCCCACAGCCGAGCAGCTGTTCGCCATCTTTCGCCAGCAGCAGGACCCCGCCCGGAGGGGCATACTTCCCCGGCAGGCCCGCCAATTCGTCCTCAACGCCCTGGAATGCCAGATCCACACCCAGCGAAGCGATATATTCACGGAACAAACTTCGGATGTGATCCAGATCCTGCGTTGAGGTTGCCTCAACGATTTCGATCATGTGCTCTCCCGCGTGGAAGGCCGATCAGGCCTTGATGTCATTGCATGGCAAAAAAATCAGTCCAATTCATGCGCCCGCCCGGCGCAGACCTCTTCTGCCGCGAAACGGCAAAAAAGTAGTGAACACGGCCGCCCGGGTCAGCATATCAACAATCGCCGGGAGCGGCACTGCACTCTCTGCACCACTGTAACATCTTAAGGCAAAAAGAAAAAGCCGATCATACGACCGGCCTTTTCCGACTTTTCCACAATGTTATCAACAGGCTGACACTCATCCAGCGAGGCCGAGCATTCGGTCCATCATGTCAACCAGGTAGGGGATCTGGGGCTTGGTCGCGTAGCCATCGGCACCAACCTGATCGCACTTGCGGGCCATCTGCTCGTTGATCAGCGACGAGAACATCACAATCTTGATCTGCCGCAGCACCGGATCGTCCTTGATTTTTTTACACAGGGTCAGGCCATCCATCTTGGGCATTTCAATATCGGAAATCAGCAGGTTGAGACGATTGGAAAACGGCTCCCCGGGGGCAAGTTCCGCCTTCAACCCGGCGATCCGATCATAACAGTCCTGTCCGTCGACGAAAATCTCGATATTTTCATAGCCGGACCGTTTCAGAACCTTTTCAATCCCCGCGCGAATCAGCGAGGAATCCTCGGCCAGCATGAGTTTCATTCCTCGGCGCAATTCGGGAATGCTCGCCGATCCTTCTTCGTTATTGACTTGGGCCTCATAGTCAAGAGCCGAGTCAGGATCGAATTCGGCGACAATATGCTCAAGATCGACGATCAGAATCTCGCGGCCATCGATGTTGATACTGCCGGTAAAACGCGGCCGGTATTTGTCGATAAAGCTTGCCATGGGCTGCACATCCCCCCAGGAGACGCGGTGGATCTGGTTGACCCCGTCGATCTTGAAGCCGTTGACACGGTCATTGAACTCACACACCAGCACCACGTGGCGCACGTCCTGCTGGTCGTCGGTGCGTTTCTTCGCCAGGTGAGCTTTCAGGTCGATAAGCGGAATGGTACTGCCACGCAGCAGCAGAGTGCCAAGCATCCCCGGAGCGCTGCCGGGCACGACCGTCAAAGCGCTTTCATCATAGGGAATGATCTCCTTGAGTTTATGGACATTGATACCGAAAGATTGGGTCCCGAGATAGAATTCGATAATCTCCATCTCGTTGGTACCGCTTTCCAGCAGAATTTCCTGTTTCTGGTAATCGCTCATATAATCGACCTTATTTGAAAGGGGGCAAGAATCATTTATCCGCACCACATTTGACCACCTTAATGATTTATTGTCAATATTCCAGACAGCGGAGAGATAAAATAAACCCTGACAAATTGCAGTTTTTTCATGTATACTGAGATATTAAAACATTCTATTTTATTGATACGAGGTCCGCGATGACAGACATGGCTCAAACTCATTACCGTCTGGGCATGAACTACTTCCAGGGTAAAGGGGTGGAAAAATCCTTTATTGAGGCAATGAAATGGTTTCGCCTTGCCGCGCAGCATCAGCATCCGAAAGCGATTTTCATGCTCGGGCGCATGTATGACAACGGCAAGGGGACGACCGCCAACCCCGGGGAGGCGGTCAAATACTATCAGCATGCGGCCGAGCTCGGCTATGCCCGGGCCCAGAACATTCTGGGCCAGGCGTACATCAAGGGGCGGGGCGTGCCCACCGATTACGACAAGGCCCTGCACTGGTTCAGGAAAGCGGCGGATCAGGATTTCTCCGACGCCCAGTACAACCTTGGACTCATGTACGCAAAGGGGCACGGGGTGCCGAAGGATTTCATAGAGGCCAAACGCTGGTGGGGAATGGCGGCGGAAAAAGGCAACCCGAAAGTGCAGTTTACCCTCGGCCACATGTACCTGGTCGGCAAAGGGGTCAAGAAGAACTACTCGAAAGCCCGGCAATGGTTGCGCCAGGCGGCGGATCAGGGTCTGCCCACGGCCCAGTACCATTTGGGGATGATGTACGCGCGGGGCACCGGCGTCCTCCAGAACTATACGGAAGCGGTCAAGTGGCTGCGCAAAGCGGCCGAGCAGAACTTCCTTGATGCCATCTACCATCTTGGCAGACTTCACAGTTCGGGGAGCGAAGAGGTCCGGGACCCGGTTACCGCGGTGGTTCTCCTCAAACAGGCGGCGACCCGGGGGCATGAACGGGCCCAGGTCCTGCTCGGCCATCACCTGGCCAAAGGGATGGGGACGCCGCAGGATCTGCAGCTGGCCTATCACTGGTGGATGGAAGCGGCCAACCATGGCAATGCCGACGCCCAGTACAACCTGGGCATCATGTATCTCAACGGCAAAGGGGTGGACACCGACGCACTGGAAGGAAAAAAGTGGCTAACCATGGCCGCCGATCAGGGGCACACCAAAGCGCAGTACTGCCTGGGCGTCATGTATTCAACCGGCAAGGGAGTTCCCCAGGATATCGACGAGGCGTTCCGGTGGAAGGAAGCCGCGGAATTCTGGGAAGCGCTGTAACAGCAAACGCCAGGGTGCCGTCCCTGACGCCGACTGCCGCTTACAGGTAATCGAGAATGGACAACTGAGAGAGGCGCGAACTGACCGACAGGGCGGCCTCGTAGGCCTGTTCCGCCTGGGAAACGCCGCTCATGACCTCCACCAGGTCGGCATCCTCATAGCTCGACAATCTCTCTTCCATCTGCAGCTGCAGATTTTCCAGCATACCGGCCACATCATCCAGACGACTGTTGATATTCCCCATCTCGCTGCGTTTGCTGCGAATCTGTTCAGCCCCCGCTTCAAGGTCCTCCAGGGAGGTCGCCAGGCCGCTGGTATCGCCGCTGCTCAGGGCCGTTTCCAGGTCAGCAAGAACGGCGAAACAGTCGACGGGGGACGCGAAGACCTCCTCACCGGTCAGGTTGGTCTGGACCGTCTGCCCTTCACTGATCTCGACCATCCTGTGGTCAGCGGTCCCCTGGTAGGCGAGCGGATCCCCTGCAAACGGCGCGGTATCCTCCGCATACCCGGAAAACAGGTACTTGCCGTCAACCTGGGTATTGGCGATATCGAGAAGCGCCGTCTGCAGCTCCACGAGCTCATCGGCATAGGTGGCGAGATCCTCTTCCGACAGGGAACCGTTCCCGGCGGCAACCGCGATTTCTTTGGCCCGCACCATGATATTCTCGGTGCTGTCGAGATAGCCGTCCAGGATGTCCATATCGTCCTGGGTCGCGGAGATGGTCTCCAGGTAACGATCGGAAAGGGAGATTTCGCTGCGTGAGCTGAAAATCGAGCCGATCGCCGACGGATCGTCGGACGCATCGATGACCTTTTTCCCCGTGGCGGCCTGAAGGTAAAGCTCCGTCATGTTGGTACTGCTTTTCCCGAGGGTGTACTGCAAAGTCCGGTAAAGGGCCATCTGGGCAACTTTCATTTAAATCACCTCGTCTGATCGTTAAAGTTTGAAGAGCGGCTTCAACATGTCGCAACGTCTCGTACCCAGACGCGCTACATGGCCATAAGAGTGTCCAGCATCTCGTCAACCGCGGTCAGAAAACGGGCGGCGGCTTCGTAACCCGACTGGTACTGAACCAGCATCAGCATTTCTTCATCCGTCGACACCCCCGAAACCGCATCGCGCATGTTCTGAAGCTGGGTCAGGGAATCCTCGGCACTTTCCAGGGCGGCACTGTTCTCGCTGACGGCGAGACCGACCCCGGACGCGATGGTCGCGTAATAATCGTTCAGGGTCGTGGTTCCGTTGACCAGGGCGGTGTTCTGCAGAGCCACCACGGCGAGAACGTTTTCGTTGTTCCCTGATTCATTGCTGGCATTGCTGGAACTGGCAGCGACCTGGGACGTCCCGGTCAGGGCCATGCTGATGGTCGAGGCCGCGCCGCTCCAGGCATCAGGGCCACTTCCAGAGAAGGTGAAGAAGTCCGAACCGCTGTTGCCATCCAGATCATAGCCGCCGGTGTGCACAGTATTCACCGCCGTCGCCAGGCTGTAGGCCAGCACATCCAGTTCATCGATCAGTTCCGGAATGTATTCGTCCCGCATCTCCAGCATGCCGCCGACCTCGCCGCCAAAATCGGCCGTATCCAGGGCGGTTGCCGAAGACCCGCTGGTCAGGGTCAATTGCAGCGATCCCGACGTCCATTCGGTGCCGAGGGTGCTGACGGCATCAGCCGTCACCAGCGGCTGGCCGCTGGCCAGCTGGACCGAAATCATGCCGTTGGATTCTTCGTAACAGGTGACCCCGGCCAGCTCGGAAACCTCCTGCAGCAGCAGGTCGCGCTGATCACGCAAGGCATTGGCGGAAATGCCCGTCGCTTCCGCGGCGACAATCTGCACATTGAGATCGGCGATTTCCTGCAGCTGCTCATTCAGGCTGGTCACCTTCCCTTCCAGATCGGTATTGATACTATCCTGAACGGCATTCAGGTCGCCGACCATCGCCTGAAAACTGTCCGCCACATCTTCCCCCATCTGCATCACCTGCTGCCGCTCGAGGGTTGCCGACGGATCGCCGCTGAGTTCCTGCCAGGCGTCGAAGAACTCATCCAGAGAGGTCGACACTCCCCCCTCGTCCACGCTGACCACCTGTTCGATCTCGGCAAGAATCATGCTCCTGGCATTCTCTTCACCGTAGTCAGCGGTCTTGACCGTCAGCTGCTTGCTGACAAAAGAATTGGTTTCCCGCGAAATTCCCGACACCGTCGCCCCTGAGCCGATCATCTGTCCGCTCATTTCGAGGGTGGGGGAAGAGCCCACCTCAAGGGTCTGTCTGGAATAACCTTCGGTGTTGACGTTGGCGACGTTGTTACCGGTGACCTCAATCCCCTTCTGGTTGATTGACAGGCCACTCGCCCCGACCGACAATGAAGCCAGCAGACTCATATCAGACCCTTCCCGTGAGGAGAACACCGATGGTGCGCCCCTGGATACGATCCCCCGTGCTCCCGTAGAGAACCGGTGCGATGTCCCGGCAGCAGCTCTCCATGGTCTGGCGCAGAAAGGTCAGGGTCGTTGCCAGCAGCCTGGCATTGCGCCGGTTTTCCCTGCTGAGCCTGGCCGCCCATTCTTTGAGCTCGGCCGGACAGCTGGTGACCAGGTCCCTGAACCCGTCGAGCAGACGCCCCTTCTCATCCTGCAGCGCCTTCAGTTCCTCGACTTTCAGCCTGATCGCATACTCACGCTCTTTAAGAATAAGCACTTCGAGCGCCTCCAGTTGCTGGTGTAATTGCGGATGATTCATGATCTGCTCCGTACCATCATCAGCGCTTGAGGCTGATCAGTTCCTGCAGCATTTCATCCGTCGTGGTGATCACTTTGGACGATGCCGAATAGGCGTTCTGAATGGTGATCAGGCTGACGAACTCTTCCGACAGGTCAACGTTGGACAGTTCCAGGCTGCTGGTGTAGATATACCCCTGCGAAGCGCCGGCCGTCCCGACGCTCGGGTCTCCCGAAGCGCTGGTTTCGGCATAGAGGCTCCCCCCCTCCTTGGACAGGCCGTCCGGGTTGGTGAAGGTGGCCAGGGTCAGCAGGGCGATATCGAGGGTTTCGCCGTTGGAATAGCTGGCCTGCACGGTGCCGTCGGTAGCGATGGAGACATCGACGACTTCGCCCGGGGCGTACCCGTCCTGGCTCTGGGAGATGACCACCGAGGAACTGCTGAACTGGGTTGTGTCGAAGGTCATCTCGATGACCTGCCCGGTATCCGATCCGTTGTTCCAGGCGATACTGCCCGTGGTTCCGGTTTCGCCGCTGACCAGGGTGCCATCCGTATCAAAGGTCAGCGTGCCGCTGCCGATTTCGGTCAGATCCGTGGTCGCTGCGCTAGTGACCTCACTGCTGTCAACCACGGTATGCCATTCCCAGGTCTGATCGGCCGTCTTGGTGAAGTAGGTGGTCACCAGGTGGGTGTTGCCCAGGGAATCGTAAACCTGGGTCGAGGTCGCATAGTTGGAGGTATCGTCCGGATCATCGATATCAAACGCCGAGATCGTCTCGGATCCCGAATTCAGGTTGGTCGTCAGGGTCAGGGCCTCGGTCTGGTGAGCCGGAATCTGGGTCTCGAAGTCGACCTGGATGTCGGTTGGGTCTCCGCCGCTGAGCTCGCCGTCGATATAGAGTTTGCCCTGGACCCGGTACCCTTCCGCGTTGACCAGGTAGCCGTCGGAGTCGAAATCGAACGAGCCGTTACGGGTATAGTAGATCTCCTCCGAATCGTCGGCACGGACCATGAAAAACCCGTCCCCTTCAATCGCCAGGTCGGTCTCGCTGGAGGTGCTTGAAAACGACCCCTGGCTGAAAGATGTCGATACGGTTGAAATCTGGACGCCGCGGCCGACCTGGGACGTCCCGCTGGCGCTCGACATGCTCGCCGACAGGACATCGGAGAACAGGGTGCTGCTCGATTTGAACCCGACGGTACTGCTGTTGGAAATATTGTTGCCGGTGACGCTCATCGCCTCTGAGTTCGCTTTGAGACCGCTGATTCCCGTGTATAAAGTGCTTGAAAGACCCATAAATTGACTCCTTGCCTGAACACCTCAGGCGGCAACGAAGATCACGCTGTCGATGTCGGTAAAAATATTGTTCTGCAACTGATCACGCCCAATCACGGTGATCACCGTGCGTCCGGTCACGCTGACCAGCATGGCTGCCTGGGCGAACATCACCAGGGCCAACCGTCCCCCTTTGCGTTCCAGAGAGGTCACGGCCCCGCTGAGTTGCTGCAGCATCCCCTGAGTCAGGGCGATGTCTCTTTTTTCAAGACGGAGACTGGCATGTTTTGAAAATGTCACGGTCCGTCCGGTTTGCGGGTGAGAAACTGGCGTCATGATGATCCTCTCTAATTCACGCTCACGGTGACGAGCTGACTCAGATCGATGGTCCCCTGGTCGGTTTCGAGCATGGTCGAGCCGCTGGTATCGATGCCGTTGACCACCGCACGCTGCAGGGCTGTCAGGTACTCGCTGCTGCTGTCGCTGTAGAGGGCGGTGGCCAGCACCGAATACTCCCCTGCGGACAGATCGGTACCTGAGTTGTCGGTACCGTCCCAGGTGACGAAAGTGGTCCCGCTCTCGACGTCCGCAACGTCCAGGGTGGCAACGACATTGTCATCGGCATCCAGGATGGCCAGGGTCACGGACTCGGCGGCCTGGTCGAGGGAAAAACCGAGTTCGACGGACTCCCCGGCATAACTGAAGGAGTCCTGCTCGGCAACGACCGTCTGCCCCAGCAGATTGAAGGCCGACAGCTGCTCAATCGCCTGGTTGGATTCGATCAGCTCGGTCAGGTTTTCGTTGGTGGAGATCTGCTGCTCCAGGGCACTGAACTGGGCCATCTGGGCCACAAATTCGGTGTTGTCCTGGGGATCGAGGGGATCCTGATTTTCCAGCTGAGCCACCAGCAGGGTCAGGAAATCTTCCTTGCCGAGAGACGAGGCGGAGCTGGCGACGCTGGAAAAAGCGGTCGAGGTATCGGTTACACTGGTGATGGACATTGGCTGCTCCTTGTTTCTGAAATTCAGCTGTCGAGAGCTTCGAGATATGACAACTGGTTGTTGAGTTCCGACACCATCTCTTCCATGGCCGTATACTGCTCACGCAGATACTCCTCCCGCTTTTCCAGCCGGGCTTCGAGACGCTCGATCCGCTCATTGAGACGCTCGATGGTGGCATCGTTGGACTCCGAGCGCCGCGCGTAGATGCCGTCGATACTGTCCGTCTGGGTATCGAAATAGTCCCCTGCGATGTCGGCGATGCCATCGCTGGTACTGGTTCCGGCGAACAGTGCCAGTACGCTGTCCAGATCTTCGCTCAAGGCATCTTCCAGAGTACTGCTGTCGATACTGATTTTTCCCGTTTCCCAGTCAGACTCGAAGCCGAGCTCAACCAGGCTGCCAAAAGCGCCACTGGTGTCCACCTGGGTCGACAGGAAACTTTGCATTTTCTGTTTCACGCCGCGGATAGTGGAATCGCTCCCCCAGTCGCTTTCGCTCTGGTCGGAAATCCAGTCGATGATAGCGTTGTAGGCGGTGACAAAGGTATCGAGAGTGGTTTCGATTTCTTCCGTATCGACGGCGACCTTCAGGGTCAGGCTGGCATCTTCGTCGGCATCGTTCAGATCGAGAGTGACGCCGGGAATGGCATCGGTAATGGTGTTCGAAGTGCTGTAAATATCGACATTGTCGACCACGATATGGGCCTCGACGGCGCTGTAGGTATGCCCGTTTGCGGCGGTATCCAAGGCAATACTGCCGGTCCCTGTGATATCCGTGACCACACCGGCTTCATCGCCGCTGAGTCTGAGCCGGTAGCCGTTTTCGGTGCCGTCGTTGATGATCGAGGCGCTGACCCCGGTATCGGCTTCGTTGATCATGCTCACCAGTTCGCTGAGACTCACCTCGCTGTAATCGATGGTCGTTTCGCCGATGGTCAGGCTGCCGGTCAAGGTTTCGCTGTCGGTATCCGCAAACCCTTCGCTGCTGACATCCTTCTGGGCCTCGGCGAGGCTGAGCACCTCGACATGGTAGGTCCCGGCAATCGCCGAGCTGGTCGCTGTGGCCGACAGCAGGCTTTCATTGCTTGAGGTTGCGGACATACTGGAGATTTCTTTGAGGGTATCCATATCCTCAACGGCATCGAGCAGGTCCGACATCAGGTCGTCAAGTTCCGCATACGCCTCCGTTTCGGCTTCGAAATACTCGATGTCGCTTTCCAGGGAATCGATGGGCTCCTGCTCGATCTCCATGAGGGCCTCGATGATCGAATCGGTATCCAGGCCTGATGCCAGACCGCTAAAAGTGATTGAACTCATAAGGCTTTCTCCTCCGTCTTCCAGACCGCGCCTGATTCTTTTCAAGGTTCGTTCATGCCTTCGTCCTTCTCTTCGGCCCCACCCCCCGGCGACTGTGTATGGTCATTGTTCCCATTCGGTTTATGCCCGGCTACGCGTTGAAACCTGTTGTTACTCATTAAAAATCGGAGCACCCTTCTCCCCGTGGGCGTCCTCGACACAAAAAGGCGGCCCCTTTTTGCAAAGGCGCCGCCCTGATGTTTCCCTGAGGTCATGGACCGAGCCGGGACTGCCGGCCGAGGTGGTGGTTATTGCCGACTCCCCCCGGTCAGCAGGTAACCCGCCCCGCGCACGGTCTTGAGATAGCGCGGATGCAGCGGGTCATCTCCGATCTTGCTGCGAATCCGGGAGATGTAGATATCGATGGAACGGTCAAACCCGTTATACTCGGAATGATAGAGATAGCGATGGATATCGTCCCGGCTGAGAATCTTGCTCGAGTTCTCGGCCAGGCACCAGAGCACATCGAATTCCCTGGTCGTCAGTTCAACGGTCTTGCCGTGGGAACGGACTTCCCGGCGAGCAGCATCGATCATCAGCTGCCCCAACTGGATCTGCTTGCGGTTCTTATGCTCGACCTCCTGGGTCCGCCGCAACATGGCCCGCAGGTGGGCCATCATCAAGGCCGGACTGACCGGCTTGAGCAAAAACTCGTCAGCTCCCATCTCGAGGCCGAGAATCTGCAGCATTTCATCGGCATGCTCGGCCATGACCAGGATCGGCCCGCTGTAATTGAAGCGCAGGTTGCGGCAGCGGCCGATAAGCTCCATGGACGGGGAGGCGTAATCGATGAGCACCAGGTCGGGCGGCTCTCCCTCCAGGCATTCGGGGGTCATCTCTTTCTTCTGGAATTCATGCACGCGGAAACCTTCACTGCGGAGCATCTCGACAATATCCGAATGATCGGCTCCATCGCTGAAGAGATAGAGCAATTTCCCCATCGTCAGTGACATATGGGCGTAATCCGCTATTTCCGCAGACCTGCCCTGGGAACCGTTATGTTTTGACAAGTACATAGTTTCACCTCGTTTTTCAGCTATTTAGTATCATTAACGGCGTAACCGGCTTCCGTTAACATCCCATCGCCGAGGACCAGCAACTCCGCCCTACAGCCGATCGCCCCCCCTCCCGGCTTTTTACGGCGCGACGGTGATCCCGCATGTTCCCATGGCGTTGACATGACGTTGATATGGGCGACAATCTTAGCCAACAATCTGTTACAGTTTCCGAGCGTCACCGACATATTTGCGAAAAGAATTAGCAACAAAAAGAGGAAGAAATGTGTAAGAAATGAGAAAATTTAACTTTTGAAAAAAAACAAATGTACTTGATTGTTACCATTTGTCATAACAGGAGCGTTGCGAAACGGTCGCAGGAGCGGCGGTCCTTCGAAACCGGCATTGGACAGGCATGCGGTTTTCAGCGCCGCCCAGCCTGCCGACCTGGGATGGAAAAAAGGTAGACTCGAGTGAAGATCAGCATCACACACCGGCTTTTCCTGGCGATTCTCATGGCCGCCGGCCTGGCGGTGATCTGCCTGGTCATGATCATGCAGTGGAACCTGAACCGGGGCTTTCTGAATTTTATCAGGGAAACGGAAGCCTCGGTGAGCGCCCGACTGGCGGACACCCTGGAGGTCTACTATAAGGGCCACGGCAGCTGGGAAGCGCTTCAGAAGAACCCCGACGCCTGGCGCGATCTGATCATGTCGTCCCTGTCCAGCAGAGACGTCCGACCGCCGAATTTCGGCCCTCCGCCTAAACCGGACGCCCATGATCACCCCCCCGCTCCGGCCTCGCCCCCACCCTTCATTCTGCATTATGACGAGCGCTTCCTGCTGTTCGACGCCGCCCGGGTCCTGCTCATCGGCGTCCCCGGCGATACGGCTGAGATCAACCGGACGCCCCTCAAGAGCAACGGCAAGGTGGTCGGTTTCCTGGGCCACCGGCCGCTCCAGAAGCTGACCGACAATCGCCACCTGACCTTCCTCCACGAGCAGAAATCGACCTTTATCCTGGTCGCCCTGATTATCGTGCTGCTCTCGGCAGGATTGTCCCTGTTGCTGGCCAGACGCCTGGTCCGCCCCCTCGGGCACATGGCGGCCGCAACACACCGGCTGAGCAGCGGCGATTTCTCGACCCGGGTCACCGTCAACTCGTCCGACGAACTGGGTCGGCTGGCCGAGGACTTCAACCTGCTGGCCCTGACCCTGGAAAAGAACGAAACGGCCCGCCAGCAGTGGATCGCCGATATTTCCCACGAACTGAGGACGCCCATCGGCATTCTTCGCGGGGAGACCGAAGCTCTCATCGACGGCATCAGGAAACCCGATGCCGCGGCTCTCAACTCCCTGCATGCCGAAATTCTGCGTCTGGGTCGCCTGGTCAGCGATCTTTACCAGCTCTCCATGTCCGATCTCGGCGCCCTGACCTATCGAAAATCCCGGGTCGACATCATCGCCCTGCTGAACGATGTCATCGACAGCTATCATGCCGAGATCGAAAAGCATCGTCTTCGTTTTTTCGGCATAACGCCGCGTTCGCGCCCGATCCACGTTTTTGCCGATCCGGAACGCTTACGGCAGCTGTTTTCAAACCTGCTCGACAACTCCCTCAAGTACACGGAACCCGGAGGCTACCTTAAAATTATCATCAACAAAGGTGCCGACCAGCTTGACATCAATGTTCAGGACTCCGCCCCCGCGGTGCCGGAAGACAATCTCGACAGACTTTTTGACCGACTTTACCGGGAAGAAACCTCGCGCAACCGTGCCACCGGCGGAGCCGGCCTCGGGCTGGCTATCTGCCGGAACATCGTCGAAGCGCACCAGGGCAGCATCACGGCCCTGCCGTCTCCCCTGGGAGGCCTGTGGATCAAAATAAGCCTGCCGCTGCATGGAGCCCGCAATGCCCAATAAGATTCTGATTGTCGAAGACGAACAGAAACTCGCCCAGCTTCTGGCCGACTATCTCGGCCAGGCGGGATATGAAACCGTCTGCATCGGCAACGGTCTGGACGCCGTAACCGCCACCAGAGAACACAGCCCGATCATGATCCTTCTCGACCTGATGCTGCCGGGCCGGGACGGGCTCGATATCTGCCGCGAAATCAGAACCTTCTCGACCGTCCCTGTGATCATGATCACAGCCCGGGTCGAGGAGATCGACCGCATTCTGGGCCTGGAACTTGGCGCAGACGACTATATCTGCAAACCCTTCAGCCCCCGGGAAGTTGTCGCCCGGGTCAAAACCGTCCTGCGCCGCACTGACCACGCCATCGGCAGCGGAACGCCCGGGCTGGTCCTCGACCACAGCCGCCTGCTGGCCACCCTGGAAGATCAGCCCCTCGACCTCACGGCCATCGAATTCAAACTGCTGCAATTCCTGGCCGAACACCCCGGACAGATTTTCGGTCGCCAGACGCTCATGGACAAAATCTACCAGGACGAACGCGTCGTCTCCGACAGAACCATTGACAGCCACATCAAAAAATTGCGAAAAAAGATGACCAGCTGCTGTCCGCACCTGCAGCTGATTCACTCGGTCTACGGGGTCGGTTACAAATTTGAATACGAAGAGGTCAAGCCCTGATCGTCCGCTGCGGTTATTTATTTCACCATTGCAAAGGAGTCGCGAATGCTTCCCGCTGAAACCCTGCTGGCCTTCTTTGTCGCGGCCATCCTTCTCGGCCTGGCCCCCGGTCCCGACAACATTTTCGTCCTCACCCAGGCCGCGGTGCGCGGACGGTCGGCGGGGCTGGTCATCATGCTGGGGCTCTGTACCGGGCTGATTGGTCACAGCCTGGCTGTCGCTTTCGGGGTGGCCGTTATTTTCCAGACCTCGGCATTGGCTTTCTCGGCCCTCAAATACCTCGGAGCCGCCTATCTGGCCTATCTCGCCTGGCAGGCTTTCCGGGCCGCCTCCGTGACCTCCCCCGGCCAGGACAAAACTTCCGCGCCCCTGAAAAAGCTTTACCTGCGTGGTATCATCATGAATATCACCAACCCCAAGGTCTCCATCTTTTTCCTGGCTTTTCTGCCCCAGTTTACCGACCCGGCCCATGGCCATGTCTCGCTGCAGATGCTGATTCTCGGCGGCCTGTTCATCATCGCCACCTTTCTGGTCTTCGGAATCATCGCCCTGCTGGCCGGAACCCTTGGCCAGGTGCTGTTCCGCTCCAACGGGGTGCAGCAGGTCATGAACAAAGTCAGCGCCCTGGTGTTTCTGGGACTGGCCCTGCGCCTGGCGACGGTCAGAAAGTAGCCATATTCCACATTGCATAACAAATGCAACTATGCATAATATCCCTTTATGAAGATTCTCTCTCTCAATTTCCGCGCCCAGGGGCTGCTTGACGCCACCGGCCGCATGATCATCACCCTGGACCACAACGGCACCGTTGTCCTGGTCAGCAAGCTGGCCCGGGAACGACTGGAGCTGGTTCCCGGGACCCCCCTGGAAGCGGAGTACCCCGGCTTCTGGCTGCAGGTCAACAAGATCCTCACCGGCCTGCTGCCCAGTTCCGAGATCCCCATGCAGCTGGGCAGCCGCGAGTACCTGGTCGGCATTAACCCCCTGCTGGAAGAGGGCAAGATCAAGGGCGCCGTCTGCGTCCTGGTCGACAGCACCCAGCTCGACACCATGACCCGCAGACTCCCCTCCTTCAACACCCTGTCGCGGGAGCTCGACACCATTATCGACTCCTCCTCCGACGGGCTCTTTGTCTGCGACAGCGACGCCAACGTCATCCGCATGAATCCGGCCTCAGAAAAAATCCACCAGATACCCGCCAGCGAGATTATCGGCCGCAACATGCGTGAGCTGATCGAAAACGGCTTCATCGACCGCTCCGCAGCCCTCGAGGCAACCATCAGGAAGGAACGGGTCAGCCAGCTCCAGAACAAGGACGGTCGCAAGCTGATCTCCATCGCCACCCCGGTATTCGACGACCACGGCAGCCTGGTCAGAGTCGTTGTCAGCGAGCGGGATATCACCGAAATCGACAACCTGCAGCGCGAACTCGAGAAACAGGAAGGGATGCGGGACGGCTTTCGTGAACAGATGCTGGCCAGACAGCAGACCGAACTGGAAGCCCAGCAGATCATCGCCCGCAGCCCCTCCATGCTCAACGCCATTCAGCAAGCGATGAAGGTCGCCAAGGCCGACTCGTCGGTACTCCTCCTTGGCGAATCGGGAGTCGGCAAAGGACTCTTTGCCGACATGATCCACAAGCACTCCCAGCGCAGCGCCGAACCCCTGATCAAGATCAACTGCGGCGCGATTCCCGAATCCCTCATCGAAGCGGAGCTGTTCGGCTACGAAAAAGGCGCCTTCACCGGCGCTCTGGCAAGCGGCAAGCCGGGCCAGTTCGAACTTGCCGACGGCGGCACGCTGTTTCTGGACGAAATCGCCGAACTGCCCGCCTCATCCCAGGTCAAGCTGCTGCGCTTTCTGGAGGACGGCCGCATCACCCGGCTTGGCGATACGCGCAGCAGACACCTGAACGTCAGGGTCCTGGCTGCCACCCACCAGGACATGGAGGCCATGGTCGAACAGGGGCGGTTCCGCCTTGATCTCTACTACCGGCTCAACGTCATCCCCATCCAGATTCCCGCCGTCCGGGAACGGACGGACTGCATCGTCCCGTTGATCCGCCACTACCTCGAGACCTTCTCGCGCCAGGGGAAGGTCCGCAAACGCCTGTCCCGGGCCGCCCTTGACGCCCTGACGGCCTACCCCTACCCGGGCAACGTCCGGGAACTGATGAACATCTGCGAACGCCTGGTCGTCATGTCCGACACCGAAGTCATCGACGTCGCCGACCTTCCCGCCCACATCAGCCGGCACGCCTCCTCCCAAGAGAAGGACATGGTCAGCAGCCTGCCAACAGGACTGCCCCTTGCCGAAGCCCTGGACCGCATCGAAAAACAACTTCTTGAAAAGGCAAAAGCAACCCACCGGAATCAATGGGAAATCGCCAAAGCACTGGGCATCAACCAGTCAACCGTGGCGAGAAAATTCAAAAAACACAACCTGGCCTGACCTTTCCGATTATGCATTTTTGCATAACCCCTTCCTCAATCGTCTCTTAAGAACTTTTTATCCTGTCTCAGTTGCAGCTTCCAAAAAACCGGATAAGATTATTTCAAGAGACTGATTTATATACAAAATCACCCTCAATCAAAGAGCTTCAGAAGACCCCGGCAAAAAGGGTTGGCACCCTCTTTGCTTTTATAACGAGCGAGTATTCACTATGGAATAATAATTACCAGAGACCAAGAGGAGAACCATGAATCTTCTAAACAATGCAGCAGTCAGTGTCCCCTTTCCGCAGAACGAACCCAACCTGACCTACGCCCCCGGCACCCCCGAGCGCGCCCAGCTCAAAGCGGCTCTCGACGAGCTCAAATCGAAACAGATTGAGGTTCCCCTGATTATCGGCGGCAAGGAAGTCCGCACCGGCAGCACCGCGAAGATCGCCTGCCCACACGACCATTCCATCACCCTGGGGACCTACCACAAGGCCGGCCCCGAGGAAGTCCAGATGGCCATCGACGCCGCCATGGCCGCCAAACCGGTCTGGGACAGCCTGCGCTGGGAAGAGCGCGCCGCGATCTTCCTCAAAGCCGCCGATCTGCTGGCCGGCCCATACCGCTTCCTGATCAATGCGGCCACCATGCTCAACATCAGCAAAAACCCCTTCCAGGCCGAAATCGATTCCGCCTGCGAGCTGATTGATTTCCTGCGTTTCAACGTCTATTTCGCCCAGCAGATCTATGCCGACCAGCCGATGCACAACTCCCGGTTCACCTGGAACTACGTGCAGCACCGGCCCATGGAAGGTTTCATCTTTGCGGTGGCCCCGTTCAACTTCACCGCCATCTCCGGCAACCTGCCGACCGCTCCGGCCATCATGGGCAATACCGTGGTCTGGAAACCGGCGTCATCGGCCGTTTACGCACCCTACTATTTCATGAAACTCCTCCAGGAAGCCGGCCTGCCCGACGGGGTCATCAACTTCGTGCCCGGTTCCGGCAGCAACGTCGGGGATACCGTGCTGAACAGCCCAGACTTTGCCGGCATCCACTTCACCGGCAGCACTGGCGTGTTCCAGGGAATGTGGAAGACCATCGGCAACAACCTGGCCGAAAACCGCTACAAAACCTACCCCCGCATCGTCGGCGAAACCGGCGGCAAGGACTTCGTCTTCGCTCACAAGTCGGCTGATATCAAAGCCCTCGCCACCGCCATCGTCCGCGGCGCCTTTGAGTACCAGGGGCAGAAATGTTCGGCTGCGTCCCGCGCCTATATTCCGGCTTCGCTGTGGCAGCCGGTGCTTGACGAGATCAAGTCCCAGACCGACCGCATCAAAATGGGGGATGTCTGTGACTTCGGCAACTTCTTCAACGCCGTCATCGACAAGGCGGCTTTCAAGAGCATCACCGCCTACATCGACTACGCCAAGGCCGCAGAAGACGCCGAGATCGTCATCGGCGGGAACTACGACGACAGCAAGGGCTGGTTCATCGAACCGACCGTCATCACCACCACCAATCCCAAGTTCAAAACCATGGAAGAAGAAATCTTCGGCCCGGTGATGACCATGTACTGCTACCAGGACGACGACTACGAAGCCGCCCTGGAATTGTGCGACCAGACCAGCGAATACAGCCTGACCGGCGCCCTGTTCGCCCAGGACCGCACCGCCGTCAGTCTGGGCATGGCCAAGCTGACCAACGCCTCCGGCAACTTCTATATCAACGACAAGCCGACCGGCGCCGTGGTTGGCCAGCAGCCCTTCGGTGGCGGCCGTGCTTCCGGCACCAACGACAAGGCCGGCAGCAAGCAGAACCTGATGCGCTGGGTCTCGGTGCGAACCGTCAAGGAAAACTTCGTACCGCCGACCAGCTTTGAGTATCCCTTTATGGATGCCGAATAACAGGCGACTTTCGAATCGGAAACGAGATGTCTTTCGGCGTGGCAAGCCAACCCGAAGGTTGACGCCGCTACGAGGAAAAGGGCCGTTTCCGGGCAAAAACAATTTGGTCACAGGCTCCCGGCAATCAGGCCGGGAGCCGCTTTACCCGAACCAGTCCACTGGCCAACAGGAAACAGATCATGTCACTCTTTAATTTTGTCGTTTCAAAAACCATCATGCACGTCCCGAAGCCGATCGTCAGCTACTTCGCCAAAGGCTATATCGCGGGATCCACCCTGGCCGATGCCGTACGCGTCACCCAGGACCTGAACCAGCAGGGGATGATGACCACCATCGACATCCTCGGCGAATTCATCACCAGGATCGAGCAGGCCGAAGCCTTCAAAAACAACGGCCTGGAAATTCTGCAGGCCATCGACAGCAACAAGCTCGACGCCAACCTGTCCATCAAGCCGACCCAGATGGGGCTGCTGCTGGATAAGGAGCGCTGCTTTGAATTCATCCGGGAACTGGTCGCCGAAGCCAAGCGGATCAACAACTTCATCCGCATCGACATGGAAGACATCCCAACCACGGACGATACCCTCGAATTCTTCCGCCGCCTGCGTGAGGAGTTTCCGGGACATGTCGGCACGGTCCTCCAGGCCTATCTCCATCGCACCCCGCAGGACGTGATCGACCATGCCGACGGTTACCAGAACTACCGGCTCTGCAAAGGAATCTACATCGAGCCGCGCCTGCATGCCTGGAAGCACCCCCTGGCTATCAACAGCAATTACATGGCCAGCCTGGAGCTGATGTTCAAGCAGGGAGCCTATGTCGGGATCGCGACCCACGACGAGCAACTGGTCTGCGAAGCCATGGCGCTGATCCGCAAACTGGGCCTGAAACCGGATCAGTACGAGTTTCAGATGCTGCTCGGCGTCGACGAGGAGCTGCGTCAGATTATCCTGAAGAACGGGCACCGGCTGAGGATCTACGTCCCCTACGGCCAGGACTGGCTGCCCTACTCAAAACGGCGCCTCAAAGAAAATCCCAACATTGCCCAACACGCCCTGAGACAACTGTTGGGATTGAAAAAACACTAGTAAAAACAATATCATCTTGCGATTTTCGTAACATGGATAGTAAAATTGTCCAGGGACCACATTTTAATGCGATTGACGGGTAGCCATCCCCCAGCTACCTGTCAATCGGCATGTTGATGACACCATCTTCAGATCTACGACACCACGTGTCCGAACCCGGCCGGCAGGCCCTCTGCTTCGGATAAAATCCGGTCTCAAAGGCGAGACCCTGATCACCAGCATTCATTGATCAATCGAGAAGGACCTCGATCTGTCAGTTATACTGACCAACAGCATCGGCAAAGAGTAATCAGCCAGGCCGCCCGGAAATGACCAGGGCCGCTTGCAAAAATCTCCAAATGTCGTGTTAAGTAAAGTATTACCGAAACCCAGTCGATCAAAAGGTGTTTTAAATACGCTTTTGATTTCATTCTGGAAGGCAGATGAAAGGACTTTTCGCTGGCAACATTTTTCGTTGACCGATGAAAAACGGGAAGGTAAGCTTCGCCAAAACGATGTTTAAAACCACCAAACAAGGAGGCACAAAAACATGAAGAAGCAGTTTCGTAACATTCTCCTCACCCTCTGCGCTGTCGCACTGACAGCCGGACTGTCCTGGGCTGATACTCTCAAGGTCGGCGTTCAGGCCCCCATCACCGGCAGCTACGCCAACGAAGGTCAGGGAATCGACAACGGTGTCCGGCTGCTGGCCGAACAGATCAATGCCAAGGGCGGCGTCCTGGGCAAGCAGATCGAAGTCATCACCTGTGACGATCAGGGCACGGCCATGGCTGCGGCCATCTGCGCCAAGGACCTGGTCAACAAGGGCGTGTCCATGGTTATCGGCTCCTACACCTCAACCTGTGCCGAAGCGGCCCAGAAGACCTACTACAACGCCGGGGTTCTGCAAACCTCCGACGGGACCGCAGACGCCCTGACGGAAAAGGGTTACTGGACCTTCTTGCGCAACTCTTTCCCGAACAGCGCGGAAGCTGAGTTCGTGGCCAACTACCTGGTCAACGTCAAGAAGTACCAGCGTATCGTCGTCATCTCCGACTTCTCGACCTATGCCGACGGCCTCGCCAACGCCACCGAAGCGGCCATCAAAAAGCTGGGCGGCAACGTCGTCTCCCGGGACAAGATCAAGGCCGACTCCCAGAACTTCACCCCGGTCCTGACCAACATCAAGTCCAAGAATCCCGATGCCATCTTCTTTGCCGGATACTACTCCGACGGCGGCCAGCTGCGTTCCCAGCAGGTTGCCCTCGGCATCAAGGCTGATTTCTATGGCGGCGACGCCAACGACAACCCGGACTTCGTCAAACTCGCCGGCTCGGCTGCGGCAGGCGCCTTCATCGTCAACGTTCCGTCCCCCGACGTGCTCCCTTATGAAATCGCCAAGACCTTCATCGCCGACTACCAGAAAAAATACGGTGAAATGCCCCCCTCCATCTGGGGTCTGATGAACATCGACGGCATGCGTGCCATCATTCACGCCATGGAGCAGAACAAGAGCTTCGACACCAAGAAAGCCGTGGAATATCTGCAGACCATGCCGGAGCCGCTGCCCGGCATCACCGGCCCCATCGCTTTCGCGAAAGACGGCAACCGCAAGGGCGGCGCCTATGTCGTCAAAAAGATTCAGGCTGACGGCAGCTACGCCAACGAGTACGTCCAGTAAGGTCAGCTGACCAGCAACCCGGGCGGGGGGACCCATAGCTCCCCGCCCTTTTTATACCGTCACACCCTGCTACTGGCGGCTCATTCTGCCCCTCAGGCGCGAGCAGAGGACAGACTCACAACCAGCCGAAGGTTTCGAAGTGAAATCCGCAGCGGTCTGATTGCGAAGCCTGGTTCGGGTACGGCCACGGGTCCTCCCCTGGCGTCTGCAAGGCAGCGTGAATTTTTAACCCCGGAGACGTTTTATGGATATTTTTCTGCAGCAATTGGCCAACGGCCTGACGATCGGCAGCATGTTCGCCCTGGTCGCCCTCGGCTACACCATGGTCTATGGTGTCATGAAACTGATCAACTTCGCCCATGGCGACATGGTTGCCGCTTCGGCTTTCGTCGGCCTGACCATCTACACCCAGGTCATGGGACAAGCGACCTCCCTGGTGGCGGTTATCGGTATTTTCCTGCTCTCGGCCGCAATCATGGCCTGCATCGGCGTTATTCTGGAGCGGGTGGCCTACCGCCCGCTGCGCACCGCGCCCCGTCTTTCCGCTGTTGTTTCAGCCCTTGGCGCCAGCATGGTCATCCAGAATGGAATCATGCTGATCTGGGGTCCGCGCATGCGTATCTTCCCGGAACTGGTTCCCCAGGTCTACTGGGACTTCGGAGGGGTCGTCATCAGTCTGATCCAGGTCCTGATCCTGGTCATCTCTCTGGTTCTGATGGTTTCCCTGTACCTGTTCGTTGAAAAAACCAGGATGGGAGCCGCCATCCGCGCCAGTTCCATCGACCAGGATGCCGCCAGACTGATGGGCATCAACGTCAACAGCGTTATCGCCCTGATCTTTATCATCGGGTCCTCCCTCGGAGCCATCGGCGGCCTGTTCGTCGGCCTCTATTACCGGGGCATCACCTTCAACATGGGGTGGCAGTACGGTCTCTACGCCTTTATTGCCGCAATCCTCGGCGGCATCGGCAATATCCCGGGCGCTATGCTGGGCGGCGTTCTCCTCGGTCTGTTCAATGCCTTCATTGCCGGGTATGTCTCAAGTACCTGGGCCGATGCCTTTACCTTTATCCTGCTGATCCTGATCCTGATCGTCCGTCCCACCGGGATTCTTGGCGAGCGTGTTGCGGAGAAAGTCTGATGAAAAATCTCGAACGTTTCGGCCTTCCGGCCTTTATTGTGGTCATGGCGATCCTGCCCCACCTGCTGAATGAGCGCTGGCAGGCGGTTGCCATAACATTTCTGATTTTTGCCGTCGTTGCCCTGTCGCAGGATATTGTGCTCGGCAAAAGCGGCATGTTCAACATGGGCCAGGCACTGTTTTTCGGCATGGGCGCCTACACCACGGCTATCCTCAACAACGAATTCGGCTGGTCGATCGTCGCCACCATCCCCCTGGCTATCATTATCCCCGCCATTTTCGGCATCCTGCTGGCCGGCCCCATTGTGCACCTGCGCGGCGACTACCTGCTGGTCACCACCATCGGTTTCAACATCGTTTTCGTCCAGGTCCTCCAGAACAACCTGGGTGGCGTGACCGGCGGCCCCAATGGCATTTTCGGCCTCGATTCACTGAGCCTTTTCGGCCAGAACCTGATCAGCCAGATATCCGTCTATTACTTTGCCTTCGCTGTGCTGCTGCTGACTCTCTGGATCATGCGCAACCTGGAAAAAAGTAAACCGGGGCGGGCCCTCCATTACCTGCGCGAGGATCAGCTGGCGGCCGAAAGCATCGGCATCAATACCCGTATCTACAAAATCTTCGCCTTCGGCCTGGGTGCCGGCATCGCCGGTCTCGCCGGTACCGTCTACGCCACCCAGTACTCCGCGGTCAGCCCCGAAGCGTTTGAATTCATCCAGTCCGTGCTGTTTTTCAGTATCGTCCTGGTTGGCGGCTCTTCTATCCCCGGAGTTTTGCTGGGGGTTTTCGTGATGTTCGTTCTTCCCGAGATCTTCCGTGAGTTTGCAACCTGGCGGTATTTCATTTTCGGATTTGCCATGATCCTGGCCATGATCCTGCGTCCGCGGGGCATCTGGCCGGCGACCTTCGGCAAAATTCCCAAGTTCTTGATTAAGGAAACAAACCATGGCGCATAATGACCTGATACTGACCAATGTCACCAAACGCTTCGGTGGTCTGACCGCTGTCGATGATCTTTCCTTTACCGTCAAGCAGGGGCAGATTTACGGTATCATCGGCCCTAACGGGGCGGGAAAAACCACGGTTTTCAACTGTATCACCGGAATTTACAAGTCCGAAGAGGGCTCCGTGATCTGGCGAGGCGAGGAAATCCGCGGTCTGACCCCTTACCAGATCGTCGATCGCGGCATCGTCAGAACCTTTCAGACCATCCGCCTGTTCGGCCAGATGTCCGTCGCCGAAAACATCATGAGCGGCCGCCACATCCGCAGCCGCCAGAACTGGTGGCACGGCATTGTCCATACCCCGGCCTCACGGCGGGACGAACATGAGAACTGGCTGAAGGTCGAAGAGCAGCTGGAGTTTTTCAACCTGAGCGAATTCGCGGCGACGCCGGCCGGTTCCCTCCCCTACGGCATCCAGCGCCGGGTTGAAATGGCCCGGGCGATGGCCGTCGACCCGACCCTGCTGATCCTTGACGAGCCGGCCGCCGGGCTCAATGACAGTGAAACCATGGGCCTGCTGGAAACCATTTTCAAGATTCGCGACAACGGGGTCACAGTGCTGTTGATCGAGCACGACATGGACATGGTCATGGAGGTGACCGACTACCTGACGGTCATCAACTTCGGTAAAAAGATTGCCGACGGAACCCCGGCTGAAATCCAGAAGAATCCGGCCGTTATTGAAGCCTACCTGGGAAGTGAGGATGACGATGAGTGACGACGTCCTGTTTGAAATAAAAGATCTGCACGTCTCCTACGGGAGCATTACCGCCATCAAGGGGATCTCCCTGGAAGTCCGCAAGGGTGAGATTGTCACCATTCTCGGCGCCAACGGGGCCGGGAAAACCACCACCATGCGCACCATCAGCCAGCTGCTCAAGGCCAAATCCGGCTCGATCAAGTTCAAGGGGCAGGAACTGACGGAACTGCCGGCCCACAAGATCGTCAAGCTGGGCATCAGTCATTCTCCGGAAGGACGCCGGGTCTTCGGCGTCCTCACAGTTGAGGAAAACCTCATGCTCGGGGCCTTTTCCCAGAGCAAAGTCGACAAGGACACTCTCAAGTGGGTCTACGAACTGTTCCCACGCCTGGCAGAGCGTCGCAAACAGCTGGCCGGAACGCTGTCCGGCGGGGAGCAGCAGATGCTCGCCATCGGCCGTTCCCTGATGAGCAATCCCGAGATGCTGCTGCTCGACGAACCGTCCCTCGGTATCGCACCGATCCTGGTCAAGGCGATCTTTGAACAGATCAAAGAGATCTCCCACCAGGGGGTGACCGTGCTGCTGGTCGAGCAGAACGCCAAGGCCGCCCTGAAACTGGCCGACCGGGGCTATGTCCTGGATGTTGGAAAAATCGCCCTGGCAGGAACCTCCGCGGAGTTGCTGGCCTCTGAAAAAGTCCAGGAAGCGTACCTGGGGAAAAAGAACTGATCTTCCTCACCAATGATCAGCAGAGAGGAGCTTTCACAATGAATCTCAGGGATATTCTTGTCCATATCGATAACCGTCCGACCTGCCCTTCCCGCCTTGAGGTTGCCGTGCAACTGGCCCAGAGCCACCAGGCCCGGCTGGCCGGACTCTATGTCATCCCGCGGCCGCATTACCTGGGCGATATGCGTGACCTGCACCGCCGGGAGGACCAGGCGAAAGAACAGTTCCAGAAAGCGACCCGGGCCGCGGGGATTGAAGCGGAATGGATCACCGTTGACAGCTACCAGACGGGCCTGGATGTCTCCCAGGCCATCAACCTTTACAGCCATTACCGGGATCTGCTGATTATCAGCCAGACCGATCCGACCGCACCCGACCCGGCGATTCCCGACACGCTTCCGGAAAAAGCGGTCCTCGGTTCCGGCCGCCCGGTCCTGATCGTTCCCTACGTCGGCAACTATACCGCCAACTTCGATGTCATCGTCCAGGCCTGGCGGGGCGGTCCCGAATCGGCCCGGGCCCTCCATGACGCCATGCCCCTGCTGCGCAGAGCCGAACGCATCCAGGTGATCACCGTCCAGGGGAAGGATGGCGACGAGATCTACCAGTCCCATCAGGCCGACATCTGTCATCACATGGCCCGCTACGACCTGCCCATCTCCTGCGAAAAACGGAACAGCGGCGAACTCAGCGTCGGCGACCTGCTGCTCAATCGCTGTGCTGACTCAGGAGCGGACCTCCTGGTCATGGGCGCCACCATGCAGTCACGCCGCGGCTTTCAGACCCTCGGCGATACCGGTCGCCACCTCCTGAAACACATGACGCTGCCGGTTCTCATGTCCCACTGATGTGGGCTTGCGGTCATCGAAGATCAGCATCGTGCTGAAGGATTCACTCTATTCCGCACTGTTCCCCTGTCTGGGAAGCGGCGGTGTCATCATTTCTGAAGATGCCGCCGTCCTGGACAGCTGGGGCATCCTCTCCTCCCATTATCGCCCCGGGGAAACCTGGCCGCCAGGCTTTCCAGAACTCAACCGCAGCATGCGCGAGGTCCTGCGCAGCCGGCAGCAGCAGGTCCGTACCAACCTGGAACTGCCCGACCAGATGGCCTGGATCGGTCCGGGACCGGTTGCCAAGAATTCTGCTGGAGTGATCGCCGTGCTCTTTGCCAACCATCCGGTGCAGGCCCTCATTCGGGAAAACGATGCGATCATCGACGGTTCTTCCGACGGCCTGTTCGTCTGTGACGGCGACGGCACCATCCTGCGCGTCAACCCCGCCTCGGCCCGGATCAACAACGCTCCCCTCGACCGCCTCATCGGCCGTCCCTACCTGGAAGCGGCGGAGGAAGGACTGGTCATTCTGCCGTCGGCGGCCCTGGAGGCGATTCGCAACCGTGCCCAGGTCAGCCTGCTGCAGACCAACCGCCTGGGGCGCAAGCTGATTTCCACCGGGACCCCGGTCTTCGATGATGCCGGCAAGCTGATCCGCGTCGTCGTCAGCGAGCGGGATATTACCGAAATCGATCGTCTGCAGCAGGAGCTGGAGGAACAACAGGCCCTGGGGCACCAGTTCCGTCATCAGGTTGTCGAACTTCAGCATCGGCACCTGGCCGCTTCGCCGATCATCGCCGAAAGTCCCGCCATGCTCAAAACCCTGAAACAGGCCATGAAGCTCAGCGAGGTCGATTCGACGGTGCTCATCCTTGGCGAATCCGGGGTCGGCAAAGGCCTGATAGCCGACCTCATTCATCAGCATTCCAGCCGCTCGGCGGCCCCCATCATCAAGCTCAACTGTGGAGCGATTCCCGATTCCCTCATCGAAGCCGAACTGTTCGGCTACCAGAAAGGGGCCTTTACCGGTGCCGTCAGCAACAAACCGGGGCACCTGGAAATGGCCGATGGCGGCACCCTGTTCCTCGACGAGATCGCCGAGCTGCCGCCCGGATCCCAGGTCAAACTGCTGCGCTTCATGGAAGACGGCATGATCACCCGGCTGGGCAGCACCAGGAGCAAGCACGTCAATGTCCGGATTCTGGCCGCGACCAACCGCAACCTCGAGGAGATGATCCGGAACGGCCAGTTCCGCAACGATCTGTATTACCGGCTCAGCGTCATTCCCCTGCAGATTCCTCCCCTGCGGGACCGCAAAGACTGCCTGATCCCGATGATCAACAGTTTCATCAGCCGTTTCTCGGAGCAGACCGGAAAATCCAAACGCCTGACCGCCGCCGCCCTCGACCTGCTGACCGGCTACAGCTATCCCGGCAACGTGCGGGAACTGATGAATATTTGCGAACGCCTGGTGGTCATGGCCGACTCCGACCTCATCGACGTCAACGATCTGCCCCAGAACGTCATGACCGACAATGACACCGATACCGGCATTTTTCACACCGACTGGCCGGCGGAGATGACCCTGGAACAGATTCTTGAAAGTGTCGAACGGCATGTTATCCTGAAAACGGCAAGACGTTACCACAAGCAACAGGACATCGCCCTGCAACTCGGTATGAGTCAGCCAACCGTTGCCCGCAAACTGCATAAATACGGGATCGATCTTCACTATGGCTGGCGCTCCAGGTAGGTGTCGCCCGGAACTGTGTATTTCATCAAGAGCACGAAGAGGAGAAAAATGAAGGACATCACTTGGCAGGACTTTACCCAGGTTGAACTGCGCGTCGGAACCATCGTGGAGGTAGACGATTTCCCCGAGGCGAGGACCCCGGCCTATAAGATCAAGGCTGATTTCGGGCCGGCCATCGGCATTAAAAAATCGAGCGCCCAGATTACCGATCTTTACCGCAAGGAAGAGCTTCTGGGCCGGCAGATCATCGGTGTGGTCAACTTCCCTGCCAAACAGATCGGTCCGTTCCGCTCCGAATTCCTGGTCACCGGATTTTATCTTGAAGACCATTCGGTGGTGTTGGCGGTCCCGGAGCGTCACGTCGAAAACGGCTCCAAGCTGGGCTGACTCCCGAGAGCTATCAGACATATCGCTCCCCGCTGCGAGCCGGGGGGCTGACAGGAGGTTTTTTGGCGGAGTCCACGACCCCTCTCTATCAGCGCATCTACGACCTGGTCAGACAGGTCCCGCCAGGCCAGGTCGCCAGCTACGGCCAGATCGCCGGCCTGGTCGGGACCACGGCGCGGGTGGTCGGTTTTGCCCTGGCCTCCCTGCCGGCCGGCAGTGACGTCCCCTGGCAGCGGATCATCAACAGCAGAGGGGAAATCAGTCCGCGCAGGGACGGGGGAGGCAACCTGCTGCAACGGGTTCTGCTGGAAACAGAGGGGATCAGCTTCGATTCCAGGGGGCGCATCGATCTGAAGCGTTTTGGCTGGCGGGTGTCATTCTGTGCCCCATGCGCAGCAAGGGACGCACCCCGGCCCTGACCGTCCGCAGCGGGCTGCAACGGATTCACATCCCTCCCCCGTTAACGGCCCGAAGAAACAGTCAGGACTGTATCCGCCTCACTCCTGCGCGTGGTCGTCTGCCGTTCCATGCCGTGCAGCCAGCAGCCCAGCACCAGAGCCACCCCGATCAGCGCGCAGGAGAGCCCCACCACCCCCGGCCACCCCCAGTGAGCAAAGAAAAAGCCGCCGCCGGTACCGGAAACACTCGACCCCAGGTAATAAAACAGCAGATAAAGGGACGAGGCCTGGGCCTTTGCCTCGGCGGCCCTGATCCCCACCCAGGATGACGCGATGGCGTGGGCACCGAAAAAACCGATGGTCAGGACGATGATCCCCACAATAACCAGGCCAAGCCGGCTGAACAGGGTCAGCAGCACACCGCCCATCATCACTGTCAGACATCCGAACAGCAGGGGCGCCCGGCCGAACCTGTCCATCAGCTTGCCCGCCAGGCTGGAACTGCAGCCGCCAAAGGCATAGGCCAGGAAAATAAAGGCCACCTGGGTCTGACTGAGCTCAAATCCCGGTCCGAGCAGCCTGAACGTGACATAATTGTAAAGTGAGACGAAGCTGCCCATCACCGAGAAGGAGATCAGGTAGAGGCATAACAGTCCCGGGTTGCCCAGGTGACGGAACAAAGAGCGGCTGAGATCGATAAGGTTCGAAGAGCGGCGCTGAAAATGGCGCGAGGGGGGAAGCAGCCAGACAAACAGAACCGCCAGGAGCAGTCCCAGCAGACCGATTCCGGCAATGGCGACGCGCCAGGTCCAGACATCGGCCAGAATGATGGTCAGAATCCGGCCGGTCATTCCCCCCAGGGCATTGCCGGCGATATAGAGCCCCATGGCGCTGCCGATGGCGTGCGGATCGATTTCATCATTGAGGTAGGCCATGGCGACGGCCGGCACGCCGGCGAGGACGATCCCCTGGGCCAGCCGGATGACCAGAAGGACGGGCAACGGCAGGGTCACCGCACTGGTGACCGCCAGCAGGGCGGCGGCGACCACGGCAACCGCCATCATGGCGCGGCGCCCCAGGACATCGGACAGCGACCCGGACAGGGGCAGGGTCAGAGCCAGGGAAAAGGTGGTAAAGGACAGGGTCAGGCTGGCCCCCACCGGCGAGATGCCAAATTCTTCAACCAGATTGGGGAACAGCGGCTGAAACATGTAAATGGTCGAAAAGGTGACGAACCCCGCGAAGAAAAGAGCCAGGTTCGCGCGCCAGTAATCCCGGCTCCCCTTGGTCATATAGTTATCCTGCCGCATAGCACCCTCTGCCAGAGTTGTTCTGACCTCTCAACAAGCGATCTTGACCGTCACTGTAGCGCAGCGCCTTGTATAATAAAAATATATTGTTATTATAAAAACTATAACCATTTATTATGGATAAGCAGAATGGACCTGCGTCAGCTGAAAGTCTTTGTCGAAATCGTCAGGCAGGGGAATTTCACCCGGGCTGCTGAACGCCTACATATCGCCCAGCCGGCCGTGAGCATGACCATCCGCAAACTCGAAGAAGAGCTGGATCTGGTGTTGCTCAATCGCCAGGAAAAACAGGTGACCCTGACCGCTGAAGGCGAAACCCTCCTCAAACACGCGTTACGGATTCTGGATAATGTCGCGGTCGCGACAACCGAGATGGCCGAACTCAAGGAACTGGTCCGGGGGGAAGTGCGGATCGGCATCCCGCCGATGATGAGCGCCTACTATTTTCCGCGGATCATCGGCGTCTTCAGAACCCGCTACCCGGAATTGCGCCTGTCGGTCAACGGTGAAGGAGCCGGCCGCATCCAGAGCATGATTACCAGGGGGGAACTCGACATGGGGGTGGTCGCCAACCCCGACAAGGTCGAAGGTATCGCCTATCAGCACTTTCTGCGCGAAGAGATTGTTGCCTGCGTGCCGACCGGCCATCCTTTCGCCGGCCTGGACAGCATCAACATGAAGGACTTTCTGCAGCAGCCCCTGATCCTTTTCAAAGAAGGGTATCACATGCGGGAACTGATCGATGAGCTGTTGGCCAGGGAGCAGCTCCAGCCGAATATCGTTTTTGAAACCAACCTGTTTACCCTGGTCCGCAACCTGATCAAGCAGCATCTGGGGATTTCCACCTTTCTGCGCATGGCGGTCAGCCATGACCGGGAACTGGCCGTCCTCCCCTTCAATCCGCCCCTGTTTATCGACCTGTTCATCGCCTGGAAATCCCAGCGTTACCTGTCCCGCGCCAACCGGGCCTTTATCGAGGTGCTGCTGAGGGAAGCGGAAAAAGATCCTTTTTCAAACAGCCTGGCAGATGCCGGTCACCCTTAGCGAGGTCGTCAGGAGGACGATCAGATAAAGATTCCGGTCAGACCGGCCAAAACCAGGACCCCCCGGGCGACCGGCTTTCCGGGAGCAATGATGCCATAGGAAATGACGCCCAGGCTGACCGCCAGCTTGATAAATACCAGCAGCGCCGCCATCGGCGTGTCAAAGAGATGGATCAGGGCCGGGTTGGCAACCATCCCCAGCGGGATGAGGTACAGGCCGATCCCCAGGGTCATCGCGCAAGCGGCGATCTTGAGCCAGTTCTCGCCGACCATCCCCGAGGCGATAAAAACGGCGCCGCAGACCGGCGGGGTGATGGTCGAGAGCAAGGCGAACCAGAAGACAAACAGGTGGGCGACCAGGGCCGGAACCCCCAGTTCCTGAAGGGCGGGTCCGGCCACGGAGACACAGATGACATAGGCCGCCGTCGTGGGAACCTCCATCCCCAGCACCAGGCAGGCCAGCCCGGTCAACAGCAGCGCCGGCCAAAGGTTATGTCCCGATCCGGACAGGATCAGAGAGGTGATCTTAACCCCCAGGCCGGTCTGCCCCAGCACTCCGATGACAATACTGGCGCAGAGAATGATCGATGCGATGACGGCTATCTGCTTGCCGCTGTTGAGGCAGACGTCCTGCAAGCGCTCCAGGGTTCGCGACCAGGAGATGTTGAAGCGGATATCGACCAGCAGCAGCAGAAATGCGATCAGGATGGCAACACAGGCGGCATACTGCGGCGTGTAACCGCCGTTGAACATCCGCTCCAGCAGGACGGCGAAGGGGACCAGGAAAAACAGCGCGGTAATGATCACCGCCTGCCGGTCGGGAAGATCCTCAGCTGCGACGCTTTTCAGGTCATAACGCCTCGCATAGGCGTTGATCCCGATCCAGACGGTCAGAAAGTAGAGAATCGCCGGGAGCAGGGCCGCCCCCATGATATTGTTGTAGGGGACCCCGGTCAGCTCAACCATGACAAAGGCCCCGGCCCCCATCAGCGGCGGCATGATCTGGCCCCCCGAAGAGGCCACCGCCTCCACCGCTCCGGCCAGGGCCCGGGGATAGCCGAGGCTGGTCATGGCGGGCAGGGTGATAGCGCCGGTGGACGCGACATTGGCGGACGCCGACCCTGAAATCGAGCCGAACAGGGCGGACGAGAGCACCGAAACCTTGGCGGCGCCCCCCTTGAGGCGCCCGGCGACCGCGGTGGCCAGGTTCATGAACCCCTGCCCCGCTTCACCGGCATTGAGAACGGCGCCCATGATGACGAAAATAGCGACGATTTCAACCGAGACACCGGTCAACTGTCCCCACAGCCCCCCCTCGGCAACGGTCAGGGTGCCCAGGAAACTGCGCAGGGGCAGCCCGGAATAACCGAATTCCCCAGGGATATGCTCCCCGAAAAGACCATAGAGCAAAGCCAGCAGCGCAACGCTGGGCAACGGCCAACTGATACTGCGACGGGCCATTTCCAGAGCCGCCAACAGCAGGACAACCGCCACCACCATCTGGTGGGAACCGTAAAGAGCGCCGTACTGATCGGCAAGAATCTCTTCATGCAGGACGATATATCCGCAGCAGACAATCACGGCACCGGTCAGCAGCCAGCCGACCAGGCGCGCCTGATACGACCTGGCCACGAAGACCAGGGTCCAGGGGGCCGCAAGAGCCATGTGAAGAGGCCTGCTGATCAGGTTCGGAACCATACCGCTGAACACCAGGAAAAGATGGAAGGCAATGGAGACGGCACCGAGGCCGAACCATAGCCAGGGCCTCGATGCCGCTTTTTGAGAATCAGTCATATTGAAAAGATCTTTATCGGAATACGCCGGTCCTAACGGATTGCGTCAGGCACGGGGAGGCCTTTTTCTTGGTAGTAACGCAGGGCTCCGGGATGCAGTTTACCATAGACGTTGTTCAGCATGTCGGGGGTCACCCCGCGCCACCAGGCGTTGGCTTCGGCCATTTTTTCTTTCTGCTCCCAAAATGCCTTGGTCAGCTGATAGGCGATGTCATCGGGCATGGCCGTCGTGGTATAGGCGATAACCGGCAACGAGGTGGTGGTGACCGGATAATCGACGCCCGGGTAGGTCCCGGCGGGGATCAGCAGCCGGGTCCTCTTGGTCAGGGCCAGTTGCTCATCGGTCAGGGACAGCAGGGTGATACCGGTCCCCGCCGCAGCCTCGACGACGTTCGGCGCCGGATAGGAGCCTGCGGTGGCAAAGCCGTCAATACGCCGATTTTTCAGGGCCTGAACCGCACTACCCAGTTCAACACTGGCCAGCTCGACCTTCCCTTCCAGGCCGAACAGCTTGAAATAGTTTTCCGCTTCACGGGCTCCGAAGGAGCCTTTTCCGATCAGCACCGTTTTACCATCCAGGTCGTCAAACGATTTAATGCCGCTGTCGGCCCGCACGACAAAATGCATGGTCAGGGACGGAATCGGGAACAGCGAGCGGACCTCCATGTACCTGGCCGGATCGTCATTGGCAAACTTCCCGCCCTTGTTCTGCGCGAGCTTGATCAGGGCCGGCGGAGTGGTAAAAACATAGTTGCCAGTACGCACCATGACTTCCTTGACGTTCTGCAGCGACCCCTGGCTTTCCTCGACGGTCACGATCACCTGGCCGTCGGTACCGGCCTTGATCGCTTCAGCGATCTGGACAGCCATCTGGTAATACGAAGAACTGCTTTTGGCCGACTTGTAAGTGACCCGGGTTTCGGCAGCCCCCAGGGAGACCCCGAGAACAAGCAGGACTGTCAGGGCGGCAAACAGGACTCTGAAACATTTCATCAGCAACCTCCACTTCAAAAGGGGAAAACAGGACGTATCACCGGGCACCTTCCTACCTGGCAAAACCGCTGGCGAACACTTTGCGAAGGACTTTCAAGATAGCCAGAATCCGTTGATTTTTCAAACAAAAAGGACCATCATCCCGGTGCGGACCAGCACTGTCCAAAGTCCCCGTCTCCGGTCCGCAGGGCGTCAGGGCCGGATCCCCACCGAAGACAGGTCGTCGAGGCTGTAGCAGAAACAGTGAGCGTCCCGGTCTTCCCTGCGCTGATCCTGGGGGACATTGACGTCGAAATCGACAACAACCGGCAGATGATCGGAATAAACCACCCGGGGGACCTGAAAGTCACGAATGATGATGTCTTTGCTGTGCAGGACGAAATCGAGATGCTGGGTCGGATTGCGGCTGGGATAGGTCGGCAGATGGTTGAGGTTGGCATTCTGCAGACCGGTTGCAGCCAGGAACAGGTCGATCTCCTGCTCGCCCCAGAGCATGTTGAAGTCGCCGGCCAGGATAAAGGGGCGGTCGGCCTTGCTGACCAGGTCGTAGAGAGCCGACAGCTGCTGATGGCGGGTCCGCGCCCCCAAAGACAGGTGCACCAGGTAGACGATCAGGTGCTCCATTTCGAGCTCCATGACCAGGCGCTTCATCCCCTGGTCGAAAAAGTGAAAGGTCTCGTTGCGGATACGATCCCGGGCCAGAAAGGCATTTCCCTGGCGATTGAGTACCGGCACATGGCGCCACAAGGAGGTTTCTCCGTACTTCGTGGAATATGAATGGTAGTGTCCAAGGGATTCGGCCAGCAGCTCGACCTGGTTTTTACGGCCGGTCCGGTAGGATCCGTAATCGACCTCAACCAGGCCGACCAGATCCGGCTGGAGATCACGCAGAAAACCGCTTATCCGATCCAGGTTCCTGTGCGTCGGTCGAATAAAATTGTGAATTTTGGGACCCGTTGCATAGCGAATATTGTAAAGGACAAAACGCATTTTTTGACCTGAACGTAGGAACGAAAGACAAGGAGCCGGACACGCGGCTCGCATATAATTTAACAGTAAAGCATGGGGCAAAGAATGACAAGGGAGGGACCAATAAAACGGCCCCGCAGGTATTCACTGCAGGGCCGCATGATCTTGCCTCATTGAGAAGTCTGACCGTCAGGCGTTGCCGGCCTCGCTGACGCGCGCTTCCGTTTTGCGGAATTTAACCAGGAAGACAACCAGGCTGACAATCGCCACGGCCACGCCGATCCCGGTTGCGATCGGCAGGGCCAGGCCAAAACCGATCTTGGCATAGGCCAGATAGGTGGTCGCCACGGCGGTCATGAAAACCGCGGGCACCGTCGCGATCCAGTGAAGTTTGGCCTCTTTGGCAAGGTAGGCGGCTGAGGCCCACAGCACGATGGTGGCCAGGGTCTGGTTGGCCCAGCCGAAGTAACGCCAGATGACGCCGAAATCACCGCGGGAAACCAGGAAGCCGATAACGAACAGGGGGACGGCCAGGGCCAGGCGCTTGGTGGTTTCTTTTTGGGTCAGCTTGAAGAAATCGGCAATGATCAGGCGGGCGCTGCGGAAAGCGGTATCACCTGAAGAAATCGGCAGCACGACAACCCCGATGATGGCCAGCAGGCCGCCGAAGGGACCAAGCAGGGTGGTGGAAATCTCATTGACGACACCGGCCGGGCCGCCCTGTCCCAGGGCCGCGTTGAGGGCTTCAGAACTCTGATAAAAGGACATTCCCAGAGTCGCCCAGATCAGGGCGATAATCCCCTCGCCGATCATGGAGCCGTAAAAGAGCGGACGGCCATATTTTTCATTGGTGACGCAACGGGCCATCAGGGGGGACTGGGTGGCATGGAAACCACTGATCGCACCGCAGGCGATGGTGATGAACATCAGCGGCCACAGGGGCAGCTCTTTGGGATGCAGGTTGGACAGAGTCATTTCCGGGAAGAAATTGTAGCCTTTGGCGATCAGGGCGATGGTCAACCCGACAGCCATGAAAATCAGAACGGCGCCGAACAGAGGATACAGGCGGCCGATGATCTTGTCGACCGGGAGGATGGTGGCCAGGAAATAGTAGGCAAAGATGATTCCCACCCAGACCGGGACGGAAAGCCCGCTCAGGTTCCCCAGCAGCTTGGCCGGGCCAAGTACGAAGACGACCCCGACCAGCAGCAGCAAGACGATGGAGAACACCCGCATGAACTGCTTGAAGGCGATCCCCAGTTCGTTGCCGACGACGTCGGGAATCGACTGGCCGCCGGAACGGATCGACAGCATTCCCGAAAAGTAATCATGGACCGCCCCGGCAAAGATACAGCCGATAACAATCCAGATCAGCGCGGACGGACCGTAGAGGGCGCCCAGAATCGGACCGAAGATCGGACCCAGACCGGCGATATTCAGCAGCTGGATCAGAAAGATTTTTTTCGGCGACATTTCCACGTAATCGACCCCGTCGGTCATGGTTGTGGCAGGAGTGGGGCGATTCGGGTTGGGACCGAAGATGCGATCGACCAGGGCACCGTAAACGAAGTACCCGATGACCAGCAGGGCGACACAGCTAAAAAAATACAGCATGACATTCCTCCTTCAATGGGGGTTGTATTTGATGTCATGCAGTTTAATGCGATCAAAAAAACAAAAACCACCGACAAACTGCCGATGGCAATATAGACTTCCGAGTGGTCGTATACGGGGATGAACGGTTCGCAGAATTTGAGATCCGAAATGTGAAAGTTAAAATCCCGTTTGGGCGATAACAGCGTCAGATGCCCACCAGTCTCTTGATGTTTTTCAGGTGCCTGCGGCTGACCGGCACCATGCGTCCGCTGGCGGTCTTGATGTCGGCGCAACCGCTTTCGCCCGGAATGATCTGGTCGACCTGGTGGATATTGACCAGGCACTGCCGGTGGCAGCGCAACAGCGCGGTGCGCTCTTCAAGGGCCTTCAGGGTCAGATCGGTGTTGAAAAGCTCTCCGTCAACCAGCAGGTGAACTCCGGTCTGATCGGTAAAGGCATATTCGACCGCCTCCGGAGCAACCAGCTTGATGTTGCCACCCTTGATACAGGGAATGCGGGTCAGAGGTTCCGTATCGTAATCCGGGCTCTTGCGGCTGCGCAGATGCTCATGGAGCTTCTCCACTGTTTTTTCCAGGCGTTCCAGCCGCAGGGGTTTGAGCAGGTAATCAAGGGTTTTCTCCTCGAACGCCCGCACCGCAAACTCATCGTAGGCGGTCACGAACACGACATGAGGCATAATCTCGTCGTCGATCATGCTGAGCAGTTCGAACCCGCCGATCACCGGCATCTGGATATCCAGGAAAATCACCTCCGGCCGCAACTTGTTGATCAGCTTGACCCCTTCGACGGCGTTGCCGCACTGACCGACGATTTCAAACTCACCGGTCTGACCGAGCAGCTTTTCCAGTTCGCGCCGGGCGTTGGGTTCGTCATCGATTATCATCGCTCTGATCATACGCGCACTCCTGCCGGGATGGTGATGCTGATCTGGGTCCGTTTGTCGGGCTGACAACTGATCGACAGCCCGTACTGCTCGCCGTAGAGATTCTTGATCCGCTTATCGACGAGGTTCATGCCCAGGCCGCCATGCTCTATCTTACTACAATAGGTCCCGGCATTGTCTTCGATATCGATGCGGATATTGTCGCCTTCTCTGCGCGCCAGGACTTCGATGACCCCGGTGCCGAAGATGTTGGCGATACCATGCTTGATGGCATTTTCGATAATCGGCTGCAGGGTGAAGGTCGGCAACTGAATACCCAGCAGTTCGGTATCGATATCCGTGTTGACCACCAGCCGGTCTTCAAAGCGCGCCCGTTCGATGGTCAGGTAGGAGTTGACATGATCCAATTCCTCTTCCAGGGTCGACAGATCATTGGAACGCTTCAGGTTCTTGCGGAAGAAATTGGACAGATGGAAAAGCAGGTCCTTGGCTCGCTGAGCATCCCGTTCGATGATGGAAATAACGGTATTCAGCGTATTGAACAGAAAATGAGGGTTGACCTGCGCCTGAACCAGCTTCAACTCCGACTTGACCAGCATGTTTTTCTGATCCTCGTAACGCAGGCGCAGCAACTGTTCCGAAAAAAGGCTGGCCAGCCCTTCCCCGAGGGAACGATTATTCTTCAGAAACAATTTGGTTTTCAGTTCAAACAGGATAATCGTACCGAGCACCTCGTCATTCACCATCAGCGGAACGACCAGGGCCGAACCGAGGGGGCAGTTGGGGCTGTGCGGACATTCGAAGGGTTCGTGAACACCATCGGCATAAAAAACCTTGCGCTGGCTGATCGCCTGGGTGGCATACCGGGACAGCAGGGGTTTTCCGGCATGATGATCCGCGCCAATCCCTGAAAAAGCCAGAACCTTTTCGCGATCGGTGATGGAGACAGCCCCCACCCCGGTTTCGGCCCGGATAAGCTCAACCATCTCGGCAGCTGTCTCCTGATTGAAGCCCCGGCTGAGAATCCCGAGGGTCTTTTCGGCCACCTTGAGAGCCCGGGCGGAATAGATGGCTCCGACGTTGTCTATCATCCGCTTCTGATCGCGCATGATGCTGATAAACAGGGCAGACCCGATGGAATTGGCCAGAATCATCGGCAGTGCAATCACCTCGACCAGGGCCAGAGCCTCCTCAAAGGGGCGAGCCAAAGCCAGAATAATCAGCATCTGCAGGCTCTCGGCAATCATGGTGGCCAGCAGCGCGATGCGCGGATTGAAAACATCACGCACGCCGTCCTGGCGCATCAGGTAGAGGTAGAACAGGCCACCGATCAACCCCTCCACCGTGGTTGAAACACTGCAGGAAAAAGCGGTAAATCCCCCCAGGAAAAAACGGTGCAGACCGGCCGTGAACCCGACGGAAAGCCCGAGCACCGGACCTCCGATCAGACCGGCCAGTACCGCCCCGATCGCCCTGGTATTGGCGATCGCGTCACTGATCGGCATGCCGAAGTAGGTTCCCATAATGGAAAACCCGCTGAACACGAAATAAAGCAGGACCTTCTGCCGCCGCCGCAGGCTCTCACCTGTCAGGGCCCGAAATGCCGGCGACTTGGTAAAAAGATAGGCGATGACCATAAATACGGACATCTGCTGCAAAAGGGAAAATATCAGTTTCATCAACGGGACTCCTGAGACACCAGGGAACGGTTGAGCGGTGCATCATCGCCGCCCGGCCGGTATTCCCCCACCATAAATCCTGGCCACGTCGAAAGCAAGGAGATCCAGGACGTTCACCCCCCTCAAGCTACCGTGCGCAGATCGTCTGCGAGGATCAGGAAACGACGACAACAGCAGGACTGTCACTATTTATTTCCTGACAATGATTGCAGATTTTACCAAAAACTCTTATTTTTTCTAAAAGAGGAGTATACTTGGAGGCGTTTGACGACCATCCCGAAAGGGCCCAGGCATCAAACGCCCCAACCAAAAGGAGGAAGAAACGTCCCGATCCTGACAAGCAGAATCATGCTTTTTGAAGTTGCGTCACTGGTAAGCTTTGAACTCTCTCTACAAATGAAAATCAACGGTTACTCTGTGAAAGGAACAAACGATGTCGTTCAGCAAAAACTGGCTCTGCCCTCTTCTGATTCTCCTCAGCCTCCTGGTCGGCTGTACCAGTCCGAATCTGAAAGTTCCCCCCGTCGCCATTTCGGACAATCCGAGCAGCAAGATCTTTGAGCTGGAGGAGTCCCTGGCCGCCGGCCGGGTCGATCAGGTCAACGTTCTCTCGCCAACCTGGTACCGGAAAGCCGAATCGTCCCTTGACAAGGCGCGTTACGGCCTGGCCTACGGAGATTCCGTGACCGATATCCTGACCAATGTCGCTTACGGTCATGCCTACCTGGACAAAGCCAGGGAATACTCCGAAATCGCCAAATCGACCATTCCCGAGGCCATCAAGGCCCGGACCCTCGCCAGCGCTGCCGGAGCAGCGTCCTATGTGCAGGACTACCAGGAGATGGAAAATCAGTTCATCAGCCTGACCATGGACATAGAAAACAACAACCTGGCCCGGGCCGAAAAATACGAAAGCCGGGTTGCCCAGGGCTTTGCCGACCTGGAGCTGCGGGCGATCAAGGAGAAAACCCTCGGCGAAGTCCGCTCCCTGCTGACCGCGGCGGAACGGGAAGGAGCGGCGCGCCTGGCGCCGAAAACCCTGGCGGTTGCGCGCAAATCCCTCGATGACGCCGACCAGTTCATTACCGAGCAGCGTTATGAAAGTGAGAAAATGCAGCAGAAAGCCAACCAGGCACTCTTTCAGGCCCAGCGTCTTGGTCAGATTATGTCATTAAGCCAGAAAATGGGGCTGATGGACAGTGAGGATATTGCCCTCTGGAGCGAAGGCCGTCTTCATCAGATCACCACCCGCCTCGGAGCTCGCGATCTGCGCAACGAATCGCCGGGGCTGCAGTTGCAGAACATCATTGAATCGATCGTCGCCCTGAAAGATGATAATTCCTCATTGGCGAAAATAAGACAGCAGGAAGCGGCCGCGCATGCCGCCAAAATCGAGGAGCTGCAGTCCCAGATAGAGGAACGGGACAAGCAGATCGCCGCCCTGGAGGGAAAAAGCAAGGCGGCCCAGAGGGAACGGGAGCTGATTGCCCAACAGGAGCAGGAAGCCAAAGCCCGGCTTGAGGCCGAACAGCGCTTTCAGCAGCTGTTTGATAAGGTTCAGTCCATGTTCAGCAAGGACCAGGCCGAAGTCTACAAACAGGCCGACAATCTGGTCATCCGCTTGAAGGCGATGAAATTCCCGGTCGGCAAGGATATCATCATGCCGTCCAACTATGCCCTGCTCAGCCAGGTCCGCAAAGCGATTCGCACGTTTGGTGAACCCCCCGTGGTGATTGAAGGACACACGGACAGCACCGGCTCAGCGGCGATCAACGCCCAGCTGTCAAAAAACCGGGCCGAAGCGGTCCGGCAGTATTTTATTGCCAGCGGAAGTCTTTCGGAAGATCAGGTCACCGCCATCGGCTACGGCTCCGAACGCCCCCTGGTTCCCAACGACACCCAGGAACACAGAGCCATCAATCGCCGTATCGATGTCGTCATCAAGGCCGAAAAAAAGGCCGCGCCATAAGCCCCTCGCAATGACAGGCAGGCTGCAGCAGCCCACACCGGCCCGCAGCCTGCCTCTTGAATCCAGTCTTTTTCTCCCCTCCGTTGTCAGAGTTCCGGTGCCCGAGATGTCTTCAGCCAAGAAAGTGCTTGCCTGCCTGCCACAGAATGAGTATTCTTTTTAAACTCTGAAAATCCCAACATATTCAATAATCCTGATAGTTTAATTAACTATTGCCTTTCTTGATGATATGGATTTTTTATGCCCAAATCGCAAAAAACCAGAACCATCAATCCCCAGGCCAAAAGCGAGCAGATCCTGACATGCGCCCGGCGCCTTTTCGTTGAGAAAGGCTACCACCGGGTCTCCATTCCGGACATCGTCAAAGCGTCCGGAATCAGTACCGGGGCCATCTATAACCTGTTCAGCAGCAAGGAACAGTTGGCAAGAACCCTTCATGATCGAACCCTCGACGACTTTCACCAGCGCTTTCTTCAGCGCCTGCAGAATTGTCACACCACCTACCAGAAACTCAGAGCATTTTCCGAACTGGTTTTCGACCTGACCGAATCGGATCCCGACATGATGCAGTACATGCTGTTCATGCGCCATAATGAATTTATGGACGAACGTGCGCCAATCTGCATGACGGAACCGTTTTGCCTGATTCGTGAGATCGTCAAAGAGGGGATTTCCGCGGGCGAGGTCAAACAGGGGGATTATTTTGCCCTGGCGGTGTCCTATACCGGGGCGATACTGCGTCCGGCCCAGTTGCATCTGGAATGCGTTCTGCCCTGGCCGCTGACGGACATGACGGAAGAATTCGTCAAAAACGCCTGGGCTGCCATCAAAGCCTGATCGGTCGTTGACGGCAGCCCGTTAAAATTGCCGAAGATCCTGTCAGTTCGGAACCAGCTTGCGTTTTTGCGACAGGCGGTAACAGAGGAAACAGCCCCCCAAGGTCACGGCAATGACCGCCGGCATGGTGTAAAGCAGCGCGGCCAGGACGGTGACCTGAAATTCAATCAGCATGACCGTCACCAATCCAGCCCCGACAAAAATCGACCCGAGCAGAACCCAAACCAAACATGATCTCGCTTCCATAGCAGCCTCCTGGCCCAATGAGTGAATGACCAACAACGTCCTAACAAGACCTTCGAAATTTCAGAACAACGTTATAATAACAAAAGACTTTCTCATTTCCTAGAGTTTTAATAATAAATAAAATATATATTTTCCTACCATATCTATGGTACTTGATGGTTTTAGTTGTTTATTGATTTGTTAAAATTTATAACATAACGATGTTATATAAATCGCGACACCCGCTTACCGCTATTCAATGGTAAAGTGGCTGCGCTGCGATTGCCTAAACCGAAACAGGACAGTGCCTTTGATGCGCCGAACAATGAAATTTTCAGAACTTGCGATCGTGCTGCTCATTCTGCTGGCCGCCCTGTCCGGCTGTGGAGAGTTTGGATACTACCTGCAGTGCGCCCGGGGGCAGCTTGACCTGATGCAACGCGCCAGGCCAATCAAGCAGCTGCTTGCCGACCCTGAGCTGACGCCCGCCATGCGCACGCGCCTGGAAAAAGTCGAACAGATCCGCGATTTTGCGGTATCGAATCTCGCCCTGCCGGATAATGACAGCTACCGCAGCTACGCTGACATCGAGCGCCCTTTCGTGGTCTGGAACATTGTCGCCACGGAAGAGTTCTCCCTGCGGCCGAAGCAATGGTGTTTTCCGGTGGCCGGCTGCGTCTCCTACCGCGGCTACTTCCAGGAGCAGGAGGCCCAGGCCATGGCGGCCCGCTTGCGGCGTGACCACCTGGATGTCGACCTGTACGGAGTCCAGGCATATTCAACCCTCAACTGGTTTGCCGACCCGGTTTTAAGTACCTTCATCAACTCTTCCGAAGGGCGCCTGGCCGGTCTGATTTTTCATGAACTGGCCCATCAGGTGGTCTACATCAAGGGAGACAGCGCTTTTAATGAGGCGTTTGCTCAAACAGTTCAGCGGGAAGGGGTCAGACGCTGGCTGCAATCTCAGGCCACTCCAGAGGCCTGGCAGGCGTACCAGCGCGGCCGGCAGCAGAACCGGATGTTCCACAGCTTTCTGAAACAGACCCGGGAAGAGTTACAGGAACTGTATAAGCAGCCCCTTGCTGAAGCGGATATGCGGGAGCGGAAACAGATGATCCTGCAGCAGGCGGAGAAACGTTTCCAGGACCTGAAACAGGCGGGGGAAATCGACGGCCGTTACGACCGCTGGATGGCCCGGGGGCTCAACAATGCCCGGTTTGCCGCCATAGCAACCTACTATGACCTGCTGCCGGATTTCCAAAACCTCCTGCAGCAGGCCAACGGAGACCTTGCGCGCTTCTACGCCCTGGTGCGCGCTCTGGCCGACCTTCCCCAGCCAGAGCGGTTGGCCCGGCTCCAAGCCCGCCAGGCAGCCGATGCTGAACAAGCGGCCCGAAGCAGGCCAATTCAGTCGGAGGCCATGCTGTCATCAGAAGATTCACCGGTTCGGTAAATCACCAGCCGGTCTCCGGGATGAAGGGTTTCATTCATGTTGATCCGGTTCCAGATCAGCAGAGCAGCCAAGGGAACATCAAACCGGGCAGCGATCGTCGACAGATTATCTCCGGACTGGACGACATAGACCCGCTCTTTTCGTTGCTGGCTCCATTCCCCGTGCAGCGTCTCGAAGCGCCGTAAAAAATCATGGGGCGCGGAAACCGGGACTGCCAGGCGATAGGTTCCGGCCTCCAGGTAATGCCCCCGCAGTTCGGGATTAAGATCCTTGATCCTTTTGAAATCGGTCGCGGCCGCCTTGGCAACCACGGTCAGGCTGGTCTCCTCAAAAAGCGTGAGGCTGACCGTCTTCATCGCCAGGGGCGGATAATAATCCCCGGGCTGCAGATGGAAACCGAAGCGTTCCGGAGCAGAGAGAATCAGCTTGGCCGATAGAATTCTGAACAGGTAGCGCTGGCTTTCCAAAGACAGGTACAGACGATAGAAATTGTCCACTTCCTGGGCCAGAATTTCCGCGCGCAACCCTTCTTCGCCCATATTGAAGGCCGTTGCGGCGAGGCTCCAGCTGCCAAACTCCTGGTATAGATCCGCCAGGTACACCAGCGCGGCACTCGTTGACGCATCCAGGTTGCGCCGCTCATCGATCCGGTCATTGACCGTCAGACCGTACCGACGGGCCGTTTCAGGCATAAACTGCCAGAATCCGATCGCCCCCTTGGGAGAGCCGACATGGGGGCGCAGGGCGCTCTCGACGATGGCGATATATTTGAGATCCTCCGGCAGGCCGGCCGCCGCCAGATGTTTTTCGATGGCTGGCAGATAGCGCCGGGACCGTTTGAGCCAGAGGATGACCTGGTCCCGATCCCAGAGGGACAGCAGCAGCTCCTTTTCCAGCCGCTCCCTGACTTCCGGATCCGGGACGGGGACCGGTTCGTCACAAAAAGCGAGGGGCCCTGCAAGCCGGATACTGTCGATCAGAGGCGGTGGCACATTGTCGTCGGCAAAGGAGCCCGCAGGATGAGCCATGACGCCCCAAAAGAGTCCAAAGAGAACAACCAGATATATGTGCATCTTTCCCCCAGTGCGAACCGGTTTCGCTAAGAGTCCCATTTAATCTATCTTCACACAGCATAGAAAAACTGTTTGCAGCATGTCAAATGGCACCCGGGGGGCCACGCTGGTCAGGTTATTCCCCCGATAATTAAAAAACTGGAAAGCTGGTGGGAATATTGTTATCTTACAGCCATCTATTCTCAGGGCGGGGTGAAATTCCCCACCGGCGGTAACTCATTCTTGAGAAGCCCGCGAGCGCCTTTGTCACAGGGATGAAGGGTCAGCAGATCTGGTGAGATTCCAGAGCCGACGGTTAGAGTCCGGATGAAAGAGGATACGACAGACTTCAATCTCACATGACAGATTGTTACCTGCCTATCGCTACGCCCTGGTTCATGATTTTTTTTCAAGGAGTACAGCCATGAATCAGACCATTCATTTCATTTTCGGCTCTGCCGAGCAACGTGTCGAGAGGGCTCTCGACGCCCTGCGCAAAGGCCGCGGAATCATCGTGACCGATGACGAGGACCGCGAGAACGAGGGCGACATCATCTATGCCGCGGAATCGATCACCAAGGAGCAGATGGCCCTGCTGATCCGTGAATGCAGCGGCATCGTGTGCCTGTGCCTGACTGAAGAGAAAATCTCCCAGTTGCAACTGCCGATGATGGTCCAGAACAACAAAAGCCAATACGGCACCGCCTTCACCGTCAGCATTGAAGCCGCCCAGGGGGTGACGACCGGCGTTTCGGCGGCCGACCGGGTCACCACCATCAAAACCGCGATTGCCGATGACGCGAAGCCGACCGACCTGAACAGCCCCGGTCACGTCTTCCCTCTAAAAGCCCGCAACGGGGGCGTCCTGGAACGACGGGGGCATACCGAGGCGACAGTGGACCTGATGCGTCTTGCCGGCCTGAAGCCGTGCGGCGTTCTCTGCGAAGTAACGCTCCCCAACGGCGAAATGGCCCGCATGCCGGATCTGGTCAAATTTGCCGCGGCCCACTACATGCCACTGGTCACCATCGAGGATATCGTTCAGTACCGGCAGTCCAGAGAACGCCGGAAAAAGGCTGTCTAGCACAACCGTTATAGCAGCAGCAGAGTTGTCAGCGACTCTGCTGCTGAAGCCAAGTCCCCAAAAACGCCCCGGACCGGCCCCTTTCCTGCGCCTCAGCGAACCTGCCCGGCAGAGCAGAAAAAACCTTTTATTGATTACCATTATTGTAATCTTTTCTTTTCCACGTTAATATGATTGAGTTTTTTACGTCTGCCCCGCTATCGCTGTATTTTTCATACTCACAGATAGAAAATCCAAAGGTAGGAACGCATGGGACCAACTCTCAATTCAAAATCTCCCAGAGTGGTTATCGTCGGTGGCGGTTTTGCCGGCCTGGCCTGCGCCAAGGGGCTGGCCGACTGCGCCCTTGATATCACCCTTGCCGACCGCAACAATTATCACCTGTTTCAACCGCTCCTGTACCAGGTCGCGACTGCCGTTCTTTCGCCGGCGGATATCGCGGCTCCCATCAGGCGGCTGTTGCGGAACCAATTGAATACCACTGTCGTTCTCGATGAACTGGTGAGCGTCGACCTGGAGAACCGCTTCGCCTGTTTTCAGAATGCCAAAATTCCCTATGACTACCTGGTCCTGGCCAACGGAGCCACCCACTCCTACTTCGGGCACGACGACTGGGCAAATCATGCTCCCGGACTGAAATCGGTCGACGACGCCCTGGAGATCCGGCGGCGAGTCCTGCTTGCCTACGAGGCCGCGGAATGGGAGGCCGACGATGCCGCCCGCCAGGCCAAATTGACCTTTGTCGTCATCGGCGGCGGACCGACCGGCGTTGAGCTGGCCGGGGCGCTCAAAGAAATTGCCGCCAAAACAATTCCCCGTGACTTTCGCCATATCGATACGACCACAGCCCAGGTTCTCCTGGTTGAAGCCGGGCCGCGCCTGCTCCCCGCCCTGCCAGAAAAACTGGGGAAGCGGGCACAGCGTGATCTGGAAACGATGGGCGTCCAGGTCCGTCTCAACAGTTTTGTCACCGACATCAGGGAGGGAGAGGTTTTTATCGGTGACGAACGTCTGCCCGCAGAAAACGTCATCTGGGCAGCCGGGGTCAGGGGCTCCGACGTCGCCGCCAACCTGGGCTGCGAACTGGATCGTCAGGGGCGGGTCAAGGTCGCAGCGGACCTGTCTGTACCGGGGCACCCCGAGGTCTTTGCTATCGGTGACCTCGCCCATGCCATCGATCCCAAAACCGGAGCGCCGATTCCCGGCGTTGCTCCCGCGGCGATGCAGATGGGGCACTATGTCTCAACCCTGATCCGGAACGAGATCAAAAGCGGGCAAAACACTGATCATCGCAAGCCGTTCCTCTACCATGACAAAGGCAGCATGGCGACCATCGGCCGGAATCAGGCCGTCGCCCATGTCGCGGGGCGTCAGTTCGGAGGCTTTCCGGCCTGGGCTCTGTGGGGGGTTGTCCACATCCTTCCGCTGATCGGTTTCCGGAACAAACTGTCGGTCGTGTTCTCCTGGGTCTGGAGCTATTTCTCGCTGAGCAAAAACGCCCGGCTTATCACCGGCCAGCCGCGCATGAAAGTCAAGCAGGTCCTCGGAATTCTCGATCGCAAATAAAGACCCACCTGCGGGGAACGCTCCCGCGGGCGTTCTCCGCAGGCATCGGATCGTGGCAGGCGCGACTCATTCAGCCTGGCAAAGCACCCTGACAGCATACCAGTTCACGGCAAGAACGCAGCCCAGGGCGATCAGCACCAACAGGCCGGACACCCCTCCCGCCATGCCATCGCGCAGATAGTCCATGATGCAGACGCCCAGGAAACAGGCGCCGATCACAAGATCCGCGCTGACCGTCCAGGCCGCCTTGCTGCGCCATGCCCAGCTGAGAATATAGATATTCATCAGGCCGTATCCACCCGCTACGTAGGCAAACGTCTTCAACCAGGCGGAAGCCGCCGGACTGAAGGCGATATTGACCGCATAAAACACAAACAGAAACGAACTGATGGCGCTGAAAGCGGCAAAGCCGACGCGCAGGACTTTGGACTGCTTGCTCATAGGACAACCTCATCTCGGGAAAAGGCGAATCACTTTAGCTTACCATCACCAGGCCGGATTGCCAGGGTGCAAAGACCGCAATCGCCCCTTCAAATACAAAAAATCCCTGCCTTCAACAAGGGAAAGCAGGGATCTTCCTGTTCAACCCCGGCAGCTGTTATTCTTGCATTGCAACGCTTAAGGGCTGATCTTTTACGTATTTTTCGCGCCGCCAGCGGTAGGGCAGCTCGATGATCTCACCGGGCCGGCGCATCCGGTAGAGTGCTGCCAGCGCCTCCCGGACGATGGTTCTTTGCTGCAGCCGGTTTCCCGGCTCCCCCAGGGGGTGCCCGAAAGGCCAGCGGACAAAAACGGTTCGCGGCGGTTTGACTTTCTCTGAATATTCTTTGACGATGGAAATCCCAACGGTGGCAATGCCAACGCGTTCAATCTCACGCTGTATCAATCCCACGGATTGATTGCAGATCCCTCAGGCCGGTGTTAATAGGACGATGTCGACCTGATCTTTCTGGAGCTTAGCAGCGACTTCCCGGGCCGTTTTTTCGATGAGTGTAGTGATATGCTCTCCGTCGATATGCCCCATGAAGGCATAATGAGTTCGGGCCAGACTTCCGAGTGCCCCTTCTTCAACCAGCTCGTTGAGTCGGTCAAGCGGAAAGATGATGTTCGGGTCCTTGCGTGCGTCAGTGTGATCGTAATAGTCGTGGGTGATCTGAAAGTCATCGAACAACTCCTTTCCGTCCAGGATTCGGTAGCTGGGGTCGCCGTCCTTGTCCTGCATGTCGAACCCCGGCTGATGGCGATGATGGATACCAGAAGTCGTTACCAATGCGAGTTTTGCATGTTGAAGTGGTTTTCCCGGTTCCGTCCAGGGAATATTCCCCGCACTTTCGCGCGGGGAATAGCCACTGACAAATGTCTTTGCAACAACCGGGAACCTGGTTGCCAGAACAGCTAAAGAGCGATTTTTGATGCGTGATAATACTGTCATTGTATCACCTCTTGCTGTTTTTGCACCCGTGCTTCGCCGGTCTGATCAAGGCTCAGATAGATTGAGGTTTCAAGTTGGCCTTGGGCATTGATAATCGGCAGCGTCGTGTTGTTTGCCCACTCGATCCACGAACCGTCATAGTTGCTGGCCCGCTGATAACCAAGTCCCAGCAGAACCAGAGTCGCGTAGGACGACCTGATCCCGGTCTGACAGTGAGCAATGATCTCTTTTTCTGATGTTATCCCTTTGCTGTTCAAAAGCGCAATGATCTCATCCGCTTTTTTCAGAACCTTGACCCCGTCGACTTCCGTCTGCAGATTGGTCCAGTTCAGATGAACGGCTCCCGGAATGTGCCCTCCGCGGTCCGCCCTGACCTCGGACCCTGCATACTCTTCAGGCCGCCTGGTATCCCAGACCACCACCCCCGGATTTTCCAGCCTGGTATAAACGTAATCCGCATCGGCCCTGGCATCGAGATAGTCAGTCGCCGCCGTCAACCGGTATGCCGTTGGTTCAGGAGCTGCCGTAGGCAATAAGCTGGTCGGCCGGTCTTCAGCGGCCCACTTATCATATCCCCCGTCCAGCACGTAGGCTTTTTTATGGCCGTTGTAGTGCAGGGACCAGACCAGCCGGGCCGCGTAGGGATTATCATCCTCGGCATAGACGACCACCGGGGTGCTTGGGGTCACGCCCAGCCGACTCAGCAGAGCCGCAGTTTTTGCCGATCCGGGAACCAGGCTCTTCACGTTGTTCCGGGTCTCGAGAAATTCATCCCGGCTGACATGATGCGCTCCGTCGATATGACCCAGCAGAAAAAGTGGAGCTTTGCGCACATCGACGACGACAGCCTGTTGACGGTTCTGGGCCAGCCATTCGGTAGTGACAAAATAATCACCGAGTCCCGCAAAAGCGGAGAAGGGAACGCTCAGCAGGAGCAGAAGGACAAGAGAGAATAAACGTTTTTGCATGACAACCTCCAAATGTTGATTTGTTTGTGTGGTTTATATTTCATATATTCCCTATTGTCAAACTGTATTTTTATATTTTTATTCTACGGTGTTTAAATGAGTTTAAGGCAAGGCTCAAGTCAAAATCTTAACCATATATTATTATTGACAAAAAGAGCCGGTTCAAAAAGTGGAAGGAGTCAGCTATGGATACTAAAAATTTTCAGCTGTCGAACTCGTGAGGAAAGCAATTAAACCTCAGTCCAAGAGGATTTCATCTGCCCTTCCCGGGGAGCGGCATGGATCATATTGCCCGTCGCCGCATCAAAGAATGAAGCAGTTCAGTATGGGCCTTTTCCCTGTTCAATAAACTTCGCCTTTATTCAATAAAAACAACTGCCTTTTGCTATAATTAAAAGTGACCATTTCAATCAGCAACCACCCTTTTCCCACCGCTATTCATTTCATGTTCTGACCTGCTCAGGTCGGTAAACCTGCCACGAATCTCATTCAATACTATGTTTGCCACATTGGCATGCGTCTTTCCCGAGGACTGGGATCAGTCCCGGGACGACCTTGATTTGTGAGATTAGGGTTAGAGAGGAGGTTAAAGAATGAAAAATCGGACGATATTTGGGGCGATCATATTCTCGCTGTTGTTATTCCCTGCCCTCTCTATGGCAGCAAAAGGCGGGTTACCAGGCAAACCGACAAATGGCGAAGAAACAGCCGGAAATAACCTCAGTTTTCCGGTCATATGGGCGGAAGAGGTCAGCAAACCCCTGAATGGAGAAAGTCCGGGCGTGGAAAAGCTGGATGGTGAATGGTGGTACTGGTGGGGAATGGAGGGGGAAGACCCCAATATTGTTCCCCTTAGTTGCGCGCCAGATCCGGACGAGGAATATTTTAACAATTTAAACATATGTGACGATGGAATTCCTTTTCAGGTAACGGGTTCGGCCCCGGGAGAAGGCTGGGTCAAAGCCTACCTGCAGAAAAACCCCGAGAATGTCTGGCAAGCTGGCAACACAAATTGGAGCGATATCGATTATCTGGAGAACTTGTATGTCGACTGGATTGATTGGACAGACGCTCTCGAATCAGTCGACTGGTATACCCGTTCCATGGTGAGAGTCGAAGTTGTTCTTTACAAGGAACTGGAGACGCCGGTGATCGAATATCAAATGAGACATGTTTCCGGATGGGGAATTGACGAAGTCCATGGTCTTGCCACCGATCAGAACCAAAATGTCATGCTTGGTGATGGCACACAGGCCACAGTGTATTCTCCTTGTGCCCGGTTAACCATTCAGAAGCTTCTTGTTCCGCGCGATGATCCTGATCCCGAAGCGGAGCCAGACAGTCCAAATCCGGATCTTTCGGGTTTATCTTGGGATCCTGTCAATCATCAGTGGATAGGCTTGGGTCTGATCAATGGTCCAATTTTCAACCTGCCGGTTTACGAAAGTGGCGACGGTCCCGGCTATTATGCCGCAGAGATTAACGTAAAAGGAAAAATTATTTACGGCTATACCTGGAATGTCCGCAAACTGAATGACTCAACCGACGGCACAGCGGCTGGTGATTACCGCCTGACCTTCAGCTTCGATAACAGCTGTGGAACTGATGAGGCAGAATTGCCTGTTTATCTCAACACATATTTTGATGGAACGGACATCAACGGCAATTACATTACCCAGATATTGCTACCTGAAGAAGAGGCTGAGCCGGAAGTGGAATCTGGCGATGAAACGAATAATGAAACCGGTGGAGGGACGGCGATTATCGGCTTTGCCGACAACCTGACCTACATGGATGTGCGCATCCAGGAAAAAACTGGGGGAAAAAGCAAATGACACATCTCCACCATTGTCGCGGCTAAGCAATCGAAAAGGTTGTTGCATGGAATGGTCTCCGGTTTTGACCTTTTAGTTTTTCAGATCATCAGGATTGAATGCGCCTCGGGAACCCTGCCGGAGGGTTGCTTAAAAATACAAAGACGGCAACAACTCCAGCATATCCTGAGGGGCAGGATCATATGCATCAATTGCTAAGTTCCTAATCGCAGGCTCAAAAACGCCTGCGATTAGGTCAGGAACGTTCTGTATCACAATTTCTGTCAACCGTTTCCTTTATGCTGCGTTCTTATCTATTGAACACCAGTGTCATTTCACTCTACTGTTGAATTTTTGACAGGCCACCCCGAAGGATTTTTCAAACAGAAGGGAGAGCAAGTATGCTGCGGTCAGGATTGATGATTGTCATTTTAGTTGTTCTGCTGGGAGGATCTCCGGCATTAGCGGGGAAAGGAGATAATAATGCCGGCCCAAATGCAAAAGGAAACACGATGTCAGAGCAGTTGCTACTGCGCCATCAGCAGCAGTTGCAAAATCAGCAACAAAGCGCTGCTCCGCGTGGGGACCAGGACAGGGACCAGGACAGGGACCAGGACAGGGACCAGGACAGGGACCAGGACAAGGATAGAGTATCTCAATAACCATTGCGACTTAACAGATCAGAAAGGTCAAGAGAAGCAGTCGGTATGGATGGCAAAGAAAAGGATCGGGAGGTGATGTATCGCCTCCCGTTCTGCATCTCCGGCCGCGCTGCAATCATCTGTGCCACCGGAGTTTTGTGCTAAACTGTAACAGGCCGCTCAGATCCGCCCTGCTGCAAAGGAGGCCTTTTATGGCGACAAAACCGATCCCCCCGCAACATGAGATCCCCCAGGAAGCTTTTGACTGGTATGACGAATATGCTCACGGCATCATTGACCGGCGGGAGTTCATGCAACGGCTGGCAACCCTTGCCGCCCTGGGCTTCAGCATGAGCGCCCTGACCTCGGCGCTGCTGCCGAATTATGCGCTGGCCGAACAGGTCAATTTTAACGACGCGGACATCAAGGCGAGCTATGCCCTGTTCGATTCGCCACAGGGCTACGGCAAAGGTCGCGGCTACCTGGTGATCCCCAGGAAGATCGCCGCCCCGCCGGCAACCGTTCTGGTCGTTCATGAGAACCGCGGCCTGAACCCTTATATCGCGGATGTGGCCCGGCGCCTGGCCAAGGAAGGTTTTATCGCCTTTGCGCCGGATGCCTTGTATCCTCTCGGAGGCTATCCGGGAAACGACGATGAGGGGCGCACCATGCAGGCCGGCATGGTGCGTGCCAGGATCGAGGAGGACTTTATCGCCGCAGCCCGTTTTATCAAGGGGCATCCCCAGGGGAATGGCCAGCTTGGCGCAGTGGGATTCTGCTTCGGGGGCTATATTGTCAACATGCTGGCGGCAGTGATACCCGGGGAACTCGCTGCCGGCGTTCCCTTTTATGGCACCCCGGCAGCAGAGTCCCTTCGGAACAATGTCAAGGGCCCCCTGCTGCTCCATTTTGCCGAATTAGACAAACGGGTCAATGCCACCTGGCCGGATTACGAAGCGCTCCTCAAAGCCAACAAGGTGCCTTACGAGGCCTTTGTCTATCCCGGGGTGAATCACGGTTTTCACAACGATTCAACCGGGCGCTACAACAAGGCGGCGGCGGAACTGGCCTGGAGCCGCACCCTGGCGTTCTTTAAAAACCACCTGGCCGCCGGGTAAGTGACTCGCGGCGGGCAACGAATGGTAACGACGCCCGATAGCAGGGCAGCGGTTCAGGAAAACCTGGAAAACCACCTGGCCAGCATGGGGCTTAAAATGATCACCAGGAAAAAGCGGATAACCTGCATGGTGACGACAAAGCCGACATCGACCGGAGTGGCTGCGGCGATGATGGAAACCGAATCCGCCCCCCCCGGACTGGTGGCCAGAAAAGCGGTCAGATAGTCCGTGCCGGCCCACCTGGCAATGACCAGGCCAAAGGCGGCGTTAACGGCCAGCAAGGCACAAATGGACAGCAGTAAAACAGGCAGCAGCCTCGCTGCGTGACGAAGAATGGTCCGGGTGAACCTGAGTCCGATATTCCAGCCGATGATGGTGTAGGCACTGGCCATGATAAATCCCGGCAGGGCAATTTGCGTCAGGCCGAGCATTTTCAAGGTGATTCCTACCAGCATGGCCAGAATAAACGACATGCTCGGCTTTTTCAGCGCCATGACCAGAGCAAAAGAAAGAATGACAATCGCAACGGTCCAGATAAAATCATGCATGGACCCGATGCTGAAAAGATCAAAATGGGGGGACGACTGGTGAGTCGTATCGCCGCCGAGATAGCGTCCCACTAAAGTGACCGAAAAGGTACAGCAGGCCACCCGTAAATACTGCATCAGGGCGACCAGCCTGATATCGCCACCGAAGGACTCCGACATGACGGTCATAATCGTGGCCGCCCCGGGAGATGTCCCCCAGATGGCGGTCGTGCCGGGGAAAAGTGCCGATTTTGACAGGAGCCACCCCAGGACGGCGGCCACGATCACGGTGAACAGCGCCCCACTGATAAAAATCAGCCAGTGGGCCGAAACCTGGGACAAAATGGTCACCGGCAGCTGTCCAGCGATCATGATGCCCACGAATGCCAGGGCCAGGGGGAAAAGCGGCCTGCTGATGCTGACCGTCATGTCGAAAGAGGCGAGCAGGATGGCCGCGATCATCGGTCCAAGCAGGAGGGCTGCGGGCAGCCTGAGCTGATGAAAGCCTTCAAAAAAGCAATAGGACAGGACCACCAGCAGCAGCCATCGAAGAGCCGTATTTTTATTGTTTTTTATCATGGTCATAAACGCCGGCTCCAGCGTGACAAGAGGAATAACGGATCATTTGATGATGGATATGGGCATCCATGTCGGGACCGAACCGGACAGAGATGGTGGCATCCCCGAAACGATCCAGACTGTTGCCGCGAAAGATCTGGTTTACATCCATAACGAAACAAGAGTCAAGACCTGTATCGGATTGGCTGCCGTCCGGATCGGCGACCGTGTGATGAACCCGCCCCGATCAGGTGATGAACTGTGAGAGATCGCCTTCCTCCTGCCTGCGTCTGAGGTGACGCCAATGATCATGGATAAGGAACAAGCGAAAAAAATCTTTGCGAGGGACAGGTTCGCAGAACGTGCCGGTATCGAAATCGTCGAGGTCAGCAGGGGCTATTGCAGGGCGCAGATGCCGATCGTCGCGGACCGGCATTTCAACAGCGCCAATGTCGTCCACGGAGGAGCTATTTTCACCCTGGCCGATTTTGCCTTTGCCGTTGCGTCCAATTCCCATGGACAGCTCGCCCTGGCCGTCAACGTCAGCATATCCTTTCTCAAGGCTAAGCAGAACGGATGCCTCTATGCCGAGGCGACCGAAGTTGCCGACCCGACCCGGCTGGGCCATTATGATGTGACGGTAACGGATGAGAAGGGAAGTCTCATCGCCCGTTTTCACGGCCTGGCCTACCGGAAGCAGGAACCGGTTCCCGGGTTGTGAGTTCGGTGCTGTCTCATCAGCGAAAGCTCAGCAGCCACTCTGACGGATTTCGGTCCCTGCCGTTCCTGAAACCGCCTCACGAATGGCCGTAAGAGAGGTGATGACAGCCCGCTTGCCTCCCGCGCGAACAAACTGTGCTGCGGCTTCGACCTTGGGCCCCATAGATCCGGCGGGAAATCTCCCCTGACGAAGCCACTCTTCGGCCTGCGCGACATCGATGTGCCGCAGAAAGCGCTGCCCTGGCCGACCGAAATCAAGGGCAACCCCTTCCACATCGGTGGCGATAACCAGCAGATCTGCCCCCACCTCGATTCCCAGCCTGGCACTGGCCAGATCCTTGTCGATAACCGCGTCGATACCGTGAAAGCCCCGCTCCTCCCGCGTTACCGGGATCCCGCCGCCACCACAGCAGATGACGATAAAATTCATCTCGACCAGTTTGCGGATTTCGTGCTTTTCAACAATGGTGACCGGTACGGGCGAAGCGACAACCCGCCGGTAACCGTTGCCGCTCTTGACCACGGGCCAGGGGAGCGAATTCACGACATCCTCAGGATAGGTCGGGCCCACCGGCTTGGAGGGATTCTGAAAGGCCGGATCGTTCTCATCCACCACCACGTAGCTGATGAGACTGACCAGGTTCCTGTCCACCCCGTCCCCGCTGCGCATAAACTCGCTGTCCAGGGACGATTCAATCATGTAGCCCAGCTGTCCCTGCGTCTGAGCCACCAGAATCTCCAGGGGCAGCCTGGGAACCTCACGGCAGCTCTCCTGCTGCAGCAACAGGTTGCCCACCTGGGGACCGTTGCCGTGGGTGATGATAAGCCGGTAATCCCTGGCAAGCCGCGCGATCTGCCGCATCGGCACCTTGAGGTTGGCGAACTGCTCGGCGATGGTCCCGGCCTGGCCTTTCTGCACCAGGGCGTTCCCCCCAGGGCAATCATGATCAGTTCACGCGCGCGGTCATGCCCCATCCTGCCCCCTCTTCCCCTCCCCAAGGAGTACGGCAAAACGGGCCTTCAGAATCCCGGACAGGGTCGGAAAACCGTGATCCTCGTAGCGGTAAAGGACCCTGACAGAAGGTTTTTCAATACGGATCAGACGTCTCAGGTCGATGGGAGTGGCGAGCACAACCAGGTCACAGTCGGTGCCGGCGATGGTGGCCTCAAGATCGGCGATCTGTCCTGGCGAATATCCCATGGCCGGCAGCACCTCTTGCAAATGCGGATAGGAACGATAGGTATCGCGAATCGAACCGCAGGCGTACGGACGGGGATCAACAATCTGCTTTGCGCCATGTTCCCTGGCGGCCACAACCCCCGCCCCGAACGGCATGCCACCATGGGTCAGGGACGGGCCGTCTTCCACCACCAGGACCCGTTTCCCCTGAAGTCCGCCCCCTGATTCCAGCGTCACTTTCAAGTTGGCCAGCACCAGGGATGCTTCCGGATTGATCCCCTCGACATGCCGCCGAACCTGCTTCACCCTCCCCGGCTCAGCGCTGCCAACTTTGCCAATAATGGCGATATCGGCCAGCCTCAGATTGGTCTGCCCGGGGTAGTAGCGGGTTTCATGGCCGGCACGCAGGGGATCGAGAAGCGTAATATGGATATCCGGCCGATAAAAAGGGGTGTCGTTGTTGCCACCATCCCAGAGGATAACCTCGGCCTCGGCTTCCGCTTCCTCAAGAATCGCCGCATAGTCGAGTCCGGCATAGACCACGAATCCCTCCGCGATCAGCGGCTCGTATTCCTCCCGCTCCTCGATAGTGCAGCGGTGACGATCCAAATCCTCGTAGCAGGAGAAACGCTGCACCCGCTGTCTCCGCAGATCCCCGTACGGCATCGGATGACGCACCACCACAAATCGTTTTCCCAGCCCCTGAAGAGTGCGGCAGATATGGCGGGTGGTTGACGACTTGCCGCAGCCGGTCCGCACCGCGCAAACCGCGATCACGGGCCGCCGCGCCGGAAGCATCGTCCGCCGTGCTCCCGGCAGATAGAAATCGGCCCCGCAGGCCTGCACCAATGAAGCCCGCTGCATGAGATCGAAATAGGAGATGTCGCTGTAGGCAAAGATCACCTGATCAACCTTAAGGCGAGGAATCAGGTCAGGCAGTTGCGCTTCGGAGAAAATCGGGATTCCTTCGGGATAGAACCGCCCGGCCAGTTCCGCGGGGTAGACACGGTTGTCAATCATGGGAATCTGGGCGGCGGTGAAGGCAACCACCCGAACCTCACGCGAATCACGAAACAGGATATTGAAATCATGAAAATCGCGGCCGGCAGCCCCCATAATCAGGATATTTCTCACCACAAAACCCCCTTTCGCGGGAAGATTCGCTTTTATTAATTGTAGCGGAGATCATCGGGCGGACAAGACGGGACCCGGCGATCAACAATGGCGCATAAGCATCTCCTTGCAAAAGGCCTCTGCCACCTGCAACCCGGACAGTTGAATTGACCGACGGCCGATTGGCGAAAACACCCCGCAAATAAACCACACTTTTTACCGTGAATATAATATACTACTGGTCGTGAAAGACCCCGCTGACGCGTGTTGCACTCCTTGCGCAGCAAACATCTCGCAGCGTTTGTTTGAGACCTGAAGCGAAAACGAGATATGGAAAAAGAGGTGCCAGTGCGCCGTCGCAGGCATGACAGCTGCCTGCCGTTTACCGATTCAGGTCACCCCCCAACACTCATGGAGAAAATATATGGAAGGCTCTCTGACCATAGAGGTTTTAATGGAAAATACGGTGGGGCGGGAACACGCCCGGACCTGCCGGGCGGAATGGGGAATCAGTCTCTATATCCATTGGCGGAACCATCACATCCTTCTCGATGCCGGCCCTTCCGGTTTGTTTCTGGACAATGCCCGCCATATGAAGGCGGATCTGAGCAAGGTCACCGCCGTCAGCCTGTCTCATCATCACTGGGATCACGCCGATGGGCTCGAATTTTTCGAACCGCCCGCAGGAACGAAACTGTACGCTCACCCGGAACTTCTTTCGAAAGTCCCCCCGGAACTGGAAAAGTTGCTGACTGAACGCTATACCTTCGAACTCTCGGCAAAGCCTGTCGAGATCGGAGACGGCATCTTTTTTCTGGGCGAGATAGCACGCCGGACATCCTTTGAAAAGGGCTGTCACAAGGATGATCCCATGAGGGAAGATTCCGCCCTTGCCCTGCGTACCGACCAGGGCTGTATCGTCATGACGGGTTGCTCACATTCCGGAATTGCAAATATCTGCATGCAGGCGGAAAACGTGACGGGCCAACCCCTCAGAGGGGTTATCGGAGGCATGCATCTTTTTGATGACGACCGAATAACCGTGCAGGAAACAATCGCCTGGTTCGAGCACAAGAACATGGAATTCTTCTATCCCATGCACTGCATCGACTTTCCCACCCTGGAACATATGAGTGACAGGCTGCCGGTAACCGTCTTTCATGCCGGGGATACCATCGTCGTGTAAACATGCCGGACCCTGAAATATTCAGGGGCCGGTGTGAATGCTTGTGTCGGCTGCCGAAAAAGAAAAGAGCCGGGGCATACCCCGGCTCTTACCACGATTCTGGTCGCATTGATACCTTAAAGCGATAACCGTAACAGTCCTCAGTTTGGGTCGCGGACCATTACCTGTAGTCGATCAGATCGGGACGCAGCCGTTTGATAAACTTGTAAAACTGCTCTCCAACCCACAGCGAGCCGATCGCTATTCTGGATTTTGTTTTCTGATTGACAACTCTCATACGCATAACCTCTGTTCGAACATAAAACCACTAACCCATCTATTCATATATTGCAATTGTATAGTTATCCCAATTTTCTGTCAATTGCATAGGCGCACAACGGAAAATCCCCGGCACCCAGAAGGGACGGTTCAATCCACCGGCCAGGCGGGATGATCGCAGCTGTTGCCGTCGAAAGTTCCTCATTTTTTGGCGTGAGCGCGCTTGGACGCTTTCAGGGGGTTGACCTTCAGTGACTGCTGCCGGTCGGCCGCCAGCCAGCCCGGATCGAGCTGAATTTTACCTTCGCAATAAAGCCGATAACTGTCGTCCCTGTCAAAGGCGACAATGATATCCCAGTTCCCATATCTCATGACCTCCGGATTGATGGATACATACTTGATTTTCTTGCTGTCGAACTCAGTGATAATATCTTCAATCGGCTGAACATTTCGAAAAATGGTCCGGCTTTCATACTTGATGGAAATTCCCAGACGTGAATTCTCTGACATGAACCTTCTCCTTCAAACGCAGTGCGTTGTTCGTTTAAGCGAGGCATTTGAAGTATCATTCAGGCCGGAAAAAAAGACAAGACGATTTTGAAATTTATTTTCATTATTGTTCCAAACAATGATCGCCCACGCTCTCGTCTGACGTGGGTTTATTCACCGTAGGTGCGCGCGTGATAATCGCGGATCGCGCGGCAGTGTTCTTCATCGCCACGAACGATGGCCGCAAACATTCTGCCGATACTTTCGTTCTTAAATTCGACCGCGGAAGCGATATGGATGGCCAGAAATTCATTCTCAAGCTGCAGGGACAGCTCGACGGCAGACCGTGGAGACAGCAGACCTGATTGTGCCCGTTCCAGAGCCTGCTTGGCGAAATCGTGCATGCGCACGAGCTTTGCCATGATGTCGGCTTTCGGTTGAAAATTGCCGTCTCCCGGCAGGCGGGCCGCGAACCCGAGATCCAGGGCATGCTGATCTTCTTCTTTCGCCATTTTCTGCCAGATGGATCTAAGTTCCGAATCACAAGAAACTGACTCGGCCAGGTGCCGGTAAATCGTGCCGATGGTTTTTTCGATAGCGATACAGGTATTAAAAAATTGTCGCACTCTCTTCCCTTTTCTGGTATGGCATTGTTAAGAAGCAAAAAAAGACGTGTCGCCTTCGACAGGTATCCGCGCTTTCAGTATAATCAATCCGGCAATATCAGAAAAACTTCACATACCGGGGACATGGTCATCTCGACACATCGGAGCCGCCTGCCCGGTCAGGATTGCCAAGTAGGACACTAAACAAATTTCGGCATTGAAACAACACAGAAAAGATCTTCTATGAATCCGGACAGCCACACCCCGCAGAACGGGATCGACATTCCGTTCCGGGAGCTTCCCCCCGAGACCCTGCAACGCCTGATCGAGGAATTTGTCACCCGCGACGGATCCGACTGGGATGAAGTCGGCTGCACCCTGGCCGACAAGGTCCACCAGGTGTTTAAACAGCTTGAAGCAGGCCGGGTAAAAATCGTCTTTGATCTGAACCTGCAGACAGCCAACCTGGTCCCCTGCCCTGAACGCATTTGAGGAAACCGTGAAAAACAAGATCCTTCGCCTGGTCGAGCTGATTCAGGACGATTTTTCCGACGACATGCTCCCCGCCTTTAAAACCGAAGACGAGGCTCCTCTTGTCGAGCGCCTGGCCCTGGCCAGCGCCGCCATCAGTCATCACCAGCAACGTTCCGCCGAACTTTGGCTGGCCGCCGGGAAAAAGCGCACGCCGCAGGAAAAACAGGCTGCGGCACGGGCCGAACTGGCAGCGTTTTTATTCGCCTACCTGACTGGAACCCCCAAGGAGAATGCTCAGACGGCCATCGAAGCCCTGGAAACCCTGGGCCGGCAAAGTGAAACGGAGCTGATTCTCAGCCTCTGCCGCCGACGCGGCTGATGGTCATTCTGGGCTGCACGGCGACCTGGATTTTGGAAACCTGGCCCTTTGCGGTCAGGACACCGGCTGCCCTTCCTCATGAAAAACCCGGGAAAGCTCTTTGCCCAGCAGCTCGGCAGCTTCCGCGGCACCCTCCAGCGGGCCGACAAAAAGAACGAAATCATGAACCATGCCTTCATAGTGATGCAGCGTCACGGAAATCCCGGCCTGTTTCAGTTTCTTTGCGAACTCCTGAGCCTCTGCCGCCAGGGGATCCAGCTCCGCGGTCACAATGGTCGCCGACGGCAGGCCGGAAAAATCTTCGATCAGCAGCGGACTTACCAGGGGATGACTGACTTCACTCGGGTCGTTCAGGTAATAATCGCGAAAAATACGGCTGTTGCGATCCGACAGGGTCACCTCTTTGAATCCGCGGATTTTTTCGGCATGCTCAGTGGAATAATCAAGCAAAGGGCAGATCAGCAACTGATGAACCGGCCTGAAATCCTGGCGCTGCCTCGCCAGCAGACAGAGTCCCGCAGCCAGGTTTCCCCCGGCACTGTCGCCGGCAATCGCCAGGCGATCCGCCCTGATGTTCAGAGGGATATCATTGTCCAGCATCCATAACGCGGTCTGGTAGCACTGCTCCAGGGCATAGGGGAATTTATGCTCCGGCGCCAGCCCGTAATCAACACTGACCAGGACCGCACCAGCGGCAGCGGATATGATCCGGCAGGTGTTTTCCGAGAGATCGGGGCTGCCCACACAGAAACCGCCGCCGTGCATGTACAGAATAGCCGGAAAGGGTCCGCGGCCTTCAGGCACGTAGATCCTGACCCTGGTTTCCAGTTCCCCGGTTTCGGCGATGACATCGTCAACGGTTCCGGCATAAGGGACTTTCACCGCCCTGGCCGTCTTGTCGTTCATAATGCGGCGGGCTTTGTCGATCTCCTCAACCGGCAGCGGAGGAGCATTCAGGAAGGCCTTCAGAAATTTTTCTTTATTCATTGTTTAACCATGAAAGATGAAGCAACAGCGGATCAGGACGGTTTTCACTGCGAGCGTCTGCGATAAACCAGCATGCCAGCATACCAGAAGATCATAAGACCAGCCAGAAACGGCAGAACGGGAATGAACCGACCACTGGCCTGAGCGAGAATCAAAATCCCGCAAAGGACGACAACAGGTACCGGCAGATAGCGCCCCAGAGAGGACCGCAGGGAGCCTTGCGGCAGCACTGCCCGGCCGATAAGATTTTCGTTCATGTCAAACTGCCTGGCGACGCCGGCAAAAAAAACCACCATCACCCAGTCCGAAATTCCGAAAACCGGGAACAGCACTTCTCCGCCGGGAAAAGCCAGTTTGACCAGAGCCATATCAATCAGCGGCGCCGGCCCTTCGGGAGTTTGGTAATAAGCGGAAATCTGCTCGGCAAACCGGGCCGTCGGACCGGCCAGCCAGCTGGAAAAATCGGCCAGGGACATGACGATACAGACGGGTATAAGCTCCCAGAGCCGGTTGATATAGCGGGCCAGGACAATTCCAACCACCGTCCCGGACAGAAGGAGCAGACCGGACTTCAGAGCCTCCACAGGAACGGACCAACCCCCTTCCGGGGCGATACGACGCAGAACCAGGTTCATCAGGACCAGGACGACAACCCAGAAAAAATAAAACAATCGACTCCGCGATTCCGGCGTGAGCAACAGGGCCGGCACCATGACCTGGGCCGCAGCGTAAAGCTGCACGACGGCCCAGAGCCACCCCCAGAGCGGGGTAATGGAAACGGATCGACCGCTCCACCAGGCCAGCATGACGAACAGGCTCCACAGCAGAGAACTGCCGCATAAAACCAGGATCAGCTTGCGGTTCTGATTATTAAAGGAGATCAGGTGAGAAGCTAGCATAGCGTCTGATCATAGCTGATTTTCCCCGCTAAAGGAAACGCCCGTCAAATAAAATCGGACAGCAGGAAAAAATTCTGGACCGGCACCGAAAGCCGCCTTGCAAATTTGACCAAAACACCCGTGGGCTAGGTCTCGTCAAGGACGTGACGCACTGTCCTGACCAGGTCCGACAAGTCGATCGGTTTTTCAAAATAGGCCATGATCCCACTGGCACGGGCAGCCTGTTCATTGACCATGGAACTGTAGCCACTGGCAAGGATCACCGGCAAGTCAGGGCGTATGGTTAACAGTTCGGCCGCCAGTTCCTTCCCGGTCATATCCGGCATGGTCTGGTCTGTCACCACCAGGTCAATCGCCCCGGGATCGCTCAGAAACAGGTCAAGCGCCTCCCGGCCCCCGGCGACGGCCGTCACCTGGTAGCCATGCTCTTCAAGAATCTGCTTGCAGATATCCAGCAAGGCCTCTTCATCATCAACCAGAAGCAGGCGTTCGTTACCGCAAGGCAGATCCTCTTCCATCACCCATGACGACTCTTCTTCCACCGTCTCCTCAGCGAGTTCTCTGAAATAGACCTTGAATGTCGCCCCCCGCCCCGGCTGGCTCTCCGCCACAACAAAGCCTTCGTGACTTTCGACAATCCCCTGGACCACGGACAACCCCATACCGGTCCCCTTGCCGACCTCCTTGGTAGTGAAAAACGGGTCGAAGATTCTATCCAGAACCTCAGGTTGAATTCCGCATCCATCATCGGAGACACTCAGGCACGCATAGCTCCCCGGGACCAGGCTTTTCCCTGCCGGCAGGTCCTCTTCCTGCAGCGCCACCCGGACCAGGGAGATATCCAGCGTTCCTTTTTCCTGCATCGCCTGCACGGCGTTATTGCACAGGTTGATGAGAATCTGCTGCAACTGGGTCGGATCGGCGGAAATCCTGATGGTCCTGGCGCTTTCGGCAACAGTCAGAAGGACCTTTATCGTCGTCGGAATCGTGGCGCGCAGAATCCCGACCAGCTCGTCAAGATGTGCTGAAAAGTTGAGAGTCCCCCGGTTCTGCACCCCCTGACGACTGTAGATGAGGATCTTCTGAACCAACTCCTTGGTCCGCAGAATGGTCGTTTTGGCGTTCTCCAGGTACGCCTTGACGGGGCTGTCGGCAGAAATCTTTACCAGGGATAGCTCGACGTTGCCGAGAATGATCGCCAGGCTGTTGTTAAAGTCGTGAGCAATCCCCCCGGCCATGGTTCCGATCGCTTCCATCTTGTATACCTGCCGCAGCTGTTCTTCCAGCTCCAGGCGTTTCTTCTCGGCGTCTTTGATCGGTCGCATATCGACGTCCACACAATAGAGTTCCCTGCCGGTGGTGGTCTGATACATGATATGGGAGGAGAACACCGGAATCTCGTGACCGTTTTTATCCATCAGCAACAGCTCCCCGGCCGGTATCGGAACCCCCTCTTCAAGCCAGCGGGTCACCTCACGGATCACTTGGGGCCGCATTTTCTGGGGGACAATCAGGTCTTCCAGCTGGCGACCGAGGGCTTCCGTTTCACTGTATCCGTAAAGCTCTTCACTCGCCTTGTTCCAGAAAATAATCCGCCGCCGTTCGTCGTAGCCCTGGATCGCAATACGGCTGATCTGCTCGATGAGCATGCGGAATCTGGCCTCACTTTCCAGGCGTTCCTGCTCGGCGAGTTTGCGCATGGTGACATCAACAAAGGTGCCGATCATGCGCAGCGGCTGACCGAAGGTATCGCGATCGATAACCCGCCCGCGTCCCCGCAGCCAGACACGGGAACCGTCCTCCCGGCGAATGCCGAAGATGTGATCGACAGCACCGACGGCATCCTCGAGGTGGGCTTCGATATTGGCAACAAAACCGGGCAGGTCCTCCTCGTTCACCAGGCGGAAGATATCCGCCACTGTTGGCTCCTGATCTCCCGGAATACCGAACAGGTCCTTGCTGTTGGTATCCAGGATCAGTTCATTGCTCGCCAGGCGCCAATCCCACACACCGTCAGAAACAGCATCCAGAGCGTCCTTGAGGAGCTGATCAAGCTGAAGCTGTTTCTGCTCCAGCTGTTTCTTGTCGGTTATATCGACCGCCACCCCATCAACCGCCAGACCGCCATTCTCGCGGCGGCTGACAAAGCGATCGGAAAACCAGAGCCATTCCCCCTTGCTGTTCTGAATGCGATATTCGAGCTCATGGGTTTCATCGGCCTGCAGCGTTCCGAACAGACTGTCCAGCCTGACACGATCATCCGGATGGATGGAGTTGTACCAGAGTCGCGGCTCTTGCAGCAGGTCCTCAACCGTATAGCCCAGGACCGCTTGGATATCTGGCGAATAGCACACCCCGCCGTCCTGCAGAGAAAAAGTGTAGATCAGGCCGGGCACCCGGTCGACCAGCTGCCGATAGCGTTCTTCACTTGTTTCCAACCGCTCCAGCGCTCTCTTTACCCGGTAATTGGCCCGTGACAGCAGTACCAGAAACCCGATCAGGCCCAGAACAATGACGCCCAACGAAACCAGGTAGGGCCGCATTGCGGACCAGTCGAGTTCTTCCGGTGGCCGGTAGACAAACTCATCCTTAAGGTAGAAACTTCCGGGAACCTCGCCAATGGCAATCAGGTGATGAGTGATCTGGGCCCAGCGGCCGAGATCCATGTGGCCGATTCCGCCATGTCCGGCATGAATAACGTCACCCACGACTTCGGCCTCATAGCGAAGGCTGTCCGCGCTTTTGTCGGGCTGGTACTTGGCACGGATCAGCGCGATGGTTTCCTCGACGTGATCGAGGGCGTATTCCCAGCCACGGATGCTGGCGGCCCTGAAATTTTCCACCGTCCGGGGATAATTCTTAAGAAAAGTCTTCGAGCTGAACAGGATGTCGCCATAAAAATGGATCCCGTAGTCCCGCGGATCGATGATTTCGATCCGGTAGCCCTGAGATTCCAGGAGATAAGGCTCATTACTGCGATAACCGTTGAAGACATCGGTTTCATCGTTCAGCAGCGACGTGTAACTGAAGCTGGTGGGAATCCGTTGAATCTTGTCACGCAGGCGTTCCTGCTGGAGCAGGGCCAGCAGTGGAAGACTCTGATAACCGGGGGAGAGCATTACTTTTCTGCCGGCAAAATCTGCCGGCCTGCGAATCCCCGACGAGGACAGGGAGATAAAGATAGTCGGGGCCTCCTGAAAAATGGCCGCAACGGCCACCACCGGTTTCCCCTGACTGTATTCAACCAGCAGCCCGGTTCCGGACACCCCGAAATCGGCCCGTCCCGAGCAGACATCCTCAACCGGATTCCCCCCCTGATCGATGTCACGAATCTCGACCTCAAGGTCGGCCTCATGAAAAAAGCCTTTTTCCAGGGCCATATAATAACCGGCAAACTGAAACTGATGGTGCCAGGGCAATTGCAGAATAACCTGCTGAACCGCGGCAAAACCGGCACCGCTGCAGCAGATCAGCAGCAGGCAGGCGCACAGGATCGTTTGCATTCCCCTTGGGATCGTCATCTGGTATTCCCCGGCATGGCAGGCAGGTTCCGGCTCGAAACCCGGAGGACACCTCAATTATGAATTAAAACCTGCAAATGTCAAACCCGGACAGGGTCTTTTTCCCCAGCCCACACACCCCCGTGAGCACAATGAGCAAAATGCTCACAATAGAATAAAACCTCAATATCTCCAGAATATTTACAACGCAATTCCAAACCCTTAGCCTGATTCGCAAGAGAACTATCCGAACTGCCACAGACCCCTCATTGTCATTGTGACACGCCTGCCCAGGGCGTGAATTTTAGACCTGAAACAAGGAGTTAATGATGAATAGGAAGCACTCGAAAGCCCTCGTTCTGACCGGAGTGGCCGGCCTGCTGATCATGCTGGCGAGCTGGGGCTGTACCCAACTGAAAGCAACAGAATCCACGGCGACCGCCCAGGCGGATCAGGAGGTGCTTGCGGGACCCCACGCCCGTGACAATGGCTGCGCCGGCTGCCACGCCAACGGCAAAGGCCCCAGCGATGACAACCTCACGTTTGAAAATGAGCAGTGCATCACCTGTCACGGTGACCTGAAAGAGGTCGCGACCGCGGAAAGAGAAGGCATTGTGTCGCCCCATCAATCCCACCTGATTGGCGCAATCGCCTGTACTGCCTGCCACAAAGGGCACCAGAAGTCGGTCGCCTACTGCGACTCCTGCCACAGTTTCGGCTACCAGATGCCTTTCGGAGGGACCTGGCAGCGGACCTTCGTACCGGTTGACGCGGACAAGGCCGCCCAAGATAAAGCGATCGCCGCCGGTCCGCGGGAAAAAACCGACGTGGTCGTTATCGGATCGGGAGGTGCCGGCATGTCGGCTGCGGTTGCCGCTCGCAATGCCGGAGCCGAAGTGATTCTCCTGGAAAAAGAACCGATTCCGGGGGGCAACACCAAGCTGGCCGCCGGTGGCATGAATGCCGCAGAAACCAAGCCCCAGGCCAAACTTGGCATCAAGGACAAGGTCGACATCATGATCGCCGACACCATGAAAGGGGGGCGCAACCTGAATGATCCCGAGCTGGTCAAGGTCCTGGCCGGCAATTCGTCCGGCTCCATCGACTGGCTGACCGGCATGGGCGCGGACATGACCGATGTCGGCCGCATGGGCGGCGCCAGCGTCAACCGCAGTCACCGTCCCACCGGGGGTGCCGGGGTCGGTGCCCATGTCGCCCAGGTGCTGTGGAACAACGCCGTCAAGCGGGGCACGGATATCCGGTTCAACAGCCGGGTGGTCCGCATTCTCAAGAATGACGAAAACCGGGCAACCGGGGTCCTGGTCAAGGGCGCGGTGACCGGCTACTATGTCATTGAAGCAGACGCCGTCGTCCTGGCCACCGGCGGTTTCGCCAAGAATAATGAGCGGGTCGCCAAATACCAGCCCAAGCTGAAGGGTTTCGCCGCCACCAATCATCCCGGCGCCACCGGGGACGGCCTTGACGTCGCCGCCCTGGCCGGGGTTGCCACCCGGGACCTGAAAGAGATTCAAGCCCACCCGACCTATTCACCGGTTGGTGGCGTCATGGTCACCGAAGCCGTCCGTGGCAACGGGGCCATCCTCGTCAATCGCGACGGGGTCCGTTTCATCAATGAAATCACGACCCGCGATAAAGCGTCGGCAGCGATCCTGAATCAGAAAGGGAAAAGCGCCTACCTGATTTTCGACGATTCGGTACGCAAAAGCCTCAAGAAGATTGAAGGCTACATCAACCTGCACTTTGTGCTTGAAGGTAGCAGCGTCGGCGAACTGGCCCAAAAGATACCGGTTCCGGCAGCTGCCCTGGAGCAGACCTTAAAGACCTACAACGGCTTCGTCGAGGCCAAGAAAGATGGTGAATTCGATCGCCCCAACCTGCCTCGCAAGCTGGCCACCCCGCCATTTTACGCCATCGAGGTGACCCCGGCCGTCCACCACACCATGGGCGGCGTGGTCATCAATACCCGGGGCCAGGTGCAAGATGAGAACGGCCGGATCATCTCCGGGCTGTTCGCCGCCGGGGAAGTTACCGGAGGCGTCCATGGCGCCAACCGTCTGGGGGGCAATGCTATCTCCGACATCGTCACCTTCGGACGCATTGCCGGAACCTCGGCCGCAGCCTATGCCCAACAACACTAGGACGCGAACCTGGTACTCATAAAAAAACGGCTTTCCCCTGCGGGAAAGCCGTTTTTTTTATAATTTTCATATCACTGTCGATTATCCGGCGGCCCTCTGCGCCTGCGCCAGTTCAGTCACAAGGGCCGCCAACTCGGCCTGTTTTTGCACAAGCTCGGCCCCGGCACTGTCATCGGTCATGGTTCGGCCGCGCAAGCCGCTGATGTCTGCTCTCAGTGCGGCAATGGCCGCCTGGATTTCGGCAAGCTCGTCAGCACTGTCATCCTCGTCAGCGGCAGCCGAGGTTCCCCCTTCCGTTGGGGAGGTCCCGGCGTCTGCATCCTCCAGCCCGGCCACCGCCAAAGCCCGTGCCTCATCCGAGATTTCAACCGTGTCGCCGAAGGTCGTCGCGGTCACCGTACCGGCTTCCGTCTGACTTGTCCTGGCGATGCTCACCGTCGGTGAGTAGGCCACCTGGTTGCCACCGATCGTTGCAATATCCATCAGCACAGCCTCCTGATCAGCTTTCGTTCGCGCCCGGTTAAAGCATAACCCCATTGGGGGAGATCAGAACACCCCTGTTACAATAAAAGAACAATCTCCAGCTCCGGTCAATCCTATTGATAGCGCTCGAACTCCTGGTAATATTGGGGAAAACCGACCACCTCCTGGACCTTGCTGAAGCTTTGCAAGCCTGCGGGGTGGACGCCCTTTTTGAGTTCATCAAGAGCCGCCTCCAGAGCCGTCACCTGGGCCTGGAGCAGGGCCAGAGGATAAGCGGCAATGGCATACCCCATGTCGTGCAGTTCCTGCGGGCTGAGAACCGGGGTCTTCCCTTCCTCGATCAGGTTGGCCATCTTGTAGCCGGATATCCGGTCACAGAATTCCTGCATCTCGGCAACCGTTTCCGGAGCTTCCAGGAACAGGATATCGGCACCGAGCTCCTGAAAAGCCTCCATCCGCTTCAACGCTTCCTCCATCCCGGCCACGCCCCGCGCATCGGTGCGGGCCATGATGAGGATATCTGCGCCCTCGTCACGGGCGTCGACGGCTGCCCGAATACGCTGGCAGGCTTCATGAAAAGGAACAATCTGCTTGCCGCGGGTATGTCCACAGCGCTTGGGAGCGAGCTGATCTTCGATCATGATGCAGGCCACCCCGGCAGCGGCATACTCCCGGACCGTGCGTTTCACGTTAACCGCGTTGCCGTACCCGGTATCACCGTCGGCCAGAACCGGAAAATCTACCGCCTGGATGATGGTCCGCACCTGGTCAAGCATTTCGCCAAAGCTGATCAGGCCGGTATCCGGCATGGCCAGACGGCTGGCAGCCACCATGAACCCGCTCATGAAGGTCATGGGAAAACCGGCACGTTCGATCAGCCGGGCGGAGAGGGCGTCATGACAGCACGGCATGGTCAGCATCTGCCTGCCGGCCAGCAATTCTCTGAGTTGTTGAGCTGAAGATTTTTTCATAGTCATCACAATTTAAAGGGAATGTAGAGAGCGATATCGGGGAACAGGTACAGGGCGAAGGCGGTCGCGAACATGATCAGCAAAAACGGCAGGACGCCGCGCACGACCTCGCCGAGGCTGCCCCGGGCCACGGCCTGAATGATAAACAGGTTCAGGCCGACCGGCGGCGTGATCAGGGCGCACTCGATCATGACCACGAAGATGACCCCGAACCAGATCGGGTCGATCATCATGGGAGAAAGAGCGGGATAGAGCACCGGCATCATGATCAGCAGCATGGAAATCGATTCGAGGAAGAATCCCATAAGCAGCAGAACCAGACAGACCACCAGGATAAAGACGCCCGGCTCGCTGATATTGGTCGTGATGGCGGCGGACAACTCCTGGGGGATCCGGTAGAGCGTAATGGCTTTGCCAAAAATCTTGGCACCGGCCATGATCATGAAGATCGTCACCGTGGTACTCATCGCCTCGACCACGGCATCCTTGAGGTTCCGCCAGTCCATGGTCCGCAACCCGATGACGATGACCAGCGCCATGACAAATCCGATGGCGGCGGATTCCGTCGGCGTGAAAACGCCGAGATAGATGCCTCCGATCACGACAATGGCCAGCAGCAGGGTTGGCAAAGCGCGAATCGACGCTTTTTTGCGTTCCGTCCAGGTGGCTTTGGGATTGGGGGTATAACCGCCGCCGAAGTGGGCGTAGCAGAAAGAGTAGACCATGAACAGCACGGCCAGCGTCAGGCCGGGACCGACCCCGGCCATGAACAGATCGATGATCGACTCTTCGGTGATCACCCCGTAAATGATCATCGGGATCGAGGGCGGGATAAGAATCCCCAGAGTTCCGCCGGCCGCGAGCAGACCCAGTACGAATGACCGCTTGTAACCGCGGGAAACCATCTCCGGGATCGCCACCGTGGCGATGGTCGCTGCCGTCGCCACCGAAGAACCGGAAATGGCGGAGAACAGGGCACAGCTGATAATCGTGGCCATGGCCAGTCCACCCGGCCAGTGACCGATCCAGGTCTGCACCGCGTTGAACAGATCCTTGCCGACACCGCCCTTGAGCAGGATATTGGACATCAGCAGAAAAAGGGGGACGGACAGCAGGACAAAATTATCGGTGGTGGAATAAAGGGCCTGGGGCACCATCACCAGCGAAAAATCCTTGTACCAGAGCAGGGCCAGGCCAAGCCCCCCGAGAGAAAAAGCGACCGGCACCCGGATCAGCAGCAGTGCCAGCAAACAGAGAAGTATCAAAACTGTGGTCATTGTTATTCAGCCAGAAGGAAAATGAACATTCAGTGGGAATTCTGAGGACTTTCGCCGGGGCCGGAAACCGTGCGGACCATTTCCGTCAGCGCCTGCAGCAGAAGCAGACCAAAGCCCAGGGGGATCGCGATCTCGGTGAGCCACAGCGGAACCGCCAGCATTCCCGAACTGGAGCGACCGATCCGAATCGAATCGACGACGATATCCGTGCCGTGGTAACAGGCGACCGCGGAAAAGATTCCGATGATGGCAAGGGACAGCAGATCACACAGCATCTGCAAGCTGCGTGGCATTTTCAGGTAGAACACATCGATGGCGATAAGTTTACGCTGGCGCAGAATCGCCGCTGCGGCCAGGTAGGTTGCCCAGATCTGGAAAAAGCGGGACATCTCTTCACTCCAGGAGGTCGGGGACAAAAAGACATAGCGGGCAACCACCTCGTAAACAATCATCCCGCCGATAATGAAAAACAGCCAGGCGGATATTTTTGAGCAAAAATCGGCAATCGTATCAATGAACTTCACTTAAGGATCCTGTTCCAACGGCAAAAATACTTGAATCCGTGACGGGTTCGGTCGCTCCCGTCACGGATTCAGATAACAAGAAAGCGCACTGCCGCAAACCACGACAGTGCGCCGAATGATGCGAAAAAGCCCCGATCAGAGCTGGCGCGCAGCGTCGACCAGCTGCTGCCCCAGAGGACCGGCGTTCTTGATGTAGGTCTCGATAACCGGTTGGGCAAGCTCCTGCCATTCTTTCAGTTCGGCCGGGGTCAGTTCGATGGTCTTCATCTTCTTGGCAGAAAAGGCGAAGGCGTCGGCTTCAAGCTTGTCCATCTTCTCACGCAGGTCTTTTTCGACCTTGGCGGCAGCCGCCTCCATGATCTGGCGTTCTTCAGCCGTCAGTTTCTGCCAGGCGTTTTCATTGACGAGGACCACGAATTCGACATCGACCATATTCGAGGTCGCAGTCAGATAATCCATAACCTGGAACAGCTTGCGTTTCTCCACGGCGGTGACCCCGGTAATTCCCACGTCGACAGTTCCGCGCTGGTAGGCCAGGAACTGTTCCGAACCGGAAATCGCGGTCGGCGCCCCGCCGGCCGCTTCAACCAGAGCGCCCAGGGTTTTACTGAAGATCCGGACTTTCTTGCCTTTCAGATCGGCAGGAACCCGCAGCGGCTCTTTCTTGCTCAGGAAAACCGCTCCGCCGTAAGCCTGCCACCAAAGGATCCGGGCGCCGGTCGCCAGAACGGCGTCATCCAGGGGCTGGCGGATCGGGCTCCCCTTGGTCACGGCTTTTTCCAGCGCCTCTTTGCTGGGGAACAGGAACGGCACATAGAACAGATCGACGGCCGGAATGGTCCCGACAAACTGGGTCAGGGGGACAACCCCGAAGTCGATAGCGCCGGAAGACACGGCCTGGGGCACTTCCTTATCCTTGTACAGCTGGGCAGCCGGATAGATTTCGATCTTGATCTCACCGTTGGTTTTGGCGCTGACCTCATCGGCAAAAGCCTGAACGTTTTTGGTCAGGTGGTGAGTCGCCGGCATCTGCAGGGACAGACGCATCACTTTTTCGGCATAAACCGTCGTAGACAGGGTGGCAAACAACAGGGTCGTCAGCAGAATCGTCGATAGTTTTTTCATGTGGCCTCGTCTGAAGTGAAAAAGAATCATGGAAATGAAATTTTTAAGCTTGCCGGCTGGGAATTAAACCATTCACAACAAGAAATCGTCAAGATTTAAATGACATTGCTCATCGCGGTCGGCAAACGCCCCCCTCCCCTGCTCACCCTCTCGAGTTCCGATCCGGATCAGGCAGGCGCCGACAATCACCAGAGGTCGGCAGGGCAGCGGATGCAGCTCAGGTGGTTTTATGCTCGCAGTAACAACAAAAAACGCTCCGACAGTTTCCGGAGCGTTTTTTGAATTATCTTGTTTTATGTTTCTCGTATCCCCGAACGGGGGGATCACTTGGGGATTGTGCTTGATATCCGCACAGATCCCGTTTTGTTTATTCGTTTAATTGGCTGGACCTTCACTTAAACAGCATGGTGGCTCAGAGACTGTCATACCGTCTTCCTCCTTATCGTTTGAGGTAGTTACACTATACCACAAAGACGCCGATCCATGCCAAGGACTCCGGCAAAAAATATTGTCTCCGCCTGCGCCGCTCTGCGTCCCGCTGGCGGGTCAGCGAACCGGAAAGCCACGCAGCCGGCGGCGTTACCCGGCCCGGGCAACCGTCCTGAGGGCAGGATGGTCGTCATGCCAGATCGCCCCGTCCCGCAGCGTAATGACGCGATCAAAATAGGGCCGGTTTTCACTGTTGTGGGTCACCATGACAATGGTCTGTCCGTCCCGGTTCAGATCGCTGAACAGCGTCATGATCTCCTGGCTGGTCGCCGTATCCAGACTTCCCGTCGGTTCATCGGCCAGCAGCAGAGGAGGCGCATTGACCAGGGCGCGGGCGATGGCGACCCGTTCCTGTTCCCCGCCGGAAAGCTGGTTGGGCAAGTGATCAACCCGGGTGGCCAGGCCGACGCGTTCCAGAACCGCCAGGGCGAGCTCCCGCTTCTTCCGCGCCGGCAGCTTTTTAACCGCCAGGGGCAGCATGACGTTTTCACAGGCGGTCAGGTAAGGTATCAGGTTGAAGGACTGAAAAACGAACCCGAGATATTCGCGCCGGAAATCCGCCAGTTTCTCTCCGGGCAGCTCATACAGGTTGATATCGTCGACCCTGACGGTCCCTGCGGTCGGGTGACACAGCCCCCCGAGGATCGACAGAAAGGTACTCTTCCCGGAACCCGACGGCCCCATCATCCCGGTAAAGCTGCCTTCGCGGATCGTCAGATCGAGCCGATCCAGGGCAATGATCCGTTCCGCATCCCGTTGAAATGTTTTTTGCAGTCCCTCTATGTCAATAAAAGCCATAAGTCACGCCACCTCCATCAGAGGGCCCTGAGGGCTTCGGTCGGATCAAGCCTGCTGGCGACTACTGCCGGATACAGGGACGCCGAACAGCCAACCACCAGGGCCAGAAGAACGGCCAGGCCACCCAGCGTCGGGTCCCAGACCAGGTGAACCTGATGCTCGACCATAAAGGGCAGCACCCCCAGGGACACCCCCATGCCGCCAAGATAGCCGAGAATTCCGGCCACCAGGCTGACAACGGCAGCTTCCAGCAGGATCAGGTGAATAATGTGGGAACGACGGAAACCAAGAGCCCTGAAAATACCGATCTCCCGGGTCCGTTCGTTCACGGAGCCCATCATGGTCACGAACACCACCAGAGCACCGACCAGCAGGACAATGCCGGCAATAGCCAGGGAAAAGCCCCGGAACTGGTCAAGGGCGTGCATCCTGGTTTTGACGACCTGCTGAATCGAGCTGACATCGACGTCCGGCAGCACCGCAGCCAGCTGTGCGACCATGTCCGTCACCGGGCAATCGGCGCACAGGGCGGCGATCTCCACCAGAGAAACGATTCCGGGCTTATTCAGGAGCTGCTGGGCCGCTGTCAGAGATGAAATCAGCAATTGATCATCCTGAGAACCGGTCTTTTCCAGAATCCCGCTGACCGTGAATTCTCGCCCGGCAATCTCCAGCCGGGAGCCGATGTCCAGCGCCAATTTTTCAGCTGCCGCGGCACCGACCACCAACTCACTGTCAGTGGCGAGAGGAGCACCGCGCAGCGACCACCAGCGCTTGAGGTGAAACTCCCGGTCGGCCGCGACTCCCATCAGCAGAGCCCGTTCCCCCTTGACGTCAACCGCGCCCAGCACTTTGGGAGCGATCGCCGCAATATTGCGGTGATTGGGGATGGTCATGATCTTGTCCAGATCGGCCTGCACGATTTCATGGGCGGCGACCGATACGCCGCCGAGGGTCATCCCCCCGTAACTGAGGGAGAGATTATCGCTGTGCGGCGTGATCAGGATATTGGCACCGTAATTTTCCATCTTGTGCTGCACATCGGCCGTTAAGGCGTGAGACAGGGAAATCAGGCTCACCACCGTGGCCACACCAATCAGCAACCCCAGGATCAGGAAAGCCATGCGGCTTTTGCGACGCCTGAGATTATTCAGGGCAATGGTATTAAGCTTCATCGCGACCCGCCCTAACCGCCGAAGTACCAGGCGCCCTGGACAAGATCGCGTTCACTGATGACCAGCTGCGCCCCGTCTATCTGGCGGGTCAGCGGTGCCGGATTGCAGCCCCCCTTGACCTCATTGACCAGGTCGGTACGAAACTCCTGCCCGCAGTTGTTGCAGACCATGACATGACCGTCCTGGCGGTAGCCCTGTTTCGATCGGTAACAGACATCACAGGCATCGAAGGCGGCCCGCATCACCCCGTCGACACTTTTAACGACGAAAAAATCGATATTCCCGTCTTGCGAAGCATAGCGGAAGAAGTGAGCCTGCCCGTCATCAATGCTGCTCAGGTTGATCCGTACCGCCCCCCCGCTGCTCTCGATCCGGGTATAACCGTCACTGTCTCCCTGCCCCGTCAGCAGCACACCGACGGCGGCCGCGACGATCACCACCAGCGCAAGGAATCCGAGTTTTTTTCCGGAGCCCCCCTTTTTCTCTGTACAGAACTGCTTCTTTTTTTCGTGTCGGCTATCGCTCATAGATTTTCTCCTTGATGTCGGAATAATCAGAATCAACCACAGCAGTTGCCGCCGCTACCGCCACAGGTTCCTCCTGCCGAAGCGGCGACCTCCTTGAGCTCCGGATCATAAATAATCACTTCGCAACCCTCCATCAGTTCGGAATACCACCTGGCGAATTCCGCTCTGCGGGCGGCGGCACCGCTGATATTTTTCAGCACATGATCATCGATCTGACGCTGAATGATCATCTGCTCCTTGAGCTGGCGTTTGAAATTCTCTTCCGAAGCATAACGTTCGCGAATAAAGGACTCGAAGCCGGAATGCCTGGCTATCAGCCGATCCAGCCTGGCATCCACCTCCTCTTCCTGCACCACGACCCGGTTTTGCTCGGCAGCGTTCAGCAGCAGAACTCGCTGCTGAAGAGCAGGCCAGAAGCTGGCGATCACCCGGCCGCGGTATTCCTGCCGATCGGCGACCCCGGCCAGCCGCATCTGTTCCCTGACCTCGGCGTCAAACTCCTCCCGGGACAACAGCCTGGGGCCGATCCTGGCCACGTACAGCTCGGCGAGCTTGTGGGCTTCGGCCTGCAGCACCTGGTATTTCTCTGCAGACAGGTCATTTCTGACATGGGCCGGGTACCCGGCAGCGCTGACCGTCGCGGCAATGGCTTCCGCATCGACCCGCTCCGGATCATAGGTCACCTGGCCGCGCCCGCTGGTCACACTGACTTCAACGGATTCGACACCAGTCACGGCGGCCAGGGCCTCGGTGATTGTCTCGACGCATGATCCGCACGAAAGATTATCCACCTGAAGTTCTGTCATGGCGAGGCGGGGAGCAGTTTTCCCCGGGGCCGCCATACCTCCGAGCAACACCCCGACCCCCAGAGCGAGGGCGACGACAACCATGAGAAGGCCAAAAATCGGCAGGAATGGTTTCTTCATAAGCCAACACCTTTCGGCAGAGTTGAGGGTAAACCTCCATATTCCGTATCAGGATACATGCCAAGAAGAAGAAACCGGTAAAAACGGGCTTCCGGGTCCTCTCGCACGACAAACATGTCGAATATTCCACAGGCCAATAGAGAATATTCGACACTCCGGGGTGTTTCCTGGCGGCGAAAATGCGATGCGGGCGGCAGACAACGGTCCGGGGCAACAAGCACCCCGCGCCGCATATAAATAAATTGGTTGCCATTTCAGAACGAAACGGTTATTCTTTTATTCATATTATGATTAAAAGAATAATTCATTCTTTTTCAAGAACAGGGATTTCTTCATCATGGCTGAACTGAATATTGCGCAACCAATCAAACGCGTCCGCCTTCACGAGCAGGTTGCCCGGACCCTTAGCCTCAAAATTATCAACCGCGAGCTTGAACCGGAAACGCTGCTCCCCAATGAAGACGCCCTGTCACGTCAGTTCGGCGTCAGCAAACCGGTCATTCGCGAAGCCATCAATTTTATGGACGCCAAAGGACTGGTCCACGTCCGGCCCCGCATCGGCGCCAGGATCTGCGACCCCTCCGGCTGGGCCCTGAATGACCCCCTCCTGATGAAATGGCGGATGGAAGAAGCCCCCGAAAAAGATTTCATTCTCAACCTTCTGGAAGTCCGCATCATTATTGAGCCGATTGCCGCCGGCCTCGCCGCGGAACGAGCCCGTGCCGCCGACATCGATAAAATCTTTGCGGCCATCACCATGATGGAGGACGCGCGGGATATTGAGGAACATATCGCGGCCGACATTCGCTTTCACCTCGCCATTCTCGAAGCGTGCGGCAACGAGATGCTTATCAGCTCCCTCAAACCGATTATCGAAAATATCCTCGGCTCCAGCTTTACCCATTTCATCCATTCCTTTGCCGCGGCAAAGGATTCCATCGCCATTCACCGCAAGGTCGCAGAAGCCATTCGCGGCAAAAACAGCGATGACGCGATTACCGCCATGAAGCAGATCATCCAGCGCTCCGCGGAAGACACCAAGACCAATGATTTTTAACCAATCAACCGGATTTGCCGAAACCGGGAATCCACAGCCCCAGGAACAGTTATGAGCGAGCCATCCAGCAAGGTCCATCGCGCCAGACTTCATGAGCAGGTTGCCCGCAACTTGAGCCTGAGCATCATCCGCAAAGAACTCGAGCCGGGGTCACTGCTGCCCAACGAGGACGAACTGTGCCAGCAGTTCGACGTCAGCCGGACGGTGATTCGGGAGGCCATCAGAATCATGGATGCCCGAGGACTGGTCGAGGTCCGTCCGCGCATCGGCACCCGGATCTGCCCGCCGTCCCGGTGGGCCCTGACCGACCCGACCCTGCTGCATTGGCAGCTCGAATCGGCTCCCGACTTCAGGTTGATCCAGAACCTCTACGAATTGCGGAACATGATCGAGCCGATGGTCGCCAAGCTCACCACCCAGCGGGCGTCCGATGAAGAGATTGCGGAAATTTGCCAGGTGTTCGAAGAAATGAAGAATGCCCGCACCCTGGAGGAGCACATTCAGGCCGATCTCAAGCTCCACCTGGCCATTCTCGATGCCTGCGGAAACAAGCTGGTCAGAAGTCCTCTCAGGCCACTGATCGAAAACACCCTCGGGTCCAGCTTCCGGCTGTTTATCCGCTCCCTGGACAAAGCCAAACAATCCCTCCCTCTTCATGAAGCCGTGGTCGAGGCGATCCGCACCCGCAAACCCGAGGAGGCGGCGAATGCCATGCGCGCGATGGTGACCAGCTCCGCCGAAGACGTCAGAAAACTTGAAATCGAATTCAACAAAAACCACGAATAAATGACCAACCACCGATGGGACACGACAACGTGGTCCTGTCACATTTTTGTCAGGAGAACAGAAGATGAAGATTACCGCCGTTGAGACCTTGATCCTCGAGGAATTCAACAATGTCACCTGGGTCCGCGTGCACACGGACGAGGGGATCACCGGAATCGGTGAGACCTATTACGGCTCCGGTGCCGTCAGCGCCCACATCCACGACACCTTGGCCGGCCGCCTGCTGGGCAAGAACCCGCTGAACATCGAAGCCCTGAACCGGGAGATGGTCAACCTGCCCCTGGCCCAGGCCTCGACCGGGGCCGAATACCGCGCCGCGTCCGCCATCGATATCGCCCTGTGGGACCTGTACGGGAAAGTCGTCAATCAGCCGGTCCACCAGCTGCTCGGCGGGCTGTGCTGGGACAAGTTGCGGGTTTACAACACCTGTGCCGGCTATCGTTACGTCCGCTCGGCCAACATCCGCCCGGTTGACACCTGGAACTTCAGCGACGACGGCCCCTACGAGGACCTCCAGGGGTTCATGGAGCGGCCGGCCGAGCTGGCCCAGAGCCTGCTCGACATGGGCATCACCGCCATGAAGATCTGGCCTTTCGACCCTGCCGCCCAGGCCAACAAGGGCCGTTACATTTCGGCCGCCGAAATGAAAAAAGCCCTGTGGCCCTTTGAAGAGATCCGCAAGGCGGTCGGCGACAAGATGGATATCATGGTCGAATTCCACTGTCTCTGGGACCTGCCCACCGCCAAGCAGATTGCGCGCGAACTGGAACCCTTCAAACCCTACTGGTTTGAAGACTCGATCCGCATGAACTCTCCCCAGGCCCTGGCCGAATATGCCCGCTCCACCCCGATCCGGGTCTGTGCCAGCGAGACCCTCGGCTCAGCCGCTCCCTACAATGAGATGCTGCGCCATGACGCTATCGACGTGGTCATGGTCGATATCTGCTGGACCGGCGGAATCACCGAGGCTCGCAAGATCGCCATCCTGGCCGACATTCATCACAAGCCCTTCGCACCCCACGACTGCACCGGCCCCATCGGCCTGGCCGCCGCCGTTCATACGGCCCTGAGCCAGCCCAACTCGCTGATCCAGGAGACCGTTCGGGCGTTCTATACCGGCTGGTACAAGGAAGTCGTCACCACGGTTCCAACCATCAAGGACGGCTTCGTCTACCCGATGGAAGGACCGGGCCTCGGTATCGACCTGCTGCCCGAGGTCATGAAACGTGACGACCTGATCGTCCGAAAATCAGAACTGTAACAAGGAGTCAGAAAACATGTCTTTAGTAACCAAACTGTTCAACCTCTCCGGTCAGACGGCAATGATCACCGGTGGCAGCCGCGGGCTGGGAAAAGATATGGCCAGGGCCCTGGCCGAAGCCGGCGCCAAAGTCATCCTCAACGGCCAGAATCTCGACACCCTCCGGAAAACCGCGGAAGAGTTCGCTGCGGCCGGTTACCAGGTGGAAACCTCCCCCTTTGACGTACGTGACGAGCAGAGCGTTGTCGATGCCTTCAAACAGCTGGACGAAAAAGGGATAACCGTCGACATCCTGGTCAACAATGCGGGGATTCAGCATCGTCAACCGATGGTCGAACTGTCCAGCAACGACTGGCAGCGGGTTATCGACACTAACCTGACCAGCGCGTTCCTGGTCGGACGTGAGGCGGCCAAGCGCATGATCGCACGTGGCCAGGGGGGCAAAATCATCAATATCGGGTCCCTGACCAGCGAAGTGGCCCGGGCGACCGTCGCCCCCTATACCGCAGCCAAGGGCGGCATCAAGCTGCTGACCAAATCGATGGCCGCCGAGTGGGCCAAGTTCAACATCCAGGCGAACGCTATCGGGCCCGGCTACATGCTCACCGAAATGACCCAACCCCTGGCTAACGACCCTAAGTTCGACGGCTGGGTCAAGGGGCGGACCCCTTCCGAGCGCTGGGGCCTTCCGGAAGACCTGATGGGAACGGTTATTTTCCTCAGTTCCCCGGCCTCCAACTATGTCAACGGCCAGATCCTTTACGTTGACGGCGGGATGCTGTCGGTGCTTTAGAGCCAATCAATCCCCGCTGCCCCGTCTCCCTCCGCGAGGCGGGGCAGCCATTTTTACCCCGAGAATACGCCCTGCCCTCTGCCAGGCCGCGACACCCGACCGCCCACCCAGCCCACGGCCATCGCACCGACGGTGATTCACCGGAGGACATCCCCCTCAGCCGGCCACCATTTTCCAGCAACGGTCCCCAATAATGCCGACCACGGTAGGCAGCAGCAGCCCACAGGCATTATAATGAAAGCAGATAAACTGCTTTCATCGGGCTGGATAGCCGTGGAAACGTTCATTCAACACTATGGTTACATCGCCATTTTTATCGGGACCTTCCTGGAAGGGGAAACCATCCTCATCCTTGCGGGATTTGCCGCCCATCAGGGCTACCTGACCCTGAGCGGCGTGGTGCTCTCCGCCTTCCTGGGTTCCCTGCTCGGCGACCAACTGTTCTTCTATATCGGCTGGCTGCGCCGCAACGCCGCCTCGACGCTCCCCCTGCGCTGGCAGAAACGTCTTGAAGCAAGCCGGCGGCTCATTGAAAAAAACCGGATTCTGATCATCCTGGGATTTCGCTTTCTCTATGGTCTGCGGACCATCACCCCCTTTGCCCTCGGCATAAGCAGAGTGTCACGACGCATGTTCCTGGCCCTGAATCTGGTCGGAGCGCTGATCTGGGCAACCGTCTTCGGGTGGGCGGGATACCTGTTCGGACATACGGCCGAAATGCTGCTGGGGGATCTCAAGAAATACGAATATGGCCTGTTCGAGGCGCTGCTGTGCGGAAGTCTGCTCATCTGGGTCATTCACAGAATGGTAAGGACGGGCAAAAAGAAGAACAGTTAGGGATCAGGCGGTATTCCGTCCCGCGGGCAGGCTCGTCAAGCGGCGTGAACGATGGGGGGAATTAAAAAAAGAGCCGATACCGGGAGGAGGCTTATCCGGTCATCGGCTCGCAGATAGGGAAGGAGGTATGATGTTTCTGCTTCAACATTTCGACTGCCACACCGATCTGTTGATGACTCTAAGCTACCTCGTTCAAGCGCGAAAAAACACGTGCCTTCATGCATATTTTTTTCGCCTGAGCCACACCTCGCAACTGTGCAAATGCACGGGTCCTGCTTACCCCCTTCCCGGGGCCCGCAGGCCGGTCCCCGTTTGCCCCCCCCGGCAGCAGAAAGAGCTTCAATCTGTCTCTTTCTTCGATTTGAAGGACAGTCCCGTCCGTTCCTGGTAAAACAGGCTCACCGCCCCGCTGTCTTTTTCCCCGTGCGCGGGTCTGGCCATATTGTAGACCTGCTCGACCACACTCCCGAGAAGGGCCGGGGTCCCCAATTGCTTCGCCACATTGGTGATAATGTTCAGGTCTTTGCACATCAGTGACAGCTTGAATCCGGGCTCGTAGTTATCCTGCAAAAAAGCCGGGACCTTGATGTTCAGCAGGGCGCTGTTGGCGGTCCCTCCCTTGAGAACATCATACAGGGCATCGGGATCGATCCCCGCCTTGATCGCCAGAGTGAGAGCCTCCGAAATAGCCGTAATCGTCGAAGCGGCGATCAGATTGTTGGCCATCTTGGCGGCCAGGCCGAGTCCGTTGTCCCCGCAATAAACAATGGTCTTTGCGATGGCCGGAAACAGATCCCTGATGTGTTCATAAACCTCAGGTCTGGTCCCGATCATGATGGCCAGGGTCGCCTTCTCCGCCCCGGCAGGCCCGCCACTGACCGGCGCATCCACATAGGCGCAACCGGCCTCCTCGAGCCTTTCGGCAAAAGCCCTGCTCTTGAACAGGTCGATGGTACTCATGTCGACCACAATCGTTCCCGGCGCGATCCCGCTCATGATGCCATGCTCGGAAAAAAGAACGTCGTCAATTTCGGGAGCATCGGGGAGGATCAGGAAGATGACCTCCGCCCGGGAGGCGACATCCCGGTAGGAATCACAGATCGTCGCCCCCGATTTCTCCAGTTTCAGGGCCGGCTCCCGATTGACATGACAGCCAAGAAACAACTGGTGTCCGGCTTTCAATAAATTACTGGCGATTGGCAGTCCCATCATGCCAAGCCCGATAAATCCGATGCGTTTTGCCATAGTTCTCTCCTCTGTTCCGATGACATCCCTGCCTTCAAGGCAGCAGACAACTCCTGACGAAAAACAGCCTGCCACCAATCTTAGCAGACTGAAAATCGAATCTTTACCTAAAAATTACCGTTAGCCAGCCGACCGCAGGTCACGCCGACCGAACCGTGACCGCTGCTGGAACTGTGCGTAAAAAGACACGGTCCCGGCATTTGCCCAAACCCTTTGTTATGATGTATACATAAATAGACCTACTCAACAAGGAGGAGACCATGAACACGTTAACCTGGTTCGGCCATGCCACCCTTGGCCTGAAGACGTCGGACGCCCAGCTCATCATTGATCCCTACTATACCGGTAACCCTGCGGCATCGGTTTCCGCTGAAGATATCAGTGCCGATTACCTTCTGGTCAGCCACGGTCACGGAGACCATATCGGTGACGCTCTTGATATTGCCAGACGCACCGAAGCAACCGTGATTGCCAATGCCGAAATCGCCAACTGGGTCAAGAAACAGGGGTACGAAAACGTCCATGCCCAGCATCTCGGTGGGGGCTTCCAGTACCCCTTCGGCTACCTCAAACTGACATTGGCCCTGCACGGCTCCCAGCTGCCGGACGGTTCCTATGGCGGCAACCCCTGCGGGTTCCTGCTGACCTGCAACGACGGCAAGAAAGTCTACATGGCCCAGGATACGGGTCTGTTCGGCGACATGGCGCTGATCGGCGAAGAAGGGATCGATGTCGCCCTGATTCCCATCGGAGACAACTTCACCATGGGACCGGCAGACGCCCTGCGCGCCGTCAAACTGCTGCAACCCAAAACGGTTATCCCGATCCACTACAACACCTGGGGACTGATCGAGCAGGACCCCATCGCCTGGGGCAAACAGGTCATGGAAGAAACCGCGACCAAGGCGGTGGTGCTGAAACCGGGGGAGACCTTCGAATTTTAATTTGCAAAACCCCGCAGGGGCGGACCTATGTGTCCGCCCTCATTTTTCCTGCATCAAATTTCACATCTCCCATCACACAACCGAGTTACCCATTTCCGCCTTAAATACCATTATTCCCCCGCAAGAAATTTCGGCACTGGCATCTTGATTTCAGACATGATATATTCATGACGGTTTTAGTAATATTTAAAAAATTCACTTTATCAAGGAGTCTAAGCAATGGACGTTACGGATCAAGTTCTCGACATCATGCGCTCAAATTCAGAACCTCTCAATGCCGGTAAAATTGCCGAACTCGGCGGCATCGAACGCAAAGAGGTTGACAAAGCCATGGCTAAACTAAAAAAAGAAGGCAGGATTGTTTCGCCGAAGCGTTGCTATTGGACGGCTGCCCAGGAAGCGCTTTAACCAACCCCTATTGGCCACAAAGGCACCAAGACACTAAGAAAGTCTAAATCCTCTTGAAAGATTTTCTTCGTGCCTTGGCGTCTTCGTGGCAATGTCTGCCTGGGACTTCCCCCTCATCCGCTACCAAACGTTTCAGCACATCATCCGACCAGACAGAACCTCCATCCTTTTTTAATCTTTTTTTTCAAGAAAAAACTCCGATTTTTCGATCGCTTTATGCTAAAATTCGCGGCTGTTTTTTCATTCAGATTTGATCGGAGTCCAACAATATGAAACGTGATTTAGCAATGGCTTTTTCCCGGGTCACCGAAGGTGCCGCCCTGGCCGGACACAAATGGCTCGGCCGCGGGGACAAGAACGCCGCCGACGGCGCCGCCGTCGCAGTGATGCGGGAATTGCTCAACAAGACCGAAATTGAAGGTGAAATTGTTATTGGCGAAGGCGAAATCGACGATGCGCCGATGCTCTATATCGGCGAAAAAGTAGGCCGCGGTGGAGATCCGGTCGATATTGCCGTTGATCCCATCGAAGGGACCCGGATGACGGCCATGGGCCAGTCGAACGCCCTGTCGGTCCTGGCGGCCGGTGAAAAGGGGAGCTTCCTGAAAGCCCCCGATATGTACATGGAAAAGATGGTCGTCGGACCGGGCGCCAAGGGGTGCATTGATCTCGACCGGCCCCTGAAAGAAAATCTTGTCTATGTTGCCGCCGCTCTTCAGAAAAAGCTCAATGACCTGGTTGTCATTACCCTGGCCAAACCGCGCCATGATCAGGTCATCAAGGAGATGCAGCAACTCGGCGTCAAGGTGTTCGCGGTACCGGACGGCGATGTCGCCGCTTCGATTCTGTCCTGTATGCCGGACAGTGAGGTCGACATGATGTACTGTATCGGCGGTGCGCCTGAAGGCGTCGTCTCCGCCGCCGTCATTCGCGCTCTCAACGGCGATATGCAGGGGCGGCTGCTGCCCCGGAACCAGGTTAAGGGGGACACGGAAGAGAACCGGGCCCATGGCGAGCAGGAACTGGCGCGCTGCGCGGAAATGGGCGTTGAGGCCAACAAGATCTTGCGCATGGAAGACATGGTCCGCAGCGACAACGTGGTTTTCGCGGCGACGGGCATCACCAAGGGCGACCTGCTTGAGGGGGTATCGCGAAAAGGCAATATCGCCACCACCGAAACCCTGGTCATCCGCGGCCGCAGCCGCACCATCCGCCGGATTAAATCAATCCACTACCTGGAGCGTAAAGATCCGGAAGTCAGAGATCTGATTCTCTAAGCGACAGAGTTTGACCGATACCAAAAAGCGCCTCCGATCCATACAGGATTTGGAGGCGCTTTTTTACTTGGCAGACGCACCGCAGTTTCATTTCCAGAAACGAGCAATTTTTCGCAAGGTCAAGGAGGCCAAGCTTTTGTGCGGTGGCGTAGGACTAAAAGCGCAGGCTGACGCGGAGATGGCGGAAAAGGGCCGTTTCCGGGTAGAAACTAGAAATCGTCCCAGCCATCAACGACCGAAGACTGGTTGTAAGCTGACACCGTCGCTTCAAAGAAATTGCTCTTGACGTCCCCTTCCCCCTCGGTATCCGCCAGCTTTTCAAGATGCTTGTAGGGGTTCTTGTCGAACCCTTCGTAGAGTTTTCCCTGGAACCCCAGCTTGCTCCAGCGCTCGTTGGCCAGCCACTTGGTGTACATTTCGGTGGTTTCCTCGCTGACGCCAAGAACGCCGTCCCCGATGATATGATTGGTCCAGGAAATCTCCTGGCTGACCGCATTGCGGAACAGTTCCTCGACCTCTGCCTCGGGGAAGAAGTCGGGGTAGAGTTCACGGATTTCCCGGACAATAAATTCGAACAGCACGCAGTGAGTCAATTCGTCCCGGTTGATGTAACGAATCACCTCCGAGGTCCCGATCATCAGGTGGCGGCTGGCCAGGTTGTAGAAAAAATTGAAGCCGTTGTAGAAATAGAGGCCCTCCAGCAGGTAGTTGGCGATCACCACCCGGTAGAAGCGCTGCTCCGACGGGTCGTCGATGAAATCCTGGTAAATCTGGGCCACATATTTGTTGCGCTCAAACAGGACCTTGTCGGTCCGCCACTTGTCATAAATGCTGTTGCGCCGGTCCGCAGGAATGATCGACTCGACGATATACTGGTAACTCTGGCTGTGAATCGCCTCCTGGTACTGCTGGATCGCCAGCAGCAGGTTGACTTCCGGCGCGGTAATATAGTCATTGATGTTGGACAGGTTGTTGGTCTGAATACTGTCCAGGAAGATCAGGAAGGACAGGATTCCGTCGTAGGCCTGGCGCTCTTCGACGGTCAGATGCTTGTAGGGCTCCAGATCCCCCGCCAGGTCGATCTTCTCTGGAATCCAGAAGTTCGCCATCATGTTGCGATACATCTTGTTGGCCCACTGGTAGCGAACATTGTTCAGATTGAAAATATTGGTGCTGTTCCCGCCGATAATCCGCCGGGTGTCAAGGGAATCGTTCCCTTCCGGATTGAAGAGTCGTTTGGGTTCCATCTTTGGTTCCTCCATTATTTTCAAACGTAATCGTATTAGCCACCAAGTCACAAAGACACGAAGAAGGGCATGAAATTTAAAATATTCCTCTTTTCTGCAAGAAGAGAGGTCCAGCCGCTAGAATCGTTTATCCTCAAATATTTTAACTACAAATCAAAGACTTAATCTTTTCTTGGTGCCTTCGTGTCTTCGTGGCCCACAGATTCCTCCGCGCCCTCTTCCCCTCCGCGTCTCTGCGTTAAAGAGAGTGTCTGAAATCTAAAATTTGAGATCTGAAATCACGTAACTCCGTTGCGTGCTACCCGGCACAGGACACGCACTCCTCTTTGGCCGAGGCGATGTTGCTGTTTTTCTGGATACTGCGCGTATAGTATATCGCCTTGCAGCCTTTTTTCCAGGCGTCCATGTGGGTCTCGAAAATATCTCTGGCGGTCAGGTTATTGTTCAGGTTGAACAGCAGCTCCATGGAAATACCGGTATCGACATAACGCTGCAGGCGGGAAACCACATCGACAACCACCCGCTGGTCGATATGTTTCGATTCCTGATAATGCCAGAGTCGATCTTTGATATAGGGCGGAACGATGGGCACCGTACCGTTACTGTTGTTGTCAATGTAGAACTTGCTGAAGATCGGCAGAATACTGGCGGTACACCCCTGAACGATGGAACTGCTGGTATTCGGGGCAATGGCGGTGATATGGCTGTTGCGGATGCCGTATTTGGCGATCCGGTCAAACAGGGAATCCCAGTCGAGGGTCCCATGCTCCCGGAACCAGCTGCGATCCCGGCAGAGAATCAGCTCCTGCGACCAGGTGCTCCCTTCGTAGAGGGGATAACGGCCCCGCTCCCTGGCCAGCTCGCAGCTCGCCCAGGTGCAGTGAAAACCAAAGGCTTCGGCCAGCTTGTCGACCGCATCTCCGGCTCCGACATAGGAAATCCCCTTGCGCGCCAGGTAGTCGGCCAGACCCATCATACCAACCCCGATGGTCCGCAGCAGTTCGTTGTGACGCTGCCCTTCCGCGACCGGGACATCGGTGATATCAATGCAGTTGTCAAGGATTCTGACCGATGTCTCGCAGACACTGGCCAGCTCGTCATCCTCGACATTGGCCATGTTGATGGACACCAGATTGCAGGTGTGGACCAGCCCCGGCTCGACGTCCCGGCAGATGGTCCCGTTTTCGAAACGTTGGGCACCGATCGCTGACGGCTTGACCACCGAGTAAGACTCGACACAAAGGTTGGTGCAGGGGATCATCCCGACATGCTTGTTGGGGTTGGCCCGGTTGATGGTGTCCTTGAACGCGATGTAGGGCATGCCGGTCTCAACCTGAACCTTCATGATCTGCTTGTAAAGGGCCTTGGCGTTGACCTTTTCGAACAGCTCGACATTCCCTGCGGCGACTTCCCGGTAGAGATGCTCGAGGGCCTCTTCAAACTCCTCCCCCCAGAGCTCCGCCAGTTCGTAGCCGAACCGGGTCCTGATTTCATGGGGATCAAACAGGTACCAGTCCTCATTATTCTCCACCGCGCCCATGAAACGGTCGGTCACGACCACTTGGGGAAAGACATCGAAGGCCTTGCGCCGCTGGTCGCCGTTTTCGGTCTGCAGCTCCAGGAAATCCTCCATGTCGAGATGCCAGCTGTCCAGGGCCACGGTAACCGCCCCGGCCCGCTTCCCCCCCTGGTTGAAGTAGAGGGCGATGTCATTGATGACCCGCACGTTGGGCACCACCCCCCCGGCCCGGCCGATGGAATTCCGGATTCTGGCCCCGTGAGAACGGATCCGGCTGATGCTGACCCCAACCCCGCCGCCGCCGGAACTGATCTGTCCGACCTGCTCAAAGGTGTGAAAAATACTGTTGGTGTCATCATCGATGGCGGTAATGAAACAGCTCGACAGGTTCCCGTTGGGCTTACGCAGGTTGATGAGAATCGGGGTCGCCAGGGAAATTTTGCGTTTGGCGAGCATGACATAGGTGTCCCTGACCCGCTGCAGGCGGACGTCCTCGGGCTGATTCTGTTCGATGAGCAGCGCAATGGTCAACAGGGCCTCCTGGGGCATCTCGATGACCTGGTTATCATACTCGAGCATATAGCGCTTGATCAGCAGGCTGATCCCGGCATAGTCGTAATCATAGTCATATTCCTGCTGAAGAAACTGTCCGGCCTTGTGTAATTCCTTTTCCGTATATTTTTCCAGCAGGACCGGGGAATAGATCCCTTTGGCGACAAAATCCTTCACCGTCTGACAGTAACTGGGATAACGGTATTCATAGGGAATCTTGCGGGCCATGTGGACCCGCTTGTAGAAATCGACCAGTTTCAGCCGGGCCGCCAGAATTCGCCAATCCGGCTCCTCGATACTGGTCAGCCGCAGGGAGGTTTCAATAACGGTCTCATGGATCTCACCGGTGGTCATATTGTTGCGAAAATGGATCTCGAGCTTGGCTTCCAGCTCGATCGGATTGATAGCAAGCCCCTCCGCCGCCCACTGAATGACTTTGCGGATTTTTGCAATTTCAAGGGGAGCTTCGCTCCCGTCCCGCTTAATAACACGATATCGTTTTGCCATATCCCCGAACCTCCGAAGTTTTGCTCATCAGCACTATATCTTGTATCACGAAATTCGGAGTATACATTATCTTGGAACAAAATTAAGACAAAAATAGTAATTTTTTTATTTTTATTAAGTCGACGGGAGCTCGGTTTGTCGGTTTTGTCTCTATTTTAGATGTTTAGGTGGTTTTCAGACTGAGTCGCCAGCCATGATGAGCACAGAGTCAGCCTATAAGACCCACTTCGGTGAGAAAAGGGCCTTTCCTCATGGTATGGACTGTGACCTTTCCCCTCCCCCTCGGGGAAAAAACCGGCAACGGGTTAGCTGCATGGGAGGCCATCTTCCGCATCTTGTCAATGTTCCATCTGGTGATGTGCAAAACAGGGGCAAAAATCCAAAGACGTTCTGGAAACCAGTTGCGACAGGATTTCTGAAAAATGAGGCGAAGAGGAACCAGGCGATGCCAGAGTCCAATTCATAAATGCTTATTTTTGAAGCTCAGACAAACGGATCGGAAATGTATGTCACTTACCCGATAGATCAGCATAATAATGCCGGGAAATGGCCCTTCCGTTATGGAGGGGCCATTCTTAATTATTTCCTTCATCTTATCGGTTTTTTTCAGGCCCCGAAGATCATGTTCGGGAGAAACGTTACGATTTCAGGGACAAAAATAAGGAGAATCAGTACTGCAAAAAGAGCAAGCACAAATGGCCAAATCGCTTTTGCAATTTGCTCAAAAGAGACCTTCGAAACACTTGAAAGCACGAAAAGTACCATGCCAACCGGCGGAGTCATCAATCCAAGCATTAAATTAAGGATCATCATGATACCAAAATGCACTGGATCAATATGGTAAGACAAAATGATCGGCATAAAGATCGGAACAAAAATAACAATAGCTGCGGCTGTATCCAGAAAGCATCCAGCAAAGAGCAGGATAAGATTAATAATAAGTAACGCTACGTACTTGTTGGACACAACCTCAAGAAACGCCTGTGAGAGCTGCTGTGGAACCTGGGCCGTTGTAAGTAACCAGGCAAACAGAGTTGAAGAGGCAATAATAAAAAGGACGTTAACCGTCGTACCAATAGCGTCGACAAAAATCCCAGGTAAGTTCTTCATTGTCAGTGCGCGGTTTGCAAAACCAAGCAGAAGTGCGTAGACGACCGCGACGATCGCCGCTTCAGTTGGAGTAAAAATACCGCTGATAATACCACCGATGAGAATCACCGGAGTAAGTAGTGGGAAGAAACCATTTTTAAGGGCCAAAGTCGCTGCCCACGGGCTGAAACGCTCTCCCTTTGGATAACCACGCTTTTTGCTGAAATAGACAATCATGGCGCACATTGTTCCAGCCATTAACAGACCCGGAACGACACCGCCCATAAACAGTCGGCCAATCGAAATGTTCGCCGCAACACCAAGAACAACTGCAGGAACACTCGGCGGGACAATTGGGCCAATGATCGAAGAGGCACCAGTGACCGCAAGCGCAAAATCCTCATCATATCCCGCATCTTTCATCGCTTTGAGCTCAATCGCCCCAAGCCCACCAGTATCGGCAACGGCAGAACCGGACATGCCGGAAAAAATGACACTCGCAAGAACGTTCGCATGCCCCAAGCCACCATGAAAATGCCCCACCAGTTTATCTGCGAAATCGAAGATTTTTGAGGTAATGCCAGCACTGTTCATAAGCGAACCAGCGAGGATGAAGAAAGAAAGCGCCAAGAGCGGGAAAGAATCAGCTCCTGCAGCAACCCGCTGAGCAGCGATCATAAGAGGGATGCCATTGATTGCCATGTACCAGATGGAACTCACAAATAGACAAAAACCGATTGGCAGCCCGATGAGCATAAGTCCGATGAATGTAAATAATAGAAGCAGCATGATTGGGCTCCCTTTATTCTGCTGCCTTGGGAATAGTACGAAACAATCCCGCGACAAAAAAAATACAGCGAATTATAAAATACACGATGAGCATGGCGAAGGTTGCGGGGATGGCGAAAGCTGTTACCCCCATGCTCATCCAACTAATTCCCAGCCAGCTCATGGGTAACTGGTTGACGAAATAGTCAACGCTTCCGGGAAATACCAGAAACAGAGCAGACAGCACGCACACGTCTAAAAAGAAATCAATAAAAGCACGCAGACGAGGCGGAAATCGGTCGTAGAGCAGGCTCATGCGGATATGCGTGTTTGTTCGCAGCCCGAAGACAAGCCCGAAAAACATCAGCCATATCTGGAGGTATCGCGAAAGTTCCTCGCCAAACGGGAGCGGGTAGTGGAACGCATAGCGGAGCACCACCTGTGCAAACATGTTAAAGCCCATGAACGACATGATGAATATTAAAAAACCTTTTTCAACACGATCGTATCGGGTTTTAAATTTCTCTATCATTTTTGGCTCCCGTTGGCTCGGACAGATTTACTGTACTGCTTTGATGCTCTCGATCAGTTTTTCATCCCCGACCTTGGCTGCAAGGTCAGCGTGCAACTTGGCGGCGGCATCGGAGAACGCAGCCGGATCGATATCGACAAAGGTCATGCCTTTTTCCTTGAGGGTTGTGAAACCGGCATCCTCATCAGCAAAAGCGAGCTTTGTTGTATAGTCAGCCGCTTCCTGGGCACATTCTTCAATAGCTGCCTGGGTGGCAGGGGAAAGTTTGGAGAAGACCTTTTCACTGATAAAAATGAAGGAAGGCTGCACAAGATGGTTGGTCTTCACCAAATACTTCTGCACCTCGTAAAATTTTTGACTGAGGATAACTGCAGGTGGATTTTCCTGCCCATCTACAACACCCTGACTCAGCCCGACGTAGACTTCGGAAAGTGCCATCGGCGTGGGGATGGCGCCCATCGCCTTTACTGCAGCCATGACGGTAGGATTCTGAGGGGCTCGAAGTTTGAGGTTCTTCAGATCTGCAGCGGTTTTAACCTCTTTGTTGGTTGTTACCTGACGCGCACCGAAGTAGAAGCCTGCGAGGGTGCGCACGCCAATGTTTTTACGGGCGCCCTCGGAGATTTCCTTGAAGGCGTCACTGGCGAGAATACGCATCAGATGGTCGCGATTCTTGGCGATGAATCCGGTATCGATGATGGAAGCCGGCGCATAGCGCTTGGCGGCAAGACCGTAGCCGGTGGAAATCATGTCAACGCTACCCGCTACGACCATGTCAAACATATCCTTTTCGGCCCCGAGCTGGCTATTGGGGTACACCTGCACTTTGACAGATCCTCCGGTCTTCTTCTCAAGAAGCTCCTTAAACTTGACAGCGCCTTTTGCCTGAGAATGGTCCGCATTGAAGACATGGCCGAATTTTAGCGTAACTTTATCGTAATTTGCGGCGGCCTCTTTTGGAGCAATGCCTATGGTGATGGAAGCGGATAGCAGAATGAAAGCGGCGAATAATGCAAATCTCTTCATGCGGATCTCCTTTGTAAGTGAGAGTTAAAGGTACTTAACCGCCTTTTACGGTGTACCTGATAATTTATTCTCGTTGCGCCTTGCCACCTCAGAGCACTGAACGTAAAAAAGTAAACCTTATTTGAGCCTCATTTTTTACTCACCCCTCTGGTAAATAGGTGGCAACATTGTGCTGCCTATCAATACCTTTTCTGTTTCATGCTAACGCTTTGAAACCTATTGCTTGGTTCATCGTAAGATTTCAAGGTCCATATCGACATTGGCCACAAAGGGCTCCATTGTTTTTTGAATATGCTGTGCCATGGATTGTTCTGCGTTATCCGGATCATTATTGATGACCGCGTTGCAAATTTTTCGATGGTAATAATTCGATTCCACTGGAGTACCAGGAAAAATGTTCATGCCGGACAGAAATTTCTGAATAGAGGCCCGAATAAACTTATAGATGTCATGCAATATTTTGTTTTGAGCCACTTGAGCCAATAAAAGATGGAATTGCATATCATGTTCGGAAAATTCATCTAAATTTCCCTGGCCGATTAACTGATCCATCTGATCTACAGCATATACAAGCTGTTTTTTTTGCTCTTTAGTAATGCGCTGAGCAGCGAGTCGGACAATTGAAACTTCAAGGTTCAGTCGCATTTCAAGAACATCCTGAATTGTCGATGGGTCTAAGCTCAAAGCATCCGTCAATGACTGAATCGTTTTCGAGATATTGGGAGCACTGACAAAAGTTCCGCGCCCCTGTTGGACCGATATCAATCCTAAAGAAGCCAATTTCTGGAGCGCTCCTCTGGTAACAGTCACGGACACTCCCATTTCTTCGGCTAACTGGTCATGGGTCGGCAGGCGAGTCCCAGCCTCCAGTGCCCCTGAGGTAATTCGTTCCTTCAGAATTTCAAAAACTTGAGCAACCAAGTTTCCGCGTCCTAGTTTTGGTAACGACAGTGTCTGATCTGCTGTTTTTTCTTTATCCATAGCCGGCCCGTTTCAAAAAACTCTTGAAGTTGAGAAGAATCACTGCTAAGAATAATCATGATTCCTAATTCATATCATGAATCATGAATCGCCTAGCCAAGATTGTCAATCATTTTTTTTGCCTGGCGGCTGACTTTGGTTTCTCAAGAGGATTAGTTCAATGCTGCAGGCTAATCAGGTGTGATATGTCAGTTTGTTCTTCTGTTTCTGATATGTATCGCTTGATATTGTGGATTCACAACAGAAAGGTCAAAACATGAAAATCACCGATATTAAAACGCATCGACTCGCTATCCCGTTTGATCGCAATACAGTCCCCTCAACCTGGCCGAATTCTGATCTTCCACAGGTTATCGTTGAAGTTTGTACAGATGAAGGCGCGACAGGCTTTGGCGAAGCGTTCTCTTTGGGGCGTGGGCTGGCGCAAACGGTCACCACAATCATTGAACAGATGCTCAAGCCCTTGCTCATTGGAACCGACCCCAGGGCTATTTCACATCTACAGCAGCTTATGTTCAAAGAAACTCATATTGTGGGCCGCTATGGCGCCATCGTGTCGGCGATCAGCGGGATTGACATTGCACTTTGGGATCTGGCAGGCAAACTTGCAAACCGCCCTCTCTGTTACCTTTTAGGGGGGGCACAATCGGAACATCTCCCTGTATATACCAGCCTGTTCCGCTATGAGGATCCAGAAGAATTACGCAGTACACTCAATCGTGCGCTTGCCACCGGGACGACAGCAGTAAAGCTCCACCAGACAGATGTTGCCAGTGTGCAGGTTGCTCGCCAAACTATTGGCCCGGACACCGGATTAATGGTCGATGTTAACTGCCCCTGGTCTCCCTCTGAAGCCACCCAAATGGCGATGAAAATGAAAGAATACAACCTGACCTGGCTGGAAGAACCGATCTGGCCACCGGAAGATTTTCAAAGTCTGTCAAGACTACGTCAGGAAACAGGAGTACCAATCGCCCTTGGCGAAAATGCCTATACGGTCTATCAGTACAAAGCCATGCTGGATGCCGGTGCCGGAGATATTATCCAGCCTTCGGTAGCAAAGCTGGGGGGAATCACTGAATGGTTGAAAGTGGCGACCCTCTGCCAGGCTTATAATGTCGGTCTGGCACCTCATTCTTTCTATTTTGGACCTGGTTTCTTGGCCACAGCACATCTTGTGGCATCAACCCCTGGTTGCGGGTTACTTGAACGTATGTTCGCTCAGCCGGAAGCCAGCGTCTATAAAGAGCCTCTCGAGTTTGGCAACGGTGGGTTACGACTTCCGAATGGTCCTGGATTAGGGCTGGAGATTGATCTAAATGTTCTTAAAGAATATGCGGTTTAAGTGAGGAGCATAATTTTTTAGCCTCCTCCGCAGAATCTGTGGGTAGGCGGCAGTAAAAATTAGAGTATTGTCTTTCCTGGGTGGATAAGATGGTTTTTGCCGAACTATAAAATTTTCCCCAGAAAAAGAGAAAAAGACAATGCTGATAAAGACTCTACTGAACAAAGTCGAACGGTTCAAGTCGTTCGTTTATGGCTCTGTCTGCGTCATGCTGGTTGGCGGTACGGAAAGCCCTGGTCATTGATATTAAGCCGCGCAGAAACAGTCGGCCGATTTGTCCTGAATGCCGTAAGGGTTGCACGGTTTATGATCGACAACCGCAACGGTTGTTCGAGTATCTGCCGGTCTGGTCGTTCAAAGCTTACTTCCGTTACGCTCCTCGCCGGGTCAAGCGGCCCGAGCATGGCGTCAGCTGCCCTGGGCTTACGGCAAGGAGCGAACGACCATTTCGTACCAGGTGTTTCTGGCCCGTTGAGCGAAGCGCCTGTCCTGGCAAGAGACGGCCAGAGTATTCGAGACCAGATGGGATACGGGCTTCCGAGCCGTTACATTCGTCGTCGATTACGGTCTTGCCCACAGGAACCTTGAGGACGTCACCGAGATCGGTGTTGGCGAAGTCGCCCTATTCAGAGGGCACAAGTATCTGACACCGGTCTATCAGGTCAACGCCGGGGGCAGACGACTGCTCTGGAGCGGACCGGAGCACAAGGCCAAGACACTGTTGCAATTTTTCAAGGAGTTCGGCCCGAAACGAAGCACCAAGCTCAAGTTCATCAGCAGCGTCATGTGGGCCGGGTACCTCAAGGTTATCGCCAAGAAGGATCCGCTAGCGCTGAATGTGCTCGAAGACAAACGCTGGCTACTGCTGAAACGCCCCGAGAATCTTTCGAAGAAGCAGACTGCCAGCATGGGAGAACTTCTCAAGCTGAACCTGTCGTCAATCAAGGATTACCTTTTGCGCGAGGATTTTCAGCGTTTCTGGGATTACCAGCGGTACGCTTTTGCTGAAAAGTTCCTCGAAAACTGGGTCACCCGAACATTAAAAACTGACCTGGAGCCGATGAAGAAGGTGGCCAGGACGTTGCGAAAGCACAAGCCGCTGATCTTGAACTGGTTCAAGGCCAGAGGTGAAATATCCAGCGGCGCGGTCGAGGGCATGGACCTGAAGGCAATATGAGAAAAGCCTACGGTTTCAGAACGCTCAAATGCCTGCAAATCGCACGATATCATGAGCTTGTCAAGTTGCCGGAACCTGAATATCTCCACAGATCCTGCTGTCGCGCCAAATACTTTATTGTCAACCTGCCTTATCCCTCTTGCCAAGCATTACGTTTGCCATGTTATAGTCACTACTGACTGACGCGTCAGTCATATGCTTTTAGCGATTGAGGTTCCTTATGGCAGATGTCCCCGCAATAACCAAAGATACCCGCGCCCTGCTCCTGAATGCCGCTATCGATATGTTTCATGAGAAGGGTTTTCAGAAAACCCGCGTTTCCGACATTGTCGCTGCCGCCCAGGTGGCGCAGGGAACTTTCTACCTTTACTTTAAATCGAAGGATGAAATTTTCCTGCAGATTGCGGCTGACTTTAAAAATCGCTTTGCTGAGCTGATTGAAAATTCAGACCAGATCCTCAGCGGAGAATCCTATTCTGAAATCAGGGGAAACCTGTTGATTTTTATTCGCCAGATGGTGCAGCTCTACTCGGAGAACACCAAGCTGGCGCGCATCCTGTTTTACGAAAACGGTCAGTCTGACTGCCAGTTCCGACACATCTGGCAGGAGCTTTACAGCGCATTCATCGATATGGTGAAACGCCATCTGGAACACCACCGCAACTCACCGTTTATTGTTTTTGAGGACGCCGAGACAGAAGCAGCGTTCCTGGTCGGTCTGCTCAGCCGCAGCCTGCTTTATTTCATCGAATTCAAGCAGGACATCGACTTTGACACCCTCAGTCGGCGGATTACCGATTTCGTTCTGGGCGGTTTGAGCAAACAGGCATTTCTTTCTCCATCCGCATGACACGATAACGAAGAGGACATCATGCTGTTCAACAGTCTCCCAAAACTCATCTCCCCCACCGGGCTTGTTCTTCTGTTCCTGCTGGCCGGCTGTTCAGGAGAACAGCCGCAGGAGGTTCCGGAAAGCCGTCCGGTCCCGGTCAGAATCAGCCAGGTCCGCCAGCTTCAGGTGCAGCAGTCCATCCCGGTCAGCGGAACCGTTGTCTCCCCTTTTGCCCCGACCCGCACCGCATTTCTAGTTGCGGGGCAGGCCGCTGACGTCACCCCCCGCGAAGGGGAATTTGTCCACCGGGGACAATTGCTGGCCCGTCTGGACGCCACGGAATACCAGGCGGCCGTCACCAGCGCCCGGGCCGAGATGAAACGGGCCGAGATCGCCGCCAGCCAGGCCCGGGATGAATTCGAACGCATGGACTACCTGTTTCAGCGCAACAGCCTGCCCCGCAATGATTACGAAAAATTCAAGGCCGCCAGGGAGGCTGCAGAACAACAACTGGTTCAGGCCCGGGCCAATGTCAGAATCCATGATAAACATCTGGCCGACACCCGGCTGTTCGCCCCGGTCAGTGGCTTTATCTCCAAACGCCTGGTCGAGCCGGGGCAGTCAGTGGCCGCGGGGATACCGGTATTCGAAATCGTCAGGCTCGATCCCGTCGAAATCCTGGTCGGCGTTCCCGAGACCGATATCCACCAGGTGACCGTCGGTCAGAAAGCCACCGTAACCCTGCCCGCCCTGCCGGGCCAGACTTTCGAGGGGACGGTCCGGGTCGTCAACGTCAGCGCCGATCCGAGCACCCGCAGCTATATGGCCCGGATCGCCATTGCCAATCCTGAGCACCGGCTCCAGCTCGGCATGGTCGCCAAAGCCCAGATTGTCGGTACCCGTCAGCTCAACGTCCTGACGCTTCCGGCGGTCGCGGTGGTTCGCGATCCCCAGGGGGCCCCCCAGGTCTATGTTTATTATGCCCGGCAGCAACGGGTCCATACCAAGCGGGTCACCCTGGGGACCATCTACGGCGATGAGATCGAGATCAAGGCGGGTCTGCAGGGAGACGAGCAGATCGTTGTCGCCGGCCAGGAGAAACTGCGCGACGGGATCAGGGTCGTCCTCGCCCAGGCCGCCGCTGCGCAGCCCCAAACCGTGGAAGACCGGCCATGAATCTGATCAAGAGCTCTCTGCGTTACCCGGTGGTCGCCCTGTTCTTTGCTACCCTGCTCTTCCTGATCGGGATGTATGCCTTTTCGACCATGCCCAAAACCGAAGATCCCTCTATCACCATCCGGACCGGACTGATTCTCGCCCAGTACCCGGGTGCAACCGCCGAGCAGGTTGAAAAGCAGGTTACCAAGACCCTCGAAAAACATATTTTCAAATTTCCCGAAGTGCGCAAGGAAAAGACTTTTTCCACCAGTCGCCACGGTTTCGTGGTGATCAACGTCGAGCTGGAGGACGACGTCAGCGATCCGGATCTGTTCTGGGCGAAAATGCGGCACGAGATGAACGAAACTGCAGCCACCGAGCTCCCGGCGGGAGTAAGGGGTCCGCTGGTGAAATCCGATTTCGGTGATACCGTGGCCATGCTGGTGGCGATTCACGGCCCCCGTTACGGCTATCGGGAACTTCAGGACTATGTCGACCGGATCCAGGATGAGCTGCGGAAAATCCGCACCATCGGCAAAATGGCCCGTTATGGTGGACAGTCGGAACAGGTCTGGGTGACCAGCAGCATGGAACGGATCTCCCAGCATGCCGCCAATCCCGGCCAGATCATCCAGGCTCTGCAGCAGCAGAACGTGATCACCTCCGCCGGCAGCCTTGATGCCGAAACCCTGGATGCGCCGCTCCACGTCACCGGCGCCTTTGATACCGAAGAGGATATCCGCAACGTCCTGGTCAATGTTTCGCCGACCGGCCAGCCCGTTTACATCCGCGATATCGCCGAGGTCACCCGCCGTTACCAGGAGCCGACCTTCCTGGTTCGCTACAATGGCGCGCCGTGCATCATGCTGTCCATAGAAATGCAGAAGGGGAAGAACATCGTCGATCTCGGCGCCCGGATCGGGGAGGTTTTTGCGCGCCTTGACACGTTGCTCCCCCCGGACCTGGCCCTCGACATCGTGGCCGATCAACCGACGGTGGTCAAAGAGCGCATCCGTGACTTGAGTCATGAGTTCCTGCTGGCCATCGGTTCCGTCATCCTGGTGACCATGGTTCTTCTGCCGTTCCGGGTCGCCCTGGTGTCGGCGGTCGCCATCCCCCTGACCCTGGCGACCACCCTCGGCATCATGAATGCCTTCGGCATCGCCCTGCATCAGGTCTCCATTGCCGCCCTCATCGTCGTCCTCGGCATCATCGTCGACGACGCCATTGTCATCGCCGACAACTACGTCGAACTCCTCGATCGCAAAGTGCCCCGGCCCGAGGCGGCCTGGCGCTCGGCGACCGAGGTCGTGGTCCCGGTCTTTACGGCGACCATCACCATCGTCTGTTCTTTCCTGCCGCTGCTGATTCTCAGCGGCTCCACGGGCGAGTTCATCCGGGCTCTCCCCCTGACCGTCGCCACGGCCCTCGGGGTCTCTTTTGTGGTCGCCGTTCTGCTGACCCCAATCCTCTGCCGGTTTTTCGTGCGCAGCGGACTGCATGACCAGCCCCGGAAAAGCCGCCGGGGGAAGGAGCATCGGTCGCTGCTGGACCGACTGCAGAGCGTCTATGCCGTGACCATCGCGTTCCTTATGGGGCACAAGGGGATCGCCCTGGCCCTGGCGATCGTCGCCATTGTCAGCTGCGGACTGCTGTTCCCCCAGATCCCTCAACAGTTTTTCCCGTCTGCGGAACGCGATCAGTTCGTCATCGATGTCTGGCTGCCCCAGGGCAGCCGCATCGAAGCCACCGATGCGGCTCTGCAGCGGATCGAATCCGCCCTCTCCCGGCGCGACGACATTGTCGAATACGCCAGTTTTGTCGGCCAGAGCGCCCCACGCTTTTATTACAACGTCAATCCGCAGCAGCCCGACACTGCGTACGGCCAACTGATTGTCAACACTCGCTCCCTGGACGAAACCCCGGCGATCGTCGAAGAGTTGAGCCGCGATCTTGCCCTGCTGGTTCCTGAAGCGATGGTGGTCGTCAAGGAACTGCAGCAGGGCAACACCGTCGAGGCGCCCGTGGAAATCCGCATTTCCGGGGACAAGCTGGACGAACTGAAGGGTCTGGCCGCCCAGATCCGCCGCATTATCAGCGCCGTCCCCTTTTCCCGCAATGTCCACCAGGATTTCTACAACGATGCCTTTATGGCCGATGTCAGTGTCGACAGCGAACTCGCCAACCGTCTCGGACTGACCAACGCCATGGTGGCCAGAACCCTCTCCGGTTCCTTCAGCGGCCTGCCGGTCAGCGTGTTCTGGGAGGGGGACCGGCCGGTTACCATTCTGCTCAAACTGGACGCCGAAGATCGCAGGACGTTCGATGATGTCAAGAACGCCTATGTCTCTTCGCCCCTGACCGGAGCCAGCGTACCGCTGCGCTCCATAGCAACCCTGTCACCAGAATGGGAGACCGGCCGTATCGTCCGACGCAACGGGGTTCGGACAATCACCGTCCGCAGCTTCGTGACCAGGGGGCATTACGCCTCCGAACTGCTTAAGGCCGTTCAACCCCAGCTTGAGGATCTGGCACTGCCCACGGGTTATCAGCTGTTCTACGGGGGAGAAAAGTACAACAAGGACGAGACCCTGCCGAAGATGGTGATCGCCCTGGGGATCAGTCTGCTGGCGATCTTTATCGTCCTGCTGCTTCAGTTCCGCAACATTCTCGAACCGCTGGTCATCATGTGTTCCATCCCCCTCATGCTGCCGGGAGCGGTTGTCGGTCTTTACATCACCGGCAATGCCTTCGGGTTCACCGCCTTTGTCGGTCTGATCAGCCTGTGCGGGATCGTCGTACGGAACGCCATCATTCTGGTGGATTACATCAATGAAAAAATAGCCGCCGGACACGCCCTGGTTCAGGCGGCCACCGAAGCCGGTGAACGTCGATTACGGCCGATCTTCCTCACGACCATGGCCGCCGCTGTTGGAGTCACCCCCATGATCCTGTCCGGTTCAAGTCTATGGAGTCCCCTGGCCAGCGTGATCGCCGTCGGCCTGTTCTTTTCCATGTTTTTTACCCTGCTGGTCGTCCCGGTGATCTACGTGCTGCTCTGTTCACGTCTTAAGAAAAACCGAGCAACCGGGGTCGCGGCAGCGATCCTGCTGTTCGCCATGCTGGCCCACCCCGGTGCTTCCGAAGCCGCCGCAGCCAGGCAGCTGACCCTGAACGAAGCGATCCGGCTGGCTCTGGCCAACAACAACCTGGTGAAAATCGCCGCAGCCAAAGTTCTGGAAGACAGGTACCGGGAGGACGCGGTCCGCAGTGATTACTACCCCCACCTGTCCGACGAGATGACCCTGTCCTACCTGAGTAACAGGCAGGTCGTTCAGATTCCGGCAGGATCATTGGGGACCGTTCCGGGTCTGGGAGAATTTCCGTCCGATACCGTCGAGATCTCCCAGGGTTCACAGACGACCTTCATCAATTCGCTGACCGTCAAGCAGCCCCTGACCCAGCTTATCAAGATCGGCGATGCCGAAGACATCGCCAGCGCCGACCGCCAGATTTCCGAAGCCGAGTTGCGGCAGGCCCGGATCGAGGTGATCTATGCGGCGAAGCGCCTTTTCTACGGCCTGGTGCTGGCCACCCGGCAGCAGGCGACCGCCCGGGCTGCCATTGCTGCGGCCGAAGCGAAGCTGCGCGAGGCGGCTGACGCCGAGGCGTCCGGGGTGGTCCTGCCGGTGGCCGTCAGCGGAGCGAGGGTCGAGCTTCTACAGGCCAGGCAGTCGTTGCTGGCCAGCCAGATCCGGAGCTCAGATCTCGGCGCTGAGCTGAGTCAACTGCTGGGTCTGCCCCTCGACACTGTATATGACCCGGTGCCCGGAGAACTGACCGAAAAACAACTCCCCCTCCAGCAGGAGAGCATCGTCCGGGCCCTGGCCACCAACCCCAAGATTGAAGCGGCCAGGAAACAGGTCCGTAAAGCCAGCGCCGGAATCAGCGCCGCCAGGCACGCTTACCTCCCCGACCTTGGCCTGTTCGGCACCTACGTCCATCAGGACGGTATCTCTTTTCTTAAAGAGGATATCGGCATGGTCGGCCTGCAGATGACCTGGGATATTTTCGACTGGGGGAAAAAATCCGCCACCAAAAACCAGCGCAAGATGCAACGGGTTCAGGCAGAACGCCATCTGGACCAGGTTAAGCAGGAAATCGAAGTGGCCGTTCGCAAAATCTACCGCAAACTGGAACAGACCCGCATGATGATCGCCGTCGCCCGCGAGGCCGTCGACCTGCGCAGAGAACTGTTGCGCCAGGGGAAGGATCAGCTCCAGGTCCAGACGATTACGGCCGCCGATCACGCACAGCTGCAGACCGATCTGAATACGGCGGAATACAACAGTCTGAAAGCGCGCATAGCCTATCAACTTGCCCTGGCCGAGCTGGCCAAGATGACCGCGACGGACGACCTGGAGTAACATGCTGAATTTTGCGGTGCGGTCCATTGAACAGCAGCAATAACATCTGTTGAGGTCCTTTGCCCAAAAGAGATCGCGCGCTCCGGAAGAATTCAACCACCAGCGCAAGGCGCATAAAAAGGATTCAAGCCAACCCGAATTTTGGATTTAAAGGAGCCGGGTCGATGGCCGTCGGTGGCATAATTGGAGGTAGGATTTTTTCGACCCTGGGAGTGGTGATCGGCATCGCCGGTGCGTTCGGATGGCTCAGTTTCGCCGTGGGAGGACTCGCATATCACCAGCGGGCCGGGACCCGCCGGTTTTGATGTTGCTGTAAGGTTTTAACAGAAACAATCAAAGGCAGGCGCCGGGCGGGGACGCGTCCCCGCCCGGCGCCTGCCTTTGATCCAGGGGCATTAAAGCAAGAAAACAAGCTCTGTTTATCGGTCCTGGCGACAATCAGTTGAGCCCTGTCATTGTTCGGCAATCTCCTGAATCAGTCTGACCAGAGCTTTTTTCCCCTTGGTTTCCGTTTTTTCATAAATTCTGTTCATGTAGGTTTTGACAGTCGATTCCGAGACCCCGATTTTGGCGGAAATCTGTCGGTAGGGGAGCCCCCGCATCACCCAGAAAAGAACCTCATTTTCACGTTGTGAGAGTTTCTTTGAGAGCGGCCCGGGAATCTCGGCTTTATCAGAACCTACAGAGCCTTGGTCCAGCATGGGCCGCTTGAGAAAGAAAAAGATCAAGGCGGCCATGTTAAGGACCATGCTTTCCGAGAAAACCAGAAAGCGTGAGGGGGCCCCGAAAAATTCGACAAAACAGACTCCAGCCAGGATTCCGGAACAAAGCACGCCGCAACCCAGGGCGAAGGATTGACCGGAATTTTTTCTTGAAACCAGGATGGCGACCAGAAAAAGATCGACGAAACCGCAGGCGGCCTGAATCGACCACATCCCCAGATTGATATTCGGCTCTGAAGGGAGATAAATGAACCAGCACGCCAGCAACGCACCGACAAAACCGGCGACAAGAATGGCGTCTCTGCCCCTGTCGAACCCCACCGCAGCGATACCGACAATCAGTATATAGATAAACAATTCCGCTCCGGAAACCCAGGCATGATGATGATAAAGGGGAGCCAGGTATCCGTAAAGCAAGCCGGCTATGACCTGGTAAAGCAGGATGAAAGGAAGGTACGACCACAGGCTTTTCAATTCACCCCGGTGCTGCGGGGGAGTTTTTTGGAAGATCGGGAGAAGTACTGTAAGAATTGTAACAATCAGCTGATAATTGTGCCCGAAAGGCAAAAAATTAAACAGTATGAGCAGAAAGTTGGCGAGGATCAGCCCCACCCCTCCGGCCACGACAGGACGCTCTGCGGCAGCCAGCACGCTCCCTGCCCGGACGGCAAAACCCGCTCCTCCCAAGCCGGCAAGAATAAGCGCCCAGGGAGCAAACCCAGGTATGACCCCGTAGAGAAAAGTCGCCGTCGCCGACAGCACGCAACCACAGGCGGTCAGTTTTTCAAGGTGCTTTTCCGGAAACAGAAAAGCCAACCCGAGCAGAGCCAGAATATGGGGGATCAGGAAAATGATCAGGGGCTGAGACACATCGCCGTGCATCTGCAGCGGCCCCGCCATCGGGAAAGCCAGCAGCCAATAGGTGAACGACGCAAAGGACAGAGAGTATTTAAACGATGAGACAGATCCGGCTTTCGTAAACATAATGTAAAGAAATACCAATAGTTGACAGAAAAGTCGACTATGAATCTTGCGAGAAAATGGGTAAAAACTCCCCCAGAGCATTAGCGATAACCAAGAAACCGGGGGATACTTTTGATCTGATTAACCCCACCCAACGTCGCTGGGGAGATAAGGGCGTGACCGCTTTGAAAATAAACACTCTTTACTGGAGAGGAGAGCGAGAATTGAAGAAGTTCAGATGTTGTTTAATGACATGCCTGGCCATTGTCCTGCTGAACCTGTTGTCCGGCTGCGGAGACGATGATTCATCAGGGAAAACCGTAGATCAGGATCCGTACCTCAATGAGTCCTTTGCCGGTACGGCAGTGGAAATTTATGATGGTTATGATTATTCCTTCGTCAATCCTGATGGTACGTCTGACTCCGATAATGATGGCAATGTTGATGTCAACGATGCGGTCATTATTATCGAAACCTTCAGACAGCTGGGCTATGATCTGCCCGCGACAACCATTCAGGGGCTTTATGACAACAAATACAGCAGTAACGGATATGCGGCAACCGACGCAGATGACTACAGCGATTTTTCCTATACGGTCCCTTCCGAGGTGTCCGAAGAGGATTTGAAAAACAGGAACTGGGATCTGCTTACAGTAGGGGATCTGATTTTTATCGATCATGACAAAGATTACATCTGGGATATGGCCGCCATTTACCTGGGGCCCTACGGTGACTATGATCACGCGGCATTTGTCGCTTCCGACTATTACGACAAGGCCGTCGTTTTAGACCTGGATTATGAAGATGAAATTATCAATACAGATATAACCTATGGTTACAGCGCGGTACGAATCCCCGACTACGACACTATCTCCGAATATTGATGTGAATTAAATCATCTCTGCCTTAGTTCGCCAGGAAAGGAGGGGGGAGAGGCCGTTTCCGCTTTAGGCAGTTACGGCCTTTTTATATGTCCGCCGGCATTTTGATAAAGGAATGAATTTCATTCCCCAAGCCGCCAAGCGGCTTTCCGGTTCTGCCCATGGATGCGCCAGCATCGGGGCGTATTGTTACCGGCTGAAGGCAACCGACAGTGAGCGTCAGCAACACATATCGTCAGAGTGCTTGGCCCTGAAGAGTTTCTTCTGGTTCCTCTTCTGGCGGGACGAAACCCGCCGGATTTGATTCTGCCTTAGACAACCGCGCATCAACACGACCACCGCGGGGAGGCGTCCCCGCAGGCGCTTTCCTGTCATCCAGAGCTATAAAAGGAAGCAAAAAGGCTCTGTTTATCTGGCCGGGTGACAATCAGCTGAGCCCTGTCGGCCCATTCAACACAGCTCCTGCCTGACCGACACTGAGTCAACTCAGCTCATGGATGCATGTTCATGCACCTGCCCCGGATCAGCAGACATCGGCTCTCAGGCACCCAAAACCAAGGGGAAACGTATGAGCGCTCCCCCCTTGGTTCGGTTAAAAACTTCCCGTCACACCTTACGCTTTGAAATAAACCACATCAGCGGCTCCCCGATCAACGGTCCGCCGATACCTGATCGCCGGCTTGCCGAAGGCCATCACATAACCTAGCAGATGGTCTTCGGGAATGCCCAGCCGCGCCTGCAGAGACGGAAGCAGTTCGTCCAGGGTCCATTTCATCAATCCGTTCCAGACAGTTCCAACCCCCATACTCTGGGCGTAGAGCTCAAAGTAACTCATGGCGATCAGACAGTCTGGCACCGGACAGGCGCAATTGCGGGGAACGGAAGTCACCAGCAGGTGGGGAGCGCCGCGAAACAGCACATCAATCCCTTTGTCCTGCCAGGCATTTGAGATATCGGCAAAGCGACTGCGGTGCTCGGGGAGTTTCCCGGCCGCGATGAAATCAGCCAAAGCGGCATAGACTTCGTTACGGAAAACCGCCAGGGCCTCTTTGTTGTCAATCACGTGAAAACGGACCTTATCCATGTTCACTCCGGTTGGCGCATGGCGGGCCACATTGAGCAACTTGCTGATCAGGTCGGCCTCAAGATTCTCGTCGCGGTACTGGCGCACGGTCCGTCGCCCCCTGATCAGGGTTTCGAGCTGTTCGGGAGCAGGCAGATTGCCTTTCAGCGGCAGGCTGTCGGCTGGCCGGTTCCCCAGAATGGACAGCGCGCCCTTGGGGCAGATGGCCAGGCAATGCTGACACTGCATGCAGCGCTCCTGCTTCTCCTCGGCAACAGCCGGGTAACCAGAATCAAGACTGATAATTTTAACCGGGCAATCCGTGGCGCACAGGCCGCATTGGATACAAAGGTTTTCGTCGATGACAAACTGAAGCATAAAGATCTCCTGCGTTTTCGTGGGAATAAGCGGTCAGCGGAAATCATAGCAGATCTTGAGGCATGGCTTCATCAGGAATTATGGCCCCCGGGTGCTGAATGACCACCGAGGCCATGCAGGCCCCGGTTCTGGCGGCGGAGACGGCATCGTTACCGGTCAGGCGGGAGGCCAGATAGCCCGCCGCAAAAGAGTCTCCGGCAGCAGTGGTATCAACCACCCTGGAGACCTGACAGGCCGGGACCGCGACGGGAGCGTTGCCAGCCTGCCGCACAATAGCAGGTTCAGCTCCTCTTTTGATCACGACCTCGGCCGTCGGCAGGGCAAAAGCATGGTCAAGGGCTCGCTGTTCGTCATCAAGACCGAACAGCGCCATTTCGTCATCCAGGGTGATCATGGCAATATCGGCCATCTCATAGGCATGGCGGTACCAGGCACGGGCTTCGATGGTCACCGGCCACATTCCGGCCCGGTAATTATTGTCGAAAATGACTTTGCCGCCGCGGGAGCGCAATGACATAACCGTCCTGAACAGCCTCTCCCGCGAGGACGAATCGAAAATAGCCAGACTGATTCCACTGAAATAAAGGGCGTCGATATCATCAAGCTGTATTTCCAGGGGGCTGTCGGACGAGTTGAAATAGGCCTTGGCGGCACTCATATCACGCCAGTAGTGGAAGGAGCGTTCCCCCCGCTCATCAACCTGGATGGTGTAGAGCCCCGGCATACGGCCCTGCTTGCGCCGGATAAGACTGGTGTCGATCCCTTCTTTTTCCCAGGCCGCGACCATCGCGTCGCTGAACGGGTCAATGCCCAGGTCCGTCGCGTAGGAGACCTGCACCCCTTTCCCCCTGCTCAGGCGGGAAAGGTAGACAGCGGTATTGAGAGTATCTCCGCCAAAAGCCTGCTGCATGGTGCCAAACATCTGGCCGCGCAGCTCAATCATACATTCGCCCAGCAGGGCGATTCGACAAACTCTCTTCATCATATCAAACCTGTTCAATTCCGTTGATCACACTGAAAGAAGCCAACACAAGCAAGGTTTTTAGAATACTGACGTCGCGCGGATCAGGCAGCAATGACGTGGGCAAGCCGTATCGGAAAGGATCTGAGGAAACACTGAACGTCGATTCGAATACCGTTCTAATTGAAGCGGGAAAGAGGTGTCAACAGAAATTCTGAAATATCGACACAGCATGGAGAAACGAACCCTAATCTCCCAATCTATGGAGTTTTTTCTCCACAGAAGGAGAGCATTCTCCAGATGCAAGATTAGCTGGAAACATTTTTTGATAACTTCAGGCCCGCCAGGCGGCAGAACAGAAGAGAGGTTGAAAATGCCTACAATCTGAACAACAGAAGCAGGGTCGCCCAAAATTAAAGCAGCAGCAATACCAGATCATGCGCATATCCTACCTTTTAGCGCAGAAATCCGCCGACATTCGGGAGCCAAGAGAAAACTCCCGCGACCGCTCCCGATCGTTTCCCGCCCCGGAACATCTTATTTTAAAAAGATTTCTCCTTATTTACGGCGCAGCCGGGTTGTTCATCTTTTTTTTGGCCCGGGTAACAGGAAAATGATTCAAAACTGGCAATTTTTTTGCTACGCATTCAGCCCGTATCTTGTGCCTTTCATCAATCGACATCTCAGGAGATCCAAGCAATGAAAAAACATTTCAGTTTCATCGTCGTGTCCCTGGCAGTTCTGCTCTGTTCTGTCCTGCTGGTTTCAGCCGCAAGCGCTGAAAAGATCAAGGTCGCAGGCATTTACACCCAGCCGATTCAGCAGAAATGGGACGCGGTCCTTCACAAGGCGCTCGTGAAAGCCCAAAAAGACGGCAGCATCGACTATGTGTATTCGGAAAAGGTCGCCAACACGGACTACATCCGCGTCCTGCGGGAATATGCGGAAAGCGGCGTCAAGCTTATCGTCGGCGAAGCATTCGGAATTTCGCGCGAAGCACGCAAGGTCGCCAAAGATTACCCGGAAGTCGCTTTTCTGATGGGTGATTCCTTTGGACCTGACGGCTCCAATTTTGCGGTTTTTGACAACTATATTCACGAACCCTGCTACCTGATGGGCATCATCGCGGGAAGCATGACCAAGACCGGAAAAATCGGCATGGTCGGGGGGTATCCCATCGGCGAGGTCAACCGCCTGTTCAACGCCTTTATGGCAGGGGCCAAGTCAGTGAATCCCGGAGTCGAATTCAAGGTTTCCTTCATCGGTTCCTGGTACGATCCGCCCAAAGCAAAAGAATTCGCCTTTGCCCAGATTGAAGCCGGGGTTGATGTTCTCTACGCCGAACGCGCCGGAGTCGTCGACGCTGCCCGCCAGAAGGGGATCATCGCCTTTGGTAATGTCAACGACATGAACAAGGAAGAGAATGGCGCCAATGTTGTTGTCGCATCAGCCCTGTGGCACATGGAATCGGCGGTCAACCATGCCATCAGCCTGGTCAAGGCCGGCCAGTTCAAGGCGGAAGACTACCGCGAGTGGACGATGATGGCCAAAGGCGGTGCGACCCTGTCCCCGTACTACGAGTTTGAAGACAAGATCCCCGCCGAAGCCAAAGCCAAAGTGGCCGCCGCCAAACAGGATATCCTGGCGGGCGCCCTCACCGTTGAAATCAACGACCAGGAACCGAAGTCATCCTTCTAGGTCGCGAAAAAAGCAGAGGCAGCCCTTTCGGGCCGTCTCTGCTTTGTGTGAAAGGTCTTGCCGGTCGATCTTTCACCTGGTCCATCGGGACAACATCACCGAAACCGGTCAGGTCAGTGCGGTTGCGCACCCGGCTGATGAGGACGATAGAACCAACGACCGACAACAGGCCTAACAAGATCAACGGAGATTTGCCATGGCAGAGCAACCGGCCCTGCAACTTGAAAACATCACCAAATCCTTTGGCCCCCTGCGGGCGAATGACCAGATCAGCCTGACGCTCCATGCGGGTGAAGTTCTGGCCCTGCTCGGAGAAAACGGGGCCGGCAAAACCACCCTGATGAATATCCTCTTTGGCCATTATCAGGCGGACAGCGGATCGGTCAGAGTGTTCGGGCGGGAACTGCCCCCCGGCAAGCCACGGGCCGCCATCAGCGCCGGAGTCGGCATGGTCCATCAGCACTTCACCCTGGCCGACAATCTTTCGGTCCTGAACAATATTATCCTCGGCACCGAATCCTTGTGGTCACGGCGTTCGCAGACCCGCCAGGCCGAAGAGAAAATCCGCCGCCTGGCCTCGGAGTACGGCCTGGACGTCAATCCGAAGGCGAAAATTCGCGAACTGTCGGTCGGCGAACGCCAACGGGTGGAGATTCTCAAGGCCCTCTACCGGGACGCCCGGATTCTGATCATGGACGAACCGACCGCCGTACTGACCCCTCCGGAAGTCAAAACCCTCTTTCAGACCCTGCAGAAACTGGTTCAGCGAGGCCTGGCGGTGATTTTCATCTCCCACAAACTGCGAGAGGTGATGGAGATCAGTCAGAGGGTCGCGGTTCTGCGCCACGGCAGGAAGGTCAAAGAAGTCAGCACCGCGGCCACCAGTCGTGAGGAGTTGGCCGAGGCCATGGTCGGACGGACGATCCCGAAACCCAAACGCAGCAAGCTGGCCGCCGGCCCCCCCATCTGCTCACTGATCGGTGTCGACGTCACCGCCGCCGACAGCGGCAAGTTGCTCGATGCCGTCTCCCTCGATATCCGCGAACATGAGATTCTCGGCATCGCCGGTGTTTCGGGCAACGGTCAGAACCAACTCGCCGAGCTGCTGTGCGGATTGCGTCAGCATGACGGAGGAACCATCCAGATCGATGGCAAGGGATCGATCAGCCCGACCCCGACCGTGATGATCGCCCGCGGGGTCGGGCGTATCGTTGAAGACCGTCACGGCACCGGGCTGATCGGCGACCTGACCATTGCGGAAAACCTGTGCGCCGAGCAATACCGGGAATCCCGGTTTGCCCGTTTTGGCATGCGCCGTTTCAGCCGGATGAAAACTCATGCCGAAACCTTGATCAGAGACTTCGATGTGCGTTGCCAGGGGATCAACGCCCCGGTGCGCCAGCTGTCCGGCGGCAACATGCAGAAACTGATCCTGGCCCGGGTTCTGGCCCGCAAGCCGCGCATCATCCTCGCCCATCAGCCCACCTGGGGGCTGGATGTCGGAGCCACGGCCTATGTTCATGATCAGCTGCTGGCGGCCCGGGAGCGTGGTGCCGGCATTCTGCTGATCTCCGAAGATCTCGATGAACTGCTGCAGCTCAGCGACCGGATCCAGATTCTCTACCGCGGTCAGCTCAGTCCGGCCATGCCGACCGAAGCGGTCAGCCTTCGGGAGCTCGGCCTGCGCATGAGCGGCCAGAACCCCGATCAGGACAGCCATGCGGCCTGAATAATTGCTGGAAACCTTGTCTATGTATCTTGAACCCAGAACAAAAATTTCGTTTTCCCTGAGCGTCCTGGCTCCCATTGCAGCGATCGTGGTGTCCCTGGCCCTGTGTTCCGTATTGATCATCTGGGCGGACAGTTCGGTGATTGACGCCTACCGTCTGCTCTTCAAGGGCGCCCTCGGTTCGCGCTTCGCCATCAGCGAGACCCTGACCCGTTCGACGCCGTTGATCCTGACCGGCCTGGCCGCGGCCATTGCCTTTCGAGCCAGGCTCTGGAATATCGGTGGCGAAGGCCAGTTCTATGTCGGGGCCTGTGCCGCCACGTTGATCGGCACCGGCAGCCTCGACTGGCCGCCCTCCCTGCTGATTCCGGTCCTGTTTCTGGCCGGAGCCCTGGCAGGGGGCATCCTGCTGCTGCTCCCGACCCTGCTGAAGACCCACCTCAAGGTCGACGAAGTGGTCACCACCCTGCTGTTGAACTTCATTGTCCTGCTGTTCGTCAATTATCTGCTGTTCGGCCCCTGGAAAGACCCCATGGCCATGGGCTGGCCCCAGGCGGCCCCGATCATCGACAACGGCCTGCTGCCGAAGCTATTGGCCCGGACCCGCCTGCATGCCGGGCTCATTATCTCGCTGGTCATGGCCCTGTCCGCCTGGGCCCTGATGCGCTTTTCCAACTGGGGCTACGAGATTCGGGCCGTAGGCGCCAATCCGCAGGCCTCCGAATTTTTCGGCATCCCGGTCAACCGAACCGTCATCCGCACCGCCCTGATCAGCGGCGGGCTGGCCGGCATGGCCGGAGTCAGCGAGCTGTGCGGCCTCAAAGGGTACCTGACCCTCGACCTGTCCCCCGGGTTCGGCTATACCGGTATCGTGGTCGCCATGCTGGCCGGGCTGAATCCCGTGGGCGTGGTCCTGTCCGCCTTTTTTATCGCGGTCGTCTACAATGGCGCCGACTCCATGAGCCGGGCCCTGTCGGTGTCCAACTATATTGCCGACGTGATCACCGCGACCGCCCTGATTACCGTTCTGGTCGGCATGCTGCTGACCCGCTACCGCATCCGCTGGAAATAAAGTTATGCCTGATTTTATCGATATGCTGCTCACCACCGGCTTCTGGGTCGCCACCCTGCGCATGGCGACACCGTTGATTTTCGGAACCATCGGTGAATTGATCTGTGAACGCTCGGGAGTTCTCAACCTGGGGATTGAAGGGATCATGACCATCGGCTCCATGGCCGGCTGGATGTGGGTCTTCCAGGGGGGCAGTCTGTGGGGAGGCGTCATGGTCGCGGCCCTGGTCGGTGCCCTGTTCGGCTTGCTGCACAGCCTGCTGACCGTCTACCTGGGACTTTCCCAGCACGTTTCCGGACTGGGGATAACCATGCTCGCGTCGGCCCTGTGCTACTTCATTTTCAGGATGCTGCTGCCCGACGTGACCACGCCCCCGAAAATCGTGCCGTTTGACAACTGGGCGCTGCCCGGTCTGGCCAGGCTGCCGGTCATCGGGGACGCCCTCTTTGTCCAGTCTCCCCTGACCTGGCTGGCCCTGCTGCTGGTCCTGGCGACCGGCTACGTGCTGTACCGCACCCCCCTCGGGCTGGCGGTACGCATGGTCGGGGAAAATCCGCTGGCGGCCGAAGCGCAGGGGATCAACGTCCACCTGGTCCGGACCGGCGCCGTGGTGGCCGGCAGCGCCCTGATGGCCATCGGCGGCACCTACCTGACCCTGTCGGCCTTCGATGCCTTCTACATCGGTATGGTCAACGGGCGGGGCTGGATCTGCATCGCCCTGGTGGTATTCGCTTCATGGCAACCCCTGAAAGCCCTGCTCGGGGCGCTGCTCTTCGCAACCTTCGACGCCCTGCAGATGCGCATTCAGCAGCAGGCGACCACCGCCATCCCCTACCAGTTCTACCTGATGGCACCCTACGTCATGAGTATCCTGGCCCTGATTATCATGTCGCGACGGGCGGCCTATCCCAAGGCCCTGCTGGTCCCGTTTCGCCGTGGTGAACGTTAACGGAGGTCCCCATGCTTGATCTGATTGTCCGCCAGGCCAACCTGGCCGATCGCCCGACACCCTGTGACATTGCCTGCCAAGACGGCCGCATCGTTGAGATCAGTCCGAAGATCGCCGCCGCGGCCCACCAAGAGCTGGATGCGACAGGTCGCCTGGTATCGGCTCCCTTTGTCGATATCCATTTTCATATGGACGCCACCCTGTGCCTGCACGGCCAGCCGCGCCGCAATGAAAGCGGCACCCTGCTCGAAGGGATCGCCCTGTGGGCGGACCTGAAACCCGAGCAGACCGCTGAAAAGCTGAAGGAACGCGCCCTCAAGCTGCTCTCCTGGTCCATCGCCCGGGGGACCCTCGCGATCCGTACCCATGTCGATGTCTGTGACCCGTCCCTGATGGCCGTTGAGGTCCTGCTCGAAGTCCGGGAACAGATGAAACCGTATATCGACATGCAGCTGGTCGCCTTCCCCCAGGACGGCTACCTGCGCGACCCCAGGGCACGGCATCAGCTGCTGCGGGCCCTCGACCTGGGAGTGGACGTGATTGGCGGTATCCCCCATTTTGAACGGACCATGGCCCAGGGAGCCGAATCGATCCGGCTGCTCTGTGAACTGGCCGCACAGCGCGGACTGCGGGTCGATATGCACTGCGACGAATCGGACGACCCTCTCTCCCGCCACGTCGAAACCCTGGCGGCGGAAACGATCCGCTGTGGCCTGCAGGGGCGGGTGACCGGCTCCCACCTGACCTCCATGCACTCCATGGACAATTACTATGTCACCAAGCTGCTGCCGCTGATGGCAGAAGCCGAAATGCATGCGGTCTGCAATCCACTGGTCAACATGGTGCTCCAGGGCCGCCAGGACAGCTACCCGAAACGCCGGGGGCTGACCAGGGTCAAGGAGATGCTGCAGTCCGGCATCAACGTCTGCCTGGGCCACGATGATGTTGTCGATCCCTGGTACCCCCTGGGAACTCATGACATGCTCGAAGTCGCCCAGATGGGGGTTCATGCTCTGCACATGAGCGGCATTGCAGAGATGAACGAACTGTTCTCCGCGGTCACCAGCCGCTCGGCCCGAAACATGGGGCTGAGCGATTACGGTATCAAAGAAGGACATTTTGCCGACCTGGTGGTCCTCCAGGGAGCTGACCAGGTTGAGGCGATCCGCCTGCGCGGACCACGCCTGGCGGTCATCCGGCGCGGGCAGGTGATCGCCGAAGCCGCTCCCGCCGTGTCCCGGGTGAATCTCTTTGACCAGCAGCTGGACGTCGATTTTTCACTGGCCTGAAAACGCGGCCCGCTTCATGTCATGGGGTGGGACGGAGCGTTCTGCTCAGGCAGGTCTCGTTGCCGCGATCGGGGTGGCGCGGAATCAGCAGGGACAGCAGCAGGGAGACGGCGGCCATTCCGGCACCGAGCCAGAACACCAGGGCCGGGGACTTGAGCCAGATCAGGCCGAAAAGGGCCGGAATGCCCACGGCGGCAATATGATTGATGGTGAAGCTGACCCCTGCGGTGGCCGAGATATCTTCACTGGCGGCAATTTTCTGAAAATAAGTCTTGATGCTGATGGCAAAAGCGAAGAACAGGTGATCGATGACGTAGAGAACCGCCGCAGAGCCGGGACTGCTGACCAGGGCATAGCCGCAGAACACCAGGACCAGGCCGCCATATTCGAGAAGCAGGGTATTGCGCTCGCCGAAGCGGCCGATCAGGCGGCCGATCCGCCGGGCGAAAACAACGTTGAGGGACGCGTTGACCAGAAACAGCAGCGAGATGTCGCTGACTGAATAGCCGAACCTTTCCACCATCAGAAATCCCGCAAATACGGTAAATATCTGGCGCCGGGCACCGGACATGAAAACCAGAGCGTAATAGAGGGAATAGCGTTTCCGCAGGATCATTTTCTTGTGCTGCAGAGACTTCTGGGGAAAACGCGGAAACAACAGGCTGGCGGCGACGGTCAGAATCAGGGTCAGGCCGCCGTAAATCAGGTACTGCCAGCGATAATCGATGGCGAACAGGTTGGAACTCAACCAGATCAGGGCAAACGCCAGGATTCCCGAAAAGGAGCTGATGGCGATCACCCGCCCGAAGGTTTCCGCCGCACGGTCACGATCAATCCACTGCTGGGTCAGAGACGTCTGCATGGTTTCATAGTAGTGAAAGCCCGTCGACATGATCAGGGTGGTCACGCACAAACCGACAAAGCTGGGGAAGAAACCGGTCAGCGTCACCCCGACCGCCAGCAGGCCAAGAGCCAGCAATGCCAGGGTCTGCTCGCTGACCAGCAGCAGGATGAAGACCACCGCAAAGGCCAGGAATCCGGGCAGCTCCCGCAGAGACTGGAGGATGCCCATCTCCCTGCCGGTGAAGGCGGCCTGCTCCACGGCGAAGTTATTGAGCAGAACCCGCCAGGCGGAAAACGCCAGCGGCTGGGCGAAGGCCAGAAGAAACAGGAACATTTCCGGTCGCTGCCGATATGATCTGAGCGCGTTGGTCATGCGGTCCCCGGCAATCAGCTGATGGCAGCCGCGGTCTTTTTGTCCAGGAGCAGTTCAGAAAAAGCCTGGGCCGCGGGGGAAGCGCTGCGTTCTCCCAGGCGCACCAGCCAGAGCTGGCGCTCGATTTTCATCCCCTGCACCTCCAGCTTGAACAGTTCTCCGTTTCTGAGATGGCTGTGAATCGACATATCGGAGACGAAAGCGCAGCCGAATCCGGAAGCGACGGCCTGCCTGACGGCCTCGTTGCTGCCGAGCCTGGCAACGATATTCAGAGATAAAGGATCGATACCGGCATCGGCGAGCGACTTCACCAGGGCCTGGTAGGTCCCGGAGCCGTCCTCGCGGACGATGAGCGGCTGCGTCATCAGCTCGGCGCGACTGATCTTCTGGCGCTCCCGCAGGGGATGATCGGCACCGACGATCAGGACCAGGCGGTCCTTCAGGATCGGTCTGAACTCAAAAATATCCTCTTCAGTCCGCCCCCCGGTAATGGCCATTTCGACTTTCCCCTCCCGCAGGTCTTTCAATACCTCGCGACTGTCGCCGATCTGCATATTGACCTTGATCCCGGGATACTGCGCATTGAGCAAGGGCAATAACCGGGGAACCAGGTAGTTGGCAGGAATATTACTGGCCCCGAGGTTGAGACTGGCATTTTCCAGCCCGTGAAAACCCGCCATGGCCTGAGTCAGCAGTTTGCACTCTGCGAGTACCCGCCGGGCGTACTGAAGAAACACCTCTCCCCCGGCGGTCAGAAAGATACCTTTACTGGTCCGGTCGAGCAGCCGGGTCTGCATCTCTTTTTCCAGGGCGGCGATATGCTGACTGACGGTCGATTGGGTCAAGGCCATCAATTCTGCCCCCCGCGAAAAACTGGCGGTTTCGGCAACAGCGACAAACAATTCCAGCTGACGGATCGTCATCCTCATCTCCATTGAAATAATAGATAGCAGTTATTGGTTTGATAAAAATTATCCATTTGACTTGTCCCTGTCAATCGCTTAATTGTGTGAAAGCTTGAAAATCCACATTGTTTACACCACCTGTCTCGCTTTTCAATCAACTGCCAAGAGGTAAAAAATGAAGACATCCGTATTGACCATTGTTGCGACCATTCTCTGTGTGTGCGCTCTTCCCCTTACCGTGCTGGCTTATCAGTACATCTCTCCTGAGGAGGTCAAACAGGGGCTCAGCGACAAGGCCGCCATGACCCTGGTTGATATTCAGGTCGAAAAGGAATTCACCCAGCACCACATCAATGGCGCCATCCCCACCTACGCCTACCCGGTGAAAAGTGACCGTGAACGGGCTCAATTGGACGCGGCGATCAGCACCCTCAAGGGGAACAGCGACAAGGTCGTGGTCGTCTGTCCGCGTGGTGGCGGCGGCGCAAAACGTGCCTACGACTACATGCTTGAGTCCGGGATTCCGGAAAACCGCCTGTTCATCCTGACCAAAGGGCAGGATGGCTGGCCTTACCCGGACCTGCTGGCGCCGGCGCAGTAACTCGTCAGCCCCTTCAGAAGTCAATTGACCAAGACGCCCATCCGGATCCCCGGATGGGCCTTAACAGGAGTCTGATCCGGAAACGGGCAGCCCAGGCACAGATCCGAGCGATAACCGATGATCCCCAGCGCCAGCTCCGCCAACGCTTTTTTGACACCAGAACTGCCTGAACAGCTGACAGAGGTTGCCCGCAACTGTACCGGCTGTGGTGTCTGTGTCCGCGAATGCGGTTTTCTGCAGCAATACGGATCCCCCAAACAGATCGCGGAAAGCTGCTCCCCGCAGCAGGATGCTTCTCTGACCCGGGCCTTCGCCTGTCATCTGTGCAGTTTATGCACGGCGGTCTGCCCGCACCCTCTGGATCCGGCCGGGCTGTTTCTGGCCATGCGCCGGGAAGCCTTTGCGCGGGGAAGCGCCGCGTTCTCCGAACATTCCCCCCTGCGGCAGTATGAGCGCACCGGCACCTCCAGCCGTTTTTCCTGGTACGGACTGCCGGAAAACTGCGATACGGTGTTCTTTCCCGGCTGCGCTTTGAGCGGCACCAGAAGCCGGACTGTCGAACGGACCTTTGCGCACCTGCGGCAGCACATTCCCGACCTTGGCATCGTTCTCGACTGCTGCACCAAGCCGTCCCACGACCTGGGGGACAGCTCTCATTTCCAGACCATGTTCTCGGAGCTGAAAAACGTCCTCAGCCGCCAGGGCGTCAAGACCGTGCTTACCGCCTGCCCCAACTGCTATGAGGTTTTCAGTCGCTATGCTCCGGAATTATCGACCCGCTCGATTTACGCGACTCTGAATCAGCACCCCTTGCCGGACGCCCGCACGGTGACTGATTACGTCACCGTCCACGATCCCTGCGTCGCCCGTTTCGATGAAGACAGCCAGACCGCGGTACGCGAACTGCTCTGGAAAAAGGGGCTGACCGTCAGGGAGATGCCCCACAGCAAGAAAACAACCCTCTGCTGCGGTCAGGGCGGGGGCGTCGGCATGCTGTTTCCAGACAGCGCTCGGGAATGGACCGAGAAACGCCTGGCGGAAGCGGAAGGGAACCGCATCGTCAACTATTGTGCCAGCTGTACCCAGGTCTTCGCCGCCCACGGCAAGAGCCATCACCTTCTGGATGTCTTGTTTCAGCCGGAGCAGGTGCTTGCGGACAAAATCAAACGGCCCCGTCCCCCCCTGACCTACTTCAGCAGGTTGGCGCTGAAACACCGCCTGCAGCGCACCCTCCCGGTGGCCGTCAGTCACGCGCGGCGGGCAAAGCCCGCGGGACAGGACGGGTCCCTAACGGCCGTGATTAAAAAATCGCTGCTGGTCGTCGCCCTGCTCGCCGCCATTTTCGCGGTCCGCAACAGCGCCCTGTCCGGCTGGCTGGAGCAGGACCGGCTGCGCGCCGTCATTGCCGGTTACGGTTTATGGGCACCACTGGTCTACATGCTGATTTACAGTGTCGCCCCCGCCTTGCTGCTGCCGGGGCTCCCCCTCGGAATTATCGGGGGAATTCTGTTCGGCCCCTTCTGGGGGGTGGTCTACACCATCACCTCGGCGACGGCCGGAGCCTGCCTGGCGTTCCTCATCTCGCGTTATCTGGCCCGCGACCTGCTCAGGAAGAAACTGACCAGCCCGCGCTGGCAGCAGCTTGATCAGCAGGTTGCCGATAATGGCTGGAAAATCGTCGCCCTGACCCGCCTGATTCCCCTGTTTCCGTTCAACCTGCTGAATTATGCCTTCGGCCTGACTCCGATCAGGTTTGTCGACTACGCCCTGGCGACCTTCATCTTCATGCTGCCGGGAACCATTGCCTTTATCACTTTTTCCAGCTCACTGCTGGAGCTGCTGCACGGGCGCATGTCGCCAGAATTGATCATCGGCCTGGGCCTGATCATCATCGTCGCCCTGCTGCCAGCCGTTTACCGACGTCGCAAGACCAGGCTGCAACAGGGAGCGGACTGACATGCCCCCGGCTGCCGTGCTCAGAGACCGGCACGTCCTGACGGGAACAATCGCCCGGCTGGGATACCATACTTTGAGGGTTCTGCTGGTCGTCGTTTTCCTCTGGTCCGGAGTCAGCAAGGCTCTGGCCCCGCGGCAGTTCGCCGAAACCGTCGGCGCCTACGGGCTGCTGCCTTTCGGTCTGGTTCTGCCGGCAGCGCTGCTGATGATTGTCCTGGAGATCGTCGCCGCCCTTGCGCTGCTGGGGGAAATGCGCGGCGGGCTGACCCTGACGACCCTGCTGATGCTCCTGTTTGTCGCCGTCCTCTGCTATGGCATCTATCTCGGGCTGGATATCGACTGCGGCTGTTTTGGTCCTGACGATCCCGAGCAGCTTGCCTTTCACAATCTGCGCGAGGCGGTTATCCGAGACCTACTGCTTTTATTGGCCTGCGGTTACCTGTACTGCTGGCGTTTTATCAACCGGCTGGCCCCTGCCCCCTGGCTGGGGTCCGGTTTGCGGCCAGTCACCACCAAGGAGGATTAACTCATGAAGTCACCCAGAAGTATTGTTTTTCCGACGGTTCTGCTGACCGTGCTGCTGACCGCGGCATCGGCGTCGGCCTTCGGGTTCGGTAACAAGTTCGAAGCCGAAGTCAAAACCGAGCTGCAGGCCGTCAAGCTGGTCCGGGAAGTCCAGCGTGGCGGTTATGATGTCGTCACCACGGAAGAGTTGAAAAGCTGGATGGATGAGGGGAAAGATCTGCTCATCATCGACACCATGCCCTATGAATCGAGCTACCAGAAAGGGCATGTTCCCGGCGCCGCCCAATTCCTGTTCCCGATTCCCGACATGGCGGCCTGGGACGCCAAGGAAACCGACGGCAAGTCGCAGCAGGACTACCAGCAGCTCCTGGGTCCCGATAAAGACCGGACCATCGTCGTCTACTGCGGTTTCGTCAAATGCACCCGCAGCCACAACGGTGCGGCCTGGGCCAAAAAACTCGGCTACAAAAACGTCTATCGCTATCCCGGCGGCATTTTCGCCTGGAAAGGCGCCGACTATCCGGTTGAAAAAGCGGACTGAAAACCGATTCTGCCGGGGGCTCCGGCGATCGCTGCCGAAGCCCCCGGCATGGGTCCGCCCCTTGCTCCTGCCTGGAGACAACTTCTTCCTGCCCGAACACCGAACCCGGCACTCCTTAATCCTCTTTCAACAAATCTGCTATAATCCAGTACTGATGCCACTGGAACTTTACCGGTGAATCACGTTACACTTCGGACATACAAACTGGATGTTTCAACACCTTGCCATTCTAAAAGCGGTCGCTATGCACACACTTGACGATGACACTCCGATTACGATCCGTTCCATGACCATTGACGATCTGGCCAAGGTTTTTCACCTTGGCGAGGACCTGTTCACCTCCGATTTTTCCCCCAGCATGTACCGCACCTGGGATGAATACGAAATCACCACCATGTTCAATTCCGACAGTGAGCTCTGCCTGGTGGCGGAACTGGCCGATGAGGTCGCCGGTTTTGCCCTGGGAACCACCGTTGAAAAGCAGCACTCAGCATGGAAATACGGCTACCTGGTCTGGATCGGTGTAAAGCCCGGGCTGCACAAGAGCGGGGTCGGCGCTGAACTTTTTGACGAGATCAAAGCCCGCATGATCGACCAGGGGGTCCGGATGATTCTCATCGATACCGATGCCGACAATGAAGCGGGAATCCGTTTTTTTGAAAAACAGGGCTTCGGCAACATCCAGAAACATGTCTACATGACCCTGAACCTGTCCAAAAAGAGAAAAAGAAAGCGGAAGAATAAACCATGAAAGACACCCTGGAAAACGTCTGGGACAGCATCGACCCTGAACGCCTGCGCCGGACCCTGATGGAGATGATCGATATCTATTCCCCCTCGGGAAAAGAAGAGGACATTCAACTCTACCTTGAGGAAAAACTCGCTGCGGCAGGGATCGAGGTGCTGCGCCAGGAAGTGGAGGAGGAACGCTTCAACCTGGTCTGTCGCATGGGACCGGAACCGACCCAGCTCTTTTTCGTCGGCCATGTCGATACCGTCACCGCCTGGGATATCGAAGATTATGCGGCCAGGGAAGAATGGGGCATCGTTCGCGGCCTCGGCAGTGCCGACATGAAAGGGGGATGCGCGGCCATGGTCGAAGCCTGGCTGGCCCTGGCGACCCTGCCGGAAGCACAGCGTCCGCCGGTCGGGTTGCTGCTGGTCGTCGGCGAAGAAGAAAACGGCGACGGGAGCATCCGCTTTCTTGAGGATGAGGCTCCTCCCTGGGTCGTCATCGGCGAGCCCACCTCGATGCTGCCGGCGTTCAGTCATTACGGCTACATGGAGGTCGCCCTGACCACCCAGGGGCGCAGAATCCACTCGTCCCTGCCGGAGCTGGGGCACAATGCCATCGAATCGATGCTGCGGGTCCTGCTCCAGATCGAGAAAACCGCCCTCGCCACCCAGGAGGGAGATCCGAAGATAATCTATTCAATTCGCGAAATGAGCTCGTCCCGGGCCGGTTTTGTCGTCCCGGACCGCTGCGAGGCCATGATCGATCTGCACCTGTCGCCGGACACGGACCCCGGCAAAGTCAGAACCACCATTGAGAAAATCCTCGCCAAGGCCCAGGCGACCATCAAGGACCTGCAGCTCGAAGCCTCCTTCGATTTTGAAGCCGGCGGCTACCAGCTCCACCGCAACAATCGGCTGGCGCATATTCTTGAAGACATCTTCCCGCGGCTGAACCTGCCTCTGGAGTTTGTGCCGTTCCGATCGCATTCGGACGGCAACCTGTTTTTCCAGGCCGGCAGTCAGCCTCTGATCCTCGGGCCGGGATCGCTGGAAACGGCTCATACCGCCGATGAACAGACAAGCCTTGCTGAGGTGGAAGCGGCGGCCCGGATCTACGCGGCTCTGGCTCTGGGTTTCCTGAATTGAACTCTTAACCGGTTTGCCGGTCAGGTCGGATGATGTTTGTCAGAGCTCAGGGGCTCGGATAAAGAGTTGAAATGTGACCGGAAAACGCCTTCAGCTTGCTTATCCGCCGGCACTGTTATATTGTTTTCAGGACAATATCAATAGCTCCAGGGTCGAAGAAGTCCCTTGTTTTCATTCATAAATTTTTCGCACTTCACGCTTAACAGCTTATTCGACAAGGACCGCCCATGTCTATTCGTGTTGCCTGCACCCATCTGACGCACTACAAGTTTGATCGTGAAATCTCCCTGGCTCCTCACGTTCTGCGCTTGCGGCCGGCCCCCCACTGCCGGACCCCGATTGTCGCCTACTCCATGAAAATCCTGCCGGAAACCCACTTTATCAACTGGCAGCAGGATCCCTTCGGCAACTACCTGGCGCGCCTGGTATTTCCCGAGAAGTCCTCCGAATTGCGCATCGAAATTGAACTGATTGCCGACATGACCCCCTGCAATCCCTTCGACTTTTTCATTGAGGACTATGCGGAGACATTCCCCTTCACCTATCAGAAACAGGAAAAATCGGAGCTGCTCCCCTATTTCCAGAAGATCGTTCCCGGGCCGCGCCTGACAAAATGGCTGGCCGGAGTCGACCTGGAAGAAAAAAACACCGTCGATTTCCTGGTCGAACTCAACCAGCGCCTGCAGCAGGACATCAGCTATTCGGTCAGGATGGAGCCCGGGGTCCAGAGCTGCGAGACCACCCTGGGGCGCGCCATCGGCTCATGCCGCGATTCGGCCTGGCTGCTGGTCCAGATCCTCCGTCACCTGGGACTGGCCGCCCGTTTCGTCAGTGGCTACCTGATTCAGTTGACCGCCGACGAAAAATCGCTGGACGGGCCGTCCGGCCCGGAGGCGGACTTCACCGATCTTCATGCCTGGACCGAAGTCTATATCCCGGGAGCCGGCTGGGTCGGACTGGACCCGACCTCCGGCCTGCTGGCGGGCGAAGGGCATATTCCCCTCGCCTGTACGCCCCATCCGGTCAGCGCCGCACCGCTGACCGGAGCCACCGATCCATGCGAAGTGGAGTTTCATCACAGTAACTCGGTGCAGCGGATCTTCGAAGATCCCCGAGTGACCAAACCTTACAGCGACGAACAATGGCAGCTGATCGACGCCCTCGGTCAGCAGGTCGACGAAGAACTGGTCGCCGGCGATGTCCGGCTGACCATGGGGGGCGAGCCAACGTTCGTCTCCATCGACGATATGGACGGCGCCGAATGGAACACCCATGCCGACGGCCCTCACAAACGCGAGCTCGCCTACGATCTGACCCTGCGCCTGAAGGACGTCTTTGGCAAGAGCGGCCTGCTCCATTTCGGCCAGGGAAAATGGTACCCGGGCGAACCGTTGCCGCGCTGGGCCTACAACTGCTTCTGGCGCAAAGACGGCAAACCGATCTGGCACAACCCGGAGTTGCTTGCCGATCTGAACCGGGAGTACGACATTTCCCCCGAGCAGGTCAGGGCGTTCGGTCAGGCGCTGTGCGAACAGCTGGCCCTCGATGCGAAGTACCTGGTTCCGGGTTACGAAGACCCGCTCTACTGGATCTGGAAAGAAGGGTCCGTCCCGGTCAATCTCGACCCGGCCAAGGCTGACCTGAAGGACCCCATGGAAAGGCGAAGCCTGGCCAGAAACCTGGCGCGCGGACTCGACGAACCGGTCGGCTACACCCTGCCCATCAAGTGGGATTTCGCCATCAACGGCTGGAAGAGCAGCCCCTGGGAATTCCGCCGCGAACAGATGTTCCTGATTCCCGGGGACTCCCCCATGGGGATGCGACTCCCCCTCGATGCCCTTCCCTGGGTCGCCCCCGAAAAACGGGAGGTGCAGCACGAACAGAGCCAGTTTATCGATCTGCCCCCCCTGCCCGGTTATCCGCCTGGAAGCCCGTCACAATCGCTGCGGCCCCAGGGACCGGCGGACGCAACCATTCCCGATGAATCCTGGGAAGAGCAGCTCGACTATGTCGAGGTGGCCCATACCGCACTCTGTATCGAAGTCCGCAACGGACGGCTGCATATTTTCATGCCGCCCCTGTATCATCTCGAGCATTACCTGACCCTGACCAGCGCCATCGAAAGCGTTGCCGGTTCTCTGCAGATCCCGGTTGTCATTGAAGGCTACGAGCCCCCCCGCGATTATCGCCTGGAACGGCTCAATGTGACGCCCGATCCCGGGGTCATCGAGGTCAACATCCATCCGGCCGCAAGCTGGAAGGAGATCGTCACCAACACGACAACCCTCTACGAACAGGCTCGCCTGTCGCGTCTGGGGACCGAGAAATTCATGCTGGACGGCCGCCATACCGGCACCGGCGGCGGCAACCATATCACCCTGGGAGGAGCGACTCCGGCCGACAGTCCGCTGCTGCGCCGCCCGGACCTGCTGCGCAGCCTGGTCAGTTACTGGCAGAATCACCCGAGCCTGTCCTACCTCTTTTCCGGGGTCTTCATGGGGCCGACCAGCCAGGCACCGCGGATCGACGAAGCCCGCAACGACTCCCTCTACGAACTGGAGATCGCCTTCGAGCAGATGCCGGAAGGGGAAACCGCGGCACCGTGGCTGGTCGACCGGTTGTTCCGCAACCTGTTGATCGACGTCACCGGCAACACCCATCGTGCCGAATTCTGCATCGACAAACTCTATTCTCCCGATGGCCCTGCCGGGCGCCTGGGGCTGCTCGAACTGCGGGCCTTCGAGATGCCGCCCCATGCCCGCATGAGCCTGGTTCAGAACCTGCTGCTGCGCACCCTGATCGCCAAATTCTGGAAGAAACCCTACCGGCAGAAACTGGTCCACTGGGGAACCTCGCTGCATGATCGTTTCCTGCTGCCCCACTATGTCCGCCAGGACCTGCGCGATGTCATGGCCGACCTCCAGAATGACGGTTACCCCTTCATGCTCGAGTGGTTCGATCCCTTCTTCGAGTTCCGCTTCCCGCGTTACGGTACGGTCCAGATTGACGACATTGAACTGGAACTGCGCTTTGCTATCGAGCCCTGGCATGTCCTGGGCGAAGAAGTCTCCAGCCAGGGCACATCGCGCTACGTCGACTCGTCGGTGGAACGCCTGCAGCTGCATGTCAACGGCCTGACCGAGGAGCGCCACGTCATCGTCTGCAACGGCCGCCGCCTGCCCCTGCGCAATACCGGTCGCAAGGACGAATACGTCGCCGGAGTCCGCTATCGGGCCTGGCAGCCGCCGTCCGCCCTCCACCCGACCATCGCTCCCCACTCACCGCTGGTTTTTGATATCATTGACACCTGGGCGGGCCGCTCCATCGGTGGCTGTACCTATCATGTGTCGCACCCTGGCGGGCGCAACTACGATGTTTTCCCGGTCAACGCCATGACCGCCGAATCGCGGCGAGGAGCCCTGTTCACGACCACTGAACATACTCCCGGCCGGCTCCCGCAACGCCCCGAATTTGCCAGCCTCGGCAAGTTTTTCCCGCATGGCACGCCGCCGGGACCGATGGAACCGCCCCCGGAAGAACCGAACCGGGAGTTCCCGTATACCCTTGACCTCAGACGGCAGCGCCCGCTCTGACAGCTGTTTTTCATTTTCCAGGCAGGAAGAGGTTGAACGGTCCTGCCTGAAAAGCCCGATGGGTTGTTTTATTGACAACTGACGTTCGGTTGCGCTGCCGCAATCCGGATGTTTTCAGGGAGGATCCGCTCCCTGCGAAAAGAGAGAGAATCATCCCCAGATGCCGACATCACCAGCCCAGCAAACAGATCCATTCAGTGAGTTTTTCAACCAACCCGGAGGGGCCTCTCCGGTGTGGCGGACACTTATGGACAACTTGAGTCGGCAGGGCAACACGCGCATTAAAAAGCACCATAAAGAAGCCCAGCGGCTGCTTAAGGAAAATGGTGCCATCCATAACGTGTTCACCGGCCCGGATTCGCCGCGCCCCTGGAAATTCGATCCGATTCCGCTGATCATCGACCCCGACGAATGGCAGGCTCTGGAACAGGGGCTGATTCAGCGGGCCCGGCTGTTCAATCTGCTGCTCGCCGACATTTACGGCCCGATGCACCTGATCAAGGAAGGGCTGCTGCCGCCGGAGCTGATTTTCAATCACCGGGGATTCCTCTATCCCTGCGTCAACCTGCTGCCCGAGACCGACACTCCCCTGACCATTTATTCCGCCAACCTGGCCAAGGGATCGGACGGCAGTTTCTGGATCATGGGGGATCAGATGCAGCCGGCCCTCGGATCCGGTTACGCCCTGGAGACGCGGATCATCATGACCCGCAGCTTTCCCCAGCTGTTCGAAAAATTCCAGGTCCACCGGCTGGCCATGTATTTCCGGGCCCTGCGCAACGCCCTGACCCAGCTGGCCCGGCATAATCGACAGGATCCCAGGATCGTCCTGCTGACCCCCGGGCCCGAGCATCCCAGCTATTTTGAACATGCCTATTTTGCGTCCTACCTGGGGTACCCCCTGGTCCAGGGCGGGGACCTGATCGTCCAGGACAATTGCGTCTGGCTGAAGTCCGTCGAGGGGCTGCGCCAGGTCGATGTCATCCTGCGCCGCCAGGATGACGATTTCTGCGACCCGCTGGAGCTGCGCGGCGATTCCTGGATCGGCATTCCCGGCCTGCTGGAAGCGATCCGCTGCGGCAATGTCGCGGTCGCCAACCCGATCGGCAGCAGCGTTCTTGAGAACCCCGCCCTGATGGCTTTCCTGCCGGGGCTGTGCGACTATTTCCTCAACGAGAAACTGCTGTTGCCTTCCGTGGCAACCTGGTGGTGCGGCCAGGCCAAAGAGCGGGAGTTCGTGCTGAAGAACCTTGACCGCCTGCTGATCAAACCGATTCATCCCATGACCGGGCTGCCTCCCTTGGCGCCCAGCCCGGGGACAGAAGGGCAGCGGCGGCGCTGGAAGGACCTGATCATTCAGAATCCGCACCTGTTCATCGGCCAGGAACAGATCGATCTGGCCACCTTCCCGGCCTTTGAAACCGATCATATGGAAGCACGGCACTGCGCCCTGAGTCTCTACCTGACGGCCCAGGACAACTCTTACCTGGTCATGCCCGGGGCACTGTCCCGCGCCCATGCCGACAGCCAGCAGCTGCTGAGCCCCGAACAGACCGGCGGCCAGATCAAGGACACCTGGGTACTGACCCATGAACCGGACAAACAGGTCACCCTGTGGCGCCAGATGCAGCCGGACCAGCTCATCCAGCCTCTGGTCAGCCCGCTGCCGAGCCGGGCGGCCGAGAATCTGTTCTGGGCGGCCCGCTACGCCGAACGGGCCGAACAGACGGCACGTATCCTGCGCTCCATCCTGATCAAAATGCGCGAGGTCAACGAATCCCATGACATCGACGATCGCATGGGGCTGAATCACCTGCTGCGCGCCCTGACCCACGTCACCCAGACCTATCCAGGCTTTACCGGTGAGGACGCCCGGAAAAAACTGGATGATCCCCGCCAGGAGATTATCTCGGTCATCCTCGACGAGAGCCGTCTCGGCGGACTCAAGTCCTCCCTGGCAAGCCTGGGCCGGGCCGCCTTCACCGTTCGCGACCTGCTGCCGGAAGATGCCTGGCGGGCCATCGAAACCATGAGCAGTCACTGGAATCCCAAAATCACCAAAAATCAGATCGGGCAGCGGCCGGCTCCTTGAGAGCATCAACAACCTGATCATGCAGCTGTCCGCCTTCAGTGGCCTGACCTACGAGAACATGTCCCGCGAAACCGCCTGGATGATGATCAATATCGGCCGCCGTCTCGAACGGGCCATCAACCTGACGACCCTGCTCAAAGCGACCCTGGTCCCCTGCTACGGAGCCACCATGGAATCGCAGATGCTGGAAACGGTGCTGAGCACCTGCAACAGCCTGATCGTCTACCGGCGGCGCTACCGGTCCTTCATGCACCTCGGATCGGCTCTTGAACTGTTGCTCCTCGACGACAACTACCCCCGGGCCCTGGCCTGCCAGCTGCGACAACTGCACAAGCACATCGCATCCCTGCCGACCAAAGCCGCCGACCGTGCCCATGACAAGGACATGCAACTGATTCAGCGCGCCCTTTCGGAACTGCGCCAGACCGACCACAACCGCCTGATCAGCCTGAACAGCAGCGATGGTCGCTACCCGCTGCTGGAAAAAATGCTGACCAGCGTGAGCGACCAGCTTGAGGCCCTCTCCGGAGCCCTGACGGAACATTATTTCACCCCGACCCTGCCTCCTCAGCAGCTGGTGACCATGAGCAGGGAGGCTGTGATATGAAATTTCACGTCCGTCATATCACCGAATACATTTACAGTGATCCCGTGCAGCTCTGTCACAACTCGGCCTGGCTGCTCCCCCGCGATACCGAACAGCAGACCTGCACCGATATCCGGCTGAGCATCAAACCCCTGCCGGCAGTGACCCATGAGTATACCGACTATTTCGGCAACCGGACGGTCCACTTTGCCCTGCAGCACTCCCATCAGCGCCTGACCATAACCGCGGACAGCGACATCGAAGTCCATGATGATTCGGCCCGCTATGCCATCGGCAACCAGCACACCTGGGAATACGCCAGGGAGTTCTGCAAATCCGAAGGGATCCTGCCGCACGTCGATATCATTCCGTGCTGCTACAACTCGCCCATGATCAGGAGCGATGCCCGTTTTCGCGACTATGCGCGCCCCTCGTTTCCTCCCGGCCGCCCCTTTGGGGAGGCCCTTCACGATCTCATGGAACGAATCTATACGGATTTCACCTATGATCCCGAAGTGACCGATATTTCCACGCCGCTCACGGATGTGCTGCAGCAGCGGCGGGGAGTCTGCCAGGATTTTGCCCATATCGCCATCGCCTGTCTGCGCAGTATGGGACTGGCGGCCCGCTACGTCAGCGGCTATATCGAAACGCTGCCCCCTCCGGGCCAGCAGCGCCTCATCGGCGCCGACGCGTCCCACGCCTGGTTTGCGGCCTACTCCCCCATGGCCGGATGGCTGGCCTACGATCCGACCAACAATCAGCCGCAGGGTCTGCAGCATATAACCGTCGCCTGGGGGCGGGACTTTTCTGATGTCTCCCCGGTCAAAGGGGTCGCTCTCGGCGGGGGTCATCACCGGGTCAGGGTCTCCGTTGATGTTGCCAGGCAGCCGGACGGACCCACGTGCGGCCTGCCGGACCCGGCCGCCCCGCCCCAGGAAACCGGATAGAGATGTGAAATAACGGCGCCAGCCCGACACCGTAACCCAAAAAGGAGTTTGCTATGACATTTGACGGATATGACACAGAAGGCTTCTATGATGAAATGTTCTATGCCGACGGGACTCCTCGCCCGGGTGCGGACCTGCTGATACAACGGTTGAGCAACCTGCCGGACCAGGAGCTCCAGCGGCGGCAGCAGGCAGCTGAAAGAGCCCTGCTGAACCTGGGCATTACCTTCAACGTCTATGGCAATGAGGCCCAGACGGAAAAAATCTTTCCTTTTGACATCGTCCCGCGCATCGTCCAGGCCAATGAGTGGAAAATCCTCGAACAGGGCCTGCAGCAGAGGATCCAGGCTCTCAACGCCTTTATCAACGATGTCTACAACGAGCAGAAAATCATCAAGGATGGGGTCATCCCCGCGGACCTGATCTTCTCGGCGGACGGCTACCGCAAGCCCTGCATGGGCATCAGTCCTCCCAACGGCATCTGGTGCCATATCACCGGCACCGACCTGGTCCGCAGTGGCGACGGCCAGTTTTTACGTGCTGGAAGACAACCTGCGCTGCCCATCCGGAGTCTCCTACGTCCTGGAAAAACCGCATGGTCATGAAACGGACCTTCCCCATGGTGTTCGATGCCTGCAGTGTCCAGCCCGTCACCGATTACCCCAGCCGGCTCCTCGACATGCTTCAGGAAATGGCCCCGGCCGGCATCCGCGCTCCCATCGTCGCGGTCTGGACTCCCGGCATTTACAATTCCGCCTACTTTGAGCACAGCTTTCCTCGCCCAGCAGATGGGTGTCCAGCTGGTCGAGGGGAACGACCTGGTCATTCATAAAGGTGAAGTCATGATGCGGACCACGACAGGCCTGGAAGCGGGTCGATGTCATCTACCGCCGGATTGACGATGATTTTATGGATCCCAGAGAGTTCCGGTCCGATTCCATGCTCGGAGTTCCCGGCATTATGGAAGCCTTCAGAAAAGGGACCGTCGCCCCTGGCCAATGCGCCGGGCACCGGGGTCGCCGACGACAAGGCCGTGTATGCCTACGTCCCCTGACATTATCCGCTATTACCTTGGTGAAGATGCCATCATCAACAATGTTCCCACCTATCCCTGCTGGCGTGACGACGACTGCCGTTACGTGCTCGAGCATCTCGACCAGCTGGTCGTCAAGGCGGTCAACGAATCGGGAGGTTACGGCATGCTGATCGGTCCCCATTCGACCCAGGAGGAACGCGACGAGTTCCGGCGCAGGATCATCGCCAATCCCCGGACCTACATCGCTCAGCCGACCCTCGACCTGTCGCGGGTTCCCATCCTGGTCAACGAGCACTTCGAAGGCCGTCATGTCGACCTGCGTCCCTACATCCTGTACGGCAGGGAGAGCATTTACGTGCTCCCCGGCGGACTGACGAGGGTCGCCCTGAAAAAGGGCAGCCTGGTCGTCAATTCATCGCAGGGGGGAGGCAGTAAGGATACCTGGGTTCTGAACGAGTACGGAGGCTCATCCCCCGAATCATCGCCAGAGGAGGAGATCTGATGCTGAGTCGTGTTGCAAATTCAATCTATTGGCTGAATCGCTACATCGAGAGAGCTGAAAACGTCACCCGCTTTATCGATGCCAACTACCATATGACCCTCGACGTTCCGGACGGAGCCAGCAACCAGTGGCAGCCGCTGATCAACACCACCGGCGACCATGAACTGTTTAAGGAGATGTATGGCGAAGCGACCCGTGAGAATGCCATCGATTTTCTGGCCTTCGATCGGGACAATCCCAACTCGATCAACTCCTGCATCCGCGGCGCCCGGGAAAACGCCCGCTCCATCCGCGAATATATCAGCTCGGAGATGTGGGAGCAGCTCAACACCTTCTACCTGATGATGAACACCGCGGCCAAGGAGTCCTCCCTCGACCTGCCGCACCAGTTTTTTGTCGATATCATGACCGCCTGCCATACCTTTTCCGGCATTACCGACGCCACCATGAATCACGGTGAGGGCTGGCATTTCGGCCGTCTCGGACGGATGCTCGAGCGGGCGGACAAGACCACCCGGATTCTCGATGTCAAATACTACATTCTGCTGCCGTCCCTCGATTATATCGGCAGCCCTTACGACAACCTGCTCTGGTCCGCCTTGCTGCGCTCCGCCAGCGCCCTCGAAATGTACCGCAAGCGCCACGGCCGTATCGACCCCAAGAAAATCGCCGAATTCCTGCTGCTTGACCGCCATTTTCCGCGCGCCATCCATCACTGCCTGGCGATTGCCATGGACTCGCTGAACATCATTACCGGAAGCAGCCGGGGAACCTATGCCAACAAGGCAGAGCAGAGCCTGGGCCGGCTGCTGTCATCGTTCCAGTACAATTCCATCAAGGAAATTTTTGATTTAGGTCTCCATGAGTACCTGGATGACACCCAGAATCAGATCAACAATGTCGGCGCAGAGATTCATGAACTGTTCTTTGATCCCGCTTATCAGTAATCGACGGACAACCACGGTCATCCTCGTGAGGATGGTGTCAGGGGCGAAATGAACCTCTTGAGACAATTTTTAACGCAGCAACGGCAAGGCTGAATGTTTTTCAGCCGCCTGCCAGTTTCGGAATAGTGATTTATGAATACGCTTGAATTGGCCAAACCCTGGGAACAACTCACCCAACTGATTGAAAACCAGGATCACCAGCAGGTGCTGGAGTTCCTCAACAGCATCAATCCGACGGACACCGCCCTGACCGTCTCACGGCTCCCTCCCGCGGCCCAGAGCGCGCTGCTCACCCTGCTCAGCCCGGAGCAGGCCGCCGAGGTCATTGAAGACATCTCCGACGAGCAGGCCGTCGACCTCATCGAGGACCTGTCTCCGGATCATGCGGCGGCCATCCTCGAGGAACTCGACAGTGATCATGTGGTCGACCTGCTCGGCGAACTCGACTCTGCCGACGCCAACGCCATCATCGCCCACATGGATCCCGAGGATGCCGAAGAGGCCCGCCAGTTTCTCCAGTACGCCCCGGATACCGCCGGGGGACTGATGATTTCCGAGTACCTCGATTACCGCAGCTCCCAGACGGTACGTGATGTTCTCGACGATTTTCAGGCCAACCGGGACGAATACTCCACCTACAACGTCCAGTACCTGTTCGTCACCGATGACCAGGGTCGCCTCGAGGGGGTTCTGCGCATGCGCGACCTGCTCTTCCCGCCGCGTTCGACCCGGCTCGACAGCCTGATGATCCGCAACCCCTTTAAAATCTCCGTCGCGGCCAGTCTGGATGAACTGCGCAATTTCTTCGAGGAACACTATCTGTTCGGTGCGCCGGTGGTCGATCACGAAAACCGCCTGCAGGGGGTGGTCCTGCCGGAAGCGGTTGAAGACGCCCGCCGCAAGCGCAGCGTCAACCAGTTTCTCGGGCTGTCCGGGATTATCGGCGGTGAAGAGTTCCGGACCATGCCCCTGCTCGCCAGGTCCGGGCGCCGCCTGTCATGGCTCTCTTTGAACATTGTCCTGAATATTGTCGCGGCCAGCGTCATCGCCATCTACCAGGACACCCTGGCCGCAGCCATCGCCCTCGCCGTGTTTCTCCCCATGGTCAGTGACATGAGCGGCTGCTCGGGAAATCAGGCGGTGGCCGTCAGCATGCGCGAACTGTCCCTGGGGCTGGTGCGCCCTACCGAACTTCTCCGGGTCCTCGGCAAGGAGGCCAGCCTGGGCATTCTCAACGGGATCGCGTTGGGGATCCTGCTGGGCGCCGTCGCTTTTTTCTGGAAGGGGAATCCATTCCTGGGGCTGGTGGTCGGCGGTGCCCTGGCCGTCAATACCGTGGTTGCCGTCACCCTCGGGGGACTGATCCCGCTGTTACTGAAACGCCTGAAACTCGACCCGGCCCTGGTGGCCAGCCCTCTGCTGACCACCATGACCGATATGTGCGGCTTTTTCCTGGTGCTGAGTTTTGCGGCCCTGGTCCTTGATAAGCTCTGATAAAAAAACAGCCTGGAAAAATTTCCAGGCTGTTTTGCAAACGCAAGTTATGCAGAACAATCCAATCCCGCGCTACGGTTCTTCACAGATAAAACTGAATTCATCCTCGAAACTGCCGGAGCCGATATACTTGGCAATTTGCGGATAAGGGCACAGGGGGCGGGTTCGGTCGCTTGACCAGTTACTTGGCAGTTCAGTATTTTCCGAACGCGCTGAGGCGGTAATGCTTTCAGGAGCGATCCCTTCTTCAACCCAGTCAACCAGGGCATCGAGAGCGTCGAATTTATCGGTTGCCGGTCCACCACCACAGTGATTTTCTCCGGGCACCAGAAACAGCCGCGCAAAATTAGAGGCATCGCCTGAGTTGGCGTTTTCCAGCCCCTGGTACCAGTCCACGGTGTCTTGTACCGAAAAGACGGCATCAGAAGCCCCATGAATCACCAGCATTTTGGCTCCGCGTTTTTTCAGGGTAGAAAGATCGGTCGGATTAGGGGGAGTCATAAAGTCGATAGCGGACTCCGTATAGGTGGCATCGGTAGCGTAGATTTTGGGCGCATCATCCTCCATGCTGAAGCTTTGGATATAATCGAAGTCACTCTGTCCCGCCATGACGTAATTGGTCGGCGGGGTCGAAAAGATGTAAGCGACGGCCCCGGGATCGCGAGTCAGTCCCATTTCATACTCCCACTTGAACCAGTCGGCACCGCTCATCCCGGCATCATACGGAAAGCTGGTATAGATATTCCCGGCCGAATTTTGAGGACCGGCCATAATATTGGCCAGAACTGTCTTCTGGTCCGCGGTCAGGCAGGTCCCATCCCTGTCACCGGCACAGGTCGGAACATCCTCGTCAAGATCGAAGGCGTCCTGGCAGCCATAGAGATCTCCAATCATGCCGTCGCTGGCACCGTCAAGGCCATCGCACTTTCGCAGGACGTTTTCAGCAATCATGTCAAACTCGTCCGCGGTAATCGCTTCCTGGAGAGATGCCAAAGCCGAAGCACCGTCAGTCGTATCGACAGTCACCAATGTCGAGAACTGCTGAATACCGTACATCTGTGCGACTGCGGCTTTAGGCAGGTTGAAACCGGGATGCCCGGCCAGGAACCCGTCATATTGATCGGCATAACGCGCAGATGCGACCATAGTGTGACGACCACCGTTGGAACAGCCGCCAAAGTAGGAACGATCCGGCTGTTTACCGTAGGCTTCCTCAATCAGGGCCTTGGCCATGGGAGTCAGTTCCGCAACCGCATTATAACCGTAGTCCAGACGCGCCTGGGGATCGAGACCGAAGAACGGCGCCCCGGGGCTGTGCCCCGCATTGGAACTGATGACCGCGAAACCTTTGCCCAGGGCCGCCGCATCAGATCCGTTCGAACTCATGAAGCGCCCGACAGCGGCATGAACAGTCCCGTCAACACCACCATTAGCCTGATAATAAAAGCGCCCATTCCAGTCGCTTGGCAGCCGCATCTCGAAGCCGATAGAGTAGGTTCCGGCAGAATTCAGAATGGTGGCGACACCGGTGCGCTCATTCATTTTACCGGTTACCAGACAGTGCTCAGGAGCGGCATACATTTCAGCACCGCTATTGTAGGAAACATCTCCGGCGGCAATCAGATCCGCACTGTCAATCACCGTATCGGCAAAACTGAAGTGCAAAAGAAGATCCTCGCAAACAGACAAGTTCCCCGGCTCTGCCGGATCAAGCTGTGGCAGAGAACTGGCCCTGGACGACTTATTATCGTCCCCGCATGACCAGAGCAACAGACACATGGGAACAACAAGCAGAGCTGACAAAAACTTCTTTTTACGCATAACCTACCTCCCGATTGGAATAAGCGCCTTGCGGCAGTCATTATCCGGCCATTTCCCGCAGCCGAATATCCTGAAGAAAAGTCTGAACAGGGTGATACGAGGCAACCGAACTATCCTTCCTAAAAGGATGTTCCGTGAGTTTCATAACAGCATTCTACCCACCTCCAAAGATGGCGTCTTTCACATTCCTCTGGAATTCTTATACAAAGATATGGTCACCGGACAAGCCTCCATCCGGACGGGATATGCAAAATTTCAAGGCCTTTTCTGATTATTTCGGACCAGACGTGGGGACGGTCCCAAGGTAACAGGCGGCAGGAGAAAAGCTATTTCCTTCAACGGCCAGAAAAAGCCCAGGAACTATAATTTCCTAACAGTAAGGATAACAGCAAGAAGGAGACAAGGTACTGGAGCTTCGAATACGGACATGTTCCGCCGCCCCACCCGCCCGGGGAAAGAAGAAAAATCAAGGCCGCCATCGACTCTGCAAAATAATTGTCTATCACAGCGAAGGCGGGCGGCGAACGATTGGGGATCCCGTCACTGAGATCTCCAGCGGAGCGGAGTCTGCTTCATGTAGCGCTTGAAAATCTTGGTCAGATGCGCCTGGCTGGAGAAACCTGTCGATATGGCGATATCCGAGATGGCCCGGTCTGGTTCGGACTTCAGCAGGCGAGCGGCTTTTTCGACCCGCCTTTTCATCATGTACTGGTGAGGAGGAAGACCAAAAGAGGCCCTGAAGAGCAGAAAAAAATGGCTGGGGCTGATGCCGGCCAAAGCCGCCAGCTTGTCCACCGTGATGTCGGTATCGAGAAACTCCTCAACGTAGGCTTCAATCCGGCTCTGATGCCGCGGTGAGAGTTTCCGGCTTGTCCGGCGGGGAGAATTCTTCGAGGCTCGGTAATGCTGGCTCAGCCAGCCGATGACCGCCATCGACAGCGCTTCTGCATACATGACGCCATTGGGCAGGCCGGTTTTGATTTCATGTGCCAGGGAGAGCAGGAGCTCTCTGAGTTGCGTGTCGGTATGGGCAAAGCGGGTCTCCAGATCGAAGAACGGCGCCTCTTCCGGAAAATAGCGCTGCATCACTGCCGGAGTCAGGCTGACTTTGAGGCAGGAGCCCTTCTCGCCCTCCCAGCGTCCGTAATCGCGCTCATAGGTTGACCCCAGGATATCGAAAGCGGGAGGCGGTTCATTGAGTTCAATGGTCTTGCAGCCGCTGCGATACCAACGCCTGACATTGGCATTTATCCCGACAGACAGGATAGGCATTCCTGTGTACTGCGGACCACATTCGGCGCGGGCCGGCACGATGGTCTCTTCGATCCGCAACCCCGGCCATCCTTGCGGCAGCTGCAGAAGAGGAAGACCGTCAGCCCCCAGGATCTGCGGACAATGACTTCCCAAACGGACCTTTTTGTTTGCCATCATCTTGCTCCGCAGGCATATCCTGACCAAGAGGATATGGTGTTCGCCTTGAAGGCTTTAGAACATTGTTACCACACAACCGCAGGGCTGTCGATACGGGCTGTCCGAATAAGCTGAAAAAATCGGGCAGGATCCGAATAAAAGAGAGAAGGCCTCACTTCAGACCATCTGGACCGCACCAAATTCGGGGCTTTTCAGCGGTCACTGCCCGGAACGTCCGAGACTTTGCTTTCCAGCAGGTCGTCAGGTCCCTCCTCCGTCATCCCTTTCTTAAAATTACGGATGCCCTTGCCCAGAGAACTCCCGACCTGGGGCAATTTTCCCGCCCCGAAAAGCACCATGGCAATGACAAGGATAATGAGCAATTCCTGAGTACCGAGTCCAAACATTCGATTATTACTCCTTATTGGTTCACCCGATTGCGGGGATACCGCGTTCGGGACCTGAAGCCTGTCCCAAAAAAAAATCACCGGCCATTGCCCTTCCTGACCGGAAGCTTTCTCCGGCAATGGCCAGTATTCTCATCTCACCGTTACATTTTCAGATATCATCAGAGATGCCGCTTATTGGCCGCTCATGCCAAAACGATAGGTAACATAAAAACGAACATCGTCAAGGTCTTCCTGACCACTGTCCTTGTCGACCTTGGCGTAACGCGCCCTGATGCTGAGACCGTCCAGTTCACCGGAAAAGGCGTACTGAATGCTGAAATCGGTTTCGTTGATGGTGCTTGCCGGAGCATCGTAGAGGGCATGAAAGACATACGCCTTGAGTCCCTTCACGCCGACAGAACCAAAATCATAGGACAGGCGTGCGGCATAAGCATCCTCATCACTGCGGTCCCCCGACATGGCGTCGCCGGAGTTGACAACCTGCTGGATAATGATCTTGCCATAACCCCAGTTGTCACGGATGGAATCATCGCCGGTTTTGGCGTAAAACGCGGTCAGGTCAAACCCGAAGGCGCCGATACCGGCATTCATCCCGTACTGATAGGTATCCAGCTCGCCATCCAGCTTGTCCCCCTGGGCTTCCTGGGTGAACACGGTCGGTGATGCATGCAGGAGGACATCATCAAGTTTCTTGCTGAAATCAGCCTTGAAATAGGTCTGGTAGAAGCTGTCGGGCATGGTGAAATACCAGGCCTGCACCCTGGTGCTGACGGCTTTGAAAGGCAGCTTGTAGGCGGCACCGGCAATGTAGACATCATCGGTAAAGGAAATGAATTCCTCATCAACCCATCCCATGTTGTCCTTGAGGTAGTAACCCATCAGGGACAGATTTTTGACCGACTTATTGACCACGGAAAGTCCGCGATAGGTCCGGTGAATCATGCGGATGGGATGAATATTCAGAAACGGCGTATTGACTTCCTGGGCACCGATCTTGACCGAGGTATCGAAGTAGTCGCCCTGGATATAGTATTCCTGCAGGCGGCTGACATTCTGATGAACCGGGGCGGTCAAACCGTAATAAAAGTTTTTATCATCATCATTGACGACATCATTGGTGGTGCCGAAAGCGACACCGAGGCTGATCCCCTTGAAGGAGTCGGTCTTGTAATACAGCGCCCCACCCAGGGCGGTATCCTGATTATCGCGGGTACCGTTCTTGAAATCACGAGTAAAGTTCAGCAGACTGAGTTCCCCCTTGAGGGTTCCCTGAGAAAACATCTCCTTGAGGTTTTCTGCCGCCATGGCAGGAGCAGACAGGCCGAAAATCAGCAGGCCGACAAGCAGCAACTTGGCTTTCATATTCTATCCTTGACAATACTATTGTTATGTTATTGGCGACGTGCTGCTGCGAAAGCGTCCAGTCCCGCAGCAGCACCGGCGGACCCGGTACGGAGAGGTCCGCTGTTTTTTGTAACCACGTTCAGCGCAGTTTAAGGAACGACAAACTCGAATCTCAAGTGACACGGAGTGCAGAAGTTCTCTGAGGCCCGGTGCTGATGGTGGCAGTAGTTACAGTTGGTTTCGGTCCCGTAATGACGATTGTTGTGAGGATTGGTCGGCTTCAATTCTGCGGTCGCCGCGGCAACCTCCTTGGTATCATGACACTCAAGGCACTTGATCATCGGCACCGGTTCCCTCTGGGCCTGGTCACCGTGACAATCAGCACAGACAACGCCATTGCTGGCATGAAACTGATCCAGTTGAACCGCTTCGGCGGCCAGGACCCGGCCTGCGAAAGCACCACCCAGAGTCAGGGCCAACGCCAGGGCAAAAACAAGCTTGGGCAGGTGAAAAGTTTTCGTATTCATAGTTTCTCCCATTAATTCGTGTCTAGTCGAAACAGCCTGGACTGCTCCGATATTCATAATATTTTCATTATGTTACAGCTTTGCCACATGTTTGCCGGTCAGGTAGCCGAAGGTGTAGCAGCGCCCCAGGGACAGTCCGAAGACAGTCAGCGGGTAATCAACCCCGCCGTAGAAACCGCCACCGAGGTTGCCGACGATATACAGACCGCCGATCGGCTGGCCATCTGCATTGAGGGCCTGATGGTTCGGATTGACCAGCATCCCCGACGTAATCGCGGAAATCCGCATTCTGCGGTGGATGCCATAGAATGGTGGCTTGACAACGGGGAGCATCTTGTCGGACGGCTTGCCGAAATCATCATCCCGCCCTTTTTCGCACAGCTCGTTGTAACGCTTGACACTGGCGACGAAAGTCTTGGGATCGCACTCAAGCTTTCTGGCCAATTCTTCCAGGGTATCAGCCTTGTAGGTATTGATCTGGGATGGATAGACACCTTTTTTAGGAGTGGGATCTTCAGGCATGTAGTGTTTCAACTGTTCAGGAGAATACAGTTTACCCGGCCAGTCTTTCGCGCCGGTCATGTAGTCTGCGTCGAAAACCTGGGAATAGTGCCCGGCATTTTCGGCGTCGCGCAGATAGTTGTTCATCAGCGACATGGCGACGGTCTCATTGACAAAGCGCTCGCCCTTGCGGTTGACGGCCAGAAACGGCATATCACACATGGCCGCCGGGCCGGCATCGAAGTCGTGGAGCATTTTGGTATGACCGATCGGCTCGATAACGCCACCGGCCCAGTACGCCATGGCAAAGCCGTCACCGGTGCGATCCATCTGCTTACGCACAAAGTGCTTCAGGTCAGGGATGAAGAAGTTGCACATCGCCTCATTATTCTGATAATCCCCGGTCGCCAGGATGACGCCCTTCTTGGCCATGAACTTGTGATACTTGCCGTCACGCCCTTGCCCGATAACACCGGCAACCCGACCGGATTTCTCCTGAACCAGCTGAGCCGCAGGCATGTTGAAGAAGAACTGGACACCCGCCTTGACCGCGGTATTCCCCAGGGCGCGCATTCCGTCGCCGGTGGTGTAGGGCTTAGGTCCAAAATAAGAGGTGACAAAATTCAGGGCGTACTCCGTAACTCCGCGAATTCCGTGCTGCGGTCCGGTCCCCTGATCGACGACTTGCGCGCCGCCTTTTTTGGCCCGATCGATCATCCAGGACACCGCCTCGCCTGAGTTATACGCCCAGGACCTGATAAGCGCAGGATTGCAGCGATGGGCGCTGTCGGCATTCAGACGAGCCACCAAAGCTTCGATACCAGCCTTGTCGCTTTTGGCCAGATCGATACCGGACCCGGTATTACCCTGCGAAACAATCATCGCCTGCTTCTGAAGGACGGCAACCTTGGCACCGTTTTCTGCGGCAGAAAGGGCTGCGGTGACGCCTGACGCCCCCGCCCCGACCACGACGACATCAAAGGTCTTCGTGGATGCGATATCCTTGTCGGCAATCGGTTCCGGCTTCGGCAAAAAGGTCAGCGTTGCCCCGCCATCGGAACTCTTTGCGAATTCCCCGCATTCGGCAGCTGCTGCGGCTTCGGCATTCTTTCCGGCCAGACCGGTCAGGGCCATGGCACCGACACCGGCTCCTACCGCCGCGCGCGACAGGAAACTGCGTCGCGAGATACCGTTTTGGAGAACATTCGCAGTATATTGATCGACTGCGTTTTCTTCCGGCGATTTGTCTTTGCTCATTCTTTTAGCTCCTTTTCCATAGAAAGGTCATGACCGGTTGAGCACCCCTGAAGGCGTGGCAGACTTCTGGCCATGACAGGTAAAAACAAGAACCCAAACGTCTCTCCAACGATATCCTAACAAGCAGAACAGAAATACGATTCAACAGAATCAAAACTTTATGAAATTTTCTTTCTTCACAATGCGTGCCAGCGATAAGTTATTGAAATACTGAGAAGAAAAAACTTAACCGTTGACAAATCCTATCACTTTGATAAAGTCCGCTATCATTTCGAAAGGATATTCATGAAAGCATCAGATCTTGATTTACGAGAATTGCTGACGAGGGTTCCGGACCGCGGAATTATTCATTTCATGGAGCAACGGGTTCTGCTCTTTGACGCGCTGGCCCATGGCCTGTTGCGCAAAGAACTGATCGACACTTTCGGCACCCGGATCGTTCGCGGTATCCTGACCCGCTTTGGCTATGCCCACGGCTGGCGGTCGGCGGAATTTCTTCGCCAGACAGCTCCCGAACTGTTTGAAGACAGCTGGACGGGACCCCACCTGCATGCCCTGCACGGACTGATGACACCTCTCGAAAATACGCGCGGATCCGGAATAAATGGCGAAGCCCTGGTAACGGGAAGCTGGCGGGATTCCTACGAAGCGGAGCAGCACCTCCTCCATTTCGGCAGGGCTGATCAGCCGGTGTGCTGGACCCTGACCGGGTTTGCCAGTGGCTACGTGTCCAAAAGAACCGGCCGGGATGTGTATTTCATTGAAACCCACTGTTGCGGGCAAGGAGATTCACTCTGCCAGGTCGAAGCGCGCTACAAGGAGGAGTGGGGAGCTGAATATGCCGATCATCTGCAATTCTACTCGATGGACTCCGTCGACAATGTTCTGACCAACCTCACCGAAAAGCTTCAGAGCCTTGAAAACAAGCTGAAAAAAAGGCAGAAGCAGCTTTCCGAACTCGACCAGAACACAGAAACGGCCGGTATCACCTGTCACAGTCCGGCCATGCGGAAAGCAGTCGATACGGCGCGGCGCGTGGCCAGGGTCGATTCCTCTGTCGTCATCAGTGGTGAAACCGGAGTCGGCAAGGAGCGCATCGCCCGCCTGATCCATGACGAATCGGCGCGGGCGGACAAGCCGTTTATCGCCATCAACTGCGGTGCGGTCACCGAAACCCTGCTGGAAAGCGAACTCTTCGGCTATGTCAAGGGAGCGTTCACCGGAGCCTACAAAGACACCCCCGGCTTTTTCGAGGCGGTGAACGGCGGCACCCTGTTTCTGGACGAAATCGGCGAAATCTCCCCGGGCATGCAGGTTAAAATCCTGCGGGTTCTCCAGGAGCGCGAAATCCGCCGGGTCGGGGACAACCGGTCCCGTCCTGTGGATTTTCGCATCGTCGCGGCCACCAACCGCAACCTGGCCGACGAAGTCATGAACGGAACCTTCCGTCAGGACCTTTACTACCGGCTGAAGGTCATCGAGGTCAAAATGCCCCCCCTGCGCGAACGGCGTGAAGACATCATGCCCCTGGCGCGCATCTTCCTCGATGAAACCACGGCCCGCAGCAAACGCAGCATCAGCTCCTTCACCCGAAAGCGGTCGAGCATCTGCTCTGCTATCCATGGCCGGGAAACGTTCGTGAACTGCAGAACGTTGTGGAATTTGCCGTCGCCCTGAGCAGCGGGGACAGAATTGACCTGGACGATCTGCCAGAAGAACTCCACCACCCCTGCCTGCCTACCAGCAACCCCATGGAGATCCTGCCCCTGGAAGAGGTGGAAAAACAGTATATTCTCTCGGTGCTTGATTCTCTGGGCGGGAACAAATCAAAAGCCGCGGAGACCCTGCAGATAGGGATTGCCACCCTGTACCGCAAACTGAACAGCTACGGGATCTGATATCCTTCACAAAAAAAAGCGCATGTCCTTCGCGGCATGCGCTTTTTTTCAGTGCGGGGGAGAGCAGAGACTAAACGCTCGTCCTTTTTTTGAACAACCCCAGAAACAGCGGCCAGAACCGGGTATTGCTGACCGCCATGAACAGGACAATAAGGGTCAGGACGCAGGTCAGCGGATTGCTGACCAGGTCCCAGAGAAAGAGGCCGAAATTATTTTCCGTCGACAGAACGGCCTGGCGATAGGAATTGTCCATCAGCGGCCCGAGTATAATTCCCAGGATCACCGGGGCGACCTGATAGCCGTACATTTTCATCAGGTAGCCGACAATCCCGAAAGCCAGCATCCAGTAGACATCGGTCATATTGTTGTTGATGGAATAGGTTCCGACGACCGACAGAACGACGATACAGGGGATCAGAATTCCTTTCTTGATTTCAACCAGCTTGGCAAAGATCCGAATGCCGGTCAGCCCGAACAGGACCATGAAGATATTGGCCAGAACCAGATTGCCCACCATGAACCAGAACATGTGAGGGGAATCGATCATCAGCATCGGTCCCGGTTTGAGGCCATGAATAAACAGGGCGCCGATAAAGACGGCGGTGACCGCATCCCCCGGGATCCCCAGGGTCAGCATCGGAATGTAGGACCCGCCGATCGCCGCATTGTTTGCCGATTCCGGAGCGATCAGCCCCTCGTACGCCCCTTCCCCAAAAGGGCGTGAAGGATTTTTGACCGTCCGCTTGGCGTGATCGTAAGCCATCAGCGATGCGATATCCCCTCCCGTGCCGGGCAAAGCCCCGATGAGGACCCCGATCAGGGAGGTCCGAATCGACAGGGGCAGATATTTGAAGATCACCTTCCAGGACGGGATAATTTTCGAGACATCCTGCTTGACCGGCTTTGCATCAATGGAATGAAGCTGAAACAAGGCTTCGGCCACCCCGAACAGACCGATCATGGCGATGACGAAGTGGATCCCCCCGAGCAGGGCGACGGACCCGAAGGTGAAACGCCCTTCGGCCGTCATCGGATCCATCCCGACCATGCCGAGAGTCACCCCCAGGGCCCCGGCGAAAATCCCCTTGGCCATCGATTCACCAGACAAACTGCCGACCAGAAGCAGGCCCATCAGCGCCAGCAGTAAATAGTCCCGCGGGGCGAATTTGAGAGCAAACTCGGCAACCGCCGGCGCGGCGACCGCCAGAACGATAATCCCGATAAAGCCGCCGACTCCCGAAATGATGGTACTGATGCCGATGGCCTGGCCGGCCTCCCCTTTCTGGGCCAGGGGAAAACCGTCGAAGCTGGTGGAGATAGACGCCGGGGCGCCCGGAATATTCAGCAGAATGGCCGAACGTGACCCGCCGTAAACCCCGCCCATGAAGACACCGACCATCAGGGCAAGGGCGGCATTGATGTCCCAGGAGAAGGTGAAGGAGATCAGGATGGACACCGCCATGGTAACGGACAGGCCGGGAATGGCCCCGATGTAACTGCCGGCAAAGGTCCCCCCCGCCGTCAGCAGCAACAGGGAGATATCGGTCCAGGCCATGAAAAAATATGAAATTGCCGATCCGCTCACGCTATGCTCCTTTTCCTAAGGTAGAAGGACTTTGAAGAAATAAAGGAAGATCAGATAAATAAAGGCAAGGGTCACGGCGCTGACCAGAACCGCCTTCAGCGGAGAGCTGCCCCTGAGGTAAATGATGGACAGAGTCAGGAAAACAAAGGAGGTCGGCAGAAAATGAAAGGGCGGGATCAGGGCAACATAGATGATGCAGATAACGGTGTAGACGACAAAGTCTCGGGTGAACACGTCGCGAATGGCCTGGGCGCATTCTTTTGCAAACCCTTCCTTGTTCTCTTTTTCCTTTTTGCGGTTTCCCCACAGCACGGCCAGCATCGACAAGGCCATCACTGCCGTGGACGCCAGCGGAAAGGTCCCCGGAGCACTAATCGCGAACCCGGAAATATTGTAGGCCACGATCAGCAAGGCCACGCTGAAGACCAGCAGCAGAATATCGAAATAGCCTTCTCCAGCTTTCAGAGTTTTAGGTTGATTCTGATCCATACACCACTCCTCCGCAGCATAGTTTGAAACTTTTCAGGTCACCTGAATACCAGGCGAGGACGTCCCGCCCCGCCGAAGGACACCCCTGACGGGACCTGGAAACCACCCTGTCGGTGGCCTGAGATAGCTAATAAAAATCTATCGTTAGCTGCAACATAACCCGTAAAGCACCCGGATGCAACGCCCTTGCTTGAAAGCTGATAATCGAAATGATGCTTGAAAACAACGGCTGAAGGTAAGGACGTGACCGAAAAACAAAAAAGACGGCACAAAAATCTGGACCATGGGGGGGGCCGTCACTCTGCCCGGACAGAATCGGCAGCCCCGTCCGGGCAGAGTGGCTGGTTTATCAAAAAGAGTCAGCTAGCCATTAATGCCGCCGACACACATGTACTTGATTTCGAGGTAATCCTCGATCCCGTACTTGGAGCCCTCGCGGCCGCAGCCGGATTCCTTGATGCCGCCAAACGGCGCAATCGTCGTTGAGATCAGGCCGGTATTGACCCCGACAATGCCGTATTCGAGCTGTTCCCCGACCCGCCAGGTCCGCGCCAGGTCACGGGTATAGAAATAGGACGCCAGCCCGAATTCCGTATCGTTGGCCATCTGGATCGCTTCTTCCTCGGTCTTGAAGCGAAACAGGGGCGCCACCGGGCCGAAGGTCTCTTCCCGGGCGATGCGCATATCGGGGCTGACATCGGCCAGGACCGTCGGCTGGAAAAAGGTTCCCCCCAGGGCATGGCGGGAGCCGCCGGTGATCACGCGGGCGCCCTTGCCCACAGCGTCGGAAATATGCTCCTCGACGACCTCCACAGCGCCCATGTCGATCAGGGGACCCTGTTCCGTCTCTTCTTTCAGACCGTTACCCACTTTCATTTGCGCAACGGCTTCCGCCAGTTTTTCCGCAAAGGCATCGTAGATGCCGTGCTGCACCAGGAAGCGGTTGGTACAGACGCAGGTCTGCCCGGTATTCCGGTACTTGGAGACCAGGGCCCCTTCCACGGCAGCATCCAGGTCGGCATCGTCGAAGACGATGAACGGGGCGTTGCCGCCCAGCTCCATGGAGACCTTCTTGACCGTCCCCGCGCAGGCCGCGATCAGTTGCTTGCCAACCTCGGTGGACCCGGTAAAGGTCAGCTTGCGAACCTTGGGATTGGCCGTCAGCTCTCCCCCGATAGCCCCCGAAGATCCGGTGACGACGTTGAAGATCCCGGCCGGAATCCCGGCCCGCTCTCCCAACTCAGCGAGGGCCAGGGCCGAATACGGAGTCGCACTGGCCGGTTTGAGAACCATGCTGCATCCCGCAGCCAAGGCTGGTGCGGCTTTACGGGTGATCATCGCCGAAGGAAAGTTCCAGGGAGTGATTGCAGCACAGACACCAATCGGCTCCTTGAGCACCACGATCCGTTTATCCGGCTGATGAGCGGGAATGATATCGCCGTAGATGCGCTTCCCCTCCTCGGCGAACCATTCGATAAAGGAGGCGGCATAGACGATCTCCCCCTCGGATTCCGCCAGGGGCTTGCCCTGCTCTGCGGTCATCAGAACGGCGAGGTCCTTTTTGTGTTCAAGCAGCAGTTCGTACCACCTGCGCAGGATATTCGACCGTTCCTGGGCGGTTTTGGCCCGCCAGGCCGGCATGGCCCGCTCGGCGGCCTCGATGGCCTGGCGGGTTTCCCCTTCCCCCATTTTGGGGACGCTGCCAAGAACCTCTCCGGTAGCGGGATTGGTCACGTCCAGGGTCGCACCGCTGGCGGCGGAACACCAATGTCCATCGATATAGCATTGCTGACGAAAAAGAGCGTCCTCATGAAGGTTCAAAGTGCTCAATGGTCTCCTCCTGGTTCGATATGTTTGAAGTTACCCTCATTTGGCAGAAGCATCCGTGCCTTTAGCCAGTTATGGAAACAGCTTAACATACTCACTGGAAGGATGACGAATTCCGACCGATTTATGTGATTTACGGGAAAGATCACGCCGGGAAAGGGCCACCTGAAGGATCGGTTCTGACCGGTCAGGGAGGGGGTGCAGCGAAGGGCTAAACGTCCAGTCTGGCCTGCTGCACGAGGCACTCCTGCAGCTTGTCCCGATCGACATTTCCGAAACTGATGAACCTGACGGCGAACCCCTGACCGAAGTGACGCACCACCTCGGCATCGATTTCAAACCTGTTCTCATCGGACTTCTTGTCGCACAGAGCAAAGCTCATGTGCACCACGGTACCGACGGCCGGGGCCTCGGACGTTCCCGTCACGGCACAGCCGGAGGTGGAGACATCCATCAGCTGCCCCTGAAAGGCCCTGTCATCGACGACCAGCTGCACCGGTTTGCGGAGCAAAAGGTAGCGCAGGGATTCGCGGCGTTGGGATTGTTCGAGAAAACTTTCCGCCTCGTCAAGGGTTTTGACATAAACGGTGCTGTACCCCTGAATCCGAGAGGCAAGGTTCATGGCCTGGCGGTATATCAGGTTGCCGGTGTTGACCACCCGGACCACTTCACGCACCCCGCTGCTGGCCAGGTAGTGCATGATTTTACGATAGGTGGGGATCGCCGCAAGGTGGCTGTAATGGCAGTTTGTGAGATCGGTAATGACGGCAAAGCCCGGCTTGAGATCGGCCACGCCGAAGCGGACCTCGGTGAAAAAGCTGTCGATGTCCGCCCGGGTCACATTGCCCCCGACAATGCAGTACAAGCGATTGTTGGGTATATCGACCCGCACCTGGAGTTTGTTTCGGCCTGCCGCCATCTGTCCCCGCAAATATCGCTCACCCGTTGTGAGCATAACAATATGATGTACACAAATTACAGGGCTCTAATGTAGGTCCGCAAGCAAATTAATATTAAAAATTGACCCTGATCCCTGGAGGGAATCGGCTTTATGAATCAGACTTTCCATCCCAAAGCGATTATCTTTGTTCAGTCCCCCCCTTGTCGTCCCTGCCCGGGCCATGGCACAACACCGGACTCAGTCAACGCTGATGCCGAAGCGCCTGACCCGGCTGGCATTCAGCTTGCTTTCGCGGCCGATGCGTTTCAGGGCCGCCGTCGCCTTGTCCGAAATCATCTCCTGGTGCTCCGTAGCGCCCCCCAGCCTGCCGAATTTCAGGCACAGGTCGATATATCGGGACAGGTGAGGTTCCTTGTGGCTTTTGAACAGTTCGATGTACTCAGCGACCGGGGCCTGGGACAACAGGATTTCTTCCTCGTCGCGGCTGGTATTATTTTCGAGAAGCCTCTCGCAGAGATCTTCGAGGGAATGCTGGCCACGCATCGATTCGAATTTCCTTTCGAACTTGGCGATGACCTCCGGATCCCTGATATTGCCGTTTAACAGGCCGTTGTCCAGATTAAAAAGAGCGATCTCGCTCTGCCGCTTTTCAATATAGAGATCGATGATCCTGGTCGCCAGTTTGTCTCTGCCAAGATAGCGCAGCAATCGGACAGCGCCGTCCAGGTTGGCGGGACTGATGTACTTTGCCCCGTGCTGAAAGCTGGCGGAGAGGTTGTCGATGACCTCCTGGGCATTGTCATCGAAGGATTCGTTGAACTTGGCCCAGGCGGTCTGAAAGGACGACTGGGATTTGTCCTGGCGGATTTTTTCAGCATACAGGGCCGCATCGGCGTGGAGTTTCTGTTCGTTCAGGTACCCGTTCTCGACCAGCCTGGCGATCTGAGTGTCGAACTCGTCAAAGACATAGTTGTCGTAATGGCGCAGTAAAGAACACCAGACCTGCTGCTGGGTCGACAGCCCCTCATCATCGAGGTCACCGAACGCGTTGCTGCGGCTCAGCACGAACCCCAGATCCGGGACCTCGCTCGACTGGCTGTAGTAACACCAGGTCAGCAGGGTCACGGTGCGCATCGCCCGGTCGAGAACCGCCTCGTCGTAATCCTTGAGCAGGGACACCAACTGGGCGGCCAGCTTTTCGATCTTCTTCAGGATCCGGATGTTACTGATCTTCAGCTTCATCACGTAAGACCCGAGGAGATGCGCGAGGCGTCCGTTGGTCAGGGCGATCCCGACGCACTCATCGGCAGTCGGCGCGAACCGCAGCTCGGTATCGATCACTTTTTCCCGTAATTTGACATAGTCGAGAGACGACTCCCCTCCCAGAATTTCATCATTGAGGATAAGAATGATCTTACACTTCTTCTGCTCCTTGAGGAGGCTGATCAGGCCCAGAATGTCCTGGGCCGCAATCCCCTTGCCCTTGCGCTCGAAATCATCGATGCAGATGATGGTTTTTTCCAGGGACAGAAAAAGCAGCGTGTCGAAGATCCCGTGGTAGGGCTCAAAGGAACGGTTCCCCTGAGCCAGGGGAAAGGATTTCCTGCTGAACTGGCTGATCAGCTCAGCGGTATTGCTTTTGAAGCTTTCCAGGGTCGGCTTGCGACCGATAAATTTGTTTTCGACGATATTCTCGAAAATCGCGAATTTCAGATCGCTCAGGGAGTTGATCCCGAACAGGGAGACGTAGGAATATTTCGGCAGAGCGATCTTGTTCTTGTTTTTTGCGAAATTCAGGTATTTGTTCCAGGCATAGGTTTTGCCGACCCCCCAATCCCCTTTGATCGACATCACCTCGGGAGCTTCGCTGCTGAGAAAACGCTCGATCTGCTGCTGGATAATCTCAACCGACATGACCACCTCGTATGGCATCAAGACGTTGTTTATGTCACCGGCAAAGCCCGTTTCACGGGGCGGGCAAGGGGCCGTTCAGGCAATCAACCAAGCAGTGCCTGCATCTGGGCGCGAAACTTTCCCGCGCCACCGTTCGCCGGGTGGCGGACCTTCGCGGCGGAAAGTCCCAATTGTTTCAGTTGGGCGGCGGACTTTTCCCCGATGGCGACAATGCGCCGGAACCGGCCGATCCGGATCAGGTCAAGCAGAACCTGGTGCCCTGCAGCCAGCTCTTCGTCCCGGGGGGTCCGGTTCGTCAGCAGCCCGCGGGCCGGGTGAAAGGGGTGCCAGGGAAAGGCGTTCCACAGCACCACGCGGCGCGGATCGATCCCGTGGTCGGCAAAGAATCCCCAGACAACGGTCGCGGTCGGCTCGGTAAAACCATGGAGGCGCAGTTCCGGTTTGCTGGTCCGCACGGGCTCAGGCCGACGGAAAACCATATCCGGAGTCAGCTGCTTGTGGCTCAGCCCTCCCAGAAGCAGGCGTTCCGAGGTCATGGGAATACCGCTGAAGTGCCCGCCCTGGTAGCCGATCGCCTCGGCACAGAGCAGGGTGTCGGCAAAGCCGATGCGCTCCTGCAGGTACCCCAGGAGCTGACGGCTGCGGATTGCAGGCCCCAGGTCATCCCGGTCATGCTGCGGGTCGGACTCGCCCCAGGGGTTGAACACGCCTTCGCCCCGGTAACCGGCCAGCGATCTGACAAAGGACTCAACCATGCACCACTTCCTGAATCAGGATGAAGGGTTTGACAATCAGCATCCGGAACGGTTTGCTGACATCATTTTCCCAGCGGGCAAGCTGGGTGGCGACCGGCTTGCCGAGTTGCCCGGAGGAGATCCAGGCCTGGACGCTGGCCGTGTCATCCTCGGCAACGGCCACGGCGGCCCTCACCAGGTCCACGGTTCCGGCCACCAGGATCAGGGCGTCGCGCTGCAGGTGGATGCGCAATTCTCGCCAGCTGACCTCGGCAAGATCGGTTTTGAAATTTTCCAGCAGGTCGGTCATGATCCCTCGTCTATCGCAATACAGAAAATACTGCAGCCGGTGCAAGGAGAATAACCAGCCAGAAAACCAGCGTCAAGCGGATCAGGGAAACAAACCCTTTTTTAAAAAACCAAGAAGATGTTAAAGAAAATTTCTTCATCTTCCGATAAACATGTTAGGATCCGTGAAATGACAGATAATCATTAAATTTTCCGGCTGGAATAATGGTATTAAAAAAGTCAGAAAAGCACGTTGAAGTCGGCACCAAACAGATCGGTGAATTCATCACCGACGCCTATGCGCTGCGCCTTGAATTTCGCCGCAACGAACTTGAATGCTACGCCCATATCGAAGTCTTCGACAAGGACAACAGCATCCCCCCCGCAGAACTGATCACGATTCTCCGGAACCATGACATCACCAGCGCCGTCGACCTGGAACAGGTCGCCATCTTCTGCTCGGAAGCGGCGTCAGGAGAAAACCTCGAGGATTTTCTCCTCGCCTCCGGCAAAGAACCGGTTCATGGTGAGGATGGCTGGTTCGAACTGATCGTCGAAACCGGAAACTCCAGCACCGAGCTGGTCGAGGATGAATCCGGCCGGGTCGATTTTAAAAACATTCAGAGTTTTTCCAATATCGAAATCGGCCAACAGATCGGCAGGGTCTACCCACCGACAGACGGCGAACCGGGAGTGACCGCGACCGGCAAACCGATCCCGGCGAAACCGGGCAAGCCCACCCCGATCCGCGCCGGCAGCGGGGTCTCCTTCAGTGAGGATGGCACGCAACTGATTGCCGACCAGGCCGGCCGGGCGGTCTTCGACAACAACGTCATCAGCGTCGTTGAAGAAATGGTCGTTTCCGGCGATGTCGACTTCAATATCGGCCATATTACCTTTAACGGCTTTGTCGATATCAAAGGTGACGTCCTGGATGACTTCAACATTACCGCCACCAAGGGGATCAATGTCACGGGGACCGTGGGAGCCTGCCAGATTCAGTCCGGCGGCCCGGTGACCCTGGGCAGCATGACCGGCAAGGGGACCGGCAAGATCAGCTGCAAGGGAACCCTGCGCACCCGCTACCTGAACCAGGCGAGCATCGAATGCTGGGGAGACGTCCACGTCGAGCATGAGATCCGCAATTCCTCGGTCAAGGCGACAGGTCAGATTCTCTGCCAGAAAGGCGTGGTTTCGGGCGGGGAATGTATCGCTCTGGAGGGGATTGAGGTAAAGACCCTGGGAGCCCGGGCCGGAACGAAGACCTACGTGACCTCCGGGGTCTATTTCCCGGAAACGGACCGCCTGAAATTTCTGCGCGCCCGGGTCAAAAGCGTGATCGAACAGATTAAAAAGATTGGTGAAAACCTGAACACCCAGAGGAAACGGCCGCTGGACGGCCTCCGCCCGGTTCTGCGAGAAGCCATTGAAATGCGCATCGGCATTCTGACCCAGCGCCAGGTCAACCTGGATACCGAACGCGAGAAACTGACCGAGGAACTGCTCAGTTTTCAAATGGAAGAACACCCGACGGCCAACCCCAAAATCAATGTCCTGGGATCACTGAGAGAACGGGTCGTCATCTCCCTGGGGGAAACCAGCGAAGAAAACACCATGGAGCTGTCAGGACCGCTCTCCATTATTGAAAACACTACGGCCGGGGGGCTCAGGCACCTGACCTATTCCCCCCTCCGGGTGACCGCAACGGAGCTCGAAGAAGAAGAGATCGAAGAGGGGAATGCGGAAAGCGTCGCCTAGCTCCGTTTCTTAAGCCTTCCCACCACCTGGGCTGCCGCCTTGTTGGCCGCGTTCACGCAATCATTCAGGCTCACCCCGCTGAAGGCGTTTCCCGTCACCACCAGGTCAGGCAGCTGACCCAGCTGCTCCATGACACCGGCGACCCGCTGGGCGTGGCCCCGGACATACTGGGGAATGGCTTTGGGGTGGCGGAAAATCCGGACAAACTCCGGCTCGCAATCGATGCCCATGATCTGACGCAGATCGGCCATGGTCCGGGTCCTGACCTCCTCATCACTCAGGGAGACGGCCTGGGGATTGGTCGCTCCTCCCATCATCGACCGCAATAGAACCTTCCCCTCGGGTGCGCGTCTGCTGAAAATACTCGAATCCCACAGGGTCCCCAGGGTGTGCCGCCCCTCGGCTTTGGGAATCAGGTACCCGAACCCGTCCAGATCGCGGGCGATCCGGGCTTTTTCATAACCGAAGCAGATCACGTTCATGGCCGCATAGGGAATCTGTCTGAGCTGTTCCGACGCCTCCGGACGGCTGTCTGCCAGAATATCCGCCAGCGCATAGGCGGGAGTCGCGGACACCACGAGGTCGGCCTCCTGAACACTGCCATTGTCAAGCTCGAGCAGAAAACCGCCATCCTTGGGCGTCAGCCTGGTCAGGCCGGCTCCCAGCATAAGGTCTCCCGTAACCGCCTCGGCAAGGGCATCGGTCAGAAACTGGATGCCTCCGCTGAAGGAGGTCAGGACCCCTCCGGGACCGGCGGCACTGGCCACCACCTTGCCGGCCCGCTGCTCCTCCCGTTTTTTCCGGGCCAGACGGATCATCGCTTTCAAAAGCCCCCCGTATTCCTGCTCCAACTCGTAAATACGGGAAAACAGCTTTTCAGGCTCATGGTTTCGGGATCTCCGGCGAAAATACCGGACACCATCGGCGCAATCAGCTTGTCGAGAGCCTCGGCTCCCAGCCTGCGCCGTCCGAAATCAGCCAGCGTCTCATCCCCCTGGGGAGAGCGCTTGGGGATCAGCAGTTCTGCCGCAAGGCGGAATTTGCCCGGCCAGGAGATCAGTTTTGATGTGAGGAAAGAGGGACCATTTTCCGGCAGCCGGTGCAGAACTTTGTTCGAATAGATAAATCGTTTCCGGGCATTGTCGTTAGAGCGCAGGAGCTGGTGCCTGATACCAAGCTTGTCGCACAGCTCGAGAGTCATCGGCTTGTTGTCCAGAAATCCGTTCGGCCCCCATTCACAGAGATAGCCCTCTTCCTGGCGCGACCAGATCTTACCGCCGCAGCGATCTTCCTTCTCGATGACAAGAGTCTGGACATCAAGGCTCTCTGCCGCGGCCAGAGTTTCAATGGCATAGGCCGTCGCCAGTCCCGAGATACCACCACCAATGACAACGATACGAGACATGAAGCTCTCCTTTGCATGAATGCCAGCCAATAGACCTGACGCCATGACACGTCCGGTTCTCTAGACCAGGATCAACGGGGCTATCTGCCGAAAGCAGACAGTAACTTCGCCCGAAGTTTCCCAAGGGCGACATTAACCGGATTCGATCTCTTCAAAAAGGTATCGGGCTCGGCTTGCGCGGACAGACCAGTGCGATATGACGAAGCAGCAATGGGTTCTGCTGATACTTCAGCCCCTGCCGGTAAACCTGTAAAGCTTTTCTGGAATTCCCCATCGCCATATAGATCCGGCCAAGATTGAGATAAAGCAACGGATGTGAGCGCTCTGCCTGAATCGCTTTTAAGGCCATATTGACGGCTTTTGCCGTCATTTTACGTTCACGAGCCAGACAATAGGCCAGATAAGAACTGGCCAAAGGGGACAAATCTTCCGGGCGAACGGCACTGAACAGTTTCAGTGCCAGCGCCGTATTGCCGCTTTCGACAGCTTCAATCCCCTGGGAAATCCAGGTTGAATATGTACGCTGATATTCCAGCTCCGACATACTCCCCCCCCTGAAAGAATTCTTCAATATCGTGTAGCCATGGATCCTGGTTACCCGTCAGATTCTAACCTTTTTTGAAAACACATCAAGTTTTGATTTTTATCAGATCTGTAACACAATTTCCCCTCTCATTTGTGTCAGCATTCACTTGACGGTTAAAACCAGCAATCCTATATTTAACCTGTTTAAATTACAATGGAGAATGGAAATTATGGCAAAGGATTATTATAGCATTCTTGGTGTTGAACGCAGTGCCGATGCGGCAACCATAAAAAAAGCGTATCGCAAACTTGCCCAGAAGTATCACCCGGACAAAAACCCCGGCGACAAACAGGCGGAAGAGCAGTTCAAACAGATCACCGAAGCCTATGCGGTTCTGTCTGACCCTGAAAAGCGTCGTCAATACGACCAGTTCGGAGCGGCGGGCTTCCAGCAGCGCTTCACCCAGGAAGATATTTTCCGCAATATCAACGTGGGTGACATCTTCGGCAGCGGCTTTGGCGGAGAAGATCTGTTCAGCCAGCTGTTCGGCGGAGCCGGACGCAGCTCCCGACGCCCCCGGTCAACCAAGGGGCAGGACTATTCGATGCAGATCAGCATCCCCTTCCGGCTGGCGATTCAGGGGGGCGAAAGACGTATCGATTACCGCAGCGACGGCAAGGTCGAACAGATCAAGGTGAAGATCCCCCCGGGAATCGAAGCGGGCAGCAAGCTCAGGGTTGCCGGCAAAGGGGGCCCCAGCCCGGCCGGCGGCCCGCCGGGCGATCTCTTCCTGCAGATTTCCATCGATCCGGATCCAGTCTTCACCCGCGAAGGGAGGGACATTCTGGTAAGGGTTGAGGTCCCCTTCAGTGGCGTCTGCCTGGGAACAACCGTTGAGGTTCCCACCCTCGACAGCAGTAAGCGCATCAAGGTCCCGGCCGGGATTCAGCCGGGCCAGAAAATCCGCCTGCGCGGATACGGAGTCGCCGCGACGGGCAGGCATCCGGCCGGTGACCTGTATGCCGTCATCGAAGTCGCGGTCCCCAGGAAGGTCTCACCCGAACAGCATAAGGTGCTGGAACAATTGAAAGAGGTCGGGCTGTAGATTTTTCGCTAGGAGATAAAACCGAATCTGGAATATTATATAGCTCGAATTTTTCCGACGCGCTGAACGGATCCCGAAGAACAACCAAGGTCCCGTCGGGCAGATCAGAATGACCTGCCCGATGGGCTGCTCACAGAGAAGAGGCGAACCGGTTCGTGGCACAGACCAGCAGAGTGACATATTTACAGGCAACCCTTCTTGTCATAACGTGTCTCGTTCTGACCGGGTTCTTTTCGTCAACGTATGCCTGTCAGCGGCCTCAGGATATCTGCATGCCCTCCCCGCAGGTCAACAGCTGCCATCTGGACATCGCCGGCACGCCTGTTCAGGACACCTGCCAGAACAGCACCTGCAAGAGTAAATCGTGCCATCAGTCAGTCCCTGCACAACGGGACCTGGGCGGCCCCTCATTCCGCACCGAACAGGAAGCCTCCCATCCCCTGGTCCATGATCCGCGCACGCCACTGCCCGAATGCCGTGCCGAACAGTCTCAATCCGCCCGCTTCTGTGAAAACCACCTGCCAAAACGGTTTCTTCAGCTGCCCCACCATTCCAACCAGATCTTGTCCCACCTGAAAACAGTCGTGCTGCGCCATTGATTCCTGCCTAAACATTGGTTGACGGTGCCAGGCCTACTGGCTATATTGACCAAATCTGTCATATTTCGATGGATATCTTGTTTAGGAGACAACTTTGGCTGCGAATAAAAAAGACATGACCGAACGCATCTGGGATTTCTTCTGTTCCCTGAAGCTGACTATTATCCTGCTCCTGCTGCTGGCCGCCACCTCGATCATCGGAACGGTCATCCAGCAGAATGCCCCTGCTGCGGAATACATCCGCGAGTACGGGCAAAGCAACTATGAACTGTTCAAAAAGCTCCAGTTTATCGACATGTACCACTCCACCTGGTTTATCGGTATTCTGGCGCTGTTCAGCGTCAACCTGATCTGCTGTTCCATCAAGAACTTCCCGCGGGTCTGGAAGTTCGTCAAAGAACCAACCCTGGTACCGGGCGAAGGGCTGCTCAAGAATTCCGCCAACCGGGGTGACCTGACCAGCAAAAAGAGCGTGGAAGAGACCGCGGACGCCGTGTCCGAATTTCTGTCCAAAGAGTTCGCCAAGCCGGTCAGAACCGAGAAAGACGGCAAGCTTTACTTCTTTGCCCAGAAAGGGATCTATTCCCGCTTCGGGGCCTATGTGACCCACCTGTCCATTCTGATCATCATGGCGGGTGCGATCATCGGCAATGTCTGGGGGTACAAGGCCTGGGTGAATATTGTCGAAGGCACCTCCGTCGACAGCGTTCAGTCCCGCAGCGGCGGCGTCATCCCCCTCGGCTTTACGATCCGCTGCGATGACTTCAATGTCAGCTACTACCCCGGCAGCAATCGTCCCAAGGATTACAACAGCGACCTGGTCATCCTCGAGAACGGTCGGGAAATTCTCAAAAAGACCATCGAGGTCAATGATCCCCTCACCTACAAAGGGATCACTTTTTACCAGTCCAGCTACGGGGCGGCAGGCAATGCCCGCTTCAAGGTCAGGGTCAGGAACAATGAAAGTGGCGACACCATGGAACTGGTCGCCAACCGCGGTCAGCATGTCAAGCTGCCCAACGGTTATGCCTTTGCGGTCACCGACTTTACCGACAACGACCGCAACTTCGGTCCCGCCATCCAGCTTCATGTCAATACTCCGGACGGCAAACATGGCAACCCCTTTGTGGTCTGGCAGAATTATCCCGAATTCGACGTCAAGCGTGGCGGAGTCTTCAGCTTTTCCCTGCTGGAAATCGATCAGCCTCAGTTCACCGGTCTTCAGGTCGCCAAGGATCCCGGCGTCAACATCGTCTGGGCCGGCTGTTTCCTGATGGTTTTCGGCTCGCTGACCGCCTTCTTCTTTTCCCACAAACGGATCTGGATCCGGCTTGAAGAACAGGGCGGCAAAACCAGGGTGACCATCGCCGGCAACGCCCATCGCAACCAGCCCGGGTTTTCACTCGCTTTCGAAGAGCTGTTGCAGAAGTTTGAATCATCGATTAAAAATGCATCCTCAAGCAAGGAGGGATAACAGATGGATAGTGGTCAATTATTCAACCTGACAACGGTCGCTTATTTTGCTGCGATGGTGTTGTTTTTCGCCTTTATCGCAACCAAAAACAAAACCGTTGCGTTGACGGCAACGCTGGCGTCCCTGGCCGGTTTTCTGATCCAGACCACCGCCCTGGGCATGCGCTGGTACGAGTCCTACCAGATCCTTGGCGAGGACGGCCGCGCACCGCTGACCAACCTGTATGAGTCGGTCGTCTTTTTTGCCTGGTCGATCCTGCTGATCTACCTGATCATCGACTGGAAGTACAAGCAGCGCGCCATCGGCGCCTTTGTCCTGCCCATCGCCTTGTTCAGTATGCTGTGGGCCCAGATGAGCCTGCATTCCTCCATCGATCCGCTGGTCCCCGCCCTGCAGAGCAACTGGCTGACCTACCACGTCATCACCTGCTTCCTGGGTTATGCCGGGTTTGCCGTCGCCTTCGGGGTGTCGATCATGTACCTGCTTAAAATCGGTAAAGAGGAAAAGCAGCCCAAAGACCAGCCAATGGGCGGTATCCTCGGCATGTTCCCCCCGACCAGAGTGCTCGATGATTTGAACTACAAGGCGATCATGATCGGCTTTCCCCTGCTGACCCTCGGCATCATTACCGGTGCCGCCTGGGCCAATTACGCCTGGGGAACCTACTGGAGCTGGGATCCGAAAGAGACCTGGAGCCTGATCGTCTGGTTCATCTATGCCGCCTTTATCCATGCCCGCTTCACCCGCGGCTGGGTCGGCCGCCGGGCCGCCTGGCTGTCGATTTTCGGGTTTGCCGCGACCCTGTTCTGTTACCTTGGGGTCAACCTGGTTCTTTCGGGGCTGCACTCCTACGGTGGCGCGTAAACACCTTGTAAAAACAATGCCGTGAAAACCACAAAAGCCGCTTCATATATTGAAGCGGCTTTTGTGGTTGACCTTGGGCTAACCGGTGTCACTCTACAGGGTCACGCCGGTCTTGAAGATGGCGATATCCCGGCTGTTGCGTCTTTCGGCCGAAGTCGGCTCGCCGTTGATGATGGCGACGATCCTGGCCAGAAAGTCACTCAGAACCTGGTCCGGATCAACCTCCGGATCGGCCAGAACCCCGGCATTGAAATCGATCCAGTTGGCCTTTTTCTCGGCCAGAGGGCTGTTGGTCGCGATCTTGACCGTCGGGATGAAACCACCCAGGGGCGTCCCGCGGCCGGTCGAGAACAGCACCAGCTGACAGCCGGCCGCGCCCAGGGAGGTCGTCGCGACGATATCGTTGCCCGGGGAATACAGCAGGTTCAAACCCGGCTTGCTCACCCGCTCGTCGATCTTGATGACATCGACAACCGGCGACTTCCCCGCCTTGCGGGTGCAGCCCAGGGACTTGTCCTCCAGCGTGGTGATCCCGCCCGCCTTGTTCCCCGGGGACGGGTTCTCGTATATCGGCTGATCGTGGGCCAGGTAATAATCCTTGAAATCATTGATCATGGTCACGGTCTTCTCAAACACCTCCCGGCTCACGCACTGCTCCATCAGGATGTGCTCGGCGCCGAACATTTCCGGGACCTCGGTCAACACGGTGGTCCCGCCCTGCCCGACCACGTAATCGGACACCCGCCCGATCAGCGGGTTGGCGGTCAGCCCCGAAAAGGCGTCCGACCCGCCGCATTCCAGCCCGATGACGATATCCTGCCAGTCCCCCGCTTCCCGCTGGTCCCGGGACGCCACGGCGTAAAGCTCTTCGAGCAGCGCGACTCCGGTCTCCACCTCATCCCCGACCTCCTGGGCGATCAGGTATCTGATCCGCCGCTGATCAACGGCTTCGGGCAGGGTCTCCCGAAACGCATCGACCTGGTTGTTCTCGCAGCCCAGCCCCAGAATCAGCACCCCGCCGCAGTTGGGGTGCAGGGCGATGTTCTGCAGCATGGCCCGGGTCCGCTCGTGGTCGCCCCCCAGCTGGGAACAGCCGTAGGGATGGGGGAAATTGAAAACCCCGTCGACACCGCTGCGATCGGAGATGGCGTTGAAGGTCCTGATGATGTTGTCGGCAATACCGTTAACGCAACCGACCGTCGGAATCACCCACAGCTCGTTGCGGATCCCGACCCGCCCGTTGCCGCGCCGGTAAACCTGCAGCGGCCGGGCCGCGGTCCAGCTAAACGATTCGGCCTCGGCAGCCACCGGCCGGTAGCTGTAGTCCTGCTTGTCGGACAGTCCGGTCCTGACGTTGTGGGTATGGACATGCCCTCCCCTGACGATGTCCTGGCTGGCCAGCCCGATGGACGCGCCATATTTCACGACCTGCTGCCCGGCCCCGATATCCTCCAGGGCCAGCTTGTGCCCCACGGGAATGGGGTCCACCACGGCAAACGGCTCAAGGCCGGGAACCTCCACCAGGGTGCCGGGCTTCAGCTCGGCATAGGTGACGGCGACATTGTCGGCGCTGTCGATGCGCGAGACTTTGATCATCACAGCACCTCCGCAAGCGTCTCCCGCATTCCCTTACCGGTGATGCTGACGATAAATCCCGCAACCTGCTCGCACAGCCCGTCGATCTTCAGCAGCTCGGCCTCCCAGTGCCGGTCAAGACTCAGCACCTTCCGGGCGATGGCGGTTGCGGTTTCCAGATCGACCGGTCCCATGCCGGCCTCGCCCCACAGCTCCCGGTACATATCGAGGAAGGGTTGGTCGTCCCTGGTCACATAGCTCTGCCCGTTCAGCTCGCCGCGGTAGAAACAGATCAGGGCGGCCAGCGCCAGGGTCATCAGTTGCGGCACGCGACCTTGGTCTTCACAGTAACGCAGCAGCTGGGGCAGCAGTCGGGTGCGGAACTTGGTCATCGAGTTCAGGGAGATATCGAGAAGCTTGTGCTTGATATAGGGGTTTTTGAAACGGCCGATGACGCTGTCGGCAAACGGCTTGAGCTCGTCCACCGGCAGGGGCAGGCAGGGAATGATCTCCTGATCGAGGAGCCGGGCCAGGTAGCTTTCCAGCTGGGGATCGCTGGTGGCGTCCTTGACGTACTCGATGCCGCACAGCCAGGCTACCGGGGTCAGGGCGGTGTGACAGCCGTTCAAGATCCCGACCTTGCGCTGCTTATAGGGTTTGAGATCATCGACAATCTCGACATGCAGGCCGCTGCCGTCCAATTTGAGCTCTTCACCGACCCAACCAGGCGCCTGGATCACGAACAGGTGAAAATACTCGCCGGTGACCATGAAGCGGTCATGGTAACCCAGTTCGGTTTCCAGTTCGGCCACTTCGTCTTTTGGATAACCGGTAACGATCCTGTCGACCAGGGTTGAGCAGAAGGTGTTCGCCTCTTCCAGCCAGGAGGTGAAGTCCGCAGACAGGTTCCACTGCTTGGCGTATTTGAGGACGTACTCTTTGAGCAGTTCGCCGTTGTAGTCGAGAAGCTCGCAGGGAAACAGGATAAAGCCCTTGTCCCCGGCACCGTCAAAAGCGGTAAAACGCTCATAGAGGAAGCGGGTCAGCTTGGCCGGATAGGTCGCCGGCGGCGCATCGTCGAAGCGGTCGGCGTCACTGTAAGCGATCCCGGCTTCGGTGGTGTTGCTGAAGATAAAGCGCAGTTCGGGGTTGTGGGCCAGTTCCAGGAACGCGGCGTACTCTTTGTAGATGGAGATTTCCCGGGTGACGCTGGAGACGATGCGCTTTTCGTTGCGCAGCTGGTTCTCTTCATCGTAACCGCGCAGCAAGGTGGTATAGAGCCCGTCCTGCACAGTCAAAGGCGGCGGCATCTCGGTATCGATGGGGCGCGCCACGACGATCCCGGCGTTCAGCCCGTTCTTCTCGTTCAAAATATCGACCTGCCAGCCGATAAAGCAGCGCAGGAAGTTCCCCTCCCCGATCTGCAGGATCCGCTCCGGGTAGCGCGGCAGATCAAAATTGGTACGGTTGAGTTCTTTCATCGGTCTTCTCTCTTTTGACAATTTTATTCGAAGGATACAAGAATCTTGGTAATGGCTGCAGGGTTGTCGCTCCAGCTTTGCAATGCCTCACCGGCCTCTGCCAATGGCACATCCCTGGAAACCAGACGTTCAATCGGCAGATCCAGTTTCTTCATCAGCTCGAGAACATCGACAAAGTCCTGCCTGACGGCATTACGAGCTCCGCGAATCTGGATTTCCTTCATGACAAACTTCTTTGTATCAAAGGCGACCTTGTCCTTCACATAGCCGACATAAACAACCCGCCCGCAGAATGCGACCAGGTCGACGGCAGCGATAAATGTCTGATCCAAACCAATCGCTTCAATGGCAACAGTCGCACCATGTCCTCCGGTGAGCTTGAGAACTTCCTCCTCCAGGTCCTGCGTCCTGGAGTTGATGGTATGAGTTGCACCAAATTTGCGCGCCAGGTCGAGTTTGTCATCATCAATGTCAACGGCAATAACTGTCGCACCATCATCATTCCCTTTGGCAACAGCTCCCAGTCCAACCATGCCGCAGCCGAAAACCAGCATTGTCTCACCAGCCTTTCCTTCCCCACGCCGAGCAGCATGGCAGCCAACGGCCAACGGCTCAACGATGGCAATCTGACGAAAGGAAAGATCTTCGAGGTTGCCGACAATTTTCTCATGATCAACAGCGAGATATTCAGTCATGCCGCCATCCTGCTGAACACCAAGAGTCTGGTTGTTTTTACAAGCGTTGGGTCGGCCGCTAAGGCAGGACCAGCAGGTTCCGCAAGTGGTATATGGAAGAACCAGGACCTTCGCACCGACCTTCAATTCCGCAGGAACTTGTGACCCGGTTTCAACGATTTCAGCCGCAATTTCGTGTCCTGGAATCCGTGGATAACTGACGATCGGATTTAACCCGCGAAAGGTATTGAGATCACTTCCGCAAAACCCGACTTTCTTTATTTTCACAAGAACCTGGCCCGGTTGGAGTCGCGGCTTTTCAAGGGTATCCGTTAAGCCACAGGCTCCGGGCTCATTGATAACAAACGCTTGCATGATATATGTCCTTCTTTAAAATGCGGGCACGACGGTCCAATCGTGCCCGTATCTGGGTAAATTTTGGAAACCAAACAGTAATCAGCTGCCAAAGACAAGGTTCGGAAGAAACAGGCTGATTTGGGGAATAAAGGTGACCAGTATCAGCGACAGGATGAGAACCAGCCAGAAAGGAATAACCTCTTTGATGAAGTCCTTGATCGGCACATTAATAATGGTACAGGTGGTAAACATGACGGTACCGAGAGGCGGAGTCAGAGTCCCGATAGCGCAGTTCAGGATAAAGATAATTCCGAAATGAACCAGATCGACCTGCATAACATTGGCGGCCCCGACAAGCAGCGGTGAAATGACGATCAGGATGGCATTTCCTTCGATGAACATGCCGAGAATAATCAGCACCAGGTTGACAACAATGAGGAACATGACTTTGCTGTCAAAGTTTTCGGAAATAAATGATGCAATATTCTGAGGCAGCCGTTCCCAGGTCAGGAATTTGGAGAACCCATAAGATACTGCAATAATAATCAAAACGTTGGCCGACGCCAGGACCGACTCGGTCAGTCCCATTGCGAATTTCTTAAAGTTCAGCTCTCGGTAGACGAAGAATCCGATAAACAAGGAAAATGCGACAGCGATAGCTCCGGCTTCGGTTGGCGTGAAGACCCCGAAACGGATACCGCCGATAATGATAACCGGTAAAGTAAAGGCGATTGCCGCGGCTCGGACTCCGACCATGACTTCTTTGATACTGGCTCGTTCATGCCGCTCCGGCTTATAGTCGCGTTTGACCGCAATACGATTAACCAGAAACATCATCAAAGCACACATCATGACACCGGGAACGACCCCGGCCAGGAACAGGCGCCCGATCGATACATTATTGATGTAACCATAGAGAATCAGCGCAATACCGGGGGGGATGATGGGTGTAATCAGTGATGACGCTGCCGTCACTGAAGCCGAAAAACCTTTAGAATAGCCCTTTTTGAGCATGAAAGGGACAATCAACTTCGAGTTCATGGCCGCATCGGCGATGTTTGATCCGGAAAGACCTCCCATCAGGGTGCTCAGGACAATGTTGACCTGTGCCAGCCCACCTCGCATGTGCCCGGTCAGAATTTCACTGAAGGCGAGCAACCGCTTGCTGATACCCGAGTGGTTCATGTAAATTCCCGCCATAATAAAAAACGGGATGGCCAGCAAGGCATAAGAGCTCAAGCCTTCACCGATACGCTGGACGGCGATCATCGGCGGCAGGTAGGAGAAGAAGGCAAAATAACAGAGGGTGCTTGCAAAAATCGAGAAAGCAACGGGAAATTCCAGCAACAACAGCAGGAACATGACCGCAATGGGGACAGCGACATTCATAACGTTGAATCCATTTCTTCGTGATACTGTGGCCCGATGACGGCGTGGCGCAGGACGTGATAAAGAGTGAACAGCGAGCCGACCGGAATAGCCCCGTAAATGTAGCTGTAGGGGATTCGCAGAATCGAGGTATAGCGATCATAGGAGAAAAAGGTCAGCTGAAAGCCAAGGTAGATAAGGACCCCCAGGCAGCCAACCAGCAGGATCGTGGAAAGGATTCTTTTGATGAAAAAAGACCAGCCACTCGGAAGATAATTCAGCAAAAACTCGATGTTGACGATCTCTCCACGTCTGGCAAGAATGCTGGTTCCAAAAAAGGTCAGCCAGGCAAACAGGGCCAGGGACAGTTCGCCGACCCACCCTGCCGGATTGCCTAGAAAATATCTGGTGATAACACCCCATATACAGATACAGACAATACTGAACATGGTAACAGAGCTTATCACGACATCCAGCCGACCGATCCTATCGAGCACAGCAAGTGCTTTCTTACAGACGTTCATAACGATTCTCACATGAAAAACTGAGGCCATGATTCCGGCAGCCTCCGAAAAGACTGCCGGAACCGCAATTGAACTGTTCTACTTGAGGCTTTTCAACGTTTCGTCGTAAAGACCCTCGGTCCACTCAGGGAAAGCACCCTTCATGACCTTCAGAGCATTTTCGAGATAAGGCCCGACGTCAACCTTGACAACTTCAACGCCTTCAGCAGCCATCTTGTCGATGTACTCCTGCTCGGTCCCTTTGATCAGCTTGGTTGCGTAAGCAGACATTTCCATACCGGTCTCTTCAATCAATTTCTGCTGTTCAGGGCTGAGGCTCTTCCAGAAAGCGCTGCCCATAACCCATGGAGCCATGTGAACATCGTGGTTGGTCAGGATAAGGAATTTTGCCTGCTCGTAGAATTTTCCGCCATAAAGGGTTCCCGGAGGATTCTCGATACCACTGACGATTCCCTGTGACATGGCTGTATAGGCTTCGGAAAGGGCCATCGGGGTGGGAGTAGCGCCGACAGATTTTGCCCAGTAATTCGCAATTTTTGCATTCTGGACACGAATTTTTTTGCCGTTCATGTCTTCAGGTTTGGTAGCTTTGGTTTTGGAAAGCAACTGACGGGTGCCGTAGTAGAAATCGGTAATGATCGCATGATAACCCTTCTCATCGAGCTGACCGATGAGGGCTTTCATTTTGGGGGAATGAACCAGGGCCACCTTTTGCTCAACGGTTGTTCCAACATAGGGGGCGTTGATAACCGCAAGATCAGGTACCAGGTCGGCCAGAGAACCGTAGGAAGCGATGGTGATAATGTTGGCGCCCATTTTCGCCTGCTGCTGAACGGTCGCCTCGTCACCCAGCTGACTGCTCGGAAACTGCTTCAGAACAATGCTGCCGTTGGATTTTTCTTTCAGAATCTTTGCCCAATAGGTCACTGCCTGGTCTACCGGCTCTCCAGGCTGGTTTCCATAAGCTACCATAATTTCAAGGTTTTTTGCAGAAGCACTGCCCGCAGACATAGGAACAACCAGAACAGTTGCAACCAGCAGGGTTAGACAAACACTCAACAGCTTTTTCATTCAAACCTCCATGCATCTTTGGTTAACTCCCGACAGTTCCGGGAACACAGAATCAGTATCAATCACATTATTGACACTGGTTTATTAAAAGAAAGGACGAACAAACTTGATGAGTAATCCGTCCAAACCTTTTTTTAGCAGGGGGTAAACAAAAGCAATCAAGGCCAATGAGAATGCAAGAAGAAGCAATGACCGCCGTAGCAACGGCTAGGATATTAAGGCTAGCAAGATTGTCTGTCAATCCTAAAAAATAACAACATAATTGACAGACCATCCGGTGATATGCTTTTCAAAAATTACGACAAATCTGAGAAAAACTACCTAATATGCTGTATTTTATATAGATTTTGGTCCTTACAACCAGCATAGAAACATCAGACAGACACAGGATTGTCTGACAATCCGCATCCTCCAACAAGAATATCCTTGACTAATCAGAACGTCGTCTCAATAATTGACTGACCAAAAGGAGAGATATCCCAAAATGAAATCCAAGCTGCCTGGCGAGCAGGCCTTATCAAAAAATGAACGTCTCTACATCCATACTTCGCAGGAGATCAAACAATATTTACAGACAAACCACTTCCACGAAGGGGACAGGCTGCCTTCGGAAACCGAACTGTCCAAGCTGCTTGGCGTAAGTCGGGCGACCGTCCGCGAGGCGATCGTCGCCCTTGAGGTCTCCGGGGTCCTCACCGTTAAAAGGAATGTTGGTGCGGTTGTTCAGAATCTGGCAGAAGAAATTCCTTTAAGCAGTATTACTTCCGAAGCCGGTCCCTTTGAACAAATTCAGGTCAGAATGCTTCTCGAACCTGAAGCAGCGTACCTCGCCGCCCAATACAGAACAGATCAACATTGTGAACTCATGGAAAAAGCCATTGAAATGATGGTGAATGAAAATCAGGCAGGCTTTGAAAGTGAGGATGGCGACATGGAATTTCATTTGCTGATTGCTAAAGCCTCGAGAAACTCACTGCTGACCAGCCACATCGAAAGTCTCTGGGAAATGCGCCATCATGGCAAGCTCTGGCCGCAACTGCAGCGGAGTGTCGACATCAGCACCATGAGAACCAGGGCCGTTTTCCAGCACATGAGAATCCTTGAAGCCATCAAGTCACATAACCCCGAAGCCGCAAAACGGACGATGACAGCCCACCTGGTATCAGTCCAGGAAGAACTGGACAGCACCATCAACGCGTGACAGGTATTATACCCATCGAAACAAACAAACGGCCGCTTCAATCATGAAGCGGCCGTAGCATTTCAGCAGTTCTTAATCCGAGTCGACCTACAGGGTCACGCCGGTCTTGAAGATGGCGATATCCCGGCTGTTGCGTCTCTCGGCCGAAGTCGGCTCGCCGTTGATGATGGCGACGATCCTGGCCAGAAAGTCACTCAGAACCTGGTCCGGATCAACCTCCGGATCGGCCAGAACCCCGGCATTGAAATCGATCCAGTTGGCCTTTTTCTCGGCCAGGGGGCTGTTGGTCGCGATCTTGACCGTCGGGATGAAACCACCCAGGGGCGTCCCGCGGCCGGTCGAGAACAGCACCAGCTGACAGCCGGCCGCGCCCAGGGAGGTCGTCGCGACGATATCGTTGCCCGGGGAATACAGCAGGTTCAAACCCGGCTTGCTCACCCGCTCGTCGATCTTGATGACATCGACAACCGGCGACTTCCCCGCCTTGCGGGTGCAGCCCAGGGACTTGTCCTCCAGCGTGGTGATCCCGCCCGCCTTGTTCCCCGGGGACGGGTTCTCGTATATCGGCTGATCGTGGGCCAGGTAATAATCCTTGAAATCATTGATCATGGTCACGGTCTTCTCAAACACCTCCCGGCTCACGCACTGCTCCATCAGGATGTGCTCGGCGCCGAACATTTCCGGGACCTCGGTCAACACGGTGGTCCCGCCCTGCCCGACCACGTAATCGGACACCCGCCCGATCAGCGGGTTGGCGGTCAGCCCCGAAAAGGCGTCCGACCCGCCGCATTCCAGCCCGATGACGATATCCTGCCAGTCCCCCGCTTCCCGCTGGTCCCGGGACGCCACGGCGTAAAGCTCTTCGAGCAGCGCGACTCCGGTCTCCACCTCATCCCCGACCTCCTGGGCGATCAGGTATCTGATCCGCCGCTGATCAACGGCTTCGGGCAGGGTCTCCCGAAACGCATCGACCTGGTTGTTCTCGCAGCCCAGCCCCAGAATCAGCACCCCGCCGCAGTTGGGGTGCAGGGCGATGTTCTGCAGCATGGCCCGGGTCCGCTCGTGGTCGCCCCCCAGCTGGGAACAGCCGTAGGGATGGGGGAAATTGAAAACCCCGTCGACACCGCTGCGATCGGAGATGGCGTTGAAGGTCCTGATGATGTTGTCGGCAATACCGTTAACGCAACCGACCGTCGGAATCACCCACAGCTCGTTGCGGATCCCGACCCGCCCGTTGCCGCGCCGGTAAACCTGCAGCGGCCGGGCCGCGGTCCAGCTAAACGATTCGGCCTCGGCAGCCACCGGCCGGTAGCTGTAGTCCTGCTTGTCGGACAGTCCGGTCCTGACGTTGTGGGTATGGACATGCCCTCCCCTGACGATGTCCTGGCTGGCCAGCCCGATGGACGCGCCATATTTCACGACCTGCTGCCCGGCCCCGATATCCTCCAGGGCCAGCTTGTGCCCCACGGGAATGGGGTCCACCACGGCAAACGGCTCAAGGCCGGGAACCTCCACCAGGGTGCCGGGCTTCAGCTCGGCATAGGTGACGGCGACATTGTCGGCGCTGTCGATGCGCGAGACTTTGATCATCACAGCACCTCCGCAAGCGTCTCCCGCATTCCCTTACCGGTGATGCTGACGATAAATCCCGCAACCTGCTCGCACAGCCCGTCGATCTTCAGCAGCTCGGCCTCCCAGTGCCGGTCAAGACTCAGCACCTTCCGGGCGATGGCGGTTGCGGTTTCCAGATCGACCGGTCCCATGCCGGCCTCGCCCCACAGCTCCCGGTACATATCGAGGAAGGGTTGGTCGTCCCTGGTCACATAGCTCTGCCCGTTCAGCTCGCCGCGGTAGAAACAGATCAGGGCGGCCAGCGCCAGGGTCATCAGTTGCGGCACGCGACCTTGGTCTTCACAGTAACGCAGCAGCTGGGGCAGCAGTCGGGTGCGGAACTTGGTCATCGAGTTCAGGGAGATATCGAGAAGCTTGTGCTTGATATAGGGGTTTTTGAAACGGCCGATGACGCTGTCGGCAAACGGCTTGAGCTCGTCCACCGGCAGGGGCAGGCAGGGAATGATCTCCTGATCGAGGAGCCGGGCCAGGTAGCTTTCCAGCTGGGGATCGCTGGTGGCGTCCTTGACGTACTCGATGCCGCACAGCCAGGCTACCGGGGTCAGGGCGGTGTGACAGCCGTTCAAGATCCCGACCTTGCGCTGCTTATAGGGTTTGAGATCATCGACAATCTCGACATGCAGGCCGCTGCCGTCCAATTTGAGCTCTTCACCGACCCAACCAGGCGCCTGGATCACGAACAGGTGAAAATACTCGCCGGTGACCATGAAGCGGTCATGGTAACCCAGTTCGGTTTCCAGTTCGGCCACTTCGTCTTTTGGATAACCGGTAACGATCCTGTCGACCAGGGTTGAGCAGAAGGTGTTCGCCTCTTCCAGCCAGGAGGTGAAGTCCGCGGACAGGTTCCACTGCTTGGCGTATTTGAGGACGTACTCTTTGAGCAGTTCGCCGTTGTAGTCGAGAAGCTCGCAGGGAAACAGGATAAAGCCCTTGTCCCCGGCACCGTCAAAAGCGGTAAAACGCTCATAGAGGAAGCGGGTCAGCTTGGCCGGATAGGTCGCCGGCGGCGCATCGTCGAAGCGGTCGGCGTCACTGTAGGCGATCCCGGCTTCGGTGGTGTTGCTGAAGATAAAGCGCAGTTCGGGGTTGTGGGCCAGTTCCAGGAACGCGGCGTACTCTTTGTAGATGGAGATTTCCCGGGTGACGCTGGAGACGATGCGCTTTTCGTTGCGCAGCTGGTTCTCTTCATCGTAACCGCGCAGCAAGGTGGTATAGAGCCCGTCCTGCACAGTCAAAGGCGGCGGCATCTCGGTATCGATGGGGCGCGCCACGACGATCCCGGCGTTCAGCCCGTTCTTCTCGTTCAAAATATCGACCTGCCAGCCGATAAAGCAGCGCAGGAAGTTCCCCTCCCCGATCTGCAGGATCCGCTCCGGGTAGCGCGGCAGATCAAAATTGGTACGGTTGAGTTCTTTCATCGGTCTTCTCTCTTTTGACAATTTTATTCGAAGGATACAAGAATCTTGGTAATGGCTGCAGGGTTGTCGCTCCAGCTTTGCAATGCCTCACCGGCCTCTGCCAATGGCACATCCCTGGAAACCAGACGTTCAATCGGCAGATCCAGTTTCTTCATCAGCTCGAGAACATCGACAAAGTCCTGCCTGACGGCATTACGAGCTCCGCGAATCTGGATTTCCTTCATGACAGAATGCAGATAGAGGCAGTGACATGGTTTTCTCGTTCCATTTCTCAGCAGCTGGTCTTTTAGTTCCGTCATTGAATGGGGTTTCTCAACGACTTCTTTTTATCTTTTCAGACAGAAAAGCAGACAGGCCCTTACTCTGGCCTGACAACATTTCGTTATCCAGAATAAAACCCTGCCGCGACCGGGTATAGATAATCAGCATTTTGAATATTCTGGTTACTGACTTGACCTCAGCATAATTCACGCGCGATTTTTTACTGTCATTCGCAATTTCGAAACCGATCTGATCAAACGTTATGTCCAGGTCTTTCGGCATCTGGTTAACAATCTTCCGGCTGCGCAGGTAAATCAGCAGAGGCTGCAGCACGGGAAATAGAATCAGGCCGGCAAGCATAAGAACTCGGACAACGACTCCGGCGTCGCTCCAGAAGCGGTAAATCAACAGGGCCATGGAAGCTGTGAAAATAATATTGATCACAGCCATCATGGACCTGTAGATATTGACCATGGTCAGAACCCAGAGGCTGGCCGGCTTCACCCTGTAGTGAAAACTGAATGTCCTGTCCTGGCGAATTGTCACATAAACACCGATGGCAGATACATGCTGATCGCAGGGATAAACGTCAGTAACAGCAGAGTGATGATCATCAGCAGGTAAAAGGGTAAGATTGCTTTCACCAGCCTTTCGATAGGAACCTTTCCGACGGCCGAACCGATGAACAGAACCGACCCGACAGGGGGCGTCAGGAGCCCGATGCCGCAGTTCAAAATCATCATGATGCCGAACTGAATGGGTGAAATCCCGATGCTTTCTGCGATGGGCAGCAGGATGGGCGTGGCAATCAGGATAATTGGTGCCATGTCCATAATGACGCCCAGAACCAGCAGAATCAGGTTCAGCAGCAAGGCCAGAATAATCGTGTTGTCAGTCAGTCCAAGAATGGCTTTTGCTGCCAGACTGGGGACGTTCAGGCGGGTCAGCAGAAAACCGAAGATGCTTGACGTCGAAATCAGAATCAGCACGATGGACAGAGTGTTTACGCATTGATCCAGCGCCTTCCAGACCCCCTTCCAGGTCATACCCCGGTAGATGAAGACACTGACCACGAGGCTGTAGATGACGGCGATCGCTGCGGATTCCGTTGCGGTGAAGACCCCACCGACCACCCCGACGACAACAATCAGCACGGCGGCAAGAGCCCAGAAGGAGACCGCGATCTGCTTCAGCAGGTTCAGCAGATTGAACTTATCGCCTCTGGGATAATTGCGTTTGACCGAGATAATGTAGGAACCGACCATCAGGGTTCCGGCAAGAATGGCGGCGGGCAGATAACCGGCCAGAAAGAGGCTGCCTATGGAGACGCCCCCGGCGGTCGTCGCGTAGATAACCATGTTGTGGCTGGGGGGAACAAGCAGGCCTTCACAGGAACTGGTCACGGTGACCGCGGTGGCGAAGTCATCGTCATAGCCCTGCTCAACCATCATCGGGATCATGATACTGCCCAAAGAAGCCGTGTCAGCCGCCGCCGAGCCCGAAATGCCCCCGAAGAAATAGGAGGAGACAATATTGACCATGGCCATGCCGCCACGCATCCAACCGACGCAGGCGTTGGCCAGTGCGATCAATTTTTCGGAAATCCCGCCAGACCCCATCAGGTAGCCCATGGTAATGAAAAAGGGGACGGCCATCAGACTGAAAGAACTGATTCCCTTCACCATCTGCTGCGCGACTGTGGTCAGAGGCAGGCCCTGATACAGCAGGCAGAGAATGGACGACAGTGCGACCGCGTAGGCAATAGGGAAGCGGATCAGGATAAAAACAAAAAAACTTCCCAGCAGGACAAAAATCGCCATACTATCTACAATCATGCCTCAAGCTTCCTCCCCGAGAACCAGTTTTTTGATCCGGTTGTAAATCATTTCCAACTCAAAAATCACCATGGCAACTCCCGCCAGCGGCACCGGAAAATACATCCAGAACCTGGAGAGGTCGGGCATGCTGACATAAAATCCTCTGGCGCCAAGCCGTTGCGCGTAACTCCAGCCAACAAAGATCATGACGAATCCAAGCGCCATAATGGCGATATCGGCAAGCAGATCAAGGGCGACGAGGACCTTTGGGGGCAGATAGCGATCAAAGGCTGTCATGCGGATATGGGCATTACGCCGAATGGCCAGGGCTGCAGACAGGACCGCCATGTAGGCCATGCAGGAAAGGACCACCTCTTCGCTCCAGGCAGGGTCCGGAACAAAGGAAACGTATCGTCCGGTAACGGCCATGGCTGTAATGGCAATATCTATGATCAGAAGGATTTTGCAGATAAAAAGAACCAGTTTGTCGACACAGTCAAAGAACGGTTTAATTTTATCTACGGTCGTAAACACCGCCTTCATAGAAACTCCGTCATGAATAACAATGAGGCACTCAAAATCTGGAACTTCGGTGCCGGATAACGCCAAGGACAGGCCCCCCAGTCCGGCGGATCGATCAGCATTCAGCCGGACTGGGGGACAGGACAGGGAGTCCTACTGCATATCGAGAATCTTCTGGTACAGGGCAGCGTTTTTGGCGCTGGCTTCTTTGATGACTTCGGCACAGGCTTTCTGCCAGGGGCCCTTATCGGCAACGGGAACAACGGTTGCACCTGCGGCGGCCAGCTCTTTCAGAACTTTGTTCTCGGCACCTTCAGACAGTTCCCTGTTGAAGGCGGAAGCAAGCTTGCCGGCTTCAACCAGAGCGTTCTGCTGATTGGCAGACAGCTTGTCCCATGCTTCGTCGGTGATGATAACCTGAATTGCGCCAAGGGTATGGCCGTCGAGGATCATGTAAGGAGCGACTTCATTGAAGGCTTTTGACTTGTAGTTGGCGATCGGCTGCTCGGCAGCATCAACCACACCGGTCTGGAGCGCGGAATAAAGCTCGTTGTAGTTAACAACGGTCGGAGAAGCGCCGAGCCCTTTGACCAGACCACGCATGACGGGGTCGTTGGAGACGCGGATTTTCATCCCGGCCAGATCGGCCATTGTGTTAAGGGGCTTGGTCCCGAAGAAATGTCTGAAGCCTTCTTCTCCGTAGAACAGACCACGAATGCCGGTTCCGTTTTCATGAGGCTCGAGAAGGAACTCGGGAGCCAGGTCGCTGGTGGCAAACTTCCAGAAATGATCCCTGCTGGTGAAGGTATAGGGGATGGACAGCAGTTTGGATTTCTGCCCGCCGTAACTGGTCAGGGCAAAAGCCGAGATCCTGGACATGTCGATGGTTCCGCCGCCGCCGAGCATGGCGTCGAGGACGTCCTGCTCAGCGCCAAGCACGCCGTTGGCCTTGATATCAAGGACAATGCTGCCGCCGGACAGACGCTCCACTTCCTCCTTGAATTTCTGCCCGGTCTGACCCACGATGGAATCCATGGGGTTGACTTCGGCATAGACCAGCGTAACTTTTTTGTCCGCAGCCAGCGCTTGAGTGCAGACGAATGCGCCCGATACAGACAGGGCCATGACCAACAGCAGCAAGAGAGTTTTCTTCATGCGATGCTCCTCCATCAGTGATATGTGGTTATTCTAAGGGTCGCCCGGAAAACCGGCTTCCCACGCCAAAACATCCTGTTCACGACATAAAAAACACCCCTCATGTCTTTTCAGAGATTGTACGCGTCTTTCACCAGGTTGTAGGCAAGATCACGGGCAACCTCTACAGCTTCATCCTCATCCAACCGATGAGTGCTGACCAGCTCAGCGAGATAGGAACAATCGATACGCCGCGCCATGTCATGACGGGCCGGAATCGTCAAGAACGCCCTGGTATCGTCGTTAAATCCAACCGTATTGTAGAACCCTGCGGTTTCAGTAACCGAGCGCCGGAAATTCATCATCCCTTCCGGGCTGTCATAGAACCACCAGGCAGGCCCCAGTTTCAGCAGCGGATAATGGCCGGCCAGGGGAGCCAGTTCCCTGCCCAGGGTGGTACTGTCCAGGGTGAACAGAACCACTTTAAGTCCGGGCTCACTGCCGAACCGGTCCAGCAACGGCTTCAAAGCCCTGACGTATTCGGTCGGGGTCGGGATATCAGCCCCCTTGTCAAGCCCGAACTTGTTGAAAACAACCTGGTTATGATTACGATAAGCACCTGGATGGATCTGGATCACCAGGCCATCATCCTGGCTCATGCGCACCATTTCGGTCAGCATCTGGCCCCGGAAATCTTCGGCCTCCTTGGCGGTCAGCCCGCCCTTAAGAGCCTTGGCGAAGAGGCCCTCGCACTCGGTTGCGGAAAAATCGCGGGTTGCCGCGGTGGGATGGCCGTGGTCCGTTGCGGTCGCCCCCAGGGATACGAAAAATTCCCGACGGGAGGCCAGCGCCTTCAGATAACCGTTCCAGGTCGCGGTATTTTCGCCGGTGAGAGCTCCCAGCTCTTCAACATTTCCGGCAAACCCCCTATACTCGGGATCGACGACCGGGTCCGGACGGAAGCAGGGAACAATTCTGCCCGCCCAGCCGCTGTCGCGAAGGGCTTGATGACAGGACAGGTCGCTGAGGGGGGAATCCGTGGTGGATACGACCTCCATATTGAAGCGATCATACAGAGACCTGACGGAAAATTCCGGCCGGGCGAGGGTTTCCTGGATCCTGTGGTAGATGTCCGTGGCCGTCTCCGGAGACAATCGTTCTTTAATACCGAAGAGATCGACCATGACCGACTCGAACCACATGCGTGAGGGAGTCCCGCGAAACAGGTAGTAATACTTTGCAAACAGGGCCCAGATCTTTTCGGGATCCTGCTCGACCGGCCCGCCATCGACGCGCGGAACGCCGAGATCTTCCATGGGGACTCCCTGGCTGTACATCATCCTGAAGATATAATGATCAGGGATCAGGAACAGCTCCGCCGGATTGGTGAAATTGATATCCTCCGCATACCAGCGCGGCTCGGTGTGCCCATGAGGACTCACGATCGGCAGATCCCTGACTTCACGGTACAGGCCCATAGCCAGGTTCCTGACCGCCGGATCGGCCGGAAAAAAGCGCTCTTCATTGAGTTCAACAGTTTTTATATGAGACATCGTTCCACCACCTTTTAATATCAAGCAAGACCATCCAGAAGGTTTGTTCACTGAGTTAACAAAGTGGAAATTAAACCTGTTCTGCATTTGGAGTCAATAAAAAAATATCACCCGTTTTAAAATTAACAACTTTTTTTCACTTAAAAATTGATATATTAGCAACAATAGGAAGATTTTCTTTTAGGCGCCCCGCAAAATATGCTATTTTTTAACCCAGAAAACAAAGTCATATGATGAGTTTCAAATTCATCATCTCTATCGAAGGAATAGTTTATCGTGTCTTTCCATTTCCTACCGTCTCTTGACAAAACAACAATGCGTTCTATCAATCAGTTCAAGGTCCTATACACCATCCGCGACCAGCAGCCGATTTCCCGTGCCGATATCGCCAAACAGATCGGGCTGAGCCCTGCGGCGGTTTCGGGAATCACGGCAGAACTTCTTGAAAAGAAACTGCTCCTGGAAAAACAGACGGGTGTATCCATTGGCGGGAGAAAACCGGTCCTGCTGACCCTGAACCCCGACGGGGCCTACACCATCGGGGTCTTTCTCTCGGTCAGACGGATCAATGTCGTCATCATCAACCTGCAGGCGGACATCCTGGCTGAGCACTCCGTCTACTTTTCCGAAGAGGACACCTCTCCGGAGACCGTTGCCGACCAGATCATGCAGGCAGTCCACAACTGCATGTGGAAGACGGAGCTGACCAGGGCTCAGATCTCAGGGATCGGCGTAGCCATTCCCGGCCTGGTCAATGAGCCGGACAGCGTCATCAAGTTCGCCCTGAACTACAAATGGAAAAACATTCACCTCAAGGAAATTCTTGATCAGAAACTCGCGATCCCGACCTATATCGAAAACAGTGTCAAATGTATCGCGCTGGCGGAACAATGGTTCGGAGAAGGGAAAAACACGGACGATTTTATCGTGGTCAATCTTGCCCAGGGGATTGCCATCGCTATCTTCATCAATGGTCAACTCTACAAGGGCCAATCAGGAGTCGCCGGGGAATTCGGTCATACCGTCATCGATCCCAACGGCCCCCTCTGCCGGTGCGGAAAGCAAGGCTGCTTCGAGGCTCATGCCGGCAATTTTGCCATTCTGCAACGAGCCAAGGACCTGGCCCGGGAAGGGGCATGGGAAACCGCCACCCCGCTGAAGGATCTGGCCATAGAGGACGTGATCGAAAGAGCAAAAACAGGCGAGGACGCTCTGGTCAAGCTCTACCGGGAGGTCGGTCGCGCCCTGGGAATCGGCATCGCCAACCTGATCGAAATCTTCAACCCGTCCAAAATCATTCTCACCGGCAAAGGAACCCTGGCCGGCGAGACCCTGATCGGGCCGATGCAGGAGAGCATCCCCCACTACCTGACCGGCAACCTGGACAACCTGCCGGAGATTGTCGTACAGAAATGGCAGCATACGGATACCGCCCGGGGGGCTGGAGTGATGGTTCTGCAGAGGATCTATCAATTTACCCAGGATCGGGGCGCGGCCTGAAACAGGCTGCACCCCGTGCGGTCGCGGAATGAATCAGGCAACGCCGAACAGTTCGAGGCAGGTCAGCGTAACGCTGCCGACCACCGCCCACAGCAGCACCCCCTGCAGCAATGGCCGGACCCCGACCCGGCGCAGCAGTTCCCGGCTCAGCCCCGCCCCAATCAGAAACAGAGTCACCACCAGAGCTTGTCTGGCCACGCGGGCCACCAGGTGCCAGGCACCAGCCGCCTGGGGAAAGGCGGTACTGATCGCCGCCGCGCAGATGAATCCGACAATAAACCAGGGGAAAGCATTCCTGCCCGTGGCCTGATTCCGCCACGCCGTTACCAGCACGAAAGGCGTGATCCAGAGTGCCCGGGACAATTTGACCGTGGTGCCGACCGCCAGGGCCTGGGCTCCGTAAACCGAAGCGGCCCCGACCACGCTGCTGGTGTCATGAATCGCCATGCCGGCCCAGGTTCCGAACACGGACTGGCTTAAATTCAGTTCATGACCGATAACCGGAAACAGCAGCAACGCAACGGCATTGAGGGTAAAAACCGTGGCAAGGGAAACTGCGATTTCAGCATCCTTCGCTTTCAGGACCGGGGCCATGGCCGCAATGGCACTCCCTCCGCAGATTGCGGTCCCGAAGGACACCAGCAGGGAGGTCCTGGCTTCGACCTTGAACAGTCGTCCGATAAGCGTTCCCAGAACAAGGGTGAAACAGATCCCGACGAAGGTATAGACAAGGGATTGCCTGCCGGTCGACCAGACCTCTCCCAGGCTGAGTCCGAAGCCAAGCCCGACCACGGACGCCTGCAGCAGTTTCTTACTGGCCAGGGCCGTCTGCCGGGGCCACGGATTACCGAAAAACAGACTGACAGCAATCCCGAGCAGCAATGCATAGGACGCATCCATCCAGGGCAAGAGGCAGGCGGCAAGACAACCGACAAACATGATCCGGGGTACTTTTTCCGATGGCATAATGGCTCTCCTGAAGTTTGACATACGGAATTATAGCCCGTTCATTTCATAAATAATAATTTATAATAATGATATCTTTAATCATTTATCCTGATATAGTACAGCATGGCCGTTACCTTAAGACAGCTCCAGATATTTGCCAAAGTCGCCAGTCTGAACAGCGTCACCCGGGCCAGTGACGACCTGCAGCTGACCCAGTCCGCCGTGAGCATGGCCCTTGCCGAGCTGGAGCGTTATTCCGATGCCCCCCTGTTCAATCGCCACGGCAAAAGGCTGCTGCTGAACGATCGCGGCCGCACGCTGCTCCCTCTGGTAAACCGCCTGCTCGACCAGGAAAAGCAGATCGAGATGCTGCTTTGCGAGTCGGCCCAGGAGCCGGTCGGCGAATTACGGGTCGGTGCCAGCACCACCATCGGCAATTACCTGCTGCCCCAGCTCATTACCAGGTTTTCCCAGCAGTTCCCCAAGGCCAAAATCCTTCTGTTTGTCGCCAACGCCCGGCAGATTGAAAATGGCCTCGACAACGGAGACTTTGACCTCGGCCTCATTGAAGGATTTCAGCACATTTCAAGGCTCTCCGTGCAGAAGTGGCGCGACGACGAACTTGTCGTCGTCACCTGTCCACAGCATGCCTGGGCCCGGCAGGTCGAAATCGGGAATCAGGATCTGGAAACCGGGGACTGGATCATGAGGGAGGCAGGATCGGGAACCAGGGAGGTGTTTGAAAAAGCCATGCGCCACGCCCAGCTCGACTTTGTCATAACCATGGAGCTGGGCCATACCGAAGCCATCAAGAAAGCGGTTGAAGCAGGGGCCGGCTGTGCCTGCCTGTCGCGCATGGCGGTCCAGCGCGAACTGGAACAGGGCTGGCTGGCCGAGATCCGAACCCCGCTGAACCTGCAGCGCGACTTCATCATCCTCACCAGAGCGGACAGCTACCGGTCGATCCTCTTCAAGACCTTCCTGGACAGGTTGCGATCGGCACCTTGAAAAAAGGCTGTCCGGGCCAGCAAAACCCTGCAACATTAATTGCAGAAGCAATAAATATTTATCCCTCAAACCACTATAATTTACAGCATGTTAGCCCATCTCCCCGAAACCATATCAAGATAAATTGCACCGGTCGCGTTCGGCCGCAGCCCGCTATTTCCGAAAAAAATCATCGATATTCACGATCTTGCGGCTCTTTATTAGTTGGCACCAATAATGCTTCATTCTCAATGTCCGGCCTGTTGCGGAACCCGCGGGAGACAGGCACTCGCGAACAGGCTTTCGGCCGAATTGACGACTTAAACTTGCGACACGACAAAGGAGCAGATGGAATGACCCAACAGGAGACCTCAGTACTGGCCATCGACCAGGACAGCATGGAAGGAATGTATCTGACCTTCGAGCTTGCCGATGAAGGATACGGACTGGAAATCCGCAATGTCATCGAAATTATCGGCATCCAGCCGGTGACCAAGGTACCGGATATGCCTTCTCACGTGATCGGCGTCCTCAACCTGAGAGGCAAAGTCATTCCCATTATCGATGTTCGTCTGCGCTTCCATCTTGAACCGCGAGACTATGATGAGCGCACCTGCATTATCGTGGTGGATGTCGACGGCAACTCGGTCGGTCTGGTGGTCGACAAGGTCAACGAAGTGATCGACATCCCCCTCGGAGACATCGAACCGCCCCCTTCGGCCGGAAAAGACCAGGCACAATATATTCGCGGTCTCGGCAAACTGAACGACAACGTCAAGATCCTTCTCGACATTGAGGCTCTGATCGCCAACGAACATCTTGAAACGGTTCAGGACACGGCGGACGTCGCCTGACCCGATCGGATTGCGCCTGCGGCCCTCCCCGGTTTCGAGCCGGGGAACGGGGAACCACCGAAATCCAGTCATCCACCTTGCGGCCCTCTTACGGGCAACCGGAACAAGGCCGCAACACCCTGGCAGGGAGCAGATCTTGATCGAATACCGCTGCACATATTGTCACCAGGAGCTGCGTCCGGCAACAGCATCGCCGGGCGGGCAGAATGACGTCAGTCACGGCATCTGCAGAGCCTGCCTGGGCAAAGTCATGGCCGGCCTCGGCCAGCCCCTGGCCGATTACCTGAATGAAATCGAGGCCCCGGTCTTTATGGTGAACGACAGCGGCCGAATCGTCATGGCCAATCAGCAGGCGCAGGGGCTGGTAGACAGGCCTCAGAATGAAATCGAAGGGCTGCTGGGCGGTGAAGTATTCGGCTGTCCTCATGCCAACGACCCGGGCGGCTGTGGCGAAACCCTGCACTGCCTGTCCTGTGCCATTCGTATGACGGTCATGAACACCTTTACCAGCGGCCTCAGCCATCATAAGGTTCCAGCCTGCCTGGACCTGGATACCATGGCCGGAACCAGGCAGATGCGCTTCACGATTTCCACGGAAAAAATAGATCAGGCCGTGCTTCTGAAAATCGATGAAATGGAAGCGATTGACTAAATTATAAACTTTTATTAATATTAAAAGACTAACCAATATTGCCGGCAAATCAGCGCCACAGGTTGCAGCACCCTCTTGACGAGGACAGGTTCAATGCCAAATCCGCATGATCAGAACAAAACAATCCTTCTGGTCTATGACAATCCGGAGCATTGCGAACTGCTTGAACATCAGTTCAGGAAAATGAGCTTTGATGTCCACACCTGCAGATCCCTGCAGACGGCGTTGATGATGATCGACGCCTGCAGAAAACTGGGGACCTCTTATCAGTGGCTGATCGTCAACCATAGCCTCAAGGATATATCCGGCCACGAATTCATCGAGCTGCAGGACCGGCAGCGCCGCGATCAATTCGACATCATCTATTTCCACCGTTCCATCCACCACGATAACCTGGCCAGGCTGTCCGGGGTCGGCAGCCATATCATTCCGCTGTCCGACCGTATCAGCTTCTCGGCCTTCACCGAGGCTATCGGCAAGATCATCAAGCGCCGCCAGCAACTGGAAGAGCTGGCCCGGGAACCGGCCGCCTTCCATCGCCAACCGAAGATCCTGCTGGTCGAAGATAATGATATCGGCAGGCTGATGGCCAGAACTCTGCTTGAAAACATCGGCCTGGAGGTGACCGAAGTCGTCAATGGCAAGGACGCTCTCGACCAGATCAGCCAGGCGGATTACGACCTGGTTCTTACCGACATCCTGATGCCGGTGATGAACGGGCTGGACATGATCAGAAGCGTCAGAAGCAGCGGCCATTACGACCTTCCCATCATCGTCATGTCGGCCAACGCCGAAACCAGCTGGGCAGAAAGTTTTTCGGCGGGAGCCAACGGCTATCTGGTCAAACCCTTCGATTCCACGAAACTCCACCAGGAGCTGCAAAAGTGGATTGTGCTGCCCAGGCAGAATGACATGAACGTGGACATTCCGGGAACAGGGACAAGCCTCTTCGACCTGACGGCTCTGCAGGAATTCGTCGACATCCAGACCGGGATAAGTATGGCGGGGGGCAAGCGGGACAACTATCGAAACATGTTGCAGCAATACGTCGCGAGTTTTTCCGGTATTATCGATGAACTGCAACGCTTCATCGCCACGGGAGATTTGTCCCAGGCTGTCCACGCGGCCCACACCCTGCGGGGAGTCGCCGGCGGTCTGGGCGCCTGTCGCATCCAGGATCTGGCAGGACAACTGGAACGGGAGCTGGCCACCTCGGGCACTGCCAGCTACCTTGCCGACCTCGGCCAGGAGCATCAGAAACTTGTTCGGGCGATCCGTTCCCTGCCCGACCCGGAGTTGAGAGCCCGGGAATCCGGGCCGGCGGGACAGCTGCCGGATCTGGTCGCCCTCCTCGTAAACCTGCGGGAGCAGGTGGAAGAGCACCGGGCCAAAGCCGTCACAGCAGCAGCCGACAGGCTTAAAAGCCGCCGCTGGCCGGAATCGGTCTCCAGTCAGGTCGACAGGCTGCTGAAGGAGCTGGAGGTATTTCAGTATGATACGGCATCCAGACTGATCGCCGAGATCCTCGAAAGGCATTCCCATGAGTCCTGACCAGCAGCGGCCAGGCGGGCTGTCAGCCCCTGTCGCGAAAGCTCCGGAAGAACATATGAAAGCCAGAATCCTCGCCGTCGATGACAATCCGATCAACCTCGACGCGCTGGTAGCACTGCTCGGCGACAGCTATGACCTGCGGGTTGCTATCGACGGCCGATCGGCACTCCGGCTGCTCGACAGGGGGTTTATCCCGGACCTGATGCTGCTGGATATCATGATGCCGGAGATGAATGGCTACCAATTGTGCGAACAGCTCAAGGAGCGCCCGGCGCTTAAGGATATTCCCTTTATCTTTCTGTCAGCCCTGGACAACGAGGAGGATGAAACCCAGGGTCTGATCCTGGGGGCGGCCGACTATATCAGCAAACCGTTCCAGCCCGCCATCCTGCTGCAGAGAATCAGGCTGCACCTGGAACTGAAGAACTATCGCGACAAGCTTGAACAGCTGGTGGCGGAAAAGACCAGGAAACTTCGTGAAGCAGAACAGAAAGCCCTGCAGCAGGAAGCCATCTATCGCGAACTGTTCAACAACATGGGCAATGGCGTTGCCGTTTACGGCGCCATTGGCGACGGGACCGACTTTATCATAGAAAATCTCAACCGGTCCGGAGCCATGATGTTCAAAACCCCGCTGACGGACGTCCTTAACAAACCGGTGACGGTCCTCGGCAAAGGGGCTGCGGACGGGGACCTGGTCCCGCTCATCCGCAGGGTGTGGGAATCCGGACAGCCGGAGCAGCTCGCGGCCCGGCGCCTGCAGATCGATGATCACCTTCAGTGGATCGAAGGCTACCTCTACAAAATCCCGACCGGGCAGGTCGTCGGGATCTACGATGACGTGACCGAAAAGAAAGAGATCGAGAGAAAGATCATCCGCGCCAAGGAGGAATGGGAAAAAACCTTCGACGCCATGGCCGACTGCGTGACAATCCTGGACCGGGACCTGAGAATCATTCGCGCCAACAAGGCGACCCATGACCTGTTCGGAGCACCCTACAGCAGCCTCATCGGTCAGCACTGCTTCGAATTGTTCGCCGCGGAGAACGCGGCCTGCACGGACTGTCCGGCCCTTGCGACCCTGGCAGACGTCGCCCAGGGGTCACAACCCCTGACTCATCAGTATCGCGGCAGAACATTTGATGTCTCCTGCTCCCTGCTGACCGATGACGCCAGCTCAACGCCCTACCTGATTCACGTCGCCCGCGATGTGACCGAACACCGCCAGCTGCAGGAAGAGGTCAACCGGGCCCACCGCCTCGCCTCCATCGGCGAACTGGCGGCCGGCGTCGCCCATGAGATCAACAACCCCAACGGGCTGATCCTCCACAACAGCCAGCTGGTCAAAGATGTTTTTCAGGATCTGCAACCGGTCCTTGAAGACTGCCTGGAGCGCAATGCGGACATCTCCCCCGGCGGACTGGAAGCTGAGGATATCATCGACACTCTCCCCCAGATGATCGATGACATCAACGGAGCCTCGCGGCGCATCAAGTTTATCGTCACCGAGCTGAGGGATTTTTCCAGCTATGACAATAACGATGAGCTTTGCGATATCGATCTTAATCAGGTGGTCTGCAGCTCGGCCTACCTGGTGAAAAATACCCTGAAAAACGCCACCCGGAATTTCCAGGTGGCCCTGGCCGACGAACTGCCCCTGGTCCGCGGAGTCGCCACCCGGCTTGAGCAGGTCATCATCAACCTGCTCATCAACGCGTCCCAGGCTCTTGAAAATCCGGATGAAGAAATTCGTCTGGAAACGGATTTCGACCCATCCCGGCAGGTCGTGCGGGTGCTGGTCAAGGACACCGGGACAGGAATCCCCGAGCACCTGCGTGACCATATCTGTGAACCCTTTGTCACGACCAAGCGTCAAAAGGGAGGCGCAGGACTGGGCCTGTCCGTTTCGACGCGCATCGTTAAAGCCCATAACGGAAACCTGATATTCGTTCCGAATCAGCCAAAAGGAACGATTTTTATCCTTGAACTGCCCGCAGGAGAAAACTGATCATGCCGCAAACTCATCGCATTTATCCGGAACACCCCGTCCTCATGGTTGACGACGAGCTGCCCTGGCTGCGCAGCATGGCCATGTCGATGAAGTCGGTGGCCGGAATTACCAACGTCACCCTGTGCAACGACAGCCGTGAGGTCGAAGGGCTTCTTGAAAGAAGCGTCTACAGCCTGGTCATCCTCGACCTCACCATGCCCCATTTGAGCGGGGAAGAGCTGCTCAGGCTGCTCAGCGAGCGCCATCCCGAGCTGCCAGTCATCATTATCAGCGGCATGAACCAGGTGGAAACAGCAATCCGCTGCGTCAGGGCCGGAGCGGAAGATTTCTACGTCAAAACCGATGAGCGGGAAAGAATCATCACCGGCATCCAGAAAGTTCTCAAGCAGGTGCGCCTCGAGCAGGAGATCCGCCAGCTCTCCGCAACGATCCTGGACGGCGACCCGTCCGCCCATCCGGCGTTCAGCGGCATCATATCCAGAAACGTTAAAATGCACAGCATTTTCAACTATCTGAAAGCTGTCGCCAGCAGCATGGAGCCGATTTTGATCACTGGTGAAAGCGGCACCGGGAAAGAACTGATCGCCAGGGCGGTGCACCAGCTGAGCGCTCCGGACAAGCCGCTGGTCGCCGTCAATGTCGCCGGTCTCGACGACATGATGTTCAGCGACTCCCTGTTCGGCCATGTCAAGGGCGCCTTCACCGGGGCTGACAAGATCCGCCAGGGAATGATCGAAAAGGCGGGCGACGGGGTGCTCTTCCTTGATGAGATCGGTGATTTGTCCATGGCCTCCCAGGTCAAACTGCTGCGCCTCCTGCAGGAAGGGGAATACTATCCCCTGGGGAGCGACCAACCCCGCAAAAGCAAAGCGCGTATCCTGGTGGCCACCAATCACAAGCTGGCTGAAAAAGAAGCCGAAGGCAGTTTCCGGCGCGATCTGCTCTACCGGCTTCATTCTCACCGGGTGGAACTGCCGCCGTTGCGCGAGCGCAAAGAAGACCTGCCGCCGCTCCTCGATTACTTCATCAAAGAGGCTGCGACCAGCCTGGGCAAGCCGGTCCCCAGTTATCCCCCGGAGCTGGTGACCCTGCTGTCGACCTATCACTTCCCGGGCAACATCCGGGAACTGCGGGCCATGGTTCACGATGCCGTCAGTGTTCACGGCAAGGGTGTTCTGTCCATGGCCCGGTTCAAGGAAGCCCTCGGCAGCCCCGACAATCTCCCGCAGGAGTCCGCTTCATCGGCCGCCGCCGGCAGCGACGCCAAGGTCATCTTCACGGAAACCCTGCCGACCATCAAGGAACTGACCCAGTTGCTGGTGGACGAAGCCATGCACCGGGCCCAGGGCAACCAGTCAATTGCGGCCCGCATGCTCGGCATCTCCCATCAGGCCCTGAACCAGAGACTGAAGAAGCAGGACAAATAGCCCCGTGTACCATTTGCATCAGACAGGCACTGAGACCATGACGAAAATCCCCGAGCACAGGCAGAAACGGAAGATCGACCGGGTTCTGGCCGTTCGTAAAAAGCTCTGCCGACTGGCAGAAGAAAGATCCCTTGACCAGCTGATGAAAAGCCTGGTTGACGAAGCTGAAAAGCTGACGGACAGCCGCATCGGGTATTTCTGCTGCCTTGCCGAAGACGGCAAAAGCATCCGGGGGCAGAGCTGGTCGAGCGCGGCCGAGATCCTGCTGAAGAAAGCGCAGCCCAACGGAGACCAGGATACGGGCATCCCCGGATCCCCCGCCTGGCAGGATTGCCTGAAGTCAGCCAGACCGGTCATGGTCAATGATTTCGGACCGGCGGCCAGGCCCCTGACCCTGGCCGGAGTCCTCCCCTTTTTCCGGACCATGGTCGTTCCGGTGATCCGCGGGCAGCAGGTGGTCGCCCTGTTGGGACTCGGCAACAAGCCCTCGGCCTATGATCAGGATGACAGTGATCTGGTCGGTGACCTGGCCGACCTGTGCTGGGATATCATTGCCAAAAAACAGGTCGAAGACGTTTTCGGGGACAATCCAGGCAAAACCGCTGATGCGTCACCGGCGCCAGCCTTGGGTACGGTTCCCGGACTAAACTACCAGGAACTGCTGAACAGCCTTAATGATGCCGTATTTCTCATGAAATTTTCCGCTGAGATGCGCGCTCATATCATCGACATCAACTCCGCCGCCATTCACCGCTACGGCTATACGCGAAACGAGTTTCTGCAGATGACCGCTGCCGACCTGATCGCTCCGGGTCATTTTTTCCCGGACAAAATTGCGCGGCACACCAGACATCTTCAGGAGACCGGCGAAGTTCTGTTCGAATCCATGCATATCACCAAGTCGGGAGACATGTTCGCCACCGAATGCAACGCATCCCTGATCACCTTTGACGGGGGAAAATGCATCCTGGCCACGGTTCGGGATATCAGCGAGCGGAAACAGATCGAGGAACAGCTCAGGGAAAAGGAGCGCCTGTTTCAACTGATCACCAACAATATCAGTGATGTCGTCTGGATTCTCGACCCAGTCAGCGGCGAGTTTTCCTATCACAGCGCTTCCGTTGAACAACTGCGCGGCTACACGCCTGAAGAAGCCATGGAGATGAACCTGGCGGAGATCCTGACCCCGGATTCGTTCCGCAAGGCGCGCGAGAGGATCGCGCTGGTCATGAGCGCCCCGGAAATGGAAAAAGGACTTGAAACCATCGAGCTCCAGCAATACCACAAAAACGGCTCGATCATTGACATTGAGGTCGTCGCCCGCCCGATCCGCAACGAGCATGGCCACGTCACCTCGGTCGTCGGCATCACCCGCGACATCACCGAACGCAAGAAGGCCGAGCATAAACTGCAGGCGGAAAAGGACAAATTCCGCAGCCTGTTTGAACATATCACGGACTATGTTCTGATTTTACAGTTGCGTGACGACGACCTGGTCATCACCGACATGAGCGAGTCGGCCTGCAAGTATCATGGCTATACCCGCAAAGAGCTGATCGGCCAATCGATTGCCCTCCTCGATCCTCAAGGATTTGACAAAAAACAGGCCCAAACGGACCTCCGGGCCGTGCAGGAGGGGAAAACCGTCCCCTTTGAAACCGTTCACCGCCGTAAAGACGGCTCGACCTTCCCCGTGGGGGCGGCCATCAAGCAGATTGAAATTGACGGAGAGCCCTACCTGTTTGCCATCGAGCATGACCTGACCCAGCAGAAAAAAGCCGAAGAGGAGCGTCATGAACTGGAACAGCAGCTGCGCCAGAAATACAAGATGGAGGCCGTCGGCCTGATGGCCGGAGGGATCGCCCACAACTTCAACAACAACCTGGCCATCATTCTCGGCAACCTGGAACTGATCAATATGAAGATGCCTGCCGAGGCCAACCTCGGCGACTACCTGGAAAATGCCCTCATCGGTGTTCACCGGTCCCGGGAGCTGGTCCAGCAGATCATGACCTACAGCCGCCAGAACATGCAGAGCAAGAGCATCATTCAACCCGACCTGGTCATCGAAGAAACCTGCAAGCTGCTGCGCTCGACGATCCCGACCTCGGTGAAGCTGGACTATCGGAAACCGACCGATCCCGACCTCGCCATCATGGCTGATTCCACCCGTATCCAGGAGGCGATGATCAACCTCTGCACCAATGCCGTTCACGCCATGCAGGAGAAGGGAACGCTGACCATCTCGCTGCAGAAAGACAACCTCGCCGCCGCCAACATTCCGGCCCAGTTCAAATGCCCGCCCGGCGACTATGTCTGTCTGGCGATCAGTGATACCGGGACAGGAATCAAAAAGGACGTCCTGGAAAAGATTTTCGACCCCTTCTTCACCACCAAGGATGTCGACCAGGGGACCGGAATGGGACTGTCCACGGTGCTGGGAATCGTCGAGCAGCATGACGGCCTGGTCAAGGTTGAGACCTCCCCCGGCAAGGGATCGACCTTCCTGCTCTATTTCCCCCTTGCGTCAACAGCCGGAAAACCGGCGGAAGCCAGGGGCGTCCACGAACTTCCTCGCGGTTCTGAACGGATCCTGCTCATCGATGATGACGCGATGCTGGCCCGCGTCAACGGCGCGATGCTGGCGGATATGGGGTATCAGGTGGAGATCGAAAGCCGACCCCGCGAGGCCCTGGCCAGGCTGCGCAGCGAACCGGACCGTTTCGACCTGGTGATGACCGATCAGACCATGCCCGAGATGACCGGGGATGAACTGGCTCGAGAGGCTCAGGCCATCTCGCCCCGGTTGCCGATCATCCTGTGTACCGGGTACAGCAGCAAAATGACCGCCGATCAGGCCCACAGTCTCGGCCTGGCGGCTTTCTGCGTGAAGCCCCTGGACATGCCGGAACTGCTCAAAGTGGTCAGGAACGTCCTGGACAGCCGGAGTTCAGACCGACCAGGAGCATAACGCTCTGATCGGAATAACAATTCGGGCCGTTTCAAAAGGACCGCGAGGGGAAGCGGCCCGGCTCACCATTGGCCGATATCCGTCAGGTTGCCGTTGTCGTCAAAAGACCAGTCGTGCACCGCGTCGGTGATCACGACATCGGGATGTGCGGACGCTTCCGCCAGCAATGCCTCAGAGATCAGGATATTCTCGATCTGCAGGGTGTTCAGCAGGCGCACGGCGCGCAATCTGGAGAAATCCAGGCAGTTTGAGGTTTTCACCGCCAGTTGCAGAGCCCGCAGATCGTTTCTCATGGTGACCGGGATTTTGCCGTGGGTCAGAACCGTGGAGGTAATGTGATTGGCGTAGGTGGCGTCGAAATCGATTTTGTCGACTAACCGCCGGGTACAGATATCCGCCAGGCCGACCCCGGTGGCATTGCCGTGACTGGTGGCACTTAAATCGAGAACGGCCATCTTGGTGACTCTCTGCTGCAGATCAAGATACGGGGTTGCCGCCCGGCCGGTGATATTGGGGTCGGTTCCCGTACCGGAAAACTGCTTGCCCATTTCATCGACGACCAGGACATCCAGCGGGTTGAACAGGATACGCGGCATGTTGGCCTTGGCTTCGATCAGCAGCTGTTTTTCCTCCTCGATCATCTGCCCGGCGGGGACAATCCTTATTCTGGTCATTTTGTCGTAAGCGTTTTCAATGGTGGCGATTCCGAACAGAACCGGCGCCTTCGCGATTTTGATTCTGGCCATCTCCACGATATTGACCGCCATGTGACCGAACCCCATGGCATGGCAGGAGTCGGCGCCCTGCTGCTTGCCGAGGCCGATGGAGAGCATTTTCACCAGTCCGCTTTCCAGGGGCCCGCTGAAGCTGGTGTGGGGTTTGATCCGGTTGATGACGATGATCCCGTCCGCCTGCATGGCGGCCTTGTCGATGAGAACAGGCAGACCGTTGTCGAGCTTGTCCAGTTCGACGGTCTCCATGGAAGAGACGATGGGACAACCGACCTGCGGCTCGGTAATACCCAATTCCGCCAGAACCTGTTCCTGCCCCTCGGCCGTCGCCCCGCCATGGCTGCCCATGGAAGGCACGATGAATGGCAGCGCCCCGCGGCGCTTCAGTTCGGAGACGGTATGCCTGACCAGCTCGGACAGCCGGTTCATGCCGCGACTGCCGACGGCGAGGGCAATGCGATCCCCGGCCTTGAGGCTTTGACTGACGGCAGGATGCCTGAACTCCTCGGCCAGGGCGGCCCGGATATCATCAATGGCATCATCCTTGAAGACCTGACGGGCCCGGTACATCTTCGGCAGAGGAATATTTTTCAACAGATCGTCAACCACGCTCATAACAACACTCCCATTCAGACAGGATAAAAGGTATGCCCGGTTCAGGTCAATTCACCCTGACGCCGACCGCCCTGAACTCTCCTCGAGCCCGCTATGACAGCGGCTCTACCGGGGCGATACCGGTTGTTTCCGCGATCTTGCGAATGACATCCCACTGGGCCTGTTCGTAGGGGATGCCGTTCCGCTCGGCATCCGCTTTACGGCGTGCTTCACGTTCACCGGGCATCAGCATGTTTTCGTCGCCATGGGCACGGATGTCCCGGACGGCATCCTGAAGCCGCTGCTGGGTCTCTTCGAAGGGAAAGAGAGCGTCGATACGCCAGGCTTCGAAAACATGTGAGACCCTGCAGACCGGGGTTTCCCGCATACTGGGAATCCGCCGCAACGACCCTCCTCCGATGACATTGTCCAGCTCGATCAGGATGTTCAGGCCCGACCCCTTGTAACCGAACTGCTCGCCGCCAAGGGGAAGAACCGAACCGCCCACCAGCTGTTCCGGTGAAACAATACCGTCGAGGACACGGCCGTCTTTGTCACGGAAATAATCCTTCAGAATCGGCTCGCCCGCTTTGGCGGAACGGAATGCCGGGCTCACGGCGCGTTGGGAGGTTGCGATATCGATGACGATGGCCTCATCCCCGCAGGGGACACCCCAGGCGATGGGGGTGGTTCCCAGGCGCACCCGGTTCCCGCCGTAGGGAATCATCCAGGCCCCGGAGGTACTGCCGCAGCGCGCGGCAAGCCCGCGCTCGAGCAACGCTTCAACATAAACGCAGGCCGCTCCGAAATGGTTGGTATCATAAACCTGGACCCGTCCGATCCCGAATTGCTCGGCCAGATCGCCGGCCAGCTGGGCCGCTTCGGTCGCCGCGGAGGGGCCCAGCCCCCCCTTCGCATTCATGCTGGCAACCGCCATCCCGGGTGTCTTTTTGACTTCGGGAAGGGCAGCGATATCAATGGCTCCGGCGCGGGTCCGCTCAATCAGCTCGGTCAGTCCGGTTCCCCCGGCAACGCCGTGGCTCGAAATGCCGCGCATATCTGCGGCGACCAGCGCGTCCGCGGTACTCCGGGCGCGGTCTCCAGGCGCCCCCAGGGAGCAGATGACTGCCTGGGTGAACTCGGTAAGGGCGATGGGGGATACCCGCTGCATCGTTGACAGGCCTGCTTGACTCATGGCTTTTCCTCTTTCTTCCTGCTGTTTTTATACGTCTGATTGTTGAATAAACTCATTGAGATACATCGTGTTGCGCTGCAAATGTTCGGTCATGGCCCGGGCCGCGCCCTCGGCATCGTGCGCACTGATGGCCGTGACAAGTTCGCGGTGCGATTCGATGGTCGTCCGGGACAGAGGCTTGCCGTACAGCTCGGCAAAAATCTTTACCGCAGAATGAATGATCGGAATAATATTGGACACAACCTGGTTATCCGAAGCCCTGGCGATCGCTTCGTGAAACGCCACATCCTCTTCGGTCCAGGACCGCCCCGCGGCCATGTTGTCCTCCAGGGCCTGGCAGGCATTCCGGATATCGACCAGTCCCGCCGCGGTCACGCGCCGGGCGGCCAGGGCGGCAATCTGCGGTTCGATCAGCATGCGCAGTTCATACAGATCGGCCGCCAGCTTCTTTTTATTGTTGATGAAAGCCAGACCCAGGGGATCATCGACCCGGCCGGGCTTTTCAGCGATATAAGTGCCATAGCCCCGACGAATTTCAACAATATGCCTGGAAGCGAGAATTTTGATCGCTTCGCGGATCGTTCCGCGCCCCACATCCAGCCGCTCAGCCAGCTGGAATTCGTTCGGCAGCTGCTCCCCTGCCCCATACTCGCCAGCGATAATCGTCTCCATCAGGCGGTCGGCCGTCTGTTCCGCCAGGGTCTTTTTGTTGCGACGCGGTTCTTTCACTCTCTTCATCTCGTCCTCTGCAGCCGGGCGGTGTCCCGCACCTTGACATAGCAAGCCCCTGCGACCGGCAACACCCGGGAGCGCCTCAGGTTGCACAGAGTGCTGACATAACACGTATGACGTCCTATGTCAACGATATGCCTTCGCCGGTCAAAAAACCTGCGGAAAGCGGTCTGCCAATGGACGCAAAAACAACTTAAGTATTGTGCATAAGCCGTTTATTTTATTTAATGGACATCTCACGGATCCGCCGCCACCCATGACGGAACGGCCCCTTTTAACGACACCCCCTTGGAGGACATATGGTTGCAGAAGAGATCGGAACGACACTCAGCCAGCACATTATCGAGACCCAGAAGAATTTTCCCCAGGCGAGCGGACGGTTCACCAGGATCTTCAACGAGCTGGCCACCTCCGGAAAGATTATCTCCAGTTACGTCAGAAGGGCCGGGATCACCGACATTACCGGCAAGCGGGGCACCACTAATGTCCAGGGGGAGGAACAGGCGAAACTTGATGTCATCGCCCATAATATTTTTATCAACCGGATTCTTGAAACAGGACTGGTCGCGGGCGTCATCTCGGAGGAGAGCGACGAGATCATCGAAGCCAGAGAGGAATACTCCCGCAACGCCAATTACATCATTTCCACCGATCCCCTCGACGGCTCATCCAATATCGACGTGAACGTTTCCGTCGGGACCATCTTCTCCCTGCTGAAACGGAAATCCCCCCCTGGCGAGCGCTGTACCAAGGACGATTTCCTGCAGGCGGGCAGCGAACAGATCGCGGCGGGATACATTCTTTACGGCTCCAGCACCATCTTCACCTACACCTCCGGACACGGGGTGTTCTGCTTTACCCTCGACCCCACCGTCGGGGAATACATCCTGTCCCATTCAAAGCTGAAGATCACCGATGCAGGGGGTATCTACTCGGCCAACGAGGGGAACAAAAAATTCTGGGACCAGGGCGACCGGCAGCTGCTGGATTACTTTCAGGGCAGCCATGCCGACAATGACAAGCCCTATACCGGGAGGTATGTCGGATCCCTGATTGCCGACTTTCACAGGAACCTCCTGAAAGGCGGGATTTACCTCTACCCACGGGCAACCAAAAACGGCCAGCGGGATAACGGCAAGCTGCGCCTGCTTTACGAAGCCAGTCCCCTGGCGTTTGTAGCGGAACAGGCCGGCGGGGTCGCCACCGACGGCCAAACCAGAATTCTTGACATCGTGCCGGCGGAGATTCATCAGCGGGTGCCGCTCTATATCGGCAGCCGCAGGGAGGTCGAGTTGGCGGGACAGTTCAAGCGAACATCCTGACCGCTGCGCAGATTTGATCCATCAATCGGCTTTCAGGTTATGCTTCCTGAGCGGCCTTTCGACCTTTCAGGAGGCGTGGGGTCCTACCCCGAAGTTACGGACACTTCAGTAAAAACAATGCCACGGAGAGAATTTAGACAAAAAAATGGGGAACCCTGCTGATTCCCCATTTTTTTAAGGTTTACTCAGCGCTGAGCAGTACGCCAAGTAAGCTGAGCTGAACGAAGGAGGTAACGTTCTGTACTCAGAAATGCGTTATATCTGAAAAAGAATGCAGGCACTGTGCCAACTGCTAAGGCCGAAAAAACAAGGGGTCAAGACAAATATGACCGGGGCAAAATGCCCCGCTGGGACATTCTGCCCCGGTCTCAATTGTTGCAGACCTGTATTTGCCAATGGTGTTGACTTTGAAAAACAAGAACATTGATCTCAATCGGCAAAACCCGAGAGGAACCGAAATCTCTGAGTTTTTCAATACGGAAGCCACTGACGAATTCAGGAGACAGCGATTTTTGTTTCAGAACGGCCTACTTTCCGGACGAAGAAATGAAAAAGCCCTGGCGATGGCCAGAGCCTTAATACATGCACATCTGTGGCGGGCGATCACCCGGATTGGCTGCCAACTGTCTTTCCTCAGTTCCAGAATTCTCGCAGCAGAAATTCCTTGTTGGCCGCTGTAAACTGGCAGTTGAAGCGCTTGGTGTTACTGCTGGCCTGATCGATTTCTTCGGTGAACATCCCGATCTGCACGCTGGAGGGTTCCAGCCCTTCCAGCAGCTTGTAGACCTGGGCGTTGACCTCGTCAGGGGTCAGGTGGCGATTGTCCGTTTCTGACCGCATCCTGCTTTCGTACTCGCAAGACTCCGCAGGATTGATGGCCAGCAAGGTGAGGTATTTGATGTCAATGCTGTGCAGCAGTTCCAGGGTGCCGGCAACGTGCTGTTCGGAATATTTCACCCCCCCCACCCCTGGCATCAGCATCGCCGACACCTCGATGCCCGCACCCGCCAGTTTCTTGGCAGCGGCAATCATGTCAGCGCGGGTGCATCCCTTGCAGATGTAATTCAGAACCGCGTCGGAACCGCTCTCCAGCCCCCAGTAAACCAGAGTCAGCCCCGCCTCCCGGAGCCGTTTCAACTCGTCGGCCGACTTCTCAAGGATGGACGCCGTCCTGCCGTACAGGGTTATCTTCTGGGGATCGAAGACGTCACGGGCATAATGCAGGCACTTCAGCAGCCGTTCGGTGTCAACCCCCAACGAGTTTCCACTGCCGATGAACAACCGCTGAATGCCGGATTTTTCAGCCCCGATCGACTCCGCAACGCGATCGACATGCTCCCTAAACGCGGCGAACGACTTGGTCTCGGCCGTCAGATGAGTGTACTCGGAGCAGAAGGTACATTTATTGTAATCACACCCGGTTGTCAACTCCAGGGTCAGAACGTGGGCTTTTCTTTCGGATGGCGGAGAGGACAAGGTCGGTGAACTGAACAACCCGGGATTCCGATAGGTTTGATCGAATCCGGGAGCGAGCGCCGGGAAAATCCGGTCAAGAACACCGACAAGCTCAGCACCGTCCCTTTTCAGGAAACCGTTGTCGAGCAGGTATTGAACAGCGAGATCCGCAGCAAAAGCATAGACGGAGGCATCAAAACTGGCCCGCATGCTCCTCAGCATGGCATCGTGAAAGAGGTATTCAGCCAGACTGGCCAGATCCTGATGCCCTTCGAGCAGGCTGGCCATGGTCAGGACCTGAAGGTCGTCATCCGGAATATCCGCAGAAAAAACATCCACCCCATAACGCCCGGTCATGGCGTAAAACCTGACCCTGGACATCCCTTCCGACTTTTCGGTGATAAATCCTTCGCTGCCCGGTTTAGCATGGATACTGCGGCTATCGGGTCGAAGGCTGACGCGGGCCCCTTCGGCCAACACGGAAGAATCCTCCAGGCGCAGGGAGCCCTCGATGATCGGCAGCAGATGGTGTGCCACATCACGGTAGCTGATTTTCTCGGCAACAGAATCGAAACCGTCTATGTTGTTATTAATCCTGGCTTCAAGGGCAGGAAGGAGTTTCTTGACGACGCCAGTCTTGTCATCGAGACGATCAAACAACACGTCCGTCCCGGGATAGTAGGGGAACAGGCTGGTCATGCCATGACTTTGGAATTTACGGAGCAAGGTGTCCCGGCTGATTCTCTGGCCGTAAATACGCCTTAACATCCACGCTAATTCATCGCGACTCACAAACATAACTCACTGCCTAACAGGGTTCTTTATGTGTATGCCTGGCCATGGGTGACGTCATGCACGGGGATATCCATGCGGGTCTTTTTCAGTCAAAACAGTCCGGACGATACATCATGGCCAGGCGTCCCCGGCTGGCCAGACAGTCCAGGCACAGTTCTCCGGCATCGCCGTAATCCTGCTCGGCGAGCATGTGTCCGGCCAGCTGATCCGGGGCGACGGGCGGCTGGTCAGGATCAAAATCCTGCTGACAGATACGGCACACCTTCATAGGGACATGCGTTCTTTTACCAGGGCGGCCATACCGGCAAGAAAGTCCGGGTGATCATTCAGGGATGGCGCCCGGTGAAAATGGCTGATCCCCTGACTGGTGGCCCGCTCCCGGTATTCGATGTCGATCTCCTCCAGGGTCTCGATATGATCGGATACGAAGGAGACGGGAACCATGAGCAACGCCCGGTGCCCGACAGCGGCCAGCTTGTCAATCACCTCGTCGGTGCCCGGCGTCATCCACTTGACCGGCCCGCTGCGGCTCTGATAGGCGATGGTCCAGTCGTAGTAGCCGACCCGCTGCATCACCTGTTCGACGGTTGTCTCGACCTGCTGCTGATAAGGGTCGCCGCGATCGATGAATTTCTGGGGCAGCGCGTGGGCGGAAAAGAGGATCTGCACATCGTCCCGCATCAGGTCGTGAAAGGAATCCAGACCTTCATTGACCCGGTTGGCCAGGGCCTCGACGTAGCCCGGCCAATCGTACCACTCTTCGATCAGCTGAAATTCGAGCTCCGGGTAGACCCTGGCGACCGCCGCCCGGAAATCCTTGACGCTGCTGCCGGTGGTGGCCCCGGTATAATGGGGGTACATGGACAGAACGACCGCCGTCTGAATCCCCTCCTCCTTGATCCGGGTCAGCACATCTTCGGCCCGCGGGCGCCAATAGCGCATGATGACGAAGGGGCGGAAACGCTCGCCGAGAAGGTTGGCGATCCCCTCTGCCTGCTTCCGGGTCCATTCCAGCAGGGGGGATTTCCCGCCGATGGCCCGATAATTTTCAACAACTTTTTTCGCCCTGAAATGGGAAATCAGCCTGGCGAACGGCTTTTGCAGCAGGCTGCCGGCCGGCAGCTGGATCAGCTCACGGTCGGAAAACAGGTTGTACAGAAACGGTTCCACGGCCTCGAGAGAATCGGGCCCCCCCATATTCAGCAGGATCAGGGCAACAGGTTTGGAGTCAGGCATAATGATCATCCCTCAACAACGCAACCGGGGGCCCATTCTGCACGGCCCCCAGTTACACACGTTATCGTTTCATTTCTGACTGAGCCGATGGACGCAGTCAACCATGAAGATGGCATTCTCGGGCGGCACCGTCGGCAGAATTCCGTGACCAAGATTGAAAATAAACCCGGGCCGATCGTCATTTTCGTTGAGAATCCGCTGCACTTCCCGCTCGATGTGCTCTTTGGGGGCATAAAGAACGGTCGGGTCGAGGTTCCCCTGAACCGCAACGTCGTCGCCGAGAATATCCCGGGCTTTCCCCAGGTTGACATGCCAGTCAAGACCGATGACGTCACTGCCGGCCTGTTTGACCAGGTCAAGCATGGTGCCTCCGTTCTTGACGAAATAGATGACCGGTATACCGTCCCGGTCAAGGCCGTCAATCAGCTGCTTGACATAGGGCAGAATGTAGCGCTCGAAATCGTGCGGGGCAAGCAGCCCTCCCCAGGTATCAAAAATCTGAATCGCCTGGGCGCCGGCGGCAATCTGCATGTTCAGATAGCGCCGATCCATCTCGGTGATCTTCCGCATCAGGGCGTCGTAAAGACCGGGGTCGCTGTACATCATCTGCTTGAGGCTGGCGAAATCCTTGCTCCCCTTCCCTTCGACCATGTAACAGGCCAGGGTAAAGGGCGCACCGCCAAAACCGATCAGGGGAACCCGTCCTTCGAAGGCGAGCCGCAAGCGTCTGATGATCTCGGGGACATAGGGGACCGCCTCGACCATATCCTCGGGAACCACGAGGGCATCGACATCCGCGGCGGTACGGACCGGGTTTTCGAATACCGGTCCGGGAACGAAATCGAGTTTCAACCCCATCGGCTCGATGGGAGTCAGGATATCGGAGAACAGGATCGCCGCGTCCGCGCCGAGGATATCGATGGGCTGAATGGTCACTTCCGCCGCCCGGGCCGGATCCTTGCACAGATCAAGAAAGGTCCCTCCCCCCTGGGCACGAACCGCCTTGTACTGGGGAAGATAGCGCCCGGCCTGGCGCATCAGCCAGACAGGAACCCGGTCAACCGGTTGACGCCAGCAGGCTTTGATAAAGTTGTAGTCACTGGACATGAAGTTTGACCTCCTCAGCTCGAAAAAATATTTGTCATCAGCGATAAAACCACAAAAGGTGCAAGACAATCAAAAGACGATCTTGGCTTTTGACTTTGAAAAACCCGTTTTTATCTGTGCCTTCGTACCTTTGTGGCCAGATCAGAGTCTTCTCTGTAAATTCTTACCCCCCCTGCGCCCCTGCGTTGAAAACGGCTTATGACCCCGTTGTCTTCGCTGCATTCTCGGCCGCCTCCTTTTCCATGCGCCTGAGAGTCCGCCTCGGGATGTAGCTGCAGAAGGGTTCCTCCGCCATATAGTCGCCGTAAACCGCGTCAGCCCGGGCCCGGCAACCGCCGCAGACGTTAATGAATTCGCACTCTCCGCATTTCCCCTGGTACTTGCTGAAATCACGCAGATCGTTGAAGACCTTGGAGTTGAACCAGAGGTCTTTGAACGGAACCTGTTTGACGTTGCCGACGGACGAATGAAAGTAGGAACAGGGCTTGAGATTCCCGAAGCAGTCGATCAGGCAGATGGTCTGGGCGGCGATGCATCCCTTGCCGCCGCCGGTCGAGAAGGTCAGGCTGCGCCGCTTGAAATCGACCCCTTCTGCCTTGGCCATCTGGGGAACAATGCGGTAATAGTGAGGAGCGCAGGTCGGCCGCATGAGAATGTCATCCTCATGCTTTTCCTGCTCGTAATGCCAGGCCAGAATCTCTTCGTAATCTTCCGGGGAAATCAGTTCGTTCATGATCTCTTCACCGCGGCCGGTGGGAACGATCATGAACATGTACCAGGCCGTGGCTCCCAGGTTTTTGGCAACCCGGAAAGTGGCGGCGATATCATGCTGATTGCGCTTGGTGAATGACGAGTTGATCAGGAAGGGAATCCCGTTGCGCTGAAGGGTTTCCGCCCCGCGAATCACCCCCTCATAGGCCCCCGGGCAATTCCGGAAGTTGTCATGGATGTCCGCGGTCGAACCGTCGAGGGACAGGGAGACCATCTTGATCTGCGCCTTTTTCATCTTTTCACAGACGCTGTCGTCGATAAGGGTTCCGTTGGTCGCCATACACATCCGCAACCCTTTTTGGGTCCCATACTCGGCGATCTCGAAGATATCCTCGCGCAGCAGGGGTTCGCCACCGGAGAGAACCATGACCGGCTTGCTCACCTGGCAGATATCGTCAATCAACTTGAACGCTTCCGCAGTATTGAAATCCCCCGCCGAAGACGCCATATCGGACGAACAGCGACAGTGGACACAATTCAGGTTGCAGCGCTGGGTGCTTTCCCAGGCGATCCATTTGGGGATGAACTCTTCCTGTTTAGAACTCATGTTGTCTCCTGAGCTTAGGCAAAAACCGGCCGTCGGGCGGTCGTGAATCGGGCCAGAAAAAAAGACTTAACCGATCTGTTTTGTCAGAGTACTACAGTCGACCTGGACACTCAAGAACTCCACCGCGAATCAGGCGGCCTTCAGAGCTTAGTCCGGGACGGCTTCAAGCCAGGTCACCTGGTGCTGCTGATGAACGCGAAAAGCCTGGGGGCGGGCGGCGGTGATCAGCTCCCAGAGAAAGGAGTGAATACTGCCGTCTTCGCCAAACAGGCGGACCGTCTGCAGCAGTTCGAAAATTCGGGCCCGCAGGATCTGGTCGCAGGCGCGCAGATCGATGAACAACAGGGGCGCCTCCGGTTGGCGGGTTTCCCCAAGGGCCTCACCGGTCACCAGGATGCCTCCTTCGACTGCCGAAGGGATTCCGACCCCGGTCAAAAGACTGGCGGCCAGGTCGCGATTGTAACCGGCTACCGGCAGCAGCGCGCCGCCGCTTCGGGACAGGGCGGGAACGACAAACAGGTTTCCGCGCTCCGTCATCGCATCCCGGGCGGCGATAAAATGCAGCTGCTGCAGCACGCTGTCAAGCATGTCACTGCGCATTTGCGGAGCAAGCAGATAGGCATACTGGGAATAGGCGCGGCGTTCCTCACCGCGGGCGGTGACGGTCTGCCAGGGGGGCGCTTCGGGAGGCTGCTCCCGCAGTTTCTGTTCCTCGAGCTCAGCCAGCATGGCTTTGAGCTGGGCCATTTTCTCCTGCAGGGCCTGAATCCGTTCTTCCTTTTCTCCGGCGCCGGCGGATGGCGTCAGGAGCGGGGCCTGCAGAGACAGCAGCAGAACCAGGCAGGCAACAATACGAAACAGCGTGTTCGTCATCAGGAATCTCCCTGTTGTTCAATGGAAAACGACACCGAACCTGATAAAAACCGGAAACAGATCATCGGATCTGTTCTTGGGGCCGGTCTTTCCGGCGGCACGGGATGGCGCCGGACAAACCGCTGTCAAGAATACCGAAAATAAATCCAGATTTCACTATATTTAAGATCAGCAAACAAGAAGCGCGACAAAGCAGGTGGTTACCACCCCTGGCGGGCCTCAAAATCAAAAAGCCCGGAGATGATTCCCCGGGCTTTTTGTATCCTGAACGCGATCATTGCGGACCTTTCAGCAGGCAGCACGTTCCGCTTCGGGAAACAGCTCCTCAAAGATCTCCTTGACCGTTGAAATCCGGTCTGCTTTCCAGGCGTTGCTGCCGCAAAAGATCAACCCGGTCTCGGTGTCGCCCCGCTGGGCCCGGTCGAGGGCATGGACAATGCAGAACCGCTCACGGGAAGCCTTGTAGGCACATTTCTTCAGACAGTTGGACGGGCAGAAAACATTCAGATCGACATCACGCTGGCGCACCTGTTCGATATTTTTCCTGATCGCCCGCCCCGGCAGACCGGCCGGACTCATGATCAGGCCAATGTCCTCGCGGGTGCAGTCCAGGTAGGCCTGCTTGAAAGCATCGTCGGCATCGCATTCCTCGGTGACGACGAAACGGGTTCCGATCTGAACGCCGTCGGCCCCGTGGGCCAAGGCATACTGCAGATCCTTGCGATCCCAGATACCGCCCGCCGCGATCACCGGAATATCGAGTTTCCACTTGTCCCTGAAATAGCTCTTGACGCCCCGGACGGTGGCGTATTGATCGTAACTTCCGTCGCCGATATTTTCGGCCTTTTCGCCCAGATGCCCCCCTGCGGTGTCAGGATCTTCGACCACGACCGCATCAGGCAGACGCTGGAAAGCTTTGTGCCATTTCCTCGCGATCAGCTCGGCGGCCTTGACCGAAGAGACGATCGGAACCAGGGCCACTTCCGGATAGTCCTCGGTCAGCCCGGGCAGATTCATGGGCAGCCCGGCACCGCTGATAATCAGTTTGGCGCCGCCTTCACAGGCCGCCCTGACCACCTCATCGTAATTGCTGACTGCAACCATGCAGTTCACACCGATGACACCGTCAGGCGCGATCTCGTAGGCTTTGCGCAATTCCTCCAGCAGACCATGACGGTCGGCGGCGAAGAAGTTTTTTCCGTTGTACGTTTCATCAGCCAGAGCCAGCCCCGCTGCGGCAACGATTCCGATTCCACCATTCAAAGCCACGTGGCCCGCCAGACGATACCCGGAAATGCGCACTCCCATGCCTCCCTGAATCACCGGGAACGGAACACTGTATCTGCCAATAGTCAAACCTTCCACCATAGTTACTCCTGTTCAGATTTTTGATGATGAATTCTAGCAGCTGAGATAAATTGGAATTGTAATACTTGTGTAAAAGTCTGGTCGTTCCAGTGTATTTCTGGGCGGTTCCGTCAGGTCGCGAAGCTACCGGCTCGGTTTCGGCAATCGTAAAGGTCCCTTGCCCACCCGCCCCCGGAATGGTAATTAACTTGGTTATGAAACTTATCCGACGTCTATTTCATCCGCTGATCACCTTCATCAGCATCCAGATTCTCTGGATCCTGTTACTGGTGTCGTGGATTTACTGGTTTCTCGGCCGCCATCAGCAGCTTAAGGAACTGGCCTCCCGCTACCAGGCGGAGTGGCTGCCGGAAACGACCGACTGGCTGATCCTGACCGAAGGCATCGTTCTGCTGGTGGCCATCCTGATCGGGGTGTATGTCATCTTCCTGTTCTGGCGGAAGCAGGCCTCTCTCTACAATGCTCAGCGCCACTTTATCAACCAGGTCACCCATGAGCTCAAATCGCCCCTGGCCTCCCTGCAGCTGCACCTTGAAACCATCCAGATGCGTCAGCCCACAGGCGAGCAACTGCAAACCTTCACCCGGCTGATGCAGGAAGACACCCAGCGGCTCAACGTCCTCATCAACAACCTGCTGGCGGCCGGGCGCCTGGAACACAAAAGAGCCTATCTGAACCTTGAAGTTCACAATCTTTCCACCCTGCTGGAAGACTACCTGCGCCAGGAGAAGACGGGTTTTCCCGCAGCGGGTCAATTGACCTGGGAGATCGAACCCGAACTGACCGCCCGCCTGGAAAAAGACTCCCTGGAAACCGTGCTGCGCAACCTTCTGGAGAACGCGATTCTTTATGCCGATGGACCTCCCGTTGTTCATATCAGCCTCAAAAAATCGGGGGACAGTGCCAGACTGAAAGTTTCCGACCAGGGCCCCGGAATTCCGCCCGGGGACCGCAAGAAGGTCTTTAAAATGTTTTACCGCCTGCGCCAGAGCGGAAAAACCATCCGCGGCAGCGGGCTGGGATTGTTTATCGTTCGCAACCTGATTCGACTCCACGGGGGAAAAGTCTGGATCAGTGGCCATAAAGGAAGCAAGGGAACCACGTTCAACCTGGTCATCCCGCTGGTCAAGGACAGGACAAAGACATGACGGAAAAAATTCCCCTGCTGCTGGTCGAAGACGAACCGCATATCGCCCAGGGCCTGATATTCAACCTGGAAGAAGACGGCTACCGGGTGCGCCACGTAGAGACAGGAGAAGAGGCCCTGGTCCTGCTGGCTGCCGAGACCTATGCCCTGGTGGTGCTGGACCTGATGCTGCCCGGCATCGACGGCCTTGAGGTCTGCCGGACCCTGCGCGAACAGGGCAATCAGGTGCCCATCCTGATGCTCACCGCCAGGAGCAGCGAACAGGACCGTATCGACGGGCTCAGCGAGGGAGCCGATGACTACCTCCCCAAGCCCTTCAATCTGAAAGAATTCCTGCTGCGGGTATCGGCTTTGTTACGGCGCTCGGCCTGGACGCCTCGCCAGGAAAAAAAGGATGTTTACCGCTTTGGGGACAACTGCATAGACTGGCAGACCCACCAGGCCCATACCGCCCGGGGGACGATTCAGCTGACCGATCTGGAAATAAAAATGCTGCAGCTTTTTTTCAGCAATGAGGGGAAAGTTCTTTCCCGCGGCGACATCCTGCAGCAGGTCTGGGGCGTGTCGCCCCGAACCGAAACCCGCACCCTCGATAACTTCGTGGTCCGGTTACGGAAATACTTCGAGCACAACCCGGCCAGGCCCCAGTACTTTCTCACTGTTCGCGGGAGGGGATACCGCTTCGTCAGGCCAAAAGGATAAAAGGTCCGGACCGGTAAAGTTCCGGGTGGGACCACTTGCGGATCGCCATTTGTCAGCGCGGCACGATTGTCCCTATAATAAACGTTCAAACTGTTATCTTTTTTTCAGGAAACAGTCATTTATGCTGCCTTGACCCTGACAGAGCATCAACACCAGGGTCGCCCTGCTTGCTCATGAATTTTTGCAACCCACTTAAACCAAGGAGAACGCGATGAAAGCAGTTTTGATGAATGAATTTGGTGGCCCGGAGGTTATGCGGATCGGGGAGGTCGACACACCTCAGCCCAAAGCCAATGAAGTTCTCATAAAAGTCGTGGCAACCAGTATCAACCGGCCCGACCTGGTTCAGCGGATGGGGAACTATCCCCCTCCCCCGGGAGATTCGGAGATCCTCGGCCTCGAGGTCGCCGGCACCGTTGCCGCCGTCGGAAGCGAGGTCAAAAACTGGCAGCCCGGAGACCGGGTCATGGCCCTGGTCGGCGGGGGCGGCTATGCAGAGTATGCGGTCGCTTTCGAAAATCACCTGATGCCGATTCCCGACAGCATGAGTTTTATCGAAGCGGCCTGCGTCAACGAAAGCTACATCACGGCCTTCCTCAACGTTTTCATGATCGGCGAACTGGAGGACGGTCAGACGGCGATTCTCCACGGCGGAGGAGGCGGGGTCAATACCGCCGCCATCCAGCTGGCCAAGGCCCTGACCCCAAACACCAAGCTGATCGTCACCGCCCACCCCAGCAAAATGGACCGGGTCAAGGACCTGGGAGTCGACCTGGTCATCGACTACACCCAGACCCCCGACTTCACCGACGTCATCAAGGAGTACACCGGCAAAAAAGGGGTCGACCTGATCCTCGATCATGTCGGCGCCAAATACCTCAAGCCGAACATGAGCTCCCTCGCCTACAAGGGCAAGCTGGTTATTATCGGGGTGATCAGCGGCATCAAGGCGGAGTTGAACCTGGCCCTGATGATGGTCAAGCGCCAGCAGATCATCGGTTCGGTCCTGCGCAGCCGCCCGGTAGCCGAAAAGGGAGACATCATTGCCGAGTTCACCCGCAGAGCGCTGCCGAAATTCGCTGACCGGACGATTGTTCCCATTATCGAGAAAGTCTTCCCCATGGACGAGGTCGTTGCCGCCCATCAAATGATGGAGGAGGATAAGCACTTCGGTAAAATAGTCCTGCAGATCGGGGAAGAATAAAACTTTCCCGGGAAAACTCCCATCCCGGCGCGCGCTCCCTGCCAAAAGGGGACGCGCGCCGGATCATTCCAAGCGAGCCTGTCATGCCTTTCAAGATCAGCGATTTTTCCATCAGCACTCTGACCGACAACAAGTATGTCCAGCCGGTCAAGCTCGCCTATGTGCAAAACGGCCAACCCCGCTCCTGGGAAGCCGTCAAAGCCCACGACAGCGTCGCCATCCTGCTTTACCACCTGGATCGGCAGGCCTTTTTACTGGTCAAGCAGTTCCGGGCCCCGGTCCATATGAACCACCCGCAATTCACCTTTACCCACGAGCTGTGTGCGGGCCTGGTCGACAAAAACGCATCCCTTGAGCAGATCGCCAAGGAAGAAATTCTGGAGGAGTGCGGGTACGACGTCCCGGTGGAGGCGATAACCAAGATCAGTTCGTTCTTCACCAACGTCGGCATCTCGGGAAACCGCCAGCACCTTTATTTCGCCCTTCTCGACGACAGCAGCAAGGTCCATGGCGGAGGCGGCATCCATACCGAGGAGATCGTCCTGGAATATCTTCACATCAGCAACGCCATGGAATTCATCTACGATGAAGGCCTGGCGAAAACTCCCGGGCTGATGTTCGCATTCTACTGGTTCTTTGAGCAGTTCGGGCGCAACGGGGAAAAGCTGAATCAGCGGTAGGCCATCAGGTCTTTCGGCCGGACCGCACGCTCGGCAATCTGGACGACCTGCTCCAGGGGCAGCAGGGAACGGGTCTTGGCGATAAATCCGTTGACATGAACAAAACGGATCTCCGGATCCTTGGCCACGGCCCGAAAATCGACAAAATGATAATCCTCCAGCCGCAGCAGCTCCCAGCCGTCGCCGCGGTTGGACGGGGTGATACTCATCACGATATTGGTATCCTTGAGCTGCTGCAGGTACAGCTCCATGGAAAGCTTGGGATTTTCCCTGATGGGACTGAAGATCGCCTTGTATTCGCCAACGGACACGATTTGCGCCTCTGTCCTGAGACGCTCCAGGCGGGTCATTTTCAATTCGATCATGGCGATCATATCCTCGCCGAAATCCTTCATGAACCGGTAAAAGAAGGCCTGGGGAGTCAACTCGGTATATTTGGAGAAATGGGACAGGATGTAGCCGTCGATGGGGGACGATGCCGAGAACAGCACACTCGGATCGACACCGAGGTGTTTGGCCGTTTTGTATGGCCCGCGCACATCCATCATGCTCATGTGCTGATACCAGCCGAACACCAGCAGGGCGGCCTCGTGGTAGCCGAAGTGCTGCATCACCAGGTGGAAAGCACAGGGGAGGCTGCGATCTTGGTGATGGTCAAAATTGCAGAGGAGCGGATTCAGCTGCATGCCGACGTCGACGACATAGGTGTTCGGATCGGCAAGGTCCTCCGCCGTCGCTTCCCGTCGGTAAACCTTTGCGGCTCCCAGTTTGGCGAGCAGGATGCAAACGGACATGAAATCGTCCTTATGAGCGCTGCCCGGGTGGGTTACGATTGTGTATTTGGGTTCTTCTCTGTACAAAAAATTTCTCCGCCGTTGTGATCGTTATCGACTCTATATTAAAGACTAGCACATTCGACATCAAGAGATGGACAATCACCGGCATTTTCCGCGAATCGGGAGATGATATCCAGCGGGCTATATACGGTAACTTCTGCGACAAGCCGGCCCGGCCTGAGAATCAGGGCAAAGCGACCCCGCAGCTGCCATCGCAATGAGGCTGGTTCTTGCTCTGCCCGCACCCGCACAGGTAGACTTTCTCGCGCTGTTTGACCTCAAACCGGATCGGCAGATGCTCGCCGCTCTGGTGATGCCCGTCACAGAAGGGCAAACTTCCCGACTTCCCGCAGGTACAGCGAAAATATGTCCCTGGTTCCAAAGTAATGGCGATCGGCATACCTTGATTTTCTTCTACACTCATTTTATAGACCTTCCCTGTTCAGTTTTTTAAAAGTTTCATTTAATAATAATATTTATTTTTATGAAAACCCCATCGGAACCCAAAAATATCATCTATTCTCGCTCAAATAATTGACAAATTCCAGCCCTTCTGCATCTAATCGGCTCACGGCAGCGAAGAACTATTTTCCTGCCCTTCCGGGCAGGATCTGATCCGTTTCCGGATGAAAGCTATTCTGTCAGTGCATCCTATAGAGAACAGCATGGAAAAAAACAATATCATCCTCATCGGCATGCCGGGAGCCGGCAAAAGTACCGTCGGCGTTGTGCTCGCCAAGCGCCTGGGCTTTCAGTTCTATGATACCGACCTTATCATCCAGGCGCGCGAAAGGAAACGCTTGCAGCAGATTATCGACAACAAGGGGCTGGCCTATTTCCGCTATACCGAGGAGCAGGTCATTGCCAACCTGCAGCTGGAATATTGCGTTATCGCCACCGGCGGGTCGGTGGTCTACTACCGGAAAGGGCTTGAGGCACTGGCCGCGACCGGCCACCTGGTTTATCTGCAGGTCGAACTGGCGGATCTTGAACAGCGCATAGCCGACATGGGACAGCGGGGCCTGGTCATGGCCAAAGGGCAAACCTTCGAGCAGCTGTACCGGGAGCGCACTCCCCTCTACGACCAATTTGCCGACCTGACCATCCCCTGCGCCGGACTGAATGCAGAGCAGGTCGCTGCGGCCATCGAACAGCAGGTCAAGAACCGCTGGCCCGACTTGCTGGCCGGATAGGCGTCGCCTGCGGTGAGCGTAAGAAGCGGCGAACCGTCGGCAGCGGACCGGTCTCGACGCTCGCACCCCCCAGCGCATCTTATTTTGTTATCGGCTATACTGTATCTAAAGATTTTTTCAATACCTCACTTTCACCGGGGGCCAGGGGCATGATGAAAACTGACGACTACCAGAATCTGCTTAATCAGGGAATCGCCGCGGCGGAGCAGGGGCAGTTCCCCACGGCCCAGGCCTATCTTGACCAGGCGGCGGCCATTCGCCGCTCTCCCGAAGTCATGAGTTATCTCGCCTACTGCCTGGCCAGGGGGCAAAGACAACTTCAGGACGCCCTCAAAATCAACCGCGAGGCGATCGACCGGGAACCGGGCAACTCGCTGCACTACCTGATCATGGGAAGAATCCTGCTCCTTGCCGGACGCCGGGACAAAGCCATCATGGCTTTTCGGCAGGGACTCAAGGCCAGCCCCAATCCCAAAATCATCAACGAACTGAAAAAACTCGGGCTGCGCAAACCACCGGTGTTCCACAGCCTTGACCGCGGGCACATTCTGAACCGCGTCAGCGGCAAGCTGCTTTCCAGGCTCGGGCTGCGCTGACCAGTTTTTTTCAAAATAAAACTAGCCGAGCCGTTTTCGTTCCGCGTAATGAGCAAAATCATCCCACAGGGCCGCCGCAACCGGGCCCACCTGCTCTCCGACCCTTCTTACGGCCCTGATTTCCATAGCCACATCGCACGGATAATTCTCGATATCGAGGAGAACCAGGTCACCATCTGCCAGTTCTTCCGAGATTAAACTGTCCTGCAGCTTTCCCCAGCCCATGCCGGCAACAATCAACTGTTTTTTCGTTATATGGTCGCCGACAACCCAGTGCCGGCCATCGTCCAGAACCCCGTAGGACGGGTTTTCATCGTTCTGTCCGCTGTCCCGCACCACCACCTGAACATACTTTTTCATGGTATCCAGAACCAGGGGCCCTTCCTCCTTAAGGAATCCGGGAGCGGCAACGGCCAGCAGATGCGTCGTCAGAAGGGGGATGCTTTCTAGACGCTGATTGTCCTGAAACCAGGGGCTGACGGCAAGATCCACGTCACCGTTCTGAACTTTCTCCAAAGCCCCCCAGATATTTTCGACCTCAAGATTGAGTTCTGTCTGAGGGTATTTTTGTTCACTCCCCTGCAGGATCTCAAGAATCAGGGGGATCGGACAGCTCGCTTCAACCGCCAGGGACAAGGAGGGCTCATGACCGACGGCCAGGTACTGTGCCAGTTTGCCGAACTCCTCAACCTGGGCGAGAATACTTTTGGCTTTTTTGTAAAGCTGCCACCCTTCTGCCGTCAGGGTCGCGCGGTAACTGTTACGATCCAGCAGTTGCAGGTCGAGTTCATCCTCGAGCTTCCTCAACAGGACACTGATGGTCGGCTGAGTTCGATACAGGGACTGGGCAGCGGCGAGAACGCTCCCCTGATCGGCGATGGCCACGAGAATTTTCAACTGATCCAGGGTCATAAAACATCCTATAGATTATTTCTATAAACATGATACTTTTAAAATATTTTTATTCTATATCAAATATGACTATGGTTGTCACATACAAAAGAACGAACCACAAAAACAATATAAAAAAACAAAGGAGCTTAACCATGCTGAAAAAAATTATGACCTCACTTGCCGTCCTGCCTCTGCTGGCCACCGGCGCCATCGCCGATACCTATGCCGTCGATACGGCGCACACCCAGGTCCATTTCACCGTACCTCACCTGGTGGCGTTCAAGGTCCGCGGCAACTTCAATGATTTCAGCGGCACGGTTGTCGCTGATGCCGATTCCAAGCAACTGATCTCAGCGGAAGCGACCATCAAGGCCGCCTCCATCGATACCCGCAACGATCAGCGCGACGAACACCTGCGCAGTGCCGACTTTTTCGCCGTCAATGAGTATCCCGAGATTTATTTCAAAACCAAGAAGGTCTCCGGAAGCGGTGACGACATTACCGTGGTCGGCGACCTGACCATTAAAGGCGTAACCAAAGAGGTGGTTCTGAAAGGCGGCTTTGCCGGAACGGCAACCGACCCCTGGGGAAACAAGAGAGCCGGCTTCGAAGCCAGCGGTGAAATCGACCGCAAAGACTTCGGATTGAACTGGAACAAGGCCCTTGAAGCGGGCGGGTTTCTGGTGGGGGACAAAATCACCATCGGCCTTGAAGTTGAAGCCGTCGCCCAGAAATAATTGACAGCGGCAATCGAACCAGAAAAAGTAGCATCACCCGGATAAAACATCCCGTTCCCTGCCGGTATCAGCAAAGAAAAATGCGCCGGCGGGAACGGTTCACATAAAAAGGTTGAATCATGAAAGAGTATCCCGTTCTGTTTCTGTCCCACGGCGCCCCGGACCTGCCCCTGACCGAACACCCGGCCAGAGAGGCGTGGCAGCGGATTGGCAGATCGCTGCCACGTCCTGAGGGCATCATTGTGATTTCGGCTCACTGGTTGACCAACCGGCTGACCATATCGGGATCCCACTCCTACACGACCATCCATGATTTCAGTGGCTTTCCGGAAGAACTTTACCAGCTGAGCTATCCGGCCCTGGGATCCCGGGAGCTCGCCGAGTCGCTTCGGGAGCAGTTTGAGCATGAGAATATTCCGGCCGACATCGACATCCGCAGAGGTCTGGATCACGGAGCCTGGGTTCCCCTGCTGCTGCTTTACCCCCAGGCGGACATCCCGGTCATCCAGATCAGCCTGCCCATGAACGCGTCCATCCCGGAGCTGGAAGAGATCGGCAAGGTCCTGGCGAAGCAACGCCGCAGCAACCTGATCGTCTGCTCCGGAGCGGTCACCCATAATCTGAGAGCCTTGGCGCCGGAAGGAACGCCCCCGGCCGACTGGGCGGTCCGCTTCACGGACTGGGTCAAAGAGCGCCTGCTGCAAGACGACGGCAAGGGGCTGCAGCAATTTCGATCGGCCCCCTACATGCGCCTCGCCCACCCGACGGATGAGCACTTTCTGCCGATTTTTGTCGCCCTTGGGGCCGCTCACGGGCAACCGGTGGAGCTCCTTCATGAAAGCTTCAGTTATGGAAATCTCTCCATGGCAGTATTTTCCTTTCATGCGGAAGCAACCCCTCCGGCGATTCATTGACGGCGCCGTGTCATCAGGATCCAGATCAACCTTCCGCGCAGTCGGAAACTGTGCTTTAATATCCGGACCAATCCCTCAGGCCAAGGAGGATCCTGATGACACGGCGCTATATCATGACGGCGTTCGGCAAGGACCGCACCGGTATCGTTGCTGACGTGACCCGCCTTCTTTATGACAATGACTGCAACCTGGAAGACACCACCATGTCGATGCTGGCCGACGAGTTCACCCTGAGCCTGCTCTTTTCGAGCCCCAACCAGGACATTGAAGAGTTGCTCAGCAGGGAATGCCGACGGCTTGAGCTTGACAAGGGCATTTCCGCATTTGTCCGCCCCCTGCAGCCTCTCCAGCATAAGAGCCGGCAGAGCTACAAAACCTGCACGCTTCATATCGAAGGACTTGACCAGGCCGGAATCGTTTATAAAACCAGCCAGTTCCTGGCGGATCGCCAGCTCAACATCGTCCAACTCGATGCCACCTCGAGCGCGTCGCCGGAGAGCGGGGCAACCATCTACAACATGACCATCCATGTTCAGGTTCCGGAGCAGATCCCCTTCGATCAGCTGGAAGAGGCACTGGCCGAGGTGGCCGACGAGCTGCATGTCGATATCACCCTTGACCGGTAGCAGCGGAATCGGGAGAACCGGCAGAACACGAACCTTTTTTATTCATTGATGAATAGTTAATCCGCTTATGAATAAAGCGGTCCGCAACCCGGGCTGCCACCCTCCAGGCGCCGTTTTTTTTATGTCAATGACATCGCGGACTTGGCGGCCCTTTCCGACAATCGAAACCTGGCATTTTTATTGCTGTTGCATGACAGACAATAAAAATAAAATCGGCGGCCCGTTATCCCAGGCCCGGCCAGGAAAGGAAGTCTCATGAGTGATCAGCCTCCCCCCCAGGGTCCCCAGCGCGGCCCGTCCAGCGAAGGGAATTTTTACCGCGAGCGCCAAAAGGAAGCTCTCGGCCCGGGCATGAACCCCAGGATTCAGCGCCTGCGCAAGCTCACCGTCGAAACGCAGCCCAGCCTGTCCATCGAGCGCGCTCTCCACGAAACCGCCTTCTACAAGGAAAACTACGGGAAATACCCGATCCCCATCCTTCGGGCCCTCAATTTTCTGGATCACTGTGAAAAGAAAACCCTTTATATCGGTGCTGACGAGCTTATCGTCGGCGAGCGGGGACCGCGGCCCAAGGCGGTTCCGACCTTCCCGGAGCTGACCTGCCACAGCGTCGAGGATTTTCACGTCCTCAACACCCGTGAGCAGCAGCGCTACACCATCAGCCAGGACGATATCGACACCTACGCCCGCGAGGTGATCCCCTACTGGCAGGGACGGACGGTCAGGGAGCGGATTTTCAACCACGTCCCCAAGGAATGGCAGGCCGCCTACCAGGCGGGACTGTTCACCGAGTTCATGGAACAGCGCGCTCCCGGCCATACGGCCCTGGACGGCAAGATCTACCGCTACGGCATGCGCGACTTCAAAGAGCAGATCGCCGAAGCCATTGCGGCCCTCGACTACCTCAATGACCCGGAAGCCACCGACAAATTCGAACAACTCCAGGCCATGGACATCTCCTGCGACGCCCTGATCCGTTTCGCCGAACGCCATGCCGAACTGGCCGAAGAACTGGCCGCCGCCGAAACGAATCTCCAGCGGGCCGAGGAACTCAGGGAGATCGCAGCCGTCTGCCGCCGGGTCCCGGCCCATGCGCCGCAGACCTTCCGCGAGGCGATTCAGATGTACTGGTTCGTCCATCTCGGCACCATTACCGAACTCAATGGCTGGGATGCCATGAACCCGGGACATTTCGACCAGCATCTTGCCCCCTTCTACGAAGCGGACCTGGCTGCCGGCCGGTTGACCCGCGACCAGGCCAAAGAGCTGCTCTGCTGCTTCTGGATCAAGGTCAACAACCATCCGGCGCCCCCCAAGGTCGGCATCACGGCGCGGGAGAGCGGGACCTACAACGATTTCACCAACATCAATATCGGCGGCATTACCGGCACGGGGAAGGACGGGGTCAGCGAAGTCTCCTACATCATGCTGGAGATCATCGAGGAACTGCACATTCTCCAGCCCGGCAACGCTGTTCACATCAGCAGCAAAACCCCCGACCGTTTCCTGCATGCGGCCTGCAAGGTCATCCGCCAGGGGCACGGCTACCCGTCGGTCTTCAATCCCGATGTCTACGTCATGGAATTGATGCGGCAGGGCAAGTCGCTGCGCGACGCCCGGGAAGGAGGCTGCAGCGGCTGCATCGAAGTCGGCGCCTTCGGCAAGGAAGCCTTTATCCTGACCGGCTACCTGAACGTTCCCAAGATCCTGGAAGTGACTCTGAACAACGGCATCGATCCGGTCACCGGCTCCAGGGTCGGCATCGAAACCGGAGACCCGCGCGACTTCACCAGCTACGAAGAGCTGTACGACGCCTTTGTCAGGCAGCTCAATTACATTGTCGATCTGAAGATCCGGGTGAGCAACTACATCGACCGGATGTTCGCCAAGTACGCTCCCGCTCCCCTGCTTTCCGTGGTGATCGAGGACTGTATCAAAAACGGCAAGGACTACTATGCCGGCGGCCCCCGCTACAACACCAACTATATCCAGTGCACCGGCCTGGGCACGGTCACCGACAGCCTGTCGGTTCTCAAAAAGCACGTTTTTGAAGCCGGGACCTTCACCATGGAGCGGATTCTCGATGCTGTCGCCCGAAACTTCGAGGGGGAGGAGTTCCTGCGCCAGACCGTCATCAACAAGACCCCGTTTTTCGGTAACGACGACGATTTCGCAGACGCCATCGCCCTGCAGGTCTACGACGATCTGCTCGCGGCGATCGACGGCAAACCGAACGTCAAAGGGGAGACCTTCCATCTCAACATGCTCTCCACCACCTGTCATATCTACTTCGGCAAGGTGATGGGCGCGACCCCCAACGGCCGCTTTGCAGGAAAGTCCATCAGCGACGGCACCTCGCCGTCCCATGGGGCGGACACCCACGGCCCTTCGGCCGTCGTGCGTTCTCTGACCAAGCTCGATCAGACCATGTCGGGGGGAACCCTGCTCAACCAGCGGTTCCTGCCAAGCCTGCTCAAGCGCGATGAAGACATTGTCAAACTGGGGCAGCTGATCCGCAGTTACTTCAACCAGGGGGGGCACCATATCCAGTTCAACATCGTCGATACGGCGACCCTCCTTGCGGCGCAGCAGAACCCGGAGGAATACAAGGACCTGCTGGTCCGGATGGCAGGCTACAGTGACTATTTCAACGATATGAATGCTGACCTTCAGCAGGAGATCATCGAGAGAACCGAGAACGAATCCTTTTGACAGGAGACGGTTCTCAAAATACCCCGACGATCAAGCCGACCGCGCCCCTCTTCAGCCGTGAAGAGGGGCCTGTCTTCAGGAACCGGCCAGAACCATGAAGCACCCCCTGATTTTCGACATCAAGCGTTACTCTATCAATGACGGCCCCGGGATCCGCCTGACCATCTTCTTCAAGGGCTGCCCCCTCGGCTGCCTGTGGTGTCACAACCCCGAGAGTATCGCCGGACATCAGCAGAAACTGTTTACCGCCAGCAAATGCATCGGCTGCCGGGAATGTCTCAAAGTCTGCCCGCAGCAGGCGATCAGCCTGGCTGAAGACGGGCTGATCACGGATCATGAGCGCTGCGACCTGTGCGGCGCCTGCGCCGCCATCTGTCCCAGCCTGGCCACGGAGCTTTCCGGGTTCTACCGGGAACTTCCCGAACTGCTGGACATTATCGAACGGGAGCGCCCCCAGTTCGACCAGTCCGGCGGGGGCGTCACCGTCTCGGGAGGAGAACCCCTGCTGCACCCCGAGTACCTGATTACTCTTCTCGACGCCTGTGGCGACAGGGCCATCCACCGGGCGGTGGATACCTGCGGTCATGTCAAAACCGAAACCCTGCTGACCGTGGCCGAGAGCACCGACCTGTTTCTGTACGATCTGAAACTGATGGATTCCGAGCGGCACAAAACGTTTACCGGGGTCGGCAACGAAGTGATTCTGGGCAACCTGGTGGCCCTGGCGGCGACGGATGCGCAGATAGAGATCCGGATTCCTTTTATCCGCGGGGTCAACACCGACACCGCCAACCTGGAGGCAACAGCAGCCTTTCTGAACGCTCTTCCCGGGGAAAAAAGGACTGTTCATCTGCTCCCCTATCATGCTATAGCCGCCCACAAATACCGCAAGCTCGGCCGAACCTATCACGCCGACGACCTTGAAGAACCGACGGTCGCAGAGATCGAAACCGCGATCCTGTGCTTTGCCGGACATGGCCTGACCGCCAAGGTCGGCGGCTGAAACCAACCACCCTTTAGAACGCCCGATGAACAACAAACACCCGACTCAAAACTATTTTCAGATTCTGCGCTTCTGGTTTCCCCTGGCGACAACCTGGCTGATGATGTCCGTCGAAGGACCTTTCCTGGCCGCCGTTATCGCCCGCCTGGGCGCCGAAAAGGCCAACCTGGCGGCCTACGGGATCGCCTATGCCTTCGCCCTGATTGCCGAGTCCCCGGTCATCATGCTCATGAGTGCCAGTACCGCCCTCTGCCGTGAACGCAGCAGCTATGTGCGCCTGCGCAATTTCTCCCTGGCCCTGAGCCTGATCGTCACCCTGCTCCTCGCCCTGTTCCTGGTGCCTGCGTTGTTCAACCTGGTCATCGCCGACCTGCTCGGCATGCCCGTGGACATCGCCAGGTTGATCCATCTGGCCCTGCTCTGCCTGCTGCCCTGGCCCGGCGCCATCGGCATCCGCCGTTTCTACCAGGGCGTGCTCATCGCGGCCCACAAAACCCGCAGGGTCGCCCTGGCCACCCTGCTCCGCCTGGCCAGCATGTCCTCCTGCGCCCTGCTCTGTTACCTTTTCAGCCCCCTGGAGGGGGCGGTCATCGGCGCCCTGTCCCTGTCGGCGGGAGTCAGCAGCGAAGCCCTGCTGACCCGTTTCCTGGCCCGCCACGCAATTTTTGACGTGCTGGCGAAACAGGCCGAAGGCGATCAGCAGCCGCTCACCTACGGCGCCATCTGGAGCTACTACCTGCCGCTGATGCTGACGCCCTTCATCGGTCTGTCCATTCACCCGATGGTGACGTTTTTCCTGGGCAAGAGCCGCAACGCGGTTGAGTCCCTGGCGGTCATGCCGGTCATCTATGGCCTGACCTTCGTCTTTCGGGCCCTGGGGCTGTCCTACCAGGAGGTGGCCATCGCCCTGCTGGGGGAAAATCCCCACAATTACCGCCGGGTACGCAACTTCGCCACCGGCCTGGCCCTGCTCACCTCCGGCTGCCTGACCCTGATCGCCTTCACCCCCTTAAGCGGTGTCTGGTTTCAACAGGTTTCCGGTCTCAGTGCGCCCCTTTCCGCATTCGCCACCGTCCCTCTGCAGATCACGGCAATTTTCCCGGCCTTGACGGTGCTGCTCTGTTTCCAGCGTTCCACTCTGATTGTCGCCAAACAGACCAGGCCCGTCTCCCTGGCAACCGGACTGGAAGCTTTCGTGATTTTTGCCCTGCTGACCATTTCGCTGCTATACTTCCCGCTACCCGGAGCGATGGCCGCGACCAGCGCCTACGTCTGCGGCCGGATGGTTGCCATTGCCGGTCTGCAGAAAACCTTTTACCGTTATGCCAGCCATTATCCACGCCAGGAGAAACCGGAATGAACCCAAAACACACCACCACCTCCGGAGTCTGGTTTGTCTTGTGTGCCGCCCTGCTCTGGGGCACCACCGGCACCGCCCAGGCCTTTGCCCCGGCCGGTTTCGATTCCCGGGTCATCGGGGCCTTGCGGTTGCTGATTGGCGGCCTGGCCCTGTTGCTGCTGGCGCTGCAACGGCGGGAACTCGGCCACTGGCGCGACTGGCCGCTATGGCCGGTCATCTTGGCCTCGGCCTTTACGGCAGCCTACCAGCTCTGTTTTTTTTCAGCCGTCGCCCGGACCGGGGTTGCCATCGGAACCATTGTCGGCATCGGCAGCGCCCCCATCGCCGGGGGGATTCTCGGCCTGCTGTTTCGTGGCGAGCGCCCGACCCGACGCTGGTTGCTGGCCACCCTGCTGGCGATCATCGGTTGCGGGCTGCTGAGTCTCAGCGGCAGTTCCGAGGTCGCCATCAATCCCTTCGGCATCCTGCTCGCCTTCGGGGCAGGGGCGTCCTACGCAGCCTACACCCTGGTGATCAAGGGGATTCTCGACACCCGGCAGCCCTGCGCCGTGGTGGCCGTCGTCACCTGCGGCGGCGCCATCCTGTTGCTGCCCGCCCTGCTCCAGGTCGACCTGGACTGGCTGCTTCAGCCCCGGGCCCTGGCGGTGTCCCTGCACCTCGGCCTGGCATCCATGGCCCTGGCCTACTGGCTTTTCGCGCGGGGGCTGCAGAGCGTTCAGGTCGGGACGGCCACCACGTTATCCCTGGCCGAACCGATGACCGCCGGCACCCTGGGTCTCCTCGTCCTGCACGAACAGATGAACCTGCAGGCGGTTTCCGGAATCGTACTGATTTTTTCAGGGCTGGTCGTCCTGGTATCCCGCCGAAGAAGGGCGGCAAAGGTGGGCAATGAACCCGCAGCGTAAAGCAATTCTTTTTGCGATCACCGCCGTTCTGCTCTGGTCAACGGTGGCGACCGCGTTCAAACTTGCCCTGCGGTACCTGACTCCCATTGAACTGCTGCTGTTTTCAGGGTCCTTTTCCACCGTTCTGCTCGGCGCCATCCTGGCATGGCAGGGAAATTTTCGTGCCGTGTTTCGCTGCACCCGGCAGGAATACATCCTTTCGATTCTGCTTGGCCTGTTGAGTCCGTTTCTCTACTACCTGGTACTCTTCAAGGCCTATGACCTGCTCCCGGCGCAGCAGGCCCAGCCCCTCAATTACACCTGGGCGATCACCCTGTCCCTGCTGGCGGTTCCCCTGCTCAAACAGCGGATCGGCTGGCAGCAGTGGCTGGCCCTGCTCATCAGCTATTGCGGGGTGGTCGTCATCTCAACGGAAGGGAAACCCTTCAGCCTTCACTTCACCGATCCCGTCGGAGTTGCCCTCGCCCTGTTCAGCACCGTCATCTGGGCCCTCTACTGGATCTTCAACACCCGCGACCGCCGCGATCCGGTGGTCGGCCTGTTCGTCAACTTCCTGTGCAGCTTTCCTTTTGTCCTCGTCTGCTACCTGGTGACCACGGACGTGCGCATCCCTCACTATTATGGGCTGCTGGGAGCGGCCTATATCGGAACCTTCGAGATGGGGGCCTGTTTCGTCCTCTGGCTGATGGCCATGAAGCTGACCGACAATACGGCAAGAATCAGCAACCTGATTTTTCTGTCGCCCTTCCTGTCATTGTTTTTCATCTATTTTCTGGTGGGGGAGAAAATCCTGCCGGCAACCTTTATCGGCCTGATTCTCATCGTCGCCGGCCTGTTCTGCCAGCGTCTCCGCTAGCCTGCTGAACGACCCTTGTACAACCTCAGTCTTCGCTGATGTGCTCTTTCAGACAGTCCAGGAATGGAGCGGTGATGGGGGAGGCCAGATGGGCCTTCGGATAAACGCAGACGATATTGCGTTTCGCCCAGGCGTCGGCCAGGGGAGCGGCCTTGAGATGCCTGCGTTTCAGAACCGGAAGCAGGTGGCGGGCCCCGACCATGCCCAGGCCCAGGCCGGCCTCGGCGCACCGCAGCAGGGAATTGACTCGCATGACCTTGATGTCGTAATTGAGATTCTGCCCCTCCTTGCGTCTGGCCTCGGCGATCAGTTCGTCGAGAATGCCCCCTTCATGAAAAGAGATATGTTCGTAATCGAGGGTCTTCCTGTATTCGATGGGAGTGTTTTCATCATGATCTTCAAACAGGGGATGATCCTCCCTGCCGATCACGTAGACGGGGTCGGTTTTGAAGAGCATGGTTTCGTACCCTTCCAGATCGACAGAATCGTAGATCATCACCAGATCGGCGAGATCCTCCCGCAGAAAGCGAATGCCGTCGGTGGTGAAAATTTCCTGCACGGTGACGTGAACGGCGGGGTAGGCTTTTTTGAACTCCGCAATGATCGGCGGCAGCGAACCGCTCATGGCCCAGGGGATCACGGCAATCCGCAGGTGACCGACCTGGCCTTCGGCGAAGCGCTTCAAATCAGCACGGATATCGGAATATTTTTTGAGCAGTTCTTCGCAGTGGCGGGCGAAGGCATGCCCTGCAGGCGTCAGGCTGACGCCCGCAGGAGTTCGTGACACCAGAACCGTGTCGAGGTCGCTCTCCAGGTCGCTGATGCGCCGGGATGCCGCAGACGTCGCGATATGTTCATGGCGCGCCGCGGCCCCGATGGCGCCAAGGCGGGCAACTGCAAGAAAAACCCTTAAGGTGACAATATCGAAACTCTGCATGGACCTCCTGACACGTCAGTCCTCAAACATCGTCCGCTGGATCGTCTCCTGGTCGTACAGGTTTCTTGCTGCGACACCGCCGACTTTTCTGGCTTTGTGAAACGACAAAAGCAGACCGAACAATGACTGAGCTACCGAACGTCCCAATGCGCAAAGGCTATGGCCGGTTAAATTTTGGTAAGGAACAGTATACATGAAATCACCTCCAGCTGTGATCAAAGTTATGTTGTAATAACCATAACCGATAACCATTAGAAGAAGGTCATGCCGATTCAACAACGGCTCTATCGCCATTGGGCAACACCTGTCGTCAGGCCATGCCAAAGCTCCAGAGCAGGACGATGGCGACAAAGATCGCCGGCAGCAGGTTGCCGACCGGCAGTCTCCTGATCCCCAGCAGGTCGATGGCGATAGCGACGATGAGCAGCCCGCCAACCGCGTTCATTTCGGTCACCACCGGCTCGGTGAGGACCCTTTTCGCCAGGCCCGCGGCCAAGGTGATCCCCCCCTGGTAAACCAGCAGTGACACGGCGGAAAAGATCACCCCGATTCCCAGGGTCGAGGTCAGGGCGATGGCCGCCACGCCATCCAGAGCGGCCTTGGCATAGAGAATGGTCGGCCGGTCGCCCAGGCCATCCTGCAGAGCGCCCATAACCGCCATCGCGCCGACACAGAACAGCAGGCTGGCGGTGACAAACCCTTCGGCGATGGGCCCCGCCCCCGAAAAGCGTCGCTGCAGCCCCTCGCCGAACTGCTCCAGGCGTTTTTCAATACCGATCAGTTCGCCGACAAAGCCGCCGAAAATCAGGCTGCCGATGACAATCATCAGCTGCTGGCTCTGCAGGGCCAGCTGCAACCCGATGAGGAGCACGGCCAGGCCGAGCCCGGCCATCATGGTGTGGCGCAGGCGCTGGGAAAGCAACTGCCCAGCCCAGCGTCCGATCAGGCTGCCGACGACCACGGCAGCGACATTTACCAGCGTTCCCTGCAATATCATAACGAATCACCCCGAAAAGAGTCTTGACCGGGCCACATTATTATCATCCCGGCCCCGAATTCAAGAGATATCGCCAGCCGCCTCCCCCCCCGGGGAAAAAACTTTTCCCTCCCGGTGTTGACGAAGACCCCGTTTATGGTTTGTCTACCTGACCGAATCGGTTATGATAACAGCCTCTATCCGGCAATTTTTCCAGCCAGCAAAGGACAGACAGCCATGAACCTCGCAGAACAGTTTCGCGACAATTGCGGTTTCGGCCTCCTTGCCCAGATCCACAACCAACCCAGTCACCAGCTTCTGCAAGATGCCATCAACTCCCTGAAGCGCATGATGCACCGAGGCGCGATTGCCGCCGACGGCAAAACCGGTGACGGCAGCGGCCTGCTCTGTTCCATGCCCCGCAGGTTCATGCGCCGGGTCGCCGAAGAGAACGGCATCTCCCTGCCCCAGACCTATGCCGTGGCGATGCTCTTTTTAAGCGATCCGGAAACCCAGCTGGCCGCCTTCGGAAAACAGTGCGAAGAGAACGACCTGAACGTGGTCTGGACCCGCGAGGTACCCCTCGACACCGACGCCCTCGGTCCCTACGCTCTCGCCAAGCTGCCGACCATCGTCCAGGTATTCGTGGTGCCGGCGGCCCTGATCGCGACCCATCGGTTCGATGCCCTGATCTACCTGACCAGAAAGGAAATCGAGCACCGGTTCCGCGCCGACCCCGAATTTTACGTCTGCAGCTTTTCCCAGTCGGTCATCTCCTACAAGGGCCTGGTGATGCCGACCTACATTGAAAAGCTGTATCCGGATCTGCAGCAGCCTGACTTCGCCATCGCCTTCGCCATGGTCCACCAGCGCTTCTCGACCAACACCCTGCCCCAGTGGCGCCTGGCTCAGCCGTTCCGGATTATCGCCCACAACGGCGAAATCAACTCCATCAAGGGCAATCGTTTCAAGGCTCTCAACAAGTTCACGGAGGCCGCCAGCCCGGTCTTTTCCCAGGCCGAACTGCACAGGATCCTGCCGATTCTGGAAGAGGGGGTCAGCGACAGCGCCAGCCTCGACAACATGGTGGAATTTCTCCTCGCCAACGGCGTCGACTTCTTCAAGGCCATCCGCTGTCTGATTCCGCCGGCCCGGCACAACGTCGCCCATATCCCCTCCAAACTGCGGGCCTTTTATGAATACATGTCGGCAACCTACGAGCCCTGGGACGGCCCGGCCGCCGTCAGCCTCACCAACGGTCGCTATATCGGCTGTGTTCTCGACCGCAACGGGCTGCGCCCCGCCAAGTACATCATCACCACCGACGACCGTCTGCTGATCAGCAGCGAATACGGCGTCCTTGACACGCCTCCCGAAATCATCCGCGAGCGGGGCCGTCTGCAGAGCGGCGAGATGATTGCGGCGGATCTGAAGCAGGGGCGGATTTTCTACTCCCAGGACATCGACAACTACCTGATGGAATCCCAGCCCTACAACAGGTGGCTGACGGAACACACCTATTACCTGCAGGAATTCATCGAACACCAGTTCGAAGACCTGAGCGATTACCGCTATCGGAACCTGTCCCAGCTGCAGCGCTACCATCACGTCACCAGCGAAGTGGTCGACCTGGTAATCAGGCCGATGATAGACGACGGCAAGGAACCGGTCGGCTCCATGGGGGACGATTGCCCCCTCGCGGCATTTTCCGAAAAACAGCGGAACTTCAGTGATTTCTTCAAGCAGAAATTCGCCCAGGTGACCAATCCTCCCATCGATCCGCTGCGCGAAAAGGCGGTCATGTCGACCACCATCGGCTTCGGCGGTATCGGGAATCCGCTGATGGAAAGCAAAGAGCGGGCGCGCCGTCTCAAGAGCATGTCTCCAATTTTGTCCTATGACATCTTTGCGGCCCTGCTCTCCTTCGGCAACCCGGAGCGCCCCCGCTACGAACCATGCTATCGGCATCAGACCTTTACAACCGGGTTCGACAGGGACCTCAAAGGAGCCCTGGAACGACTCGGCCGGGACGTCGTCAGCGCGGTACGCGACCAGGGGGTGCGTATTGTCCTGCTCGATGACCGGGTCCTGGATGGCGACACGAGGCTGATTCCCATGGCCATGGCCGTCGGTTATGTCAACCAGCAGCTGTTCCAGGCCGGACTGCGCCACGATGTGACCATGGTCGCCTGCACAGCCGAGGTTCTCGAGCCCCATGCGGCGGCCATCCTCATCGGCTACGGCTGCGTCGGCATCTACCCCTGGCTGCTCTATGCGACGGTTCTGGAACTCTGCGAAAAAGACAGCCTGAACGCCAGGGACACCCGCGGCGCCCTCAAGAACGTCTATGATGCACTGACCAAGGGGATTCTCAAGATCATGTCGAAAATGGGGATCAGCACGGTTTCCAGCTACCGCAATGCCGCCCTGTTCGACGTCATCGGCCTTGCCCGGGATCTGGTGGCGGACTGCTTCGACGGCTCGGTCCCCCTGCTGCCGGGACTGGGGTACGCCGACCTGGAGGAACGCATCGTGCGAGTCCATACCAGGCACTTCAGGGAAAACTACATGGAACCGGTCTACCCGCTGGAAATCGGCGGTTTTTACCGTGACAACCCGGGCTTCGAGTATCACGACTTCAATTCCTGGGTGGTCACCCAGCTGCACCGCTTCGCCGAGGTACGCAGCCGCGAGGAATACCTCAAGTTCCGCGGAATGATCGAAGGGCGGGGCGTCAAGTTCATCCGTGACACCCTGCGTTTCAGAACCACCAGAAAACCGCTCGCCCTCGACCAGGTGGAACCCGTCGCGGACATCACCAGGCGCTTCGACTCCGCCGCCATGTCCCTGGGCGCCCTGTCCCCCGAGGCCCACGAAGCCCTCGCCGAAGCCCTCAACACCCTGGGGGGCTCGTCCAACTGCGGGGAAGGGGGCGAAGACGCCGCCCGCTTCCGGACCATCCGCAACAGCAAGATCAAGCAGATCGCCTCGGGACGTTTCGGCGTCACCCCCGGCTACCTGCGCAGCGCTTCGGAAATCCAGATCAAGCTGGCCCAGGGGGCGAAACCGGGTGAAGGGGGGCAGCTCCCCGGGCACAAGGTCACCCGGCTGATTGCCACCCTGCGCTACACGATTCCCGGGGTGACCCTGATCTCACCCCCGCCGCATCACGATATCTACTCCATCGAAGATCTTGCCCAGCTGATCTTTGACCTGAAGCAGGTCAACCCCGAGGCCATGATCAGCGTCAAGCTCGTCTCGAGCGAGGGGGTCGGCACCATTGCCGCCGGAGTCGCCAAGGCCTATGCCGATAAAATCATCATTTCGGGCAGCGACGGGGGGACCGGCGCCGCCCCCTTCAGCTCCATCAAGCACGCCGGAAATCCCTGGGAACTGGGATTGACGGAAGCCCACAACAGCCTCAAGGAGAACGACCTGCGCGAGCTGGTCCGGCTGCAGACCGACGGCGGCCTTAAGATCGGCCGAGATATCGTCAAGGCGGCGATGATGGGAGCCGAATCCTTCGGTTTCGGAACTCCGCTGCTGGTTCTGCTGGGCTGCAAACTGCTGCGGGTCTGTCATCTCAACCGCTGCACCGTGGGAATCGCCACCCAGGACGAGACCCTGCGCCTGCACTACCGGGGGACCGTCGACAAGGTCGTCAGCTACCTCACCAACGTCGCCGAGGATGTCAGGGAAATTCTTGCCGAGCTCGGCTTCCGGTCCCTCGAGGAGGTCATCGGCCGCAGCGACCTGCTGGAAAAGATCGACGACCCGCGTTTTGCCGGATTCGACTATTCCCAGGTTCTCTACCAGGCGGACGGCAGCAACGTGAAGATGAAAGAGAACATGCCCTTCGACGACAACCGTTTCGAACAGGATGTTCTCAGCGAGATCCAGCCGGTCATCAAGAACCCCAACATGCAGATGGTGGTGGAACGCAACATTTTCAACATCAACCGCAGCTTCGGTGCCCGCATCAGCGGCGAAATTGCCAGGTACTACGGGGACGAGGGGCTCCCCAAGGACGCCATCACCGTCAAGCTGAAGGGGGTCGCCGGCCAGTCCCTGGGAGCCTTCCTCTCCGAGGGGATGAGCCTGCTGGTCAACGGCGTCGCCAACGATTACGTCGGCAAGGGGATGCATGGCGGGCGCATCGTGATCATCCCCCAGTTCTACCAGGAACACTCTTCGGCGGTGGGGAACACCTGCCTCTACGGCGCCACCGGGGGGAAACTGTTCGTGGCCGGAACCGCCGGGGAGCGCTTCGCCGTACGTAACTCGGGAGCACTGGCGGTTGTGGAAGGGACCGGCGACCATGCCTGCGAGTACATGACCGGCGGGACGGTGGTGGTGCTCGGCAGGACCGGGATCAATTTCGGGGCCGGCATGACGGGCGGAGCGGCCTTTGTCTACGACCGCGACAACCAGCTCATCGACCGCCTCAACCAGGAGCTCGTGGTCGCCCGCCGGATCGATGTCGATGACGACAACGAAGGAAAGCTCTACCTGAAAAAAATCCTGGCCAGTTACTACAACCGGACCAACAGCCCCAAGGCCAAACTCATCCTTGATGACTTCCGTGAAGAGCTCGCCTATTTCTGGATGGTCGTCCCCAAGGATATGAAGGCGCCGCTGAATCCCAAGGAAGGGGACTGACCGCGGCGCCCGGCACCAAAGAGGGTGTCGCCACCGCGTCTGAGCGGAGACGAGAAGAGGACCGAACCGTTACCCAACGCGCTCCACCGGAGATGACATATGCAGAATTTTATCGAAACGGATCGCCAGGATCCGGAAAAAACCGAAGTCGCCCAGCGCCTGAAAAATTTTGACGAGATCTACCAGTTTTTCAACAATCGGCTGGTCCGGGCCCAGGCCGAGCGCTGCGTTCAGTGCGGCGATCCGTTCTGCACGACCATCGGCTGCCCCCTGCAGAACCATATTCCCCAGTGGCTCGAAGCCATCGCCGCCAAGGACCTGGAACGGGCCTTCCGGTTGTCCAACGAAAGTTCCCCCTTCCCGGAAATCCTGGGCCGGGTCTGCCCCCAGGGACATCTCTGCGAAGGCGCCTGCACCCTTGACGACGGTTATGGAGCCATTACCATCGGCGCCATCGAAGCCTCCATCACCGACCTGGCCTTTGCGGCCGGACTGGAACTGCCCTTCCCCGGCATCCGGCACCCGCGGAAAGTCGCCGTCGTCGGTTCCGGGCCGGCCGGTATGTCGTGCGCCCATTTCCTGCTGCGGGCCGGCATCGGGGTGGACATGTACGAGCAGGCGGACCGCCCGGGGGGCCTGCTGACCTACGGGATTCCCGGCTTCAAACTGGACAAGAGCCTGGTTGAGCGGCGCTTCAGGATTCTTCAAAAAGCCGGACTGACGGTGCAGCTCAACTGCGCTGTCGGTCGCGACCTCGACCTGAAGCAGCTCGAGCAGCAGTATGATGCCGTCTTTCTGGGCATGGGAGCCACCGGAGGCCGGACGGCGAACATTCCCGGCGAAGACCTTCCGGAAGTGATCCTGGCCATGGACTACCTGACGGAAAAGCAGCGGCAACTGTTCGGAGCCCAGGCCGATCCAGCTTTTGCGGTCAAGGACAAACAGGTCGCGGTTATCGGCGGCGGCGACACCGCCATGGACTGCGTCAGGACGGCGATCCGCGACGGCGCCCGTCACGTGTCCTGCCTTTACCGTCGCGATCAGGCCAACATGCCTGGCAGCCGCAAGGAATTCCATAACGCGGTCGAAGAAGGGGTCGAGTTCTGCTTCAACGTCAGCCCCCTGCAGATCCGGCGTGAAGGTGCCGGACACCTTTGTATCGAAGTCGAAAAAACCCGCATGGGCGACCAGGGAGCCGATGGCCGCCAGCGGGTTGAAGCCATCCCGGACAGCGTTTACTGCTATCCCGCGGACCTGGTGATCATGGCCCTCGGCTTTGAGGTGCCCCCCCTGCCCGGGTTGGACAAGGTCGGGGTGGCAACGGACCGGTGGGGACAGATCGCGATTGACGCGGCCACCGGTGTAACCAGCAATCCGCAGATTTTTTCCGGCGGCGACTGCTATCGGGGCGCCGACCTGGTGGTAACGGCCGCGGCCGACGGCCGCCGCGCCGCCCTGGCCATCATGCGCCGGCTTCTCGGCTGAACCGTGCATAAAAAAAGGTCTGCATAAAACCTATGCAGACCTTTTTTTGTCGCTGGCGAACCTCCCCGCGGTTATTTCTTATGACAGCGGGTACAGCTCTTCTTCGCTTCGAAGGCCCGGGTTCCGTTGTGACATTTGCCACACAGTTCGCCGGCGTAGATTTTAGCCATGGTGATCTCGACCGTCCCTTTTTTCATTTTCGGGAACATCTCCGGGTTATGGCATTCCTTACAGCTGACACCGGCATCCTTGTGAATCGTTCCGGAGAAGGTCACAACCCCCATGGAACTCTTGTCAAATGTCAGTTCCTTGCCGGGCGGCACAGCAATGGCCGCGGTCACGGCGCACAGAACCAAAACAGACAGCAGCAGAACCAGTTTTTTCATAAGCCCATCCTTTAGACAAAAGTGAATGAAACGGAATATTCAATGGCCATAAAATTCGCTCTTAAAGACTATCCGATCATGAAAACCCCGTCAATATAGTCAAACGCACACAAAAGTTAATTGCATTTAACGAATAAACATTATAATATTCTTAAGTCAAATTGACCGGTGCATCCCGGGACTCCACAACGCACCGAGGAGGGGAGCGGCGTGACAGCCGGCTCATGGGAGTCCTTTCCAATTATTCCAGGACAGAACATTGGAACATTTCATCGCCCGACAACCGATTTTCGATACCAAAGGCCGCGTCTACGCCTACGAGCTGCTGTTCCGCTCCGGCCTGCATAATTATTTCGACTGTGACGATCAGGACCACGCCGCCGCCAGCGTCATTGCCAACAGCAACCTGCTGTTCGACCTTGACGAAATGACGGGCGGTACGCGGGCCTTCATCAACTGCACCCGGCGGGTTCTGACCGAAGAACTCATGACCACCCTGCCGCGCCAGCAGGTGGTCGTCGAGATCCTTGAAGACGTTGAGCCGGACGCGGTGTTGATCGACGCCTGCCGCAACCTGAAGCAACAGGGCTACCTTCTGGCCCTCGACGATTTTGTCTACCACAAGAACTACGAACCCCTGCTCGACCTGGCCGATATCATCAAGGTCGATTTTCTGCTCAGCGATGTCGCTGAGCAGGAGCGCCTCGCCAGGACCATGATTCCCCGCGGCATCAAGATGCTGGCGGAAAAAGTGGAGACCCATGAGGTCTACGAGCACGCCAGGCAGATGGGTTACCAGTATTTTCAGGGCTACTTCTTCGCCAAGCCGGTCATTATCTCGCGCAAGGACATTCCCACCAACAAGATGCAGTTTATGCGCATTCTCAGGGACGTTCACGCCGAGGAGGTCGACTTTCAGAAGCTCGCCAAAACCATTCAGAGCGAGGTGTCCCTCTCCTACAAGCTCCTCAAACTGATCAATTCGGCAGCTTTCGCCCTGCGTCACCGGGTCACGTCCATTGTCCAGGCCCTGTCCCTGCTCGGTCTCAAGGAGATCCGGTCCTGGGTGTCCCTGCTGTCCATCTCCTTCATGGCCGACGACAAACCGGCGGAACTGATCAACAGCTCCCTGATCCGGGCCCGCCTCTGCGAACAACTCGCCCTGCCCTGCGGCCTGGGCGGCCGCAAGGACGACCTGTTCCTGATGGGCCTGTTCTCGCTGCTGGACGTCATCATGTCCCGCCCCATCGACGAAATTCTCAGCGAGATCAACGTCGAAGAGGATATCGTCGAGGCGCTGACCGGCATCCCGGGCACCCTCGGCAGTATTCTGGCCCTGGTTCTCGCCGTGGAAAAAGGGGACTGGGACCGGATGGCCGAATCGGCCGCAGCGCTGAAGATCGAAGAGCAGCGGATCTCGGCGGCTTATCTTGACGCCGTCAAGTGGGCCCAGGACATTCACGCCATCTAGTTTTCTCCCGGAAACGGCCGTTTTCTGCTGTGGCGGCGCCAATCTGCGGACTTGCTTGTGCGGCGTCAAGGACTACGCCTCCGCTCAAGTCCTTGATTTCCTTGCCACAACGAAAAATTGCTTGTTTCCAATCTGAAAACTAGATGGTTACTGTTTTGACTTTCCGGACGGCAACCATCTGGCATCGCCAGCTCAAGCCGGCCCCGGCCGGGGCCGTGTCTTTGACATTCACCCGCTTTTTTGAGCATACTTCTGCAAAGAGGATTGACAGGCACCCGGTCAAAGGGTACAACGGGTCCCTTTCCCAAGGAGTATGTTGTATGTCAGACAAGAAGTTATCCGCCGGCGATTATATCGCCTCGCGCTGCAGTAAATGCAAGGATGTCACCAATCACACTATCGTTGCCATGGTCGGGGACAAGGTCGTCCGGGTCGAGTGCAACACCTGCGGCAGCGTCCACAACTACCGGAGCGCCGCCCCCTCGGTCAAATCGGAACGCAGCAAGACCGGCGGCAGTTCCGCCGCTCCCCGGCAGAGCCGCGCCGGCAAAACGGAAATGGAATGGGCCGCTCAACTCAGCGAGACCCAGGCCGCAGATGCCATCCCCTACAGCCTCAAGACCGTCTTTAAAACCGGCGACGTGGTCCAGCACGCCGTGTTCGGCCTCGGGCGGGTCATCAATACGATCAATCCCAACAAGATGGAAGTCTATTTCCGGGACGGGGTCAAACTGCTGCGCTGCACCCTGAAATAACCTCTCGTTCAATCCGCCAGAGTCCGCAATCTGCTGCCCCTCTGCCGAAATGATTGACAAGCTCGGGGACATACGCTTTATTTGTGCAGAACCCCGAGCTTCGCTGCGAGCTCCCCACAACGATGGACCGGACATCATGGTCACAGGCAAATCTTCCCAGAAAAGCAACCGGATCCTGCTGGTCCTGGCCGCGCTGATCATTATCTTCGCCGGGCTTAAAACGGCCCAGGCCCTGATCGTGCCGTTTCTGCTGGCCTTCTTTATTTCGATCATCTGCGCCGGGCCGTTCTTCTGGCTGCAGAACCGCAAGGTTCCAGCGCCCGTCGCCATGCTGATCGTCATTTCGGTGGTCATGCTGGGCGGACTGGGCGTTCTGACCATTGTCGGGACCTCGGTCAATGATTTCACCAACCAGCTCCCTTCCTATCAGCAGAAACTGCGTCTGCAGACCCTTGAACTCTTCAGCTGGCTGGAAAGTTTCGGCATCCACCTGTCGAAAAACATCATCCTCGAGCATTTCGACCCGGGCGCCCTCATGCAGTCGGCCGCCAGCATGCTGGCCACCGCCGGCGGAGTTCTGACCAACTCTTTCATGATCCTGCTGACGGTCATCTTCATCCTGCTGGAAGCCGCCGGCATGCCGGGCAAACTGCGGGCCGCACTCCTCGATGCCGACACCTCCCTGGCGACCTTCGACAAATTCGTCCACGGCGTCAAACAGTACCTGGCCATCAAAACCCTGGTCAGCTTCGTCACCGGCATCATCATCGCCCTGGGGCTGTTGCTGCTGGGGCTCGATTACGCCCTGCTCTGGGGGATGATTGCGTTCCTGCTGAACTATGTCCCGAACATCGGTTCGATTATCGCCGCGATTCCGGCCATCCTGCTCGCCTCAGTACAGCTCGGGATCCTGCCGGCCCTGCTGGTCGGCGTCCTCTACCTGGCGACCAACCTGGTGATGGGGAGCGTCATCGAGCCACGCCTGATGGGGCAGAAACTCGGGCTGTCGGCCCTGGTGGTCTTCCTATCCCTGGTGTTCTGGGGCTGGATTCTCGGCCCGGTCGGCATGCTGCTCTCGGTCCCGCTGACCATGATCGTCAAGATCGCCCTCGAAGTGAACGACTCGACACGCTGGCTCGCCATTCTGCTCGGCTCCGACGTCCCGCCCCTGCCAGAGGACAACTGACCGCTCCGTTGTGCACCTCTTGATTCTGAAGGGGAGACCTCATGCTCTATCGATCCCTGGGAAAAACCGGCAAAGACCTGTCCGTCATCAGTTTCGGCGGAATGCGGTTCGCCCAACCCGACAACCTTGACCGGTGCGTCGAGATGATCCATTACGCCCACAGTCGGGGGATCAATAATTTCGACACCGCCCCCTTCTATTGTGCCGACCGCAGCGAGGATATTTTCGGAGCGGCCCTGAAAAACCTGCCCCGCGACAGCTATTGCATCTCCAGCAAGTGCGGCCGGCCCGATGGCGACGAGTTTCGCAGGGCCCTGGAAAAGAGCCTGACCCGGCTGGGCCTCGACCAGATCGATGTCTATTATGTCTGGCACCTGATGAATGAAGACGACTGGGAGGCCCGACTGAAGGGCGGCGCTGTCGACGCCGCTGTCAGGGCCAGCGAGGAGGGTCTGATCGGCCACCTGTTCTGCTCCTCTCACATGGAGGGGGAGAGTCTCGCCAGGGTTCTGGAAAAGGATATTTTCGAAGGGGTGCTGCTCGGCTACAACGTGCTCAACGCCCCCTACCGGGAGGCCGCGATCAATTTGGCCGGGCAGCATCATCTCGGGGTTCTGACCATGAACCCCCTGGGGGGCGGCCTCATTCCGCAAAACCCCGAACGCTTCGGTTTTCTGAGCGAATTGAGGCGATCAAGCCTGGTCCAGGCCGCCCTGCACTTCAACCTGTCCCATCCGGCGGTGACCTCGGCGGTGGTCGGGATGGCCACCCGGCGCGATATTGACGAGGCGGTCGCCGCCATCGAGAACTACCGCCCCTTCCTCCAGAGCGAACGAGCCGCCGTCCATGACAACACCTGCAAGGCCTTTGCCGGTCTCTGCACCGGCTGTGGCTATTGCCTGCCATGCCCAGCGAAGGTCGCCATTCCCAAACATATGGACAGCTACAACCAGCTGATTCTCAGCGACGGAGACAGCAACGCGGTCAAAGAACGCTATCGCCTCCACTGGCGGATCCCGGTCGCCAACGCCGGCCAGTGCATCGCCTGCGGCGCCTGCGAAGAACGCTGCACCCAACACCTGCCGATCATCAAACGGCTGGCGGAGCTGGCGGCCTGAACCGCTGCCTGCACAAGTTTCCTGCCCATAAAAAATTGAGAATGAAACTTCCGGACCGGGTTGTTCATCGATCAACCAAAACGGCCACCGCAGATGCGGTGGCCGTTTTGGTTGGAACGATATGACTTTGTGCGGTTCGGCCTAGCGGCCTTCCGGAGACGAGGAGTAACCGGAGATGCCGGAGGAACCGGCGATGCTGACCCGCTGGAAGTCGGGATAGGCTTCCATGCCGATCTCGGTGGAGTCGCAGCCGAGCATCTCTTCTTCTTCGCCGACCCGGATGCCGATGGTGAACTTCAGAACCAGCCAGACGATGGAGCTGGTCACGATCACGAAGACGCCCGTCGCAACGACACCGATCAGCTGAACGGTGAAGCTGGCGTCGGCATTGGTGATCGGTACGGCCAGGGTGCCCCAGATGCCGCACACCAGGTGAACAGACAGGGCGCCGACAACGTCGTCAATCTTGAGCTTGTCGAAAAAGGGTACGGCCAGAACCACCAGCACGCCGCCAACGGCGCCGATCAGGGTCGCGGCTCCCAGAGACGGGGTCGCAGGACCGGCGGTAATGGAAACCAGGCCGGCCAGGGCGCCGTTGAGGGCCATGGTCACGTCGACCTTCTTGTACATGATCTGAACCATGATCATGGCGGCGATCATCCCGCCACAGGCGGCCAGGTTGGTGTTGACCATAACGTTGGACATTTCGATGGCGGCACCGGCGCTGCCCAGGGCCAGAACGGAACCACCGTTAAAGCCGTACCAGCCCATCCACAGGATGAAGGTCCCGAGGGTCGCCAGGGGAATGTTGGAACCGGGCATCGGGTTGACCTTGCCCCCCTTGCCGTACTTGCCTTTCCGGGCGCCGAGGATGATGGCGCCGGTCAGAGCGGCCCAGCCGCCGACGGAGTGAACGATGGTCGAACCGGCATAATCGGCAAAACCCATCTCGGACAGCCAGCCGCCGCCCCAGCCCCAGGACCCCTGGATCGGGTAGATGATCCCGGTCAGGACCACGCAGAAGGCCAGGAAGCTCCACAGCTTGATCCGCTCGGCGACACAACCGGACACGACGGAACAGGCGGCTCCACAGAACACCATCTGGAAGAACCAGTCGGAGGACGCGGCGTAACCGCCGGAGTAGTCGCCGGCCAGAGCGGCCGCATCATCAGGGGCCCAGAAGCCGAAGCTGCCCATGAAGCCGCCGTCAACACCGGCGTACATCAGGTTGTAGCCGACCACGTAGAAGAGAATCCCGGCGATGCCGAACAGGGAGATGTTCTTCAGACAGATGGTGGCCACGTTCTTGGAACGGACCAGGCCGGACTCGAGCATCCCGAAGCCGGCGGCCATCCACATGACCAGGACACCCATGACCAGGAAGGAAAAGGTGTTCAGAATGTAGGACATCTCCGAAACCGGGGCGTCGTCAGCCAGGGCCAGGGTCGGGACGAGACAGAGTACGGTCAGCAGGACCATAACCAGTTTTTTCATTGTTTCAATCTCCTATGGTAGATTTATATTGCTTATCCGAAAGATGCGGATGTGTGTTCTCATCATGTTTCTGATGTGGAAATCGGCAATTTTTCACACGGTCAAGGCCATCAAGGATTGGGGCGGAGGCGTAGTGCTTTACGCCGCACAACCAAATCCGCTGACTGCTGCAGAGATTGTGGAAAAGGGCGATGTCCAGGCAGAAACTCCTTAGAGAGAGTCTTCACCGGTCTCCCCGGTACGGATCCGGATCGACTGCTCGATGGTGCTGACGAAGATCTTGCCGTCACCGATGCGGCCGGTGCAGGCTTCCCGCTGAATGGCTGCGACCAGGGGCTCGACCTGCTCTTCGGACACCACCAGCTCGATCTTGATCTTGGGAATGAAGTCGATCTGGTATTCGGCACCGCGGTAGAGCTCGGTATGCCCTTTCTGACGGCCGAAACCGCGCACTTCGCTGATGGTCATCCCGCCCAGGCCAAGGTCGGTGATCGCCGACTTGACGTCGTCCAGCTTGAACGGCTTGATAATGCATTCTACTTTTTTCATCCTGAGGTCTCCTTTTCAGAGTGGTTATAAATGAACTGCTCAAACACAGGTCCAAATTGTCATTGCCGCTGTTCTTTAGCAGACTGCGTGCCAACTTAACTAAACGCCTGTTTTTGCACTCCAAGAACCTTCACGCTTCGACCTTCTGCTTATTTTTTAACCAACATCTGACAACAGTGCCCAGTCCCTGTGCACCACCCTCTGCCGACCATGCTCATTTTTTATACGTATCATGCATGGTTCCGTTGCTTCCCCCCCCCAGGTTCCCGTGCTGATCGACGGCTCGGCGGGGCTGTTGACTTTCAATTAAAACGAGTGTTTAAATAAGTGATCTGTCTCCTTCCCGAGAGCTTTCATGATGCCCAGCAGCTCAACCAAAAACCGCCTGCTCGATTGCGCCGAGACGCTTTTCGCACGCGACGGCTACCACAGTACTTCGCTGCGGTTGCTCACCGAGCAGGCCAAGGCGAACCTGGCAGCCGTCAACTATCATTTCGGTTCCAAGGAGAACCTGCTTCACGCCGTTATCGAACGCCACCTGACCCCCTTGAACGCCGAGCGCCGGACACGCCTGGAAGAAGTCATGCGCTGCTCCCGTGAGCAGAGTCAACGTCCCGCCGTCGCCAACCTGCTCAGGGCATTTATTCAACCACCCCTCGAATTTCGCAGCACCAACCCCGCTGCCAGGGAATTCCTGACTCTGGTCGGCCGCTCCTGGAACGATCCCGACCAGACGGTGCGCAGATGCGTTGTCTCTCTGGGCCTGCCCATTTTCCAGTATTTTTCCGAGTGCCTGCGGCAGGCCCTGCCGGACCTTCCTCAACCCGTCCTGCAGACCCGCCTGCAATTTCTGATCGGAGCGATGAGTGCCGTCATGTGTGATAATCAGGAGTCTTTCGATCAGGACGGCATCCTCTCCTCGCCACTGGCAGAAAAGGAGAAACAGGCGCAACTGCTCAAATTTCTCCGGGCGGGACTGGAGGCACCGCAATGACCATCCGCTGCGGCCTGGTTCTGACCGCTCTGCTCTTTCTGGTGGCCTGCAATCCTCTGGCACCCGCCAGTCTACCGGCTCCCCAGGTCCCTGAAGGTTATTCATTTTCCCCGTCGCCGCCCGCGGCGCAGGCTCCGGATCGCTGGTGGCTTGCCTTTGAGGACCCCCAACTCGATCGCCTTGAACAACAGCTGTTCTCAGGCAACCTCGATATCCGCCAGGCCCTTCATCGCCTTGAACAGCTTGAGGCCCAACAACGCCAGACCGCTGCCGGTCGCTGGCCGAGCCTGGCCCTGAACGGTTCCGCCAACCGTTCTCAAAGCCTCGGTGCTGCTGGTGAAACCCGCTCCACGATCAGCAGCCTGTCCCTGGCCGCCGGCTATGAACTTGACCTCTGGAACCGGCTTGCCGATCGTGACGAAGCGGCCCGGCTCCAGGTCTTGGCCGGGGCCGACAGCGTCAAAACCCTGCTGTTGAGTCTCAGTGCCCAGCTTGCCGAGCAGTATTTTCTGGCCATGGAGCAGCAGGCCCAGCTGGACCTGCTGGAGCGGCAAAAACGGCGGTCACAAAGCCTCCTGGAACTGGTCACCAGGCGCTACCAGACCGGCCTGGTCACCGCGAGCGCGCTTTATCAGGCCCAGCGGAACCTCGCCGCCATCGAAGCCAAGCTGCCCGGCTACCGGATCGCGTTGACGCAGGCCGAGCACGCCATCGCCCTGCTCCTCGGCCAGGCTCCCGACTCCCTGGACCTGACCTACCGGCCATTGTCCATCGTCTCCACTCCGGTCGCCACAGGTATCCCGGCTGATCTTCTGACCCGCCGTCCCGATGTCGCCATGGCCATGCACCAGTTGGCCGCCGCCGACCATTCCCTGGCGGCCACCCTGGCCGAACGACTGCCGGCCATCACCCTCACCGCATCCCTCGGCAGGGCGGCCAATTCCCTGGCCAGCGGCGACGTCAGCGGCACGATATGGAGCCTGGGACTGGGCCTGAGCCAGCCCCTGTTCGACGCCGGCCGACGTCAGGCGGCGGCTGATCAGCAGCAGGCGGTCAGGGCCGAACAGCTGGCCGCAGTCCAGCAGATCCTGTTGGAGGCGATGACGGAAGTGGAAACCAGCCTGTTCAGTGAACGGCACTTCGCCCTGAAAGCCGACCTGCTCGACCGCCAACTGGAGGCCAATGCGGGCTACCTGCGCACCAGTCTCAACAACTTCCGGTTCGGCCTCAGCGACAGCACCGCGTGGCTGAACAGCGAAATCGACCAGCTCGGCATTCTGAGCCAGCAGATCAACAACAAGAGACAATGGCTGAGTCAGCGTATCACCCTGGTAAGAGCCCTCGGCGGGAGCTGGATGGCCAAAGAACTGGAAAACCTGCGCATGACCGAAGTGGAGCCGCAATAACATGGACCAAACCACCAAAAAGCATCGCCTCCTGAAAGTCTTTCTGCCACTGCTGGTTATTGCGGTAGCCGTTTTCGCCCTGAAGATGCTCGGCAACCTGAAGCCCGCGCCAGAACGTCATCCCCCGGTGGTGCAGGGGACCCTGGTCGAGGTGACCGAGGTTTTTCCCGCGTCCCACACCCTCATGGTCGCGGCGACCGGAACGGTCAAGGCCAAGCGCCAGATCACCCTGACGCCCCAGGTCAGCGGCCGTATCAGCTGGCTCTCCAACCGCCTGGTCGCGGGAGGTCGATTCTGGAAAGGCGACCTGCTGTTAAGAATTGAGCCGGATGATTACCAGCTGGCCATCGAACAGGCCAAAGCCGAGGTCGCCCAGGCCGAAGTGGCTCTGGCGACGGAACAGGAGCAGGCCAGAGTTGCCCGCGCCGAATGGGACGCCGTCGAGTTTTCCGGCAAAGGGGAGCCGGGTCCCCTGGTCACCCGGGAGCTGCAATTGAAACAGCAGCAGGCCGTTCTCGCCGCCGCCCGGGCCTCCCTGAACAAGGCCCGACTGAACCTGGAACGCACCGAGATCAGGGCGCCCTTTAACGGCCGCATCCGCGAGGAGCAGGTCGACCTGGGCCAGTATCTCAATACCGGCAGCACCATCGCGGTCTTTGCCGGGACGGATTACGCCGAGATCCATGTCCCCCTCGGCATCTCCGACCTGCGCTGGCTCAAGATCCCCCGCAGCGCTGAAGAGGTCGGGAGCAGAGTGACGATCAGGGCTCCCGAATATACGGACCGGACCTGGTCCGGACAGATCACCCGCAGCCTTGGCGAAATCGATCCTGACAGCAGGATGGCCACCCTGGTGGTGACCGTCAAGGACCCTTACCGGCAGACCGGAACGGACTCCGGTCCGGTCCTGGCCCAGGGGCTCTTTGTCGAACTCGACATCGAGGGGGCCACCCTCGACAGGGTGATGAAGATCCCCCGGCAGGCCCTGCGAACGGGTGACGTCATCTGGCTGGCGAACCCGGAGAACCGGCTGGCGACCCGCAAGGTGGACGTCATCCGCCGGGAGAGGGACCAGGTTATCATTCCCGATGTGATCGCCCCCGGGGAGCGGCTGATCCTGACCAGCCTTCCTGGCGTTGCCGACGGCATGCTGCTGCGGCCGGTGGTCGCGGAGAAACCGTAAATGAACGGCGCAGTCAAATGGATGGCGAGCAATCACGTCGCTGCAAACCTGCTCATGCTGATCCTGATCATCGGCGGCCTGATCATGGCCCCCTCGATCAAACAGGAGATTTTTCCTGAAGTCTCCCTGGACCGGGTCTCCGTCAGCGTTGCCTACCCCGGCGCCGGCCCCGAGGAGGTCGAAGAAGGGATTCTCATCAAGATCGAGGAAGCCCTCACCGCCGTCGACGGCATCAAACAACTCAAAGCCACTGCGACGGAAGGCGCGGGGACCGTCATCGCTGAAATTTACAGTCATGAAAACGTCGATCTGGTTCTTCAGGATATCAAGAGCGAGGTCGACCGGATTACAACCTTTCCGGAAGAAGCGGAAAAACCTGTCATCACCAAGATGACCAACCGCCGCGAGGTGATTTCCGTGGTCATCTACGGCGAGGTGGGTGATCATGTCCTGCGTGAGCGGGCCGAAAGCATCCGCGACGAACTGCTCAACCTGCCGGATATCACCCCAGGTCGAGCTCAGCGGCGTCAAGGATCTGGAAATGACCGTCGAAATTCCGGAAAACACCCTGCGCCGCTACAACCTGACCCTGGGCCAGGTGGCCGCAGCCATCAATGCGGCGTCCCTCGACCTGCCCGCTGGAACGGTCAAGTCCGCAGCCGGAGAGATCCTGCTGCGGACCAAGGAACGCCGCTACTGGGGGCCGGAGTATGAAGATATCGTCATTCGGGCGAACCCCGACGGAACCAGGGTGCGCCTCGGTGACATCGCCAAGGTTGTGGACGGATTCGCAGACAGCGACAATTACGGCCGCTTTGACGGCCAGCCTGCGGCCATGGTCCAGGTCTTCCGGATCGGCGACCAGAAACCGACCGACATTTCAGAGCGCGTCATCAGCTACGTTGAAAACAAACGTCGGCAGCTGCCGGCCAGCCTCAACCTGGCGATCTGGAACGATACCACCGAAATATTCAACAGCCGCATGGATACCCTGCAGAAAAATGCTCTGCTCGGCCTGATCCTGGTCATCATCATCCTGGGCCTGTTCCTTGAGATCAAGCTGGCGGCCTGGGTCATGCTGGGCATTCCGATCTCTTTTTTCGGCACCCTGTTCCTGATGCCCTGGCTGGGCGTGTCCATCAACATGGTTTCCCTGTTCGCCTTCATTCTGGCCCTGGGCATCCTGGTCGATGACGCCATCGTCGTCGGCGAGAATATTTTCGAACACCGCCAGCAGGGAAAACCCTATGCCCGGGCTGCCGTTGACGGCGCCCTGGAAGTAGCGATACCGGTGACCTTTTCCATCCTGACCACCGTGGCCGCCTTTCTGCCCCTGGTCTTCGTCTCCGGAATGATGGGAAAATTCATCAGCGTCATCCCGGTCATCGTCATCACCCTGCTGCTCACCTCCCTGGTCGAATCGCTGCTGGTCCTTCCCGCCCACCTGAGCTTCGGCAGGGCGAGATCCGGGAGGGGCGGCATGGTCGGCCTTCTCGACCGCGTCCGCACCTGGTTCGGCCGCGGTCTGCACTGGCTGGTTGCCGGGCCCTACCAGAAGGTTCTGGAACTGAACCTTCATTTTCGCTACGCCTCCCTGGCCATCGGCATTGCGGCACTGATGCTGACCTTCGGGATTGTCAAAAACGGCCTGGTCCGCTTTACTTTCATGCCGGAAGTCGATGGCGACCGCATTTCCGTAGCCATCCAGATGAACGAAGGCACCCCGATCGGTAAAACCGGGGAAATCGCCGACATGATCCTCGCCAGAGGGATGGAAACCGTCGCCGAATTTGACCGCCCAACTGCCGGCCGGCAAAAGCATTCTGCGCAATGTCTACAGCCTGGTCGGCGGCAACGTCGCCAGCGGCGGGCCGGGAGGGACCTCAACGGCCACCGCGAGCAACCTCGCCAATATCTCCATGTTCCTGACCGAGAGCGCGGAACGGGGCTTTCCCGCCACCCAGATTTCCAATGCCTGGCGCAGTAGAATCGGCAACATTCCCGGTCTCGACTCCCTGACCTTCCGATCGAACCTGGTCCGCCTCGGTGCCAACATCGACATTCAGCTCGCCCACCAGGAATTTTCGGTCTTGGAGAAGGCCTCAGAGCGCATCCGCACCGCCCTCGCTGAATATCAGGGGGCCAGCGATATCGAGGATACCTACTCGAAAGGGAAGCAGGAGATCAAACTCAAGCTGAAACCGGCGGCCCGCACCCTGGGCATTACCGAAACCGACCTGGCCCGTCAGGTCCGGTCCGCCTTCTATGGCGCCGAAGCACTGCGCCTGCAGCGGGGCAGAAACGAACTCAAGGTCATGGTCCGCTACCCGGAAGACGAGCGGCGCAGGCTGTGGAACTTCGAAACCATGCGCATCCGCACTGCCGGCGGTAACGAGATCCCCCTGATCCAGGCGGCCGAGATTATCGAAGGAGAAGGGTTCTCCAAGATCAACCGCACTGATCGCAAACGGGTCATCAACGTGTCCGCGTCCGTCGACGACGACACTGCCAACGCCCAACAGATCATCGGCGATTTGAAAACCAGGGTGCTGCCGCAACTGGAGGCCGACTATCCCGGTCTGAGCTGGGACATGGAAGGGGAGGAAAAGGAACGCAGGGAGTCTCTCGGCAGCATGATGAAAGGGTTTCAGCTGGCCCTCATCGCCATTTTCGCCCTGCTCGCCATCCCTTTTCGCAGTTACAGTCAGCCGCTGCTGATCATGGCCGCGATTCCCTTCGGAATGATCGGCGCGGTCCTGGGGCACATCATCATGGGCTACAATCTGAGCCTTCTGAGCATGTTCGGGCTGGTGGCCCTGTCCGGAGTTGTGGTCAACGACTCGCTGCTTCTCATCGACCAGGCCAATGTCAACCGGCGCGCCGGAATGACCATTCACGACGCCATCGTCGCTGCCGGAATGCGGCGGTTCCGACCGATTCTGCTGACGTCCCTGACGACCTTTTTCGGACTCATGCCGATGATCCTGGAAACCAGCGTCCAGGCCAAATTCCTGGTCCCGATGGCCATCTCCCTGGGCTTCGGGATTCTGTTCGCCACCGGAATTACCCTGTTGCTGATTCCGGTTCTGTACCTTATCCTGGAGGATGTCCGCAGGCTGATGGGATTTTCGCCGCGCCACGCCAGGGAACATTGACCCACTCAAAGAGCAACACAAGTCCCACTTTCAAAGCATATCGCGTTCTTATATTTTTCTTGTTCAATTTTTATGAACTTTTATGCCTCGATGGTCACAGTGGGAGATGAGAACACCTGAGGAGTTCTTGGACCATGAGACATGAAAAGGATCAGAAGGATGACTTTTTACTCTATTCACCTGCCGATGCTGGCGCCGGGACAATATTTTGATAAGCTGTTTACTGTATCCCTCCCTCCGGCACGATGACAGGACTCCAGTATTTAAAATGAGCCAACACGAACCCGTTCGCATAGCCAGGCTCACCTGGGCGGTGAGCATCAGCGTCTGCCTGCTGATCATCTGTCTGACCCTGGGGCTGGCCTACCTGGACAGTCAGCGCTTTCCAGCAAACCCTGAAGGCCGAGGTGATCAGCGAACTTGGCCAGGTCCGCGCCGGTCTTGAAACCGGGATCAATGACAACGTATACCTGACCCGCGGTCTGACGGCCTTCATTACCGCTTACCCCCATCTCGACCCGAGTATTTTTCACACCATCGCCGACGAAATCCTGCGCAATCCGAACTTCATCATCAATATCGGCATCGCCCCGGGCAATATCCTGTCCTTCGTGCACCCCCTGGAAGGGAACGAGAACGCCCTGGGCCTGAATTACGAACAGAACAGCCAGCAGTGGCCGATTGTCAAAAAGGCCATTGACAGCAGAAAAACCATCATTGCCGGTCCGGTCGAACTGGTCCAGGGGGGGCGGGCCTTTATCTGCCGGACCCCGATTTTCATCCCCGCCCCTGACCCGAAACAGGAGCCAGTCTACTGGGGGCTGGCCAGCATTGTCATCGACCAGCAGAAGATTCTGGACAGGGCGGGGTTTTCCCATGCGGACCGGAACCTCCGGATGGCCCTCAGGGGAACCGACGGCCGGGGGGAGCAGGGGGGCTTCATTGCCGGGGAGGAAGAGGTTTTTAACGCCACGCCCCTCACTATGGACGTGGTCATCCCCGGCGGCAGCTGGCAACTGGCCGGCATCCCCCTGCAGGGGTGGCAGCAACCCTCCCCCAATCAGCGCTGGATCCTGTTCTTCGGCGGTGTCCTGGCTCTCGCCGGGGGGATTCTTGTGTTTCTCTGGCAGCACCACGAATCGCTGATCAAGAATCAAACCAGACTGGCCCTGGAGCGGGCGGAGAAATACTCCGCCGAGTTGAACGAAAACAAGAATTTTCTCGATGCCATTCTCGAAAACATTCCGAATATCATCTTCGTGAAGGAGGCCAAAGAGTTAAAATTCGTGCTGTTCAACAAAGCGGGGGAAGCCATTACCGGCATCCCCGCCAGCAGCTTATCGGCAAGAGCGACTTCGACCTGTTCCAACCGGAGGAGGCCGATCGTTTTACCAGCATTGATCGCGAGGTTCTCGCCAGCAGGACCCTGGTCGAGATCCCCGAGGAATCGCTGCAGACCCGCCATCTCGGCAAACGGATCATGCATACCCGGAAAATCCCCCTGCTCGACAAGGAGGGGGAGCCGACCCACCTGATCGGCATCTCCGAAGACATTACCGAACTGAAACAGGCCGCCCGGGAGAAACAGCACCTTGAAAAGCAGCTGCAACAGGCCCAGAAAATGGAAGCCATCGGACTGATGGCGGGCGGGGTCGCCCATGATCTGAACAATATCCTGGCGGCGATCACCGGCTATCCCGAACTGATCCTGAAAAAGCTGCCGGAACACAGTGAGCTGCACAAACCGCTGCGAATCGTCCGTGACGCCGGCAGACGTGCGGCTGCTGTTGTGGCCGACCTGCTGACGGTCGCCAAGGGGGCGGCGAGTACCAGGGTGCCGGTGAATCTCAACGACCTGGTGGAGGAGTACCTGGACTCTCCTGAATTCGGAAAACTGCAGAAAACCTATCCGGAGATCGCGATCAGGCTCGACCTGGACAGAAGCCTCGACATCATCTCGGCCTCCCCGGTTCATATCAAGAAAATCCTGATGAACCTGGTCAATAACGCGGTCGAAGCGATAGACGGTGCCGGAACCATCGGGATTGCGACCACCAACGTGCCCGGCAACGGCAAAGACGCCCCAGCCCCGACTCCGGCAACCGGCGATCATGTTCTGCTGCAGATCACCGATACCGGCACGGGCATCGCCCGGGATGATCTCGACCATATCTTCGAGCCCTTTTACACCAAGAAAGCCCTGGGGCGCAGCGGAACGGGGCTGGGCCTGGCGGTGGTCTGGAATACCGTTCAGGATCACAACGGCAGGATCCAGGTCGACAGTACTCCGCAGGGAAGTTCTTTCCGCCTCTACTTCCCGGTCGCCGATGCGGAACAGATTTTTGCCGAAGACCACGAGACCATGCCGGAGGCAACGGGCAACGGAGAACATATCCTGGTCGTTGACGATGAACCTCACATGCGCGATATCGCCTGCCGCATGCTCGAAGCCAGCGGCTACCGGGCGACGGCCGTCAGCAGCGGCGAACAGGCCGTCGACTACCTGCGCACCAACCGGCCGGACCTGCTGGTGATCGACATGCTCATGCCGCCGGGGCTGAACGGACGCCAGACCTACGCTGAAATCGTGAAACTCAACCCCGGGCAGAAAGCGGTTATCGTCAGCGGTTTTTCGGAAAGTGACGATGTCAGGGAGACCCTGAGCCTGGGAGCGCACAGTTTCATGTACAAACCCTATACCCAGGAGCAGCTCGCCAGGGCCGTCAAGGACGCTCTGGCAGGCTGACGGCCCAAGGCGACTCTGCCGTCTCAATCGCCTGATACTTTGTCCCGGCATCCGCCGTTCCGGCAACCGTGGCCAGAGGTCGCGGCCAGTCGTGGCAAACCTTATCCGAAATCGCTTTCTGCCTGAATTTCAGGTATTTTCTCCGGCACGGAAAAATTTATCCCTGGCGGCACCCTGATTCTTGTCGCATGCCGCGCCCCCCTTCGCTATAGTAGGAGCAGAAAGGCCCTGCAGCGCGTCTCCCCATCGGGATCGGATTATGGTTCGTTTTTTCACCTGCACCTGCACATTACTGCTTTCCCTTTACCTGGTGGCCCGGATCAGCCTGCCGGCTTCTGCAGCTCCGCCATCTGGCGACGGGCAATCACACCAGATCAGAATTCTGTTCATCTCCTCCTGCGAAAAGCAGTATACCGTTCAGGACCAACTGGAGAAGGGGCTCGAACTGGGGCTGAAGAAAGACCACCGGCAGCATGAGTTCTTCTACGAATTCATGTATGCTTCCCGGATTCGGGACAAGGGGTTTCACGACATATACGCCGCTTACCTGGATAAAAAGTTCCGGGGGGTCCCCCTCGATTTCATTGTCGCCTGGGCCGATGACGCCAGTATCTTTCTTAATCGCTACCCGGACCTTTTTCCCGACGCCAGGCGCATCTACCTCCAGAAGCCAGGCACCCTGCAGTTGGTCCCCCAGAACCTTCATGCGGTCATCGGGGTCAGAACGGACTTCAAAAAGTCCGTAGCGGAAATGCTGGCCATCCAAAATCCGGACCGGCTCCTCGTTATCGGCTCCACGGAAAACAGTGTCGCTGCCGGACGGCTGGCCGCGATAAAGACGGCCCTTGCCGAGTTGGCTCCCGCCATCGCCATCGAATATCTCGTTGATCTGCCCCTGGAGACCGTCAGAGCACGCCTGTCGGCAACGCCCGAAAACAATACCGCGGCCTTCTTCGTCCTGATGTTTTCCGATGGCCAGGGCGTCAGCCTGAGCCCATACGAAGTTGCCGAATCCCTGGCGCAGAGCTCGCGGATACCGATTTATACTTATCTCGAAAACCTGCTGGGCAGCGGGGTCGTCGGTGGTTATGTCATCAGCCAGACTGCCGAAGGGCAATTTTTGGGAGAGCTTCTTGGAAATCCGGACGCCGCTCTCCGGGAGATCGACCTGACCCCCATGCGCTACATCTTTGACTGGGCCGCTCTTGATCGGTGGCAGGTGGATCAAACCAGGCTGCCGTCCGCAGCCCTGATCATCAATCGCCCGCCGAAACTTTTGAAAGAATACTATCCCCATCTTATTGCCGGCATCGTCTTCATCACCATCCAGATGGCGATGATCATCTACCTGTTCGTCAATCGCAACCGCCTGCACAAGGCCAAAAGCGAACTCGTTCAGCACCGGGACCACCTGGAGCAGCTGGTCAGCGAACGGACCGCCGCACTCAGCCAGTCGAACCAGGAGATCGCCGAGAGGGAGAATCGCTTCCGCAGCCTGTCCGATGCGACGGTAGAAGGGATCGTGTTTATTGCCGGTGGAAAGATTATCGAGGTGAACCGCTCGATGGCCCGGATGGTTGATCGCTCCGTTGCCGAGATCACCGGCCGGGATGTCCTCGCCTTTGTCGATCCTGTCCAACGGGACCTGGTCAGCGAAAGAATCCGCAACAATTATACTGACCCTTACGAAACGCTGCTGGTCGATAAAAACGGCACCAGTTTTCCGGTCAGTATCCAGGGCCGCTCCTTTACCTACAAGGGGCAACGGGTCAGGGTGGCTGTGGTCAGGGACTTAAGGGAGCTCAAGGAGGCCCAGGAGGAGATTCTGACCCTCCAGGGGATTCTGCCCATCTGCGCCTCCTGCAAGAAAATCAGGGACGACCAGGGTTATTGGAACAAACTGGAGGAATACATCCAAAAGCACAGCGACGCCCTGTTCAGTCATGGCCTTTGTCATGACTGTGCCGAACAGCTTTACGGGGACCAGCCCTGGTTCAAGGAGATTCCCGAAAGCGAACGCAAGGATTCCTGACCTTCCTCGGCAGGCCGCAACCGGACAGGAAGTCCCTGTCGCCCTGCGCCCCCCGTCTGAAACAAAGAAAATCGACGCCCATCCAATCCGGGAGTATACTTTAGAAGAGAACCGTAACGGGGTCATTCCGGCCTGGTTTCGGCTCCCATCGGTATGAACGCCAACATGCGACGGATTTCTCCATGGGCAGAAAATTTCTCCTGATCCTCTTGCTTCTGATTCTGGCCGGCGCCGGGCTCTGCGCCACCTGGTGGCAAAACCACGGTGACCCGGACCGCCGGCAGCTGGTGCTTTATGGCAATATCGAAAGGCGCGACGCCAGACTGGTCTTTCCCGAACAGGACATCGTTGCCGAAATCCTGGCCGAGGAAGGAGACCTGGTCTCCGAGGGGCAGGTTCTTGCCAGGTTGCGCAACACCCGTCTCGAGCAGCAGTTAAGGCAGGCCCGAGCCCAGGTCAGGGCCCAGGCACAGGTTGTCAGGCGTCTGGAAAAGGGCCCCCGTCCCCAGGAAATTGACCAGATCCGGACCAACATCGCCATGGTCCGAAGCAAGATCGCCAATGCCCGTGAAACCCTTGACCGCCTTGAGAAAACCGCCCGTCTCGGTGCCAGCAGCGCCCAGACCAGGGATAACGCCAGAACCACTCTGGCGGTTGAAACCGCCCAGCTCAAAGGGCTGCAGCTGGCCCTGGACCTGGCCCTCGAAGGATCGCGCGCCGAGGACATCGCCCAGGCCCGGGCTGTTCTTGATGGCGACCAGGCTCAGGTTGCCTACCTGCAGGCCCGGCTGGCGGACACTGTTCTCAAAGCGCCGGCGGCCGGCATCATCCAGAGCCGGCTGCTTGAACCCGGCGAGCTGGCCGGCCCGTCACAACCGGTTTTCGTTCTCGCCCTGACAACACCCAAGTGGGCCCGCTGCTACATCAGCGAACCGGATCTGGGTCGTATCAGGGAGGGGCTGACAGTCGGTATCCGGAGCGACTCCTGGCCTGACCGCATCTTTCCCGGTCAGGTTGGCTTCATTTCTCCGGTTGCCGAATTCACCCCCCGGAATGTCGAGACCAGCGACCTGCGAACCAAGCTGGTCTACGAACTACGGATTCAGGTAGAGGACCCGCAAAACGAGCTTCGCCTTGGCATGCCCGTGACCGTTCAGCTCAGCCCCAGCCCCGCCCCCGGCCAGTCCAGGCCATGACCGCAGAAGCCGCTTCCTCCACAGCCCAGATCCCCCAGGCTCTGGTCGCCGAAAATCTCTGTAAGGATTTTTCCCCTCACAAACAGCTGCCGGTCCGGGCCCTTGACCGGATATCCTTCACCATCGACAGCGGCCGGGTCACCGGCCTGGTCGGACCCGACGGCGCGGGCAAAACCACCCTGCTGCGGCTGGCTGCCGGGTTACTCCTGCCGACCTCGGGCAACCTCCGGGTCTTGGGACACGACCAGAAGGACAGGCTCGAGGATATCCAGCGGCTGATCGGCTACATGCCGCAGCAGTTCGGCCTGTACCATGATCTCAGCGTCCAGGAGAATCTCGACCTGTTTTCGGACCTTCAGGGCGTGGCCCGACAGGAGCGCCCGCACCAGCATGCCCGGCTGCTTGACATGACCGGGCTGGCCCCTTTCAGCGCGCGCCGGGTCGGCCGGCTGTCCGGGGGAATGCAGCAGAAACTGGGGCTGGCCTGCGCCCTGCTCAAATCCCCGCCGCTGTTGCTCCTCGACGAACCGACCGTCGGAGTCGACCCGGTATCCCGCCGGGAACTCTGGAAAATCGTCGCTCACCTGGTTCAGGACCAAAAGGTCGCGATCCTGGTGGCGACCTCCTACCTTGATGAGGCTGAACACTGTGACCGGGTGATCGTCCTCCAGCAGGGGCAGGTCCTGGCCTCGGGCAGACCCGCGGATTTCAAACGGGAACTGGTTGGCAGGGTGTTCAGTTTCACCCCCCGGGAGACGGCCCTGACGCGGCCACTGCAGGCCCTGCTGACCCGCCACCAGGCCGTCAGGGATGTCACGATCCGCTCCGGGAAGGTCCGCTGCGTGGTCGGTCGGGAACTTAAGGCGAAAATCGGCGATCTTGCCGACCGGCAGTACTACCGCGAGGTGACCGCAGCGCCCCCCTGCTTTGAAGACGCCTTCATGGACATGGCGACCCATCCGACGATTCCCCGCCTTCCCGCTCACGGTCAGCCTGGCGAAGGCGATGACGAGATCGTCATTGAAGTGCGGGATCTGACCAAAACCTTCGGCGCTTTCACGGCAGTCGGCGGCATCAGTTTCAATGTCCGCCGGGGCCAGATTTTCGGACTGCTGGGACCGAACGGGGCCGGCAAAACGACAACCTTCAGGATGCTGTGCGGACTGACCGGTGCCAGCGGCGGCGATATCCGGATTGCCGGGCGCAATCTGCGCCGTTCCCGTGCCAGAGCGCGCAGCAGGCTGGGCTACATGGCCCAGAGCTTTTCCCTCTACCGGCAGCTGAGCGTCGTTGACAACCTGATCTTTTACGGCAAAGCCTACGGCCTGCATGGTCAGAAACTCACCCGGCGCCTCGACTGGGCCCTCGACATGTTCGAATTGCGGGACCGCAAAGACCTGGCCGCCGGGGCTCTTCCAGGGGGGTTCAAGCAGCGCCTCGCCATGGCCACCGCCATGCTCCACGAACCGGCCCTTCTATTTCTCGACGAACCGACTTCGGGAGCCGACCCCCTGGCCCGCCGGGAATTCTGGCTGAGAATCAACGGCTTCGCCCAGCAGGGGGTTACGGTGATCGTCACCACCCACTTCATGGAGGAAGCGGAATACTGCGATCGCCTGCTGATCATGTCCCAGGGGACCGAACTGGCCAGCGGAACCCCGGAGGAGATCAGGTCTCTGGCGATGACGCCGGACACTCCCGATCCGACCATCGACGATGCTTTTGTCATCCTGGCCACCGGAAACCGGACGCGGAACCTGCCGCAAGGAGTGGGCTCATGATCGGCTCAGCGGCATCACGTATGCGCCTGCGCGGCCTGCTGCGCAAAGAATACCTGCAGATCAGGCGGGACCCCAGCAGCATTCTGCTGGCCCTGGTCATGCCCCTGCTGCTGCTTTTTCTGTTCGGTTACGGCGTCTCCCTCAACCCGCAGGAGGTCCCGGTGGCGCTGGTCGTGCAGGACCACGGCCCGGCGACTTCGGACCTGGTCGCCCGCTTCCGCCTGTCCCGTTACTTCACACCGACCATGGTCGACTCGCTTGACGCGGCCAGCCGGCTGATCGACGACGGGACCGTGGACGGCTTTATCCAGATCAGGCATGATTTTTCCAGCAGTCTGCAGCAACAGGATTCGGCACCGGTCCAGGTGATTGTCAACGGCATCGATGCCAATCGCGCCCGCCTGATTCTCGGCTACGCCAGAGGGGTCATGAAAACATGGCGGGACGTGCGGCTGGCGCGCGGTGAGAGCATGGCCATAAGGGGAATCCAGATCGACTCGCAGGTTCGCTTCAACCAGGCCAGCGAGAGCCGCAATTTCCTGGTTCCCGGGCTCATCGCCCTGATCATGACCCTGATCGGCACCCTGCTGACCGCTCTGGTCATCGCCCGGGAATGGGAACGCGGCACCATGGAAGCCATCCTGGTCACGCCCCTGACCCTCAACGAGTTGTTGATCGGCAAAATCCTGCCCTATTATCTCCTCGGTATTTTGGGGCTGCTGATCTGTGTCGGGGGCGGCATCTGGATCTTTGCCGTCCCCCTGCGCGGATCCCTGTGGCTGCTGTTCCTTTTCAGTTCCCTGTTTCTGCTGGCCTCCCTCGGTTTTGGGCTGGCCATCTCGGCCACTGTCAAAATCCAGTTTGTCGCCGCTCAGATCGCCCTGGTCGCCGGGTTTTTACCGGCCTTCTTTCTCTCCGGCATGCTGTTCGACCTGGAGAGCACCCCGGCCTTTATCCAGTGGGTAAGCCATGTCATTCCGGCCCGTTATTTTGTCGAGATCAGCCATACCCTGTTCCTGGCCGGCGACATCGGCGCCATTCTTTTCCCGGCCGGTAGTGCTTTGGCCGCCATGGCCGGCGTCCTGCTGCTGATCGCCCGGCGGCGGCTGAGCAAACGGCTGGAGTGACCATGACCCTGATTCGCCGTATCCTGGCCCTGATCGCCAAAGAGTTCCAGATCATCCTGCGTGATCCGAAAAGCCGCTTTATCGTGATCGGACCACCGCTGATTCAGTTTTTCCTGTTCGGCTATGCCGCGACTTTCGATGTCAGCGCCGTGCGTTACGCCGTTCTCGATCAGGCCAGGTCGAGTGAATCAAGGGAACTTGCCGCCGCCTTTTCAGGGTCTGAAAATTTCCGGCTCGTAACCGATCTGCAGGCACCGCAGCAGATCGATGCGGCCATCGATTCGGGAAAGGTCCGCATGGTCATCTGGATCAGCGAGGATTTCAGTAAGAACCTGCTGGAGGGGAACACGGCGGCGGTCCAGGTCATTGTCGATGGCCGCAATTCGAATGTCGCCGCGGTCTCTTTAGGCTATGCCGAACAGATTGTCAGTCGCTTCAATCAGAACTGGCTCAAGCACCACTCCCCCGCGCGGCCAGGCGTCAGTCTGGACCTGGTGGAACGAGCCTGGTTCAACAGCAACCTGCTCAGCCGCTGGTATATCGTCGCGCCCCTCGGGGGGACTATCAGCATGGTTGTGGTCCTGGTCCTGACCAGCCTCTCCGTCGCTCGGGAACGGGAGTTCGGCACGTTTGACCAGTTGCTGGTCGCCCCCTTCACGCCGGGCGAAATCCTGCTGGCCAAATCGATGCCCGGAATCATCTTCGGCCTCATCGATTCCCTGCTGTTGGTCGGCGGAGGCGTCCTGCTGTTCGGGCTGCCGTTCCGCGGCAGCTTCGTCGCGCTGCTCCTGGTTCTGCTCCTGTTTATGGTGTCCATCGTCGGAGTGGGCCTGCTGGTCTCGTCCTTGTCCATGACCATGCAGCAGGGCCTCCTCGGCGCCTTCGTGTTCATCATGCCGGCGGTCATCCTGTCCGGCTTTACCACCCCGATTGAAAACATGCCGCACTGGCTGCAGACCGGCACCCTCGCCAACCCTCTGCGCTATGTGGTGGTCTCCCTGCGTCAGATCTTCCTGGAGGGTGCCGGGGTGCCCGATATCTGGCCCCAGCTGTGGCCCTTGCTGATCATTGCCGGACTCACCCTGCCCCCGGCAGCCTGGCTGTTTCGCCACCGGGTGAGTTGAAACAGCCCCCCCTTCCTGCGTTATCTGCTCCCGTCGGGAGCGGATGACGCAGGCCGACAATACAGCAGTGGCTCTCCGCGTTGAAGCCTCTGCAGATTTTCCGACACCCCTGCAAAAATTCCGCGTAACGAGGTATCGGTCACCCCACCGATATGAGGGGTTGCAAGAATATTGCAGGCAAAGATCGGATCCTCCGGGTCAGGCGGCTCCTGCCAGTAGACATCCAGTCCGGCGCCACCGAGATGTCCGCTTTTGAGGGCGTCGAACAGGGCGTCACGATCGATGACCCCGCCACGACCAAGATTGACCAGCATCGCCCCCGGTTTCATCCTGGCGAAGGTCCGGTGATCAAACAGACCATGGGTCTGCTGATTGTCCGGCAGGCTGAGCACGGCAAAATCAGCCTCTGCGAGCAACCTGTCAAGGTCCGTTCCGACTCCGCACCAGGCCAGCCCGTAGTCCCTGGCAAAATCGGGAGCCGCCGTTGCCTTGATGCCGATCAGGCGGACCCCGAAGGGGGTCAGCCGGCGGATCAGAGCCTTGCCGATATCGCCAAGCCCGATCAGACCGACGGTTTTGCCCTGCAAACTCATTCCCATGGGGCGTCCCAGGCGCTGCTGTTTCATCATCTCGGGTATGGCCCAGGCCTGGCGGGCCAGGCCGATCAGCAGATAAACGCCGAGTTCGGCCACGGAATCAGCATTCCCCGAAGCTCCCGAAGGAACATTGGCAACCGCAATCCCCCGCGCGTTGGCGTCCGCGATATCGACCCCCTCGAGCCCGGCCCCCATCTGCTGGATCAGGCGCAGCCGATCGGCACTCTCGAGGATCGAGGAATCAACCCGGGTCATGGTCGGAATCAGGGCATCGTATCCGGCCAGGCTGGCGATGTGGTATCCGCCCGTGGCATCAAATTCCATGTCCGGAAGAGCCCGGCGGAACTGGTCGAGAATTCCGCCCCAGGCTGGCTCGGGGGCGGCAAACAAAACCTTCATCCCCTCTGTCCCCTTTCCGCTGTCTTTACCAGGCTAAAACAGATCATGTCTGACATGCTCCAGACAGGGGAGTTTTTCCCGGATTTCCTGAATGCGCTGGCCTGAGATTTCGGCAACCACCAGGTTTTCCCCTTCCCCGGCATCGGTCAGGGGAACGCCGAAGGGATCGAAGCAAACCGAGCGTCCGGAAAAGGCCTTGCCGCATAGATCGATGCCGGCGACATACAGGGTATTTTCGATAGCCCGGGCGCGCAGCAGGCACAACCAGTGGTCCTCTTTGAGAGGGCCCGCGTACCAGGCCGCCGGCACGATGACCAGCTCGGCCCCATGACCGGAATGATGCCGGAACAACTCCGGAAAACGCAGATCGTAGCAAATGGCCAGACCGATTTTGATGCCGTTCAGCTCAAAAAGCTCGGGAAGACTGTGACCGCCCACCATCTGATCCGATTCTCTGACACTCAGAGCATTGAAGAGGTGGATTTTGTGGTAACGGTTGAGCAGTTCACCTTCTGCGTCCAGAGCGATGACGACATTTGCGGCCCTTTCGGGATCCCCCTCGACGGTTTCCCAGATTCCGGACACGACAGCAATCCGGTAGTACCTGGCCAGGTCGCCGAGAGCTGTGACAAAACTCCCGTCCAGGGGCTCGGCGACGCTGGCCAGGGGAACCCCCTTTTGCGGGCTGGCCATGAACATTTCCGGGAAGACAATAAGATCAGCTCCCCGCTGTGCTGCATGGGCAATGTGGCGCTGCGCGGTTTCCAGGTTGGTCTGCTTTTCCCGTGAAACCGGAACCTGGGCCAGGGCGATACGAAGACTTGAAGACATGGGCCAGCATCCTTTCCGTGATTATTTCAGTAGCGGCGAAGACGATTTTTCGGCACCGAGCGACTTTTTTTTCTGCGCTAAAAAAACAGGAACCACCGTTCCACCACGTTATACCACGATATCAGGACTTTTGGTGCAGATGAACTTGGCTGGCATAGTCAAGACAGGTGGAGCGCTGCGACGATGGGTCGCAGCGCTCCGCAAGATTAAACAATGTCGAGGGGAACCGGACGATTCGGGGCGGGGAATGCCTGATCGAGCCGTTCCAGCTGGTCGCCGGTCAGGGTGATCCGGGCGGCCCCGGCATTGCTTTCGACATGGGCTAGGGTCGAGGCTTTGGGGATCGCCAGAACATCATCATGGCGAATACACCAGGCCAGCAGGATCTGGAAGGGATCCGCCTCCTGCTCCTCGGCCACCTGGCGCAGAACAGGATGGGAGACCAGGTTTCTCTGCAGTTGGCCGGCCTGGGCCAGGGGGCAGTAGGCCATGACCGGGATGCCGTAACGACGCTGCAAGGGGAGCAGATCGTATTCGATACCACGGGACCCCAGATGATACAGAACCTGGTTGACGGCGCAGCTCTTCCCCCCTTTGACCGCCAGCAGTTCGCGCATATCGTCGTCGTCCAGATTGGATACGCCCCAGCGTTTGATTTTGCCGCTGCGGATCAGATCTTCCATTCCGCGTACGGTTTCCTGGTAGGGGATCTGGCCGCGCCAGTGCAGCAGGTAAAGATCGAGACAATCGGTTCCCAGCCGTTTGAGGCTGGCCTCGCAACTGCTGACCAGGTTGCGGCCGCCGGCATTGTGGGGATAGACCTTGGAAACCAGGAAGACCTGATCCCTGATCCCCTTGATCGCTTTGCCGATCAGGGTTTCGGAACGCCCGCTGCCATACATCTCAGCGGTATCGATAAGGGTCATCCCCAATTCGACTCCGCGGCGCAGGGTGGCGATCTCCTCCTGTTCGGCGTTGCGGTCATCCCCCATGTACCAGGTGCCCTGACCGAGAGCGGGCAACTGTGTTCCATCGGGAAGCGTCACTGTTTTATCAATACTCATCATCCTCTCCTCCACGACTTGTCATGATGGTGTCGACGCTGCCAGACCGGGAGCCGCTGCGGCTCCCTGCCCTGAACGCTCCCTTCTTCTGAGTACTGGCAGAGAGGAGCAACGAGGAACAGGCAGGTTCTCAGTGTGGCAACGGGAAACTTTTCGCTGATTGAAGAACCCCGGGCCTTTGGGGGTGGCGGCAGAGTTTTGCGCCGGCCGCTCAAAGGCCCGGATTGTCACAGAGATTGCTGAAAAAAAACGCCTTCGGACGATAACCCGTCAATGACCGTTGGCCAGTTCATGGACCTTGAGCAGGTTGGTACTGCCGCTTTTGGATATCGGACTGCCCATGGTAATGACGGTGACCTCGCCCGGCTTGAGAACACCGGCCTCAAGAACCGCGTCTTCGACCGCCTGGATCTGCTGCTCGGTGGTTTCATGGTTGTCGACGCAGATGGCCCGGACACCCGAGTAAAGAGCCATCCGGCGCTTGACGGCGGCGTTCGGGGTCATGGCGTAGATCGGCAGGTTGGGACGATACTTGGAGACCAGGGCTGCGGTGCTGCCGGTCTGGGTGAAGGCCAGGATCGCCTGGGCCCCGACGTTTTCGGCAATCTGGCAGGCACCGTGACCGATCGATTCGGTCATGCACTGCTTTCCGTAGCAGACCAGCGACGGATGGATATGGCGTCCCAGGTACTGCTCACTCTGCTCGATATCACGAGCGACCCGATCCATGACCCGGACGGCTTCGGCGGGGTACTTGCCGGCGGCGGTTTCCCCGGAGAGCATGATGGCGTCGGTCCCGTCGAGGATGGCGTTGGCCACATCGGAGGTTTCCGCCCGCGTCGGCCGCGGATTGGTGATCATACTTTCCAGCATCTGGGTTGCGGTAATGACCGGTTTTCCTGCCGCGTTACACTTCTGAATAATCATCTTCTGGATCAGCGGCACCTTTTCCGGGCTGATTTCAACACCCAGGTCGCCACGCGCGACCATGACCGCGTCGGTCACTTCGAGAATCGCGTCAAAATTTTCGACCGCTTCGGGTTTTTCGATTTTGGAAACAATCATGGGCGCATGATCTTTCTGCGCCAGCAGATCTTTCATGTGTTGAACATCGGAGGCCTTGCGGACAAATGAAAGGGCGAGGAAATCGACCTTGTGCTTGACGCAGAATTCCAGGTCTTCGAGATCTTTTTCCGTCAAAGCCGGAGCTGACACCTTGGTGCCGGGAAGATTGATCCCCTTACGGTCCTTGAGCTTGCCGCCGGTGATGACCTTGCAGCGAACATCCTGGCCGTCAATGGCGACAACTTCCATATCCATCAGGCCGTCATCAAGGAGGATCCGGTCGCCGGGCTTGACGTCCTTAGGCAGGTTCTCATAGATGGTCGGGATGATATTCCCCTCACCTTCGACCGTACTGGTGGTTACGGTCACTTCCGTCCCGGTGACCAGTTCCATGAACCCGCCCTTCATCAGCCCGGTTCTGATCTTGGGACCCTGAAGGTCACCGAGAATGGCGACATTGCTGTTTTTTTCTGCGGCGATTTTACGGATACGCTCGATCAGTTCCAGTTTGTTCTGATGATCTCCATGAGAGAAGTTCAGGCGAAAAACATTGACCCCGGCATCGATGAGGGTGTTCAGTTGCTCTTCACTTTCGCTGGCGGGACCGAGGGTTGATACAATCTTGGTACGACGAAACATAGAAAATTACTCCTGTGCAAATATAACGTCTTGCCGAAGCCATCCTGGGACTGGGCAGCCCGGCTTTTCGCTTCCTGTTTACAGAGCCTTGATCTGACTCCAGATTTTGTCATCAACATAAATTCCCTGTTCGGCATGCTCTTTCCGGAAGCGCAGGACGCCTTCACCCGGAACGGACGGGCCGCGGGAGTTTTCTGTTGGTGGCGAACTTTTGAGGTGGGCAATACATTTCAGAACATGCTCTTCAAGAGTCTCGACGGAAGCAATCTTGGTCGGGTCGATAAAGATCATCACCTGGGAGGCGCCGCCGCAACTGCCCATATTCTTGGCATCAATATCTCCCGCGCCGATGCCATCCGTCAAGGCGGCGGCCAGCATATCGAGCATGAAGGAGAACCCGGAACCCTTCCAGAACCCGATCGGCATAGCACGTTTTGACTGGATAATCGTCGCGGGGTCGTAAGATACTTCTCCATTCTCGTCGAACCCGCCCGGAAAGGGCAAGGTCTCCCCGGCGAGTTGCATGGTGTTGAGCTTGCCGAAGGAATACTGAGAGAGAGCCATATCGAAAAGAATCGGAAACTCCCCGTCTCTGCGCGGCATCGCCAGAACAAAGGGATTATTGCCGAGGCGGCTGTCTTTTCCGCCCCAGGGGGGCATGACCGACTCGGTGTTGGTCCACATCAGGGCAGCAAATCCGCGCTTGGCGGCTTCAAGAGCATAGGTGCCGCCGCGCATCCAGTGGGTCGTATTTTTAATACCGATCATGGCGATACCGTATTGCTCCGCCAGCTCGACACCCCGATCCACTGCGAATAATGCGTTCAGAATGCCGGGTCCCATGTTGCCGTTGTAAACCCGGATGGCACCGAACTCTTTTTCCAGGGTCGGTTCGGCGTTCGGATCGACGAGCCCCTGGTCAAGGTAGTCGACAAAACGGGTAATCCGGCCGGTGCCGTGAGAATAGATACCGTCATTGGTGGTTTCGGTATGAATAGTGGCACAGATTTCCGCTTTCTCGGGGGACATTCCATGGGCGACAAAAACCCGGTGAATCTCCGCCTTGATTTCTTCAAAAGACAGACGCATTGATTTCTCCAAAAGATATTTTTTCAACAGCAGGTCGAGCTGGCCTGCTCCGAGGGACCTCAGTGGGAGGGACGGTTACAGGCTGCAGTTCAGGGTAGCCGCCACATTGCGGGCGGTGATCCTGAGATTGCGGGCGGCATCCTTCAGGGCCTGCTCCAGGGTGCAGGGACCGGTCACCACGCTGAACACCGCGCTGATGCCGTGCTCATAGACGGCTTCGACCCCGTCTCCCAGGCTGCCGGCCAGGCCGATCACCGCGACCTGATGAGCCGCAGCAACCTTGGCCACCCCGATGGGAGCCTTGCCGTACACGGTCTGACCGTCCATGCGCCCTTCCCCGGTGATCACCAGGCTGGCGCCCGCCACCGCCTCGGCCAGCCGGATCGCTTCAACCACGATCTCGACCCCGGGCCGCAGGTCGGCGGCCAGAAAGGCCAGCAGGGCCGCACCCATGCCGCCGGCCGCACCGGCGCCGGAGCTCTGTTCGATGTCTTTGCCCAGATCGCGTCTGATCAGGGCGGCAAAATGACCGAGGTTGGCGTCGAGCTGCCTGACCATCTCCGGGGTCGCCCCTTTCTGGGGGCCGAAGACCGCGGACGCTCCGCGCTCTCCGGTCAGCGGGTTGTCGACGTCGCAGGCCACCTGGATGCGGCTGTCCTGCAGGCGCGGATCGAGACCGCTGATATCGATGCGGGCCAGGCTCTCGAGGGGGCCGCCCCCGTAGCCGATCTGGTTGCCGTCGGCATCGAGCAACCGGGCGCCCAGGGCCTGCAGCATGCCCGCGCCGCCATCGTTGGTGGCGCTGCCGCCGATCCCGATGATGAAGTTGCGTACGCCGCTGTCAAGAGCATGGCGAATCAGTTCGCCGGTCCCGTAACTGGTGGTTTCTAGGGGATTGCGCCAGGCAGGAGGTACCAGGTCCAGGCCGCTGGCTGCGGCCATCTCGATGACCGCGGTGCCGCCATCGCCGCTGCGTCCGTAAAAGGACGAGACGGCGTCCCCAAGGGGACCGGTCACGCTCAGCCGGACCAGTTCGCCGCCGGTCGCTTCGACCAGGGCCGCAACGGTCCCTTCCCCGCCGTCGGCGATGGGCAGCTTGACGTACTCGGCGTCGGGATAGATGACACGGAAGCCGGCTTCTATCTCGCTGGCGACCTCCATGGAACTCAAACTTTCTTTAAAGGAATCGGGGGCGATGACGATTTTCATATTCTTCTGTCCATCTTGTCTGCGGCGGAGCGGTGGCTGGTTGTCTTGGGGCCGGGCATCCCGGTACTTCTGCTTGCGGTCGCCCGCTAAGACAAGGGGAGCAGCGCACCGGCTGCTCCCCTGTGTCTCTATGTAAATCGCTGCGGTCGCTTATCGCTTGACTTCGACCTTGGCGAGTTTTTCGTAGTGACGGATCAGACCGCCGTGATCGAGGCCGTCCATGCCGTCGACCTTCATGGCCTGCATCATTTCCATGACCGAAGCGGTCATCTGAACCGGAACGCCGACTTCGTGGGCGGTGTCCAGGGCGTTGGCCAGGTCTTTGATGTGCAGGCTGATCCGGAAGCCGGGATCAAACTTGCGGTCCATGACCAGGGGAGCCTTGGCATCGAGAACGGTGCTGCCGGCCAGACCGCCGCGAATGGCCTGGTAGACCAGGTCGGGCTCAACACCGGCCTTGGTCGCCAGGACCAGGGCTTCGCTCATGGCCGCGATGTTGATGGCGACGATCATCTGGTTGGCCAGCTTGGTGACGTTGCCGGCGCCGATCTTGCCGGTGTAGACGACGGAACCGGCCATGGCTTTCATGATGTCGTAGTACTTGTCGAACACTTCCTTCTCTCCGCCGACCATGACGGACAGGGTCCCGTCGATGGCTTTCGGCTCGCCGCCGGAAACCGGGGCGTCGAGCATGGCGATCTCTTTCTTGGCCAGTTCGGCAGCCACTTCACGGCTGGCCAGGGGGGCGATGGAGCTCATGTCGATGAGGACGCTGCCCGGCTTGGCGCCTTCGAGAACGCCGCCTTCGCCCAGGACGACAGCTTTGACCTGGGGGGAGTTGGGCAGCATGGTGATGATCACGTCGCTCTGCTCGGCAACCGCCTTGGGACCCGCGGCGCTGGTGGCGCCGGCGGCAACAACTTCTTCGACAGCGGCGGTGTTCAGATCGCAAACAACCAGGTCGTAACCTGCTTTGATCAAGTTCTTGCTCATGGGCTTGCCCATGATGCCAAGTCCGATAAATCCAATTTTCATTACTACTCTCCTTTTTTTTGGTTAACGATCCAGAAGTTAAGCGGTCATTTTTGACCTCATAAACCCTGGATGGGGGTCCTGACCTTTCAACTGCAAACCCGTCTGTTCCTCATCAGCTCAGAAGCGATCATCATGCGCACCGCGCCAAGGCCCTGGTGCCGAGCTTGAAAAAGACGGCTTTCCGGGAGAAACGGCTCAGACCAGTTTCTTTGCGCCCAGGGTATCCAGGTGTTTTTGCAGCACGGCAAGCACTTCCGGGGTACTGCGGGTGTTCGGCTTGATCGGCTCACCCATGTCAAACCCGAGCAGACGCATGTAATCTTTGGTGACAACCGGGAAGCTGGACAGGTTGTAGGCCATCCGCATCGGGGCCAGACGGTACTGGGCATCCAGCGCTCCGGCCATGTCTCCGGCCATGAATTTATTATAAATCTCGACCACCAGTTCGGGAACGATGTTGGCGGAAGACGCGACGGTACCGGCACCACCGTACACCAGGGTCGACAGGATCAGGATATCGCGCCCGGCGATGACTTTGAAGTCTTTGCCCTTGTCGCGGGTGCGGCGGATGAATTCGGCAGTCAGGGTCATGTCCCCGGAGCTTTCCTTGACACCGACGATATTCGGGATATCGGCAAGACGTTCGAGCAGGGGAGCGGACACCCCGCAACGCATCCGGTCGGGGTTGTTGTAGATCAGAACCGGCAGGCTGGTCGCTTCGGCCACAGCCTTGAAATGCTGGTACATTTCTTCATCGTTCGGCCCCAGGAACATGGGATGGAGGACGCTGATGGCGTCAGCTTTGAGTTCTTCGGCCTTTTTTGCCCAGCGGACACATTCGCGGGTGGTAATGCTGCCGATCCCGAAGTAAACCGGAACCCGGCCGGCGGCCTGGTCAATGATGATCTGGCCACTGCGCTCCTGCTCTTCCGGGTCGAGGCCGTAGAACTCGCCGTTACTCCCCAGGGCCAGGATCCCGTGCACGCCGCCCTTGATGATATGATCAACGATCTCGCGCTGAACCGGTTCTTTGATCCGGTCGTTTTCGTCGGTCGGCGTGACGATCGGCGGGATAACCCCCTTGATAAAACTTGTGTCCATGAATTGACTCCTCTTCAAATGAATTCTTTAATCTGTTTACTCTTGCAATATGAGAGCTTCATTAGGCTTAAGCGGAAACAGAAGTGCCTTTCGGCTGTTCGATGACCATGAATAAACGGATCCCGGTCATATCCCGAGAATTTAGGCTTTTTACGTCCGCTATAATGTATATTAGTCTGATCAATACTGTCAACACATAATACGAATCTTCCCCATACCTGTCTGTTCAAAACATGGTATACATTTACTATTGATCATTTGTCTTATTCTGACTTATTATACTGGACTATTTTTCAGGGAGATACCACAGATGGCGACACCACGAGTTTCACTGACCGACAAGGTGATAAAGTCCCTTCAACAGGATATCAAGGAAGGACGTTACACGGCGGGAATGCGGCTGCCGACGGAGCCGACCCTGACCAAGCAGTTCGGGGTCAGCAGGACCGTCGTCAGGGAAGCCATTGCCGCACTGAAGGCCGCAGGAATCCTCGAATCCCGCCAGGGGGCAGGGGTCTATGTTCTCCCCCAACCCCAAGGGGAGGAAAAAAACACCCTGTTCAGTGCCGATTATGCCGATCTTTCGGACATTCTCGAAGTTCTTGAGCTGCGGATGGCCGTGGAGATAGAAGCAGCCGGACTGGCTGCGGTTCGGCGCACCACCGCGCAACTCATGAAATTGCTTGAGGCGCTGCGCACCATGGAGAAATCCATTGAAGCCGGACATTCCGCCGATGCCGCCGACTATGAATTTCACAAAGCCATAGCGGCCTCGACAAACAATGGCCGCTACGTCGAGTTTTTCAGTTTCCTGCAAGACAAGGTGATCCCGCGCTCCCGGCTGTACCGGAACGAAATGGCCCCGGACAAGCTCAAGGCCTACCTGCTGAAAATCCTCCAGGAGCATCACCGCATCTATGCGGCCATTGCCGCCAATGAAGAAGTCGAGGCCCGCAAAGCCATGCGCAACCACCTGATGACCAGCCGGAATCTGTACCAGGCCCTGTTGCTGGACTCTTCGGGGCAGGACGACTGACCCGCGGGATCCTCTGCAAGGGGGCACAGCTCCCAGGGTCTTTCCACCGCGGAAACGGGAAAGACCCGTCTCGCAAGCTCTGCGTATCCTTGCGGGCCGGATTCGGCTATACTCGTCCTCACATCGCGTCTATTTTCACTCGGTCCGCATCCCACATTCCTCGACCGGATCTTCACGCTACGGATTTCGCCATGAATCAGGACCCTGTCACCATCCCCATCAACCACCAGAGAGAACGCACGGTAACGACTGTCGTCTACGCCCTGCAGGCCCTTTCGTTTTTCTTCGGCATCTCCCTGTTTGCCGCGATCATCATCAATTACGTGAAACTGGACGATGTCCGCGGCACCTGGCTGGCCTCACATTTCAGGTGGCAGATTCGAACCTTCTGGTTCAGCCTGCTGTGGACCCTGATCGGGGCGGTAAGCCTGCTCTTTGTCATCGGTTATTTTATCCTGATCGCGGATATGCTGTGGCTTATCTACCGGATCGCCAAGGGCTGGCTCAACCTGGCCAACGGTCGCCCGATGTACGGCGTCCGGTGAGGAGGCCTGAGATGGCGACTCATGTTCCCGGCAGAGGACCGACTCTCGCCTGGCTGGCGGCCTTTTTCGGCGTACTGATCTGGTCGGCCATCGATCCCAAGGACACGCTGACCTGGTTTCTCGAGGTCGTTCCCGCCCTGCTCGGGCTGGCCGCACTGGCCCTGACCCGCTCCCGCTTTCCCCTGACCCCGCTGGTCTACCTGCTGATCCTGGTTCACTCGGTGATTCTGATGGTCGGCGGCCATTACACCTATGCGGAGGTCCCGCTGTTCGACTGGCTGCGCGACATGTTCGGAATGGCGCGCAACAACTATGACAAGGTCGGCCATCTGGCTCAGGGCTTCATCCCCGCGCTCATCGCCAGGGAGCTGTTTATCCGGCTTGACATCGTCACCGGCAAAAACTGGCGGTCTTTCCTGATCGTCTGCGTCTGCCTGGCCATCAGTGCTTTTTATGAATTGATCGAGTGGTGGGTGGCGCTTCTTTCCGATGAAGCGGCAGAGGCATTCCTCGGCACTCAGGGATATGTCTGGGATACCCAGTCCGACATGGCCCTGGCCCTGGTCGGCTCGCTACTGGCCCTGCTGACCCTGGGGCGCGTGCATGATCGGCAGCTGAAAAGCTTTCTCTAGCCCGGACTAAACCGACTCTTTTGCCAGCAAGGCTTTGACCCGGGCCAGGTAATTCCTGGTTTCCTCGGGCATGCGGGCCAGCCCGTGGCGATCGACGTTCCCCTGCCCCCAGTTGTAGGCGGCCAGGGCATGGTCCAGATCCCCTGAGTATTTGTCCAGCAACTGCTTCAGGTAACGGCTTCCTCCCAGCAGGTTGTCATGGGCATCAAAGCTGTCGGAGACCCCCAGTTCCCTGGCTGTTTCCGGCATCAGCTGCATCAGCCCCCGGGCCCCGGCCGGCGAAACCGCATCCGGCCGATAGGCGCTCTCGGTGGCGACCACCGAACGGATAAGAGCCGGTTCCAGGCTGACGCGTCGGGCAACCCGCTCAATCAGTTTGTCAATCTCTTGACGTCCGGGAGGCTCCCGGGTTAGCAGCGAGGGCTGCTGATGGGCACAATATCTGTCAATGAATTGACCGCTACGCGCCTGGACCAGGCTCAGTTGCGCCAAACCCGTCACCTCGGGCAGAAAATCGCCCTCTTCGTCCTCATCTTCTGAGAACAGGTTCTGCATCATCTGAATCTGGCTCAACCGGGCCATAGCCATCATTTTCTCTGCTTTTTCTGGCACCGTCCCGGGCGGCTCAGCCAGTTCCGCCAGGATATCGTCAAAGGCCTCCCCCGCGGCGGCCGGCTTGCCGTGCCGGACTTCGGTCCTGATGGTTCCCAGCGGTGCAATGTTCAACATGTTCAGCGAATCAAGGCTCATGGTACGCCCCCTGTCAAAAATCAGAGTCAGTCCTTCTTTCCATCCCTCTTCAAAGCAAAAAGCGCTCCAATTTCTTCCGCACCGATCCGGGGCTTGTGTTTTTAGACGATTTCCTTTACAAAAACGGTTCTCTCAGATTCTCAGGAGCGTGTATGTCCGCGACAGAAAAACAGCTGTTCAACCGTATCCGCAAGCAGGTCGGCAAGGCGATCGGGGATTTCAACCTCATTGAAAACGGCGACCGGATCGCCGTCGGGGTCTCAGGCGGCAAGGATTCCTACACCCTGCTCCACGTCCTCGAGGCACTGCGCAGAAAAGCCCCGGTTCGCTATGAACTGATCGCCGTGAATTTCGATGCGGGCTTTCCGGGATACCGCAAGGACCTGATCGAGGACCATCTCCGCGAGCAGGGGTTCTCCTACCGCATGGCAAGCACGGCCAGCTACCAGATCATTGAGGACAAATTGCGCCCCGGCTCATCATACTGCGCCTTCTGCGCGCGGCTGCGGCGCGGCCACCTGTATACCCTGGCGGACGAACTGGACTGCAACAAGATCGCTCTCGGCCATCACCTGGATGATGTCATCGAAACCCTGCTGCTCAATCAGTTCTACGTGGGCACTCTGGCCGCCATGAGCCCCAGGCTTGAGGCCGACAACGGCAAGCACTCCGTGATTCGTCCGCTGGTCTATGTTGAAGAGAGGGATATTCAGGAGTTCAGCCGGTTGAGACAGTTTCCGATCATTGACTGCGGCTGCCCGGCCGCGGCCCAGGAAGATCAGCAGCGCCAGAGGATGAAGCAGCTTATCAGTTCCCTGAGCAAGGAGATTCCCCAGATCCGCAACAGCATGATCTCCGCCGCGGGAAACGTGCAGCCCCGTCATCTGCTCGACAAAAACCTGACAAAAAATATGCCCCCCCGAATGACCCTGTCGAACAACAGTCCGGGGAGAAGAGAAAAGCCGTAAAGAACAGCCTGTCCGGCTCCCGTTTCGCCATGGAGCCGAGTCACTTCAGAACAAGGGGGCAGCCCGCGGCGGCGTCACCGAAGACGCAGATCAGTCCTTCTTGAGAAATTTTTTGAACAGCCCTTTATTCTGGGGGACCTGTTCCCGGCGCAGATTGATGAGACGCAGCTCGCGCAGCGCCTCGGTGCAGTCCGGGTTTGCCTGAACCGCCATCTCGAAAGACTTTTCCGCATGCCGTTCCTTGTTGAGGGACTGGTAGACGTGCCCCAGGTAGAGATGCGTCAGGTCATTCTGTGAGTTCATCTCGCGGGAGGCCAGCAGAATTTCCAGGGCCCGGTTGCGGATTTCAATATTGTCGGAGTCCGCCTTGAACAGTGCCCAGGCGTAAGCCGTCATATACTCAGGCTCTTCCGGACTCAGCTCGATGGCGCGCTTCAGAACTTTGGCGGCCGCCGCATAGCGGCGCACCTTGATCAGCGCCCGCCCTTCCTGGAAAGCGCCCTCCGCCTCGATGACCTGGTTAATATCGAGCTTCTTGGCCGGACCGTGACGCAGCTCCTCCACATACTTGGCCCTGGCGTCGGCGTCGCTCAGAACCGTGTAGGCCTGGGTAATATACTGAAAGATCTCGTTGATTTTGACGGTCATTTCGCGGGACAGGCCGCTCCCCAAGTAGCGGTCGGGGTGGTATTCCTTGGCCAGCCGGTAATAGGCGCGCCGGGCCTCGGCGGAACTGCCATTCTCCCCGATTCCGAGTGCCGCAAAGTAATTGGACCCGACAATCCGCTTGTAGTCATCGAGAATCTTGTAACGCAGCTTGGCATCGACGACCTGTTCTTCGTCCCCCTGCGACTCGTCATCAAAGGCAATCTCGACCGGCGTGGTATGACGCTCGACCAGTTCGGCAATCATCAGGGCGGCGATAATTTTCTGAACCTCGCGCCGGGCCAGGGGGTGCGCTTCGAGGATCTGCTCAAGCGTGTCCCGCCCCTGGCAGCTTTTGAAAATAGCCTGCCCGCGCTTGCTCAGTTCCACTTCCTGAAACCGGTATTTGGGATCGGTCGCCTGCTTGATGTAATCGGACCGGAACGGAGCGAGAAAGTCATCCAGCTGGCTCGGCGTCCAGAAACGCTCAATCCCCTTGACGATCAGGGTCGCCGGCGTCATCTTGATACTGGTGACATTCCGCTTGAAATCCTTGCCCGGAACAAACCGCCAGGTTCCGCTGCGCCAGGCAAAGGTCGTCAACAGCTTTTCCGTAACCTGGTGGATCAGCGCCTCGTGCAGTTCCTGGGGGGTCAGCAGGCCCATGTCGATCAGCTCCGTTCCCTGGAGACGGCCACTGGCACGGCTGCGTTCGACCGACTGATCGCAATCGACCTGGGTCATCCGGCCCTCCTTCACCAGCATCCGCCCCAGGCATTCGTTGAGAACATTGGAGCGGGTAAAGATGGGATAGCCGTCCTTGATATAGACAATCTTTTTGGCGTTGCCGTGCTGAAGATGGAGCAGGCCCGTGGCCTTTTCCATATAGAACCGATGGAGCAGCATCGGCATGGTAAAGTCGCGAATCGGGTGGTCTTTCGCCGCGTCCTGCTCAGCGCGCCTGGCGAAGACCTGCTCCAGCATCTGTTGCAGGGCGATCCCGGTAATCGGTTTGACGAGAATATCCTCAGCGTCGCAGTTTTTCTTTTCCTGCTCAAGCTGCTGCTGATCAAGGGGCTTGCCGGAGAGCATGACAATCGGCAGCTCCCTGGTCTTGTCGTGCCTGCGCAGGGCCCTGCAGATGTTGGGCCCCGAGATTTCCGGCATGTTGAGATCAATCAGAGCGAGGTGGAAATCTTCGGTCAACAGCAAGCGCAACCCCTCCGCACTGCGGTCGACGGTTTCCACCTGAAATCCTGCCGAGCTCAATGACTGATGCAGAAAATAACGTAAGTCCAGTTCCGCATTGATGATGAGAATCCGCTTATCGGTGTTGACCATTATCACCCCTCAAATACTTGTCGAGCAACATGCGAATACCTTCCGTAATCGTCTGATAGGTATCAAGAAATTCAATCTCCGGTTTCAACCCTTGCTGTCCATACCCCAGGCTCAGGGCGACCTTGCGCAAAGCACTCGTCTGGGTTGACAATTCATTAATCGACTGGTCGTACAGCAGCCGCAGGCGATTCTCAAGCCGTCTTAAAAACCGATACCCTCCGATCAGCTGCTCGGCATCCTCGAGAGCGATGAGCTGTTTCTCGGCAAGGCACTGCAAAACTCCGATCGTCCCCTGTTGCCTGAGCTCCTTGACGCTTCCGGCATGCAGAAGCTGCAGGTACTGGGTGATGAATTCGACATCGACCATACCGCCACGACCGGTCTTGATATTGATCAGGCCTTCACCTTCCCTGGCGATTTCCTGCTCCATGCGGCCGCGGAGCCGGTAGATTTCCGACTTGAGGTCAGGCGGCAGGGGCCTTTCAAACGTCAGTTTTTCTATGATGCTCTGAATCCGCTCACAGAATGTCTCCGGACCGCAGACCACCCGGGCCTTGGTCATGGCCTGCCGCTCCCAGGGCTGAGCCGATTCCTGATGGTAGCGCAGAAAGGCATCCAGGCTGGTGACCAGCGGGCCCTGATTGCCCGAGGGGCGCAGGCGGGTATCGATCTTGTAGACAAAACCTTCCCTGGTGACCAGGGTCAGGATCGAGATGATCCGCTGGGCCAGTTTGGCAAAGTATTCAAAGTGACTGATCTGCCGGAAACGTTCCGGATCGGTCTCCGCCACCGGGCAGGTCTTCCCCTCCCCTGAGAAGATAAAAATAATATCGAGGTCGGAGTGATAATTCAATTCCAGCCCCCCCAGCTTTCCCATCCCGACGATGGCAAACTCCATTTCGCCGCTGGCAGACGGAGCCTTCTCATGGGTCTCATCGGCGGGAGCGCCGAAGCGTACCGCCAGCTCCTGGCGCGCCAGCCGACAGGCCTGCTCGAGGCACGCTTCCGCCAGCCAGGACAACTGCCGGGCGGTTACGCTCTGCTTGACCTGGCCGTGGAGATCATTAAGGGCCAGCCTCAGGAATTCGGCATTCCGGAACCGGCGCAAAGCATCGAGCTGAAGCTCGTAATCACCAGCCAGGGCCAGCTCGTCATCCAGTTCAGAACTTAACTGCAGGCGGGATTTCTCGACAACGGCGTGGGACTGGGACACCATGGTGTCGAGCAGTTCCGGCCGCTGAATAAATATCCGTGACAACATCTGACTGGAACCGAACAGGGCGATCAGCAATTTGACCGTTTCAGGATTCTCCACCAGCAGGGCGAAAAAGGAATCCCGGGCCCGTATGACACTGAGAAACGCCTCCAGGTTGTTGAGGGCCTGATCGGGGTTCGGCGAATCGAGCAGTTCGTTCATCAGCAGGGGCGCCAGCCGCTCGAGGCTGCGCCGTCCCCGCCGGGTCAGCCGTTTGTGGGGATCGCCGTCACGCAGATGCTGCAGGGTCTCGTAAGCGGCATCCGGATTACTGAAACCCTTTTCCTCGAGAATATCCTTGACCAGATCGGGGTCGGCCGAGCGGTCAAAGATAATCTGGACTTCGGGACGGACCTGCAGCTCATCCTCATCGGCGGAATGAAACAGGTCCTTGAAGATAGCGCTGACCTCCTGGCGATGCCGGGCCAGCTGGGCGCGGAACTCGTCACACCCGGAGAAACCGCAGCGCCGGGCCAGGACCGTACAGTCCCTTTGCGCAACGGGCAGCATGTGGGTCTGCTGCTCCTGGACAATCTGAATCCGATGTTCAACCGTGCGCAGGAAACGGTAGGCGCTGCTCAGCGCCTCTAGGTCCCGCTCGGAAACCAGCCCCTCCTTGCCGAGGAGGTTGAGTACTCTCAGGGAGTTGCGGAACTGCAGATGCGGCCGGGTTCCGCCATTGACCAGCTGATGGGCCTGGATGAAGAACTCAATCTCACGGATGCCGCCGTGACCAAGCTTGAGGTTCCGCTCGCGCTCATCGGCATGATCCAGGCTGGCATTGATTTTCTGCTTCATGAGCTTGATATCTTCGATCATGCCGAAATCGAGATAACGCCGGTAAACGAAAGGCTTCAGGCGCGCCAGTAACTCCACCCCCAGTTTGATGGATCCGGCGACCGGCCTGGCCTTGATCATGGCGGCCCGCTCCCAGCTCTGCCCCCAGGATTCGTAATACGCCTCGGCACCGTCGATGGAAATCGCCAGGTCGCCATTGTTGCCGTCGGGGCGCAGTCGCGTATCGACCCGAAAGACGAAACCATCTTCCGTCACCTGGTGAAGAGCCCTGGTCACCAGCTCGGCAAGCTTGACAAAATAGCGATGCAGACTGATGACTTCCTGCCGCCGCCCGCCCGTGGTCTCGCCGTGAGTCGAGGAATAACAGTAGATAAGATCGATATCGGAAGAGAAATTAAGCTCGTTGCCACCGAATTTCCCCATGCCGAGAATCGTCATGTCGGCGGGAGACGTTTCTTTTCCGGTATCGACCTGCAAGGGTTGGCCGTACTCCTCCTGCAGCTGATGATGGCAGACCTCGTAGGCGCGTTGCAGACTCGCAGCCGCCAGCCCGGACAGCTCCTCCATCACCTCTTCGAGGGTTGCCAGTCCGCACAGGTCACGGCTGCCGATGCGCAGGATCTGGCTGGCCTTGTATTGACGCAGGCCCTTTTTCAGAACGGGGAATTCGCTGTCGACCGGGATCTGTTGCCGCAGTTCAGCGAGCATGGTGGCCTCGGGGACCGCCTGATCGATCATTCCGTCAAGGAACAGGGCCTTGAAATAGCGGCCGTCGCGGCACAGAATCCCCGCCAGGAAAGGAGACCCGCCGAGCACCGTCAGCAGCTGGCCGCACCGTACCGGGTCCTGCAGAACGGGAACGAGGCTGTCGCGGGCCAGCAGCCCGGACAGGCGCTCAAGAAGATTCAGCGCACTGTCCGGATCGGCGGCGGAAAAAGCCCGATCAAGGACCTGGGCCAGCAGATCGCTGTCATTCAGGAAGAGATGCAATGATTCAAGGTTGGCGCAACAGCGCTGCCCGTCCAGCAGGGCGAAGCTGTCCAGCCACTCAACCAGAGCGGCCCGCTGGCTATCGAGACCAGCCAGTTTTTCCTTTATGCACGCCAATCCTGGGCTCATAGATCTCCTGTCTTAACCGTGGTCGACGATCTTCCGCAGGGCGTTGCCGTAATCGCCCCGGGCAACCCCCCGTTCCGTGATGATGGCGGTCACCAGCCGGGCCGGGGTGACGTCGAAGGCGGGATTGCGCACGGCAATGCCTTCCGGGGCCAGCTGCACGTCCTTGACGTGGGTGATTTCGCGCGCATTGCGCTCTTCTATGGGAATGGCAGCACCATCGCTGAGGCTGAGGTCGATGGTCGATACGGGGGCCGCGACATAGAAGGGGATCCCGTGTTCCCTGGCCAGCACCGCCACGGTATAGGTTCCGATCTTGTTGGCGACATCGCCATTGGCGGTGATACGGTCGGCGCCAACGATCACGCAATCGATCTCGCCCTTGCTCATCAGGTACCCGGCCATGTTGTCGCAGATGAGGGTGACCGGAATGTTCTCCTTGTGGAGCTCCCAGGCGGTGAGCCGGGCCCCCTGCAGAAACGGCCTGGTCTCATCGGCGATCACGGAGATTGTCTTGCCGGCGGCCACCGCCGCCCGAATAACCCCCAGAGCGGTTCCGTAGCCCCCGGTGGCCAGCGCTCCCGCGTTACAATGGGTCAGGACCCTGGCCCCGTCCGGCAGCAGCGGCTCGCCGAATTTGCCCATTTTACGGTTGATCATTTCATCTTCCTGGGCGATGGCCAAGGCCTCGTATTCAAGACCGATCTTGAGCTCCGTCACGCTGCGATCCAGATTGGCCTGAGCGAAGCTCTTCATGCGATCAAGGGCCCAGAACAGGTTGACGGCCGTCGGCCGGGTCGCCGCAAGAACCGCGCAGATCTCCTCAAACTGCCGGTAAAACTCCCGGCTGTCCTCGGTGGCGATATCCCGGGCGCCGAACCAGGCGCCGATAGCGGCAGCGACACCGATGGCGGGGGCGCCGCGGACGACCATCTCGCGAATGGCGTCGGCAACCCCCTGGTAGGAATCATAACTGAGCCAGACTTCCTCTGCCGGCAGCAGGCGCTGGTCAATCATTTCACACTTGCCCGCCACGAAGCGGATGGGCCGTATCACGCTGGGATCAATAGGACAACTCGCCATCTCTGCCTGTTCCTTCTGTCAAATCAAGTCGCTGGTTTTCAATTTTATCAAACACATCGCCTGCCGGCCTTATTCGGCCAGTTTTTTCTTCAACAACTGGTTGGCCATCCCCGGATTGGCCTTTCCCTTGCTGGCCTTCATGACCTGGCCGACGAAGAATCCCATCAGCTTCTCCTTACCGGCCTTGTATTCGGCAACCTCGTCCGGATTCGCGGCAATCACCTCGGCCACGATGGCTTCGATGGCGCCGCTGTCGGACACCTGTTTGAGGCCTTTTTCCTCGATAACCTGGTCGGCGGTTTTGCCGCTGCTCCAGACCTCTTCAAAAACCGTCTTGGCAATTTTACCGGAGATGGTTTTGTCGTCGATCCGCCTGAGAATGCCCGCCAGCAGTTCCGGCGTCACCGGACAGTCGCCGATGGCGATCCCCTTCTCCTTGACCGCGCCAAGGACCTCCCCCATGACCCAGTTGGAGCACAACTTGGGATTGTCGTGCAGCACCACCAGGGCGTCGAAATATTCGGCAACCGGCCGCTCCGCGGAGAGGACCCCGGCATCGTAGGCGGGCAGGCCGAGGGTCTCCAGGTAGCGCTGATACTTGGCGGCCGGCAACTCGGGGAGACCGGCGCGGACTTCGTCGATCCAGGCATCGGAGACTTCCAGGGGCAGCAGGTCAGGATCGGGGAAATACCGATAATCGTGCGCCTCTTCCTTGCCGCGCATGGAACGGGTCATGCCGGTATCGGCGTTGAACAGGCGGGTTTCCTGCACCACCCTGCCGCCGTCCTCGATGACATCGATCTGCCGTTCGACCTCGTATTCGATGGCCTGCTTGATAAACCGGAAGGAGTTGATATTTTTCAGCTCCGCCCTGGTTCCGAACTCCTTCTGCCCCCAGGGACGGATCGACACGTTGGCGTCGCAGCGGAAGGACCCTTCTTCGAGATTGCCGTCACAGATCCCCAGGTAGACAACGATCTGGTGCAGCTGCTTGAGATAGGCGATCGCCTCGTCGGCACTGCGCATATCCGGTTCGGACACCACTTCGAGCAGCGGGGTGCAGGCCCGGTTGAGGTCAACGGACGAACTGCTGGCATCGGAATGGAGCAGCTTGCCGGCATCCTCTTCCATATGAATCCGGGTAATTCCGATCCTTTTTTTACCCAGCTCTTCGGTTTCAATGTCGAGCCAGCCATGCTCGCAGATGGGCAGCTCAAACTGGGAGATCTGATAACCCTTCGGCAGGTCCGGGTAAAAATAGTTTTTCCGGGCAAAGATGGAACGCGGCGCAATCCGGCAGTTGGTCGCCAGCCCCGCCTTGATGGCGTATTCCACGACCTTCCTGTTCAGGACCGGCAACGCTCCCGGCATCCCCAGGCAGACCGGACAGGTCTGGCTGTTGGGCGCCTGGCCGAAAGCGGTGGAGCAGCCGCAGAAAATCTTGGTTTTGGTTGTCAGCTGAACGTGCACCTCGAGCCCGATGACAACTTCATATTTAGAATTCATGGTCTAACCTTGTCACTTGGTGATCATTGATGGATAGTCTTTTTCCCTAAATTACCTTCAGGCCGGATCGGCGATCTGGCCTCCCCAGTCCGTCGCCTGCTCAAAGGCATAGGCGGCCTGCAGGATTTCGGCTTCGGCAAAAGGCTTACCGATCAGCTGCAGACCGATGGGCAGGCCCCTGCCGCTCATACCGCAGGGGACGCTGACCGCGCAGGTTCCCGCCAGATTGACCGGAATGGTAAAGATATCGGACAGGTACATCTGCAGCGGATCATTGACCTTTTCACCGATTTTGAAGGCCGGGGTCGGCGCCACCGGCGTCAGCAGCAGGTCGACCTGTTCAAAGGCGTCGAGAAAATCCTGGCGGACCAGGGTCCTGACTTTCTGGGCCTTCAGGTAATAGGCGTCATAGTAACCGGATGACAGGGCATAGGTGCCCAGCATGATCCGGCGCTTGACCTCCGGGCCGAACCCGGCCGCGCGGCTTTGCTGGTACATCCCGATCAAGCCGCTGCCATCGTCTTTGCGGACCCCGTAGCGAACGCCGTCATAGCGAGCCAGGTTGCTCGAAGCTTCGGCCGTTGCGATCAGGTAATAGCAGGCCACCGAATAATCGGTGTGGGGCAGACTGACCTCGACGAATTCGGCACCCAGCTGACGATATACCGCAATGGCTTCATCCAGAGAGCGCTTGACGTCGGCATCGAGCCCAGCGATAAAATATTCGCGCGGCAGCCCGATTTTTTTCCCCTGAACTCCGTCTTTGAGGGTGGCCAGGTAATCCGGGACCGGACAGTCGACGGACGTCGAATCAGCCGGATCATGACCGGCAACAGCGCCGAGCAGGCGGGCGCAATCCTCCACGTTTCCGGCCAGCGGGCCGACCTGGTCGAGGGATGACGCATAGGCAATCACTCCGTAACGGGAGACCCTGCCATAGGTCGGCTTGAGACCGACGACCCCGCAGTGGGAAGCGGGCTGACGAATGGACCCGCCGGTGTCGGTACCGAGGGCGGCAACCACCTGGCGGGCGGCGACGGCAGCGGCGCTGCCTCCGGATGAACCGCCCGGGGTACATTCGAGATTCCAGGGGTTCTTGACCGGACCCGCGGCACTGTTTTCGTTAGAGCTGCCCATGGCAAATTCATCCATGTTGAGCTTGCCGACAATGACGGCTCCCTGGGCGGCCAGACGGGCGACGGCCGTCGCGTCGTAGGGCGAAATGAAATTGGCCAGGATCGCGGAACCGCAGGTGGTCCGGACATTGGTCATATTGAAAATATCCTTGACCGCCAGGGGCACGCCCAGAAGGGGCGTTTCCTCACCCTGCGCTATCCTCTGATCGGCCGCCTCGGCCATGGCCAGGGCTTCCTTTTCACACACCGTAATAAAGGCGTTGAGCCTGTCATCCGTGGCCTTGATCCGGTCCAGGCAGGCCCTGGTAAGGGCAACGGAAGTCACTGAGCCGGTCTTCAGCTCATCTCGCATCTGTCCTATGGTTAAACTTTCAAATGACATACAAACTCCAAAACTGTCCGCGTAACAGTTCAGTAATATTTAAAATTTCCAGCAAAACGACGATTTGATCGGCGCCGGCGCCACGGGCAGACCGGGTGCGACCTACTCGATGACTTTCGGGACCTGGAAACAGCCGCCGTCTTTTTGCGGGGCATTCTGCAACGCCCGTTCAACGCCGATTGACGATCTGACGTCATCCTCCCTGAAAGCATTGGCCATGGGCACGGCATGGGCCATGGGTTCGATACCTTCGGTATCAAGCTCGTTGAGCTTCTCGACATAACCCAGGATGGCATCCATCTGCTCGGTCATGGTTGTCAGTTCCTCAGGCTGCAGGGTCAGGCGAGCCAGGCGGGCGACGTACTCGACATCTTGTTGGCTGATCTTCATAATATCCTCAGTTAAACTCATTTCCCTGTGACAAAAAAACCGTTGGTGCGGACCCTGTCCGCACCCGGCATAAAAGACTAGAGATAGCATTATAGCGGGTCCCAGGCAAGGAGAACCCTTCTTTTGGGACTATTCCGCCCGGCAGTAATCGCAGACCGCATCGGCGACCGCGAGCATGGCCTCGCTGTTGGCGGAATCGGGATGAGCAAGAAGATGGGGTTGACCGGCATCCCCGCCAATCACGACGAGCGGTTCAAACGGCACCTTGGCCAAAAGACTGACCCCGGTCTTTTCAGCCAGCTTCTCGGCCCCGCCGCTCTTGAAGATATCGGACTTGCCACCACAGTGGGGGCAGATAAAACCACTCATGTTCTCCACCAGGCCGATCACCGGCAGGTTGACTTCCCGGCAGAAGCTCAGGGAGCGCTCAACGTCACTGAGAGCGACATCCTGCGGGGTGGTCACCACCACGGCTGAAGAACGGCTGCCCAGCAGATGAACCGCGCTCAGGGGCTCGTCTCCGGTGCCTGGCGGGCAGTCAAGGACCAGAAAGTCAAGATCCCCCCAGACAACATCGGCCAGCAGCTGCTGGATGGCACCATGTTTCATGGGCCCGCGCATGATCGTCGCGTCGCTGACCGACTCCAGCAGGAAACCGATGGACATGAGTTTCAGTCCGGAAATTTCGAGGGGATAGATACCGTCCTCATCAAATTGCGGACGCTGATTTTCCAATCCGAACATTTTCGGGATACTGGGGCCATGCAGGTCGATATCGAGCAGACCGACGCGGTTCCCCTTTCTGGCCAGAGCCAGGGCCAGGTTGACCGCCGTGGTACTTTTCCCGACCCCCCCTTTGCCGGACATGACGACGATCTTGTTCTTGATGCCGCACATGCGTCTGTCGAGGGCCTGGCGCATCTGGAACTGCTGATCTTTCGGCTCCCCCTGCTGCTTGATCGAGCAGGAACTGTCATTACAACTGTCACAACTACTCATAACATATTTCTCCCTGATATTATTGTTCGGTCATCGTTGACCATCTTCCATCCAAAGCATCCAGGAGCTCATCGACTTCTTCGGGCTCGTAATCTTCAGCCAGAAGGGCCTTGCGGTACTGTTCCTGGAGGGCCGTTGCCGCACGATAATCCCGTTGCTGCCGGTAAAGCAACAATAATTGCCGGACAATGGAATCCTGGGTCGGATCAAGGGCCAGGCACTGCTGCAGCAGCAGCATCGCTTCGTCGTAACATCCGCGTCTCAGCAGCAGCCGGGTCAGGCTGCGCAGCTGCTCAAGGCGGACCTGGACCAGGCGGTCGCTCTGGTAGGCCAGGTCATCAGCCAGTTCGAAACCGTTCAGGAACCTGCCCTTCCAGAGCGGGTCCATATTTCTGCAGGCATGCTCCGCCTGCCAGTAATTCTCCCGCTGCAGATGGTAGTGGACACGCTCTATCATCTGGCAGAATGCGGCACTGTCAACCCTGGTATGCTTCAGGGTCAGCAGTCCCTTCTCAAGCACCAGGTACTCTTTCCTGATCCGATCGTCAAACGCCGCCTCGAGGGTTTTGCGCAGTCGCGAGTGAGCGGTATCGAAACTGTTCCGGGCCTTAGCGGGGGCGCGGTCGGGCCACAGGGTGGTCATAATCGTTTCGATACTCAAAGCCTGTCCCGGAGCGGCGAGCAACATGGCGAAAATCTGCCGGGAGGCCTGCGCCACGTCCCCCATGTTGAAGACCCGTCCTTCCAGCTCGAGCTCAAAAACCCCCAAGCAGCGGACGTAAAGCAAAGGGACCGGTCGCAGGTCCGCCGCCAGGGTCGAGTGCCGGTACTTTTCGAACAACGGCCGCAGCAGGCTCTCGTCGTCGCTGCTCTTCACCAGGGGGAGCAGGGTCACGAGCAGGTCGCCGGTCAGGCCCCAGAAATACGTGTTGTGGTGACGCCGCAAGGCATCGAGCAGCAAGCCAAACTGGTCGGCGGCCTGAGCCTTTTTCCCCAGCTTCAACCAGGTTGCCGCCAGCCAGGCGTGGACTCCCGCCCGAACCCGGTCCTCCCCTTCGCCATGGCCTGCCAGGGCCTCTTTGAGAAAGGATTCCGCCTGCCGGTAATCAGCCAGATGATAACAGGTGATTCCGGCCAGCAGCCGATTCTCCTGAAGGATCAGCGGTCCCCCGGCCACCTCCCGCAACCGCAGTCCGGCCGCCAGGTCCTCGCGCGCCGCCGCGGCGTTTCCGAGCATGGCATTGAGACATCCGCGCAGCTGCAGCAGGCGACTTTTCTGATGCCCGAATCCGGCCACCTTGACATTGCTTAACGCGATCTCGAGAAGATCCTGGACATCCCGGAAGTTTTGCCGGGCCAGCATCAGCATCCCCTGCAGATAGGCCAGAACGGTGTCGAGAATCGAGCGGTCTAGGAATCCCGGCCCCAGACGCGCGAGGATGCCGCGGTACTGGCGTTCAAATCCCTGCTCATCCCCGCGGGCATGCAACAGCTCGCAACCGAGGATTTCCAGGGAGATATCGAGCAGGGGGTCATTCAGCTCCGGGGCCAGCTTGAGTCCCTGTTCCAGGAACGCGGAGGCCACCCGCAACCGCCCCTGCCACAAGGCAATCATGATCCGCAGAATGATAAACTCCACCTGCGCTTCGGAATGCTTCTGCTGCTGAGCTTCCGCCAACCCCTCGACGGCAAGCAGCTCCGCAGCGACGAGATCACCGCGGACAAAGATCTCCAGCAGGCCCAGGGCGAACATGACTTTGAAACGCTCGGCCACCAGCAGCGCCCCGGCGTTTTCCGAATACAGATCCTTGAAAAACGTCAGCCGCTCGCGCCAGGGTTCGAAGCTGCCGTCAACGTAAATCGCCTGAACCACCTGCAAAACCATGGCCAGCAGCATGCCGCGCTGATCATGGTCGCTTTCAAAGCGCTGATACGCCAGTTCCAGCCAGACCGGGGTGTCCTCGCCAAAGTCGCAGAGCAGGCAGCGGGCCTTGCCGAGGGCCAGCCAGCCATTGGTGACCAATACGTCGTCCGGGATAACTGCAATGAGGGGCAAAAGCTCTTGCCTGAACCACTGCGTGGTCGTATTCAGCCCCAGCTGACTGAACAACAGGGCGACATCATCAAACCTGCCGGCCGCAACCAGGCAGCTGACGACCCCGCCATAATCTTTTTCACCGCGGTACCATTCGACTGCGCTCAGCAGAACCTGCTGCTGTTCAGCCGCCGTCAGGTAGTGATCGGCCCTGCTTCGCAAAAAATCCCGGGTCGCCCCTTTGAAAACAAGCTTCTCCGTGCCACTACCGGTGTCGAGCAGCAGAACGTCGTGACGGGACAGGTAATCCACCACCGCCCGGATATCGGAGATCTCGCTCAACTCGCGGGCCAGACTCATGGGCACGGAATCGAGCAGGGCAAGCTTGATAAGGGTCCGCCGCCAGGGCCGCGGCAGGTCCATGGCGATCTTTTCGAACAGGAGCTGCTCATCGAAGGCACTGACGTCGGCCATTTTCTGCCAGAGGGTCCGCAGAATCTCATCATCCTGTCCGGCCAGGGCACCATCTCCGGAGATAAGCAGTCCGCTGATCCAACGTAGATGATCCGCGCGTTCTGACAACTGCTGCTTCAATTGCAGCTGATCCCGGTTGACACGACGGTCATCCTCGATCATCCGCAGCATCACTTTGACCCGGGCCAGCATCTCGACGTTACTGATCGGCTGCGAAATAAAATCGTACGCCCCGACCTCAAGCCCTTCCGCCCGCATTTCCGGCGCAGCCAGGTGAGCCGTGATCAGCACCAGGGGAATGGTGGCCGTATGGGGCCGTTTCCGCAGCTCCCGACACATATCCAGACCACTGACCTGCGGCATCTGGACATCGATAAAAGCACCGTCAATCCGTTCCTGTTCGGCGAGCAGAAGACCTTCGCGAGCGCTGCGGGCCTTGAGCACCCTGACCTGGGGCAGATCCATTTCAATGATCTTCGCCAGCAACAGCAGGTTGGTCGGATTGTCATCGACCAGCAGCAGCGTAAAAGGCCTGTCTCCGCTCATCCAGCCCCCTAGACCGGGATCAGCCCGGCAAACTTCGCCAGCAGCTTTTTGGTGCCGACGGAATTAAAATAGATGGTCACCTTCTGTTTGTCACCACTGCCTTCAACGCGGCGGATAGTCCCGATACCAAACTTGATATGGCGAACCCGGGTGCCGAGCCGGAAACCGCTGTCGGTCTCGAGCTCAGGCTCGTGAACGGGTTCGGCCCGCGCCGGTTCAGGAGCCGCGGCCACCTCCTCGGCCATCGGTTCCGGCTGAGCCACGAGGTCGGCCAGGGACGCGAGATTATGGGCCGTTTCGCGCGGAACCGCCGCCACGGCCTTCCCCTGGGTTCCGGCCACCAGGTGGTCCGGTATCTCGCCGAGAAAACGGCTCGGCGGATTGAACTGGTAGGATCCGTAGACCCTGCGCCGCCGGGCATGTGACAGGTAAAGCTTGCGCATGGCCCGGGTCATTCCGACATAGCAGAGACGTCGTTCCTCGGCCAGCTCTTCGCCCAGGGCCCCGGTCCGGGAATGGGGGAACAGCCCCTCTTCCATGCCGGTCATGAAAACCACCGGAAACTCGAGTCCCTTGGCCGAGTGCAGGGTCATCAGGGTCACCCGCTGCTGGGCCGGGTCGTGCTTGTCCAGATCCGAAATCAGGGCGACCTGCTCCAGATATTCGGCCAGGGTCCCCTCCTGGGCCGCATGCTCTTCCATGCCGGCCAGCAGCTGTTCCAGGTTTTCCAGCCGCCCCTTGGCCTCCTGGCGACCTTCGCTGGTCAGGGCGCTCTGGGCCTCCTCCTGCAGGGCCGGTCCGTAGCCGCTTTCCTGGATCAATTCAGCCATCAGTTGGGGATAGGGAAGCCGCTCCAGGCGCCTGGTGAAGTCATCGATCAGCCCGACAAAATCACCGACCTTTCTGGCGGCGGCCCCTTTCAGAACCTGCTGCTCGAGGACCAGGCGACAGGCCGCCAGAAAACTCCCGGCCTCATCTTCGTAGGCGGCGATTTTGGCAATGGTGGTCTGGCCGATCCCGCGGGCCGGCACGTTGATGATCCGTCTGACCGCGAGGGAGTCCTGAGGGTTGGCCAGAATTTTGAGGTAGGCGAGGACATCCTTGATTTCCTGGCGCATGTAGAACTTGAGACCGCCGAGCATGGCGTAGGGAATCCGGCTGCTGCGCAGGGCCTCCTCGAGGGCTCGGGACTGGGCGTTAGTCCGGTAAAACACGGCGATATCCCGTAGCTCGACCCCCTCGTCCTGCAGACGTTCGATTTCCCGCGCCACGAAGCGCGCCTCTTCGGTATCGTCCGCCGCCGTTTCAATGTGCAGCAATTCTCCGGCGGGATTTTCCGTCCACAGCTGCTTCTCCCGCCGCTGGGCGTTGCGTCCGACGACCGCCCCGGCGGCCTCGATAATATTGCGGGTCGACCGGTAATTCTGTTCCAGACGGATGACCGTCGCCGCGGGAAAATCATGATCGAAACCAAGGATATTGCCGACTTCGGCCCCCCTCCAGCGATAGATCGACTGGTCGTCATCTCCGACCACACACAGGGCGGTTTCCGGGGTGGTCAGCAGCTGCATCAGGCGGTACTGAACCCGGTTGGTATCCTGAAACTCATCAATCAGCAGGTGGGAAAAACGCTGCTGCCAGCGCTCCCGAACGGCGGGGCACTCTTCCAGAAGCCGCACCGTGAGCAACAGCAGATCCCCGAAATCCACGGCGTTTGCCGCTTTGAGTTTGGCCTGATAACGCTCGTAGACCTCGGCCAGCAAGGCCTGGTCCGGGTGCCGCTCGGCGAAAGCCGCCGGCCCAAGACCGCGGTTTTTGGCGCTGTCTATGGCCCCCGCAGCGGCGCGTGGCTTGAGAACTTTCTCGGAGATATCCATTTCCCTGACCAGGTCGCGCAACAGGCGCAACTGATCCTGATCGTCATAGATGGTAAAATCCCGCCCGAACCCCAGGTGTTCAATATCCTGGCGCAATATCCTGACACAACTGGCGTGGAAGGTGGCGACCCAGGGCTGCTCCCCCGGACCCAGCAGCGCTTCCAGGCGCTCTTTCATTTCGCTGGCGGCCTTGTTGGTAAAAGTCACCGCCATGATCCGCCAGGGCGGCACGCCCCGCTCGCGGATCAGATAAGCCACCCGGTGGGTCAGGGCCCGGGTCTTGCCCGACCCGGCCCCGGCCAGCAGCAGCAAGGGCCGCTCGTCGTGCAGTACCGCTTGGCGTTGCGGTTCGTTCAACATATCCAGGAGTTCAGTCATCCTCTTCTCCCAGGGTCCGGCTCATCAGCACCCGGTTGTAGGCGGAAATCATGTCGCGCCGGGAGATAATGCCATAAAGTTTACGGTGGGTTTCCCGATCGACGACCGGCAGCTGCTCGATATTGCGATAACCGATCCGCCTCATGGCCGTATCCAGATCTTCTTCGGCGTGAACGGTTATCACGTCCGTAGTGGCCAGTTCCTTGACCACCACCAGGTCCATCAATTCTTTCTCGAAAACCGCCCCCAAGAAATCCTGGACGGAAATAATCCCGGTCAGTTCACCGGCCGCATTCACCAGCGGAAAGTTGGTGTGATGGGTCCGCTGGATAAAGCGGGAGAATTCTCCGAGGGTCATGCTTTCCGGAATACTCTCGACCCGGCGCTGCATCACTTCGCCGACCGCCAGGCTCTTCATGATGTTCCGCTCTTTGCCCGCCTCGAGATCGATCCCGATGCGGCTGAGTTCGGCGGTTTCCAGACTGTCCTTCTTGATCCGGCGCGCGATGCTGGTCCCGATGACGCAGGTCAGCATAATGGGAACGATGACCTCGTAACTGTCGGTGGTTTCAAACAGCAGGAAGATGGCCGTCATGGGGGAATGGGTCGCAGCGGCGAGGAATGCCCCCATGCCGACCAGAGCATAGGCCCCACCCGAAATGGCCATCCCCGGGAACACGACCTCGAGCAGGTTGCCGAAAGCCCCTCCGGCAACGGCGCCAAGAAACAGGCAGGGGGCAAACATCCCTCCCGGCAGCCCGGAACCGAGGGTGATGGACGTCGCCACCATTTTCGCGACGATGAGAATCGCCAGCAGGTACCAGGCGTGTTCACCATGCAGCACTCTGCTGATCACATCGTAACCATTGCCGAACACCTGGGGCAGGAAAATGCCGATGACCCCGACCGACAAACCGCCCAGGGCCGGTTTGCAGAGCCTGGGCACCTTGATCGCGTCAATCATATCCTTGATCCGGAAATGAAGGTCGATGAACGCCACGGCCAGCCCTCCGATCACAAAGCCCAGCAGGACATAGAGTCCCAGCTCCCAGAAACTGTGGAGGTAGAAATTGGGTGTGACGATTTCCGAGACATTGCCCAGTAACGCGCGCGACACGACGGTCGCCATGCCGCTGGCAATGACAATGGAGGTAAAGCTGGCCAGTTCGAATGAGGACAGCAGAACAATTTCCGCGGCAAAGAACACCCCGGCGATGGGCGCGTTGAAGGTGGCCGCCACCCCGGCCGCCGCACCGCAGGCAACCAGGACCTTGAGTCGGTTGCCACTGACCTTGAACAGCTTGCCGAACTGACTGCCGATGGTCCCGCCGATAACGGCGATCGGCCCCTCCTGGCCGGCGCTGCCGCCGGTTCCAAGGGTAATGGCTGAACCCAGGCCCTTGGTGAACAGAGGGCGCAGCGGCAGTTTGGCCCCTTTTAAATTGACCTTGACCAGAAAGGTAGAAAAGCCGCCCTTGAGGTCCTTGCGGAAAAACACCCAGAGGGGGATGACCAGAAGTCCGCCGATAGCCGGCAGGAACATCAGCAGGATACGCTGCGGCGACCAATGGTCGATGGAGATGTTGAAATGCTCGTGGGCCTGCTCGAAAACCAGCCAGTGGATCAGTTCGATGGTCTGGCGAAACAGGTAATTGCCCAGCCCTCCAAGGACCCCGATAATGACGGCGAGAATGATTAAGAAGGTATTTTCACTGATCTTGAGATGTTTCAGCAAACGTTGGACGAACTGTTGAAGAGCATTCTTTACGGAGAGACTGATTTTATTGGCTTGATTTGACACGGCAAAACCTAAACTTCATTCACTGCAACAACACGGGCCCAGCAGACAGGGTTTTTATTTCGGACACCAAACAGGTGAGACGGGCAAGTTCAATTTACGAACAGAGCATCATAAACCCAAACGGGTCGCGAGGCAATACCGGGATTGGCCCGGACAGGGATTGCCCACAAGCAGAAGTCTGAGGTTTCAGGATGGGAAGTTCAAAAAGACGGGGGGAGCAATATGTTGATGCGCAGCGGGATGCTGCGAAGCCGGAAGTGGTTGCTGCCCGGACTGCAAATAAGCGGCATACCCCAGACCGACCCCGAGCAGGTCGGCAACCCCGCCCATGGTCAGGTTGGCCTGCTGAAAGCGCTCATCGAGGTCGATGAGCAGGCCGATATGGTCGCCATCCTCAAGCAGGCAGCGTTTCAGCCGGTCGCCGCTGTCGCGCAGGATCGCCAGCCCCTGGTCGCCGCAGCGATGACGGGTTGTCGAATCGTCGACATAGAGCATCAATTCCGCCATGGCCATGAACATCCCCCGGCCGTCTGGCCGCTCCTTAAGCAGGCAGGGCAGAACCCGATCAAAGAGGCCCGGCAACCCGGCCAGGGCCTCGGCAACGATTCCCGACTGCGGATGCCGGCGACGAATACGGTCACCGTGACTCCCCTTGAGGCGGTCACGGTCGGCAAAGATCTCTTCCGCGGCCCGACCGATCTCAAGGCGCATCGCCTCCGGGTTGCGCATATCGCAGCGGCTTGCCGCGATCAGCAGCAGACCGCAGAGAAAGATCCCCCCTTTGTGACAGTTGGTTCCCAGAGCGTCGAACATGCGGCGCTCCGCGCGTTGTCCGATCTCAACCGGGTCGGGACGACGACTCGGCGACAGCAGAGCGGCGCAGAGCTCCTTGAAGTAGACTCGCATCAGGGCGATGGACCTGGCCATGGTCGCCAGGGACAGGTCGGGATGGGAGCCGTTATTGCGCAGATCGACCAGACCCGGCTTGGGGGTCAGGAACAGCTCGGCCTTGAGGCCGTCGATGAGAGCGTCAGCCAGGCTAAGCAGCTGTATAGGGTTCGAGCAATTCTTCAAGGCGATCCTTTATCTGGGACCAGGAATGTCTTTTCGTCCTGATGCAATCACGGGCCGGCTCGGCACACACCAGGCACCGGCGCTGAGCCAGACCGTGGGAGGCCCGGTCATGAGCGGTCCCGTCGATGGCGTAGACATCAAGGTCGAGCAGGCGGGCCGCAGGGATTGCCTGCTCGATGGCGCAGCAGATGCTTTTGACCTCTAGAGGAGCCGCAGCCGTGGTATACAGGGCCCAGGGGCCCAAGGAGTCCTCTTCCATCAGCGCCAGGCTGACCGCCAGGGACTGAGCAAGCTGCTCCTGCCCCCAGGCAAACAGTTCCCGTCCCCCCGGCGGACATTTGACCGGGCCGGGAATATTCAGGGACACCTGGATGGCGGAACCTTCCGTGAGCGACGTCAACAACTTGTAAAGTTTTTCGTCGCGGCGCTCACGGTCAAGGAGAATCCTATTCTTTAACGCGTCGTACTGCATCAATTATTGAGCCGTCGCGGTACTCAATCAGAGCAATAACATCATCGGTGAATTCGACCGGTTTCGGCTCGCCGGTGATACTGGTCGCCAGTTTCCGCAGGTCATGAATGTCCATGACCGGAATTTTGCGCCTGATCAGCTCTTTCTTGAGATCGGCCTGATGCTCGTTGACGGCGATGCCGCGCTCGGTGACGATGGCATCGATAGTCTGCCCCGGGGTCGTTACCGTGGTGACGGCGTCACGGATGATCGGCAGGCGCCCGCGGATCAGGGGAGCGGTAATGATCGACAACTTCGCACCGGCCGCCGCATCGCTGTGCCCCCCGGTGTTGTGCAGCAGGTAGCCGTTGGACTCGGTGTTGACATTGACGTTGAAGTTGACGTCCACTTCGGTCGCCCCGAGGATAACGGTGTCAAGCATATTGACGACACAGCCGGCATTGTAGGGGTTAGCGTAGAGGTCGGCACTCATCTCCAGGTGATTGGGGTTGCGCCCGATGGAATCGACCGCCTTGAGGTCGAAACACTGCACGTCGAACAGGGCCTGGAACAGCCCCTGTTCCAGCATATCGACGAAATAGCCGGTAATCCCCCCGCAGCCGAAACTGCCCTTGATGTTGCCGGCACTCATCAGCTGCTTGACCCGATCGGCCACCGCCAGGGAGATGCCGCCGGACCCGGTCTGGAAAGAAAAGCCATCCTTGAGCAGGCCGGACGCCTCAATGACCTGGGACGCATACTTGGCGATCTGCAGCCCGACCGGGTCACGGGTGATCCGGGTGGTGGTGGACACGATCTTCTTCGGATCCCCGAGGGAATCGACCACGACGACGTTGTCCACCATGGACATGGGGATAGCGACCGGTACGGCCGGATGGGGCACCAGGTTGTCTGTCACCGCGATAACATGCTTGGCGTATTGCGCATCGGTATGAGCGTAACCAAGACTGCCACAGGCGGAAGGGCCGCTGTAACCATTCATGTTGCCGTATTTGTCACAGCAGGGCGCCGAGATAAAAGCGACATCGACCTGGACATCCCCGGTGATCACGGCCCGGGCGCGGCCGCCGTGGGTTCGGACGGTAATCGGGCAATGCAGTTCCCCCTTGGAAGCCATCTCGCCGATCAGGCCGTTGACACCCGTCTCGATACCGGTAATGACCCCTTTCTGGATATAGGGGATCAGTTCGGCATGAACCGGGTGGACGGAGCTCGAGGCAATTTTGATATCCTTGATCCCCATGGCGTCGATCTCTTTGACCACCAAGTTCAGGATGGCATCACCATTACGCAGATGGTGATGGGTCGCAATCGTCATGCCGCTGCGCAGTCCGGATGCTTCTATCGCCTCCCGCAGACTCCCCAGCACTTTGTTGTCAGTGGGATTGACCCGCCGAACGGGGCGGGTGGCAAGATATCCCGCCTTTTTGTAACTGAAGGGATCCTGGAAGGGGACAACTGTCTTCCCGGCAAAAGATTCTGGGAGCTCACGCCCCAAACTATTTTTGGCCATAGATCACCTCATCATCTAATTCAATATCGACCAGGCCGTGGGCCTGGGCCGTTTTAAGAGTTTTCACTGCACGAATAACAACCGGAATGTCGATCATCTTGCCGGCCAGGGAAATAACCCCGGTCCCCATCTCCCGGGCACGCTGTATGGCGTCGACCACCTGAAGGGCGTAATCGATCTCTTCCTGTTTCGGCATAAAGACATCATGAACAACTTCGATCTGGCGCGGATTGACCAGCGACTTGCCGGAGAAACCGAGGGTTTTGATCAGTTCGGTTTCCTTGCGCAGAGCCTCCATGTCAGCGGCATCGGCAAAAATCGTATCGATGGCCTGAATTCCAGCCGCCTTGCAGGCCCAGACGATACGGGTCCTGGCCGCGAACAATTCCTCGCCCCCCTTGGTTCTCTGGATCTCGAGGCTGGCTGTATAATCCTCGGCCCCGAACGCCAGACCGAGCAGACGCGAGGAACTCTTGGCGATCTTGATGCAGTTAATAACGCCCTCGGCGGTTTCGATGGACGGCAGAATCTTGAAATGTCCGATGGGCAGACCCAGTTCCTCTTCGTACTCGGTGAGAATGGTATCAAGCTGCTCGACATACTCAGGGGTATCGGCTTCGGGCAGGCGCACCCCGTCGGCCATCACCGGCAGGATGGCATCGAGATCCTGTTTCCACCACTTGGTTTTCAGGCTGTTGATGCGCACCAGAATCTTCTTGTTGTGCTCTTTGTAATTCTCCAGGAAATTCCGAACCAGCAACCGGGCCGCATCCTTCTCACTGTAGGGAACCGAGTCCTCCAGGTCGATCATCACGCAGTCGCTCTGGAACATGGGGACGTTCTGCAGCATGGACGGCATATTGCCGGGAACGTACAACAGTGATCTCATCAACTCAAAATCGGCCATGACAATCACTCCTCCTCAATATAAATGGTCGAGATACCGCCAGTTTTTGAAACATGGCGCTCAACGCCAGAAACCAGGATCTCAGTGAACATTATTTCGCAGCTGGCAAAAATTTCGGCATCGAACAGATGGCCGCCGACCACCTCCCCGGAACTCTTGCCGAGCATGATATGCAGGTGACAATCGACTCCGTCGTTGTCACTCATGATCAGGTTACCCTCGAGGCCGAGCATCTCCAGAGGACCTTCAATCTCCAGCTGCCGCATCCGCGGCGGGGTGATGGGTCGCTTGGCACCGGACTTGATACCCCGGAAAATTGCGTTGCGTACCGATCCGACGGCCGAAACGACCACGCCGTTCTTGATATTTTCCTGCTTGGCGAACTGAACCAGGCTTTCCTTGATTTTCTGCCCCGGCTCGACCTTGACGATATAGCGGCGACCCTGGGTCCATTCTTTACACCAGACACCCTTCATCCCTATGACTCCTCCTCGCTGGCTCTTCTGAGAGCAGTCTCCAGGCGAGCGGCAATCGCATAATCGAGAGCGCCACGGTCACTGATCTTGATATGACCGCTGGTGACTGACAATTTATCAAGGACTTGATCAATCTGTTTCTTGATCAGATGCTCAAACTGTTTTTTGACGGTCGAGTCGATCTCAACCCTCAGTTCGTCCGACGGTTCCAGAAAAACCATCAGATCGCTCGACTGCATGGTGCCAGCCTGGGCTTTTTTGGTTATTTTCATCAATGTCTCCTCTGGTAATCTTTCAAGGTAGTCAATAATTCCCGTGCCTGTGCCGAGCGCAGAAAAGCCAGCGTGGTATCAGGTACCAGTTCCTTCAGGGTCTCGAAAGCTTCGCGCTTGAGAGCCTCGCGCACCCTGGAGGCACTGATCGGCTGGGAAGATATCGTTTTGCGCTCCAATTGTACCGTCTCAATGCCGTACAAGGCCAGGACCTTGTGCATGGTCTCACTGTAAATCCTGGTTGTCCGACAGTAGGGTTCCGTGCCGACAAACCTCTTGGAGACATTGAAGAACGGAGCGATATGCCTGCCGAACAGGTGCAGGTCGACTTCCATCTGGATGACCTGTTGATCATCGTCCTGTTTCAGGAAATATCCGGGGAAGGTGACCTGACTGATGGCGTAATCGGAGGTATCCAGAACCGTCACGTTGGGGATATGGGACGTCCCCTCCCTGGTCAGCCGAAGCCGGACATCGAAGGGGAAAATGGAACGGTCCTCACGCACCACGAAAACATAAAGCTGATCGACCTGGCGGGCCGCCTCTTCGATAAGGTACTGATGGCCCCGGGTGAAGGGATTGCAGTTGACGACAACAGCACCGTTGTGCCCCGGCTTGACCAGTTCCCGATGCTGATCGAGATAAGCCTGCAAGCCATGGCCGTATTCCAGCAGACACAACTTTTCATGCTGGACCAGCGGATAGAAGTTGAGATGCTGGAAAGACTGACAGCGGTCCGGCTTGGTGAAGACGAAATAGTGATTGATATCGGTGAATTCGCAGCTGTTGATCAGCTCCGTGAGCAGCTCGCCAAGGAGGGTCCCTCCCTGGTGGCTGTCACGGATGCAAATCATTTTGAAAACATTGCGATCTCTGGAGGCTGTCGCGACCAGCTCGCCATCTTCGAACACTCCGAACATGGCATCGAACTTCTCTTCAAAGGTGAACCCGTTTGCTTCGATGAGTTCCCGTGCCTTGAGCTGATCATACTTGTTAATCAACCTGACAACCATGATTGTTTTCCTAAACTTGAAACTTTGAAACCAACGTCACTACGCAAGCACTGACAACAGTACCCCGGCTGCGATGGCAGAACCGACGACACCGGCAACGTTGGGCGCCATGGCATGCATCAGCAGGTAATTGGTCGGATCATATTCCAGCCCGACCTTGTTGACAACCCGTGCCGAGTTGGGAACCGCGGAAACTCCGGCAGCGCCAACCAGCGGATTGATCTTCTTGGTGGAAAACACGTTGAGCAGTTTGGCAAACAGAACCCCGCAGGCCGTGGCCACCGCGAAAGCGGTCGCTCCCATGACGAAGATCCCGATGGATCTGGCGGTCAGGAAGTTGGCGGCCAGGGTATTGGCACCGATGGAGAAGCCCAGCAGAATGGTGAGGATATCGATCATGGCCCCCCGGGCGGTGTTGGCCAGACGCTCGGTGACCATACTCTCCTTGAGGAGGTTGCCAAAGAACAGGCAGCCGATCAGAACCATGGATCCGGGGGCGATCAGGGTACAGATCAGGAAGCCGACAATCGGGAAGATGATCTTTTCGCGCTTGCTGACCTGACGGGACACCTCCATCCGGATCACCCGCTCTTCCTTGGTGGTCAGCAGACGCATGATCGGCGGCTGAATAACCGGCACCAGGGACATGTAGGAATAAGCGGCGATGGCGATGGACCCGAGCAGTTCCGGAGCCAGCACCGAGGACAGGAAGATGGCCGTCGGTCCGTCGGCTCCGCCGATAATACCGATGGCGCCCGCCTGCTGGGGAGTAAAGCCGAGGAACAGGGCACCGATCAGGGTCCCGAAGATCCCGAACTGAGCGGCCGCTCCCAGCAACACCAGCTTGGGGTTACTGAGCATCGGGGTAAAATCGGTCATGGCGCCGACCCCGAGGAAGATCAGGGGCGGGTAGATCCCCTGCTTGACCCCCTGGTAGATATTGTAGAAAAACATCCCCTCTTCACCGCCGGCCATCGCCTCCGGAACGGGGATGTTGCCGACGACCAGGCCGAAACCGATCGGCAGCAGCAACAAGGGCTCAAACCCCTTGGTGATTGCCAGGTAGATAAACAGGCAACCAAAGAGTATCATGACGATGTTTTGCCAGTGGATCTCGACAAAACCGGTACTCATTAAAAAATCAGTTAGCATATTCATAGTCACGCTCTCTGCTGAAATTCAACGAAAACAAATCAACGACGCCTGCGGTCCGGTCATGCTATTCAATGACCATCAGTTCCTCACCCTGGTTGACACTGTCGCCGACCTTGATATTGACGGCGGTCACTTTGGCCGTCGATACGGGCGTTGATTTCATTCTCCATCTTCATGGCTTCCATCTTGAACAGTGCCTGGCCGACCTTGACCTCGTCACCGACCTTGACATAAACCTGCATGATCGATCCGGGAATCGGGGCGAGAACCGACCCGTCGCCGGCGGCAACCGGGCCTTTGGGCTTGGATGAAGCCAGGGAGGAAGCCGCCGGGCTGACCGGGGCCAAGTTGAGATCGGCGCCTTCCGGCAGCACTTCCTCGATCGCCTTGATGTCAACCGTGTATTCCTTGCCGTTGATTTCCAGAATTGCGTCTTCAGCACTCACGTTGTTCAGCTGGACTTCAAAATCTTTATCATTCAATTTCAATTTATATTTACGCATAGGAGCCTCCTTCAGACAACGAGCGCATTTTGCCTGCAGAAGCCCAGATAGATCCGACCCGGCTCTGCTTTGGTAAATTCCAGTGTCAATTCGCCCATGTCTGCGTTCCGATTCCAGGGTAAACCACCAGCGCGGCCACAGCGATAAGCTCTTCCTTGGTTGGTTCTTTGTCGACTTTCGCATCGGCTACCGGAGCTGAAACTTTTTTCGCTTTGCTCTTTTTGCCATCCAGGGAACCCATCAGAATGATGATTCCACTGATCAGCAGCAAACCGCAAAAAACGATCAGCATCCCGGTTATCATGAGACCGATCCCATGACCTTCAACCACATTATGCCAGCCAAAATTCATAGTCTTTATCCGTTCGTCTGAGCTGTTAATGTTTTCGGTTACAGGGGAATGTTTCCGTGTTTTTTGCGGGGGTTGCAGTCCTGCTTCCCTTCCAGCATAGCCAGCGCCTTGCAGATCCGGAAACGGGTGCGCTGCGGCAGGATGACCGCATCGACATAACCCCGCTTGGCGGCTTCATAAGGATTGGCGAACTTCTCCGAGTACTCTTCGATCCCTTCGGCCATGATTTCCTCGGCCTTTTCAGGATTCTTCTTGGCGGCCCCGGCAAACAGAATCTCTGCCGCCCCTTTGGCGCCCATAACAGCGATTTCGCCGCTCGGCCAGGAGTAGTTGACGTCGCCGCGCAGGTGCTTGGAGCTCATAACACAGTAAGCCCCCCCGTAGGACTTGCGGACCACGACGGTGACTTTGGGAACCGTCGCTTCGGCGTAGGCGTAGAGCAGCTTGGCGCCGTTGCGGATGATGCCGCCATATTCCTGGGCGGTTCCGGGCAGGAAGCCGGGAACGTCGACAAAGGTCACCAGGGGGATATTGAAGGCATCGCAGAACCGGACGAAACGTGCGGCCTTGATGGAAGAATCGTTGTCGAGGACACCGGCCAGGTGGAGAGGCTGGTTGGCGACGATGCCGACCGACTGACCGCCGTAACGGCCGAAAGCAATCACGATATTCGGAGCCCAGTCGGGCTGGATCTCAAGGAACTGACCATCGTCGACGGTCGCGGCGATAAGCTGCTTGATATCGTAAGGCTGGTTCGGGTTTTCCGGCAGCAGCCTGCAGAGGCCCATCTCCTCGCGGGTGATCGGATCTTCGGTCTCCTTGCGGGGGGGAACTTCCATGTTGTTCTGGGGCATGTAGGAGAACAGCTCACGCAACTGGCTGATGGCCTGTTCTTCGCTGTCCGCCGCCAGATGGGCCACCCCGCTCTTGGTGGTATGGACGCTGGCGCCACCGAGGGCCTCGGTGGTGACATCTTCATGGGTGACGGCTTTGACGACCTTCGGTCCGGTCAGAAACATGTAACTGTTGTTACGCACCATGACGTTAAAGTCGGTCAGGGCCGGAGAATAAACCGCGCCGCCGGCACAGGGACCGAAAATGCCCGACAGCTGGGGAACAACCCCCGAGGCCATGACGTTGCGCAGGAAGATGTCGGAATAGCCGGCCAGACTTTCAATCCCTTCCTGAATCCGGGCCCCGCCGGAATCGTTCAGGGCCGATGACGGGAGCGCCGTTTTTGACGGCCATATCCATCACCTTGCAGATTTTCTCGGCCAGGGTCTCGGACAGAGAACCGCCCAGAACGGTAAAATCAAAGGCAAAAACGTAGACCAGGCGACCATTGATGGTGCCGTAACCGGTGACCACGCCATCGCCCAGGGTTTCAACTTTTTCCATGCCGAAATGGTGACAGCGGTGCCCTTTGAACATGTCGAACTCTTCAAAGCTGCCCTCGTCAACCAGCAGATCAATCCTCTCACGTGCCGTCAGCAGCCCCTTGTCATGCCGTTTTTTGATCTTCTCGCTACCTCCCCCGGCAAGAGCTTTCTGACGCTTCTCCAACAATTCATTAATTTTCGCTTCCATCATCAGCGATATTCCTTTGTCTGAGTTATTTCTTTGACGTTAATGCCTGCATCAGCCGTTGTAATAAACAGAGTACAGAGTCTCGCAACCGGTAATCTTGTCGACTTCGGCCTGCAGCTTTTTACGCCGCTCGTCGGCCAGCCAGACATTCCAGTCCTTCAACGTCTGCCAGGTACTCAGAACCAGGTACTCGCTGGGGTCATCATAGTTGACCAGGGTCTCGCCAGAAACATAGCCAGGCTGGGCATTGGCCAGCGCCCTCATTTCCAGAAGCAATGGACGCAGTTCAGCTGCCTTCTCCTGCGGTACGTGACGTACGATAACAATTCTCACAGACATAGCGACTCTCCCTCAAAAAAAAGATTTATGTTCCTTTAAATATAACAAAGGCCCAACACTTAAGAAGTTAAGTTGGGCCATCGTTGCGCGTTTAAACGCTTTTGGTTCTCTCAGTCGGAACCGTACTTCCAGTCATCATCACACTCGCCTGCCAGCAGTGCAGTGTATTCCAGATCTGCATCAGCCGGCTGCGGAGAAGGATTGATAAACTCTTCCAACCAGTAGGACAGTGCTGCTTCACCCATTTTTCCACTCCTTGTCTTTCGTTTAACGATTCAACAGAGAGGCTATTCTCTGTCGTTGCGAGTGTAGAATAGGTCAAACAGCTTCAGGGAAAAAGGCGAGATAGGACAAACGGCAGGATAGAGAAACTAAGCGGTCGGAATGCATCCATAAGCGGGACGGCCTGAAAAAACACTGTTTACAGGCCGAATGCATCCTTCAGTTTTCGCAGGTAGCGCCGGCTTACCGGCAGGGCGTAGCCGCTGTGGGTCTTGATTTCGGCCAGTCCGTTTTCCTGGGTGACGATCTCGTCAACAAAACGCGGATTGACCAGATATTGTTTATGACAGCGCAGGTAACCGGCGCGGCTTTCCAGGACCTTGAGGGTGAGCTCGGTAAAGTAGCCGCCTTCGGCGATATAGACGTGCACGCCGCTGATATCGGAATGGGCGTATTCGACATTCTCGGGGTCGACCAGTTTGATCTTGTGGCCACTGATACAGGGGATCCGGGTCAGCTGAGGAACCTGATAACTGGGGGACTGGTTCGAAGCCACGGCCGCCCGAATCTTCTGCATGGCCCGGCTGAGGTGTTCGGGATCGACGGGTTTCAACAGGTAGTCCAGGGTCTTTTCCTCGAAAGATTTCAGGGCGTATTCGTCGAAGGCGGTGACGAACACCACGTAGGGCATGACCTCTTCCTCGATCATGCCAAGCAGATCGAAGCCGTCGAGTACCGGCATCTTGATATCGAGGAACACGACATCAGGCCGTTCATGGTTGACCATGCGGATCGCCTCCATGGCGTTGGCACAGCTGCCGACGATTTCGACGCCGCCGATGTCCTCGAGCAACACCGCCAGCTCTTCGCGCGCGTAGGATTCATCATCGACGATTAATACTCTGATCATTTTGCTACTCCGTTTTTATCCGGCAGGATCAGTGAGACCCTGGTCATTTCGTCCGGAACGCAGGAAATGGCCGTTCCAAACTGGCTTCCATACAGATTTTTGATGCGCTTATCGACAATGTTCATGCCCAGGCCGTCGGTCCGCAGTTTCTCGCAGTAGGCCCCGGCATCATCGGTCACCTCGATGATGACCCGGCCATCATCCCGACGCGCCGTAATCTTGACTTTACCGGCGTCCAACATGTTGGAAATACCGTGCTTGATAGCATTTTCAACGATCGGCTGCAAAGTAAAAGTCGGCACCTTGGTTTTCAGCAGCTGGGGATCGATGTCCTGTTCGATACAGAGCTTTTCTTCCGAACCGCGCCTTCTGAATAACCAGGTAGGAATTGACATGGTCAAGTTCTTCTTCAAGGGTCGCCAGGTCGCTGGAGCGTTTGAGGTTCTTGCGGAAATAATTGGACAGGTGCAGCAGCAGGCTGCGCGCCTGATCCGGATCCTTGCGGACCACCGCGACGATAGTGTTCAGGGCGTTAAACAGGAAATGAGGGTTGACCTGAGCCTGGATCAGCTTCAGCTCCGATTTGACCAGCAGGTTTTTCTGGTTCTCGTAACGGTCCCGCAGCAGTTGCTCGGAAAGCAGCCGCGCGATCCCTTCGCCCAGGGTTTTGTTCAGGTTGAGGAACAGCTTGTGCTTGGGCTCGTAGAGCTTGATGGTCCCGACCACCTCGTTATCGGCGCGCAGCGGTACGATCAGGGCCGACCCCAGGGGGCAGTCGTCGCGCAGGGCGCAGGTGAACTTCTCATGGACCCCGTCGGAATAGATGACCTTGTTGTCGCGAATCGCTTCCCGGGTCTTGGAGGAGGCGATGGAGAGACCCGGCCGATGATGATCGGATCCCTCTCCGACAAAGGCGAGGGTTGTTTCCCGGTCACTGATGCCAACCGCCCCAACCCCGGTTTCATCATAGATGATTTCGGCCAGCCGATGAGCCGTCTCGGGATTAAACCCCTGACTGAGAATCCCCAGGCTGCGCTCGGCGATATTCAGCGCTTTCGCGGAAAACATGGCCCCGACCTTGTCGAGCATGGTTTTCTGGTCGCGCATCATGGTCATGAACACCGCCGCGCCCAGGGAATTGGCAATCAGCAGGGGGATGGCATAGGCATGGACAACCGGCCAGATCTCGCTGCCCGAATCGATAAAGACGCGCAGCACCACAAACTGCAATGCGGCGCCCAGCAGCGCGGCAAACCATGGCCACCCCGGGATAGAAAAGCTGCTCGGACTGATTTTTCTGCATCATGAACAGGTGGACCAGGCCGCCCAGAAGGCCCTGGCCGACGGTGGAGATGGCCAGAGCCAGAGAAACCGCCGAATAGTCTCCGAAAACGATACAGAACAGACCGCTGAGAACCCCGGTGGCGATCCCCAGGATCGGGCCGCCGATCATCCCGGCGATCACGTTGCCGATGGCACTGGTATTGAAAACCGCTCCATGAACCGGCAGGCCGATATAGGCTCCGAGAATGGAAAAGCCCGAAAAGAAAATGAACAGGAGAATTTTATGTTTGACCAGGAGAGCATCGGCGACCAGAGGCTTGAAGGCCGGGGATTTACTGAACAGATAGGCGATCAGCAGAAAAATTGCCATCTGCTGCAACAGGTCAAATGTGTGAATCATGCCGAAAGTGTCTTTCTCGATCCAGGCAAAGCATTCTACCGAAAAGACAACGGCCGGAATTCCGACCGTTGTCTCGTGATTCAGGATGCGGACATTCTACCCGGCGCGACCATGGACTTCAAGGTAATCTGACAAGAAATATTTCCAGCCTGCCAGGCAGGATATTTCTTTACCTGCGAGGGGAAGCGTTTCCCCTTAAAGCTGTCCGGCCGCCACCACAACGCCGTCGGCATCTGCGTAAAGCCACTCTCCGGGCCGGAAGGTCACACCCGCAAACGTCACGGCAAGATCCGCTTCACCGAAACCCTTCTTGATACTTTTTCTGGGGATGGTGGCCAGAGCCATCACCCCGAGGGGCATCTCACCGATATCCTCCGAATCCCTGATGCAGCCGAACATCAGCACTCCGGCCCAGCCATTGTCCACCCCTTTCTGGGCCAGCCGGTCGCCGAGCATGGCGCAGCGCCTGGAGCCCCCGGCATCGACCACCAGAATCCGCCCCTGCCCCGGGGTTCCCAGTCGCTCGGCGACCAGGGAATTGTCCTCAAAACATTTCACCGTGGCAATGGTCCCACAGAAGGCCCGGTGTCCGCCATAATGCTGAAACAATGGCTCACAAACCTGCAGTTTGTCTTCGTAATCATCATAGAGATCCGCTGTTTTCCATTGCGTTGAGGTGTCCGCCATCATCTGTCTCCTTTAGACCTGTCTGGTTGAGAATAGAAAATCGGCTTACTGAAAAATATCCGCAGACTGTTTTATGACGCGTAAGAAATGAACCGGGGATTGCTTTTCGGCCTGCCAACAGCGAGGGAAGGACCCCGGCCTGAGCAGGCGCAGGCGCCGCCGACCCGATGGCCGGCGGCGATGATGAAACTCTGGATCAGGCTTTTTTCAAAAACCGCCCCAACGCCATGGGGGCGAAAACGATCAGGAAAGCCATGATGTAAAGGGTGATACTTGCGCCCGTCTCGAACAGAATTGACCAGTCGCCCGCCGAAATCGACAGAGCGCGGCGCAGATTGTCCTCGAAGATGTTGCCGAGCACGACACCCGAGAATGACCGGAGCCAGGGAGAACTGCAGCTTGCGCAGCAGCCAGCCGAAAACACCCAGCGCGATGATCATGTAGAGATCGAACGGATTGCTGACCACCGAGTAGATACCGACAAAGGCCAGCACGGCGATGAGGGGGGTCAGGTATTTCTGCGGAATGGTCAGCAGTCTGGCAAAAAATCCGACCATGGGCAGGTTGATGACCAGCAGCGCCAGGTTGCCGAGGTACATGGAGGCGATCAGACCCCAGGCGATCTCCGGCCGGTTTTCAAACATCAGCGGACCGGGAGTCACGTTGAACAGCAGCAGAGCGCCAAGCAGGATGGCGGTGGTCCCGGAACCGGGAATACCGAGGGTCAGCATCGGCACCATGGCGCCCCCCGCAGCAGCGTTGTTGGCGGCCTCCGGGGCGGCCAGTCCACGGACATCACCGGTACCGAACTCTTTCCCGCCCTCACCGGCCAGGCGCTTTTCGGTACCGTAGGTGACGGCAGACGCGACGGACGCACCGGTTCCAGGCAGAACGCCGATAAAGAAACCGATCAGCGAGCTGCGCAGCACGGTCCATTTGATTTTTTTGATATCCGCCCAGGAGACAAAACTTTTGCCGATAGGCAGAATTTCGAGTTTCCCCGTCACCTGCTGTTCGACGAGGCTGATCAATTCAGCCATACCGAACAGACCGATAACGATTATCAGAAAATCGATCCCGGACAGCAGATCAGGAACATCGAAGGTAAAGCGCGGCACCCCGGTGTTGGCATCGATGCCGATGGTGGTGATCATGAACCCCATGAGTGCGCCGAGCAGGGTTTTGATCGGGTTCTTGCCGACCAGCGAGGACAGGCAGGTAAATGCGAAGACCATCAGCGCCACGTAGTCGGACGGATTGAACTTGATGGCCACGGAGGCCAGCAGGGGGCCGAACAGGGACATCAGGATAACGGCGAAGGTGCCTCCCAGAAAAGAAGCGACCGCGGAAAGGGACAGGGCGCGCCCCGCCTCCCCTCGTTTTGCCATCGGATTGCCGTCCAGGGTGGTAAAAACGGCGCCGGCATCCCCGGGAACATTCAGAAGGATCGAGGAGATCCGCCCCCCGTACTCTGCGCCGTAATAGATGCCGGCCAGCAGAATCAATGCCGATTCCGGCGGCAACCCGGCGCTGAAGGCGATGGGCAGCAGGATGGCGACGCCGTTGATGGGGCCAATGCCCGGCAGGGCCCCGATCAGGGTTCCGGACAGGCAGCCGATAATGACATACAGAAAGTTCGCCGGCTGCAGCGCAACCGCGAAACCTTGAGATAAATTTGCGAAAACATCAAACATGATAACCTCACAAAATCGCTTCCAGGATGCCTTTCGGCAGGTTCAGGTCAAGCAGCAAGGCACAAATCACGTACCCCAGCACTCCGGATGCGATTCCGAAGATTCCGGCCTCTTTATAAGTGGCGCCAAAGAGGCGTGAAAACACTCCACAAAAAACTGCTGTCGCAATGATGAAGCCGGCGGGCTCGTAAAAGCGGGCGTAGGCAATCAGCATGACCACGACAATCCCGATCCGGGTCAGAACATTCCCCGCCACGCCGAATTTCAGGTCGTCCGGCCTGACCAGCACGTAGATACAGCACAGGAAGGCGCAGACGGCGAGGATCTGCGGCCAGCTTTCAGGGCCCAGGGGATCGTACTGGAAGGGTGCTTCGATCACGGTGAAGGCAACGAATCCGTACGCCAGGACCACCAGCAGGACAATTGCTCCAAAAATTCTATCAGCCATGAAATTCATTCTCCGTAGCGGCACCGGTTCAGGCATCTGCACCGGTGCCGCTATCATGGTAGTTCAATCAGACAATCTTCAGGTTACTTGATGAGACCTGCCTCTTTGGCAATTTCGGTCATTCTGGCAACACGCTTCTTGACATCCTGGTTGAATTCCTCGCCAGCCATGTTCAGAGGAAGCAGCCCTTTTTCTTTCTGGATCTTGGCGAATTCTTCCGTTTTGTAAGCCGCCTTGAAAGCGTCGGCCCAGGCATTGTAGGCTTCGTCGGAGACATTCTTGCCCATGTAGAAACCGCGCATGATGACCCACTCTGCATCGTAGCCGAGCTCCTTGGCAGTCGGGATGTCAGCGAAAGGCTCGGGCAGACGCTTGTCGGACATGACGGCAAGAATCCGCATGGACCCGGTTCCGAGGTGGGACACCATCTCGCCGACATCACCGGTATAGACCTGGATGCTGCCGCCCAGCAGTCCGGCGATGGCATCGCCGCCGCCATCAAACGCGACATAACGCATCTTGCGGGGGTCCTTGCCGATCGATTTGAGGAGCAGGGCGGCCTTCATCCAGTCCTGGCTGCCGACCGAACCACCGGCGCCAACGACCAGGCTGTTCTCACCTTTTTTGAATTCGTTCATGACGTCATCAAGGGTCTTGTAAGGGCTGTCCCCTTTGACGACGATGGCACCGAAGTCGGCACCGGCAGTCGCCAGCCAGCGCACATCCTCAGCCGAGAACTTGCCATACTTGCCGGTGGCGATGTTCAGCAGGGAGCCGGAGGAGAAAGCGACGATGGCGTTCGGGTCGTCGGTACGGGTGGTGTTGAACAGGTTGAAGGCAACCGCGCCGATTCCGCCAGGCATGAAGGTGACCTGCATCAGTTTTGGCATTTGCTCTTTGAGACCGGTCTGTGCAATTCTGCAGGTCAGGTCGAAACCGCCACCAGGTTTGGCCGGTGCGATACATTCAGGCTTCTCGATGCCTGCGGCGGCTGCCGGCAGCGCCAGGCTGAGAGAGAGAAATACAAGAGCTGCAATTTTAACCAACTTCATAGTCTTACCTCCTCGTAAAGATAATGAGTTCGGCCCCATGGGCACAGGTTGGGACAACATCCAGAAGCCATGATGATGACTGGCAAGCCAGACCTGTCATCCTATGCTGCCTGACACCCGCTTCGCCCCGGGAGGGGCGGAACGCGGTCCAATCGTCGGACAGATTTTTCAATTATTGTTTTATAGATACTCGGATGCTACTATCCTGTAAATGTTGTGGAACTAAAGGTTTTTTCTGTCTTTAATGTTCTTTTTGTGCTTTTTGAAACCACCCGGGATGCGCATGCACAAACTTCTGTTTCTGTTGATGTCGCTTTTGGCAATAAGCTCCGCCGATTGCGAGGTTTCCGCCTTCCAGGCCGACCGCCCGGAATGCCTGGTCGCCGCCAAAGCGGGGGGCGGGATGGACCTCAGCTGCCAGCTGGTGGCCAATACCCTGCTGGCGGCCAATCTCATCGATGCGCCGATGCAGATCAGGTATAAAACCGGGGGGATCGGTGCCGTGGCCTATAACCATGTTGTAGGAATCCGCAATAATGACCCGCAACTGATCGTCGCTGCCAGCTCCGGATCGGCGCTGAACATCGCGACCCAGAAGTTCGGCCATTATGATGTCGGTGCCGTGCGCTGGCTTGGCGCCCTGGCGGCGGACTACGGGGTCATCGCCGTGCGCGGAGACTCGGTGTGGACCAGTCTGAATGACCTGATCCTCAAATTGCGGCACGTCCCTTCCGCGGTCAATTTCGGCGGCAGCGGCTCGGTGGGCAGCCAGGACTGGATGAAGGCTGCGCTGCTCGCCAGGGAAGCCGGGATCGACCCGCAGAAAATCCGCTATGCCGGTTTTGAAGGACCCAAAGATGTGACAGAAGCTCTCCTCAACGGCTATATCGATGTCTTTCCGGGAGATGCCGCCGAGCT
>CAXXLS010000001.1:0-108774 GCA_963677135.2 Geopsychrobacteraceae bacterium | reverse complement strand
CGTGGAGATGGCGGATCGCGCGATCCTGACCGATGTCGACTCGCTGACGGACCTTGCCGCCATTGCCGGCGAATTTGCGGGATAGCGGGGTGCTGATGACGGACGATGCTCTTTACCAGGACCGGATCGTTACCGCTGCCGGACGCACGTTGCCCGGCCTGCTGGAACACCCCTCGGGGAGTGCCACGACGTTCAGTCCTTTCTGCGGCGACCAGATCCGTCTTGACATCCGGGTGTCGGAGGGGGTGATTACGGCCATCGGCATCGACCTCAAGGGGTGCCTGCTGAGTCAGGCGGCCGCAGCCGTCCTGGCCGATGTCATGGTGAACCGGCCGGTGACCGAGGTCGGGACTGCCGTGGTACAGCTTGATGCTGTTCTCGGGGAGGCGGATCCGAACCTTTCGGGATGCTGGACGGTGCTGGACATGTTTCTTCCCGTCCGCAGACACAAAAGCCGCCATGACTGCGTGCGCCTCCCCTTTACGGCCATGCAGGACGCCATCGCGGCGGCCGCACAGGGGCTCTCGGCTGGTTAGTTGCGTGGCCGGAGCGGGCAACGTTATATTCATGAGCAGGGGCTCAGGTCTGAAAGGGGGCAGTTGCAGAGATGTTTGAAGCTACCGATTCTTTTGGCCGGAAAATAAATTATCTGAGGCTGTCGATAACGGACCGCTGCAATCTGCGCTGTCATTACTGTATGCCAGAGCAGGGAATCGTGCGCAGAGACCGGCAGGACATCCTTGCCTATGAGGATTTCCTGCATATCGTCTCCGCGGCGGCCCGGATCGGGGTTCGAAAAGTCCGGATTACCGGAGGGGAGCCTCTGGTTCGCAAGGGAGTCCTGTCCTTTTTCGACCGGCTGAGCCGCCTGGATCTGATTGACGAGATCGCCTTGACGACCAACGGGATTCTTCTTGCCGAATATGCCAACGACCTGAAGACTGCCGGGATTCGGAGTTTGAACGTGAGCCTGGACAGCCTGATCCCCGAAACCTTCGATTTTGTCACCCGGGGCGGGGCTTTGAGCAGAGTTCTGGCCGGTTTGGACAAGGCGGAGGCCGCAGGCCTGAAGATCAAGCTGAACATGGTCGTCATGAAAGGAGTCAACGACCGGGAGATCCTCGATTTTGCCCGGTTGAGTCTCGAACGCCCCTGGACCGTCCGCTTTATCGAATATATGCCGACAGTCAAAGAGGCGGTCTGGCGCCAGCGCCTGGTCAGCGGGGCGGAGGTGCTGGACCGGATCCGGCAGTATTATCCGCTGGAAAAACTGACGCGCAACGCGGATTGCGGACCGGCCAGGCCTTATCGGATCAAGGGTGCTCGGGGAACCCTGGGGATCATTACCCCGATGAGTGATCATTTCTGCGATTCCTGCAACCGGATCCGGATAACGGCATACGGATTGTTGAAAAGCTGCCTGTTCAGTGACGATGTGTTCGATCTCAAACCGAGCCTCAGCAAATCTGCCGAAGAATTGAGCCAGGTTCTGTTGCAGGTCATCAAAGCGAAGCCCCGCGGGCATTTGTTCACGGACGACTATCTTCACGCCTCCGATTTCAGCATGGCCAGTATCGGAGGCTGACAAGCGCATCGCCTGCCACGTCTCTCTCCCCATTATCCTCCCCGGGATCGGTCGCACGCCCCCACTTCGCGACGGGCCGCGGCGTAATTTGTCCCGGGGGAAAGCGCATTTTTCTTTGACTTTCCGTATGAATATTGTATGTCTCAACGGGGTCCGGCGGGCACCCATGCGCTGTTGACCGATTGTTGACTGTAGAACTGCCTAAGGTTTATCATATAAGGGCCTTATTATGAGGGCTTTTTCTGTTTTTAAATAACTGATGACAGCGAAACTGTCGGAGAAAAAAATGGCTTTGAGAAAAATCCTGCACTACCCGGAACCGGTTCTTAAGCAGAAGTCGCTTCCGGTGACCGAATTCAACGATGAGCTCAAGCAGTTGGCCGAGGACATGGTGGAAACCATGTACGATGCCCCGGGGGTCGGGCTGGCCGCCCCCCAGGTTGGCGAGCTGAAGCGGTTGATCATCCTGGACTGTTCGGCCAAGGATGAAGAGAACGACCTGATCGTCGCGGTGAACCCCGAGATCGTCGATAAGAAAGGGGAGTCCCTGGAAGAAGAGGGCTGCCTGTCCGTTCCCGGCTTCTGGGCCAGTGTCAAGCGCTACAACGAAGTGACCATGCGTTACCAGGACACCGACGGCAAGACCCATGAGCGCCAGGCCGACGGGCTGCTGGCCATCGGTATCCAACACGAGATCGATCACCTTGAAGGGATTCTGTTCGTGGATCGGCTGTCGCCGCTGAAACGCTCCATGTTCAAGAAAAAATACCTCAAAATGCTGAAAGAGCGGGAAGCGGATAATGTCGCCTGAAAATATTCGAACAGTTTTTATGGGAACACCGGAGTTTGCCCTGGCGACCCTGGAAGGCCTGATCGACGCCGGCTGCAACATGGTCGGTGTCTATACCCAGCCGGACCGTCCCAAGGGGCGGGGAAAGAAGCTGGCGGCCTCGCCGGTCAAGGAACTGGCGCTGCGGCACCAGATCCCGGTTTTTCAGCCCCTCAAGCTGCGCGATCCCGAGGCGGTGGCTGAACTTGAGGCTCTCAAGCCGGATCTGATCGTCGTGGTTGCCTACGGTCAGATTCTGCCCAAAGCGGTTCTCGATATTCCCCGCTACCACTGTATCAACGTGCATGCCTCCCTGCTGCCCAAATATCGTGGCGCGGCTCCCATCAACAAAGCGATTGTTGACGGGGAAAAGGAGACCGGGGTGACCACCATGCTGATGGATGTCGGTCTCGATACCGGTGACATGCTGGTCAAGCGCAGCCTGGAGATTGGCCCCAATGAGACCGCCGGGCAGTTGCATGACCGGCTGGCCCTGCTCGGCCGCGAGGCCATGGATGAAACCCTGCGCCAGTTGTGCGATGGAACGCTGAAACCGGAAAAGCAGGATGATTCCCTGAGCTGCTATGCCGGCATGATGAAGAAGGAAGATGGCCTGATCGACTGGTCGCAGGATGTTCAGGTCGTTCATAACCAGGTTCGCGGTCTCGACCCCTGGCCCGGCGCCTACACTTATCTGGACGGGGACGTCCTCAAGATCTCTGCGACCCGGGTCGCAGAGGGGGCTGGCGAGGCCGGGACGGTCGTTGCGGCCGACAAATCGGGCGTCCATGTTGCCTGTGGCAATGGCGTCCTGGTCGTTGACGGGCTTCAGTTGCCCGGTAAAAAACGCCTCAGTGCGGTCAACTTTCTCAGCGGCCGCCCCCTGCCGGTCGGTACCAGGCTGGGATGACGGCCCGCGGCAACGGGTGCCGCCGGCCGGTTTTCTGCATAAAATCAATTAAGTAAAGTGAAGGACGAAGAAGATGAACACCATGCGTACCGTGTTGTTGATGACCTTGCTGACCCTGGTGCTGGTTGGCGCCGGGGGGGCCCTCGGCGGGCAGGGCGGTGCTCTTTTTGCCCTGATCATGGCGGCTGTCATGAACCTGGGCAGCTACTGGTTTTCCGATAAAATCGTGATCAAGATGTACCGCGGCCAGGAGGTTCAAAGTGGCACCCTGTACGAGGTCGTCAGTGAGTTGTGCCAGCGGAACGGGCTGACCATGCCGAAGGTTTACGTGCTGCCTCAGGATACGCCCAATGCCTTCGCCACCGGGCGCAATCCGCAGCATGCCGTTGTCGCCGCGACCCAGGGGATCATGCAGATTCTCAGTCGTGAGGAACTGCAAGGCGTGATGGCTCATGAACTGGCTCACGTGCAGAACCGAGACATCCTCATCGGTTCCATCGCCGCGACTTTCGCCGGGGCTATCAGCTATCTCGCCCACATGGCCCAGTGGGCTATGATCTTTGGTGGCCGGGATGATGAAGACAATAATCCGCTGGCTCTTATCGGCATGATGATCCTCGCCCCGATCGCCGCCATGCTGGTGCAGATGGCGATTTCACGGTCACGGGAATACGGCGCCGATGAGAAAGGCGCCCGGTTGTGCGGCCAGCCTCATGCCCTGGCCAGCGCCCTGCGTAAACTGGAGATGTCGAATCACCGTGTTCCCATGCAGAAAGTGAACGAAGCGACGGCTCACATGTTCATTGTCAATCCGCTGTCCGGCAACAAGATGGCCAGCCTGTTTTCAACTCACCCGCCGATGGAAGAGCGTATCCGGCGCCTGGAAGGGATGCGGATCTGATTTTGTTCACTCCTGCCGATGCCAGCCCCCGACGGTTGGCCTATGACATACTCGAGAGGGTTGCCGAGGGTGCCTATGCGGATATGGTGCTCGACGCAGCCCTCAGCCGTTCCGCCCTCGATGACCGGGACCGGCGCCTGGTCACCGAACTGGTCTATGGTGTTCTCCGGCTGCGCGGCCGCCTCGATTTCGCCCTGGCACCGTTCTGCAGCCGCCCCCTTCATAAACTGCAGCCGGGCATCCTCTGGCTGCTCAGGCTGGGGGCCTACCAGCTCCTTGAACTGGACCGAATCCCGCCCCATGCGGCGGTCAGTTCTACGGTTGACCTGGCCCGTGAGCTGGATTTCGCCAAGGCGACCGGACTGATCAACGGGGTCCTGAGGTCCCTGCTCAGAGGTGTCAGCGACATTCCCTGGCCGCCACCCGAACAGATCAAGCCCTACCTGCAGCATGTCTGCAGCATGCCGGTCTGGCTGACCAAGGAGCTGATGCGACAGTTGCCCAACGCCGAAGCCCGGGCCTTTGCCGAGAGCCTGGCCACCGCCGCACCTCTGACCGTCAGGGTCAACACCCTGAAATGCGCCCCCGAGAGCTTTGTCGAGGCGATGACCGCAGCCGGCCACCAGGTGCGGCGGGGGCATTATGTGCCGGAAGCTGTCGTGGTCGAGAAGCGTGGAGAGAAGCCTCTGCCGGGCAATCTGGAAGGCTGGTACCAGGTGCAGGATGAAGCCAGTATGCTGGTGGCCCATCTGCTCGATGCCCGGCCGGGTCAGAAGATCCTCGATGCCTGCGCCGCACCCGGCAGCAAAACCACTGCCCTGGCCGCACTGACCGGAAACCGGGCGGAGATTACCGCCCTTGACAAGTATCCGCAGCGCGTCGATCTGATTTGCCAGGGGTGCGAACGCCTGGGCTGTGACGGGGTGACTGCCCGCCAGTGGGACCTGACGACCCCGCCCGATTTCGTCCCCGAGGAGTATTTCGACAGGATTCTCCTCGATGCTCCCTGTAGTGGTCTCGGCGTGCTGCGTCGCAACCCGGAAGGGCGCTGGAACAAAGGTCCCGTCAATCTCAGGGAACTGGCCTCTCTGCAGGGGCAGTTGCTGGATCATGTCGCGCCCCTGGTCAAGCCGGGGGGATCCCTGCTCTATTCCCTGTGCACGTTCAGTTACGGCGAGAGCGATGCGGTCGTAGCGGCGTTTCTGGAGCGGTTCCCCAATTTTGAGCTTGAGGATCTGCGGGAATGCTATCCGGACTGGCTGGAGCTGTTCAATGAGCAGGGCATGCTGCGCACCTATCCCCATCGGCATCACGGCATGGACGCTTTTTTCGCGGCGCGTTTTCGCCGTTGCAAATAGGTTCCTGACGCAGCATATTAGCCGGGATGACAATAAACAGTACCAATCTTCACAATGGGATGACCTGATGATTAAAATTGCCCCTTCGATCCTGTCCGCCGACTTTGCCCGCCTGGGCGATGAGATCAAAGCCATCGAGCAAGGCGGTGCCGATTATGTTCATGTCGACGTCATGGACGGGCACTTTGTGCCAAACATCACCATCGGCCCTCTGGTCGTCGACGCCATTCGGCCGGTGACCGACCTGCCCCTCGATGTCCACCTGATGATCGAGAATCCCGCCCAGTATATTCCTGATTTCGCCAAGGCCGGCGCGGATATCATTGTCGTTCACGCCGAGGCCGACCGCCATTTGCACCGGACTGTCCAGCTGGTCAAGTCGCTCGGCAAAAAGGTCGGGGTTTCCCTCAATCCGGCGACTCCGCTGAGCGCTCTCGATATGATCCTCCCGGATCTCGACCTGGTCCTGCTGATGACCGTCAACCCCGGTTTCGGGGGGCAGTCCTTCATTGGCTCCTGCCTGCCCAAGATCAGCCAGTTGCGTGAGCGGATCGACAGCCTGGGGCTGGCCGTCGAGCTTGAGGTCGATGGTGGCGTCAAGGTTGACAACATCGGTGCCGTTGCGGCCGCCGGGGCGGATGTCTTTGTTGCCGGCAGTGCCGTTTTCAACAGTCCCGATTACGGAGCGACCATCGCTCGGCTGAAGGAGAACGCGGGGCGGGCCTGTTCCTAAATTTCTGCAGGGAGGGACTATGCTTTTGCGAATTGCACTGCTGATCGTGCTGCTGGTCGGCGGAGGTTGCCTGAAAACACCGCAGCTCGGCCCCGGGTTGCCGGAACTGACCGATGATTTCTGTGAAGCCATGCGCTGGAAGGATTTCACTTCGGCGGCCGGTTACCTCAATCCTGATGTCCGCGATGAGTTCTCATCGAAATTCAAAGAAGATAAAGATCTCTATATTGTCGGCAGCAAGTTTCGGAGCGTGAACATTCACCTGGACGAACAGTACGCCGAGGCCCTGTATATCCTTGAATATTATCGGCTGCCGTCAAGCCGGATCAGGGAGTGGCGCTGGACTCAGCGCTGGCAGCTGATCAGCGAGGGGATGGCCAAGGCTGATGTCTGGAGAATTTCCAACCCGCCGCCCGAGGTCCCCTGGCAACAATGATCTAGGATCGGGAAGGTCTCTCCAATGCGCTGATTTTCCTTGATTTTACACAGTTTCTCCGGAGCGGTATGGGGAAAAAATTGCCTTGATTTAAGAACGCTGTTTGTGGTATCTAGCTGCATACTGTATACGATTTGCACGTCTGAAAACCTAAAGATTATCCATTGAATTCCGCATGTAGCGCTTTGATTCCTCCTCTTGGGAGGGTCGAGAGAGGTCATAGGAGGCAGGTTTGTCACAGGTTTCATTTTCCAGTTGGGGACGACAGGTTGTCGATAATCGCCAGGGAGGGGACGCTGACGTTGAGGTTGCCAGCAAGAAACTGCCGGTGACGTTTGACGGAGAAAAACAGATTGCTGCCTTCATGGGATGGGACGGGATTATCGTTAACGATCCCGGGGTCGACGTCGTCGCCATGGCTGCTGAATATGCCCGGCGCGTCCAGGAAGACTATTGCTGCGCCAAGTGTTCGCCGGGGAAAAAGGGGACCCGGGTCATGCAGGATACCCTGGCCAGAATTATCAACGGTGACGGCAGTGAAGCGGACCTTGATACCATAGAGAATATCGCCGAGCTGCTGCAGAACTGTAAATGCACCCTGTGCCAGACGTCGGCCGTCCCGGTTGTCGACAGCGTCCGTCATTACCGCGATGATTACCTGGCCTATATCAATCAGTCCGACCGGCCCGCCAAGAAGGCCGTCGATTACAAGGTCAAGCTGACCGCGCCCTGTCAGGACAAGTGTCCTGCCCATATCGATATTCCCGCCTATATTGAAGCCATCAAAGACCGTCGCTTTGACGAGTCCCTGGCCGTCATTCGGGAAAGTATGCCGCTGCCCGCGGTGTGCGGCCGGGTGTGTCCGCACCCCTGCGAAACCGCCTGCCGGCGCGCCAATGTCGATGACCCGATCAATATCATGGTTCTGAAGCGGACGGCCTCTGATTACGAGTGGAAACATCATCATCAGCCCCCCGTACAGCCTAAACCGAAAAAAGATAAGACCGTCGCCATCGTCGGTGCCGGTCCCGCCGGTCTTGCGGCCGCCTATTACCTGGCCATGGAAGGCTATCCCTGCACGATTTACGAAGCCCTGCCGGAAGGCTTCGGCGGCGGCATGATCGCCGTCGGGATCCCCGCCTACCGGATGCCGCGGCATATTCTGCAGCGCGATATCGACATCATCTGTTCCCTGGGGGTCGAAATTGTCTACAACACCCGGGTCGGCACCGATATCAGCCTGCTTGAACTCAAGGAGAAGTTCGATGCCGTGCTCCTGGCGCCCGGTGCCCATAAATCGAAGCCGATGGGCGTCGAGGGGGAAGACGAGGGGTACAAGGGGTTCCTCGCCGGAGGAATCGAGTTTCTGCGCGACGCCTACATGGGCAAGCCGACCGGTATGGGGAAGAAGGTCTGCGTCGTCGGGGGCGGAAATACCGCCATCGACTGCGTCCGGGTCGCCCTGCGTGAAGGTGCGGAAGAGTCGATCCTGCTTTATCGGCGGACCCGCAAGGAAATGCCGGCCGACACCTGGGAGATCGACGGCGCCGATGAAGAGGGCGTCAAATTTGAATTCCTGGTGCTGCCGAAGAAGATCATCGTTGATGACAATCGCCAGGTCACCGGGGTTGAATGTGTCAGGATGGAGCTCGGCGAGCCGGACGAGTCGGGGCGGCGGCGTCCGCAGCCGGTCGAGGGGAGCGAATTCATCGTCGAGTGCGATACCCTGATTCCGGCCATCGGCCAGGATCCCGATCTCTCCTTCATACCGGAAGAGAGCGGGATCGGTATTACCCGTTGGAAAACCGTTATTACCAAGTTCGTCCCCCTGAAGAATGCCGTCGGCCGTGATCTCAACGATGTCATGGGCAATCCCCTGTCACGAACCCTGATGACCGACCTGGAAGGGGTTTTTGCATCGGGAGATGCCGAAATCGGCCCCTTGACGGTGGTGGCCTGTGTCGGGAATGCCCACCGCGCCGCCAGGGTGATTCAGCGCTGGCTGGAAGAAGGGGAGGCCTATCTGACCGATGAGGATTTTCATGAGGATATCCTGACCCACCTTGGCGTCTACGACAAGAATGAGAAGGTGTCCTGGCTGGACGCGGTACAGCGCTTCAACCAGAAGGAGATTCACGGTAAAGAGCGGGCCAGCAAGGGGAACTACAACGAGGTTGAACTCGGATTCAGTGATAGCGATGCCGTTACGGAGGCAGAGCGGTGCCTGCGTTGCTATCGGGTTTCGATGATTGCTGTTTAGTTAATTTCAGACTGATATCAATATACAGGTTGTGTTCGCAGTCGTTCGACTGAGCGATCTGCTGCAGTTTACAGCCGGGATTTGAGGTGAGAGGATAATGGTCAACCTGACGATAGATGGTAAGACGATTAGCGTTCCCAAGGGCACAACGATTCTTGAGGCGGCCCGGCAACTTGATATCCATATTCCGACCCTGTGCTGGCTGGAAAAAGTGTCACCGACCGGCGCCTGCCGAATCTGTGCCGTCGAAATCGAAGGGGTCGATCGCCCCATGACCGCCTGCAACACTCCGGTCAAAGAGGGGATCGAGGTCACCACCCAGTCAGAGCGGCTGACCCGGACCCGGAAACAGATCATGGAGCTGATCCTGGTCAATCATCCCCTCGACTGCCCGGTGTGTGATGCCGGCGGCGAGTGCGATCTTCAGAATACCTGCTACGATCTGGATGTGACCCGCCAGGAATTTACGGCGGAAAACGTCAACCCCGACCCTATTGATCATTGGCCCCTGATCCAGCAGGTTCCTTCGCGCTGCGTCCTGTGTGAAAAATGCGTCAAGGTCTGTCATGAGATTGTCGGGGCGGACGCCCTGTTTGTGAATGACAAGGGGGACCACGCCTTTATCGACAAGCAGCTCGAAAACTGTACCTTCTGCGGCAATTGTGTCGCAGTGTGCCCAACCGGCACTATGATCTCCAAGCCCTTCAAGTTCAGAGCCCGTCCCTGGCAGCTGACCAAGACCCCTTCCGTGTGCAGTTACTGCGGCAGCCAGTGCCAGGTGGATATCCATGTTCAGCAGAACGAGGTCTATCGCGTTACCTCCGACGATGCCGGGACCGTCAACAATGGCAATCTGTGCATCGGCGGCTTTTTCAGCTATGGTTACATCAACAATCCGCAACGCCTCAAAGAACCCGTGGTCGAGCAAAAGCCGGTCAGCTGGGACGCGGCTCTCGACCAGCTCGCCGCTGAAATCGGGCGGATCTCGGCGGAGAGCGGTCCTGCGGCCATCGCCGGGCTGGCCTCCCCGCGGTTGACCAACGAAGAAAACTATCTGTTCCAGAAAACTGTTCCGGGCCGCCATCGGGAGCAATCATATCGATACCGAAGCCCGTTTTCGGGGCCATGCGCGCCCTGCGTGCTCTTGACAAGGGGCTGGGCCTGCAGGGAGCCAGCAACAGGCTCAGCGCCATTGCCGAGGCCGATGCGGTTCTGGTCTTCGGGGCCGATCCGACGGCCGAGTCCCCGGCGGTCGAATGGCAGATCCGCAAAGCGCTTAACGAGCGTGATGCCGGTCTGGTCGTTGCCAATATGCGGCGGATTCATCTGGATCCCGTGGCCAACTGTCACCTGGGTTACCGGCCGGGCAGCGAAATTGCCCTGGCCAAAGGGCTGGGACGCCTGCTGCTTGACGGTGGATTCCTTGATCTTGAGCAGCTCGAGAAGGCGGTTGCCAATGTCGCCGAGCTGAAAGCCGACCTGGCAGGGGTCGACCTGGGAGCGGTTGTTGAGGAAACCGGTCTGAGCCTTGACGTGCTGCAGGAAGCGGCGACCATTATCGGTGCGGCCCAAAAGGTTGCGGTGATCTTCGGTGGTGACATCACCAGGTCCGCCTACGGAACGTCGAAATCCGCGGTCATGGCCAACCTGGCCATCCTGACCGGGGCCTTGTTTCATGGCGGCGGACTGTATCCCCTCGATGAAAAAGGGAATATGCAGGGGGTTCTCGACATGGGGGTTTGCCCTGAATCGTTGCCCGGCTACCAGGACTACAGTCAGGAAGGCCGCCGCTTCGCGGATGCCTGGCAATGCACTCTGCCGAGCGGAGGCCTGGACGCCGAGGGAATTCTCCAGGAAATCGAGTCGGGCAAGATCCGTCTGCTCTACCTGGCAGGGGTCAATCCCCAGAGTTTTCCCAACAGTGGCCGCTGGTTAAAGGCCCTTGAAAAAGTTGAGGTCCTGGTGGTTCAGGATCTGTTCCCGTCGGCTGCGAGCCGTTTGGCAACCATTGTCCTGCCGGCCACCTCAACCGTCGAGAAGGCAGGACGTTACACGTCCCTCGATCATCGGGTCAGCGTCCTGGGCAAAGCCATTAAGAATGTCGGGAACAGTCGCTCCGACTGGGATATCCTCGCTGCTCTTTATGAGCGGCTCACCGAGAGCAAACCGCTGACGATGACGGCCGTCAACGACGAGATTGCCGCGCTGACCGATCTCTATACCGACTCCGAACTGGTGGCAGGCCCCCGCCCCTATCGCCAGAAAGCTCTTTACCGGATTCCCGAGACCGGCCTGAAATACCAGTTGATCAGTGTCAATGACGAAGCGGAAGGGCTGCAGCTGTTAACCGGCGCTTCCAAATCCCACTTCGGAACCACCTCCACCTGGGCCAGTGCGCCCCTTGAAGTCGAACCCGAGTGTCTGATCAGCCTGAATCCGGCTGATGCCGAACGTCTTGCTGTCAAGGCTGGTGACGTAGTGAAGCTAACCAGTGCCTCCGGAACCGTTGTCGGCAAAACCGAGCTGACCGAAGCGGTTCCCCCGGGCCTGTTGTTCGCTCCCTATAATTTCAGCGGCTGTACGGTTCAGACGGTCCTCCCTGACAGTACCAACCGGACAACCGTTGAGGTGGTCAGGATCTAGTCCTTCATTTTTTTTCATTGTACTGAGATTGAGATAACCCCGGGAATGTTTCGGGGTTATTTTTTTGCGGCAAAGCCGATATCGGGAACCGGGACCGGCTGTTTAAAGGGTTTCGGGACCGGATATGGCGTCTTTTGGCGGTTTCGATGATGATGTTTGCGGGGTGCTTTCGGATGGTTCAGCGCGACCGCCGTCGCAACTGGTATTTCCGGACGGCTGCGTTGTGCTGCTTGAGGGTGGTGGAAAATTCGTGGCTGCCGTCTCCGCGGGCAACGAAATAAAGATACCTGGTGGCCGCCGGGTTCGCTGCTGCCTGCAGCGCCGCCAGGCCGGGGTTAGCGATCGGCCCGGGAGGCAGTCCGCGGTTGAGATAGGTGTTGTAGGGGCCGGGAGTGGTCAGGTGTTTGCGGGTGAGGTTGCCGTCAAAGTCGGCGATTCCGTAAATGACGGTTGGATCGGTCTGTAGGGGGATCCGCCGTTTCAGCCGGTTGTGAAAAACCGAGGAGATCAACGGCATTTCGTCTTTCTGCCCGGTCTCTTTTTCAATGATAGACGCCAGGATGACCAGCTGGTGCAGGTTCAGTCCCTGTTTCTTCGCCGCGGCAAGCAGGGCTTTGCTGATATGCTGATGGAACTGGTCCACCATCATGCGCAGCAGGGCCTCTTCTTCGATCCCGGGGGCAAACAGGTAGGTTTCCGGAAACAGGTAGCCCTCAAGGCTGTCCGCAGCAAGGTTGAGGGATCTGATAAAGGCTGGGTCGTGAGCAAGCCGGTCGAACCGTTCCGCTTCGCCCAGGCCTGAGGCGGTCATCCGCTGGATGACCTGCTTCAGGGTGAACCCTTCGGGAATGGTCAGGCTGACCTTCTCGACATCCCCCTGGATCAGGCGGGCAAGGATGTCCGCAGGTTTGGCGGGTTTCTGGAATTTATAGGTGCCGGCCTGGATCTGACCTCCCTGCTGGTTCAAGCGGGCCAGCAGCCTTAAGGACAGTTCTGTCCTGACCACACCTTTCGCTTCGAGCTGGCGGGCGACCTGCTGCAGGCTGTTGCCGGGGGAAACCGCCACCACGACAGCCTCCGGTGGCGCGACCGGTGTCAGCACATTACGGTACAGAATGAATCCCGCCGAGATCGTGACCAGGACGATCAGGACGGCCGCTGTGAACAGAAATCGGCGCATGATTCTAGAGATTGAACCTGTTCTCGGTGCCGGCGCGCAACCGCTCGATGTTGCTGCGATGTCGCCAGATAACCAGGGCCGCGATGAGCAGTGTGGCGCCAAACAGGGGAAGCGATCGGGAGATGAGGATAACCAGGACGGGAATGATCGCCGCGGCCGAAATGGATGCCAGGGAAATGAACCGCCATTTCCAGAGAACGGCAATGAAAACCAGCAATGCGCCAAGAACGGCCAGGGGGGACAGCACCAGGAATATTCCCAGGGCGGTGGCCACGCCCTTGCCCCCTTTGAACCTCAGGTAGACCGGGAAACAGTGGCCGATAAAGGCGGCGATGGCGATCAGGGCCAGGTTTGTGCCGGCCAGGTCGAAGCTCTGCTGCGCGACGACCAGGGGAATCACGCCCTTGAGACAGTCGCCGACCAGCGTGATGATGCCGAGCTTGCGACCGGCAACCCGGTAGACATTGGTGGCACCGATGTTGCCGCTGCCGGCTTTGCGAATATCTTCGCCGCCAATCATCCGGGTCAGAATCAGACCGGTCGGAATCGCCCCGACAAGATAGGAGGCGCAGATTAAAAGAGCAAGAGTCATGGGTACTCCGGGAGGTCAGTGGTTGGTCGTTATTGGGCTTGCCGGGAGGAACTCTCCGCTTTAGCCGCCATGGCTTTGCGGTACTCATTGATGGCCCCCCTGATAGCGCCTGCGGCCATATTGGAACAGTGCATTTTTTCCGGGGGCAACCCCCCCAACGCATCGGCGATGGTTTGCTCGGTAATCTGGACCGCTTCATCCAGGGATTTTCCCATGGTCATTTCGGTGGCGATAGAGGACGTGGCGATAGCGGCACCGCAACCGAAGACCTTGACTTTGATATCGACGATATGATCGTTTTCAATTTTGAGCGTCAGCAGCAGGGCATCGCCACAGCTCGGTTCGCCAACTTGCACCAGGACCGTGGGATCATCAATGATGCCGATGTTTCTGGGATTCTGGAAATGCTCTAGAACTTTTTCCGTGTACAAGACTCGGGCCTTCTTTAAAAGCTGTATGGTGACGATATCGGATCACAGGAGAAGCAGTTTAACGTTTCCTGCGTGCCGAGGGCAAATGTAATTTTAGGGATCGCTCAAATCCGCCAGTGGAGAATCTCTTGCTACCGGAAAGACATAGAAAAAGCAGCCGAAATGGGCTGCTTTTTTGTTGCTCCGATCTGTTTTTGAGGGCGCGGTCAGTTGTGGGCTCCCCAGCGTGAGATCAGGTGAAACCGGTCATGACTGCTCAGACCGCGGGCATTGACAATACGACTGTCATCTTCCCAGTGCGCTGACTGGACGTCGGATAAAAGAACAATTGGTGCAACCACGAGAAACAGGATGAATATGAAAATGGCCATAAGCGCCTCCGTGCAGAATAATTAGAAAAAATTTGTCTTGATTGAAGTTTAGGCAGGAATGATATATAAGTAAAATTATTCTTAATAAATTATAGTATAAGGTACGCTTATGCTTCCAGATCTTAATCGCCTCAAAGTTTTTTACGATATTTATCGAACCGGCAGTATCGTGACCGCAGCGCGTGAGTTGAACCTGACCCAGCCCGCGGTCAGTCAGCAGTTGCAGAAACTGGAAGCGGAAATGAAGGTTCAGCTGTTCACCCGCCTGCACAAAAAGCTGGTTCCGACGACCGCCGGTATCAGGTTGTTCAGTCTTGCCGAACCGCTCATTTCGCGTCTTGAGCAGGAAATACCCTACATCCGTCAGCCCCTTGAAAAACCGAGCGGCCTGTTGAGGATCGGCGCTCCCCGTGAATTCGGCAAAGAGTATCTGCCAAGGTTCTGTCATGCTTTTCGGCAGCGCTATCCGGATGTCCAGTTTCGTCTCAAATTCAAGGAATCCATTCCCCTGCTGACGATGATCAGAGAAGGAGATCTCGATTTCGCCCTGGTCGACGTCTATTTCAACAGGGGGGAACTGCCCGGGTTTCCTGACATCTTCAGTATTGATCCTTTACTTAAGGAAGTGATGATTCTGACCTGCTCGCGGGATTACGCGAAGCAATATCTGAAGGATGGGCAGGATTATTCGCGGCTGATTCAGCGGGAGTTCATCACCGATGAAGATGATCCGTCGATTCTGGATCTCTGGTTCAAGCATCATTTCAAGAGGGTGCCGGACAATCTCAATATCGTCATGACCCTGGACAGCCACGAAGCACTTATTTCCGGACTCAAGCTGGGGATGGGGCTGGGAGTGGCAACGGCCCACCTGATGTGGGAGGAACTGCAGAGCGGAGAACTCGTCCCGATTCGAACCCAGGCACAGGCCATGCTGAACATGATCTCCCTGGTTCAGTTGCAGGATAAGGTTCCCACCTTGACTGAGAAGACCTTCCGGGATTTCATGCTGGCCGGTATGCAGCAGAAGGAAATTCTTGAACGGTTTACCCTGGGGGCAAGGAAGTAAAGGCGATAACAGTTGATTTGCTGTCGCCTCTCGTTTAAAGGCTCCCTGAATTGAATGAATTCAGGAAGCCTTTACTTAACCCTTCACAGTTTTTGTTTATGCCATGAGAAATCCTGGCGTGGCGGAACAAAAACATCAATATAAGTGGCCTCTTCGATGACAACACCCCCATGGGCAACGCCGGCTGGCATGACCAGAACATCCCAGGGCCCAACCTCCTTTTCACCTTCGCCTTCGATAGTCCATAATATTTTCCCGCTTAACATATTGGTAATCTGATCAAAATCATGTTTATGCATATTCATTGTTTTGCCGACGGGGCATGTGATCTTGCAGACCATGGCTTTGTCAGTCTGAACGATGTGTCCATAGACAAGTGGATTAAATTCGACTTTTTCAAGTTCATCCCAGTTTAAAAATGGCATTGTAAAATATCCTTCCTCTTTTGAAGTTCACTGGATTGAAAGAACAGGAGTCGCGTTTGCCCTCGACTCTCCACGAATTGATTTTTGCCCGTTATGTTTTCAGCGCAGCCATTGATTTGTTACATAATACTTGGCAGCCAGGTTACAATAATGGGAAACAAACAGCACAAGATGGTGACGATAAAATACATCAGGGTAAACGGGAGCGAGCCCCGTATGATGTCGCCCATCCCAACTTCCGGATTCATGGCTCTGAGGATGAAAAGATTCAAACCGAAAGGTGGAGAGATCAGAGCTAGTTCACAGAGGATGACGATTATCACACCAAACCAGACCGGGTCATAACCCAGCCCGGTTATCGCCGGGAATACGATGGGCATGGTCAGCAGCATGAATGATGTCATATCCATAATGCAGCCAGCCACAAGGTACAGAGCAATAACCCCCGCCAGGATAAAAGACCGGGGGACATCGAGACCCATAACAAAATCGCTTGTAACCGACGGCAATCGGCTGATAGCCATGAAGTTGGCCAGGACCATTGCCGACGCGATAATCAGGAAGATCATGGCCGTTGTTTTGGTGGTTTCGTTGACGGCATCGATAAAATTCCGAAAGGTCAACCTGCGGGTTACGATTCCTAACAGCAAGGTACCTGAAGCTCCAAGAGCGCCAGCTTCTGTCGGTGTGAAAATCCCAGTGAAAATTCCGCCGATGACAACAATTCCAAGAACGGCGATGCCCCAGCTTTCCTTAAGAGAGAGAATCTTGTCGCGCCATGTGACTTTGTTTGTTAGTGGTGGGGCGAGTTTTGGATTACGTTTGACCATGAAAAAAATCATGATCATGAAACTTGCTGCCGCGAGTAGCCCTGGAACCATTCCCGCTATTAGAAGTTTGTCGGAAGACTGGTTGGTTATCATGGCATAAATGACCATCATGATACTTGGCGGAATCAGTGCGGCAAGCCCGCCAACTGCAGCAACGCAGCCAAGTGACATTTTCAGGTCGACATTATGCTCCCTCATGATTGGGACACAGATTTTGGCGAGAGTCGCAGCACTTGCAACCCCTGCACCACAGGCAGCGCCAAAAGCTGCACCTCCAACGACTGTCGCCTGGGCCATACTTCCAGGTAGTCGACCCAGCCACACCTGACAGGTTTTGTACATACTTGTCGCAAACCCGGCTTGAAACGCGAGATGTCCCATCAGAATAAACAGAGGAACGACGCTCAGGGTGTAGTTGGCAATTTTGTCATATGGAATTATGCCCATAATAGAAAGAGTCACAAGAGGCCCAGAGAGGATCCAGTAGCCCGCGATAGCAACAAAAAGAAGGCCGAATGCAATCGGCAATCCCATCAGCAACACGACAAACATTGCTGCAATCATAATCCATCCGATGGTTGTTGCTGATAAGGTTCCAGGGGATAAAATCAGGGTCATAAGCCAGAATAATATTAACGGAGTTATCGAGGTTATTACCCAGAGCCACCAACGTTGGCTCTGCCCCCTGATTTTTGAGATACAGGCCTTAATGTCCTGCAGAAAGCGGAGGCACAGAAGAGCAAGTCCAAGGCTCATTACCGTTTTAGTCGGCCAGTATGGGATATTCAGAAGGCCCATGGCATAATCACCCGTGACCCAGTTTTCCCAGGCTAACATGGTGCTTTTCCAGCACATGCCACTAAAGGCGACCAGTGCGAGCCAGAGTGTCGCCAGTTCAAAAGTTGTCCGTCGAATACCTCTTAGTCGGTCTATGATGATATCAACTCTGACATGACCTTTGGCTCCTTGGACAAAAGCAATGGCCGGATAAACCACACCGATCATCAGCATCTCACAAAGAGAATATGCTCCCGGAATCGGACTATTAAAAACGTAACGCAAGACAACATCTACTGTGGTTAATAGCATGAGAAAGGTAACCACGAGACCAGATATACCAATGGACCACTTTTCTAGAATATTTGGCCCTGCCGTTTCAATTTGATCTTCAAAATCCACAATATGCTCCTGTCGATTGCCTTTGCGATAAGGTTTGTAAAACATTCATCGCTGAAACTGAAAACACTTTATGGTGGGCAGCCCTTCGTCAACCTGAGTTAATTCTGGGCTGCCTACGCAATAACAGGTTTTTCTCTGAGGAGATTAATGTGCAAAGGGTGAACTTTGAGCGTATTTACGATATGTTTTTCGCCATTGATCGAGAATTTTTTGGCCATCCAGGCCTCGAGCTGACATCTTTTTCGCCCAGTCAACCCAGACAACTTCTTCGGCTGTTTTTTCCAAAAGAGCAATGTCTTTTTCTGATGGCTTAATGACCGTTACCAAGTTCTGATCAACCAGGCCTTTAAGTTTATTTTCTGCATTGCTCTGATAAATTTCATGGCCTTTGATTGCCGCTTCCTCTACCAAATCGGCAAACATTTTCTGAAGATCCGCTGGAATTTTATCCCAGCTGTTTTTATTGATGACATTTATAATGCCGGCGGTATTTCCGAAGAGAAGTTCCGTATAATAAGGAGCGACTTCGTGCCATTTATAATCGCTGGCCCAGCCGGGATTCGCTAGCCCGCCATCGACGGTTCCCTTTTCAAGAGCCTGATAAACTTCTGTCGAGGTCATTGTAACCGGGACACCACCCAAGGCTTTTACGATAACCGCCTTGTCTCCTTCACAGGCGAACTTTTTACCTTTCATATCTGCGATTGAACGGATGGGTTTGCTCGACCAGATACCGCTTGAGGTATTGCATGCAGCCGTTAAAAATTTCAGGTTATGTTTTGCCAGTTCAGCCTGTAGCTCAGGAAGTTTCTGAAGTTCAGCAACAGCCATGGCGGAAGGATAAAAATCGTGGCCGATTGCGGGTAATCCTCCCACCGAGGTCAATGGAAGCTTGCCGGGTTCATAAGCGGAATGAACCAGACCCATGTCTGCGACCCCCATTTGAAGACCGGACACCGTATCTTTTGCGGGAAGCAAGGAGCCGGACCAGTAATATTCGATTTTTAATCGACCGTTGCTTCGTTTTTCTATTTCTCGCACAATATAACTGTTGGCTTTTGCGTAGACGTTGACGTCTGCTGAAGGATGCCAGTCAACAAACTTGAGGACGACAGGTTTTTCTGCAGCTGTTGCCGGTTCGGTGAAGGGAATTGAAAATATTGAAAGCGCCACCAAGCAGATAGAGAATAGTTTCCAGAAGCTAGGTCTTGTCATTGTTTCCTCCTTAGTTGAATAGTGGGGAATATCCCTAATAAAACGTGCTATACCAGAGGAGATCCTGAGCAATATGACGGCTCAAAATATCCCTGGACACGTTAAGGTGGCAGTTCAATAACTTGCGGCACAGGCTAAATTTTAAACTTGTCGTAGAAATGCATTCCTTTCTCTGACCCTGTCTTTTTACACTGTTCTTTACTGGTCGGCTTTCGGAAGGCCATGCTTGCTAGGCGATTCGTCCGCCTCCATCAACATGCAAGACTGATCCCGAGATGAAACCATTCTCCAGAACCATAATTGCAGCCTGGGCCAGATCTTCTGGTTGGCCAATACGCTGGGTCGGCAAACTTTTTGCGACAGCGGCGAAAAAATCAGTGCGCTTTTCTTTGTCCATCTTGTCCCAGAGAGAGGTGTTGACGATGCCTGGCGAAATAACATTGACTCTGGCTGGAGCGAGTTCGTGGGCCATTGCCGCGGCAAACCCCTCAAGAAACATATTGACGCCTGCGACGATTGATTTTCCAGGACCTGGGCGATAGGCTGCAACGCCTGAAAAAAGCGTCAGGCTTCCTTGCGGCAACAGGTGAATGTGAGCTGCCCGAGCCAGGTTTATTGCCCCCCAGATTTTTGAATTTAAAGCGTTCTGAATTTCGTCTGACGTCGTGTCTAACAAGGGTTTAAAACTGAGATCAGCAGCTGTGGAAATAATATGGTTGAATGGTCCTTGGGCTGCCATCGCCTGCTCTAGGGAAGCTTCGTTTTCAAGCTTTATCTGACAGATTGCTGTACACGCAGGACCTAGTTCCAGCTGGATCTTTTTAAGCTTTTCCAAGGACCTGCCCCCTAAAATGACCTGACCATCACGAGCGATAATGGCTCGAGCAATCGCTTGCCCTATTGCCGATGCAGCACCTGCAATAAACACCCGGTTTTTAGATAGTTTTCCCATCTTAATAATCCCTCCGCCATGATTTTCCCATTGTGAAAAACCGTTTTAATATTTATTTGAAAGAAATTTAGCATTTTGCTATTTTTTAAAAATTACAAAAATTGAGAAATAACTTTTCGACGGGAATAAATAATGGATCTTCTTGATGATCTGCGTTTGTTCATTGATATTGCTGAGCATGGAAATATGTCTGCCGTTGCACGCGAGCGGTCGGTTTCTCCTTCAACGGTGACACTTGGCCTGCAACGCCTTGAGGACCGTGTTGGAACCCAATTGGTCACCCGTTCAACCCGGCACCTGTGCCTGACCCCAGAGGGGGAAATCTTTCTATGTGATTGCCGGAGAATATTAAGTGATCTGGATGATTCCATAGAAAAAATGATGGAACAGGGGGCGCTCACTGGGCAGCTGAAACTGACTGCTACCAATGACTTTGGGCGTGAATACCTGGCTCAGCTCGTGCATAAATTTATGAAGCTACATCCCGGCATTGAAGTAGATCTCTATTTGACCGACGGTGTTGTCAATCTTATTGAATGTGGGTTGGATCTAGGTCTTCGTACTGGTCCCCTGGAAGATTCGAGGCTACGTGCCAAGGTTCTTTTGAATGGGACTTATACTGTTTCTGCAGCACCTGAATACTGGAAAACATATGGCAAGCCCGAGCACCCAAGAGATCTGATCAGGCATAATTGTATCGTTCTCAATCGACCGGGAGCTCCTCTTCGGAACTGGAGATTTCAAGAGAACGGCCAGTACTTTACAGTTAAGGTCAAGGGGAACCGCATTGCCAACGATGGCAGAATTCTGAGGCAATGGGCGGTGGCTGGTGCCGGAGTTGTGATCAAGCCGAGCTGGGATATCCAGGAGGATTTAAAGGCGGGAAGGCTTGAAACGGCTCTCGATCAATTCAAGCATGAAGCGATCAATCTGTATGCCGTTTATCCGGAGGGACGAGCCACCCGGCGACTCAGGGTTTTTGTAGATTACCTGAGCCGTGAATTGTCCGTTTTGCGGCAAAGATAAGTTATTATGAGATCAGGCGCTTCCTGCTTCAGGCGGTATTCCGCAACCGGCCTTGCCGTTTATGTGGTCTGTTTCAGCCCAACATGACGGGAGCTTGATCAGAAAAATCCGCATTGATTGGTTATAGGTTCTGTTCCGTCATTGCTGTTCTTGTGGCATCAAAGATATCCTGGTCAAAACAGACGAAGATCACCTCTTCCGGGAGGTCGTTTTCCTTGAGAAATGCGGAGACTTCGGCAACCGCAATCCGGGCCGCCCGGTCGATAGGGAAACGATATACCCCGCAACTGATAGCCGGGAAAGCAATGCTTTTCAGGTTGTGTTGCCTGGCAAGTTCGAGACAGGTGCGGTAACAGGAGGCCAGCAGTTCGGGCTCCCCCTGTGCGCCTCCCTGCCAGACCGGTCCCACGGCGTGAATAACGTATCTGGCCGGAAGTTGATAGCCCCCGGTGATTTTAGCCGACCCGGTCGGGCAGCCGCCGAGTTCCAGGCATTCCTTCAGCAGTTCCGGACCCGCAGCCCGGTGGATGGCGCCATCAACGCCACCGCCTCCGGCCAGCGTGCTGTTTGCGGCATTGACAATGGCGTCGACCGCCAGACGGGTGATATCCCCGGTCACGATTTTGATGCGTTTCATGGCGTCCTCCCTCTGAATTGAAGAAATCAGTCCCATTATAGCAGCGGTTCAGATCTTTGTCGGATTGAAACCATTTGACAACGGAGGCACCAGTGAAGCAAGGTCCGCTTTTTCAGTGGGCGCTGCAAGGGCGCGGGCGGGCAGGATCGGTGAGGGCAAGGCCGACGGACGCATGTCTGTCGGCCTTGCTCATGTGGCAGCTGGGATGCTTTATTTAGAGACTGCGAAGACTTTTGGCCGCATAGCCTCTCAGCTTGCGGTTTTTAGAGTTCTGGGCAACGGTTTCGAGGGTGTTCCGATAGCGGTCGTTGCCGGTTCGGGCCAGGGCCTTGCACAGCCAGGCCATGGCGTCGATATGCATGTTGTCGGAGATATTTTCGTTATAGTTTTCAAGCAACACCTGCTCGGCGAGGGTGGTCAGGTAACTGTTACCGGAGTGCCTGTAGTACACGGATTTGGCCCCGGTGCGGATATCGGTGGCCGAGTCGGACTGCAGGTGCCTGGCGCAGCGCTGCTGCTCCGGAGACAGGTTCTGGGGTGCCTTGAGCGCTACCGGTTCTGTTTTCGGGGGTGCGACGACCGGTGCGGGGGCTGGTTTGCTGACAGGAACAGGAGCCGGCTGAACGGCGACCTTTTTGGGTTGGTTGGCTTCCAGCACTACCTGCATCTCGCGTTTTTCGCCTTTTTGCAACGTGATCCACTCAACGTGGTTCTTATACCCGGGAGCAGAAACATCAATTTTATAACGGCCGGGCGTCAGCACGATTCCCTGTTCAAAGCGGGGTTTGATGTTCATGATCCGGATGTTGGCATCGGCCGGTTGGGGTTTGATGAACAGTTGGGTTTTCGTGATGACTGGGGCGGCTTCCACCGGCTCGGCCGCAGCCTGGATGCTTGCCGGAGCAGGAGCAGTCAGAGGCGCAGGTTGCTGTGCTTTTTTTTCAGCTTCGGGGGCTGTTTCCTCCTGCGGAGCCTCCGCCGGTGCGGTGGCCGCCGTCCCGATCAGAACCCTGGGATCTTTGGCGAATCCGGCATTGAGAAGATAACAGGTCGACATGTAGTTCATCGCTTCATCCGGATCGGCCTGGTAAAAGCCGATATGGCCGATTTCCATTCTCATCCAGACGAAGTAGGTCTTGCCCGCTTCAACGGTGAGCTCTCCGGGGGTTGTTCCGTAGATTCCGAAAAGCTTGGGTGTAAAGGTGTAATGCCCCGGGTCGACTGCAATGGGGAAATAGTTCAGTTCCGGAAGGGAGCTGACAATCACCTTGTCATTCAGCTTGACTCCGGGCAGTTCCCCGGCGGTCAGGGCGAACCGTGCCCGGTAGACATAGATGATCGCTTTCCCGTCAGCAGGGCTGATCGCTTTGGTGAATTTGGGGCCGGGAGCTGAGCAGCCGGCCAGAAATGACATGCCGATCAGCAGCGAGATAACAAGACTTGTTCTGAGACGACGCAACATCGATCCTCCTTTTCGCTCGGTAAATAAATTAGAGGAAAATAATGTTACGTTGATGGTATAGGTCAGTCAAGAACAAATCATGAGAAAAGTATAATAATTCTCATTTATCGCGAATAATGAAACCGAGATTGCCGATCATGACTTTTTCATTCTTGTCTCCGAGCCACAGGCGCACGGAACGTTCACCGACCAGCTCAAAGCGCATCCGTTTATCCTCGATGGTCGCGACCTGGGTACCCGCTTCAGTGAAAACCTGGACAACGCGATGGGTGCCGATGGTGTCTGCCTTGAGATCATAGGCTTTCTGTTGGGTACTTTCACAGCCTGCCAGGAACAGCAGGGCGGCAAGGAGAAAAAGAAGGGACATTTTTTTCATAAGTAAACCTTTCCTGGAGAATGTTTCGGGAAAGGTAGCACAGCAGCTGAGCGCTGTCAGGAATTCTTTCCGTACCCGAAAGGGATTTTTCGCACCAGCTGAGCTTGGCAGGTCGTGACAGTGAAAAAACCGTATGCTGATCACTTATGACCAGGCGATTGCGGCCGGTCGGCGTGGCGGCGCAGGACAGTTCTCCAAGAAAAAGATGGTTTTGTCGAGGGTCGATTCAAGCTGCTGACAGACACAGATGATGTTTTCAGATGCTCGGCCGGATTCTAAGTATCCCATTTGGTCTGCTGGTCAACCTCGTCGGACCGCAACGGGCGGGGCGTCATGAAATCCGGGAGGCGGATGAGCCGTGTTCCGGGGGGAGGGGCAAGGTCCCGGTACAGGTTTTCCGGGCACCTGCGGTACGATTTTGACAGGTGCATGGGCAGGAAAAAGGCGGGATTAAGCCGTTTGAGAAGCAGATTGATATCCCTGGAGCAGAGATGATCTGCATGCCTGGCCCGGTGGCAGTCATTGCCGAGATAAGTGCATTCACAAATGAGAATTTCCAGGTTCCGCATCAAAGTGAGGATCTTGCCAAGGTTGCTGTCATCGAAGCTGATATCGCTGATGTAGCCGATGGATCGGAGCTGCTGTTTTCTGAGGGTTCGGGAGATGAGTTCTTCCGGATCCTGTCCGCCGGTCATTGCGAATAGCCGGGAATGCTTGTCTGGCGTCTCTTCTCCGCAGGCCGTTTGATCTGTCGAAAAATAGTATTTTTTCAGTTCGGCAAGCCATGGTCCCGGTGTCAGCCCCAGCTCGGCCAGGCGATCCCGGTCAATAAGAAACGCCGGTTTCTCGTCGATTCGATAGATGATGCTCGGGATATCATGATGACAGATTTCCGCCAGGACACGGCAGTGGGCGGTCTGGTAGACGACCCGGTCATGTCTGATCTCGCAACCTGACTCTTGGCGCTGAAAGCCCTTGGCTCCGGGATAAAACCAGCTGTGCAGATGGTGGTCTGAAATTTCATGGACCCGGAAACTGCACCAGTAATCTTCCGTCAGGTTCCAGTCATAGCCTTTAAGCTTGTGTTCCATCCGGTCGGCCAGACCGCAGGGACCGAAAATATCGATGGTCCGGTTGGCGACGATCAGGTGACGGATGACACTGTCGATTCCCATCCAGTGATCCATATGGGCATGGCTGATGAAAACAGCGTCAAGATGAGTAACGTTGCGTTTGGCGAGATGGTGGATCTGCCCGCAGTCGAACATGAGCATGCGCCCCGTCGGTTTGATGCGGACCAGCAGGATCGGGTCATCGAAAAGACCGGCGAAAAAAACCGGTTCCAGGTGGCGGAATGCATAGTTTTTGCTCACGATGCAATGGGCCTCGAATACACAGTCTCAGGAATAAGTCCGAAGATTCTTTGATCGGCTCCCCACATCATAACGCAGCTTCCATGATAAGCGCAGAATTTTTACAGGCGGTGGAAAGTCATACGCACGCGGGCGACATGTCCTGGCGCAACTTGGCCGAGGGAATGGATCTTACCACTCTATCGGCTCCGAGGTCCGTGTCGATAAAACGTGAACGTCTTCTGCTTGGCTGTGGAAAAGTTATGTAAATCAGCAGGTTGGAGAATATTTTGTTGCCATATTCCGGATTATGAGATAACGTTTCCTGAAATCACATAAAAGGGGAGGGAATAATGGCCGGGAAAACAGCCTTGCTGCTTGAAGATGACGATGATTATCGCCAGGTTCTGGAAGAATTCCTCTCCGATTTTGATTATGCCGTCACCTCTTATCCCTCTCCCCTGACCTTCATCGAAAGCAGTACCCACTGTGCCAGCCTGACTCCCTGCTATGATATCGTGATCACCGACAACCAGATGCCGGGAATGGATGGGATCGATTTTTTAAGGTTGCTGCACGACAATGGCTGCAAAATCAGGGCGGATCGGAAGGTTCTGATTTCGGGATTCTTGACCAGGGAGGTCGCCCGGACCGCGGAGGCCCTTGGCAGCAGGAGTTTCAAAAAGCTGACGGCCATGGATGACCTCTGCCAGTGGCTGGGTAACCTGCCAGCGTAAAATTCCCTCATCTAAAGCTTTTCTATCTCTTTTTCCGTGCGATGGATCGCCTTGTCCTTGACGGCGATCCCGAAGTCAACCGAACTCACCAGGGTCAGCCCGATATAGAGAATGAGCCCCAACACTAGCAGCAACAGCAGGTTCTTGAGGGCTTTCCGTGGTTTCCAGAGAACGACGAGAATGATCAGGGCCCCAGCGACGTAGCAGAAAATGGGGTAGCGATGATAGAAGGAGCTGGCCGAGTCCAATAGCTGCTGAATGTCCATAATGCGATTCTTTCCCGGTGCGGTCTATGAATGATTTTCGTGGCAAGATTTTCACAGATATTGGCTGGTTATACCAGAAAAAAGCGCTGCCCCGTTGGTTGGCAGCCGCTTTCCCGCCGTCATTCCGTTTGCCGGATGGCCTGTTGCAGGCGATATCGGTCATCTTTAAGCCGTCCAAGGTCCTCGTAGAGGGAGTTCAGCCTGTTTCTGGCGATGGCCATCCGGTTCGCAAAACGTATGTTTTCGGTCTGTATTTTCTGCTTTACCTGATGGGCCCGGTATTTGCCATAAGAGCTGTTCCGGTAAATTCGCTTCAGTTCTGAATTGAGGGCCGCTATTTTCTCCTGATGAGCTTTTTCCAGCTCGCTGGTCAAGGCGATGGTCTCATCAATATCTTTCTCTTTTTGGCGGACCTCGTTGTCGGCAATTTCGTAACGGAAGCGGAGATGGGTCAGCTGGGCGCTGTTTTTGGCGGGAGAGGGAGCGCTTTGGTCACGTGACGGGGATGGTGCGGGGGATGTGTCGACCACGGACATCTTTTCACGGTTGTTGCTGCAGGGACGATCGGAATAGATTGTTTTTCCGTTGCTGGAACAGCGATAGATGGCAGCCGAGGCAGGGTCGGCACATAAAATCAGGAGCGAGATGAGTATCCATATTTTCTGCATACGCCACTTCCTGCCTCGGCCGCTGTCATGTTTTGCCGGGAGCGGCCTGATTGTCGGGATGGATCCCGACAGTCAGAGTGAACAACGCAAAGGGAGTCAGGCTTTTTGATCCGCCTTTTTGAGCATGACCTTGCGGGCCATCTCAAGACGCTCACTCAAGTCTTCCCCTTCCATGTCGGCTACGACCTCGGCAAGAACGTCCGGGATCGGAATCTGTTGAGGGCATTTGTCGAGACATTCCCCGCACTGAACGCACTGTGACGCATAGCCGGAAACGCCATTGGTCAGATCACCTCCCATCCGAAAGGCGTAGCCGACCCGGGCCGCATCGTTTTGGAACATATGCAGGTTGTTGTACATTTCAAAGCTGATGGGAATATTAACGTCCGCCGGGCAAGGCATGCAGTAGCCGCAACCGGTGCAGCCGACTTTCATCAGCTTCCGATAGGTGGCCGCCGCCCGGCTGACCAGGTCCAGTTCGGCGGCGTCAAGAATGCCCGGGCGGGCCTGGTCTGCCAGGGTGATATTCTCATCGATATGGGTTTCTTCGTTCATCCCGGAAAGGATGCAGCTGACTTCTGGGTGGTTCCAGAGCCAGAGCAGCGCCCAGGCGACGGGGGAACGGGGCGTTTCGGCTTCGCTCCAGATGTCGGCAACCGCAGGCGGGGGAGTTGGGCGACCAAGACTGCCCCCCCTGAGGGGCTCCATGATGATAACGGCCAGATCCTTAGCCGCAGCATAGAGGAGGCCAGCTTTGCCCGCCTGGTAATCCTCGTCCAGGTAGTTGTACTGGATCTGGCAGAAGTCCCAGGGATAGCCATCGACAATCCGGTTGAAGTCTTCGGGAAGACCGTGGAAGGAGAAACCGGCGTTGACGATGCGGCCATCCGCTTTGGCCTGATCGAGAAAATCGTGAATTCCGAGATTTACCATGGCGTCCCACACCGGGCCGGTGAGGGTGTGCACCAGGTAATAGTCAATGGTTTCAGTATGGAGTTTTTTCAGCTGGGCATCCAGGTAACTGTCCATGTCCTGCCTGGATTTGACCAGGAAGGAGGGGAGTTTGGTCGCCAGTTTGACGCGCTCGCGATACCCCTCCTGCAGGGCTTTGCCGACCAGGGGTTCGCTGGCGCCACCATGGTAGGGCCAGGCCGTGTCAATGTAATTGACCCCACGGTCAATGGCCGAACGGATCTGGCTGATGGCCCGCGGCTCGTCGATCTGGCCGTCTTTGGTCGGCAAGCGCATGCAGCCGAATCCTAATATGGATAATTCATCACCGTTTCTGGGGACTTTACGGTATTGCATGACAGTTCCTCCTCGTTTCTGATGGCCGCATTCTGGCAGCGTGCTTTTACAATGTATACAACAATCGCGAAAATTTCATCCATGTTCATGGCGCTGCCCAGGCACGGGTGAAAAGCGAAAGGTCGCAAGCCATCTATGGCAGGCATTTTGGAATTTTGAAGGTGCCGTTCGCCAAGGAAAAGAAGAAGGTTTTATGGAATAGGCAAAAAAGCAAAAGCCAACCTCGGGATGGTTGGCTTTTAAGTCTCTGCTTTTATTATGGTCGGGGCGAGAGGATTTGAACCTCCGACCCCATGCTCCCGAAGCATGTGCGCTACCAGACTGCGCTACGCCCCGATATGATGCTTTTTTGTACGGCGCACATATTTAGCACCGTTGCCGAGGAAAAGCAAGAATTTTTGGGAGCGCACTCTTTTTTCGAAACGTCTTTCAGGTGGGCTCTTTTTCGGCCCCATCTCCCGTTACCAGGACATGTCTTATGGCATACATAAAAGAAGCCGGTTTCAAAGATGACAAACCGGCTTCAGATAAAAGCTTGCAATATTGCCCCGTACAGAATCAACATGTCAGGCAAATTGTTCCTTCTTTACCGAAATTAGCGATAGCATCGTGAACCATGGATGACTGGTGTTGTCCGGCAAAATAGGAAGTTCCAGCCTCATCACTGATCTTGGCAAATGCTTCGGGGTGGTCGTAAGAGTACAGCTTCGCTGCCAATTGTGCCTTTGGAGATGCAACAACTTCTGCGCCGGCCTCAGTGCCAATTTTTCCTAAATCAGTTCTTTGATCATTGAAATTACTGACAGCATTCATTGCGGCCTGGGAAGTGTGGATGACCAGCTTGCCTTCCTTGCTAATCTTTTGGTCGTGTGCAAATGCCCAACCTGTAGTGATTAAAACCAAAGAGGCAACCATAAGAATTAACCGTGTACCATACCGTTTCATGACTAAACTCCTTAATTCTTGCTGAACCTCTCTGTTGAAAAGTTCAGGCGCGTTGTTTGCTTTTCAGGCATAAGTCAGAGATTGTCTGAAAAGTGACATTCTAAGGAGGGCTTGGGAGATATAGATATATTACCAAAAAGGTAATATATTTTCTACGTATGAATCTCCTTTTTTAACGCTTTTTTTGTTGACGTTCCTTTCGCCTGGTATAGGCTTTTTTAAGTGTCCGTAATTTCTGGGTAGCCCCCCTATCTTCGAGGTGGGGGCATCACGGACAGAAGCATGTGAAGAAGGAATGGCCTGAACGTCAGCATGTCAAAATAGTGAAGGCTGGTAGAGAAACAGAAGGGATTAAGATTAAATTTTTTGCAGTATTGTACCGGGCTTTGTTGTTAAAGACAGACCTGGTGCTATTATTTAGATATCAGTCTATGACTGACACTCCCGTTGAGCCAAACTGCTTGTGAGAGCAGGACGGAAAGTTTCGGATCTGCCTACATTTACGACAAAGATGGCCGAACTGCCGAAGGAGAAATCCCGGTGCAGTTCGGCCTTTTTATTTTAGATCAGGGAGGATGGCTGTGTTTCTGAAATTACCCACATGGGCCTCCGGGGGGACGCTATGGGGCGGAGGCGTAAAAAGCAGAGGGCGGCTATGTGATTGAGAGGTTTTGTTCCCTGTCAAGGAGGAGGTTGGTCATGAAAGGGGTGTTCATTTTTTTAATATTGTCCGTTTCTTTTATCTTTTCAGGCGCTTTGGTTTCTGCGGATGAAATCGAAGATCTTTACTATATCTCATCCGCAAGTGTTAATTATGATGCTCGTTATTTCCCTGGGTTTTTCTATGATGAAGGTGGTGCCGAAGGACATTCCGGAGCCTATGTCCAGATAAACGTCGGTGTCGTTCATTATGGTGAGTTGTCCAAAGTCAATATTAAAGCCAAGCACATCGACAGCGATTTTGAAGTGACTCTTCGTGAGGCTCACCAGGAATGCGCAGGAGGGTACCCTTCCGGATGGAATGTCGATCAGTATTGGGGGATCAGATTGAAGCCTGAAGACTGGATGGCTGGTACCTGGGAGATTACCCTGAAGTACAGAGATGTCTACGGTGATAAAGATTATGAGACGGTAGAGGTTTATGTTGATCGATTCAGTTATCCTCCGCAGCCGACTGGACTTCAATTTGCGGCTCCCGGAGGTCGTAAGCGGATTATCTGGAACAGTATCGGCGTTCCAGGGGTTCCCGGATATGACGGGGAATACATTGAATATCGTATCATGCACCACGTTGAATATCCGGACGGCATTTTCTGTATTGATCAGGCCATCAACATCAGGGATGCCTCTGCGATGATTCCTCTGAACAGAATCCGGCAGACTATTCCGGAAGAGTGGGAATCGGGAGATCTTATCAGGGTCGAAAATCGTGTCTATAAAGGTGACGGCTCTCGATATGACCGCGGGGTGCGATATTTCTATCTGCCGTAGGTGGTGTTTTTATGCCAGCAGCCCCCGGACAAATGCCTGGCCGGGGGCTGTTGGAGGCTGCAATCTTTTACGATAGGAGGTTGCTATGGGGGATGTGAAAACTGCTGTCTGCGTCTTGCAGCTCCTGCTCTGCATGGCAGCTATGTCCGGCTGCGGCAAAATTTTTGAAGATCGCCAGAGCCATTACGCCAGTAGTACGGTTAAATACCTCTATCCGGACAGGTTGGTCGTCGAAAGGCCATCCATACCGACCCTCTCTTTACCACTGACGGTCGGGGTCGCCTTCGTTCCCGACACCGAGATCTCGTCGCGACATGCCAAGCTGAGTGAAAGAGACCGCCTGGACCTGATGGAGAGGATTTCTGCAAAGTTCAAAGAGCTTGAATTCGTAAAAGATATTGCCCTTATTCCCTCCGCCTATTTGACCCGTGGTGGGAGCTTTACCAACCTTGACCAGATCAAAACCATGTATGGGGTTGATCTCATGGTCCTGCTCTCCCATGACCAGGTACAGCACACGGACGAAGGGATGCTGTCCCTCTCTTATTGGACAATTGTCGGTGCCTACATTGTCAAGGGAGAAAAAAACGATACCAGCACCATGATCGATGCCACCGTCTACGATATCGCCAGCAGAAAAATGTTGTTCCGCGCTCCCGGCACCAGTCATATAAGCCACAGGGCAACGCTGGTCAATCTGTCAGAGCAATTACGTGAAGATTCCCTCAAAGGCTTTCATGCTGCCGCAGACGACCTGGTCATCAATTTGGGAGACGAGCTGGATCGGTTCAAGTCCAAGGTCAAGGAAAAGCCTCACGAGTATGTTGTCAGACACAAGGCTGGATATACCGGAAGCTCAGCGTTCGGAGATATTGTCAGTTTGTTGATGCTGACAATGGCAGGGCTGGTGTTATGGGCAGAACGCATCAGGCGATAAGCTCTGCTCCGATCTTGACGGTGGGTTTTGTCTTGCTGTCGATATTGTCTTTTTCCTGGCCGGGCCTGACAGAATTTCTGCGCTTTGATCGCCAGGCCGTTCAGGGAGGTGAAGTCTGGAGAATTCTGTCTGCGCCTTTGACACATTTATCCCTCAGTCATTTATGCTGGAACCTGGCAGCATTTCTGGTGTTTGGTGCGACTCTGGAAAAAATAACCAAGAGCGGTCTGATTCTTGTTTGCGGTCTGACTGCTGTCGTTTCCGGCATTGTCTGCCTCTGCTGTCATTCGGAACTTATGTACTACGGCGGTGCTTCCGGTCTGATCTCGGGAATCGTTGCTTATCTTGGTCTGTTAAAGTGGGTGGAAAAAGATGCGAACCGCATCTTCTGGTTGGCCATTCTTTTTCTGTTGATTTTAAAAATTATATTCGAAGTTGTTGCAAGAGATCCCCTCTTTGTCATTATTGACATGAATGGTGTGCGGCTCTTGTCTTCTTCTCATGTCTCAGGCGTTGTTGTGGCAGCCGGCTTGTTTTTTCTGTGGCAAAGGAAAAATAGCGCGACCTGAAATAAAGCTGCACAACCGATTCCTGGCTGTTTTCCGGTTCCCGGCGGCCAACCGTTGATGCTGTCAGGAAGGATCTGATATGGGATGACGTTGTCGTTCTTTTGTTGGCATTTTATCCTGCTCGCCTGTTTGGGGGGCTGCGCCGGCCTTCAAACGGACCGTCCGGCCGCTGCCCATGCCCCGCCCGCTGTCGTGGCCCGGCTGGATTCGCAGCTGCTGGATCGGGCAACTCGGCTGGCCCGTTATTCCTATCATAAAAATCAGGTTTGCCTTCTGGATATCGGCTATGATGCCCTGGTCGCCCGTGTTCATTTAATCCGCAGTGCCCGGAAAAGCATCCGCATCCAGACCATGATCTGGGTCAATGACGAAACCGGGCGATTTATTGTTTATGAACTGATTCAGGCCGCCCGGCGCGGTGTCCAGGTCCGGCTGCTTATCGACCATCTCGCCTCTGAGCATGATCTCGAGATAGCGGCTTTTCTCGCCAACGTGCATCCAAATTTCCAGGTCAAGCTATTTAATCCCCTGATCGGCCTATGGGGAAACCTGAAAGCGCATCCCTCGTTGGTGGATAAGGCATGGGCCGTGCTCTTCAGTTTCAATCGGCTCAATCAGCGCATGCACAATAAGACCTTTATTGTGGACGGCGCAGCGGGGATAACGGGAGGGCGCAATTACCAGAACGCTTACTATGATCATGCTTTCGGCATGAATTATAAGGATCGGGATCTTCTGGTTCTCGGACCTGCTGTCGGGGCGTTTGAAGAGAGTTTCGACTCTTACTGGACTTTTGAACGCTCTGTCAATCTCCATGATCTCAAAGATGTCAGAAGTTATCCGGCCGCCGATATCGGTAGCAGGTGGCTGACCCGTGAGAGTTTTCAGTTAAATAACCGGTTTACAGATGTGGTGGCTGATTCCCAGGCTCCGGACCAGATCTCAGCGCGGTTTGTTGACCCTTTGCTGGAGGTCGAAGCTGTTGAGTTTATTGCCGACAGGCCCAGTAAAACTGAGCCTTCCGCTGGGCGGGATAATGTCCTGGGAAAAGTCCCGCTTGAATTGGCGCGGCTGGTCTCCCGGGCTGAAGCCTCCGTTTTGATTCAAACGCCCTACCTGGTGCTGTCGTCTTCGGCTATAGAATTGTTCAAAACGCTTCGCAAGCGGTATCCGGATATGGATATTCGCATTTCAACCAACAGCCTGGCGGCCACAGATAGCTGGTACGTCTATGCGCTTTCTTATCAGCAGAAGAAAACCTATCTGAAGAGCCTCAAGTTCAAGATCTTTGAATTCAAGCCCCTGCCACGGGATATTCATGTTTATATGCCAGGTTATGGCCAGTTGCGAGCCAGGAAACTGGAGCGTTCGGCAAAGAAAAGCACCGTGGTGACCAGCGGCGGATGGGTATCTGAAGCAGGGGAATATTCGGCCGGACCGTTAGCGAATCGGCCATTCAAACCGCCTTATCTCTGCCTGCATGCGAAATCATTGGTTGTGGATACCGACATTTCGTTTGTTGGGTCCTACAACCTTGATCCAAGAAGTGAAAATATCAACACTGAATGCGGCGTCATTGTCAAAGACAAGGGGTTTGCAAAACGTCTGGAGAACTCTATCGCAATGGATACCCGGGCTCAAAATTCATGGGTGATCGCCCGCAAAAAAAGATTTGTCGGGGTTGCTGAAGCCAATGCCGCTCTGGTCGATCTTTCGCGGTTTATCCCGATTGTCGATCCCTGGCCGTTTCGCTATTCAGCATCCTTTGAATTGATTCCGGGAAGATCGGCCGTAGATACCGCGGACCCTGATTTTTACAAGAACTATCGGGATGTCGGAAGTTTTCCTCAGGTTGAATGGGATGCAATAGGGAAAGAGGTGGGCGCAATAGGCACCAAAACCCTTCTTGGCTTTGTTAAGCCTCTTCTTTAACCAATGGAGCCCGGAGCTTCCTGCAATGGAAGGTCCGGGCCCAATGTTTTTACTGATTTATTACTTCTCTACTTTTTAGAGAAGTCTTTGCGACGGCCTAGCAGGTCTGGCACAGGAGGCCGTCTTTTGAGGCGTTGTTGACGATCGCATTGACTTCAGCGGATTGATGTTCCGAAGCGAAGTAAAGGTTTTCTGCGGCATCATCCGCAACATTGGCCATTTTGCTTTCGTCATAGTTGTAAAACATTGCCGCCGCCTGGGCTTTTGCTGACGGAATAATGTCTGCCCCGGCATCACTGTTCACGGCCTGCAGGTATTCCTGATCATAAGAATAGGAACTGGCTGCAGCTAATGCTTTTGCAGAGGGGGTGACGTCCCAATCAGGATCTTCAGCGAATGCGGCACTTGAAATAGCAACAAATGCGAATACTGCGAAAATCGTAAAGATACTCTTGATGCGCTTCATAAAATGTCTCCTTTAGTATTTGAAGTTGTGTGTGTTGTTGATGTGGGACAAATATAGTATGGATTCTTATTGAATAAAAATATTTTAAATCTATATACAGTATAGACGGTATCTATCGTTTTTTTGGGGAACGATTCCGAGGAAGATGCCCGTTCCCATCCTGGCATGCATGAGGGAGGGAACGGGCAATAATTCGGGAGGGGGGATGTTTAGCTGACGAGAGCTCTGCCAAGTTCAAAAGCTTTTCGGCACTCTGCCGGGAAGCTTTCTTCTTTTCGTTTCAACTTTGCGGCCGGATCGGCATACTCCATGATAACCCTGGAGTAGTCGGAAAGCTGGCAGGTGTCGTATACGCACAGAGTTTCTGCCGGGCCCAGAAGGCGTGAGAAGTAGTTTTCGGCGGTTTCGTAGAGGACCGGGTAATGGCGGTCTCTGCTCCCCTGTTCAGTTACATTCATGGTGTAAATCAGGCCGGTTTTAAGCTGTCTGGAAAAGCGTGAGCTCGGTGGTTTGGTGTAAACCATGGGCGCAAAAAGCAGCCTTTCCATAAAGCTGCGCATTTCTCCGGTCATGCCGCCGAAATAGATGGGGGAGCCTAAAACCAGGGCGTCAGCATTCGCCTCGATCGTTTTGAGGATCGGGGTCAGGCTGTCCTGCATGGCGCAACGGCCTGCAAATTTCCCGCCGACCAGTTTACAGGCAAAGCAGCTGGTACAGCCTTTGAAGTCGAGGTCATACAGATGAATCATTTCCGTTTCAGCGCCGCAAGCGGCGGCACCATCGAGAGCGTGTTGAAGCAGGGTTGCCGTATTCCAGGTCTTACGCGGGCTGCCGTTGATTGCAATCATTTTCATGGAGCTTCTCCTTGGTCCGTGATATGGAGAGTTGTTGGTCTGACCGCGGCACTATACCCGAATTTGTCCGGCAAGGGCAAAAACGTCTTTTCTGGTCCTTATGTCCTTAGGGAGTTGCCTTGAATCCTCTGTCCGTTTCCCTGCCTGTGATGCAACTTGTCGCCGGTTCTGCCTGTATCAGTTTCGCCCCGATTCTGGTCCGGGTTGCTGATGTCAATCCGGATGTCGCCGGGTTCTATCGGATGTTCTTCGCCTTCTGCGGACTGCTGATCCTGGTCCTGGTTCGCAGGGAATGGCCACGGCCCGATGGGCGGAGTTTCCTGCTGCTTCTTCTCTGTGGTGTGTGGCTGGCCTGCGATTTCATGGCCTGGCACCGGAGCATCGCTCTCATCGGCCCCGGCTTTTCGACCCTGCTGGGGAACTTCCAGGTCTTTTTTACCGTGTTTCTGTCCTGGCTGTTATTCCGGGAGAGGATTCGATCCCATTTTATTCTCGCGGTGCTGTTGGGATTTGCGGGGCTGCTGCTGATGACCGGGATTGATTTGGCGGGTTTGCCTCCCGGGGTCAGAACGGGCATGCTGCTCGGTTTTGTCACGGCACTGTTCTATTCGTTTTACATCCTCACGCTGAAGCGGGCCATGGCGTGTCAGCAGCTGGGTGGGGCTTCTGCCATGCTGATCATCTCGGTCAGCTGCGTTGTCGTGCTGGGTCTGGTCATCCGGGGCGCGGGAGTCTCCTTTGCTGTCGTGGAGCCCCGTTCATGGCTGGCCCTGGCCGGGGTTGGCATTCTCGGCAGTACGATCGGCTGGTCGTTGCTGTCCGCCGCCTTGAAGGTCGTTCCCGCATCAGTGGCGGGTCTGACCATGCTGCTCCAGCCGGCCCTTTCATTTTTGTGGGATGTCCTTATGTTCGACCGGCCGACGTCATGGTTCGAATATGCGGGCCTGCTGATGATTTTGTCGGCCATCTACCTGGGTTCCTTCAGGCCGTCGAGGTCCTGAGGCAGAGCTTCTGCCCTTTTCCGCAACCGGCGTCATGTTGCGAAAAATCGGATCTGCCCGGCACTGAGATCTCTCAGGTGGTCCCTGAATAGTTCCTGCTGCTCAGCCGGCAGGCGTAATCGAAGAATGACCCGGGCGCCGAAGTCTTCTGCCAGGAGTTCGGCCTCATAATCCGGCAGCAGGCGCTTGATGACGGTCAGCAGGGGATAGGAAAATTCACAGTGCAGATAATGCCAGTCAATTTTTTCGCTGACCGGAAGCTGATCGAGGGCGGTTTGCACCGCCAGGGTATAAGCTTTGACCATTCCTCCCTTGCCGAGCTTGATCCCGCCGAAAAACCGGGTGACAACCACGGCGATATCACCGATACCGCTGTGCTGAAGGGTGGTCAGCATGGGTTTGCCGGCAACTCCGTGGGGTTCGCCGTCATCGCTCAGGCCGATCCGGTCAGTGCTGCCGGGAGCGCCGCAGATAAATGCCCAGCAGTTATGGTTGGCGGTGGGAAACTCCTGCTTGATCCGGGTCACGAAGGCCTGGGCCTCCTCCTGGGTTTCCGTCTTTTCAATGGTGGCGATGAAGCGGCTGCGCTGGACCTCGACTTCGCAGCGGAAGGTTCTGGCGGGAATGGGATAGCGTGTTGTACTCATTGATAAAAATCCCCGCCTCATATGGGTCGGGGGCTCGTGTCATTCAGGTTTTTGATTCTTGCTTGTGTTCACGCTCTTCATGCCAGGTACAGACCAGCATAATACCGACCCCGACGCAGATGGCGCTGTCGGCGACGTTGAAGGCCGGCCAGTGATAATTGTACCAGTGCACGTCAAGAAAATCGATGACCTCGCCCAGGCGAATGCGATCGATAAAGTTTCCCAGGGCCCCGCTGAGAATGAGACCCAGGGAGAACAGCTGCCATTGTTTTTCCGCAGCGATCCTCCGGGCGTACCAGAGGATCGCTATGGTTGCGATGGCAGAAATACTCAGGAAGAACGGCAGCCTGATGGCGCTGTCGGAGAGCATTCCGAATGCGGCTCCGGGATTGCGCACATAGGTGATATGAAAAAAGTTGCTGATCACCTGCCGCGATTCGCCGATGGCAAAGTGGCTGTCGATATAGATTTTGCTGATCTGATCCACAATCAGGCAGATGACCGTGGTCAGGACAAAAGACAGATATTTGCGCATTTACTCCGCCGCCAGAGCCGCCGCGCACCGCGCGCAGACCGTCGGGTGCTCGCTGGTTGAACCGACGCTGGTGGCGTAATTCCAGCACCGTTCGCATTTTTCACCATCGGCGTCGACGATCTGAAGCTTCAGGCCGGGAATCTGCTCGGCGTCCTGTCCCGTTGCCAGATCGGCGACAATCTCGACCTGGGAAACGATAAAATAGGCCGGCAGCAGATCCTGGTACTGGGTAAGCAGCTCCTGGAGTTCGGCCGGAACCTGGAGCACGACTTTGGCTTCGAGGGATTGGCCGATACGTTTTTCCGCCCGGGCCTTTTCCAGGACCTTGGAGACTTCGGAGCGGACTTTCTGCAGTTTTTCGTAGCGGCTTTCCAGCTCGGTATCGCAGTAGCCGCTGATAGTGCTGGGGAACGAGGTCAGGTGCACGCTGGCTTCTTTGTCTCCCGGCAGCAGCTGCCAGATTTCATCGGCAGTGAAACTCAGCACCGGGGCAATCAGCCGGGTCAGGGCGTCGAGAATCCGGTACATGGTGGAACGGGCGCTGCGGTACTCGATGCTGGACCTGGGACTGGTGTAGAGCCGGTCTTTGAGGATGTCCAGGTAGAAAGCGCTCAGTTCCACGGTGCAGAAATTATGAACCGCGTGATAGAAGACATGGAACTCGTACTTGTCGTAAGCCGCGGCGACACGTTTGATCAGCCGCTCCAGCTTGGCCAGGGCCCAGCGGTCGAGTTCCAGCAGTTTTTCATCGGCAACGATATCGGTCTTCGGGTCGAAACCGCTCAGGTTGCCCAGCAGGTAGCGGGCGGTGTTGCGGATGCGCCGGTAGGCGTCCGAGAGACGCTGCAGGGTTTCCTGTCCCAGCTTGATATCGTCACGGTAATCCGTCGCGGCAACCCACATGCGCAGGATCTCGGCTCCGAATTTCTGAATGATTTCCTCGGGGGCAATCACGTTCCCCATCGATTTGGACATGGGGCGTCCGTCCTTGTCGAGGACGAATCCGTGGGTCAGGACCGACTTGTAGGGGGCGCGATCCCGGGTGCCGACCGATTCGAGGAGGCTCGAATGGAACCAGCCACGATGCTGGTCGGACCCTTCCAGGTACATGTCCGCAGGGCTGGTCAGATAGTCGCGGCGTTCGCAGACCGCGGCATGCGACACTCCGGAATCGAACCAGACATCGAGAATGTCAGACTCCTTGGTGAACCTGTCATGGCCGCAGGCCGGGCAGGTGGTGCCGGGGGGCAGCAGTTCCGAGGCGTCCTTTTCGAACCAGATATCACTGCCGGTCGCTTCGAACTGGTCGGCGATATGATGCATGATTTTACCGTCGTTGAGCGCCTCGCCGCATTTTTCGCAATACGCGATGGTGATGGGGACCCCCCAGCTCCGCTGGCGGCTGATACACCAGTCGGGTCGTCCGGCGACCATGTTGTAGATCCGGTCGTGCCCCCAGGCCGGAATCCACTCGACCTTGTCAATTTCGGCCAGGGCCTTCTGGCGGAGGTCGTTCTCATCCATGCTGATGAACCACTGCTCGGTAGCGCGGAAAATGACCGGTTTTTTACAGCGCCAGCAATGAGGATAGCTGTGTTCGACGGTACTTTCATAGAGCAGGGCGCCGACTTCGGTGAGCTTTTCACTGACGGCCTGGTTGGCGTCCTTGAGCTTCATGCCGCCGAACAGCTCCATGTCCTCGCGATAGCGGCCGTAATCGTCCACCGGATTGTAGATGTCCAGGCCGTATTTCAGGCCGATCAGGTAGTCATCGTGGCCGTGACCCGGCGCGGTGTGGACACACCCGGTACCGGCTTCCAGGGTGACATGGTCACCCAGCATCAGCAGGGAGTTGCGGTCATAAAACGGATGCTTGCAGTTTTTCTTGTCGAACAAGGGGGCGGCGAAGGTCGCGGCGACCTGGTAGTCGCTGATGCCGAGGGTTTTGAGAACCTGCTCATAGAGCCCTTCGGCCATGACCAGGTACTCGCTGCCGGTATCGACGGCGACGTAGCTCAACTCCGGATTCAGACAGACCCCCAGGTTGGCCGGGATGGTCCAGGGCGTAGTGGTCCAGATGACGAAGTTCAGCGGCTTGTCAGCCAGCGCGGCGAGTTCCGCGGGCAGTTCGTCGATATAGGGAAACTTGACGAAGATCGAGGGGGAACTGTGATCGTCGTATTCAACTTCGGCTTCTGCAAGAGCGGTCACGCAGGAAGAACACCAGTGAATCGGTTTTTTGCCTTTGAACAGAGACCCCTTCTCGGCCAGTTTTGCCAGCTCCCGTGCCGTAGCTGCCTCGTAATGGGTGCTCATGGTCAGGTAGGGATCCTGCCAGTTGCCGAAGATGCCCAGACGCTGGAATTCCTCGCTCTGGGTCTTGATCCAGACCTTGGCGTACTCGCGGCATTCCCTGCGGAAGTCAGCCTTGCTCATTTCGCGCTTCTTCTTGCCCAGTTTTTTGTCGACCATCAGCTCGATGGGCAGGCCATGGCAGTCCCAGCCGGGGACGTAAGGGGCGAAGAAGCCCTGCATGCGCTTGCTCTTGATGATGATATCCTTCAGCACCTTGTTGAGCGCATGCCCCATGTGAATATGGCCGTTGGCGTAGGGAGGGCCATCGTGCAGAACGAAGCTCTCCTTGCCCCGGTTGGCGTTTTCAAGCTGGTCATTGAGACCGATCTCCTGCCAGTGGTCGAGCATCTGCGGCTCCCGGTTGGGCAGGTTGGCGCGCATCGGGAAATCGGTTTCCGGAAGATTCAAAGTGTCTTTATAGTCCATGCCATTACTCTTTCGCAGGGATAGGTTACCCACAGTGCAAACTTAAATGTCGTGCACGTATGTCTCAAAGATGGATGCCAAGCAAAAACGCCACCTGAACGGTGCGTTGTTATCGAGCTATTGAGGTCCGCTGAAACAGCGGGATGATGACCGCAACCGCAGCTGTTGACGCGTTTTGGAGGTGCCATCAAAACTAATCCGGCAGGCTAACAAATGCGGCTCTTAAGTTCAAGAGGAAAGGCCTGATTTTTCCGGCCTAAAGGGCCATTTTTCTGAGGGTTGGGAGGTTCCGAAGAGTTGTCTGGCCGTTTAGTCGACCTGGCCCATCAGTTTTGCCCAGAGCAGACCCAGCTCCTCGTGAAGCCAGTACTCGGTTTTCGCCAGGTTTTTCCCGGTCGGGAAGGTCCACCAGGTCTGGTGCGGCTTGGTGAAATGTTCCGTCGGGGCCGGGACCGGGTCGAGGCCCAGTCCGCGGAACAGTCCCAGGGCGCGCGGCATGTGAGCGGCGGTGGTCACCAGGACCAGGTGTTCCGTCGGAAAATTGGTGGCAATGACCTGGGCTTCTTCTCGGGTGTCGCGGGGACCGACGTAGCTGATGATATCGTCTTCCGGTACGCCCAGGGCAATGGCCAGCTCCTTGAGTTTGTCCGGATAGGCGACCGGATCCCCGGGGAGCCCTTCAAAGCCGGTGAAAACCAGCTTGCTGCCGGGATTCAGCCGGTATATGCGGATTCCTTCGGTCAGTCGGACGATGCCGCTGGGGGTCAGTTCGCTGGTTGTCGGCTGGTCGGGCACCGATTGCTGCCAGCTGCCCAGAACCACCACGTAGTCGACCGGTTGGTCGGTTTTGACATAGGCCGGGATGGCGGACTCGAAATCGGCGATCAGCCTGCGGTTCAGGGGGGCGTAGCTGCTGAAAATCAGGATGGCGGTGGCAAGCGTCACCAGGAGCATGCCAAGCCAGCGGGTTTTGCGGCGCAGCAGCAACAGCAGGGCCCACAGCAGCAGAACCAGAGACAGGGGGAGGGGCATGAGGAGGTTGCCGAGAAACTTTTTGAACAGGAACAAGTAGTGATCGATCATCGTTCACCTGCGATGTTCTGGAAAGAGGATATAAGCCGAACCCTAACGCAGAAGCGTGAATAGTTCAAGTAAGTTCCTGATTAGATAAGTTTTTCCGCCCGGAAGGGCCGGTCTGGGAAAAAGCGCAGAGCCGGCCTGCGGGGCATTCGTCACACTGAGGGGTTGTTCTGCAGAACTGCTTGCAATGGGCTACGATCAGTGCGTGGTATTCATTGTAGATCGCGACCTCGGCCGGCAGGGCGCTCATAAAAAGGGACCGGACCTGGGCATAGCTTTCGTCCCCCTGGAGAACACCCAGGCGGGTGAACAGTCGGTTGGTATAGGCATCGACGACAAACGACAGGTGCTCTCCCGCATACAGCAGAATGGAATCGGCGGTCTCCGGCCCGATGCCCTTCAGGGACAGCAGTTCTGCGCGCAGGTTGTGGGTGTCCCCGGCCAGCATGGCTTCGATAGCGCCCCGGTAATGCGTTTCGAGATGTCGGCAGAAACCGTGCAATCGGCGGGCTTTCTGCCGGAAAAAGCCGGCCGGGCGGATCAGTTGTTCCAGCTCGGTTGACTTCAGGCGCAGGATGGCCTCGCATGACAACACCTCTGCCTGCTTGAGATTGGCGATGGCTTTTTCGACATTGCTCCAGTTGGTGTTCTGGGTCAGGAAGGCGCCAACGGCGACCTCGAAGGCTGAATCGGCGGGCCACCAGTTCTGCGGGCCGTAGTGATGGAACAGGCAGTCGTAAATCGTCATAAGCTGAGGCATCTCTTTTCTCCTTACCGGCTGTTCAGGGATGCCAAATTATGACGCTGCTGTCCATAAAAAAAGCCGAGCGGAACCGGTCAGCTCGGCGTGATGGGCCACGGGGGAAGGGGGGAAGGCTACAGAACCGCCCTGTTCCGGTGCTGTCTTGTTCAGTAGAACGCTCGTTTTTTTATTGTTCGGTTGTGGGGTAACCATCGTCATTGATGATCAGTGGGTAAGTTTCTTTCCATTTGGTGATCTGGCCGGATCGGAAAAGAAAAGAGCGCTTGGATTTTCATTTTGGAGTTTTCATTTGGAGTCTGGATCGTAATGTTAAAAGGTCAATGATGTCAATGGTATGACGGATGTCTCGAACGGCCCTTCCCGGGGCTGACGGGGGGATGAAAAACGACTGTAGATCTGCAGTTTAGGGGAGGGGCTCAGGGCCTGGCCATGACCACTTCCAGAGCAGAGGCAACAATTTGTTACATTAGAAAATATTCTGGATAGCAGGCGTCAGAAAGGGGGGCGCATGAAAGAATAAAATTTCCTTTCCCGATCCGCTTCCTCTATAATCGCGACCCATGCTCGAGTATTTTTCTTCCGATAGTATCGACCAGATCCGCTACGCCATCAGCCAGGCTGAAGGGAATGAAGTGTTTATCCTGGGGCAGACCGACGCCAACCGGCGGGTTGTCCAGGTCGAAGTTCTGGCCCGCGGCTCCGAATCGGCGGTGCCGGCCATCCTCCAGACCTGTGGATATGGGGATATCGTTATCCACAACCATCCTTCGGGAGTCCTCAAACCCTCCTCCGCAGACATTGACGTTGCCGCACAATTCGGGACCTTGGGGGTCGGTTTCTACATTGTGAATAACTCTGTGGATAAGGTGTACAGGGTTGTGGAAGCTTTTGCCGACAAGGTGACCGAGCATGTCTCCCCGGAGCAGGTTGCCGCACTGCTCGGACCGGAAGGTCAGATCGCCGGGACGCTTCCTGATTATGAGGACCGTCCCGAACAGCTGCGCATGGCGTTTGCCGTCGCAGAGGCCTTTAACCGCAACCAGCTTGCCGTCATCGAGGCTGGGACCGGAACCGGCAAGAGTCTCGCCTACCTGGTGCCCGCCCTGCTCTGGGCCAGGAACAACCGGGAGCGGGTGGTTGTCTCGACCCGGACCATCAATTTGCAGGAGCAGCTGATCCGCAAGGATCTTCCTTTCCTCGACCGTTCAACCGACCTCGATTTTTACGCCGTCCTGGTCAAGGGGCGCAGCAATTACTACTGCCTGCGCCGGGGAGAAACGGCCGGGCGGGAACTGGGACTGTTCGATCAGGACCTGGTTGCTGAATTGCAGCAGATTATCGCCTGGGCCGAAACCACGGGTGACGGGTCCCGCGAAGATCTCTCCTTTATCCCCAATTACCAGGTCTGGGAGGAAATCTGCTGCGAGGCCGACCAGTGCGCCCGGGTTCGCTGCCCCCATTACAGTCGTTGCTTTTTCCATAAGGCCCGTCGCCAGGCAGCCCGGGCAGACGTTCTGGTGGTCAATCATGCCCTGCTGCTCTCGGACCTGGCCTTGCGCCAGCAGACCGACAACTATTCGGCCACGGCGGTTCTTCCCCCCTTTGAGCGGGTGATCCTCGATGAGGCTCATCATCTCGAGGATGTCGCCACCAGCTACTTTTCGTCCCAGATCACCCGTTTTACCTTCGCCCGTCTGCTGCATCGACTGCGCCATCCGCGCAAACCCAACCAGGGGCTGCTGCCCCGGTTCCTGGATCAATTGTCGCGCGAGCTGCCCCAGACTGAGGATGACCTCTACCGGTCCCTGCATGGCGGCATCGAAAGCCTGCTGGTCAAACGCCAGCAACTGCTGGAAACCGCCCTCGACCAGCTGCAGCTCATCGGCGAGGAGCTGCCCGCCGCCCTGGGTAAAAAGGTGTCTGAACGATACGAACTGAAGCACCGGATTCTGCCTGATTTCCTGGAGACACCCGCCTGGCAGCAGATCCATGAGCGGGTCGAGATTCTGCGCACCGGCTGCTGCGAACTGGCCAGCGGCGTCAGTGCTCTGCTGCGTGATTGTGAGGCTTTGCCGGAAGCCGTTGCCGAGCGCCTCAATTCCTCTCTGGTCGATCTGCGCGGGATCGCCGGCCGCCTCGACGGGCTGGCCGCCGAGCTGGGATCCTTTCAGGCGGCGGGCCAGGGCAGCTGCCTGTGGATCGAAATCCGAGAGGGGCGGGTGGGCCGGGCCAAAGGGCTGATCACCGCCTTGTGCCAGGCTCCTCTGGAGGTGGCCGAGAGTCTCAATAAGGCCCTTTACCAACGCTTTCGGACCCTGGTGATGACCAGCGCCACCCTGACGGTCGCCGGGGCCTTCAGCTATTTCCATTCTCGGGTGGGGCTTGATCGGGTCGAGCCGGCCCGCCTTCAAGAACTGGCCCTGGCCTCCCCCTTCGATTATCAGCGCCAGGCCCTGGTCGCCATTCCCGCCGATCTGCCTGAGCCCGGCCGGCCCGGGTTTGCCGAGGCGGTTCGCGATGCCGTTGAAAAAGCGGTTCTCTGCAGCCGGGGGCGCAGCTTCGTCCTGTTTACCGCCTACAGCCTGCTGCGCCAGGTTCATGATGAGCTGGCCCCGGTTCTGGAGGCCCAGGGCCTGCGTTGCCTGCGCCAGGGGCAGGAGAACCGGCACCGGCTCCTCAAGCGGTTTGCCGAAGACGAAACCAGTATCCTGTTTGGAACCGATTCCTTCTGGGAAGGTGTCGATGTGCCGGGACGGTCCCTGGAGCAGGTCGTCATCGCCCGGCTGCCGTTCAAGGTGCCGACCGAGCCGGTTCTGGAAGCGCGGGCCCAGGCGATTGAGCAGCGCGGCGGCGATTCCTTCATGGAATATACGGTTCCCCAGGCGGTGATTCGCTTCAAACAGGGCTTTGGACGCCTGATCCGGCATCGCAACGACCGCGGGGTCGTGCTGATCCTCGATACCCGAGTCATCAGGAAGGGGTATGGCCGCATGTTTCTGCGCTCGTTGCCGGAGGCGGCCCGGGTTCAGGGGGACAGCGCCCAGGTTTTCAGGGCCATCAATGATTTTTTCCGGAAGGTTGAGACGCCTGACGGCTGGTAGGCGCGGTTGGCAATCCGGCGCCGGCAACACATCGTCCTGATCGGGAGGGAGACCATGCAAAGACGATTCTTCCTGGGGCTGCTGGCCCTGCTGCTTCTGTCTGGTTGCGAGCGTGGGGACTCCCTGCGCCAGTTGAGGCCGAACGATATTGTGCTGGCATTTGGTGACAGCCTGACGGAAGGGGTCGGCGTTGCCGCCGAGTTCAGTTACCCCGCGCAGCTGTCCCGCCTGATTGGCCGCCGGGTCGTCAACGGGGGCGTGTCCGGCGAACTGAGCGAGCAGGGCGCGCGGCGGCTCCCGGGATTGCTTGACGAGGTTGAGCCGGACCTGGTGATCATCTGTCATGGCGGCAATGACGTCCTGCAGAAACGGGATCGCGAGCAGCTTAAGGAGAATCTCCGCAGAATGTATGAGGCGGCAAACCAGCGGGATATCGATGTTGTCATGATTGCGGTGCCGCAGCTCGGACTGCTTCCTGCCGATCTCGAACTGTACGAGAGCCTTGCCGGGGAGCTGAAAATTCCCCTGCTTAAGGAGACCCTGGGAGATCTGCTGTTTGACCGCAGTTACAAAAGCGACGCCGTTCATCTCAATGCCAGGGGATATCGCAAGCTTGCCGAAGCCGTTGCCGAGTTGCTGCATGAATACCATGGCATTTGAAAAATGGCGTTAAGTTAGCTGCTTAGGGGATTGACAAGGTGCCGGTCTCGGCTATTTTTTATAGAAGAGATCTGGATAACCAACCCGTCCGGTACGGAGGTGCCTATGCCCCAGGAGATGATGCATCAGGAAGCGATCAGGCTGGCTGTCGAGAATGCCAAGAAACTCATGTGCTTTTATCAGAAAGCTGCGGATATGGTCGAAGATGCCGGGGGCAAGAAAGTCTTTTCCCGGCTGGCCGGAGAAAAAAAAGATCATGTCAGCCAGTTTTTCCGTTACTACCGGGGGACCGAATTCGGGACTCTTGATGAGTTTCTGAACACGCCCTGCCAGGAGGAAAGCGCGGTGCTTAAGGAGCTTGGCGGTGTCATCAACGCCGAGGTCAAAGAGCGACGCGCCCGGGAGATCGCTCTGAACAAGGAGCAGGAGATCGAAAACCTGCTGCGCGGCAAGGCCAAAAAGATCGTCGATCCGGGGGTGAGAACGGTTTTCGAACAGATGGCCGCTGAAAGCCACAAGCATTATGCGATCATCGAATCCGAATACGCCCGTTTCATGGGCATGCCGCACGAATCTGACATCGACACCTTTGTCAGAGAATAGTCATAAGCCCACATTATAATGTCATGCAGGTGAAGACGGACTGCTCTCTAGGCGGTCCGTTTTGATTGCCGACCTGACGAAGGTCATCATCTATCCGTTCAAAAATTCGCCGGTAAGGGGGGGAACCATGCGAACCATCAAGGATTGGCCTGCGGAGGAGCGTCCGCGTGAGAAGTTACTGCAACTGGGAGCCGAAAAACTCAGCGATGCCGAATTGCTGGCACTGATCATCCGGACGGGTGCCGCAGCCGGAAAAGTCAGTGCCCTGGATCTGGCCAGGCAGCTGCTCGCCCGGTTCGGTTCATTGCGACATCTGGCCGCGGCAAGCATCAGTGAACTTTGCCAACAGCCTGGCATCGGGCCGGCGAAAGCAGCTGAAATCCAGGCCCTGTTCCAGATCGCCCGGCGCTTTTCCGATCAGCGGCTGCAACCCGGGCAGGCCTACCGTTCATCCGAGGACGCCTTTCTGCATTTCCACGAACGCCTCTGCGATTACCGCAAGGAAGTGTTCGTGGCGCTGCTCCTCGATACCAAGAATCGCCTCATTCGCGAGGTCCAGGTTTCCGAAGGAAGCCTGACCGCCAGCATCGTTCACCCCCGGGAGGTTTTCTCCCCGGTCCTCAGGGAATCCGCCGCCGCGGTCCTGTTTGTCCATAATCACCCGTCCGGGGATCCGACCCCCAGTCGTGAGGATATCGAAATCACCGCGCGTCTCAAGCAGGTCGGGGAGCTCATGGGCGTGCGGGTCCTGGATCATGTCATCATCGGCAAGGGGGAGTATGTCAGCTTCGCTGACCGGGGACTGTTGTAGTTTCTGTCTGAACACGGATGTGGTCACCCGGGGGAAGAATGGCCCGGGTCACCGCAGATTTTTTTACTCGATACCGTATTCCTTGAGTTTGTACATCAGTGAGCGCAGACTGATTTCCAGCAGGGCTGCGGCCTGGGTGCGGTTGCCCTCGGTTCTGGCCAGGGCCTTGCGGATGTATTCCTGTTCCAGGCGACGCGCGGCGATTTTGAGGGAATATTCCTCGGCACTGAATTCCGCAGGATTGGATTGGCGCAGCCGCAAAGGGGGGAGGGTCAGGGTGTCCCCGTGGCTGAAGATCAGGGCCTTCTCCAGATAATTTTCCAGTTCCCGGACGTTGCCTGGCCAGGCGTAGCGCGCCAGGCTCTGTTTCGATTCCTCGGTCAGGGCCGGGACGGGACGTCCCTCGCGGGTGCAGATCCGCTTCAGGAAGTAGTCTGTCAGCGGGAGAATATCTTCCGGACGTTCCCGCAGGGGGGGAAGGTTGATATCGACCACCGCCAGCCGGAAGAAAAGATCCTGGCGGAACTGCCTGGTTTCCACCAGCTTGTGAAGGCTCGCACCGCTGGCCGCGATAACCCGGGTGTCGATCGGCTCCGACCTGGTGGCCCCGACCTTGCGTATTTCATTTTCCTGGAGAACCCGCAGCAGCTTGGGTTGCAGATCCAGGGGCAGGTCGGCGATTTCATCAAGAAACAGGGTTCCGCCATTGGCGGTGGAGAAGAGCCCCTGCTTGTCCCGGTCGGCCCCGGTAAAGGCGCCTTTGACATGGCCGAAGAGTTCACTTTCCAGGAGTCCGGCGGTAATCGCACTGCAATTGATGGCCAAAAAGGGGCCTTTCCGGCCACTTTCGCTGTGCAGGGCTTTCGCGATGAGTTCTTTGCCGGTCCCCGTTTCGCCGTGGATCAGCACTGACGAGTCCGCTTTTGCCGCGGCCCGGACCAGAGTCAGGATATCCCGCATTTTCCGGCTGGCGTGCACGATATCATCGATATGGAAAGAGAGATCCTGTTTCGAAAGCGCTTTTTTGAGCTGCTGGTTTTCGCTTCTGAGCTGCTGCCGTTCTTCGGCCTTGCGCAGGGTCAGCACCACTTCATCCGGCTTGAAGGGCTTGGAAATATAATCGTAGGCGCCACGCTTGATGCATTCCAACGCCGTATCGATACTGCCGTAGGCACTCATCATGATCACCGTACAGCCACTGCCCCTGACTTCGGGCTGTTCCAGAAAGGTCAGGCCATCCATATCCGGCATGCGGATATCGGACAGGATCGCGTCGAACTTCTCCTTGTACAGCAGATTGACGGCTTCAGCGCCGTTGCGGGCCTCGCTGACCCGAAACTGGTGCTGTTCGAGGACCAGGCGCAGCATGTGGCGCATGGAGGCTTCATCATCGACGACGAGCAGATTGCGGAATTGACCTGACATTGTTAACCCCCGATCAAGGTTGCCCCTTTCTGAAGGGGCGGCGACCCACTTGTCCATTTTGTAAAGCGGATGGGGTCGGGCCGTTCTTGCGCAAGACAGTTGATTCCTATGAACAGTATGAAAAAAACAGGTGATTTGACAATAGCTATTTCTCGGTTAGTTTTAATAGCTTAAGGTAAATTTATCACCGATGACGCAGAAGGCGGCGAGAAAAGCACCTGTCTTAAATGTAAAGGAGCCGGGGATCCATGGCGAGCGAGGCGACAACGTGTCGGGAAGCGGGGCTGTGTCCGATTGGTAAAAAAACCTGTCCGGGAGTCTGTATCTACGCAGAGATCTTAGAGAATATCGATCTGGGAATCATCGTTTTCGATCTGGTGAAAGAAGAAATTGTCTTCTCCAATCCCTGTGCCGTGGAGTTGCTGGAAGAGAATAAGGGCGCCCAGAATTATCCCCACCTGAAAGCGCTTCTTTTGTCCCGGGGACTGCCTGTCGCCGATAGCTGGGCCGGGCAGACTTTCGAACTGCGTCTTCATGACAAACTTCTGGGTTATTCCATCTATCCCATCCCGGGAGAACGCTTCCTGTGGGCTTTCATTCGCAATATTACCGAAAAAATGAGGCTGGAATCGATTGCCAACGCTGTCAACACCATGGATAACCTCGGCTACGTCTTTTCCGGTATTCGTCATGAGATCGGCAATCCGATTAATTCGGCAAAAATGGCCTTGAGCGTTTTAAGGGAAAATATTCATGATTTTTCCCGGGAAACCATCCTTGAGTTCGTTGAGCGCTCCATGGAGGAGCTGCTGCGTGTCGAATATCTTCTGAACAGCCTTCGAAACATCAACATGTATGAGAAACCAGTGCCGGAACATATCAATCTGAGCGAATTTCTGGACCGGTTTGTCTCCCTGGTCTGGTCCGATTTCTCAAAAAACGGCATACGGATCAATACCACATTCCATCCGCATGCCCAGAGGGCCTATGTCGATCCGCGGGCTCTCCAGCAGGTTTTGCTGAACATCTTCACCAACGCTGCGGATGCGATGCTGCACAGCGAGAAAAAGATTATCGAGCTCAGTACCGTCAGGCAGCAGGGATTTCTGTGGGTCCGGATCAGGGATACGGGATGCGGGGTGCCGGAGTCGAAACTGCAGGAGATCTTCAAGCCGTTCTTTACCACCAAAACTCAGGGGACCGGGCTCGGACTGGTGATAAGCCGCAAAATGCTCGCCCAGATGAACTGTACCATTGATATCAGGAATAACCGCAGTGAAGGGGTCACGGTCGATATTTCCATACCGGAGGGGGATGACAATGACAGTGGAAAAAACCGGGAAACTACTGATTATTGATGATGACCGGGTGCTGTGTGACCTGGTTCAGGGTTATCTTGGCCAGGGTGGAATCAGGGTCAAGGTGGCCCATACCGGTACCGACGGGATTGCGCACTGCCTCGAGGAGCCTGTGGATGTTGTCCTGCTGGATCAGAAGCTTCCCGACGGCGAGGGGCGCGACTTCTGCCCCATGATTCTGGAGGCCAATGAACAGACCAAGGTGATTTTCATCACCGCATATCCCAGTTTCGAAAATGCGGTTCGAGGTATCAAGGTCGGAGCTCATGATTACCTGTCCAAACCGTTCGAGCTTGAGGAACTGCGTCTCGCCGTCGTCCGGGCGTTGCGAACGCAGGAACTGGAAAAGGTGGCGCAGCTGCAGAATTACAAGCGCCGGCGCGATCAGGTCGGGACGATCCTGGTGAACGGTGGCGGCTTGCTTGAATCGGAGGATATTGCCAGGCGAGCAGCCTCTTCTCTGGCGCCCATGATCATTACCGGGGAAACGGGAACCGGCAAAAACGTCATGGCGAAATTCATTCATTACCATGGCGGTGGCAGACCGGGCGCTTTTTTGAGCATCAACTGTGCGGCGTTGCCAGAACATCTGATAGAGGCGGAATTGTTCGGCACTGAAAAGGGGGCCTATACCGGGGCGGATAGCAGCCGCAAGGGGATTTTCGAAATGGCCGAAGGCGGGACCCTGCTGCTGGACGAGATCGGCGAGATGCCTCTCCATTTGCAGGCCAAATTACTGAGCGTCCTGGAAGAGGGCAGCCTGAGGAGGCTGGGAGGGCACCGTACCATTCCGGTGGACGTCCGGGTCATCGCGGCGACGAATATGGACCTGGAAGAAGCCGTTCGCGGGAAAAAATTTCGCGAGGACCTCTATTTCCGGTTGAATGTCATCAGGCTCCATCTGCCGCCGCTGCGTGAGCGCAAGCAGGACATCCCCCTTCTGTGCCAGCATTTTCTCGCTCAGATTCCCAACGGAAAAGACTTTGAGCTGCCCGCCTCGGAACTTCGGCAACTCGCTGAATACCCATGGCCGGGGAATGTAAGAGAGTTGAAAAATATCATTGAAAGGGCTGTGATTTTTCACCAGGACGGTAGCATTTATCCGTCCCGCCTGCTGGCCGCCAATCCTGAAATCTCTTCTTCGAAATCGTCCGAAGGCAACCTGGCAGAGCCGGTCCTGCCGCTGGATGACCTGGTCAGGGACTATATTCTTTCGGTGCTTGCCCGCATGTCCGGAAACATCACCCGGACAGCAAAAGTCCTGGATGTGCCGCTGTCCACATTGAAACGGAAACTGAAAACCTACCGTTAAGCATTTCGCGCATTTCTCCAGCTCAGAATGACCGGTCCAGGTTGACCCACAAGGTCAATCTGGACCGCTTGATGAGGATCCCCCTCCAGCGGTCTCTGCGCATCCATCAGTGTTATAAACGGGTTGCCTGAAGTCTCCTTAGAATTCCCGGAATTGGAACGGGCCTTGCTCCTGTAGTGGATACCGTTATCCGGAGGATCTTTGTGATGAAGCAGGTGTTGATTGTCGATGACGAGAAAAAGTTCCTGCTGAGTTTGACTCAGGGGCTTGTCCATAGACTCGCCAACGTCAGGGTGCTGACGGCCCATGATGGTCTTGCGGCGCTGAAAATCATGGACGATACGGCCGTCGATCTGCTGATAACCGATCTGAAAATGCCCAAGATGGATGGCTTCGAATTGTTGGCTCAGGTCAGAAGCAGGCATCCCCAGGTGCCGGTCATCGTCATGACCGCTTTCGGGACGCCGGACATTGAAGCGCAGTTACAGCAGCTGGGTTCGATTCAGTACCTGGAGAAGCCGACCGATCTCGAGACCATGACAGCGAAGATCAGGGCCTGTCTGAACCATCGAGCCAAAGGGTTTGTGGAAGGGATTACCCTGCCGACGTTTGCCCAGTTGATCGAACTGGAAAACAAAACCTGTTCGCTGCAGGTTTCAGCTCAGGACAAAATCGGAACCCTTTTTTTCATCGAAGGGAGCCTGGTCGATGCCAGAAGCGACCAGCTAACGGGCGAAGCAGCGGCTTTCGAGATTTTTTCATGGGAAGAAGTGGGGATAGAAATGTCTCCCGGTAAAACAAAACTGGAGCGGCACATCCATGATCCCCTCAGTCATATTCTGCTTGAGTCAATGCGCCGGCAGGATGAACAAAATCGTCAGCAGCAGCGCAATAGGCCTGCGGACCGTATTTCCGCAGCGGCACACCAATTGTCTTCACCCGGTGAAGAAGATGGTCGGGACTTCCCTGCTCATCTGACCGGGAGCAACCTTATCCATCAAACAGAGGAGAAGCGTATGGGCATCCAGGAAAAACTGAAGGAATTTGAAGGTATTGACGGTTTTGCCGGGGTCGGCATCTTCACCCCGACCGGCGAGTCGCTGGCCATCATGACCGGCGATATGCAGGGGAATATGAAAGAACTCGGTATTCTTGCAAACAATATGCTGATGAATGCCCAGAAGGCATCCAGCGAAATGGGTGTCGGGCGCGGCCGCCTGGTGCATGTTGAAGCTGAATCGGCCCATATCCTGGCCCGTTGTCTCAACGAGGGGAATGATCCGGTCAAGACCGAACCCGGCAAGGCCCACATCCACATGGTTCTGGCCCTGAATAACGATAATGGCATTGGTATGGCCAAGCTGAAGATCGAGAAGTTGATTACCAGTCTTGCCGACGACTTGAGAATGTAACGGACCTGGGCTCCCGGAGCCCAGGGTTCAATTGCGCAGGGTGGCAATCAGGCGATGAGGATGCAGAAGCAGGTCCAGGGCCGCTAAAATGTCCGGGAGAAGAACGTCGGCGGCCATCATGGTCTCCCTGGCGGTTCCTTCCGCCTGCATGACCGCCAGTCCCAGGGCCGCGCTTTCGAGCATCAGGCGATCATTACGACCATTGCCAACGGCAACCACCCGAGATGCCCCGAGCTGGCGTACGAACGCGTCTTTGACTTCATCCTGCCCCGCTGCCTTGATGATTTCCAGGTGGCAGGGCAGCTTTTTTATCTCCTCAGCAACCGTGCCACAGGTATCGGCCGTGATGATATGGATGGCCAACTGGGCGGCGAGTCTCTCCAGCCGCAGCGCTACGCCAGGAAGCATCCTGCCATCGCAGGCAAGAGTCCCATTGTAATCGAGAACCAGGTGGGTGAGCTGCAGGCTGCGGAATCCGGGAACGGGAACAGTCAACATGTTCGGGGGTGTTTTCAGCGCTGCCCGGAGGCCGGTCGTCTGGTCCGGGCAGCGGCTGCTTCTGTCAAGGGGTCCAGATTTTCAGAAGAGCTTCGGCCATTTCGGCAGGGGAATCGGCGACACTGATTCCGCATTCCCTCAAAAAGGCCTTTTTGCTCGCGGCATCCCCCTTACCGCCCGATATGATGGCACCGGCGTGGCCCATGCGCTTCCCCTTTGGGGCAGTCGCTCCGGCGATGAAGGCGGCAACCGGTTTGGTCATGTGGTCGCGGACGTATTTCGCGGCCTCCTCTTCGGCGTTGCCCCCGATCTCGCCGATCATGATGACCGATGAGGTCTCGGGGTCCTCTTCGAACATTTTAAGGACATCGAGGAAGTTGGTTCCGTTGACCGGGTCGCCTCCGATCCCGACGCAGGTACTCTGGCCGATATCGCGGGAGGTGAGCTGCCAGACCGCTTCATAGGTCAGGGTGCCGGAGCGGGAGACCACCCCGACAGGACCTTTCTTGTGAATGTAGCCGGGCATGATGCCGATTTTACATTCCTCGGGGGTGATGACGCCGGGGCAGTTGGGGCCTACCAGCCGGATATTTTTCCCCTCGAGATATTTTTTGACCTTGACCATGTCGAGGACGGGAACCCCTTCGGTAATGCAGATAATCAGTTCGATTCCGGCGTCGGCCGCTTCCATGATGGCGTCAGCGCTGCCGATAGGCGGCACATAGATAACCGAGGCTGTGGCCCCGGTGCTGCGGACGGCATCTTCGACGGTGTCGAATACGGGAAAGCCGTCGATTTCGGTGCCGCCTTTACCGGGCGTGACTCCGCCAACCATCTGGGTGCCGTATTCGCGGGCCTTCTGGGCGTGGAAAAGACCTGTTGCACCGGTGATCCCCTGGGTAATGACCTTGGTATTTTTATCGATCAGAATGCTCATTGCAGCTTCTCCTTATCCGTTGACGGCTTTGACGATTTTTTCTGCGGCATCGGCCATGCCGTCGGCACTGACAATGTTCAGACCGGATTCGGCCAGCATTTTCTTGCCGAGGTCGACATTGGTCCCTTCCAGCCTGACCACCAGGGGCACGGTCACCCCGATCTGCTTGGCCGCCTCGATGATGCCGGTGGCGATAACGTCGCATTTCATAATGCCGCCGAAGATATTGACCAGAATCCCTTTGACCTTGTCATCGGAGAGGATGATTTTGAAGGCCTCGGTGACCCGCTCGATGGTGGCGCCGCCGCCGACATCGAGAAAGTTGGCAGGATCACCGCCGTAATGCTTGATGATGTCCATGGTCGCCATGGCCAGTCCCGCACCATTGACCATGCAGCCGATATTGCCGTCGAGGGCGATGTAGGACAGATCGTACTGGGATGCTTCGATCTCCATCGGATCTTCTTCATCGTAGTCGCGCAGGTCCCGAATACGCAGATGACGGAACAGGGCGTTGTCGTCGAAGTTCAGTTTGGCGTCGAGGCACAGCAATTTCCCTTCGGCGGTCAGGATCAGGGGGTTGATCTCCAGCAGGGAGCAGTCCGATTCGACGAAGGTCTTGTAGAGGTTCATCAAAAGCGGTACCGCCTGCTTCACCTGGGGCATGGCAAAGCCCAGCTTGAACCCGACTTTGCGGGCCTGAAAGGCGGTGAGGCCGATGACCGGATCGATGGCTTCAAAGAAGATCTTTTCCGGCGTCTTGGCCGCGACTTCTTCTATATCCATCCCCCCTTCCGCAGACGCCATCAGGGTGACCTTGTCCGTCGCCCGATCGACCAGCAGGGAAACATAGAATTCGTCTGCGATATTGCTGGCATTTTCCACCAGGACCCGTTTGACGATTTTGCCCTCGGGTCCGGTCTGGTGAGTCACCAGGGTCATGCCGAACATGTCCCGGGCGAACTTTTTGACCTCGTCAGCGGTTTTGGCGATTTTGACTCCGCCTCCTTTACCGCGGCCGCCGGCATGGATCTGGGCTTTTACCGCCCAGGGTCCTTCGCCGAGCCGCTTCGCCCAGTCCCGCGCCGAGTTGCTGTTGTAGACGACGTGCCCGTCCGGAACGGGAACGCCGAAATTGCGTAGGATCGCCTTTGCCTGATACTCGTGAATATTCATTGTGACCTCTCATGATTGTGAAAAGATAGGAATAGAACTGTATCCCGGCACCAAAATTAAATCAAAAAACAAACAATATCATATGCTTTGCGTCTAGATGAGAGCATAACCGAAGTCACGCCGCGGGGCAAGACAATCAGAGAAAACAGAACAAGGGTATAGCGGAGAAAAGGACGGAAGACGGCGTATCCCGTCAGAAAAAGGGCAAAAAAGCCAGGCTGAAAAAGGCTTTCAGCCTGGCGCAGGGCGCATTATTTGGTTTTTTCCCAGTCGGCCAGAAATTTCTCGATCCCGACATCGGTCAGCGGATGTTTGGCCAGCTGCACCATGACCCCGTAGGGAATGGTACAGATATCGGCGCCGATCAGGCCGGCGTTGAGGACGTGCATGGGGGAACGGACCGAGGCGACGATAATTTCCGAGGCATAGCCGTAATTGTCGTACATCGTGCGGATCTGTTTGACCCCTTCCAGACCTTCGTGACCGATATCGTCAAGCCGTCCGACAAAGGGGGAAACGTAGGTCGCTCCGGCTTTGGCGGCCAGCAGGGCCTGCAGCGGAGAAAAGATCAGGGTGACGTTGGTTTTGATCCCTTCGGCGGAAAACCGCTTGGTCGCCTTGAGACCTTCCGTCGTCATCGGGACCTTGATGACGATGTTGCTGTGGATTTTCGCGAGCTCACGGCCTTCTTTGAGCATCCCCTCGGCATCGAGGGCGATGACCTCGGCGGAAATCGGACCGTCGACAATTTCGGTAATTTCGGTGATGACTTCACGGAAGTCGCGACCGCTCTTGGCAATCAGGCTGGGATTCGTGGTGACCCCGTCCACCAGACCGAGATCGTTGGCGGCCCGGATTTCCTTGACTTCGGCGGTATCGATGAAAAACTTCATGGGAGAGCTCCTTTGCTGTTATTTTTTGGTATTATCGCTGCGTTTTTTTAAATTCCTGCAGACATTTACGGGAGCAGAAATAGTAGTCACGACCATGAATGGTCGCTTTGATCGCATCGCTCTGGGGAAGGTAGGTACCGCATTGTGGGTCCTCTACCATGGTTTCTCCCTGACTGCTGCGGTTTTGCGGGGGGCGTCGCTGCCCGGAGCGCAGTTTCAAGGAGGAGAAGAAGGAGTAAAAGACAAAGCCGACCAGGGCCAGCATCAAGAGTTTGATCATGAAATCACCATGTTTTCTCCAGCCTGGAAATGCCAGGTTCAGGACCCAGGGTGTCGAGGATCTGGCCGATGGTGCGGTTGATAACCGGATGGTTCAGATCCGGAGCCAGATCGCATAAAGGCAGCAGGACAAAATGACGTTGATGCAGGCGCGGGTGAGGTAACGTCAGAATTTCCGAATTACAAGTTTGGTCAGAAAACAGCAGCAGGTCGATATCCAGCGGTCGCGGGCCCCACCGAACGGTTCGCACGCGCCCGGCCTCCCGCTCGAGGTGCTGACAGACGGCCAACAGCTCCCAAGCCGTCAGGGCCGTCCCGATTTCAAGAACCGCATTCAGGTAGTCAGGCTGCCCGTCGGGACCCCCGACCGGCGGCGTGCGATAGAGCGGAGAACTCGCTCTGATCGTGATCTGGGGGTGGCCCGCCAGTTCCTGTCGGGCCCGGCGGAAATGGGTGACCGGGTCGTCAATATTTCCGCCCAGACCGAGAAATGCTCGACTCATGTGTTGTGCTGTCATAATCTGGCGCATTAAACCACATAGAATATGCAAAATCAATTTGTTCGAAGGGGGGCTCGACCAGAGCGGGGCCCCGCTTCCTGGTCGGAGGGGCGCTGGTTCTAACGAAAGGGGCAACGATGCAGCTGAGCCTGACCCTGGGGGTGACGGATCTCGAGCAGAGTGAAAAATTTTATCATGGCCTGCTCGGGCTGAACGTCGAACGCGACGATTCCGGTCTTGCTTGCGGAGCGTTTCTGCTGATTCGCTGCGGTGCGGTCCGGATGGTGCTGCAGCCACTGGCGGTTCTGGCGGGCCGTCATCCGGTTTTGCGGCAGAACCTGGAACGGGGGCATCCCGGCACCGGCTTCCAGCTGGAATTCGGCTGCCCGGACCTCGCGGCTGTCCTCGCCCGCCTCAAGAAGGACCGCTGGCCCCTGCTTTATGAGCTGGAGGATCACGAACACCTGCGCCGGGAGGTCTGGGTTCAGGACCCGGACGGTTATCTCCTGGTCCTGAACGAGGAACCGGCAGCTCTCTGTGCGTCCCTCCCCCGGGGGGGTGGAAATCAGGCGTAGCCTTCCGGTTGCCCCAGCATACCGCGGGTGACCAGGACGATCCCCTTACTGGTAATCCGGAAACCATTCTGCTTGTCGATTTCGGGATCGTAGCCGATGACCGTTCCCGCCGGGATCTCACAGCCTCGGTCGATAATGGCCCGTCTGATCTTGCAGTTTCGGTTGACCACGGCCTCGGGAAGGATCACGGTCTCGTCAATGCTTGAGTAGGAGTGAACCCTGACGTTGGAAAAGAGCAGGGTTTTGTTGAGCTTCGATCCGGAGATAATGCATCCGCCCGAGACCGTCGAGTCGACCGCCATCCCCCGGCGGTGGTCGTCGTTGAAGACGAACTTGGCCGGGGGAAGGTGAACCTGGTAGGTCCAGATCGGCCAGCTGGGATCATAAAGGTTCAGTTCCGGAGAGGGGGAGATCAGTTCCATGTTGGCTTCCCAGAAAGCGTCGAGGGTCCCGACATCACGCCAGTAGGCCCGGTCGCCGGTTTCAGGATCACGGAACGGGAAGGCGTACACCTCGTGCTCGTGGATTATGGACGGAATGATGTTTTTGCCAAAATCATGTTCCGATTCCGGATCTGCCCCGTCCCGCCGGAGATGGTCGAACAGAAAATCGGTATTGAAAATATAATTACCCATGGATGCCAGGGTCAGTCCCGGCTTGCCGGGCAACGGTGCAGGGTTGGCCGGTTTCTCCTGAAACCCGATAATTTTACCGCTCTCATCGACCTCCATGACGCCGAAGGCGCCCGCCGCCTCTTCAACCGGGACTTCGAGGCAGGAGACGGTCATATCAGCCCCCGATTCAACATGCTGCAGCAGCATGGAACGGTAGTCCATGGTATAGACGTGGTCGCCGGAAAGGACCAGAACATACTTGGGTTTTTCTGCGCGAATGATATCCAGATTCTGGTAGACTGCGTCGGCGGTCCCCAGGTACCATTCATCGGAAAACCGTTGCGAGGCCGGCAGAATTTCGACAAATTCTCCGAGTTCTTTCTTGAAATGACTCCAGCCGCGCACCAGGTGGCGGATCAGGGAATGGGACTTGTACTGGGTCAGGACACCGATTCGGCGGATCCCCGAATTGATGCAGTTGGAGAGAGGAAAATCGATAATCCGGTATTTGCCGCCAAAATAAACGGCAGGCTTGGCCCGCCAGTCGGTCAGCTCGTAAAGGCGCGAGCCGCGGCCGCCGGCCAGAACCAGGGCAAAGGTGTCTTTTACCAGGTGATCTACATAACGATAGACAATGTGGCGATCTGTATGACTGGGCATGAGGCCTCCTCAGCAGTCGAATGACATAAGACGTCTTCCTGACGCGGGCGAGCTGGAACCATATCTAAAAGATAATCTCTTTTAAGAGCGCCAGCAACTCTACAGAAAAGAAATTATTAAGATCTGGCGGGAGTGGCACGCGCGGAAACTCCCGCTAAAAATCAGTCAACTAGCTTATCCCGCGACAATTTCTTACGAGTGATTTCAGAATCGAGAGCACGATGTCCGAGCAGAAAAATTCAGCCAGGTTTCTTGTCACGTTGTTCTTCCCCTTTGCCCTGGGTTATTTCGTCTCCTACCTGTTCCGTACCGTCAACGCCGTCATCGCTCCGGATCTGACCGCCGAAATCGGGCTGAGCGCCGCCGACCTCGGCCTGTTGACGGCAACCTATTTTCTGACCTTTGCCGCCTGTCAGCTGCCCCTGGGGATACTGTTGGATCATTTCGGCCCGCGACGGGTTGAAAGTGTCCTGTTGCTGCTTGCCGCCGCCGGCGCGTTGCTGTTTTCCCAGGCCACCTCGCTCGCCGGGCTGATTGCCGGGCGGGCCCTTATCGGCGTCGGGGTCTCCGCCTGCCTGATGGCGGCCTTCAAAGCTTTTGCGGCCTGGCTGCCGGCATCGCGGTTGCCGTTGGCCAATGGCATCCAGATGGTCAGTGGAGGGCTCGGGGCTCTGGCGGCGACGACCCCGGTCCAGGGGGCCTTGCAGGTGACCGACTGGCGGGGGGTCTTTACGGGGTTGGCCGTCATCGCCCTGCTGGCCGCGCTGGTCGTGTTCATGGTTGTTCCCGAACCCCGTCGCGAGGGGACGGCCGAATCTTTCACGTCCCAGATCGCGGGGCTGAAAACCGTTCTGGGCAGTTCGTCATTCTGGCGGATTACCCCCTGGGCGGTCACCGCCCAGGCGGCCTACCTGTCGATCCAGGGGCTCTGGTCCGGACCCTGGTTGCGCGATGTCGCCGGTCTGGAGCGGGACGCCGTGGCCGCTATGCTGTTCTGGGTCGCCATTGCCATGATGTGCGGCTATTTCGCCCTGGGCAGCCTCGCCGAACGGCTGGCCAGGCGGGGTATCAGAACCTCCAGCATTGCAACTGTGGGGATGCTCCTGTTCATGGGCATCCAATTGCTGCTGGTGATTGCTCCGGGTTATGCGACGATTCTCTGGCTGGGATTCGGTTTTTTCGGAACGGCAAACATCCTGGCCTATGCCCTGCTGTCCCAGATCTTTCCGAGCTCGTTGACCGGCAGGGCCAATACCGCTCTCAATCTTCTGGTGTTTGTCGCCGCCTTTGGCGGTCAGTGGCTGATCGGGGCCATTGTCGGCACGTGGCCGGTGACGAAGGCGGGCCATTACGCGGAAGGGGGGTACCAGGCAGCGTTTCTGGTCCTCATCCTGTGTCAGGTCGTCACGGCCGGGTGGTATTATTTTAAGCGTGAAGCGTGAAGCGTGAAGCGTGAAGCGTGAAAGGGGGCGAGCTCAGCCGGTTGCGCGATTGGCCAGGTAGACCCCGCCGCTGACCATGAGCAGTCCGCTGAACAGGGACAGGGTGAGGGGTTCATCGAGCAGCCAGACCGAGAGAATCACCCCGCTTACCGGGACAAAGTTGATGAACTGTCCGGCCCGGGTCGAGCCGATTTTCTGAATCCCCTGGTAATACCAGAGAAAGGCGAGGACGGTACCGCACAGACCCAGGTACGCAAGGCCGCCCCAGGCTCCGGGTGAAAATGCGGAGATGTTCCGCCACAGTCCTTCCCGGGCTGCGGCCGGGAAGAGCAGCAGGGTCCCGACCAGGGATGACCAGGTGACGGCGGCAAGGGGGGTCATGCCGCGCAGGGCAATCCGTCCCACCAGCGAATAGGTGACCCAGCTGGCCACGCAGCCGAAAATATACAGCTCTCCCCGACCGATTCCCGTAGAAAATATTGTCAACAGCTGACCGTGGGTAATAACGACCAGCGCTCCGCAGATCGACAGGGCGATTCCGCAGATTTTCAGCGGGGTCAGTCTCTCCCCCAGGAGCAGCGCGGCCAGCAGGGCGATAAAAATCGGATTGTTGGCGATGATAACCGCCGCCCGACTGGCTTCAATCAGCTCCAGTCCTTTGAAAAAGCAGGCGTTGTAGGCAAAAATGCCGCTCAGTCCCAGGACGAGGAGGGGCGGCCACTGCCGGCGCGTCGGGCGCGGCAGGGTTCCGGTGGTCCGCAGAGTGATCAGGACCAACGCCAGAGAGGCCAGGCAGAAACGGACAAAAGCGGCGGTAAATGGTGCTTCGTAGGCGGCCAGCATGCGACCGGCAATGAAGGTTCCGCCCCAGAAGATGGCCATCAGCAGCAGTTTAAGATAGGTCCATGCAAAATTTTGATCTGCCATACCGTCAAGGGTGCTCAGCTGGTTTGTTGTGAAAAGGAACGCCGGGCAGGGTGTTGCCGCAGGCGGCTTAGCTGGTCGTTGAAACCCTGGCTGGGCAATAGCAATTGTTCAACGCCTTGTTTGTGGTGCGGAAGGGATTCTGACCTGAATCGACTGAAAAGGGAAGGGGGATTATTGAAAAGCCCTTGAGCCCGTCAAGGCCCAAGGGCTGAGTTGCCAGATGTGTCAGCCTGGGGTCCCTTTCAACTGCGGCTGTTTGCCCCAGCGCTCGTGAAGGATCAGGGAGAAGAGCAGGACCACGCCGCCGATGCTGAGGCGGACCAGGTCGGCATCGCGGTTCCAGATCACCAGGTTGACAATCAGTCCGGCCGGTATCAGGGCATTGTTCATGATGGCCAGGGTGCCGGCATCAACTTTGGTGGCGCCTTTATTCCAGAAAAAGTATCCGAGTCCGGAAGCGATAACGCCGAGGTAGACCAGGATTCCCCATTGCAGGGGGGAGGTCGGCAGTTTGGCTGGGTTGCCGAACATGAACCAGGTGATGATGTTGACGGCCAGGGCGCCCAGGTAAAAATAGCCGAAGATTGACCGCTGGGAGATGGCGGTTTTCTCTTTTTCCAGGAGAACCTTGTAGCCGACCTGTCCCAGGGCGAAGCAGAGATTGGCTCCCTGGACAACCAGGAACCCGGTAAAAATCTGGTCACCGACCCCGTTGTAGCGGATGATTCCGGCACCGAGTACCGCCAGCAGGGCCGTTACCAGGTAGCGGGCACTGAAACGGCCCTGCATCAGGTCAAAGATCAGGGTGACATAGACGGGGGTCAGGATGGTGAAAATGAGGACTTCCGGGACCGTCAGCAGCAGGAATGACTGGTAGTAAAACACGTACATGCAACCGAGCTGGATCGCTCCCAGGGCCATCATTTTCAGGGCCAGCCTGGTTGGTACGGGCCTGATGAAGGGCAGAAATACGATCGCGGCCAGCGCGACCCGGGTTAATACCGAAAAGTAGGCGTCAACCTGGCCCGCCAGGTAGACGCCGATCAGGCTGAAGGAAAAGGCCCATAAAAATGTGATTGCTGTCAGATACCCCATCTTGAAAGTCCTTCTTCTCTTGCTGTTGGTGAACTGTGCTCTCTTGGTGATGGGGAGCATCATGCCGCGCTTCGATGTGTCTAGTCAACCATAAAATTTTTAGTGGTTTACTAGTCCGGATGGTTGCCTGACAAATGACGCTCTCTGGGTGCGGCAACCGCCGGTTGAGAATCTCCACCGGAGTCGACAGCGATGGCGCATGTGGGGACGGCGCCTGCAGCGGCGGCCCGGAGGGTTTCTATCTCCTGTTCTCAACCGTGACAGCGGTTTTCTGCTAGGCCGTTTCGATCCGGTTCCGGCCACGGTGCTTGGCGCGGTAAAGAGCCTGGTCGGCGCGTCGAATAAGGGAGTCCCTGGTATCTTCCGGTTCGCTCAAGGTCAGGCCGAAACTCGCCGTGCGCTTTCCGACCTGGGAAAAGTCGTGCTTTTCAATTGCGCTTCTGAGGTGCTCGGCAACCTCCATCAGTCCCTGCAGGTGACTTTTGGGGCAGATGATCATGAACTCTTCACCGCCCCAGCGGCCGATGGTGTCGGTACTGCGGGTCTGGTCCCGAAGGATGCCGGCAATCTCTTTCAAAAACAGGTCCCCGGCCTGGTGACCGAAGGTGTCGTTGATCCGTTTGAAATGATCGATATCGAAAAGGATGACACCGAAGCGGTTTTCAAAGCGCTGGGACCGGGCAAATTCGGTATCAAGGGCCTCGTCAAGCTTGTGCCGGTTGGCCAGCCCGGTCAACCGGTCGGTCAGGGCCAGGGTTTCGAGGAGTTCGGCTTCCCGCTGTTTGATCTTGTCCTGCAATTCCATTTCGATCAGTTTCTGGGTCCGGTCGCCGAGTTCGTGCACCATGTCGTTGAAATGGCTGCTCAGCCGGTCGATCTCTTTGATGCCGACGGGATCGAGAGGGCGACTGGCCAGCTGGGCGCCGAGCCCTTCGGTGGCCAGGGACAATTTTTCAATCGGTCCGGCGATGCGGGAGGCGATGCGGACTGATTTACGGCGCAGATAGAAGAAGAAGGCCGCGTAGAAGAACAGCATGGCGCCAATGGCAATGAAACCGATCCGTTCGCTGAGTTGGTCCAGTTCAAAAATCTTTTTGAAGATCAGGGATTCGTCCGCCAGGATGAACAGGCGCCAGCCACTTTCCGCAATGGCTTCCTGGCTCAGCAGATAGCGCTTGTTGTCGATGACGATCTCGGCGATGGGGGTACCGGCCTGGAACATCTTCTGTAACTGGTTGAGAACTGCATCGTTCTGTTCGGCGGTCAGGCTGTAGGCGAGGCTGGTGTTGAGATATTCATCATTTCTGGTGTCGGCCGCAGCCTTGTCCAGGGCCGGAAGCCTGAACAGTTTTCGCAGATCCTCGGGGACGGCAAGGATGGTGCCATTGCCGTCCACCATGAAGGCTTTGGCGTCCCAGGAGATTTCCAGGTCCAGGATCTGTCTGATAAAGACATCGATGGTGACATCAAGGCCGCTGACGCCCTCGAGAAAGTCCCCCCGGTAGACCGGCACGATATTGGAAATCATCCACCCCTGACCGGCGGGATCGAGGTAAACCCCGGTCCAGACCGGTTTCCGATCCGGATTGTGACTGGCGTCGGCCAGGTAATAGAAATTGTACCTGTCAACCTGCAGCGCCGGGCCGAACTGTTCCGGAAGATCGGGGATGAAGGGATAGATCCGGACCATGTTGTCCCGGGTGTTCAGGTACGCCTGGGTGATGATCGGGCTGGTTTCGACCACGGCTTTAAGAAATCCGTCGAGCTGTTCACTGCAGCGGGCCTTAGCCAGGCTGGCCTGATCGAGACTGGCGCCGCCGGGGTAATAGAGACTGCTGCCGCCGTTATCGATGAGCTTGTAAAGCACGCCATTGGCATGAATGCCGAACTCCGGACGGCCATTGGGAAAATAACAGGTTCCGGGACTGGCGAAAAAGTGCTGATGTTCCCTTTGCAGCATCTCTGCGTAGCGGGACACCTCTTTCAGCTGGTTGTTGATGTTGGACGCTTCCCGCAACGAGACATCGCGCAGGTGGAGACTGACCTCCGCCAGCATGGTCTGTTTGTTCTGCTCCGAAATATAGGCATTGATGCCGAAATAGAGAACCAGCAGGACCAGTTCGATCATCAGGATCGGGACCAGGGCGCTGGTCAGGTAGCTGCGGTAGATCAGGGCTTGGAGATTTCGGGTCTGTTTCATCGCCTGCCATCTTCAGGGAACATTGCTCCCTGTGCATAGAATGCCCCTCCCCAAAGTCTTCCCCATGTCGTGGTTAATGCGCCAACGGTTCAACACCTCCTGTTCGCGCTTGGCCAGCTGTCTTGCGACAACGTTATTCCACCTCCGGGAGGCTGCCGGCCAGCAAGGCGCCGACGACCCCCATCAGGGACAGAATCAGAATAATCGAACTGATCTCCAGAACGGTGCTCAAAGCGCCGGTAAAGCCGAGAATCAACAGGATGACGCCGATCAGGGTGTTGCTGACGGCGACATAGTCGGTGCGCTTGTTCCCTTCGGCAAGGTCGACGACATAGGTCTTGCGGCCGACCCGAATACCCTGGTGAGCAATGCTCAGCAGGAAGTAGACGGTGGGCAGGACCCAGCTGAAAGCGAGGAACGATGGGACCAGGAGATCAATGGCAAAGACCGATAACCCCAGGGCGGCGGTTATGATCGCAGCGACAATCATGACCTTGCGGCTGGACTGGTCCGCGAAGCGGCCCCAGAAAGGGGCCGAGAGCAGGCTGGCGGCCCCACTGGCCATAACGAACAGGCCCAGCAGATAGGTTGGCGAGCCCAGGTGTTTTTGGGCGAGAACGACATAATAGGGAGCGGTCAGGGCCGAGCACAACAGCAGAGACCTGGTGATGACGAAGCGTCGAAAGGGTTTGTCGGTCTGCAGAATGGTCAGCCGCTTGATAGCCTCGAAAAAGGCGTTGCCGCCGCCGTCCGTCGCCCCCGGGAACTCCCGGATGGCCGCATAGGCCAGCGCTGCGACGACCCAGAGGGCCCCGGCTGCCGCCAGCATGCAGCCGTAGTCGAAGGGGGTAAGCGCCTGCTGGGAATAAAGGAGCAGGGCTGCCCCGAACATCACGGTAACCAGTCCGGCCATACTGGCCGACCAGCCGGTGACCCGTCCCCGCTGGGTTTTGGGTATGGTTTTGCCGACCACATCTTTGGAGGCGACGGAACTGAGTCCCCGGGCCAGGCTGAAGAGAATCAGCAGGCCGATAATGGCATAGCCTGCGGCAATTCCTTCACTGGTCCAGGCGACCAGGCCGATCCCGGCCATGGCCAGTGCCTGCAGCAGACTGCCGCCGATCCAGACCCATTTGCGCACCGGCATCTGGCGGATGTAGCTGGCGATCAGCAGCTGGGGAATGAGGGAGCCCGACTCGCGAATCGGAACCAGGAAACCGATAAGATAAACCGGGGCCTGGATGGTTTCCATGACCCAGGGCAGGACGACTTTCGGGTTGGCGATGGCGTCGCCGAGTTTGCTGAAGAAGTGACTGATGATCATCAGCAGAAAATTTCCGGGGACCTCCCGGCAGGCGTCTTCGCTGATATTCTTGCAAACGCGGGCGTCTTCTTCATCGACGAGTTTTTCATATAGGGACTGGGACAGTTCGGCTTTTAGCATGATTTTCTATCTTCCTTGGCAACAGTTTTCATTCAGTGAAAGAGGTCTGTTGACGGCGGAATCCGCCTCCTGAAGATCTATCTTAATGAAAATGCCCGAAAATTTCATCTTAAGGAGAAATTTTCCGGGCATTTTTATGCTGTGGCGGACCAGCATTTTCAGCTGTTTGGCCCTTTGGAATCTTTCCGTCCCCGGTTCAAGCCGGGCGTCGCAGTGCGCCGATGGGACGGGTCTGGCGGGGGACTGCTCCGAAAAGAGCGTTCAGCAGCCACTGTCCTGAAAATCGATGACCGGCCGAGCACCGGGAGCGGTCGCCTGGCGATAGCGGATGTAGCACTGCGCCGTTCCGGCGTCTTCCTCGATCACGCCCTGCCAGTAGACCCAGGCCCCGGAGTAGATGCTGGCGCGTTGCTTCCAGTCTTCGCTTGGCGTGGTCAGCAGGCGGGGAATCCCGGCCGCCGTGCCTGCCGGGTAGCCATAGACCAGGGCGACCGATTGCCCGTCGATGGTGATGGTGGCTTCGGCCTGGTTTTCGAGGCCCAGAACAACCGCTTTGGCATGAGCCATGGTTGCCGCGCTTTCAAGGGATCCGTTGAGACCGTGCATGGTGCTGATGATCGCATCGCGGCGAAAATCGAAAAACCTGGGGATGGCAACCGCGGCCAGGATCCCGAGGATGGTTATGACACACACCAGTTCGATGAGGGTAAAGCCTTGGTGATTTTTCATAGTGCCCGAAGTGAACAGGTTGATCTCCCGGCCGCCTGTCCCGGCAATCCCCCTGTTAGGGTTGCCGGAATCTTGAGGGCGGGCGGCTCATTCTGATCCCCGGTCTGTGCCGGTTTTCGAGACTATTATAAATAAAAATTTATTAAAGTAAAATATTTTTTATCGGAGCGCGGGGCTGACAAGGTCCAGACGGGAGTCAGAGAGTGACCGCGAACCGGAAGGTTGTGCCCAGTTCTTCCGTTGATCGGAAATCAACCTTGCCGCCGAGAATCGCTTCACCGAGAAATTTCATCGAAAAGGTGCCGATACCGCGCCCCGCCTGTTCCTTGGTGCTGAAATTACGCTGAAAAATCCTGCTCTGCAGCGCTTCGGGGATCGTCTGCCGGTTCCAGACATGAAAGATCACAGACCTGTTCGAGTGTTCCGTCCAGACCCTGACGGTGTCCTGCTGGTCCGAAGCTTCCAGGGCGTTGGTCACCATATTGGACAGCACCCGCGACAGCAGGGACAGGTCGGTGGTCACCGTCAGATCTGTTTCGCTCTCCGTGATAACGAGATGCTTGCCCCGGGCGGCAGGATGATTGGCAAAAAACGAGCGCAGTTCGGTCAGGATGTCGGTCAGCTTGAACGGATGCCTCACCGGTTGGTAATCACAGGTTCCGCTCTGGGACAGGCAGCGTTGTATGGACATTTCCCGGTGCAGCCTGACGGCGGTCTGGTGCAGGTTTCTGGCCAGCCGGGAGGGCTGTTCCTTGAGCAGCAGATGGCTGGTTCCTTCCAGGGCATAGAGCATGTTGCTGATGTCATGGAAAAAGGTTCTTTCCAGGGCGGCGCGCTGCTGCTGAAGGGTCATGTCCTGCAGGAAGAGCAACAGGAAGGTTTTCCTGTCAAAGGTGATCGCCTGGGACCGCACCAGCAGGGCGATATCCCGCGGTTGGCCGCCGCGCTTGGTGGTCAGGGCACAGATCCTTTCGACCGGCTTCTCCTGGCCAAGGCTCAGGACCATGGCGATGGCCGCACCGCAGGTCGCGCAATAACGGGTGGTGCCGCAGCCGGCCGGATCCTCGTCGGCATGAACGCAGTCCAGCACCTTTCCCAGGTGCAGCCCCAGAGCCTCGCCCGGATCCTCGATATCCAGCATTTTCAGAAGAGTATCGTTGATGGCGACCACCCGTCTTTGGCCGTCGACGATGGCGATGAGGCCGTTGACCGCCTGGAGCAGTCCGGTGATGACAGGATTGGAACTGAGACGCCTGATCTGCTCGGCAAGTTCCGGAGCGTTGTCGTCAACGGTGATCCTGGGTTCCTTGTCCATGCTCCCCCCCCCTTCATCCGTTTGGATCTGTTTTTCGGGGACTGCTTGTCGGGACGTGATCTAGGTCGCGGAGCGGGGCAGGACTCTTCTCTGAGAAACCACCGGAAATGGCGTCGAATGCGCTGTTACTGTCCCCCTCCACATATAACGTACTGTATCGTAACAGGAAGTTCAAGGGCCGCGGGGGAATTTCGCGTTTCCGGATGATGCCGATGACAGGCGGGTCACAGGCGGCGATAGCAGGACCAGACCCCATCAGGAATAGCAAAACCGTTGCGCAGCCAGGTTTCGTTGTCATGGACAAAACCGAGCAGTTCCCGCTGGCCTCCGGCCCGTCCCAGCGCCGCTGACCGTTTTTTCCTGATCTCGAGCTCCTGGGGACTGTCTTCCGGGGAACTGAAAAAGGCGCTGATAGCGCTCATGACGAAACTCCGCCAAGGGTCCTGGGACCGGCCGGGGTTGCGATGCGGGCGGCCAGGCCGATCCGGCGGCTCGCCGTGACGGTGACGGGACTGGTCATGGCCAGGGATGCGATCAGTCCGGTGATCCGGTCCGGGTCGGGGTGGAACACCTCCAGGCCGCTCAGGGCCAGTCCCCGGTCCGGGAGCCTGGTCGCGGGATGCGGCCCCCTGTGCCACTGGATAAGGGCGGGGACACTGCCGCCAAGAGGCAGCGTTCCGTCGGGAGGAATGGTGATGAGCCAGTCCAGTTCGCCTCGGCTCATCCGTTCAACGTCTCCGGGGTCTTCCGTGGCGCAGGCGATCGTGGTGTGGATATCTGCCGTCCTGGCCACCCAGGTCGCCAGTTTGGGCGGGCTGTCCGGACCCAGCCTGTCGAGGGCAAACCAGCGGCTCCGGTTCGGGGCGGGCAGGGACGGGCTGCAGGCGATGACTTCCAGGTAGCAGGTCGGGCCGAGGCGCAGCAGCAGGTTGTGGGTGCCCATGCGCGGATGTTCGCCGCCGGGTTCCATGGTGACCCCGAGCTCCGTCATGATATAGGCGGCTCCGGCCTCCAGGGTCGGGGCGGTGATGACCAGGTGGTCGATGGTACAGCTGCCGGGCGTCTTCTTCATGCGGTTTTCTCGATGTCGACATAGGCCGCGTAGTAGGCCAGACCGTCCCCGGAATCGGTCAACCGGTTGGGGATGGCGTCGTTGGCGACGCCTTGCTTCATGGGAATGTTCTTCCAGCACATCAGAACCCCCTCGGGAACCTGGTCGGTCACCAGGGCCTCGGCCACGAAGGCACCGCAGCTGCCGATGATACGCAGATCTTCGCCTGTGGCGATATCCAACCGCAACGCATCGGCCCTGGCCATGTGGACGACCTGCAGTCCCTGTTCCATGCCGGGCAGGGTCTGGGAGTTCAGGTAACTTGGATGGGAACTGGTGAGGAGCTGAAAGCGCTCGCGGTTTTCCGGCATGGTCAGGTCAAGTTCTTGGGTCCGGTAACTGCGCTGGGGCAGGTCGATTTTGCGCAGCCGGGCTTTCTCGGGAATTTTCAGGGGAATGCGCAACTGGGACGCCAGGGAGGTTGCGGCTGCGACATCGCCGAGCTCAGTGGTCAGGTTGGTGCGATTGTAGGCGTGGGGGAAAAAATAGCTCCCCATGAAGTCGCTCTGGGCGAACATGCCGCCGACTTTAAGAAAAAAATCGGCCTGACAGGCGGTTTCGTCCAGGCTGGTTCCGATCACCAGGCTCGGCGTCCTGGCCAGCCCCCGGTGCCACAAGCCGCTGTCCGGATAGGTCATGACCGGATTGGCCGCAACATTGACAAACAGGTCGAATTCCCCGTCACAGAGAGCCTGGGCCAGGCGGTCGACGTGAAGGGTCCCGCTAAAATTCGGTCGGGGCTTTTCCCACAAGCGTTTCGAGCCGTGGGTCCAGAACAGCAGATCCTGCCTGCCGGTTCTCACCGCCAGCCGGTTGAGCCAGCGAAAGGCATTCATGCCGTTCCGCTGACGCTGCAGTCCCGAGCCCTGAATATGGGCGGTCGGCCCGGAGCGGATGATGTCCCTCAGCAGGGCCAGTTCCGCGGTCGTGATCCCGGCCGTCTCACAGAGAGCGGCGACGTTGTAGCCGGTTTCGTAGCCGAGTTCGACCAGCAGGGCACAGGCCAGCAGGCCGTCGCACCCCGGCCTGATCTGAAGGTAATGATGGGCCAGATCGGCGGTCGGGGTTTTGACCGGGTCGATATAGACAAGGGTTTTCCCCCGCTGTTTGAGTTTCTTGAGGAAGGCGTAGAGATGAGGACTGGTGGCGGCGGCGTTTTTGCCGTAGAGGATGATGCTGTCGGCCCGCTCCAGGTTCATGATGTCGGGGTTGGCAAGCACGCCGAAATCGGCGGTGTGGGCGGCGCTGCCGGTCTCGTCGCAGGGCCCCCCGGCGACACTGTAGCAGGCGCCGAAGCTGGCGAACAGGTCATCCCAGCAGGACATCTTGTAGCCGAGGCTGCCGGAGCCGCGCAGCAGCAGGATTTTTTTCCGGCGATAGGGTTCCAGGAACGCGGCGAGGGCGCTGATGGCCTCGTCGTCGGAAGCGAATTCCTGCCTGGTGTCGTCACGTCGGCACCACGAGGCCAGGCCGTTGTTGATTTCCCGCCTGGCGAAGGTTTTGAATTTCCCGCACAGAAAACCGGGATCGGACCACGGTTCCGGGATGCCTTCGGCGAGCAGTTGGGGGGTAACCGAGGAGATCCGGGCGGCACAGAGGTCGGGACAGTCTTTGCTGCAGAAAAAATTCATAGCGTCCTCATCGGGTGATCGGCAGTCAGTTCATGGTGATCGGGACAGGCGAGTCGTTGTCATTGTTCAAACTCTAGCAACCTCATACCTGGCGCGCAATCGATTTTCGCCGGGCGCTGTCAAAATTACGACTTTCTCTTTAATTACTCCCAATGGTCTCGGGAGGATTCGGTTGCGGTGAGACAAACTCCCATAAAAACAGACGGTTGGCATGTGGTTGGGGAAATTGGCACGATTCTGGTTAGGAAGTATCCCGGAGTTCTCTTTCAACCGCCGGAGGCGTGGATGCAACGACCAACATCACCGATGAAAATAATCTGGCTGCTTGTCCTGGGGGTGCTCTTTTTTCTGAGTGCCCTGCTGCCCGCCAATGCCGCTACAGCCGTTTCGCTGCTGAAGATGGACAAGCAGGAAAACCCCTATCACACCCGCATCCAGCTGAACACCTCCACAGTTCCGGAATTCAGTATGACCTCTTCGGGTCAACGCGTCGACGTCACGCTGAAGGATGCCAAGGTCGGCAAGACACTGCATGAGCTGCCGGAGGACGAAACGGTGGTCAAAATAATGCTGGCCCAGAAACATCGCGATCTGATGGTCTCCATCCTGCTGCGGCGCCCGCCCAAACAGGTGGTCGCTGAGAGCCGGGACAATCCTCCCGGTGTGGTTCTGGACCTTTACTGGGAAGAGTCGGATGTCGCACGTCCCGCAGTGGCCTTTCGCATTGCCGGCATGCCGCCGCGAAAAGCGGGAGCCAAAGCCGCCGCTCACCAGCAGCGCTCGCCGTGGGAAGAGGACTGGATGCAATTCTTCTCGGCGTATCGCAGTGACTGGCATTTCAAACTGCCTCTCAGCTATACCCTGCCCCCCCTGGCACCGCTGGTGACTGACCGGCAGAACCCGGTCTGGGCCCTCCAGACCCTGGCCGATGAAGGACGTTTTTTAAGCCTGCTTGACGCCAGCGAAGGGCTCAACGACTTGTCCGAAGCACAAACTTACCAGCGGGACCAGCTGGTTGCCGAAGCTCAGTTGCGCAGCGGCGCCCTGGCGGCCGGCCTGGCGCGGCTCGAACGGCTGCGGAATCGCTACGGGAGCGACAATCTCCGTGTCGAATATTTGACAGCGTATGCGCAGGCCGGGCAGGGGCAGCCGGTTGTCGGACAATTGACACTTGCCGCTGTGGTGCCGAAAGCCGGCGGGAACAGGGCCATGCTGCCGCTGCTGCAACTTCTCAACGCGGAGATGGCTCTGGCCGCGGGGCGGGACAAGGAGGCCCTGCCGCATCTGGACGCGGTGGCGTTCTGGCCGGACCGGCTGCAGGACATCGCCGGATTGCGGCGGGCCGATGCGCTGGCCGGAACGGGTGATCTGGGCAAGGCCGTCGCTTTATATCGGGAGCTGGCGGAAGTCGGGGGGCTCTTCGAGCATTACCTGTTCTCCTGCAGCCGCGCGGCCTCCAGTGCCTTTCGCCATGGTGACTACGAATTTGCCACGACTTTGTACCGGCGCCTCATCGAGCTGACGGACGGGCTGCCGGGGCACGACCTGGTCCTGTTCGGCGCGGGCGTTTCCGCCTATGAATCCGGTGATCTGACCTGGGGGATGATCGGCCTTGAGCGCGCGGCCCTGGACAGTCCCGGAAGCGAAGGCTCGGACCGCGCCAGACTGCGGCTGATCGATCACCAGGTTGTCAGCGGCGGGGAGCTGGAACTGGCGAAGGCGGCCGGCGAATATGGCCGCCTGGCCCGCGCCTCGCGCTACCGCGCGGTGCGTGAAGAGGGTTATTTCAAGCAGGCCCTGGCCCATTACCTGCTGGAGGATTATCGGGCCAGTGTTGATGAGCTGATGACCTTCCGGCGCGATTTCTTCAGTTCCGCTCTGAGGCATGACGCGGAACTGCTCCTGACCAGGCAGATCCCCCGGGTTGTCCGTCAGCTTATGGAGCAGCAGAATGACCTGGAGGCCGTCGTCCTGGTCGAAAAAAACCGCTCCCTGCTGCTCGGCAACCGTCTCGACCGCGACTTTCTCGAGGATTTGGCCGGGGCCTTCGGGCGGCTCGGGCTCTATGATCGTGCGGCCCGTGTGCTCCTCTACCTGTTTGATCGGATTGAGGATCCCGATCAGAAAGAGCACCTGTATCTGCCTCTGGCACGTTCCTATTTCAAGCGCGGCGAATATCGCCAGGTCAGTGACTATGCAAGCCGTTACCTGGAAACCTACCCCGAGGGGGGGGATGCGGGGGCCCTGCTCGACCTGCTGCTGGATGCATTAAAGGAGCAGGGGCGGGATGACGAACTGCTGCAGTGGCTGAAAAAGTCGGAACGGCCAAGTTCGGCGGAACTGGAAACCCGGGCGGCCTGGGATTTCTGGCGGCTGGGTGACCTGGACGGGGTGGTTGCGGCGCTGGAAAAGGTTCTTAACACCGAGACCGGCCTGCAAGTCAAAGAAATGGCACTGCTTGCCGAAGCCGCGTTTCAGACCGGGCGCAGCGAGACCGCGGAAGCCTGTTACCGGCAACTGTTGGAGGACCCGGAATATGGTCCCCAGGCACACTACCGAACCGCTCAGTTGCTGCTCAAGCGGCACCGGAAAAACCAGGCGGCCGCCCTGCTCAGGAAGCTGGTTGACGAGAATGATGAGAGTCTGTGGGCGAAGTTGGCGCGGGATTTGCTCACTCAGGTTAAACGCTGAATTTTTTCAGCTCAGGTGTCAAAGAACAGACAGGAGTAAACATTATGGCCGATTTCAAGATCACGGATCAGACCATTGCCGTTTTGCAGAAAAGTCTCGATCTGCGTGCTCAGAAGCAGCAGGTGATCGCGGGAAATATCGCCAATGCCGAAACCCCAGGTTATGCAGCGCGCAAGTTCTCCTTTGAAGAGAATCTGCGCAATGCCATCAACACCCCCGAGCTTGTCGACAAACCGACCCATGCCAGGCATTTCCCGGTCGGCAGCGGTGCCGTCAGCCAGGTCGAGGGTGCCCTGACCCTCGATATCGACAACAGCCCCCTGGGGGATGGCAATACCGTTTCCGTCGACGATGAAATGTTCGACCTGGCTGAAAACCAGCTCCTTTTCGAGGCCGGCAGCCAGATTATCAAGAAAAAACTGACCTTGCTCAAGTACGCCGCCAGCAACGGCAGTTAGGAGGCTTTATGGATATGTTCACCAGTATGAAGATCAGCGCTTCGGCGCTCAAGGCCCAGCGGGTGCGGATGAATGCCATCAGCTCCAACCTGGCCAATATCGAGACCACCCGGACTCCGGACGGCGGACCGTACCGCAAGCGCGAGGTCGTCTTCCAGACCACCCAGCAGGATTTCGCCAACACCCTGGATTCCGAATTGCGCGACGCCGTGCAGGGGGTCAGGGTCAGCCATGTCCAGGCCAGCCCGCTGCCGCCGCGCATGGTTTATGATCCGTCCCATCCCGATGCCAATGAGAACGGTGAAGTCGCCATGCCCAATATCAGCCTGGTCGAAGAAACGGCGGATATGATGTCGGCCGCGCGGGCCTATGAAGCCAATGTCACCGTGGTCAAATCGGCCAAGCGCATGGCTCTCAAAGCCTTGGATATCGGCAAGTAGAAAGGGGAATAGGCAATGAATAAAATAACGGATATCACCCTTGCCAGTCACCTGGACAGCATGGTCAAACCGCGCCAGAACAGTGCGGTCACCAATCTGGGGAGCAAGTTCGGGGAAGCCCTGAAAAATTCCATCGCCGAGGTGAACAAGGCCCAGGTCGTCGCCGACCAGGCCGCCGAGCAGGTGGTCGCCGGCGAAACCAAGAACCTCCACGAAGCGATGATCAAGCTGGAAGAGGCCGACATCTCCATGCGGCTGATGGTTCAGGTCCGGAACAAGGCGCTTGAGGCCTACCAGGAAATCATGCGCATGTCAGTCTAATGACGGGCCTGAATCGCGCTCCCCGGCGTTGGTCCAGGGTTGCTGACCCTTGCCCCGCCTTGCTGAGCACGATTGGGCTCCGTCATTGATTTGACGGAGCAATGCCCAAAACAGAAAGAGTTCCCAAGTCATTGCAGCAATCGAAACCGGAGTAAAACAATGGCAGAAGAAAATAAAGACGTCATCAAAAGTGAAGCAGGCCAGAAGCAGACTCTGCTGAATGTGATCATGGCGTGGTCGCTGGCCCGCAAGCTCAGCCTGGCAGCTGCCGCGCTGATCAGTGTCGCGCTGTTCGCGGTCATTATCATGCAGTCGCAGGTGGCCGACTACAGTCTGCTGTTCGCCAACCTGCCCAGTCGTGACGCGTCTTCTGTCGTGCAGTGGCTCAAGGACCGCAAGATCCCCTACCGACTGGAGGATGGAGGGCGCGATATCCTCATTCCGGCGGACCAGGTTTACGAGGCGCGTATCGAGCTGGCCGGCTCCGGACTGGCTGAAGGCGGGGTCGGTTTCGAAATTTTCGACAAGCAGAGTTTCGGGATGACCGATTTCGCCCAGAAGGTCAACTATCGTCGGGCCCTGCAGGGGGAACTGATGAGAACCATCACCTCCCTGGCTCCGGTCGAGGCGGCCCGGATTCACCTGGCCCTGCCGGAAAAACGCCTGTTCCGCGAACAGCAGCAGCCGGCGACCGCCTCGGTCATCGTCAAACTGGCCCCCGGTCGCAAGCTCAGCGACGCCCAGCTCCAGGGGATTGTGCACCTGGTTTCCGGTAGCGTCGAAGGGCTTGATGCGGACAATGTCACGGTTGTCGATTCCAGCGGCAAGGCGCTTTCCAACAATCGCGGCAATGAACTTGCCGGGCCGATGACCCCGGGAATGCTGAGCTATCAGCAATCCATGGAACGGCGCCTCGAGTCGCGCGCCCAGTCGTTGCTGGACCGGGCGCTGGGGGCCGGAAACTCCCTGGTCCGGGTCAATGCCGAGATCGATTTTGATCAGCGTGAGCGGGTCGAGGAATCCCTGGATCCCAAGGGCGCGGTGGTGGTCAGCGAGCAGACCAGCAGCGAAGAGGGGAGCAGCAGTGTCTCCAGCGGCGTCCCCGGGGTAGTCTCCAACCTGGAAGAGAACGCGGCAACGACCACGACGACCACCCCTTCCACCCGCTCTTCGGAGACCGTCAACTATGAGTTGAGCAAGACGGTCAGCAAAACCGTCAGTTCGGTTGGCAATCTCAAAACCCTGTCGGTATCGGTCCTGGTGGCCGATCGCCTGGCTCCCGGCGCCGAAGGGACGGAGCCGACTCCGGAACCGCGCTCCGCCGAGGAGCTTCAGGAGATCGAGCAGATGGTCCGGACCGCCCTGGGCCTCAACGAGACCAGGGGAGACCTGATTTCGGTGGTCTCCATGCCTTTTGAAACCAGTTTCATGGATGAGCCGCTGCCGGAACCGTCGGTGGTCGACAAGGTTTATCCGTTCATGCCGATCATCAGGTACGGTCTGCTGGCCCTGGCGGCCCTGTTCAGCTACCTGCTGCTGGTGCGCCCCATTATCCGGACCCTGCGCGGTGCCGAAGAGGAGACCCAGCCCATGAAGACCGTCCAGGAACTGGAAGCGGAACTGCGTGGTGAGGAACCGACAACGCCGCTGCTGGGCGGACCGGGAGACCCGCTCGCCCAGATCCGCCAGGAAGTGCTGGGCGGAGACATGCTGCCGGTCCAGGTGGTGAAGAACTGGCTGCGGCAAGAACCCGCTGAATCCTGATTTTGATGAGCTGACCGGGAGCAACCTGTGAAGAAAGCGAAACACCTCTCTGGTGCAAAAAAAGCCGCGATCCTGCTGCTTTGCCTTGGCGAAGAAGCCACCGCGAAAATTTTCGAAGCCCTGGATGACGCCGAGGTGCGGGAGATCAGCCGCTGCATGATCGACATCGATCATGTCGATCCCAACCTGGCCCGTGAGGTCCTCGAGGAGTTCAAGGAGGCGCGCGGCGGCGATATCGGGGTCTATATCCGCGGCGACGAGTTTGCCAAGCACGCCATCCTGGGCGGTACCGATACCACCCGGGCCCAGTACCTGCTTGACCAGGTGTCCGCCGGGATCGAAGGGCGCCCCCTGGAGACTATTTCCAAAATGCATCCGCGCATGGTCGCGGGTCTGCTTGAAAACGAGCATCCCCAGACCGTGGCGCTGATCCTGTCGACCCAGAAGGAGGATCATACCAGCCGGATTCTGGCGGAACTTCCGGAGGACCTGCGCGGCGAGGTCATGTACCGGATCGCCAAGATCGAAAACGTCTCGCCCGAGGTCATCAGCCAGATCGAAGAGGCCCTGCAGCGTGAGGTCGGGGTTGTGGTCGGCAAGGACCGCAAGCAGGTCGGCGGCATCGAGAAGGTCGTCGAGATTCTCGGCAAGATGGACAAGGGGGCCGATCAACTGATCCTGACCAGCATTGAAGCCGTCGACCCCGATATGGCCGAAGAGATCAGGCGCCGCATGTTCACCTTCGAAGACCTGGTGACCATCGACAACCGCGGCATGCAGGCGATTCTGCGCGAGGTCAGCACCGACATGCTGACCCTGGCGCTCAAAACCGCCAGTGACGCTCTGAAAGAGAAGATCTTTGCCAACATTTCCCAGCGGGCGGCCGACATGATCGCCGAAGACCTCGAGGCGATGGGTCCGCGGAAGCTGAGCGAAGTGGAAGCGATGCAGACTGAAGTGGTTAAAGTGGCGATGAAACTTGAAGAGGAAGGGACGGTGGTGATCCCTGGCCGAGGCGGTGGCGGTGATGAGCTTGTCTAAGATCTATCGTGGTGAAGAGGCGAAGAGCCTCAAGTCCTTTCAGTTCATGAGTTTCGGGACCGATGAGATGGCTCCGCCGCTGCCGGCCGAGCCGTCGGCGGCTGACCCCTCTCCCCTGGTGACCCCGCCTCCCGCGGTGGCCGGACACAGCGCCCAGGAGGTGGAGGAGGCCTATGCCCGCGGTTTCAGGGAAGGTCTTGACAGTGCCGGAGAACGGCTGGAATCCGCCACTCAGGCGCTGGCCGCGGCCCTGGATGAAATCAGCCGCCTGCGGGAGACGTTGGCCCGCAACAGCCGTCAGGACATGCTGCGTCTGGTCATGACCGTTGCCGAACAGGTCATCCGACAGCAGGCCGCCGTGGATTCCGGGGTGGTCCTGAAGATCATCGAAAATGCCCTTCAGGAATCGGTGCGGGCCGATCATTACCGGATTCGTGTCAATCCCGCCGACCTGGCTGCCGTGACCGAACAGAAACCCCTGTTCCTGGCCAGCATCAGCGGTCTGAAAAACCTGCATATCGAGGCCGACGCCAGTATCTCCGCGGGGGGATGCCGGGTCGACTCGGAGTTCGGGGATGTCGATGCGACCCTCGAAACCCAGCTTGACACCATCCGTCAGGCATTGCGCGAGGCGCTGACTCAGTCATGATGGATCTGGTGGCGCGCATCAAGGGGGTGAACCCGCTCAAGGTCAGTGGCAAGGTTATTCAGATCGTCGGCCTGGTGGTGGAAGGTTACTGCCCGACCGCGACGGTGGGAACCCTGTGCGAACTGCAGCCCCTCGACGACGGTCCGTCGGTTCCCGCCGAGGTCGTAGGATTCCGGGACTCCCGCGCCCTGCTGATGCCCCTGGGGGAATTACGCGGCCTCGGACCGGGCAGCCTGATCCGGGTGACCCGCAGCAGCGCCACGTTGCCGGTCGGCGAGCAGTTGCTGGGGCGGGTACTGGACGCCCTGGGGCAGCCCCTCGACGAGAAGCCGCTGGCTCCCTGCGAACAGGAGTGTCCCCTCTACGCCCTGCCCGCCAGTCCCATGGCCCGCAAGCCGATCGTCGAGCCGTTGGATCTCGGAGTCAAGGCGATCAACAGCCTGCTGACCTGCGGGATCGGTCAGCGCATGGGGATCATGGCCGGTTCGGGGGTGGGGAAAAGCGTGCTCCTCGGCATGATGGCCAAGCATACCCGCGCCGATATCAACGTCATCGCCCTGATCGGGGAACGGGGCCGGGAAGTCCGCGAATTTATCGAACGCGATCTGGGGCCGGAAGGGCTGGCCAGGTCGGTGGTCATTACCGCGACGTCCGACCAGTCCCCCCTGCTGCGCATGCGCGGCGCATTTGTCGCGACCACCATCGCCGAATACTTCTGCAGCCAGGGGAAAAACGTTCTGCTGCTCATGGATTCCGTGACCCGGTTTGCCATGGCCATGCGCGAAGTCGGGCTGGCCATCGGGGAGCCGCCGACCACCAAAGGGTATACGCCATCGGTTTTCGCCACCCTGCCCAAACTGCTGGAACGGGCCGGAAACTTCAAAGGCAAGGGGAGCATTACCGGGCTGTACACGGTGCTGGTGGAAGGGGATGACATGAACGAGCCGGTGGCCGATTCGGTCCGCTCGATTCTTGACGGGCATATCGTGCTGTCCCGCGACCTGGCGGCCCGTAATCATTTTCCCGCCATTGATATCCTGCGTTCGGCCAGCCGGGTCATGCGCGATATCGTCGACTCCGAACACCTGCAGCTGAACGGCCAGGCCCGCGAGATTATGGCGACCTTCAAGGAGGCGGAAGACCTTATCAATATCGGCGCCTACGCGGAAGGGAGCAACGGCAAGATCGATTACGCCATCTCGCGCATCGAGGTGATCAACGATTTTCTGTGCCAGGAGATGGACGAATCTGTTGACCTGGCAACGACCCTGGCCGAACTGAAGGCGATCCTCCTCGATCGCCGCAAGGAGATGAGGTAAGCGATGGCCGCTCCGTTCAAACTCCAGTCCGTCCTGAATTATCGCCAGATCCTCGAGGATCAGGCCCAGCAGGCCCTGGGCAAGACCCTGCAGCGGCAGGCGAACATCGAGGCAGAGCTGAGTCGCTGCCAGGAACAACTGCAGGTTTATGATACCCAGGTGCAGCAGCGCCAGCAGGAAGGTCTGACCATCGCCGAACTCGAGATGTTCGAAACCCGGATCGCGCATTTCCGAAACCTGATCCATCAGTACCGCCGGCAGCTGGAAGACCTTGAGGGACAGATCGCGGCGGAACGGGAGGCCCTGCTCAAGGCGGCCCGGGAGCGGCAGGTGATGGAGAAACTGAAAGAGAAACAGGAGGCCGAGTATCGGCGCGAGCTGGATCGGAAAGAACGCGCGCTGCTGGATGAAATCAGCCTGCGGCCCAAAGGAGAGAGCTCATGAGAATACGAGCTGGAGCACTGCTAATCGTCTTTGCCCTGGCCTGGACGGGGGCCGTCGCCGCCCCTGCGGACCCGATCGATCCGGATCAGGCGACCTCCGTCGAAGAGCGTCGCATCCTGGTGTCCATCGAAGACCAGTACGACAAGCTGGCCGAACGGGAAGCGGAAATCAACAGTCGCGAAATGCAGCTAAAGACTCTTGAGGCGGAAGTCGATAAGAAGCTCGCGGCAATGCAGCAGTTGCGTGATGAGCTGAATAAACTGCTCGATCGCAAAGAGGCTGTCGAAGGGGAACGGATCGGCGAATTGAGCCTGATCTACGAAAAGATGAATCCTCAGAAAGCGGCCGTTCTCATCAGGGACCTGGATCAGCAGCTCGCCGTTGAACTGCTGCTGGGGATCAAGAAAAAGACCGCGGGGCGCATTCTTGACAATCTCGACCCCGAGACCGCAACCGCACTCAGCAAGGCTTTTACCGAAATTCCGGTGGAAGATAACAGCGCGTACTGAAACGTTTAACGACAATGAAAGGAGGTGAAAAGATGCAAGAGATCGCAATGATGAACGCAGCCGCGCCGCTGACTGGAAACGGGGCCGGCAGGCCGTCGTCAGCCAAAACCGGCGAACCCGGTTTTGATCGGGTGTTTTCCGCACAGCAACAGGCCGGATCGGCGCAAGGCGAGGCGCGTGGTCGTGATGAAGACACCGTGCAGCCGTCCGTTCAGAAGCAGGGCCGGCTGTCGGAATCGGCGTCCGCAAAAGGCGAGGGCGGCCGTGACGTGACGGATGGCGTGGCCCCGGAGGAATCTGCCGCGGATGCTGTGGAGGCGGAGGTGGTGGTTGATGCCGAGGTCGCGGATCAGGTGCAACACACCCTGATGCAGCTGCTGAAGGTCGTGGCCGCCGGGCAGGACGGCGAGGTCAGCCAGGACGAGATCAGTTCGCTGGTCGAAGACCTTGTTGAGCAGCTGGAATCCACCGATCTTCATGGTGAGGAGGTTCTGGCCGGAATCGACCTGTCGTCACTGCAGGACCAACTCGACCAGCTTGCCGGCAGTGACGATCGCGAGGCGTTGCTGGCGAGTCTGGTTGCCGAGATCAGCGACCAGCTGCAGTCCGGGGCCGACCTGGCCTCCCAGCTGGCAGGCGTGAACGAGGTGTCGGCAGCACAACAGGGCAAGGGCGGTGCGATGGCCCAGGCCAGGGACCTGATTCAGCAGGCGTTTGCTGCTGTCAGTTCCGAACGCAGCGTGCCGGCTGCCGAGACGGAAGGTGATTCTGCCAGTCAGGGAGACCTTGTGGCGGACGTGGCCGCGGCGGAGGAGATCGATCCCCGGTTCGCCGGACTGCTTGGCGCCCGCAACGGGCAGAAAAACCAGCAGACTGCCCCGCTGAGCCAGCAATCTCAAGCGCAGGCCCAACCACGCCAATCCCAGGAGGCGGCCGTGACGGTCAGCCCGGAACCGGTTACCGAAATCTCTGAAGGGCTCGAGAAGGCGGTTGTTGCGGAGATGGCCAGGACCCTTCAGAGCGAGACCGGTCAACCCAAAGCGGCTTTCGAAGGGTTTCTGAGCCCGGTTCAGCAGGGGCAGGGGCAGTCCGTTGCTCACCTGGGGGACGCAGCCAAAGGGCTGACCGGGCAGGCGACCATCCTGCTGCCGAGCGGCCAGCAGGTTGCCGAAAGTCAGATTTTTGACCAGGTGGTCACCCACCTGTCCGGAAGCGCCAACGGCGAGTCAGGCCGCATGGTTTTGCGCCTGAACCCTGCGGAACTCGGATCCCTGAAGCTCGACCTGGTGGTCGAAGGGGACCAGGTCCGGGCCAACATTCATGCCCAGAGTCAGCAGGTCCAGGAAGTGCTCGAGCGGAACCTGCCCCAGTTGCGCAGTGCCCTGGCGGAGCAGGGACTCAAAATCGAGCAGTTCCAGGTCGATATCGACAGGCAGCAGCATGAAGGCAGCTTCGACAATCTGGCCGGACAGCAGTATCGCCAGCAGGCGAATGGCCGGGACTGGAGCTACGAAGACGTGAGCGAGGAGGAGATGATTCCTTTGGCGCAACTGATGCAGACGGCGGGCGGCGGTATCAGCCTGCATGTCTGACCAACGGAAAGGAGGTGAAGCGAGTCAATGTCAACAATCAGCGGAATCAACAGCGGCTACACGGCGGCCCTGACCTCGTCGGCAGGCGATGACGTGTCCCTGGGGAAACAGGATTTCCTCAAACTGCTGGTCGCCCAGCTGGAAAACCAGGATCCGATGAATCCGTCCGATCCGACGGAGTTCACCGCCCAGCTGGCCCAGTTCAGCCAGCTCGAACAGTTGACCAACGTCAACACCAGCCTGGAAGGCTTGACCACCATGTCGACGGAAATGCAGCGCATGTCGGCCCTGGGACTGGTCGGGCAGGAGGTGGTCGCGCAGACCGATCAGTTCCATTTTGACGGCGAAGCGGTCGAATTGGGCTACCGGACCGAGCTGCCGGCGGAGGATATCAAGCTTTACGTACTGAACCAGAACGGTTCAACCCTGGCGACCATCAACGCGACCCAGACCGATCCCGGTGAATATTTTATCGCCTGGGACGGCATGAGCGATATGGGAATGCCCCTGGAACCGGGCGATTATTCCCTGGTGGTACGGGCCATGGATGAAGACGATGCTCTGGTCGATGCCGCCCCCCTGGTCAAGGGAACCGTGCAGGCGGTTGATCTGAGTGAGGCAACGGCGGAACTGGAAACCACGGCCGGGGTCTTTGCCATGAGCAAGGTCGAGAAAGCGGGGGCCGGTCTATGAGTGATCCGATCACCATCATCCCCCAGCCGATAGGTGCTCCGCGGACCCGGGAAACCAGCCGTCAGCAGCAGAGCCGCACGGAAACCGGGGCGTTCGACAAGCTGCTGCAGAGTCAGATCGAACAACAGGGGGGCGTCAGGTTCTCCCGGCATGCCAGCCAGCGCATGCAGAGTCGCGGCATCGAATTCAGCCCGGCCCAGATGCAGCGCCTGGAAACCGCGGTGTCCCAGGTCAATGCCAAAGGGGGACGCGAGTCCCTGGTCATGCTGGACAACACCGCCCTGGTGGTCAGTGTCAAAAACGAGACGGTGGTCACCGTCGTTGATCAATCGCAACTGAAGAACAACGTGTTTACCAATATCGACAGTGCAGTCATTGCCTAACCGAACCGGTCCTCGCTAGAGGAGGTTCGCAAGCCGCCGACCGACAGACGCGGCTTACGAAAGGATTTATATCATGGGAGTCTCCAGTTCTCTTTACAGTGGTGTCAGTGGTCTCAATGCCAACGGCAATGCCATGAGCGTTATCGGCAACAATATTGCCAATGCCAATACCATCGGCTTCAAATCGAGCCGGGCCATCTTCAGCGATCTGCTGTCGAGCCAGATCTCCGGCTCCGGCGGCATTTCCCAGGTCGGTCGCGGGGTCGGTCTGTCCATCGTCGACAACATTTTCAGCCAGGGGACCTTTGAGAATACCGAAACCAATACCGACCTTGCCGTCGAAGGGTCCGGTTTCTTCATCGTCAGCGATCCGACCACCGGGAACGCCGTGCAGAACTACACCCGGGCCGGTGCCTTCCGCTTCGACGCCGAAGGCTACCTGGTCAACCCGGAAGGCTTCAACGTCATGGGCTTTCAGCTCGATGAGGAAGGCAACACCTTTGGCGACCTGACCCCGATCTGGGCCAATACCCAGTCCTTCACCCAGTCCGGCCCCACGGCCAATGTTGATCTGAACACCAATCTCGATGCCGACTCGGTTGCCATCCCCTCGGGATTCGATCCGACGAATGCCGCTGAAACGTCCAACTACGCCACCTCCATCCAGGTGTACGACAGTCTCGGATCGACCCACCTGATGACCACCTACTTCACCAAGACCTCCGATCAGAACTGGGAATGGAATACCGTCGTCGATGGCGGGGAACTGACCAGCGGTACGGCAGGTCAGTTGTCAGTGGTCGGCAGCGGGACCCTCGAGTTCGATGCCAGCGGCAACCTGATCCGCATCGATGGCAGCGATATTTACTCGATCCCCGGGGATACCAGCAGTGATCCGGTGGTTCCGGCCCCGACCGCGACCACCACGGCCAACGCCCTCGACTGGAACAATGGCGCCATCCAGACCCAGCAGATCTCCATCGACATGCAGACCAGCCAGTATTCGAGCCCTTCCGTGGTGGTTTCCCAGGAGCAGGATGGCTACGGGACCGGTACCTTGGTGAAGCTGAGCGTTGACGAGGCCGGTAACGTGATCGGCAACTTCTCCAACGGAACGCCGCGCAAGCTGATGCGCCTGGCTCTGGCCAAGTTCACCAACCCGAACGCCCTCGACAAGGTGGGGAACAACATGTACGCCCAGAGCAACGGCTCCGGAGTGCCGGTCATCGGGACGGTCGGTTCGGGGGTCGGGAACATTTTTACCAACGCCCTGGAGTTGTCCAATGTCGATATCGCCCAGGAATTTGTCAAAATGATCACCACCCAGCGCGGCTTTTCGGCGAACTCGAAAACCATTACCACCACGGACGAAATGCTGACGGAAGTGATCAACCTCAAGCGGTAATGGCCCAGTCAAAATAATGACTATGTTCGGAAAAGCCGGCTAAGATAGTTTTTAGCCGGCTTTTTAACGGTTGGTCCGGGGGCTTCAGGAATTGCAACCCCCCGGAATGTATGATTTTTTTGTTTATTGGAAATTTTTATTGAAATGGCACACAAAATGCTAGACATTTACGTGGATATTATTTTGACACGAAATTGACAAAGCCTTTTCCGGAAATCTTCTAGATACAGGCCAGGGGCAGAGGACGTTTATGGATATCGCAACAATAATCGGGTTACTGGCAGCCTTCGGTTTGATGCTGGTCGCGATCATGCAGGGTGGCTCCCTGATGATCTTCGTCGATATCGCCTCCATGACGATTGTTATCGGGGGGACGATCGGAACGGTGCTGGTGCACTTTCCGCTGGGCGATATTCTCGGCGCTTTCAATGTGGCTCGGAAAGCCTTTTTTCACAAGGCCCAGTCACCCGTCGAAACCATCGAAAAGCTGATCGCCTACGCTGGCAAAGCCCGTAAGGAAGGGATTCTCTCCCTGCAGTCGGTCATGAATGAAATCGACGATGAGTTCTTTCTCAAGGGATTGCAGATGGCGGTTGACGGCCAGGAACCCGAAGCCCTCAAGGAAATGCTCGACAAGGAAATCGAATATGTCATGGAGCGCCATGACAAGGGGGCCGATATCTTCACCACCATCGCCGCCTACTCCCCGGCCATGGGGATGATCGGGACCCTGATCGGACTGGTCCAGATGCTGCAGAACATGAACGATCCGTCCTCCATCGGCCCGGCCATGGCGGTCGCCCTGCTGACCACCTTTTACGGGGCGGTCATCGCCAATGTCGTGGCCAACCCGATTGCCGGCAAGCTGAAGCTGCGGTCGGCCAGCGAAGTGCTCAACAAGACCCTGGTCACCGAGGGGATGAAGGCGATCCTTGAAGGGGAGAACCCGCGCCTGATGGAACAGCGCTTACATGCTTTCGTCGCTCCCAAGGAGCGCCAGAGCAACTTCGGCTAGGAGCTGACGATGCCCAAGAAGGAGAAAAAACAGCCGGCCGGGGCGCCCATGTGGATGGTCACTTTCAGTGATATGGTGACTCTGCTGCTGACCTTCTTCGTGCTGATGCTGTCGATGGCCAACATGGATCAGGTCAAGTTCCAGAAAGCCAGTAGTTCCCTGGCCGGAGCCTTTGGCGTCATGGGGAGCAGCCGGCAGACCGAGCAGGTGCCTCCCCAGGTTGTGTCCTACGTCCCGATTAACGATGATTTTACCGCCAAAGTTTTCCGGCGGATCAAGGTCAAGCTGCGTGAACTGAAACTTAACGAGGAAATCAAGCTGGTCAAGGACCGTGGGGCGGTCATCCTGCGGGTTGACGAGGCGGTGCTGTTTGCTTCGGGCGAGAGCCGCTTGAGCCCCGAAGCGGATCCGATTCTGCGCAAAGTCGCGGAATTGGTCCGGCCCCTGCCCCTGAACATGAAGATCGAGGGGCATACCGACGACCGCGGCGCGGAAATGGCCAACTGGGAGCTCTCGGTGGATCGTGCGGTTTCGGTCCTGCGTTTTCTGGCCACCAACCAGCTGATTCCCATGACCCGGATGGCGGCCACGGGCTACGGGTCCCAGAAACCCCTGTTTCCCAATAACAGCGACCGGGAGCGGGCCCTGAACCGACGGGTCGAATTCGTCCTGGAAAGCCAGGGGGCCCCGGATCAGGAGCTGCCTTACCTGATCGATGCCAAGGATCAGGCTCCTTTTTAAGGGGCAAGCCCCCTCAAAAAGGATTTCAAATCTGACATTTCAAAGCTGAAATCTCCACTGACTGGCGTGGAGTGGAAGGGATCGAACGATGGCAAAAGAACCGGCAAAACAACCGGAAGACAAAGGCGGATCGAAGAAGAAGCTGATCATTATCATTGCGGTGGTCCTGCTCGTTCTCATCGGTGCCGGCGTTGGCGGTTTTTTCTTCATGAAGGGCGGCGATGACAAGGTGTCTCCCGAGGCGGAACAGGCCGCAGCCGAGCTGGAGGCCAGCCAGGTGGGACCGATGGTCAACATCGATACCTTCATCGTCAATATTCTTGACGATGAGGAGAGCCGCTACCTGAAGGCGGCCATCACCATCGAAGTCGACAGCGATGCTGCGTCCCTGGAGCTGAATTCCCGGATGCCGCAGGTCAAAGATGCCATTCTGCTGCTTATCGGCAACAAAACCTTCAGTGAACTCAGTGACCTTCAGGGGAAAATTCAGCTGCGTGCGGAGCTGATCAACAAGCTCAACAGCATCCTGGTAAAAGGGAAGGTCAAACGTATCTATTTTACGGACTTTGTCGTTCAGTAAAGGCTGACGGGCGTGGAAAAGATCCTCACAAAAGAAGAAATAGCCGATCTGTTGTCGGCAGTCCGCCATGGCGAGATCGATGTTGACGAAGTCGGCAGCGAATCGGATGCCGGGGGGATCAGTTCGGCCGCGGCCAAGAAGGCCAAAGACTGCAACCTGTTCAGGGCAGACGGCCCGGAAAGCTGGCGGCTCAAAAACTACGACCTGATCCTCGACAGCTTCGCCCGGAACTACGCCCTGTCCATGTCGACCCGCTTTCAGCGCGCGGTTCATGTCAAGCTGGAAGCCATGGAGTCGATGGTCTTCGACGCTTTACTGCAGCGCCTGTCGGGGCGGGGTGCGATCGGCATCATGCAGCTGGAACCTCTGACCGGCGGAGGGCTGCTGATTTTTGACGAGCAGCTGTCCTTCTCCCTGGTGGAAATGGTTCTCGGCGGCAGCGCCGACAGCAACATGGTGATTCCCAACCGTGGCATGAGTGCCATCGAGCTGAATGTGATCAGGGACGTCATTCAGTCGGCCTGCCCGGAACTGAATAAAGGGTTCGCCCAGGTGCAGGAGCTCAGTGCCAGCCTGGTCGAGGTGGTTAGCAACCTGCGCCTGCTGAATTTCGTCAGCGCCGAAGTGGGCGTTGTCGCGGCCCGTTTCAAGGTCTCCATCGACAATCTCGAGGGGAGCATCACCCTGGTGATTCCTCACTCCACCCTTGAGCCCCTGCAGAAGAAACAGCAGCTCAAGGCGGTCCCCGCCAGCGCTCTGCAGAACAGTAAATGGCAGGGTCTGGTCTGTTCCGAACTGGAGCATATGAAGGTCGAGCTGGAAGCCCGGCTGGGGTCAGTGTCGCTGCGGGTTCGCGATATCCTCAATTTTCAGGTCGGGGATGTCATCGAGCTGGATTTCAAGCCGGATGCCCCCCTCAAGGTCATGGTGGAGCAACGCCCCAAGTTCCTGGGGGTGGCGGGCGTTCAGAACGGTAAAAAAGCAATTCGCATTCTGGGGCGGATTCCCCAGGGAGGATAGCAGATGAGTGATATGAAAATGGAAAACGGTCAGCCTGATCAGATGGCCGGCAAGGATGACAGCGGGCGCGGGATCGACCTGCTGCTCGATATCCCGCTGGAAGTCGCCGTGGAAGTCGGACGGTCGCGGATTCTGGTGCGCGACCTGCTGCAGCTCCAGGAAGGGTCGCTGATCGAACTCGACAAGCTGGCCGGCGAGCCTCTGGACCTGTATGTCAACTCGCGGCTGATCGCCCGCGGCGAGGCCGTGGTCGTCAACGACAAGTTCGGGTTGCGCCTGACCGATGTCGTCAGCCCCTCGGAGCGGATCGAGAAGCTGGGCTGATGATGAAACGGATCTTTCTGCTGATGCTGGTGCTGGCCGAACCGGTCTGGGCTGCCGAGGAAGTCGCCGGGCCGAGTCTGCTCGGCTCGTCCCTGAAAATGGTTGCGGCCCTGGCGGTTGTCGTCGGCATCCTGCTGTTGCTCTACGCCGCGACCAAAAAGGGCTTTCCCGTGCTGCCCCAGCGCAAAGACGGCCTGATCAAGGTCCTGGAGACCCGCCCCCTCGGCGGGCGCAAGTTCCTGTGCGTGGTCCGGGTCCGCGATGAAGAGCTGTTGCTGGGACTCAGCCACGACCGGATCGAATGCCTGACCAAGCTGCAGCCTGATCATCGCTTCAGTGATCAGCTTCGCCACCTGGGCGAGGAGCAGTCATGAAAGCCAAGGTTCTGGTCCTGATGCTGCTGGCGCTGTTGCCGGTTGCTGCCTTCGGCCAGGGTCTCCCCACCATCACCCTGGGGATCGGCGAAGCGACCGATCCGGGCGAGGTGTCGACGGCCCTGCAGATTCTCATCGTCCTCACCATTATTTCGGTCGCCCCGGCCATTTTGCTGATGACCACCGGTTTCACCCGGATTGTCATCGTCCTGTCCTTTGTGCGGCAGGCCATGGGCACTCAGCAGGCTCCGTCCAACCAGATCGTGATCGGGCTGGCCCTGTTTCTCACTTTCTTCGTCATGGCCCCGGTTTTCAACCAGATCAACGACAATGCCCTGCAGCCCTATCTGGACAACCAGATCAATCAGGATCAGGCTCTGGACGAAGCGGTCAAGCCGATGCGGGCGTTCATGTTCTCGCAGGTCAGCGAGAAGGATCTGCAGTTTCTGGTCGATATCTCCAAATCTCCCCAGCCGGAGAACCAGGACGACATCTCCCTGCTGACCCTGATTCCGGCCTTCATGCTGTCCGAACTGAAGCGGGCCTTCCAGATGGGGTTTCTGCTGTTCGTGCCGTTTCTGATGATCGATATGATCGTCGCCTCCATCCTCATGGCCATGGGGATGATGATGCTGCCGCCGATCATCGTCTCGTTGCCGTTCAAGATTCTACTCTTCGTGTTGGTCGACGGCTGGTCGCTGGTGGTGGGCTCGCTGATTCAGAGTTTCGGCTGATGTCCCGGTCCCCTTTACCGCAAAGGAGTGGGCAGAAATGACCCCGGAATTTGTCATCGGAATCGCCCGTCAGGCCATAGAAACCACCCTCATGTGTGCGGCCCCCATGCTGATTACGGCCCTGGTGATCGGGCTGGTGATCAGTATTTTTCAGGCCGCGACCCAGATCAACGAGCAGACCATGACCTTTATCCCCAAGATCGTCGGGGTCTTTGTCGCCCTGCTGATCTTCGCGCCGTGGATCCTGCAGAAAGTGTCCGCCTTTGTGATGCTCATTTTCGATCAGCTGCCCATGGTCGGGCGCTAGCTCCAGGGCCGGTCATGGAACTGCCCCAGTTTTCCCTTCCCCTGATCCAGGGGTTCCTCATCTGCCTGGCTCGGGTCGCCGCCGTGTTCGCGGGGATTCCTATCTTCAGCGGCAACCAGGTCCCGCCGCAGCTGCGCTTCGGGATCGCCTTCCTGTTTGCCCTGATGACCTACCCCCTGGTCAGAGATTATCTTCCCGCAGGCTCCCTGGCGCCCTGGGCCCTGGCCCTGGTGATCGGCGGGGATATCGTGCTGGGCCTGCTGGTCGGGTTCCTGGCCCAGCTGGTCTTTATGGCCGCCGAGTTCGCCGGATCCGTCATCGGCTACCAGATGGGGTTCGCCGCGGCCAATGTTTTCGATCCTGTCAACCAGCAGCAGGTTGCCCTGATCGCGCGCTTTCAGAGTATTTTCGCCATCATGCTGTTTCTGGCCCTGGATGTTCATCATCTGTTCCTGGAAGCGCTCATGGCATCCTTCGAGATGCTGCCGCCGGGCAGCCTCGATCTGAGGGGGGGCGCCATTCCGATGATGGTGGAGGTGGCCAATCATTCCCTCATTCTCAGCGTCAGGCTGGTGGCCCCGATCCTGGTGCTGTTGATCCTGTCAACCCTGATCCTCGGGGTCATGTCCCGGGTTTTCCCCCAGCTCAATGTCTTCATGCTCTCTTTCCCCATCAATATCGGCCTGTCTTTTATCGTCATGGGACTGACCCTGGGAATCATGGCGACTCTGCTTCAGAACGAATTTTCCTCACTTTCGGAACGGTTCTTGCGACTCTTCAGTCTGTTTTAAAAAACTGCCAAAATATTGTCATGAGCTCCTCGTCTCAGGTCATTCGTATAAAACCAATGACCCCTAACGAGTGACGCGTGACAAAGCCCATAGGACGTGGATATGGCCGAAGAGTCGGGTCAGGAACGCACAGAACAGGCAACCAGCAAGCGGCGCCAGGATTTCCGGGAAAAAGGGCAGGTCGCCCAGAGCAGAGAAGTCGGAACCGCGGCCCTGCTGACCATGTCGCTGCTCCTCTGGGTGTTCTACGCCAAGAGTTTCTGGCTTGAGCTGGAACATATCTATGGGCGCTTTCTGCGTCTGCTGAGCGATTTCGAGGTCACCTCCCTGTCGGTGATGAACCTGGCCTGGACTTTGGGGCTGCTTATGGCCAAGCTGCTCTGGCCGGTTTTCCTGCTGACCCTGGTGGTCGGTTTTTTCGCCTCATTTCTTCAGGTGGGGCCGCTCTTCAGCACCAAGGTTTTTCAGCCGGACCTCAACAAGTTCAACCCCATCACCGGGATGTCGAAATTCGTGTCGAAGCGGTCCGCCGTCGAGCTGGTCAAATCGTTGGCCAAGGTCTCCCTGATCGGTTTCGTCGCCTACAAAACCGTGGCCGGGGAGTTTGACCAGGCCCTCACCCTGTCATTGCTGGAAACCAGGCAAAGCCTGATCTTCCTGGCTCATGTCGCTTTCCTGGTCCTGGCCAAGAGCTGCGGGATCATCATCGTGCTGGCGGTCATCGATTACAGTTTCACCAGGTACGAGATGGAAGAAAAAATGAAGATGACCAAACAGGAGGTCAAGGAGGAGCACAAGGATACCGAGGGGAACCCGCAGATCAAGTCGCGGATCCGCTCCATGCAGGTGCAGATGGCGCGCCGCCGGATGATGGCCGAAGTCCCCAAGGCCGACGTCATCATCACCAACCCGACCCACCTTTCCATCGCCCTGGCCTACCGCCGGGACGAAATGAACGCCCCGCAGATCGTCGCCAAAGGGGCCGATCATCTGGCCTTCCGAATCCGGGAAATCGCCCGGGAACATCATGTTCCCATGGTTGAAAACAAGCCGGTGGCACGAGCTTTGTACAAGCAGGAGGTAGGGGAGGAAATTCCCGAGGACATGTTTACCGCCGTGGCCGAAATATTGGCCTATGTCTACGGTCTGAAAAAGAAATAAGTTGTTGAAATCAAATAACAAAAACAAAATTAACCGGAATTTAGAGCTGAGCCAAAACTTTGACAGGCGTGTCAAATTTTCTGATAGAGGGAACGAACTATGGCTGCATTGGATGGCATGATCAATAACCGCTGGCGGGAACTGCTGGTGCGCAGTGATATCCTGGTTGCTTTCGGGCTGGTCCTGATTCTGATGCTGATGATCCTGCCTCTGCCGCCGATGCTGCTCGATATCTTTCTGTCTTTGAACATCACCATCGGGCTGCTGATTCTGATTATCGCCCTCTATACCTCCCGGGCCCTCGATTTCGCCATCTTCCCCAGCATCCTGCTGATTACCACCCTGTTCCGGCTGTCTCTGAACGTGGCTTCGACCCGTCTGATCCTGCTGCACGGCGACGAAGGCCCTTCGGCGGCGGGGAGCGTCATTCAGGCCTTCGGGCAGTTCGTGGTCGGGGGGAACTACGTGGTCGGTATCGTCATCTTCATCATTCTGGTGATCATCAACTTCATGGTTATCACCAAGGGTGCCGGCCGGGTGGCCGAGGTGGCCGCACGTTTTACCCTGGACGCCATGCCCGGCAAGCAGATGGCCATCGACGCCGATCTCAACGCCGGCCTGATCAACGATGACGAAGCGCGGACCCGGCGCAAGGAGATCGCCGCCGAATCCGATTTCTACGGGGCCATGGACGGTGCCAGCAAGTTCGTCAAAGGGGACGCCATTGCCGGGATCATCATTACCCTGATCAATATCGGCGCCGGTTTCGTCATCGGGGTCATGCAGAAGGGGATGCCCATGGCGGAAGCCGCCGCCAATTACACGATTCTGACCGTCGGCGACGGCCTGGTAGGGCAGATTCCGGCGCTGATCATCTCCACCGGTGCCGGCATCATGGTCACCAGGACGGCCAGCGACGACGACTTCGGAACCGAGATGAAGCGGCAATTTACCGTCCATCCGCGCGCGCTCTGGGTGGTCTCGGGGATCCTTCTCGCCTTCGCCCTGATTCCGGGGCTGCCGCAGTTGCCCTTCTTTATTCTGTCCGTCCTGCTGGGCTGGATTGCCTGGCGGGTGCAGAAGGCCCGCGAGGAGGAAAACAGGCTGCCGGCTATCGACGAGGCGCCTGCGCCCAAGCAGATCGAAGAAGAGAACTACGAGAAGATGCTGTCCGTCGACCTGCTCGAGATGGAAGTCGGCTACGGGCTGATTCCCCTGGTCGATACGGCCCAGAACGGCGAGCTGCTGCCGCGGATCAAGTCGATTCGCAAACAGTTTGCCCTCGATTTCGGCTTTATCGTTCCGCCGGTGCACATCAAGGACAATCTGCAGCTCAAGCCCAACGAGTACGCCATCCTGCTCAAAGGGGTCCGGATCGGCGGCGGGGAACTGCTGCCCGGACATTATCTGGCCATGAACCCGGGAACGGCGACGGAAACTATCAAGGGGATCGACACCGTCGAGCCGGCCTTCAACCTGCCGGCCGTCTGGATTTCGGAAGACAAGAAGGAAAGGGCCCAGATCTCGGGCTATACGGTGGTCGACAATACCACGGTCGTGGCGACCCATCTGAGCGAGCTGATCAAGAAGCACGGCCACGAACTGCTCGGCCGTCAGGAGACCCAGAACCTTCTCGACAACCTGGCCAAGGACTATCCCAAGCTGGTCGAGGAGCTGGTTCCCAATATGCTCAGTCTCGGGGTGGTCATGCGCGTTCTGCAGAATCTGCTGCGCGAAGGGGTTTCGGTCCGCGATCTGAGAACTATTTTGGAAACTTTGGCAGATTGGGCACCAGTTGTGCATGATCCAGATCAACTGACCGAACATGTACGGGCGGTCATGGCCCGTTCGATCAGCAGTAACTACAGTGTCGATGGAAAGGTGCTCGAAGTCATGACCTTTGACCGGAATGTTGAAACCAAGATCCAGGACGCGCTGCACAGCACGGATCAGGGGACTTACCTGGCCCTTGACCCCGGCTTTGCCCAGGCCCTGATCAACAGTCTCAACAAGGCGGTACAGAAAGTCGCGGGGGCGACCCCGGTGCTGCTCTGTACGCCAACAATCCGACTCCATGTCAAAAGGTTGACTGAACGGTACCTGCCCGGGCTGGCAATTATCTCTCACAACGAGATCGCTCCTCACCTCAAGGTGCGGTCGATAGGAACGGTGACTGTCAATGTTGGTTAAAAAATTCGAAGCGGAAAATATGGCGGCAGCTCTCAAGCTGGTGAAGGAAACTCTCGGATCGGACGCCCTGATTCTGTCGACCAGGACCGTCGGTCGCAAAGGACTGGGAGTCCTCGGCAGGCAATGGATCGAGGTCACCGCTGCAATCGAATCTCCGGCTATGAAAAGCAGTCTGCGCCAGGCGGTTCCCGGTAAGGACTCCGGCCGTGACAAGGCACGGAGCGGTTTCGAGACGCTGCCCACCATGCGCAGCCAACGGGTTGAAACCCTCGAGGATGAAGTGGTGTCGATTTCCCGCCAGGCGGTTGACCGGACCCGCAAGGTCGAGGTGGCCGACAATCCTCTGGCGGAAGAGGTCCGGCAGTTGCGGGCCCAGCTGGAGTCCCAGAATGTCAGCCGTCTCCAGGAAGAGATCAATGAGCTCAAGGCCTTGATGGCGCAGCTGGCCAGGACCAGTGCGGCGCCAGTCCAGTCCCCGGAGGCCCCCGCGGTCGAACCGGTGGCCCCGGTGGTCAGCGAACCGGTGATGCCAAAAGCCAAGCCGGCTCCGGTGGCCAGGTTCAGAACGGCTGCCGAGCAGCATCATGATGATCTGGTCGCCATGCTGGAGGATCGCGGCATCGATCATGAGGCCGCGGCCACCATCGCCCGCTTTGCCGAACCCCAGATGAGCACCAGCCAGCGTCGTAATGTCGACGCCTGCCGCCAGTTCCTGGCCAAGACCGTCGCCGGCCTGGTCCAGACCAGCGGACCCCTGTGGGAGCCCGGTCAGCCGCAGAAGCGGGTGTCTCTTGTCGGCGCCACCGGCGTCGGCAAGACCACGACCATCGCCAAGCTGGCCGCCGAGGCCATTACCCGCAGCAACGCCCGGGTGGCCCTGGTGACCATCGATACCTACCGGATCGCCGCCGTCGAGCAGTTGAAAGTTTACGGTGATATCATGGGGCTGCCGGTCGAGGTTGTGCTCTCCCCCGAGCAGCTGCAGGAGGCTTTCCGCCGCCACCGCGACAAGGATCTTATCCTGATCGATACCGCCGGACGCAGCCCCCAGGACAACCTGCGGATTGACGAGTTGAACGAATTTCTCGGTGACGGGGCCGAGGTGGAAAACTGCCTGGTGCTTCCGGCAACCACCGAAGAACGCCTGCTGCAGCGCACCTTTGATGCCTTCAGCAAGCTGCCCCTGTCGCGCCTTGTTTTTACCAAGCTGGATGAAACCGATCGCTGTGGAGCGCTGATCAATGTGCCGACCCGCAACAATCTGCCGCTCGCTTATTTGACCAACGGCCAGAAGGTGCCCGAGGATCTGCTCCTGGCGGAACCGCAGAATGTCGCTGAGCTGGTCATGGGGACAACAGAAGAAGCACGGAGGATAGCAGTATGATGAGCGGAGCCATGGATCAGGCCGGAACCCTGCGCACCATGCGCGACCAGATGGATCATACCGCCCGGAATCTTCAGATGCCGACCACCAGGGTCCTGTCGATCACCAGCGGCAAAGGGGGGGTCGGAAAAACCGCGGTGGTCTCCAACGTGGCCGTGAGCCTGGCCCGGCAGGGGAAAAAGGTCCTGGTCATCGATGCTGACCTGGGACTGGCGAATATCGACGTGGTGCTCGGGCTGGCGCCCCCTTACAACCTGAACCATTTTTTCAACGGTGAGCGGACTCTCGAAGAGATCATGGTGGAGGGGCCTCACGGGCTTAAAATTCTGCCGGCGGGTTCCGGGGTTCAGCAATTTACCCGCCTCGACGCGCAGCTCAAGATGCGCCTGATCGAGTCCCTTGACGCCCTGGACGAGCAGTTCGACGTGGTCCTCATCGACACCGAGGCCGGGATCTCGGACAACGTGACCTATTTCAACGTCGCCGCCCAGGATATCCTGGTGGTGACCACCCCGGAACCGACGGCCATCACCGATGCCTATGCCCTGATGAAGCTGCTGTCGACCCAGTATCACCAGAAGCGCTTCCTGCTGACGGTCAATTCAGTACGCAACGCCGACGAAGGGCTCGATGTCTTTGAAAAGCTGACCATGGTGTCCGGGCGTTATCTCGATATTTTCATCGATTATCTCGGCTGTGTTCCCTATGACAAGAAGATGCACGAGTCGGTGCGCCAGCAGCAGGTGATGGTCGATCTCTACCCCGACCACAAGGTGTCAAAGTCATTCGTTGACCTGGCCGAGACCCTGCTCGACACCCCGATCAACAACCAGGCCCAGGGGACCCTGCAGTTTTTCTGGAAACAGTTTCTCGGAGTCGGTTCGGAGGCCAGCTGATGAACGTGGTAAACGGATACGGCCCGCCCGGGCCCCAGGAACGCGAAAAGATGATCGAGACCCACCTGTCCCTGGTCGATTTTCTGGTCGACCGGATGATGACCCAGGTGCCGGCCTTTGTCAGCCGCGACGATATCCGCAGTGCCGCGCTGATGGGGCTGATGGATGCGGCCAATCGTTTCGATCCGAGGCGCGGGGTACTGTTCAAAACCTTCGCCGAGCGGCGGATCCGCGGGGCGGTGTTCGATGAGGTCCGGCGCATGGACTGGTTCTCGCGGTCCCTGCGGGAAAAACAGTCGCGCCTGAACCGGGTGACGGAAGAACTCGGCAAAAAGCTGGGGCGCGCCCCTGATGACGAGGAGATGGCCATGGCCCTGGAAATGACCCTCGATGATTACCACGAACTGCAGTTTCAGGTCAGTCAGCTCGGTTATGTCAGCCTCAATGAGAACCTGGATGACGAGGATGAGAACAGCAGATCCTTCATCGACACGCTCCAGAATCCCCACGAGGAGAGTGTCCAGGACAAGCTGGAGGCGAATGAGCTGACCCGTGAACTGGCCGGCTATCTGGAGCAGTTGTCCGAAAAAGAGCGTCTGGTCATTGCCCTGCTTTACTACGAAGAACTGTCGCAGAAAGAGATCGCCGAAGTTCTGGAACTGTCGGAAGGGCGCATCTCTCAGCTGCACAGCCAGGCCCTCAGCAAGCTGAAAACCAAGATGAAGCGCAGCATCAACGCGCTCCAGGCAGGCTGATGATGACAGGCGGTTCGGTGCTGCTGCTGACTTCTGGATCCGTGGGGCTGCTGGCATTGCTTTTGTGCCTGAGACTGCTCAGGACGGTCAGGAGGCTGCAAAAGCGGGTACAACACCTCGAGCAGCACCTGGCGGAGCAGCCGCTTTCGGAGCCACAGCCGGCCAGCTTTTCGGCCAGCCTCGGCCAGGCGGAACGGCGGGTGGAGGCCACCACGGTCTCACTGCGGGGCATGTCCCAGGGGGATAAATATCGCTATGTCGCCTCCCTGGCACAGCAGGGGCTTGACGCCACAGGGATCGCCGCCGCGTTGCAGATGTCCCCGGCCGAGGTGGAGCAGCTGCTGGCCCTGGCACAGCTCAGGCCGCAGGGACAGAACCTTTCGTGAATCAGGCAGAGAACACCCTTGACCGGATAAATTAAAGATTCACTGTCAAAAGTCCGACAAGGGAAGCAGGTGGAGTAAGAAGTTATGTCGAGTGGAAAATACAGCGCAATCTCGGGAGCCGTCGGGCGCATGGAAAACATGAACCGGATCAGTGAGAAGCTGGCGGCCGTCAAGACCCCCGGGTTCAAGAAGGGGATGTCGACCTTTGCGGCCAAGCTTGGCGAGGTGAATTCCGGAATGGCCACCCAGGCCACCAACTATACCCGCATCACCGGTGCCGAAATCGATTTCAGCCAGGGGCCTCTCGAATACAGCGGCGATCCCCTCGACCTGGCTATCAACGGCGATGGATTTTTCCAGATTCAGATGCCGGACGGGATGACCGGTTACACCCGCAAGGGGAACTTTCAACTCGACGGCGAGAGCCGCCTGATCGATACCAACGGGTTTCCCGTCCTCGATATTGCGGGGAACGACATCTTTCTGCCCCACTCCGATGTTCAGATCAACGCGGATGGCGAGATCTGGGCCGACGGTGCCCAGGTGGCCCGCATCGCGGTGATGGCTTTCGAGGACAACGCCGTCCTGCAGCGGACCCGCGGGGAACTGTTTGTCGCCCCTGATGACAGTGAACCGGTCCCGACGACCGATGGCCAGATTATTCAGAAAAATCTCGAGGGGGCCAATGTCGACATGATGAAAACCATGGCCAGCATGACCGCCAACCTGCGTGCCTACGAGGCGACCCAGAAGGCGCTGAAAATTTACAGCGACATGGATTCCAAGGCCGCGGACATCGGACAGATCCAGTAAAAGTTGATGGCGCAAACGCGCCAAAGGAGAAGATATATGATCAGAGCACTCTGGACCGCATCATCCGGGATGCAGTCTCAACAGGTCAATATGGACGTCATCGCCAACAACCTGGCCAACGTGAACAGCACCGGGTTCAAAAAAAGCCGGGCCGATTTTCAGGATATCCTCTACCAGACCAACCAGGTCGCCGGGGCCGGCGGTGAAGGGGGGCAGTCGCCGACCGGAGTTCAGATCGGCCTGGGCTCGCGGGTTGCGGCAGTGCAGAAGATTTTTACCACCGGCGATTTCCAGCAGACCGAAAACGAACTCGATCTGGCCATCGAAGGCCCGGGGTTCTTCCAGGTGACCATGCCTGACGGCAGCGAAGCCTATACCCGTTCCGGCGCGTTCAAAAAGGACAACACCGGGCAGCTGGTGTCGTCGGACGGTTACCCGCTGGTACCGCAGATCGTGATTCCGGAAAATACCACCGCCATTTCCATTTCCGAAAGCGGCACGGTCGAAGTCCTGCTTGACGGCGAAAGCGAGCCGACCGAGGTGGGCGTCATCGAACTGGTGCGTTTCGGCAATCCGTCCGGTCTGAACAGCCTGGGACGCAATCTCTACGCCCAGACCGCCACCACCGGTGACCCGATTGCCGGGGTGCCGGGTGAGGAAGGATTCGGAAGCCTCTCCCAGGGGTTCCTGGAAGGCTCCAACGTCAACATCATGGAAGAGATGGTCAACATGATCGCCGGTCAGCGGGCCTATGAAGTCAACTCCAAGGCCATTCGGACCGCCGACGAGATGCTTCAGATGACCAGCGACCTGGTTCGTTAATTTTTCAAAGGATAGAGAATCATGAAAACTCTGCTCATTCTGATGCTGATGATCACCATTCCGCTGTGTGCGGTTGCCGGTCTTCAAAAGCCAGGCCAGTCAGCCGAGGTTGTCATCGACCGGCAGGAGATGGAGCAGGTTCTCAACGATTATCTTGCCGCCGAATCAGGGCAGCTGCCCCAGGTGGAACTGAGGTTCAGCAAGATCGATCTGCCGGAGCCCTTCAAGGTACCCCAGGGGCGTATCGAGCACCAGGTGATTCCCGCCAACCCCATGGTTATCGGCAGCCGGCGGATGACCCTGCTGACCAGGGTCGACGGGGAGATCGTCAAAAATCAGTCCGTGCGCGTCGATCTCGAGGCCATGGCGGAAATTCTGGTGGCCAGAAGTTCGCTGCGGCGCGGAACGCTGCTCAGCGCGGAGGACGTGGAGCTGCGCTATCAGGATATTTCCAGGCTCGGCGAGCCGATCTTCGCCGGCGGCCAGGTTGCCGGCAAGGTCCTGAAACGCTCGGTTCGGCTGGGTGAACCGCTGGAGCAGCACCAGGTGGAGTACCCGCCGGTGATCAAGCGCGGCGAAAAGGTGACGATCAACGCCAGCGGCTCTGGCCTGCAGCTGACGGCTGCGGGGGAAGCCAGGGAAGACGGCCGTCCCGGGGAGACGATCCGGGTTGTCAACAGCAGCTCGCACAAAGAGGTTCTTTGCCTGGTGGTGGCACCCGGCATGGTGAAAGTGGAGTTCTGAGATGAAGAGATCTGTTCTGCTATTGGTCGCCCTGTCCGCGGTGCTGAGCGGTTGTATCGGTCCGGCGGCAAACGTTGACCTGACCGAGGTCGAACCCGTTGAGCCGGTGATGTATGAACCGATCGCGCCGAGAACCACGGGATCCCTCTGGACCGAGGCCCGCGGCGGCATGTTCGGCGACAACAAGGGGCGCACCGTCGGCGATATCGTCACCGTGGTGATTTCCGAAAGCGCCAGCGCCAGCAAGGAGGCAACCACCTCGACGGACCGGTCCAGCTCCATGTCGGCCGGGGTGTCGGCGCTGTTCGGGCTGGAACGCAGTATCGGCAGGGCGACCGACCTGGATCCGTCCGCGTTGGTGGACGCCACGACGGAAAACGGTTTCAGCGGGTCCGGGAAAACCGCCCGCAAGGAGAACCTGGTGGCGACTCTCACCACCCAGATCGTCGAGGTTCTGCCCAACGGCAACCTGAGGATCTCTGGCAACAAGACGGTCACCGTCAATAATGAAATGCAGATCGTCAAACTGAGCGGAATTGTCCGTTCCAGTGACATCACGCCCGGCAACCTGGTCGATTCGGCCAGTATTCTGAACGCCCGTATCGCCTATGTCGGCAAGGGGGTCATCAGTGACAAGCAGCAGCAGGGGTGGTTGGTGCGCGGTCTCGACCAGGTCTGGCCATTTTAGAGGGATGACTGATGAAAAGCGTCCGTCTGCGGCGTTTCGAGCGCCTTGCATCCGAACCTTTTTGATCAGTCTCAGAACATTCGCCTGAATAAAGAAAAGCACAAAGCTCTGTCTATGATGTGGGAGCTCGGGATGAAACGAATCGCTAGACACAAAATCATGGTTGCTCTGCTGCTGGTCTGGGGGGGGCTGCTGCTCGGATCCGCCAATGCGTCGCGCATCAAGGAACTGGCCCAGCTGGAGGGCGTGCGTGGCAACCAGCTGGTCGGCTATGGCCTGGTGGTTGGCCTGAACGGCACCGGGGACAGCAGCGATACCCAGTTCACCGTGCAGTCCCTGGTCAATATGATGGAACGGCTGGGCGTGACCGTCGACCCGACGGAGGTCGAGGTGGAAAACGTTGCCGCCGTCATCGTCACGGCGGAATTGCCGGCATTTGCCCGGGCGGGAAGCCAGATCGACGTTTCCGTCTCGTCGGTTGGCGATGCTGAGAACCTGGCGGGTGGAACCCTGCTGATGACCCCCCTGAAGGCTGCCGACGGGAATGTCTACGCGGTCGCCCAGGGCTCTCTGGTGGTCGGCTCCCTGGCCTTTGGCGGCAAGGCGGCCAAGGTCCAGAAAAATCATCCGACGGCCGGGCGGATACCCGGCGGTGCCTATGTCGAACGCGAAGTCGATTTCGACCTGGCCGAAGGGGAGAATCTGAAATATCGCCTGAAAAACTCCGACTTCACCACGGTGTCGCGCATGAGCAGGGAGATCAACAGGTATTTTGGCGGTCCCTATGCCAAATCTCTCGATGCCGGCCAGCTGCAGGTGCAGTTGCCCCCAACGTATGCCAGCAGGGTGGTTGATTTCATTGCCGAGCTGGAAAGTATCGAGGTCACGCCCGATACCATCGCGCGCATCGTGGTCAATGAAAAAACCGGTACTATTGTCATGGGCGAGCAGGTGCGCATTTCAACCGTGGCGGTCTCCCACGGCAACCTGAATCTGGTGATCAGCGAGGAGACCAACGTTTCGCAGCCCAATGCTTTTTCCGGTGGGGAGACGGTTGCTTCTCCTGCGACCCAGGTGGGAGTGGTTGAAGAAGAGGGGAACCTGGTGGTCATGGAGCAGGGGGTCAGCATCGGTGACGTGGCTTCCGCTCTTAATGCCATCGGGGCTTCGCCGCGTGACCTGATCGCGATCTTCCAGGCGATCAAGGCGGCCGGCGCCCTTTATGCCGATCTGGTGGTTCTCTAGCCCTTCGGACAGGGCGAGAGATTTCAAAAAACTGTGGGATTTCGGATCTGAAATGCGAAATCCCACCGACAGGTGCGTCTATGGATCCAAAAATCGATACGTCGGACATCCTCAGCCAGGTGTCCAGCCAGGTCAAGGCCACGGCCAGAGACAGGGACCCGGTCAAGCTGCGGGAAAAAGCCCAGGAGTTCGAAGCCATCTTCATTCAGCAGATGTTCAAGGAAATGCGCAAGACCATTCCCCAGGAAGGGTTGATTGAATCCGACAATGCTACGGAGACCTATAACCAGCTGCAGGATATGGAAGCCGCCCGCCTCGCGGCCCGGCAAGGGGGGATCGGCCTGGCGGAACTGATGATGCAGCAACTCATGACGGATTGAAAAGAGGACCTTTCCCCATCTCTGCACGCTCCCGGCACCTGCTTTTTCTTAACGTCCCATAACGTCAGATTTTTTCGTAAATTATCTAAAGAAACCCTGCGCAACTGTCGATATAATCCCAAAGGGATTTAACCCGGAGGTGACAATGGCAGATCGCATCGATACCAATTATCAGAAAGGCACGCTCCAGACCCAGCAGCAGGACCAGTCGCAGCCGCGCAAAACAGCAGCTGAGACCGGTGCGCAGGTGACGGATCGTGTCTCCCTGGGAAACGTCGAGGAAACCGGCGAGACCTACGGGCCCGGGCTCAAGGTGGCCTCGGCCTATGAGCTGCTGCGCAGCCTGGTGATTGAAACCCTTCAGGATCAGGGTGTCGCCCTGCAGGTCAGTACGGACGAGGTGGATATCGATTTTGCCACCATGACGCCCGAAGAGGCCCAGGAGCTGATCTCCGAGGATGGTTATTTCGGTGTCGAACAGACCTCGGACCGGATTGTCGATTTTGCCGTCAACGCTTTCGGCAACGACCCGGAGCGTCTGCAGGAGATGAAGGATGCCATCGACCAGGGCTTCCTGGAAGCGCAGGAGGCGTTTGGCGGGGCCCTTCCGGACATCTCCCGACAGACCTATGAAGCAATTATGGATAAGCTGGACGCATTTGCCGCCCAGTTCGAAGAATCGAAAGAATAGAACAGGAGTCCGTCATGGTTGATAAAATTAACGGCAACGGAGGTTTTGGTCCTCTCGGCAACATCAGTCGGACAGGCAAGGCTGGTTCAGCAAAGGGTTCCGCCACGAGCAAGTCTGACAGCGTCGATTTTTCCAGCGCTCTGCAGAATGCGACCAAGGGGCAGGAAGCGGGGCGTGCTCAGGAAACCGCCCGGGCCGAAAAGATTCAGGCTCTCAAAGCCCAGATCGACAACGGGACATACCAGCCTGACCTGGAGAAGGTGGCATCCAGCCTGCTTCCTTTCCTGGTGAATGAAGGCTGATGACCATGAACCGCGATCAGATCAGAAGCCAGCTTGAAACGCTGCTGGATCTGCTTCAGCAGGAACGTGAATGCGCCAAGGCTCTGGATATGCCGGGGCTGCAGGATGTCGTTGCCAGGAAAGCCGCGCTGCTGTCCGGGCTGGAACTGAGGAAAGAGGACGTGGCCGGCCTGGAAGATCTGCTGCGGCAGATTGATCATGAGAACCGGCGCAATGCTTTTCTGCTCTGGACCGGGCTGAACTGGGTCCGGGATCTGATGGGATTTTTCGGCAACGCAGCCATGCCGCAGGTTTACGGTGGTCATGGTTATTCCCAGACCCTGAGCCAGGGCGGACGGCTGCTGTCAGGAAAGGTTTAGAGAATGGCCGGCGGATTAAATGCAGCCCTCAATTCGGGAAGCTCATCCCTGCAGACCAACCAGAAGGCGATCGAGATCACTGGTCTGAATATCGCCAACGTCAATACCGAAGGATATTCGCGGCAGACTCCCAACCTGACCCCTTACCCGGCCCTGAATTTCGGCGACTTCTTTATCGGAACCGGGGTGACGGTCGGTTCCATCGAACGGTCTCACGATGTTTTTCTGGATGGGCAGATCAAGGACAAGTCCGCAGACGTCGGCCTTGAAAGCAGTATGGCCAATCCCCTGGCCGAGCTGGAGCGGGTGCTCAATATCAGTGACGGCAGCCTGTCGGACGAATTCGACCAGTTTTTTGACGCCTGGCGCGAACTGTCCACCAACCCCGGTGGCGAAGTCGAGCGGCAGATGGTCCTGCAGCGCGGCGAACTGATCAGCAACGCTTTCGTGAATATCTACAACGAGACCCAGGGCGTGGTCAAAAATGTCAACTCGACCATCGTCTCCAAGATCGATGGCGTCAATCTCAACCTGGACGAAATCGCCCAGCTCAACAACCGGATTTCCGCCCTCGAGGTTGCCGGGCAGGATGCCAATTCTGACCGCGACCGGCGCGATCTGCTGCTCAAGAACCTGGCCGAATCGATCGGGGCGACCAGCTTCGAGACCTCCAACGGAACGGTTTCCGTTCAGCTGGCCAACGGTATGCCCCTGGTCGAAGGGGACAAGGCGACCCATATCATCGGCACTTACAACGATACCGATGTCAACCTCCAGCTCGATTACGGTACCGCGACTGTCGATCTCGATCGCACCGCGTTGGGGGGCGAATTCCGCGGCCTGTACGAGGTGCGCGATGTCACCATCCCCGACCTGGTCGGCCGTCTGGATCAGTTGGCATATACCTTTGCCTCGGAAGTTAATGCCCAGCATCAGGCCGGGACAGATCTGAACGGGAATCCCGGAGTTGAATTTTTCGTTCAGCCCACAGCGGTTACTGATGCAGCCTCTTCGATGATGATGAATATCACGTCAACTGCTGAGATCGCGGCCGGGACAACCGGAGCGTCAGGAGACAATACCAATGCTCTGGCCGTTCTTGACCTGGAACAGCAGACCTATGCCGGTCTTGGTGGCAATGATACCTTCGTGTCTTATTACGGTAAAATCGTATCGACTGTAGGGGTCGAGGCTGCCCGTAATCGCCAGGCCCAGCAAGGGTATGAAGATAGCCTGATCCAGCTGCAGAATCTGCGGGACGGCATCGATGGCGTCTCCCTGGAAGACGAGATGATCAACCTGCTGCAGTACCAGCGCAGCTTCGAGGCGTCGGCAAAGTTTCTGTCCACGGTTGACGAAATGATGGCAACCGTCATGACCCTGAAGAGCTAGGTGAGATTATGAGAGCAACCCAGACCACGACATACCGCAGCCTGCAGTCCTTTCTGGACCGGACAAGCGACAAGCTTCAGAGTCTGCAGCTTCAGGCCGCAACCGGCAAACGCATCAACCGTCCTTCCGACGATCCCACCGCCATCAGCCCGGTCCTGAGCGCTCGCACCCAGATTCAGACCTCCGACCGCTATATCGAGACCATCGAGACTGGATTGGATCGGGTTGACAACATGGACGGTTATTTCGACAGTATCGAAAATACTCTGGTGCGGCTGAAAGAAATTTCCATCGCGGCCGCCAATGATAGTTATAGTTCAAGTGACCGTCTGACCTTTGCCGACGAGGTCGGTCAGCTGCAGAAAAGTCTGCTGGACGATGCCAATGCCCAGGTTGACGGTCGCTACCTGTTCGCCGGGTTTGAAGAGAAAACCCAGCCTTTCAGCAGAAACCCGAATTACCCGGCAACCGACCCCAATCCGGTGATCTACAATGGAGATTATGGCGATCTTGAGTTCGAAATCGCTCCGAACGAGCTTATTTCGGTCAATCTCCCCGGCAACCGGCTGATGCTGGGCGATCTTGATAATGATGGGACCACGGATGCCGGCAACGTCGACATTTTTGCCCTGGCCGCAAGCCTCGAAGAAGCTCTGCGCGCCGATGACAGAACGGCCATTGAAGGCCTGATTGATCCTTTGGAGCAGGCGGCCAACCAGGTTCGCAGCCAAAGAAGCCTGAAGGGGAACGTCGGCAGTCGACTGGAGACGGCCCTGTCGCATATGGAAGAGATTAAAATCGACATGGAGGAATTCCGCTCTCGCTATGAAGATGCCGATTTCCTGGAGACGGTGACCGAAATGCAGCAGCAACAGCAAAGTTTTCAGGCTGCTCTCAATGTGACCGGGAAAGTTTCGGAACTGTCAATTCTCGATTATATTTAAGTTTTCACAGGACGTATTTCGATACGTTCCTTTGACGGCTGCGGAGGCAGCTCGGACAACAAGCCAGGAGGCGCAATATGTTAGTTCTGACCCGCAAGGCAGGAGAAGGTATCATAATCGGTGATGATATCAGGATTACGATTGTCGAAATGAAGGGGGGCGGTGTCCGTATCGGCATTGATGCTCCTCGCGACATGAAGGTTCATCGTCTGGAAGTCTTCGATAAAATCAAAGAGGAAAATAGGGAGGCAGCAAAGTGGGACATTGCCGATCTGAACGAGTTGAGCAATATTTTGACACCGGGGAGGGAAAAACCATGAAAAAGATCCAGTCCCGTTTCGGTGAAATCGAATACGATCCCGACAAGACTCTGTTGTTTCCTGAAGGATTGATCGGCTTTGAAGATTTGCGGCATTTTGTCGTGATGCCAAATGAAAAGCAGGGACCATTGTTCTGGATCCAAAGCGTAGAGGATCCTCAGGTTGCTTTTGTGTTGACAGACCCGACGGATTTTTATTTTGATTATCGCGTCGTGCCTGATCAGCGTGAGCGTGATAAACTGGGAATCGGCGAAAACGACGAATGCTACGTTGCCAGTGTCGTGACGGTCTCTCCAAATCGAACCGTGACTCTCAATTTGGCGGCCCCGATCTTGTTTACACCAAAGACCAATATGGCGTTGCAGGTCGTTTTGGAAGGGACGAATTTCAGCACCAGAACCCCGCTTCCGGAAGTGGGGAAAAGTTAGGTCAATATATTGACATCATTTATTTTTTTTACAAAAGCCAAGTCATAACAAGTTGTTATGGCTTGGCTTTTGTTTTGCATGAGCCTGATTAAACAATCAGGGAGGAGATGTCAGATTGAATAAAAAAAAGACTTATATCATTGCGGAAATGGCGTGTTCCCATGAGGGAGACGTCGATTTGGCGCGCACGATAATAAATGGTGCTATAAATGCAGCAGCAGATGCTATTCAATTTCAAATCTGGCAAGCGCAGGATATGGTTGTTCCTTCCCATCCCGACTTGCCGCTGCTGCAGAGGATTGAGCTTTCCGCCGCCGAATGGCAGGCTCTGGCCGAGGAGGTTCGCAACAAGGCGCCGAAGATGGATATCATTGCCTGCGTTTATCAACGCAGGATTGTCGATTTTTGCGAATCCCTAGGCGTGGATGCCTACAAACTTCATTCTTCCGATCTGTCGAATCCTTATCTGGTAAAGCATGTCGCAGCGACCGGAAAACGGATCGATTTGAGTGTCGGGGCTTCGACCATCGAAGAAATTCGGCATGCTGTGGAATGGATTCGAGAAACCTCCGATTCGGACATCTGGATGATGTATGGTTATCAGAACTTTCCGACCCCGACCGACGCGATCCATCTTGATTACATGATGGCATTGCGTGATCTGTTCCAGCTGCCGATCGGTTATCAGGACCATACTGGCGGTGACCTTGACGGGGCATTCTGGCTACCGGCGGCAGCTGTCGGTATGGGTGTCGATGTGTTGGAGAAACATATCACCCATGATCGTGCGAAAAAAGGTGTCGACCATCAGGCGGCCCTGAACCCGGATGAGTTCGTCCGTTTCGTAGCGATGGTCCGGGAAATCGAAGCGGCCAAAGGCACCGCTGTACCGCATTCTTTTACCGCCGAGGAAATGAAATACCGAAAATATTCGAAAAAAAGTGTGGTCGCCGCTCGCGATCTGGATCATGGCACAGTGATCAAGGAAAGTGATATTGTCTTTACTCGGGCTTTGGAGCTGGGGGTGCCCCCCGATCAGGCCGAACGTCTGATCGGGAAAGTGACAAAACACCCCATCTCTGTGTTCGATCTGATTTTGGAGGATGATGTGCAACCATGAAAACAGCAATCTTGATTACTGCTCGCCTGAAATCGACCCGCTTGCCTAAAAAAGTGCTCAAAACCATCCACGGCCGGCCGATGCTTGGACATATGCTGGATCGCCTTAAGCTTGCTGAAAAACCGGAAGAAATTATTGTTATCACTTCTCCGAATGTGCAGGATGATCCTTTGGTAGAGTTTGCTGAACAGGAGGACGTTCAATGTTTTCGGGGCGATCCTGACGACGTTTTGCTCAGGATGGCGTGTGCGGCTGATGAGTTCGGAGTTGACACGGTTATCAGTTGTACGGCGGACAATCCCTTTGTTGATCCTGTTTATATTGACCTTCTGGTGGACTATCATCTGCAGCAGCAGCATGACTTTACCAGGATAGAGGGGCTTCCCTGGGGAGTCTTTTCTTACGCGCTCAGCCGAACAGCGATAAAGAAGGCATGCGAGATAAAGGCTGAAAAAGATACGGAAGTCTGGGGTGGTTATTTTACCCAGACCGGGTTGTTCAAATGGGGTACCCTGAAGGTTGACGATCCGGCCGTCTGCTGGCCTGATCTTCGGCTGACAGTCGATACTCCGGAGGATTTTGAACTGGTGGAAAAGATTTTTGCGGATCTTTACGTACCAGGGGAGGTCTTTTCCCTGGCGGAGATTGTCGCTCTTTGCCGGCGTCGCGAAGACCTGGTCCTGATCAATTCCTCCGTGCAGCAAAAAGCAGGTATGCCGATCCAGGTCAAAACCGAGGTTGACTGATGGACAGACTTGAAATTGACGGCCGTTCGCTTGGTCCGGAAGCTCCCTGTTTCATCATCGCTGAAGCGGGAGTGAACCATAATGGTGACCTCGAACTGGCAAAAAAACTGGTTGATAAGGCGAAACAGGCTGGTGCAGACGCCGTCAAGTTTCAGACATTCAGTGCGGAAAGACTGGTTGCGGCTTCGGCTCCCAAGGCAGATTACCAGCTGCGCAGTACCGACGTAGAAGAATCCCAGTTTGCGATGCTTAAAGCTCTGGAACTCAGCGTCGATATGCACCGCGAGCTGATGACTTACTGCCGGCACGAAAATATTCTGTTTCTCTCATCACCTTTTGACCAGGCCGCCGCGGATTTTTTGGATGATTTGGGCGTTAAGGCGTTCAAGATCCCCTCGGGTGAAATTACCAATCTGCCATTTTTGGCTTACCTGGCAAAGAAGGGGAAACCTCTTATTCTTTCCACCGGAATGTCCTTCCTGGCGGATGTTGAGGCCGCGCTGGAGACAATTCGAAAGGCGGGCGACGCACCGGTTGTCCTGTTGCATTGCGTCAGTAACTATCCTGCGGCCCCGGAGGATATTAACCTGCGGGCTATGTTAACCATGCAGCAGGCTTTTGCGGTGCCGGTCGGCTATTCGGATCATGTGCCGGAAAATGAAATTGCTTTTGCCGCGGTGGCCATGGGCGCCTGCGTGATAGAAAAGCATTTTACCCTGGATCGCAGCTTGCCCGGGCCGGATCATCAGGCTTCACTGGAACCTCATGAATTGGCGGAACTGGTATCCGGTATCCGAAAGGTCGAGGCTGCGTTGGGTGATGGGTGCAAACGCCCGGCGGCCAGTGAGAAAAACACTGCTGCCGTGGCACGAAAAAGTCTCGTAGCGGCCAGGGTCATTCGCGAAGGTGAAGTGATCAGCCCTGACATGGTGGCGGTTAAACGTCCCGGGACCGGTTTGCCGCCGAATTTCTT